>CAVYPG010000009.1:0-211592 GCA_963770335.1 uncultured Alphaproteobacteria bacterium
TGATCGTCTGCTTCTTCCGGGCCAAGGCGGGTCATTTCAAGCCGGAACATCATTTCGGCTTCGAGGCCGCCGCCTGGTACTGGCATTTCGTCGACGTGGTGTGGCTGTTCCTGTTCACCTGCATCTACTTCTTCGGTGCTGGTCCCGGCCCCTACGCCACTCACTAGTGAGCGTTCTTTCCACCGGACTTGCCTGCCGCTGCCCGCGCTGCGGACGGGGCAGGCTGTTCGATGGCTTCCTCAAGGTCACCGCCGAAATGTCCGCAATGCGGGCTCGATCTTTCGGCCGCCGACAGCGCCGACGGCCCGGCCGTGTTCATCATCTTCATCGTCGGCGCGCTGGTGGTGCCGCTGGCCCTGCTGATGGAGGCGTGGTTTTCGCCGCCCATCTGGGTGCATATGGTGGTCTGGGGGCCGGTGATCCTGGGCGCTTCCATCGCCTTGCTGCGCCCGGCCAAGGCGATCATGATCGCCATCCAGTACAAGCATCAATCGGGCGAATCCCGGCATTCCTGACCCGGCATTACCAAGGATGAAATTCAAACCGACCTTCTGGCCCACCGTCTTTACGGTGCCCGCGGTGCTGCTGATGCTGGGGCTCGGCGTCTGGCAGCTCTACCGCCTGCAATGGAAGGAAGCGCTGATCGCCGAACGCACCGAGCGCATCTCGGCCGCACCGGCCGCACTACCCGATCCCGGCACCGATGTCAGCGGCATGGAATATCGCCATGTGGCGCTCAGCGGCGAATTCGTGCACGAGAAGGAGATCTTCCTGGGCGCGCGCTCGATGAACGGCAATCCCGGCTATCACGTCGTCACGCCGTTTCGCCTCGCCGATGGACGTACGCTGCTGGTGGATCGCGGCTGGATCCCGCTCGATCGCAAGACCGCCGACAAACGCGCCGCCGGCAATGTCAGCGGGCCCGTCACGCTCGATGGCGCACTGCGCCTCAACGGCATACAGACCTGGTTCGTGCCGGACAACCGGCCCGATCTGAACTTCTTCTTCTGGGTCGATCTGCCGGCGATGGCAAAGCTCGCTGGCCTGCCTGATACCGAGACGCGATTCTTCGTCGAAGCCGGGCCGCAGCCCAACCCCGGCGGCTTTCCCATCGGCGGCCAGACGCGCATCAACCTGCCCAACGATCATCTGCAATACGCCATCACCTGGTTCGCGCTCGCGATCGCGCTGTCGGTGATCTACGTCCTCTATCACCGCCAGAAGGAAAAAGAGGCGAAGGACAAAGCGACAGGAGACAAGACGACATGAACCTGGCTCTCGCCAATCGCCCACCCGCTTATGCCGAGCTGGAGCGGCGCTTCCATCGCTGGACGGCGCTGAAGGACGGCCGCGCGGTGCTGGATTGGGATACCGCGGTGATGATGCCAAGCGGCGGGTCGGATGCGCGTACCGAACAGATCGCGGCTCTCGATCTGGTCTGCCACGGCATGCTCGCCGATCCGGCGATGCGCGATCTGCTCGATGGCGCCGAAGTCGACGAAGGCGGAGCTCGATCCCTGGCAGCAGGCCAATCTGCACGAGATGCGGCGGCTGTGGATCCACGCCACGGCGCTGAGCCCCGATCTGGTCGAGGCGCTCGCCAAATCCGTCGGCCGCTGCGACACGCTCTGGCGCGAGGCGCGCCCGGCCTCGGACTTCGCCATGATCCGGCCCGATCTCGAGATCCTGCTCGGCCTCGTGCGCGAAGCTGCGCAGGCAAAAGCCGACAAGCTCGGCTGCCAGCCCTATGAAGCGCTGATCGACGAGTTCGAGCCCGGCATGCGGGTGGCGGAAATCGACCGGCTGTTCGCCGATCTGTCTTTCCTGCCTGCCTTGCGCGAGGCGGCGCTGGCAAAACAGGCCAAGCGCCCGGCGCCGGTCCGGCCCGCGGGTCCGTTCGCGCTTGCGGATCAGCAGAAGCTCGGCCGGCGCCTCATGGGCATCGTCGGATTCGATTTCGCCCATGGCCGTTTTGACGTTTCCCTTCATCCCTTCTGCGGCGGGGTGCAGGACGATGTGCGCATCACCACCCGCTACCGCGACGACGATTTTGTCTCGGCCCTGATGGGAACCCTGCACGAGACGGGCCATGCGATGTATGAGCGCAACCGGCCGGCTGCCTGGCGCTATCAGCCGGTGGGCTCGGCCCGCGGCATGGCGCTGCATGAAAGCCAGTCGCTGCTGGTGGAGATGCAGGTCTGCCGCTCACCGGAATTTCTGGGATTCCTGGCGCCGCTGTTGCGCGAGGCCTTCGCCGCCGAGGGCGCGGCCTTTGTCGCCGGAGAATCTTCAGCGTCTCTATGCCCGGGTCGAGCCCGGCTTCATCCGCGTGGATGCCGACGAGGTCTGTTATCCCAGCCACGTCATCCTGCGCTATCGCCTCGAGAAGGCGCTGATCGCTGGCGATCTCGCACTCGCCGACCTGCCGGGTGCGTGGAATGACGGGATGAAGGAACTGCTGGGCATCACCCCGCCCGACGATCGCCGCGGCTGCCTGCAGGATGTCCACTGGTTCACCGGCGCCTGGGGCTATTTCCCGACATACACCTTAGGCGCGATGACGGCGGCCCAGCTTTACGATGCGGCCAAGCGCGCCGTGCCGGGAATACCCGCCGCGATAGCGCGCGGCGATTTCACCCCACTCATGGCCTGGCTCGGCGAGTATATCCATGGCCAGGGCTCGCGCTGGAGCTCGGTCGAACTGGTGACACGCGCCACGGGCAAGCCCCTCGAGCCGGCGATCTTCAAGGCGCATCTGGAGCGGCGGTATTTGAGCTAAGAGCGGCGCCTTGCGACCATAGGTTGAGTGGCGCTATTATTGGCTCAGATCTGCCATGGACTGCCGTCAGCGGCATCGAGCTAGCAAATGGAACTGCTGTTCTTCGACTGGGACTATTTCCCCTTCGGCGGGTTTACGGGCGAAAAGCTTGTGGAGCGTCTAGTCCGTAAGTTGTGGCGCGAGCGTAGCGACGGTGCCCTGGATTATTTCCCAAGGGGCTTCGGCGAGCCTGGGTTTCAGATCGACAAGACTTGCCTGGCCGAGATTACGGCAGCGCTTAGGACACCCGGCGGTTCCTTTGGGCCGTTTATCTGGATCATCGCGCTCCTTCCGTTCGTATATCTGCTGATATTCAAACCGGCGACCGCACTGGACACTTTCGTGAACGGACTTGCCGGCGGTGCGGTGCTCTCTGCCTTATCTCCTTCCTCTCAAGGTGTCCCTTAGGACATGGCGTTTGCGCCACATTCTCGGCAATTCGCCGGCGCGGGTTGCCGAATTCTCAGTCGAAGAGCGACGCAACCGGAACCTGCAGCTGTGGCACCAGACGTCTGCCATGACGCATTGTGTTGAGTTTCTTTACTTGGGACTGCTTGCAGGATTTGCAGCCTGGGTGACGAGGTTGATTTTTTCTGATGATTTGTCGGCGCTTGTTTGTGCTAGCGCTTGGGTACCTATTGCAGCGACGGGTTATGCAGTAATAACGATCCTGCGATACTCAGAGCTCGCCCTCGTGTCGGCGATAAAAAAAGCGCCCGCGACCTAGTCCGCTTTCCCTTCGCGCCCGATCTTTGATAAAGCTGGCGCATGACCGACATCGACCGCGCCGTCGCCCGCCTGTTCGTGCCCCGCGAGAATGGGTTCGACTACTATCCCTTCGGGTTCGATAAGCCCGGCTATCGCGTCGACCGCGAGCTGCTGGACGAGGCGGTGCGCATCGAGCGCAGCGGCTCGCAGCGCGCTCTGGCCGGCGTCGGCGGCGTGGCCCTGCTGCTCTATTTCGTCCTGCCGAACATCGCACTCGCCCATCCCGAGCTGGTGCCGGTGGCAAATTCCGCCATCATCCGGATTGCGATCGCAATTCCGCTGCTGGCCCTGATCTATGCCTTTGTCATGCTGCGCCGCCGGCGCCTGCTCGCCATCCTGCTGCTCGACCGCAAGGCGCGCAGCGAGCCGCTGACCCCGGCGGAGATCCTGGCCCATCGGGCGGCGAGCTGGCGCATGTCGTGGCGCGTCGGCCGCATCGGCATGTTCGTGCATGATCCCGCTCGCCGCTCTCGCCATGGCGCTCTTCGCCGGCCAGCGCCTGCCGCAGCAGGACGCGCTGGCACCCTGGGAGGGCGGGCTTGCGGCGCTCTATGCCATCGGCCTCGTCGCCCTCTACGGATTTCTCATCTATCGGGTGCTGTCGTTCCGGGCTGCAAAACCGGGTAAATCATAAGATATATCAATATCTTGCCGCCGCCTTGCCTCGCCGGGGCACGGCCTATAGGGTAGCGGCCCTTCGCTTCCGGCAGCCATAGGTCATCCGTTCTTGCGCTATCTCAGCACCCGAGGCGCCCAGCCCTCGCTGGCCTTTGATGAGGTCCTGCTGACCGGGCTTGCCCGCGACGGCGGGCTGTTCCTGCCTGAGAGCTGGCCGCAGCTCGATCTCGCCGCTCTGGCCGGTCTCGATTATCCGACGCTGGCGGCACGGGTGATGCAGCCCTTCCTCGGCGGGCGCATCGGCGAAGCGGATTTCGCCCGGCTGGTGCAGGAATCCTATGCCGGCTTCGGCCACAAGGCGGTGGCGCCCCTGAAGCAGATCGATAGCCGGCTCTGGCTGATGGAGCTGTTCCACGGGCCGACGCTGGCCTTCAAGGATGTGGCGCTCCAGCTTCTGGGGCGGCTCTACGACCACGTGCTGGCCAAGCGCGGCCAGCGCATCACCATCGTCGGCGCGACATCGGGCGATACCGGCTCGGCCGCCATCGAGGCCTGCCGCGACCGGCCGGCCATCGACATCTTCATCCTGCATCCCGAGGGCCGCACCTCGGAGGTGCAGCGCCGGCAGATGACCACGGTCGATGTCGCCCAATGTGCGCAACATCGCCATCCGCGGCTCCTTCGACGATTGCCAGGACCTGGTGAAGGGCCTGTTCGCCGATGCCTCTTTCCGCGACGAGATGCATCTGGGCGGCGGTCAATTCGATCAACTGGGGCCGCATCATGGCCCAGATCGTCTATTACGTGGCGGCCGCCATTGCGCTGGGCGCGCCCAAAGCGCCGGATCGCCTTTGCCGTGCCGACCGGCAATTTCGGCAATGTTTATGCAGGCTATGCCGCCCGCGCCATGGGCCTGCCGGTGGAGAAATTCATCGTCGGCTCCAACAGCAACGACATCCTGACGCGCTTCATCCAAAGCGGGGTCATGAAAATGGGGGCCGTGCACCCCACATTAAGCCCGAGCATGGATATTCAGGTTTCCAGCAATGCGGAGCGGCTGTTGTTCGACCTTTACGACCGCGATCCGGCGCGCCTCGTGCGCGCCATGCAGCAATTCCGCCAGAGCGGGGAAATCACGCCTCGATCCTGGCCAGCATAAGCGGCTCAGCGATCTCTTCGCCGGCCACCGGCTGGACGATGGGCAGACCCTTGCCGCGATGAAGGGCCTCTATCAGGAGACCGGCGAGCTGATCGATCCCCATAGCGCCATTGGCCTGGCGGCCGCCCGCGCGGTGAAGCTCGATCCCGATGTCGCCAGTCGTGGCGCTGGGCACGGCCCATCCCGCCAAATTCCCCGATGCGGTGGAAAAGGCGACGGGCGTGCGGCCCCCCTTGCCGCCGGCGCTCGCCGATCTCTATGAGCGGCCCGAGCGCTTCAGCGTGCTGGCCAACGATCTCGCGGCCCTCAAGACACATATTCGCGGCCAGGTTGCCGCCGGGAGAGCCGCATGAGCAGTGACAAGACGAGTGGCCACAAGACGAGTGGCGACAAGACGGGCGTTCAGGTTACGCGCCTGGCCAACGGACTTCGGGTGGCGACCGACCGGATGGATTCGGTGGAGACGGTCTCGCTCGGCGTCTGGGCCGATGTCGGCACGCGCAATGAATCGGCCGAGATCAACGGCGTCTCGCATCTGCTGGAACACATGGCCTTCAAGGGCACGGCCCGGCGCAGTGCGCGCGCCATCGCCGAGGAGATCGAGGCGGTGGGCGGGCATCTGAACGCCTATACGGCGCGCGAGCAGACGGCCTATTACGCCCGCATCCTGGCGGACGATCTGCCGCTCGCCGTCGATATCATCGCCGACATCCTGCAGCATTCGACATTCGATGCCGAGGAGCTGGCGCGCGAGCGCGCCGTGGTGCTGCAGGAGATCGGCCAGGCCGAGGACACGCCCGACGACATCGTCTTCGATCATTTCCAGGCGACCGCTTTCCCGGACCAGCCCATGGGCCGCCCGGTGCTGGGCCGGGCCGAGATCGTCGGATCCATGCAGGGCGAGACCATCGCCCAGTACATGCGCCGCCATTACGCGCCCGAGCGCCTGGTGCTGGCCGCCGCGGGCCAGGTGGATCACGAGCGGCTGGTCGAGCTTGCCAAGAAGGCCTTCAACGATCTGGCGACCAGCGACGCCCATTCGCCGGAGCCCGCCCGCTATCAGGGTGGCGAGAGCCGCAGCGAGCGCGATCTGGAACAGGTGCATCTGGTGCTGGGCCTGCCCGGCGTCAGCTATCTCGATCCCGATTATTATGCGCTGGGCATTCTCTCCACGCTTTTCGGCGGCGGCATGTCCTCGCGCCTGTTCCAGGAGATCCGCGAGAAGCGCGGCCTCGTCTACAGCATCTACAGTTTCAACAGCGCCTTTCGCGACGGCGGGATCTTCGGCGTCTATGCCGGCACCGGCGAAAAGGAAGCCGAGGAAATCCTGCCGCTGGTGATCGAGGAGCTGCGCCGCCTGCCGGCCACGCTGACCGCGACGAGCTGGACCGTGCCCGTGCGCAGGCCCGGGCCGGCGTGCTGATGGCGCGGGAATCCACCAGCAATCGCGCCGAGCAGATGGCGGGCCAGATCCTGGTCCATGGCCGGCCCCTCACCAGTGAAGAGATCATGCGCCGCATCGAAGCGGTCGATGCCGATCAGCTGGGCCGCGTGGCGCGCCGGCTGATGGCCGGCCGGCCGACGCTTGCCGCCCTCGGACCGCTCGGCCGTCTCGCCCGGCTCGACAGCGTCGCCGGGCGGCTCGCCGCCTGACGCTCGCGCCACCTCTCGGCGATGCTCGGCTTCGATCTCGTCCGCGGACCACGGCTGGAGACGACGCGCCTCATTCTGCGCAGGCCGGTGCTGGCGGATTTCCGCGACTGGACCGTCTTGCGCGCCTCATCCCGCGATTTCCTGGTGCCGTGGGAGCCGAGCTGGCCCGACGATGCGTTGAGCCTCGCCGCCTATCGCCGGCGGCTGCGCCAGATGGCGACCGAGTGGCGCAACGATCAGGGTTATGGCTTTTTCATTTTCCGCCGTGATGGCGAACAGCTGCTGGGCGGCGTCAATCTCAGCCACCTGCGCCGGGGCGTGGCCCAGACCGCCAGCGTCGGTTACTGGATGGGCGAAGCCCATGCCAACCAGGGCGGCATGAGCGAGGCGATGCTGGCCTTGCTGCCTTACGCCTTCGACCGCCTCGGCCTGCATCGGGTGGAAGCCGCCTGTCTTCCCACCAACAAGGCAAGCCGCGCGCTGTTGGCAAAACTCGGCTTTCGCGAAGAGGGCTATGCCGTGCGCTACCTCAAGATCAACGGCACCTGGCAGGACCATGTCCTGCATTCGCTGCTGGCCGAAGACTTCAAGCGCGGGGTGTGAAGCTTGAATCCCCCGCCCCCTTGATGGGGGCGGGCAGGGGTGGGGGTGAAGCGCGGCGTGTCAGCGAAGTGGTGTGAACGGACTGACAAGAAGCCCCCGCCCCCTTGATGGGGGCGGGCAGGGGTGGGGGTGACGCTTCTTGCTCGAGCGTCATGCTGCGCATTTGGAGGCAAAGTTGGGGACGCAAACCGCGCAACAATTGCGGAAGAACCGCACTGAAGGCGGAAATTCGCCTCTGGCAGCGCCTAAGGCGACGCCAACTCGACGCTTCTCGCTTTCGCCAACAGGTGCCGCTCGGTCCCTATGTCGTCGATTTCCTTTGCGTGAAGAGCCGGCTCATCATCGAAGTCGACGGCGGGCAGCATGCGGCAAATTCGGCGGCTGATGAAGAGCGAACGGCCTGGTTACGAAGTCGTGGCTTTCGCGTGATTCGTTTTTGGAACAACGAGGTTCTTGAAAACCTCGAGGGCGTTCTGGCCGCAATCATGAAGGAATTAGAAGCGTCACCCCCACCCTGACCCGCCCCCATCAAGGGGGCGGGGAATTAGGCAGGCTGACCCGCCGGGAACAGAGAGTGGAGCGCTATCGAGTCCTAAGCGTGGCCGGCTTCGCCCGAAAGATGCTCCGAGCGCACGCCGAGCTTGGCGATGGCGCGCTCCCACTTGTCGTCGAGCTTCGCATCGAACAGCAGCGCATCGTCGGCCGGTGCCGAGAGCCAGCCATTGGCCTGGATCTCCATATCGAGCTGGCCCGGCCCCCAGCCGGCATAGCCCAGCGCCAGCAGGCTCCGGCGCGGGCCGCCGCCGCTGGCGATATCGCGCAGGATGTCGAGACTGGCGGTGAGAGCGACCCTTTCGTCGATCAACATCGTGCCGTCATCGCTGTAATCGGGCGAATGCAGCACGAAGCCGCGGCCGGTATCGACCGGCCCGCCGAAATGCACGCGGATATCGCGGCCGGCCTCGTTGCGCGGGATCTCGAGCTGGGCGAGAAGATCGGGGAAGGTGAGCGAGCCGACCAGGCGGTTCACCACCAATCCCATGGCGCCCTCGGCGTTATGGGCGCAGACGAAGATGACGCTGCGGGTAAAGCGCGGATCGCGCATGGTCGGCATGGCGACCAGGAGTTGGCCGAGCAGATAGCCATCGCTGTGAACGTCAGCCATGGTTTTGACCTAGGTGCAAAACCTCGTCCCGGCAAGATGCGATGTTACAAGACGCTGCGATGTTACACGGATTCGTGACGTTCTGCGGGGGTTTTGTGAGGCTTTGGGTAAAACCGTGGCACTATAGTCGCCGGCAATGAGGCGCAATTTCGTCACAATTTTCCTGCTGGCTGCGCTGCTGTGTCTGGCGAACGGCACGGCGCGCGCCGAGCCCGCGTCCTCCTGGGTCAGCACGGAGCAGACGAAGCTGCGCCTGGTATCCGCCGTGACCGCCATCGGTAATGGCAGCGGCGCCGCCACGGTGCCGCTCGGCTTGCAGATCGAGCTGGTGCCCGGCTGGAAAACCTATTGGCGCTCGCCCGGCGATGCGGGATTTCCCGTCAGCCTCGATTGGAAGGGCTCGACCAACCTGGCTTCGGCCGATCTCGCCTGGCCGGTGCCCCATCGCTTCACGCTCTTCGGCCTGGATACGTTCGGCTATGAGGACGAGGTCGTGCTTCCCATCGCGGCCAAGCCCGCCAACCCGGCCGAACCGATGGGCCTGCGCCTCAAGGTCAATTACCTGGTCTGCGAAAAAGTCTGCATTCCCTATTCGGCCAATCTCTCGCTCGATCTGCCGGCGGGTGCGGCGGGCCCAAGCGAATTCGCCCAGCTGATCGACCGCTATGCCAGCCGCGTGCCGGGCGATGGAGCGGCCCATGGCCTGCATCTGATCTCGGCTGAGGCTAGCGGCGACGAGGCGCATCCGCGCCTTCGAGCGTGGCGATCGAATCGGCACTGCCGCTGGATCATCCCGATCTCATCGTCGAAGGGCCCGGCGGCCTTTACTTTCCAGCACCACGGGTCACGCTCGATGCCGCCAAGACCCATGCTACCTTCGAGATCGATGTGAAGCGCGACGCCAAGGCGCCGCCGCTCGCCGGCACGCCCATCCTGCTGACCGTGGCCGATGGCGAGCGCGGCATGGAAGCTCGCGTGCTGCCCGCGGCGAGCGGCGGCTGCTGCTCTCTGGCCGGCGCTGCTGGCAGCCTTGCTGGGCGGGCTGATCCTCAACCTGATGCCCTGCGTGTTGCCGGTGCTCTCGCTGAAGCTGCTTGCCTTCGTCGGCCATGGTGGCGCCACAAGAAATCGCGTGCGCCTGAGCTTTCTCGCCTCGACCGCCGGCGTGCTGGCGAGCTTCCTCATCCTCGCCGGTGCCATCGCCGGATTGCGCGCTGCGGGTGTCGCCGTGGGCTGGGGGCTGCAATTCCAGCAGCCGCATTTCCTCGTCGGCATGGCGCTGCTGCTGACCTTGCTGGCGGGCAATCTCTGGGGCTGGTTCGAATTGCCGTTGCCGGGATTTGCCGGGCGCCTGTCGCAGGCCGCCGACCGCCAGCACGGCCTGATCGGCGATTTTCTGACCGGTGGCCTTGCGACATTGCTCGCAACACCCTGCACCGCGCCTTTCCTCACCACGGCGGTGGGCTTCGCGCTTGCCGGCGGCACGCTGGATATCTTCGTGATCTTCATCGCGCTCGGCATCGGGCTTGCCGCCCCCTATCTGCTGGTGGCGGCATGGCCCGGCCTTGCCACCCACCTGCCGCGGCCAGGATCCTGGATGCTGATTCTGAAACGCGTTCTCGGCATCGCCATGGGCGGCACGGCGCTCTGGCTGCTCTATGTGCTCGCGGCACAAGCGGGGCAGACGCGCCAGCCTTGTCAGCGGCGCGGCGCTCATTGTCGTGATCGTCCTGCTCGCCTGGCGTCATTTGCGGCCGCGCCTGCGGCGCGGCGGGCTGGTCGCCGCCAGCATCCTGGCCTTGCTGGCGCCGGCGCTGTTTGCCGGTGCGCTGCCAAGCGCGGGCAATACAGCCAAATCCGATGCGGCCTGGCAGGTTTTCAGCGAGAGCGCGCTTACCCAACTCATCGGCCAGGGCAAGGTGGTGCTGGTCGACGTGACCGCGGACTGGTGCATCAACTGCCAGGTGAACAAGGCGCTGGTGCTGGATCACGGCTGGGTGGCGGATCAGCTCGCGGCCGGCAAGATCGTCGGATTGAAGGCCGACTGGACACGGCCCGATCCGGAAATTTCGCGATATCTGGCGAGCTTCGGGCGCTACGGCATTCCCTTCAACGCGGTCTATGGACCGAAGGCGCAGCAGGGTCTGCCGCTGCCCCCGGTGCTGAGCGAAAGCGCGCTGCGCGAGGCGATTGGCGAGGCTGGTGGCGAGGCCGGCGGCGGCTGAACAGCGCGCCTCGGGGCCTGCCGCTTCATGTGACAAATACGCTTGAACTGCCGGGCGCGATTCTCGGCGATTGACCGGGGCCGTTGAACCGGTACAGGGCTTGCTTATCTTAGCAAGCGAGCCATTCCGCTTTTTATCTTTCAGCCAGGAGAGGATCAAATCATGACGATCAAAGTCGGGGACAAGATTCCGTCGGCCAAGCTTCAGCACAAGACCAAGGACGGCGTGCAGACCATCACCACGGACGAGCTCTTCAAGGGCAAGAAGGTGGTTGTGTTCGCGCTGCCCGGCGCCTTCACGCCCACCTGCTCGGCCAAGCACCTGCCGGGCTTCGTGAACAACTTCAACGAGCTCAAGGGCAAGGGCGTCGACACGGTGGCCTGTCTCTCGGTCAACGATGCCTTCGTCATGTCGGCCTGGGGCAAGGACCAGAATGTCGGCGACAAGGTGATGATGCTGGCCGACGGCAATGGCGATTTCACCAAGGCGGTGGGCCTGACCATGGACGGCACCGGCTATGGCATGGGCCTGCGCTCCCAGCGCTATGCCATGGTGGTCGATGATGGCGTGGTCAAGAAGCTGCAGATCGAAGCGCCCGGCGCCTTCGAGGTCTCGAGCGCCGAAGCGGTTCTGAAGGCTCTCTAAATCGTCTCAGCGCAAACGAAAAACGCCCCGGCGAGCGATCGCCGGGGCGTTTTGCTTGAACGGCGCGCGTCGGCGCCATTTTTCATCGTCATACCCGGGGCTGCCGAAGGCAGAGCCCGGGTATCCAGTCGTCGTAGCGCTGAAATAGTGGATACCCGAGCCTCGGCCTCCTTTGGCCGAGCCTTGGGGGCCGATCTCGGGTATGACGAACGAGGGTAAAGTTGTTGCCGGTGCGTGGCGCGCGCCGGCAGCGCGCCGTCTAGTGCAGCTTGCGGTCCAGCTCGGCGATCGACTGGTCGATCAGGCTGCCGGCCTTGGGGCCGGCCATCTGCTGCTCCAGGATGCGCTGGGCGGCGGCAACGGCAAGGTCCACGGCCTGGCTGCGCACTTCGGCAACGGCCTGGGCCTCGGCCTGGGTGATCTTGTCCAGCGCCATGCGTTCGCGCCGGGCAAGAGCGGCAGTCAGGTTGGCCGCCCCTTCCTTGCGGAACAGCTCGGCCTCCTCGCGGGCACGCGCCAGAATGTCGCCGGCCTCGCGGGCGGCCTCCTGCTGCTTCTTCTGGTATTCGGCCAGCAGGGCCTCGGCCTCGCTGCGCAGGCGCCGCGCCTCTTCGAGGTCGTGGCGGATCTTGGCGCTGCGTTCGTCGAGGATCTTGTTTACCGCCTTGACGATGGGGCGGCTGACGAGGGCGATGAATATCAGGAAAGCGATGGCAATCCAGAATTCGGGATCGCGGAGGAATTCCATCACGCCTTCTCCCGGCCGGCGGCTTCAACCGCGCTCGCAATGTCGCCGGCAGCCGGCTCCGCGCCGGAGAGGCGGGTCACCAGCTGGCGCGTTGCTTCGCCCGCCATGGCACGAATATCCGCCGAGGCCTTTTCCTTGGCGGCAGCGATGGCCTGCTCGGCCGCCTTGGTGCGCGCATTGATCTCGCTGGCGAATGCCGCCTCGCGGCGCGCGCTTTCGGCCTGGATGGAGGCGGCAGCCTCTTTCATCTGTGCCTGTGCCGCCGCCCGGGCATCCGAAATGCTCTTCTTGTAGGCGGCAATGGCAGCTTCAGCCTCGGCGCGAAATTTCTCGGCCGCTGCCAGGTCGCCTTCGAGCCGCTGCTGCCTGGCTGTGAGCGTGGCGCTGATATCCGGCAGCGCCAGCTTCGACATCAGGAAATAGAGGGCGATGAAGGAAATCGCGAGCCAGATGAGCTGCGGAGAGAAGACCGCGGGGTTGAGCTGAGGCAGCCCGCCCTCTGCAGCCAGGGCCGGAGCGGCACATGCTGCGAGTAGCAGCACCACAACGGCCCAACGCAGGCAGTGATTAGCCCATCGCATCGCGACTATTCCGTCTTTCCCGTCGTCCGGTTCGCTCTAGCCGAACAGGATCAGCATCGCGATGCCGAGCGCGAAGATCGCGGTCGCTTCGGAAAGCGCCATGCCGACGAAGAGGTTGCCGGTCTGGGTCTTCGCCGCCGCCGGATTGCGAATGCCGGCATTGACGAAGTTGCCGAACAGAACGCCGATGCCGATACCAGCACCCAGCACGCCCATGGTCGCCAGGCCTGCGCCGATCATTTTTGCCGATGCCAAATCCATAGTCCCGATCCTTCCTTTGTCCAGAGATGATGCCTTAAGCCGCGCCGATCAGTGATGGGGATGCAGCGCGTCGTTCAGATAGAGGCAGCTCAGCACGGCGAAGATGTAGGCCTGCAGAAGCGCCACGAATAACTCGAAGCCGATGAACAAGACGATGAAGGCGAGCGGCGCCGATGCCCCATATGCCGAGCAGGACGACGAAGCCGGCGAACACCTTCAGCATGGTATGGCCGACCATCATGTTGAGGAACAGACGGACGGAGAGGCTGACCGGCCGCACGAAATAGGAAATTATTTCGATGGGGATCAGCAGCGGCATGACGAGGATCGGCACGCCGGCCGGCGAGAACAGGTGAAGGAATTTCACCCCATGCTTGACGATTCCGATGATCGTCACGCCGATGAAAACCGTCAGCGCCATCGCCAGCGTGACGATGAGGTGGCTGGTCACCGTGAAGCTGTAGGGCACCATGCCCAGCGCGTTGCAGAACAGGATGAACATGAAGAGCGTGAAGATGAAGGGAAAGTACTTCATCCCTTCGGTGCCGGCATTGTCGCGCACCAGGTTGGCGATGAACTGATAACTCATTTCGGCCATCGATTGCCAACGGCCTGGCACCAGCGCGTGTTTGCGCATGCCCATGGTCAGGAACACGGTGACGCCGATGATGGCCACCAGCATCCACATCGATGCATTGGTGAAGGACGCGTTGATGCCCCCGATCTTGATCGGGATCAGCTCGACCAGTTCAAACTGATGCAGGGGGCTCTCGGTTGCCACGATCCTCAGTCCTTCGTTCGTCCGCTCTTGTCGCCACCGGTACCCGGTGTGGGTGTCCGGTTGGCCTGCATAACGGCACGGTAGCTGTTCAGCAGACCGGCGGCTGCTCCAAGGATGAAAAGCACGACCATGAGCCAGGGCTTGGTCCCCAGCCAGCGGTCCAGCAACCACCCGACGCCCGCGCCGAACAACATGCCGGCAAACAACTCGACGCCGACCCGATAGCCGGCTGCGGAACCGCTGTCGGCGACCGTATCTGATACTGCCGGTTCGTTCGCCCCATCACCCTCGCGCCCACGCGCGGCGCGAAGACGGGCGTCGAAATCCTGCAGGTCCGGTGGCTGATTCCCCCGTGTCATCGGCTTCGGCCGCCTCCGGCAAGCCCCCGGTGGCGGAAGCCTGCCGCCTTGGCGCGCGGGAACATAAGGGCTGCCCCGGGGCCTGTCAAGCAAGCCGGGACGCTATCTAACCAATTGAAATGTCGGACAGAATTCACGCCGTCGCCCGCAGGCGATCGGCCTGCTGAAGGTCGACGGAAACCAGCTGGGAAACGCCCCGTTCGGCCATGGTGACGCCGTAGAGGCGGTCCATGCGGGCCATGGTCATCCGGTGATGGGTGATGACCAGAAAACGGGTCGAGGTGGTATGGGCCATTTCCTCGATCAGGGTGCAGAACCGGTCGACATTGGCATCGTCCAGCGGGGCATCCACCTCGTCCAGCACGCAGATCGGCGCCGGGTTGGCGAGGAACACGGCAAAGAGCAGCGATAGCGCGGTCAGCGCCTGTTCGCCGCCCGAGAGCAGCGACATGAGCTGGAGGCGCTTGCCGGGCGGGCTTGCCATGATCTCGAGGCCGGCTTCCAGCGGATCCTCATGCTCGGTCAGGCTGAGATGGGCCCGCCCGCCGCCGAAGAGCCGGGTGAAGAGTTCGGCGAAATTCTTGTTCACCACCTCGAAGGCGGCCAGCAGGCGCTCGCGGCCCTCGCGGTTCAGGCTGGAAATGCCCTGGCGCAGCCGCGCAATCGCGTTGACCAGATCGGAGCGCTCGTTCTGCAGGCCGGAGAGCTGGGTCTCGAGTTCGGTTGCTTCCGTCTCGGCGCGCAGATTGACCGGGCCGATATTCTCGCGCTCGCGGATCAGGCGCTGGATGCGGGTTTCGATCTGTTCGCGCTGGGGCAGTTCCTCGCCGGGATCGAGTTCGGCAATCGCCAGCGCCTCTTCCGGCGCGCATTCCAGCCGCTCGCGCACCCGCTCGACCAGAAGCTGATTGGCTTCGGCTGCCTGGGCCACGACGCCCTCGGCGCGCACCCGGCTTTCGCGCGCAGCCGCGAGTTCGGCTTCGGCCGCCTTCAGCGCGCGATCGGCATTGGCGAGTTCGCTCTCCGCCTCGGCCAGGCGGTCGGCTGCGGCCCGGCGCTTCGTCGTTGCATGATCGATCAGCTCGGCCAAAGCGTGGCGCTGTTCGGCAATCTCGGCCGGCCGGCGCGCCAGCCGCTCGATTTCCTGTTCCACGTCCTGGCGGCGCTCGGCCAAGGCAGCAAGCTGACGGCGCGCGGCTTCGGCGCGCTCGGCCCACAGGTTGATTTCTTCGGCGATTGCCTGCTGGCGCCGAACGCGCGCCTCTTTCTCGCGGCGCAGGCGATCGTCGGCGGCGCGGCATTCGATGAGATGGCTGCGCTTTTCGGCGAGTTCGGTCTTGAGCTCGCCTTGGCGGGTTCGCGCCTGGCCGAGATCGGGCAGGTTCGCCCGCTCGCTTGACGCATCGCCATGGGCCTGCTCGCTTTCGGCCAGGCCGTTCTCGGTCGCCGAGGCCGCCTCGATCAGCGCCGCCAGACGGCCATCGAGCTGGCTTGCTTTCGCTTGCGCGGCGGCCAGCGCCTGGCGGGCGCGGTCGACCTCCTGATAGGCGCCGTTCAAGGCCTGGCGTGCGGCTTCATCGCGCGCCGCGGCTGCACGTTCCAGATCGCGCGCCTGCGGCAAAAGCCGCATCGGCGCTCTGCACGGCGGCTTCTGCCGTGGCGACTTCGCCTGCCAGCACGGCCTGGCGATTGCGCTGGCTGAGCCGTACGGCCGCGGCCGTCGGCGCACCGGCGACAATCGTGAACCCGTCCCAGCGCCACAGCGCGCCGGCGCGGCTGACCAGACGCTGGCCCTGCGCCAATTGCCCGGCGAGATCGCGGCCCATCGCCTCATCGGCGACCACGCCGATCTGCGAGAGGCGGCGCGCCAAGCAGGGCTGCGCCTGGACATGGCGCGACAAGGGCTCGGCGCCGGCGGGCAAGGCCGGACCGGTATTGCTGCCCAGATCGCGCCAGTGGCGCGGCGCACCTTCATCGGCCGCCGCCGTCAGATCATCGCCGAGAGCAGCACCCAGGGCTGCTTCGAAACCCGGCGCCACGGTGATGCGGTCGATGACCGGCGGCCAGAGATCGGATTCATGTGCCGCGGTCAGGCGGCGAGGGCAGAGGCCTCCGCCGCCAGTTTGTCGCGCACGGCTGCGCGCTGCTTCCATGGGCTCGCGCGCGGCGGCGAGAGCGCTTGTCGCCTTCGGCTCGCGCTGCGGCGGCCGAGAGCAGCTTCCGCTTCGGCCGTCTGGCGGGCTTCCTCGCTGCTCGCCAGCTGGCGCTCGGCCGCCTGGCGTTCGGCATTGTCGCGCAGCGCTGCCTCGATGGGCGCGCGTTCGGCTGCAATCTCTTCGCGGCGCTGGCGAAGGCGCGCCAGGCGCTGGGTCAGTTCCTCGATGCGGCGGGTGAGTTCGGCTTCGCGCGCTTCGCCGGTGGCGACCGCCTGGCTCACATTCAACAGCTCGGCTTCGCTGTCGGCGACGGCGCTCTCGGCCGTGGTCAGCGCGCGCGCCGCATCTTCGGCTTGCGCCGCGGCTTCACCTTCGGCGGCCTCGATCCCCCGGCCTTCTTCGACCAGCCGTGCGATCCGGCATCCTCGGCATCGCGGGCCAGGATCTGCTCGCGGCCGGTATCCTCGCCGATCTGGCTTTGCCGGCGCTCGGCCTCGGCTGTCGCGGCGATGACACGGCGTTCTTCATCGTCCGAGCCCGGCGCGCGCGATCGTCAGGCGCTGCAGCTCGGCGGCGGCGGATGCCTCATCCATGCGCAGCGGCGGCAAGGCCGTGGCCGCATCGGCCTGGCGCGTGGAAGCGGCCGCGGCACGTCCGGTGCAATCGGCGACCTCGTGTTCGGCGGCGGCAAACGCGGCCTCGGCCTGGCTCATGCGCTCGCGCGCATCGAGCCATTGCAGATGCAGCAGCACCGCTTCGGAGCGGCGCAGCTGGCCCGCGATGTTGCGGTAGCGCACGGCCTGGCGGGCCTGTTTCTTGAGCGCGAGAAGCTGGCCCTCCAGCGTGATGATGACATCGTCCAGCCGGGCGAGATTGGCTTCGGCGGCGCGTAGCCGCAGTTCGGCTTCATGGCGGCGCGAATGCAGCCCGGTGATGCCCGCCGCTTCTTCCAGCAGCGCGCGCCGGTCGGTCGGCTTGGCGTTGATCAGCGCGCCCACCCGGCCCTGGCTCACCATCGCGGTCGAATGCGCGCCGGTGGCGGAATCGGCGAACAGAAGCTGCACGTCGCGGGCGCGCGCTTCCTTGCCGTTCACCTCATAGCTGGAACCCTCGCCACGATCGATCCGCCGGCGCACCTCCAGCAGCTCATGCTCGTTGAACATGGCCGGCACCTTGCGGTCGCCATTGTCCAGCAGCACCTCGACCTCGGCGACATTGCGCGCCGGCCGGCCCGAATTGCCGGCGAAGATGACATCGTCCATCTCGCCGCCGCGCATGCGCTTGGCCGAGGTCTCGCCCATCACCCAGCGCAGCGCCTCGACGAGGTTCGATTTGCCGCAGCCGTTGGGGCCGACGATGCCGGTCAGCCCTGGATCAATGACGAGTTCGGTGGGATCGACGAAGGATTTGAAGCCGGTGAGGCGAAGTTTGCTGAAATGGACCAAACGTCAGCCCTGGCTCAGCGGAAGGTCAGGACAGTCACGCATTCACGAATGGCCCAGTGCGGCATCGAGCAGCTTCTTGAAGTCGTCATAGGAGATCTCGCCGGCATGCAACTCGCCCTCGACGATGAACGAGGGCGTGGCCTCGACCTTGTATTTGGTGCTCGCTTCCTGCAGGCGCGAGATGATCTTGTCCTTCAGCGCCGTATCGGCGAGGCAGGCATCATAGGTCTTCTGGTCGACGCCCTCGTTCGTGGCGATCTGGCGCAGCGGCACGATGGCCTGCTGCGTTGTTGCCCAGTAGTCCTGGGATTTGAACAGCGTGTCGAGCAGGCTGAAATAGCGCAGCGGCGAGGCGCAATGGGTCAAGCACGGCGGCAAGATAGGCGGGGTTGTTCAGCGGATAGTCGCGAAACACCCAGCGAACCAGCCCCTTGTCGATGTAGTTCGCCTTGATCTGGGGCAGGACATCGGCGTTGAAGCGCGCGCAATGGGGGCAGGAGAGCGAGGCGTATTCGATGACGGTGACCTTGGCATCCGCCTTGCCCATGTACATGTCATCGGCATAGAGCGCGGGCTGGGACGCATCGGCGGTCTGCTGGCCGGTTGCGGGGGTGGTCGCTGCTGGCGTTGTGGCCGCTGGAGCGGCCGTCGAGGCAGCCGCGGTGCCGGTCGTTGCTGCTGGTTGAGTCGTTGTGACGGCCGGCTGGGTTGCCGCAGGTTGTGCTGGCGGTTGTGCTGCTGGCGCAGTGGCCTGCATGGCGCTGCCATTCGAGGCGGCGTTGCTTGCCGATTGGTTATGCTGCCAGAGGAAAAAGGCGGCGATCCCGGCGATCACGAGCGCGCCAACCACAATCGCGATATTGCGCATTCTAACTCCTAGCGCGACCCCACGGCCCGGCGCCGCCACATCCCCGCAAGACTCGGCAGACAAAGGCCGTTAGCGCGGCTATTTGGCAGGATTCGCCGGGCGGCGCAACCCCTTGACCGTTCGTCCCAGCGCGTCGAGAGCCTGCTTCAAACCTTCATCCCCAATGGGCTCCAGCTCGCTCTCCAGCCCCTCAGTTTCCGCTGGCGTCAGCGGGGCCGGTTTCAGGTTCGCGGATCGCTTGCGGGGCGGCAGCCGGCCCTGCTCGATCTTGAGCCGCGCAATCGCGCCATAGCCCAGATAGCCGTTGATGCGTTCCAGAAGCTGCGGGGCCAGATGCTGCAGCTCGGTTGCGAACGCGCCGGGTGCCAGCAGGGTCAGGGTCCCATCGCGGCGCTGGCCGCGCGGGAAGGAAAGCTTGAGGGGTGCTGAATGGCGGGCGATCTCCTCGCCCACCACCGCTTGCCATTCGGCGATCAGCCCGCCTTCGCCGAAGCCGCGCTTGCCCAGCGGCTTGCCGATCAGGCGCACCAGGTCGGCGGCGATCGGCCGCATGGAGCCCCGCCTCTGGTCGTTGGGCTGCTCGGGTCGGCTCGGTTTGTCGGTTTCCCGGTTTTCGGCCACGGCTTCGTTCCCGGCTCGATCTGCTGGGCTATGGTAAGCCAGAGCCATGGTAAGCCAACTGGGCATGAGGTCATCATGAAAGAGACGCCGTCTTTTGCCGAACCCCAGGGCTTTTCTGGAAAAGCATCCGGGCCTCCGCCATGTCGATGCGCTCTGTGTCGATGTTGCGGCACCATGCGGGGAAAGCGCTATCCGGCCGACAAGCTGAAAAGCCTCTATGCCGACGGCATGCAGATGCCGCAGTCGCATTTCCTGCTGGATGTGAACGGTGACAATTCCGATCCGGTGGGCCGCGGCTATAGCGATGGCGATCCCGATACCACGCTCTATCCGGTCGCCGGATCGCTGGTGCCGGTTCCCTGGGTTGGGGATTCGTTGGCCCAGGTCATCGTCAGCGAGCGCCCGGCGGGCCATGCCGTAGGCCAGCTCACCGTCGATCCGCGCCAGGTGCTGGCCCGTGTGGCGGCGAAGTTCGCCGAACTCGGCCTGGTTCCGGTGATGGCGGTCGAGCTGGAATTCTATCTTTTCGACCGGCAGATGGATGAGGAAGGTCGGCCGCGCCGCGCGATGCTGGGCAATGGCGAGCGGCTGGAGACGACCAATACCAACAGCGTCGATGAGCTGGAGCTGTTGGCTCCTTTCTTGGCCGATCTCGAAGCGTTCTGCCGCGTCCAGAACGTGCCGGCCTCGGTGGTGAGTTCGGAGATGGCGGCAAGCCAGTTCGAGATCAATCTCCAGCATGTGAATTCGCCGGTGACGGCCGGCGACCACGCGGTGCTGCTGCGCCGCGCTGTGCATGCGGCCGCCGAGCGCCATGGCATGCGCGCGAGTTTCATGCCCAAGCCCTTTCTCGATGCGGCGGGCAGCGGCATGCATGTGCATGTGAGCCTGGCCGACGCGGCGGGCAAGAACCAGTTCGACGATGGCGGCGAGGCAGGAACGCCGTTGCTGCGCCAGGCTATCGCCGGGCTGCAGCAGGCGATGCCGGATTCCCTCGCTTTCTTTGCGCCCAATGCCAATGCCTTTCGCCGCTTCGGCCCGATGCAGTTCGTGCCGCTCAATCGGTTCTGGGGCTACAACAACCGCGGCGTGGCGTTTCGCGTGCCGGCAGGCCCGGCCTCGGCGCGGCGCATCGAGCATCGGGTTGCTGGGGCGGACGCCAATCCGCATCTGGTGTTGGCCGCGATCCTCGCCGGGCTTCATCACGGCATCACCAGCAAGGGTGATCCCGGCCAGCCGCGCAGCGGTGCAGGGACCGAGGCGGCCGATCCCGCCATGCGCTTCGATCTCGCCGCCGCCCTCAAGCGTGTGGCGATGGGCGAATTGCTCGGCCGCTATTTCGATCCGGCCTATCTCAAGGCCTATGCCGCGGTGAAGATCAACGAACGCGCCCGCTTCCTCGATCACATCGCGGCGAGGGAATACGACTGGTATCTGTGAGCGTCGCCCGCGATCTCCTCGCTTGGTATGACCGGCACCGTCGGCGGCTGCCCTGGCGGGCGCTGCCTGGCGAGACGCCCGATCCCTATCGGCGTCTGGCTCAGCGAGATCATGCTGCAGCAGACCACGGTGGCTACCGTCGGTCCCTATTTCCGCGATTTTCTGACGCGCTGGCCGACCGTGGAAGCGCTGACGACGGCCGATCTCGACCAGGTGCTCCATGCCTGGCAGGGGCTGGGCTATTACGCCCGAGCGCGCAACTTGCATCGTTGTGCGCGGGTCGTCGTTGAACAACATGGCGGCCGTTTTCCCGATACCGAGGAGGGCCTGCGGGAATTGCCCGGCATCGGCGCCTATACCGCGGCGGCGATCGCGGCGATCGCCTTCGACCGCCATGCAACACCCGTCGACGGCAATATCGAGCGGGTGACGGCGCGACTCTTTGCCGTCACGCAACCATTGCCGGCGGTGAAGCCGGAACTTCGCCGGCTGGCCGCAACCCTGACGCCCAAGAAACGCGCCGGGGATTTCGCCCAGGCGATGATGGATCTGGGCTCCGGCATCTGCACCGTGGCCAATCCCAAATGCCTGATGTGCCCCATCGCCAAGGGTTGCCAGGCGCGTATCCAGGGCATTGCTGGCGACTTGCCGGCGCGCTCGCCCAAGCGGGCGCGGCCGCTGCGCCGTGGCGTGGTCTTCTGGGCGGTGCGGCGCGATGGATCCGTGCTGCTGCGCCGCCGGCCCGAGAAGGGACTGCTCGGCGGGATGATGGAATTTCCCTCGACCGGCTGGCGCGCCAAACCGTGGAAGCCGGAAGAGGCGATTACCGAAGCGCCGATTGATGCGCAATGGAAACCCCTACCCGGATTGGTGCGTCACGGCTTCACCCATTTCGAACTTGAGTTGAAGGTGTTCACCGGACGGGCAGCTGCGAAACTGCCCGGCGTTTGGTGCCCGATCGACCGCCTCTCCGAAATGGCGCTGCCCACCCTGATGAAGAAAGTGGCCAATTACGCCCTGAAGATGGCCGATTAGCCACTTGGCGGGAACTTGCAGGCCCGCCACTCTGTTCGGGCTAGCCACAAACGCTGCTCCCGCCGCAATCAACGGAGGATTTCATGGCCGACAAATATCAGGGTTCCTGTTTCTGCGGTGCCGTCGAGATCGAAGTGACCGGCGAGCCCGCCGCCATGGGCTATTGCCACTGCGGTTCCTGCCGCTGGTGGTCGGCCGGGCCGGTCAACGCCTTCACCCTCTGGCCGCCCGAAGCGGTGAAGATCACCAAGGGCAAGGACAACATCATCACCTACAACAAGACGCCGGTGAGCTATCGCAAGACCTGCAAGCTCTGTGGCGGCCATATCATGACCGACCATCCGCCCCTCAAGCTGGTGGATGTCTATGCCGCGATCATTCCCGATCTCAAATTCAAGCCGGGCGTTCATGTGAACTACGCCGAGACCGTTCTGCCGATTAAAGATGGGCTGCCGAAGTTCAAGGACTTCCCGACGGATTTCGGCGGCAGCGGCGAGATGCTGAAGGAGTAGGCCTAAGTAACCCTCTCCTCCCTTAAAGGGCGGAGAGGGTGCTTTTTACTTAGTGCAGCTCCGCCCTCAGGCGCTGGCGCAGCAGGTCGATGGGCTTCAACTGCCCTTCGACCTCGTAGCACCAGAACTGCCAGCCATTGCAGGCGGGCGCTCCCTGGACGGTGGCGCCGACCTGGTGGATCGAGCCGCGGCATTCGGCGGCGATCAGGGTTCCGTCGGCGCGCACCTTGGCGGTCCAGCGCCGGTTGTTGCTGAATAGAAGAGTTCCCGGCGCGAGATAGCCGCGCTCCACCAGCCAGCCGAAGGGAATGCGCGGCTCGTCGCGTTTTCCCGGCGTGGCGACGATCTCGGGATCGGTGTTGGCCGGCGTGTCGCGCAGGCGCTT
Organism: uncultured Alphaproteobacteria bacterium; assembly: GCA_963770335.1. Taxonomy (GTDB): domain Bacteria; phylum Pseudomonadota; class Alphaproteobacteria; order Dongiales; family Dongiaceae; genus DASXQK01. The sequence continues at coordinate 22,847 of CAVYPG010000009.1, forward strand.
CTCGGCGACGGTGATGTAATTCTTGTCGCGCTCCAGCCCGATGTAATGCCGGCCGAGGCGCTTGGCGACGACGCCGGTGGTGCCGGTGCCGAAGAAGGGATCGAGCACGATGTCGCCGGGCTGGGTCGCGGCCAGGATCACGCGATGGAGCAGAGCCTCGGGCTTTTGCGTCGGATGCGCCTTCTTGCCGTCGGCATCCTTGAGCCGCTCGCCGCCATTGCAGATCGGCAGCAGCCAGTCGCTGCGCATCTGCAGATCGTCGTTCAGCGATTTCATCGCCTCGTAATTGAAGCGGTAGCGGGATTCGCGGCCCCGCGCGCACCAGATCATCGTCTCGTGCGCGTTGGTGAAGCGCCGGCCGCGGAAGTTCGGCATCGGGTTGGTCTTGCGCCAGACCACATCGTTCAGGATCCAGAAGCCAAGGTCCTGCAGCTTCGTGCCGACGCGGAAGATGTTGTGATAGCTGCCGATGACCCAGAGCGTGCCGTCGGGCTTCAGCAGGCGCTTGGCGGCATTCAGCCAGTCACCGGTGAAGCGGTCATAGCTGGCGAAATCGTCGAACCTGTCCCAGGCCTCGTCGACGGCATCGACCTTGGAATTGTTGGGCCGATGCAGCGCGCCTTCCAGCTGCAGGTTATAGGGCGGGTCGGCAAAGATCATGTCGATGGAGCCCTCTGGCATGGCCTCCATCGACTTGATGCAGTCGCCCGCGATTATACGATCGATGATCCCCCGGTTCATGGCGGGGGAGCATGATTCAGCCGAGTCCCGTCGTCAATAAAGAAAATCGAATCAATAGCTTGTGGTCAGAAGCTCATAAATTGGCCTAAATGTACGCCGGTGCTGCGAATTTATGCCCAGGCAGTCGATCCCCAGCCGATGTTCCGGGGTGCCATAGCCCATGTTGCGTTCCCAGCCATAGCCGGGGTAGCGCCCGGACAGCACCGCCATCTGACGGTCGCGGGTGACTTTGGCGACGATGGAGGCCGCGGCAATCGAGAGGCTGATCGCATCGCCATCGACAACGCAGCGCACGGGGCAGGGGATATCCGGTGGCTCGGTATTGCCGTCGACCAGGGCTGCAATCGGATTGATGCCCAGGCCTTCGAGCGCCCGCTTCATTGCCAGCATCGAGGCCCAGAGGATGTTGAGGGTATCGATCTCCTCAACGCTCGCGCTCGCCACACCGATATGGGCGTAGTCCGGCAGCCAGGAAAAAACCTCTTCGCGCTCCTCGGGCAGCATCTGCTTGGAATCGTCGATGCGGCGCAGCTTGCGGCGCGAGGGCATGGTGTGAAAGATCACGGCGGCCGCCACCACCGGACCCGCCAGCGGCCCGCGCCCGGCCTCGTCGATCCCGGCGACGGGACCCTCGATGGTTTTCTCGATGGCGAAGGAAGGGCGGCGCATAGGCGGCAAGTCTAACGCCGCCCGTTCGAGTCCGGGAAGGGCGACGCGCTAGAACAGCGCCATCTGCTGGCCGGCGCGGGGCGGAACCTGGAACAGATCGGTGCGCAGTTCGTTGCGCCGCTTCTCGAGGCCGAGGCGCTTGCGCGCCAGCTTGGCGCGATGGGCCAGAAGATCGGCATAGGGTCCGCTGCCGCGCATGCGTTCGCCGAACTCCGAGACATAGAGCGCGCCGCGGCGCATATCGCGGATCAGGCTCATGACATGCTTGGCCTTGCCGGGCGCATGGGTCTCGAGCCATTCGGCGAAGAGATCCTTGATCTCCAGCGGCAGGCGCAGCACGGCGTAGCCGCAGCCGATGGCGCCGGCTTCCTTGCAGGCCTCGAAGATCGCCTCCATCTCCATATCGTTCAGCGCCGGTATCATGGGGGCGGCGAGCACGCTGACGGGAATGCCGGCATCGGCCAGATGGCGGATGGTCGCCAGCCGCCGCGACGGCGTTGCCGCGCGCGGCTCCAGCTTGCGGGCGAGATCGCGATCAAGCGTCGTGACGGAGAGCGTGACAGCGGCCAGGCCCTTGCGCGCCATGGGCGCCAGGATATCGACGTCGCGCAGCACCAGCGCCGACTTCGTCACGATGGCGACCGGATGATTGAAGGCGGCGAGCACCTCGAGCACGCCACGGGTGATCTTCATCTCGCGCTCGATGGGCTGATAGGGATCGGTGTTGGTGCCCATGGCGAGCAAAGCCGGGCGATAGCTCGGCTTCGACAATTCCTCGGCGAGAAGCCGCGGCGCCTCCGGCTTGGCGAACAGCCGCGTCTCGAAATCGAGACCGGGCGAGAGGCCGAGATAGGAATGGGTGGGTCGCGCAAAGCAATAGACGCAGCCATGCTCGCAGCCGCGATAGGGATTGATCGAGCGGTCGAAGCCGACATCGGGCGATTCATTCCAGGCGATCGCGCTGCGGGTCGCATCGATGGTGACGGTGGTCGCCACAGGCGGCAGATCCTCGTCTTCGCCGTCGATGGCGCTCCAGCCATCATCTTCACGGGTGCGGTCGCCGGGCTCAAACCGCCCCGGCCGATTGGAGACGGCACCCCGGCCCTTGCGCGCCTGGTCGGGCAGGCGCGTTTCGACAATCGAATGGGCATCGTCGGGCAACCGTTCCGGCTTGGGAGCGGTAATGGGCGGGCGAAAGGGTTGGCGGGATTTCATGCGGGAAATGCTAATCCCGTACGAGAACAAATCAAGAACTAAGAATCAGCTGTTGGGCACCACCACTGATACTTTCTTTCGGCGGGCGGCGGCTTTTCCCGCCTGACGCACCATCAGGAAGCGGCCGCCCGAATTACCGTGGATGACCCACAGGCCTTCAATTTCCTGGCCGTCTTCGCTGACCTCGCCCCGGTACTGGACGGAGTCATAGCCGCGGAAACTGCCGTGATAAATCTTGATCCAGGTCACGGCGCGGCCCGTGCGCCGGCCCTGCAGCGTAGCGGCGATGGGCTTGCCTTTGGCTTCGCCCGCCGTGCCGACCTCGTCGACCAGTCCATCGAGCCACGAGCCGTTTTCGTTGATCGTCGCGCTGAAAGGAACCGGTGCCTTGTTGCGGTAATAGCTGTACTGGCCTTGCCATTGGCCGGTGAGATCGAGCGAATTCCCCTTTTCGTCCAACCGGCGTCTCCGCAAAGGCGGGCTTATTTCTTCAAATGCTCCTGTAGCCGGGGCATCAGCTCGGCCAGGTTGCAGGGACGAAAGCGGATATCGAGCTGCCAGCGCAGGATATCCTCCCAGCCGTCGCGGCAGGCGCCGGGCGAGCCGGGCAGTGCAAACAGATACGTGCCGCCGGCAACCCCGCCGACGGCGCGGCTCTGCATGGTCGACGTCCCGATCTTCTGCCAGCTCAGCATGCGAAACAGTTCGCCGAAGCCGTCGATCTTTTTCTCGAACAGGGATTCGAAGGCTTCGGGCGTCACATCGCGGCCGGTGACGCCGGTGCCGCCGGTGGAGATCACCACCTCCACGGCAGGATCGGCGATCCAGGTGCGGAGCTTCGCGGTGATTTCGGCCACATCGTCTTTGACGATGGCGCGGGCGGCGACCTTGTGGCGATCGCGCTCGATCAGCTCGACGAGGGTGCGGCCCGATTTGTCGTCGGCTTCGCTGCGGGTGTCGGAAACGGTAAGGACAGCGATATGGACCGGCTGGAAGGGCCGGGTTTCGTCAATTCTGCCCGCTGCCGGTTTGCCCGTTGGCGGCAGCACTACTGGCGGCGGCGTATCCATCCTGGGATTGATAGATCGGCCAGCCGCCTGCCGCAACATGATCGAGGCTGGGCGTGGGCTGGCCGAAGCGCTGCTGATAGATCCAGATATTCGCCATGACGCGTTCGACGAAATTGCGCGTCTCGTCCTTGGGCAGGCTTTCGATGAACAGCAGCGGATCGCTGGTGGCATCGGCCGCGCGCCATTTCGCCAGCATGCCGGGCCCGGCGTTGTAGGCGATCGCCATCATGAACAGGTTGTTGTTGACCGACGGATCGGCCAGCAGGCGGCGCATATATTCCTGGCCCAGGGTCAAGTTCACGACCGGATCGTGCAGATCCTGGCGTCCGCCGCCCACAGCCCTCGCCGTGCCGGGCATGAGCTGCATCAGGCCCGCAGCACCTGACGCATTATCCGCCACCACGTTGAACGCCAATTCCTGGCGCACCATGGCAAACAGCAAGGCGCGATCGATGGTGAAGCCGCCCCGGGGCTGCCAGCGCGGCACCGGATAGAGATCGGCATCGGCGTGAATATTGGGCTTGAGTTCGGCCAGCACGCCGAGGCCCAGCGAGATCGAGGGCAGCTGATAGAACTGCGCCACGGCATGAAGGCCGGCGGCGAGATCGGGCCCGGCGCTGACAAGCAGCGCCTGCATCTCCTGCTCCGCCATGCCGAGTTCGCCAATCTGAAGCAGGCCGAGCGCGCGCTGGCCGCGAGCGCTGAGGGCCAGCGCTTGCGCGCCGGCATCGCTGATCGGCTTCGCCGTCCAGTCGAATTCGGCGTCGAGGCCGAGGGCGCGGCGCGCCAGCTGGCCATAGAAGGTGCGCGAATATTGCGCCGCCTGGCGCAGCCAGAGGCTGACTTTCGCCGGCTCGCGATTTTTCAGATGCGCGCGCGCCGCCCAATAGGCGGCCGCGGAATTGTTCCAGTCGCCGCCATCTTTGGCGGATGCTGCCCGTTCGAACTCATCGGCCGCGATGGTGAGGTCGCCCCGGCGCCAGGCGGCAAGCCCAGCCTGCCAATGAGGATCGCTGGCGATCGCGCCGCCGTCTGGCGTGCCGCCGCGAAAGACATCGATATCCGGCTTGGCCGGGAGTGCGGCACCCGCCGGCCGGCGCTTGAGAGCGAGCTTGTAAAGACGCAGCGCCTCGGGATGGTCGCCATAACGGGCAAGCCAGGATGAAAGCTCGCGATAGCTCGCCGTGTATCGGGCCGAAAGATAGCGCTGGGCCAGGACATGGCCGACCAGCCGGTGGTCGTTCAGCCAGTCCATCGCCAGCTCCGCCTCGTGGAAACGGCCCTGACGCTGAAGCTCGAAGATCTGGCGATAGCGGCTGGCGTCGTCGATTTCCAGCGGCTGGACGACGGAGGAAAAGCCGCCGGCGTCCGGTGCCTGATCCGAACCAGGCGGCAATGAGGCCGTCTCCGGCCGGCTTATGCCAGAGCCGCGAGAGGTAAGGGCCGACGGTTCCGGGCGCAGCACCGGCACGCCCGCCTGTTGTGCATTCGCACAATCGGCGCTCGCCGCCAGAGCCGCTACAACCAGAATTAGTCCCCCAACCAGGGCTTGCCTCCGGCCCGGCCGGAGGTCGAATTTCAATGTTTTCTTCATAGTCGGGGGCGGTCTTACACGACCAAAATCACCCCGGCAACCCCTAATGTCGCCTGCTGGCACTAGATCTAGTAGGTCTTAACTAACCAACTACTGTATCTAGGAAATCCCGAGCTCCGCCAATTTTTGTTCCAGCTTCAGCAGGTCGCGCCAGGCAGCCCGCTTCTGGGCGGCAGCGCGCAACAGGAAGGCCGGATGGAAGATGGGCATGGCGGGGATCGGGGCCGCCAAGCCCGGCGTCTGATAGTCGTACCAGCGGCCATGGGAGCGGCTGATTCCTTCGCCGCGATGCAGCAACGCCTCGGTCGAGGGACCGCCGACGGTCACCAGTACGGCCGGCGCCACCAGCTCGATATGCCGCGCAATGAAGGGCTGGCAGGCGGCCACTTCATCGGAAGTCGGGGTGCGATTTCCCGGCGGGCGCCAGTAAAGAATGTTGGTGATGTAGAACTTCGTCCGGTCGAGGCCGATCCAGCCCACCATCTTGTCGAGCAACTGGCCGCTGACGCCGACAAAGGGTTTGCCCGCGCGGTCTTCGTCGGCGCCCGGCGCCTCGCCCACGAACATGATCCTGGCGGCCGGATTGCCGTCGCCGAAGACAAGGTTGGTCGCGGTCTTTTTCAAGGCACAGCCATCGAAGGCGGCGAGCGCTTCAACGAGTTCTTCCAGGGAAGTCGCGGCATTCGCCAGTTCGCGCGCGCTCGCCGCAGCCGCTGTCTTGGGCAAGCCGGGGGGCGTTGCGGCTGCCGTTGCGACGGTCGGCTTAGGCGGAGCCGGTCTTGCCGGCGCGGGTCTTGCTTCCACCGGTCTTGCTGGGGGCGGGGCCGGTTGACGCAGCGGCGCTTCGCTCAGCTGGGCCGGCGTGGATTTCGCCGCGGTCGGGAATACCGCCGAGGCCTTGTAGCGATCGACGGTTGATTCCTCGATGGCTTCGTCCGCACCGGCCGCTGCCTGCCAGGCCAGCAGGGCGGCGATTTCTCTGGAATCGGCGGGGGAGACAGGCATGAGGGAATTTACGCTTCGTGCCCTGTAGATTGCCACCCCCACCCCAACCCGCCCCCCTCAATCTCGCACGGCTCCAGCGTCTGATCGCCTCAAGTTGGTTCAACTTGAGGCGTGAATCAGCCGCTGCTTTAAGCGGGAAGAGCAAGATTCACGGATCAGGTTGGTAGAACCTGATCCGATCTTGCTCTGGGCCGTGCTAGGGGCGGGGGAAGAAAGAAGCAGCGCTCCCAGCCAATCCTCTCATGCGCGACATCTCTCCACCGTCATGCCCGGGGCTGGCTGCTTAGCCGGAGCCCGGGCATCCAGTCCATGCTGCGTGCACTGGATCCCCGGGCTCGGCCTATTGGCCGCCCCGGGGATGACGATCGAGGGCGACAGGTGGGGGTGGCCCTATAGGCTGCTGGGGGTGGCGATAATGTCGGAAGCTGTGCGATAGATCATGGCGAGCAAGCGCTTCGGGAGTGAGCCAGCGATGGAACGGGAATCGATGAGCTATGACGTGGTGGTGGTCGGCGGCGGGCCTTCGGGCCTGGCGGCGGCAATCCGCCTCAAACAGCTGGCGGCCGAAGCCGGCCGCGAGACCTCGGTCTGCGTCATCGAGAAGGGGGCCGAGATCGGCGCCCATATCCTGTCGGGCGCGGTGATCGAGCCCCGCGCGCTGGACGAGCTGATTCCGGACTGGAAGGAAAAAGGCGCGCCCGCTGCTGACGCCCGCCACCGACGACAACTTCGTGTTCCTGACCGCCAAGCACGCCATTCGGCTACCCACGCCCCCGCAGATGAACAACCACGGCAATTATGTCGCGAGCCTGGGCAATCTTTGCCGCTGGCTTGCGACCCAGGCCGAGGCGCTGGGCGTGGAGATCTATCCCGGGTTCGCCGCCGCCGAGGTTCTCTATGACGAGGCGGGCCGGGTGAAGGGGGTGGCGACCGGCAATATGGGCGTGGGCAAGGATGGCCAGCCCACGGCGAACTTCACGGCGGGCGTGGAGCTGCACGGCCGCTACACGCTGTTCGCCGAAGGTTGCCGCGGCTCGCTGACCAAGACGCTGTTCGAGCGCTTCGATCTGCGCAAGGGCGTCGATCCGCAGACCTTCGCCATCGGCATCAAGGAGCTGTGGGAAATCGATCCCGCCAAGCACCAGCCGGGCCGCATCGTGCATACCATCGGCTGGCCGCTATCGGGCGACACCTATGGCGGCACCTTCCTCTATCACCTGGAGAACAACCAGGTGTTCGTCGGCCTGGTCGTCGGCCTCGATTACAGCAATCCCTGGCTCAGCCCCTTCGAGGAATTCCAGCGCTACAAGAACCATCCGAAGGTGCGCCCGCTGTTCGAGGGCGGCCGGCGCATCGCCTATGGCGCGCGCGCGCTGAACGAGGGCGGGTTCCAGTCGATCCCCAAACTGGTGTTTCCGGGCGGCGCGCTGATCGGCTGCACCGCCGGATTCATGAATGTGCCGAAGATCAAGGGCAGCCATACGGCGATGAAGAGCGGCATGCTGGCGGCCGAAGCGGCTTTCGAGGCGCTGGGCAAGGAGGCGCCGGTCGAGCTCGATTCATATCCGGCGGCGCTCAAGAAAAGCTGGGTCTGGAAGGAACTGAAAGCCGTGCGCAATATCCGCCCCGCTTTCCATCTGGGGCTCTGCCGGCGGCCTTCTGGGTTCGGCACTCGATACGTATATCTTGCGCGGCCACGCGCCCTGGACGCTGCATCACACGCCTGATTACAGCAAGCTGATGAAGGCCAATGAGGCGATGCGTATCGACTATCCCAAGCCCGATGGCGTCGTCTCCTTCGATCGCCTCTCCTCGGTCTTCCTCTCGGCGACCAATCACGAGGAGAACCAGCCGGTCCATCTGCAGCTCAAGGATCCCAGCGTCGCCATCGATGTGAACCTGGCACTCTATGACGCGCCCGAGCAGCGCTATTGCCCGGCCGGCGTCTACGAGATCGTGCACGATGTCGACGGCCTCAACCCGCGCCTGCAGATCAACGCCCAGAACTGCGTCCACTGCAAAACCTGCGACATCAAGGATCCCACCCAGAACATCAATTGGGTGGTGCCGGAGGGCGGCGGAGGGCCCAATTACCCCAATATGTGAGGAAATCGTGGAGGATCACATTCGGGTGAGGGCATGGGTGGCGCTGGCCCCGGCCTTGCTCTATCCTTAATCATCCTGCAAACACTGCTGCTTCAATGGCCCGACGGAGTTTTGACCCGTGCCTGAATTGTCGAAACCGACCAATCTGGCGACGCTGACCTACCGAAATCTCCGCATTGCTGCATGCGCAACCTTTGGTGTTGCCTTGGGGGGCATTGCGATGATCAGCGGCCTGGCGCTGGGCGCCAGCATCACCAGCGATGAGGGCCTGTCGCCCTCGCCGCTGGGCCATTATCTCGCCAGCCGCCATGCGCAGGCGACCCACGATCTGCCGGCCGCAGCCGATCTTCTGGGCTTCGCGCTCGATGCCGATCCCGACAATGCGCAATTGCTGGATACCAGCTTCAACCTGCTGATGAGCGCCGGGCGCACCGACGAAGCGCTGAAGGTTGCCAAGCGGATGGAAAGCGTCGGCGCACTCGATACCGTGGCGCGCATTGCGCTCGCCATCGATCGCGCCAAGGCGAAGGACTTCGCCGCTGCCGATGCTTATCTGGCCGATGTGAAGGGCGATGGGCTGGAGCGCTTCCTGGTGCCCATGCTGCGCTCCTGGACGCTGCTCAAGGTCAAGGGGCTCGATGCCTCAACGCAGGCTCTGGCGCCACTGGGCGCCGTCAGCGGGTTCGAGCCGCTCTATGAATTGCAGCTTGGCCTGCTGAACGATGTGGGCAAGCGCCCGGCCGAAGCGCGCAAGCATTACGACAAGGCGATGGATGTGGCGAACGACGCCACCTTCCCGATGGTCCAGCTGATCGCCAATTTCCATCTGCGCCAGGGCGACAGCAAAGGGGCGGAAGCGCTCTATGCCGGCTTCGAGAAGACCCATCCGCGCAGCCTGCTGACGGCACCGCTGCGCAAGGATATGGCGGCGGGCAGCAAGACAGCGCCCATCGTCAGCACGCCGGCCGATGGCATGGCGGAGGCGCTGTTCAATCTGGCGGTGCTGCTGCAGGGCGAAAATTCCAATGATGTCGCTCTGCTGATGGCCCGATTGGCGACGGAGGGCAGGCCCGACGATCCACTGTTCAACGTGCTGCTGGCCGATGTGCTGGATGCCCAGGCCCATATCGAAGACGCGCTCGCGCTTTACCGCAAAGTGCCGCCGAACTCGCCCTATGGCTGGCAGGCCCAGATCAAGATCGGCGAAGAGCTGCACAAGCTCGGCCGCGACGACGAGGCGGTGGCCTATCTGCAGAAGCTGGTGGATAGCCGCCCCGACCGGCCGGAAGCCGCGGCCCAGCTGGGCGATATCCTGCGGGCCGGCAAGCACTTCGCCGAGGCCGCCAAGGCCTATGACGCGGCGATCGCCCGATTGCCCAAGCCAGGCGCCAATGACTGGTCGATCTATTATTTCCGCGGCATTGCGCTGGAACGCAGCGGCCAGTGGACGAAGGCGGAGCCCGATTTCAAGAAGGCGCTCGAGCTACAGCCCGACCAGCCTTATGTGCTGAACTATCTCGGTTACACCTGGGTCGATCGCGGCATTCATCTGGATGAGGCGATCGCCATGCTGCAGAAAGCGATCCAGCAGAAACCCGATGATGGTTTCATCATCGACAGCCTCGCCTGGGCCTATTACCGGCTGAAGCAATATGACAAGGCCGTGGTTTATCAGGAAAAGGCCATCCAGCTGGAGCCGGGCGATCCCGTGCTGAACGATCATCTGGGCGACATCTACTGGAAGGTCGGGCGCCATACCGAGGCGCGCTTCCAGTGGCAGCGCGCACTCGCCTTCAAGCCGGACGCCGATCAGGTGAAACCCATCGAGGCGAAGCTGCAACACGGGCTGGATGCGGCGGGCGGCTGAGCTGAAGCGCTGTCGGCCATGAACGGCCCCGCGCTTCGCCTGACGGCGCGGGCCAAGATCAATCTCTATCTGCATGTGACCGGCCGGCGCGCCGATGGCTATCATCTGATGGATAGCCTGGTGTGCTTTACCGAGCTGGGCGACGAACTCACCATCGAGCCTGCCGCCGATCTCTCCCTCACGCTCGAGGGGCCGTTTGCACCGGCACTGTCGGGCACCGACAATCTGGTGCTGCGCGCAGCCCGCCTGATCGATCCGGCAAAGGGTGCAGCCCTCCATCTCAACAAGCAGCTTCCCGTGGCGGCCGGGATCGGCGGCGGTTCTGCCGACGCTGCCGCGGCGCTGAAGGGATTATCGCGCCTGTGGGACAAGCCGTTGCCCTCGCCTGCGGCCGTGCTGGCGCTGGGCGCCGACCTGCCGGTCTGCCTTGCTGGCGGGCCCTCATTCGTGGGCGGGATCGGCGAAGCGCTGGAAGCGGCACCCCCGCTGCCGCCCACGGCATTGCTGCTGGCCAATCCACGGCGCCCGCTGCCCACGGTCGATGTGTTTCGCAGGTATGGGAGCACCTCATCGGGGCGGATTTCCTCGGCCGCCCGCTGGTATGAAGCGCCGGCTGATGCGCAATCGCTCGCCGGGTTGTTGTCCGAACGCGGCAACGATCTGAGCGAAGCGGCAATCGCTTTGGTGCCGGAGATTGGCGATCTGCTGGATGCGATTGCCGGGACGCCGGGCTGCCTGCTGGCGCGCATGTCGGGCAGTGGCGCCAGCTGTTTTGGCCTGTTCGCCGCCTCCGATGTGGCGGCCAAGGCGGCGGCGATGCTGCAGGTCGTCTCGCCCAATTGGTGGATCCGCGCCACCTCGATTGCCGCCGGCGGCGCCGTAGCGGGTTAGAGCCACCCCTCGGTCGTCATGCCCGCCCTTGAGGCGGGCATCCACGACTTGTCAGTGAAGAAAGAAACCGTGGATGCCAACAGGCGCGCTCGGCCTTCGGCCGGCCAAGCATGGCGCTCAGCTCCGCTGAGCGTCAGTTCGGCGCCGGGTTCGCCACATTGCGCAGTTCGTCGAGCAGCGCCTGGCTGACCTGGCCATCGATCGTCTCGCCGGCCGCTTCCTGATAGGCCTCGATGGCCGCCACTGTCGCGGGGTCCAGCGTGCCGTTCATCGGGCCCGGCTGGAAATCGAGCTTCAACAGAAGTTGTTTTGTTTCCAGCACCATGGCTTCATCGGATTCCGCCGCGGGTGCGGCCGCCTGGTGGCCGGGAATCAGCGCCTCGATCTTGTCGATGAGGGGCCTGATTTTTTCGATGATGGGCGCGGTATAGGGTTGCGCCCAGGTCAGCAGCGGATCCAGTTTGCCGGCGCGCCAGAGGAAATAGCCGCCGCCGGCAAGAATCACCAGGATCAGGAGTAAAGGCAGGCAGCCGCCGCGCCGGCGTGGCGGCGGGCCGTTCAGCGCCGCAAGACGGTCGGCCGAGCGGGCTTTCAGCGCCGGCGAATTGGGCCGCGGCGGTGCGGGTCTTGGCGCCGGTGGTGGCGAGGGCGGCGTGGACGCCGAAACCGGAGGCTCCGGCTCGACCAGCCGCGGCGGTTCATGATGGGTGGGTTCATCGTAGGTCGCCTCGCCGGGCCCCGGGTCACCAAAAACTGGCTCGCCCATCACAGGTTCATGCAGCTCTTCATCCGTCAGGGGCTCTGCATCGACATCGACCCGAACGGGATCGACCAGCGGCGGAGCCGCCGGGGGAACTACAGGCCGGGTGGGTGGATTGGCCCCCTGTGGCGTCACAATCAGATAGGGGCCTCTTGCCGGCGATGCACTTGGAACTCCGGGGGCAGGCGCAGCCGGCTTCGGCGCGTCGGCTGCGCCGTTGCCCGGTTTATTGACATCCGAATTGCCCGGATCACTCATATCGCCGCCCCTCAGGCCCCGCTTCGCGGCGAAATGTAACCCCTCGGCCCCCAGAGTTCTACCCGCTGGCTTCCACCGGCTGGCGAAATCGGCTACGGTCGCCGCCCTGTTGTCCTTGGTCAGCCTAAGTTCAGGCCTGCCCTAAGCACTGGCCACAGCAGACAAATTCCACAACAAGGCGAATGGCAGATCATGGCGGAGAAGGTCGCACTCATCACCGGCATCACGGGCCAGGATGGCGCCTATCTGGCGGCATTGCTGCTGTCCAAGGGCTATGTCGTCCACGGGGTGAAGCGCCGCTCTTCCTCCTTCAACACCGGCCGCGTCGATCACCTCTATGTCGACAGCCACGAAAAGGGCGTGAAGTTCTTCCTGCATTACGGCGACCTGACGGATTCGACCAACCTGATCCGCCTGGTCCAGGAGAGCCAGCCCGACGAAATCTACAATCTCGCCGCCCAGAGCCATGTGCAGGTGAGCTTCGAGACGCCGGAATACACGGCCAATGCCGATGCGGTCGGAACGCTGCGCCTGCTCGAGGCGATCCGCATCCTCAAACGCGAAAACATCACGCGCTTCTATCAGGCCTCGACATCGGAGCTTTACGGCAGTGCGCCAGCGCCGCAGAGCGAGAGCACGCCCTTCATGCCGCGCAGCCCCTATGCGGCGGCCAAGCTCTACGGCTACTGGATCACGGTGAATTACCGCGAGGCCTATGGCATGCATGCCTCCAACGGAATCCTGTTCAACCATGAGGGACCGACCCGGGGCGAGACCTTCGTCACCCGCAAGATCACCCGCGCCGTGGCGGCCATCCATCAGGGCTTCCAGCAGCGGCTCTATCTCGGCAATCTCGATGCCAAGCGCGATTGGGGCCATGCCCGCGACTATGTCGAGGCGATGTATCTGATGATGCAGCAGCCCAAGCCCGACGATTACGTGGTGGCGACCGGCGAGACCCATACGGTGCGCGAATTCGTCGAGCTCGCTTTCGCCGAAGTGGGACGCAAGATCGCCTGGCGTGGCGCCGGGACCCAGGAGCAGGGTGTGGACAGCAAGAACGGCGATATCCTGGTTTCCATCGATGCCCGCTATTTCCGCCCGACGGAGGTGGATTTTCTGCTGGGCGATCCAGCCAAGGCCCATGCCAAGCTGGGCTGGAAGCACAAGACCAGTTTCCGCGAACTGGTGACGGAGATGGTGGCGGCCGATCTGGTGACGGTGAGCGAGGAACATGAGCGCAAAGGCAGCGCCCGCTAAGCCATTCGCTCTGGCCGGCCGGCGCATCTTCGTCGCCGGCCATCGCGGCATGGTCGGCAGCGCGATCGTGCGCCGCCTGACGGGCGAAGGCTGCACGACGCTGACCGCCGGCCGCGCTGAAGTGGATCTGCGCCGCCAGCAGCAGGTCGAAGACTGGATGAAGGCCGAGCAGCCCGATGTGGTGATCATCGCCGCGGCGACGGTGGGCGGCATCCTCGCCAATGCCAGCCGGCCGGCGGAATTCCTCTACGACAATCTCGCGATCGCGGCCAACCTGATCGAGGCGGCCTTCGCAACAAGGTCGCCAAGGTTCTGTTCCTGGGCTCCTCCTGCATCTATCCGAAATTCGCGCCCCAGCCGATGAGCGAGGATGCGCTGCTGACCGGACCGCTGGAGCCGACCAATGAATGGTATGCGGTCGCCAAGATCGCCGGCATCAAGCTCTGCCAGGCCTATCGCCAGCAATATGGCTGCGACTTCATCTCGGCCATGCCGACCAATCTCTATGGCCCCGGCGACAATTTCGATCTGACCTCGAGCCATGTCGTGCCGGCGCTGATGCGCAAGATCGACGCCGCCAAGCGCGGCAATGCGCCGAATGTCGAGATCTGGGGCAGCGGCACGCCGAGGCGCGAATTCCTCTATGTCGACGATCTGGCCGATGCCTGCGTCTTCCTGCTGAAGCATTACAACGGCTATGACCACATCAATGTCGGCACCGGCGAGGATCTGACGATCCGCGAGCTGGCCGAGACGCTGGCCGAGGTGGTGGGCTATGCCGGCGGCTTCGCCTATGACCCCAGCAAGCCCGACGGCACGCCGCGCAAGCTGATGGATGTCTCGCGGCTGGCTCGGCGCTGGGCTGGCGCGCCTCCACCAGCCTGATGGATGGGTTGAAGCGCAGCTACGACTGGTATCTCGCCAATCGCCGGGATGCGGCTTAGGGCTGCCCTCACCCTCCCATCGCTTCGCGATGGGCCCCGCCCTCTCCCGCTTTCGCGGGCGAGGGAATAGGAACGCCGCCCGGCTTCTCCCTCTCCCGCTTGCGGGAGAGGGCTGGGGTGAGGGTGGTCCCTTAAATCCCCGAAAATTTCCGCTCCACGTGGCGGAAGAAGGCCCCGGCATCGAGACCTTTGCCCGTGGCGAGCGTCACGATCTTTTCCGCCGAATGGCGATGGCCCAGCTGATGCACATGGCGACGCAGCCAGGCGAGAAGGCCCGAAAAATCGCCGCGCCAGATTTCTTCCCGCAGCGGGTGCTCACGCTCATAGGCCTCGGCGAGCTGGGCTGCGTAGAGACTGCCGAGCGTATAGGTGGGGAAATAGCCGAACATGCCCTGGGACCAGTGCACGTCTTGCAGAACGCCCTCGCGCGCGTTGGCGGGCTTCACGCCGATGAGGGCCAGGCTGCGCTCGTTCCAGGCTGCCGGCAGATCGGCGATCTTCAGATCGCCGCCGATCAGCGCCAGCTCCAGCTCGTAGCGCAGCAGGATATGCAGATGATAGGACATCTCGTCCGCGCCGACGCGGGTCGCCCCGGGGCGCACGATGTTTACCGCACGATGGAAGGCCGCGGCATCCAGCCCGGCGGCATCGGGAAACAGTTCCCGGATCGCGGGCCACCAATATTCCCAGAAATCGGGGCTGCGGCCGATATGGTTCTCCCACAGCCGCGACTGTGATTCATGCAGCCCCATGCTGGCGCCTTCGCCCAGCAGGGAGTCGTGTTCGCCATCCGCATAGCCCTGGTCGTAGAGGCCATGGCCGCCTTCATGCAGGCTCGCCATCACCGCGGCGGTCAGATCGTCCTCGCGCAGGCGGATGGTCAGGCGCACATCGTGGGTCCCGGCCTGCAGGGTGAAGGGGTGGGTGGAGCGATCGAGGCGGCCACGCTCGAAGTCGAAGCCGATGGATGTCAGGATTCGGCGGCAGAGATCCCACTGGCCGGCTTCGGCGAAATGGCGGCCTTTCAGCCTGCCATCGGCGCCGGCGGATCGTTGCGATAAGTCGCGCACCAACGGCACCAGGCGCTCGCGCAGACCCGCCAGCACCGGCTCGAGCCCGGCGCGGGTCATGCCATGCTCATAGTCTTCCAGCAGCGCGTCATAGGGATCGGCATTGCGCGCCAGCGCCTGGGCGCGCTCGCGCACGAGGGCCAGCAGCTCGGTAAACGCCGGGGTAAATACCGAAAAATCATTTGCAGCGCGCGCGGCCTCCCAGGCCCCCAGCGAGACGGCCTTGGCATTGGCGAAGGCGCGCACCAGCCCTTCCGGTACCGCCATGGCGCTGCGGCGCAGCCGGCGGATCAGGGTGATCTCGCGATGCCAGGGAACATCGTGGGGGTTCTGCATGGCGACTTCTTCGACCAGATCGCCGAATCGGTCGGAGGTCAGCAAATTGTGGCGCAGTGCCTCCAGTGTGGCCATCTGCTCGCCGCGCTGGCGCCGGCCCGCATTGGGCAGCATCGTCTCCGCATCCCAATCGAGCAGGCCGATGGCCTGGTCGAGATGGCGCAGCTCGGCGATCTGGCCGCGCAATTCCGCTTCTGCTTCCGGACCGCGGCCAAGCGCGCGCTTGGGCATGCGCAGCTCGCTTGGCGGATGGGCGATCAGCAATGCTGCAAGCCCGCCATGCTGGGCGACGTTGACAACCTGCTTTTGAGAAACACGGCAGAGCACGCCCAGGCCATTTTCCGTCGGCGCGAAGCCCATCACCGCATGGAAGGGTTCACCGAAGACCCGGGTATCGGGACCCACCACCGGAAAATCATGGACCGGCAGGCGGGTTGCCTGCTGCACCACCCAGGAATTCTCCGGATCGGCGGCGAAACGGTTTGCCTCATCCAGCAGGCTTTCCCATTCGCCAGTCGTGGCCGCGGCGCCCAGCACCACGCCCTTGCCGCCATAGCCGCGGTTGGGCTTGAAGACGAGCTGTTCGCGATGCTCGCGGACGTATTCCAGCAGATCGCCCTCGCGGCCATGGGGCAGGCTGGTCTTGCGGTCGCTGACGATGCGCGTCCACAGCACATGGCGGCGAAAGAGGCGGCATTCATCCGAGCTGAAATAGCGCTCGGCGATGGATGCATCGGTCAGGATCTCCCAGCAGCTCTTATGGTCGAAATCGCCGACGAAGGAGGAGACGACCCGGTTTTGCCGGAAGGCCTGGCGCATGGCCGCCAGCGGCTTGCCGAGCTCAGCCTCGAGTGTCGCCAGCTCGCGCAGCTCGTAATCGCGATAGATCACGTCGACGCGGACATCCTCGTAATAGATCTCGTCGCCCTCGAGGCGCAGTTCGCGGGGATCGGCATGGGCGATGACCACGCCATGGGTATCGGTCAGGAAACGCGCCAGCACCGATTGCTCGTTCGGCCCATCATGGACGTATTTCGGCTCGACCAGGCAGAGCTGGGAGGCGGGCCGGCCGAGTGCGCGCGCATGATCCATCAGCAGCTGCAGGAAGAGAATCCGCTGGTCGCGCGGCATCTCGATGGAGAGGCCGGAATCATGGGCCAGCAGGGGCGGCACGATATGGCGCATGACCAGCTGCTCGGCCAGCGGCGCGAAATAGATGCCGCCCACCCCCGACAGATTGGGCTCCATGAACTGCAGGGAATCCTGCCAGCCCGCCGCGGTAAAGTCGCAGACCGCATCCAGCCGGCCATAGACCGGATTCAGCCGCTGATGGGCCGGCGTCCAGCAATCCTTGAAGAAGCGCTCTTCCGCTTCGCTGATGGCGAGGATGCGGCGGATCGCGGGATCGTCCTGATAGAGCTGGGGCGTGCGCTTGAGCGCCTCGGTCAGGGTCAGGCAGACGTGGTGCACATAGTCCAGCTGCTCCGGCATGGCGAGCAGCGGGCGCAGCATGATGCGCACCGCTTCTTCCTCGCCCTCGCGCTCATAGATGATGCGGTTGGTCAGCGCATCGGCGCGCAGCCGCTCGGCGATGCGGCGCAGCGAAGCGTCGGACACGTCATGGGCGGCGCGCCGCACGCGGCTATCCAGCGTGGCGCCCGACAGGCCAAGCCGCTCGGCGGGGCTCAGGATCGGCTGCATGCGATTGTTTATAGCAGGCCGGAAAAGCCCGCGCCCCCGCCGGTTGAAATCGCCGTTGGTTGAAATCGGCTTTGGTTGAAATTATGGGGCCTTTCGGACTAAGTTGCCGCCCTTCCTGAAAGGCCCGCTGTTGGGGCGTAGCCAAGCGGTAAGGCAACGGGCTTTGGTCCCGTCATCCCAGGTTCGATCCCTGGCGCCCCAGCCAGCCATTCGCGGTGCCTCTCCCTTTGCGGGAACCCAGGCCATCTGTTCGCCTTTATCGTCGGGTAACCAGCCCGCGCCATCATTGGCGCAATGCGAGCCGGGATTGCACTGTCCGGCAAATTCCCGGAACGGCGCCCTCATCCTTCAGAGCTTGCGAACAAGGAGACCGACGTGATTAGGCGATTGTTTTGCGCGGCGGCCTTGGCGGCTTGTGTGATTGCGACGTCAACCCATGGCTCCACCGCCGATGAGAAAGCGAAAATAACGCTGGTCTACGACCAAGCGCTTCCGAACCTGCCGGGTAAAAGCATCAGATGTGTGTTGGTCGAGTATGCGCCCGGCGGCCGTTCGCCCGCCCATCTTCACCCGAAATCCGCCTTCGTCTATGCCACGGTTCTGGAAGGATCGATCCGCAGCCTGGTCAACGATGGGCCGGTGAAGACATATGGCGCGGGAGGAAAGCTTCGCCGAATTTCCCGGCGATCGTCATAACGTGAGCGAGAACGCGAGCGCTACGCAGCCCGCGCGCCTGCTCGCCGTATTCATCGTCGATACCAAGGACACGATATTGACGATCCCGTACCACCAATGAAGCATCGGTCGATGGGCCTGGTGCAGAAATGTGCCTTGACCTCGAGAAGCGGCAGGCCAAATTCAGGGATAGTTCAGGAAGAGAAGCCGTGAACACTGGAGAAGCATCAAGCCGCAAATTTGTCGCGCGCCGGGGCTTGGCCGTGTTCAGGTCGTTGTTGAGCCGCCGCGAAGAATTGGGCGCCGGAGGCGACGTCGGCGTCCTCTTTGTCGGCCGGGGTGACCCGCTGGACGACGACGGGAGGCTTGTCCGCGCGGAAAGCTTGCGGCTCAGTTCGGCAACGGGCCCGGCTTCGCCTGACGCTCTTGACTAACGGCCAGATGCTCTGAGGAGGGAACCATGCGCATCGACAGGCTTCATGGCGTGACATCTCCCCGCTTTGCCGTCGTCGACGCCGATGCCACGCTGCAAGCGGCAGCAATCTCGCTTTCCAGGTCGGGCATTGGCCTGGCGGTGGTCTGCCACGGCAATTCGGAAGTGGTGGGCGTGCTCAGCAAGGCCAACCTCGTCCGACATCTGGCAGGCTCAGGAAGACCAGAAGCGTCGGCAGCCGAGCTGATGAGCCGCCCTGTCGTTTCCTGCAGCCCCAGCGATGACGTGCATGAGGTCTGGCAGATGATGACGGCACAAAATCTCGAAAATGTACCGGTGCTCAACTCGGATTTGCGGCCGCTCGGCATTCTCAATATTCGGGATGCGATGAAAGTGCTTTTCGAGGAAGAGGAATTCCTCGAGCACGCCCTGGTCAATTACATCTCGGGCGTCGGTTACCAGTAAGCCCGTTTTTCCGAACCTTAGTTCGGCCGCGGCGTTTGATCGCTGGTGCCGATTACGTAGCAGCAGGGCATGATGAGGTGCCGCAGCGGAGAAGAGATCGCAGCCTGAATGGCCGACGATCTCCTGTACAGCGCCCCATAATATTGTTCTGAAACATCCTCTCCTCGGCCAAACGCAAGGCGGCACATGGAGAGCAGCTCGGACGCAGAAAAACCGGCATGCGCGCCGCTCTCATTCTCCCAGCGTCCGGTCAGGCGATATTTGAGATCGGCCAGATTCCAGCGAACCTTGTCCGAAAAACTGGCGGGCGATCCGATGTAGCCGACCAGCCGCGATTTGTTCGGGGTCCCGACACAGAACGTGCCCGCAGGCGCCAGGACCCTTGCCATCTCTGAAAGCACCTTGCGCGGTTCCCTCATGTGCTCGAGAGCGTGGAAGGAGTATACGAGATCGAAGCTGCCTGGCTCAAATTCGAGCCGGTGCGCATCCATTTTGACCAATGTCGCGGGCGCCGCTGCCTCATGGTGGAATTCGAATTGGGCCCCAATGTCGATGCCGATCGTGTTGGCGCCGCTGAAGTACCGCGCCAGGATGCCGGCTTCCTGGCCACTTCCACATCCGACAACAAGAACTGAACGCAGGCTGCTGCGGTCTACCCGAGCGGCAATGATGTCCGCGAGCACAACCGTCTTGGCGGCGGCTACGTCCGACAGAACTGGCCCTGCTGCCCCGATTTCTGACTGTTCACATGCCATTGGATCCTGACCGTCGGTTCATGGTCTGCAGCTTGCCCTAGGTGATCAGCGCTGAAGCAACGTTGCCGTATTTTCCTCGCTCGCAGGGCTAGCCTGTTCAGGTGAGCCTTTCGACAAAGTCGCGGCCGTTCTGGAGCTGCTGCCTCGAAGCCGCCGGCGCACCTCGACCATTGGCCGCTCAAGAAAGAAATAGGAAAAGCTCGCGAGCGCGAATGTCGAGGTCAAGTAGAGAAGTCATGTTCTTGACCGTCAGGAACGACTGCCCGGGCCATAAAGTCATCATGACGACCAGAACCCCATAGTGGAACAGGTAGAGCGAATACGAAATGCGCCCCACATATAGAAACGGCCGCGAACTCAGGATGCGAACCAGCAGAGGCCATCGATCGTACAGCATCGAGACAAGAATCACGGCTACGGCCGCCGACTGAACGCTATAACGCGCCGTTTCGCGAAACATGGGATTGCGTACCAAAAGCGATCCAATGAGAACGGCGGCGGCAAACAATGGAACGAGAGAATGGCGCGCCAGCTCCCTTACCTTTGCCCCGTTGTAATTAAGGAAGAGAGCCGTTGCGCAGCCATAGGCGATGCAGTCAAACAACATATCAGTGCCGAGATAGCGCCGTTTGGGTATGCCGCAGATTGCGGCGCTTGGGTCATCGGAACAGAGCAGATAGAGCCTGGTGCGCCACAGAAGGACCAGCACCAGAACGGCGCCCAGATAGGGTAGCAAGCTCCGGAGATTTCGTCGGAACAAGAAGATGACGAACGGCGCGACAAGGTAGAAATGTTCCTCGATCGCCAGTGACCACAGGATCGGGTTGGGATTGTGCGGCGGATAGCCGATGAAGATCTGATAGTAGTTGGCAAAATAGAATAAGGCGCTGGCCACATGCGTCCATGTGATGGTTGCCCCCAGCGCAAGCAGCAGGCTGTCAAACAAAAGCAAATAGAGCAGCAGTGCCGGCGCCAGGCGAAAAGCCCGCCTCAGATAAAAGGCGCCAAATTTCAGGTCACCGGTTGCCTCGATTTCCGCGACAAGCTGCCGGGTGATCAGAAAGCCGCTGATGACGAAGAAGACCGTTACGCCAAGTCCGCCGGGAACGATATTTCCAAGATCGGCATGGGAAAGCACCACCAGAATAATCGAAACGGCGCGAAACCCGTCCAGAACAGGGAGATACTTAAAACTCGCTTTCGCAATGTCGTCGCTGTTAGCCAGATCCGGCGACTTGGCCAGCTGATTCATCCGCTCTTCCATCCCGATATTAAAAACCCAGGATCTTTAGCCAGACGTGAAGAGCAGCCGGACCGTGGGTTCGGTGCCACTCTGAATGGTTGGATGACGATAGGCGTTTGTTTTGCACCGCGGCAAGGCTCGGACGATTTTTGCCACGCACGTGAATCGGGCCGTCAAATTTGGCCTGGGAAAAACGCCGGCGCGCGGCGTTGGCACCACTATTTGCCACATTGTAAAATTGAAAAAGCCAATTCCGCGAATTCTCGTGTTTCTTCAGCACAGCCAGATCGCGGCCGAGTGAATAACCAATCCTTAATTTGACCCCTGCCGGCGATTCCCTTGCTGTTCGAGGCGGCACTCGCTGTCTTTCAGGGGGATACGACCATGAAACGGTCCATTGACCGGCCCAAGAGCCGACCCAAGAACCAAATCGCCTTCCTCGCCTTGCCGCTGCTCGCCCTTTGCACCGTGGCGGCTCATGACGGTTTTGCGGTCAACAAGGACTACGAAGCCTGCCATCAGAGGCTCGATGCCGATCGGGGCAAGCTTGCCGGCGTTTCGGACCCGACAAAGAAGTCGCAGGCCTATGACCACTTGAAGGCCGCTTATGGCGACGAAATCGCGAACAAATACATCGATTGTCTGGACGAGTTGAAGGCCGCCGAAGCGCTGATGCAATAGGCGCCGAGACGGACCAGCCGCGGTTGGCTATGGTCGGGCCATGCGGCGGGTCGAGAACAAACTGAGGCAACAACGGCGTGAAGACCGGCGCGCGGTTTCGGGCGGCGGCGGTCAATTGGCCTGGCGCAAATTCCGCAACCCGCTGCCGCCGCTGGCACTGCTCAGCGAAGCCGAGCTCGACCTGATCGACGATGTGGCGCTGCGCGTGCTCGAGGAGTTGGGCCTCGAATTCCAGAATCGCGAGAGCCTCGACATTCTCGAGCGCCATGGCGCTGGCGTCGATCGAGCAACCGGCATGGTGCGCTTCGAGCGCGGTCTGATCCGCGAGCTGGTGGCGAAATCACCGGCGCGTTTTCCACTTTATTCGCGCAATCCCGAGCGGACCCTCGATATCGGCGGCGATGCGGTGAATTTCGCGCCGGTGGGCGGGCCGCCCAATGTCTCCGACCTCGACCGCGGGCGCAGGCCCGGCACCTTCGAGGCGCAATGCGAGCTCATCCGCCTGCATCAGAGCCTGAATTGCCTGCATCTGGCGGGCTCCACGCCGGTGGAGGCGATCGATCTGCCGGTGGAAAGCCGCCATCTCGATCTCTATTGGGCGCAGCTCGTCTATTCCGATCGAGCCTGGAATGCGCGGGGCATCGGCCGCCGGCGCGTCGAAGATGCGGTCGAGATCATGGCGCTGGCGCGGGGCAAGCCGCGCGAGGCGCTGTTGAGTGAGCCCAGCCTGCTCTGCGTCATCAATGTGAATTCCCCACGCCGGGTCGATAACGAACTGCTCGCCGGGCTGATGGCCATGGCGGAAGCCGGCCAGATGCTGGTGATTACCCCCTTCACGCTCGCCGGCGCCATGAGCCCGGTGACCATCGCAGGCTCGCTTGCCCAGCAGACAGCCGAAGCGCTGGGCGTCATCGCCTTCGCCCAGATGGTCCGGCCCGGCACGCCGGTGGTCTTCGGCGGCTTCACCTCGAATGTGGATATGAAAAGCGGCGCGCCCGCCTTCGGCACGCCGGAATATGTCCGCGGCGTCATCATCGGCGGTCAGGTCGCGCGGCGCTGGAAGCTGCCCTACCGCTCCTCCAGCGTCACCTCGTCCAACGTGGTCGATACCCAGGCGGCGACGGAATCGATGATGTCGCTTTGGGCAGCGGTCATGTCCCACGCCAATCTCATCATGCATTCGACCGGCTGGCTGGAAGGCGGCCTGGTCGCCTCCTTCGAAAAGAGCATCATCGATGCCGACATGATCTCGGCCATGACCGCCTGGCTGCAGCCCCTCGATATGTCGGCCGCGGCACTCGGTTTCGAGGCCATCGCCGCCACGCCGCCGGGCGGGCATTTCTTCGGTGCAGCGCATACGCTGGAGCGCTTCCAGACGGCCTTCCATCAATCGATGACTGCCGATCTGCGCCCCTTCCAGACCTGGGCCGAAGACGGTGCAAAAACCGCGACCCAGAGGGCTAACCACATCTGGAAATCCCTGCTGGCGAATTACGAACCGCCGCCCATGGATCCGGCGGTGCGGGAAGCGATTGACGATTTCGTGGCCCGGCGCAAGCGCGAGATCGCCGGCGGCGTCAACCGGCCCGCTTGAACCGAATGAACAAGGAATTCCCTCTCCCCCATTCTCTATGGGGGAGAGGACAAGGTGAGGGGGTGTTCTTGCAGCACCGGGTCGCGCCATAATGGACCCTCACCCCAACCCTCTCCCGCAAGCGGGAGAGGGAGAAAAACGCGATGGTCCCCATGAACGGCGCAGAGAGTCTCGTCCGCACCCTTGTCGCCTGCGGCGTCGAGGTCAGCTTCACCAATCCCGGCACTTCGGAGATGCATTTCGTCGCCGCCCTCGACAAGGTCGAGGGCATGCGCTGCGTGCTCGGCCTGTTCGAGGGCGTGGTGACGGGAGCAGCCGACGGCTATGGCCGCATGCTGGGCAAACCGGCCAGCACCCTGCTGCATCTGGGGCCTGGCCTTGCCAACGGTCTTGCCAATCTGCACAACGCCAGCCGTGCGCAGGTTCCGATCGTCAATATCATCGGCGATCATGCGACATACCATAAGCGCCATGACGCGCCGCTGACCGCCGATATCGAGGCGCTGGCCCGGCCCTATTCCAAATGGCTGCGCAGCAGTGCGACAGCGAAGGATGTGGCGGGCGATGGCGCCGAAGCGGTGGCGCAATCGCGCCGCTCGCCGGGCCAGATCACCACCCTGATCCTGCCGGCCGATACGGCCTGGGGCGAGGCCAGCGAGGTTGCGAGCTTACCCGATATTCCGGCCGCACCCGTACCGGCGGATGCCACGATCGAGCGCGCGGCAACGATGTTGAAGAATGGCCTGCCCACGGGCTTTGTGCTCGGCGGCAAGGCGCTGCATGGCCGCGGGCTGATCGCCGCCGGACGGATCGCGGCGGGTACGGGCGCGAGGCTGATGACGACGGTGGGGTTTGCCCGGATCGAGCGTGGTGCTGGCCGCCCGCTGGTGGAGCGCATTCCCTATGTCATCGATCAGTCGCTGGACTATCTGAAGCAGTTCGCGCCAGCTGATCCTGGTGGGTGCACCCGCTCCTGTTGCCTTCTTCGCCTATCCCGACAAGCCGAGCGTGCTGACCCAGCAAGGCACGGCGATCCACACGCTGGCCCGGCCCGGCGAGGATTACGTGGCGGGGCTGGAGGCGCTGGCTGCCGCACTCTCCCTGCATGCGGCACCACCGGCGACCCAGCCGCGCGAGAAGGCTTCGGCGCCAAGCGGCCCGATCTCGCTGCCAGGCCTGGCCCAGGCCATCGCGGCGCTGATCCCCGAAAACGCCATCGTGATCGATGAATCGATTACCTCGGGCCGCAACTTCGTGCCGGCGACGCGCGGTGCCTTGCCCCATGACTGGATGACCAATACGGGCGGGTCGATCGGCATTGCAATGCCTCTTGCTGTCGGGGCGGCGATCGCCTGTCCCGACCGGCCGGTGCTCTGCCTTTCCGCCG
Organism: uncultured Alphaproteobacteria bacterium; assembly: GCA_963770335.1. Taxonomy (GTDB): domain Bacteria; phylum Pseudomonadota; class Alphaproteobacteria; order Dongiales; family Dongiaceae; genus DASXQK01. The sequence goes on from CAVYPG010000009.1 coordinate 47,567, forward strand.
ATGGCAGCGCCATGTACACGCTGCAGGCGCTGTGGACCATGGCGCGCGAGAAGCTCAACGTCACCACGATCCTGTTCAACAACCGCGCCTATCAGATCCTGCTGGGCGAATACGCCAATGTCGGCGCCGGCAATCCGGGACGCCGCGCTTTAGACATGCTGCAGATCGGCCGGCCCGATATCGATTTCGTGGCGCTGGCCCATGGCATGGGCGTGCCGGGCGTGCGCGTCACCACGCTGGACGAGCTCAACAAGGCGGCAAGGGACGGGCTTGCCAGCGGCGGGCCCAATCTCGTCGAAGTGATGCTCTAGCGTCTGATCGCCTTAAGTTGAATCAACTTGAGGCGTGAATGAGCCGCTACTTTAATCATTGGCGCGGGGGATCGTCTGACCAGTTTTGATGGACGGCCGGCTGAGGCTGGCGGGGGCAGGACCGCCCTTCGTTTCCTTCGCTCGGCGCTGCTGATCGCGGCCGGTGCGCTGATCCTCTCCTGGCCCGCGTTCTACAACGGCTACCCGCTGCTGTGGTTCGATTCAACCGAATATCTGATCTCCGCCTGGCGACACATTTATCTGCCGGTGATGCGCTCGCCCTTCTATGGCATCGCCATTATGCCGCTTATGGCCATGAACTCCGAATGGCCGGTCGTGTTTGCCCAATCGGGAATAGCCGCCGCGATGATCTTCCTAACCCTGCGCGTGGTGTGGGGAGGGCTGCGGGCCGGGCCCTATCTGCTTGTCATTGGGCTGTTGGCGTTGCTGACCAGCCTGCCCTGGCAAAGCAGCGCCATTCTGGCCGATCTGCCCGCGGCACTGTTGCCGCTGGGTATTTTCCTGCTGGCCTTCGGCCGCGACCGGCTGGCGCGCTGGGAGGTCGCCTTCGTCTTCGCCATCGCCCTCTTTTCCTGCATGGTTCACTATTCCCATCTGCCGCTGATGGCAGTGCTCACCGTGCTTGCCCTGGGCATTGGCCTGGTGGAGCGCCGGCCGCGAAGCGATATCCTGCGCGGGATTGCCCTCTGCCTCGCCGTAGTCGCGATTACGGCTATCGCTCATATCGGCATGCAGTGGGAGTTTCGCGACAAGGTGGCGATCGCGCCCAACGGTTCGATTTTCCTGCTGGCGCGGCTGGTTGAAGACGGCCCGGCCGAGGATTTTCTCGCTGCCCATTGCGCCGAGGAGAAATTCGCGCTCTGCGCCTATGTCGATGACATGCCCATGAGTACGGGCCATTTCCTGTGGCACAGCGATGGGCCGGTGATTCGCCTGGGCGGGTATGGTGCCCTGAGCCAGGAGGCGACGATCATCGTGGCCGGCACGGTGCGCCAAGAGCCGGTGCGGATCGCCCTGTTGAGCCTGCGTCACACGCTGAAGCAGCTCGTCTCGTTTGACACGGGCGGCTATTTGCGCTGGTTCGCTCCCCCCGATAAGGGATGGCGGCACTATGCCGACACGATGGAAATCGGGCTCCCCGGCGAATACATGGATTTCGCCGCCTCGCGCCAGTCCACCGGCCGGCTTGGGTTGTGGGTATTTTCACCGCTGATGCCCACCGTGGCTATCAGTGCAGCGCTGCTGGCCGGGATGCTGTTGATCGGCATGTTTCGCGGCGACGCGTTTGGCGGTGCTCCCTTGCGCGGTAACTCGCGGTTGCAGGCACTGTCCTGGCTTGTTCTCGCCACTGTGTTCGTCAACGCCGCGATCTGCGGCGCGCTCTCGGAGCCGAGCGATCGCTATCAGAGCCGCGTGGTCTGGCTGCTGCCGTTCCTGCTGCTGGTGGTGGCGATACCCCGCATCGGCGCGCGGATCGCGCGCCGGCGCCAGGCGGTACGGACCTGAGCTGCGAGGCCCGTCAGGACGCGGCCTTCAGGCCGCGCGCCTTGTCGGCCTGCCAGTGATCGAGGATCGTGCGCGCCTTGTTGCGCGCCGGATCCATCTCGCGGTCGTGATCGGCGGTCTTGGCCGTCAGCTCGATGACATAGCCGTTGGGATCGCGGAAATAGATCGAGTGGATGAAGCCGTGATCGGAAATGCCGCGGATCTCGCGCCCCTCATCCTTGGCCTTGCGATACATCGCCTGCAGCGACTCCTCGCTCACCTCGAGCGCGATGTGGAGATCGAAATCATGCTGGTTCTTGAACTCGAAGGCCTGGTCGGGCGCTTCGAAGAAGGCGATGAACGAGCCGTCATCGAGGCGATAGAAGGTATGCAGTACATCGGTACGCCGGCCGGTCTTCGATTCCTGGATGCGCAGCGCGCCGGATAGGGGCAGGCCCAGGAAATCCTCGTAAAAGCGCCGGGTCTCCTCCGAATTCCGGCAGCGATAGGCGCTGTGATGCAGGCCCTTGATCATCGCCTTGGCTCCCTTTCTAGATCCGCTGGAACTGCTGGCCCTTCAGCGAGCCGGCGAAGCCGGTGAAGACTTCATAGGTCTTTGGATAGCCGGGCCGCTTTTTCATATTGGCAAGCCAGCGGGCGATATTGGGATAGGCCTTGAAATCGCAATCGATCAGCTCGCCGGCGGTGGTCAGCGCCACGGCGAAGTAATCGGCGATGGTCACCTGGTCGCCGCAGAGATACTGCCGCTTGGGCCCGATCCAGTGGTCGTTCAGAAGCTGCAGCCAGGCTTTCGATTTCTCCTTGCCCCAGTCGACGGTGGCGCTGTGCACCTTGTCGTCGCTGCGCTTCAGATGGGGGAAGATCTGCGGATAGATCAGCCCATAGCCCCAATCCCGATAGAAGTTGGAGTTGAACCAGTCCATCACCTCGTTCACCCGGGCGCGCTGCTTCATATCCTTGGGATAAGCGGGCGAACCGGTCTTCTCCGCCAGATAGCGCAGGATCGCGGCGCTCTCGGTCAGGCGGAAATCGCCATCTTCCAGCACCGGGATCATGTGGTTGGGATTGATCGCGCTATAGGGCTCGCCGTACTGCTCGCCCTTGAAGATGTCGACCTGCTGCTCCTCGAGCGCGATCTTCTCGTCGGCCACGAACAGCATGACCGCACGGCTGGTGGTGGATGCCGGGTGCATATAGAGCTTCATGGAGCCTCCCGTGTTTTCGGATGAATTGGCCGGTTAAGCACCCGGCGGTTGGGCGCCAGTCTACGCCCGCAGGGTTACGGAGCAAGGACAGGCTGGCCGGGGAAGGGACCAAGCCGTTAACCTCTCGCCAGCCGCTTGGGCCAGCGGATATGCTGGCCTTTGAACAAGCCAGGTCGAGGCAAGTCCCATGCGCGAGAACCGTATCAAGACCCTGTGGCAAAAGGGCGAAGCCGTACTCAATGGCTGGCTTGCCATCCCCAACATCTTCTCGGCCGAGACCATGGCCCATGCCGGCTGGGATTCCCTGACCGTCGACATGCAGCACGGTGTGGTCGATTACCAGGCAGCCCTTGCCATGCTGACGGCGATCTCCTCGACCTCGACCATCCCCCTGGTGCGCGTGCCCTGGCTCGACCCCGGCATCATCATGAAATCGCTGGATGCCGGCGCCTATGGCGTGATCTGCCCGATGGTGAACACGCGCCAAGAAGCGCAGAAACTGGTTTCCTCGATGCGCTATCCGCCCAAGGGGCTGCGCAGCTTCGGTCCCATCCGCGGATTTCTCTATGGTGGGGCGGATTATGCCGAGCATTCCAACGACACGATGCTGGCCTTTGCCATGATCGAGACGCGCCAGGCGCTGGACAATCTCGACGAGATCATGTCGGTGGAGGGGCTGAATGCGATCTATATCGGGCCCAACGATCTGGCGTTGGCGCTGGGCCGCAAGCCGAAACTCGACCACGACGATCCGATCGTGGTTCAGGCGATCGACAACATCCTGGCCTGTGCGAAGAAACATGGCATTGCCGCGGGCATCCACAATCTGACGGCCGATTACGCCCTCAAGATGATCGCCAAGGGATTCAATTTCGTGACCGTCGGTTCCGATTCGCGCCTGATGTCTGCCGGCGCCCAGCAAGTGGTGGCGGCGATGAAGGCGAGGCCGGCGGTAAAGCCGGTCTCGACCTATTAGGCGACAGGCAAATGGGGCGCCCGCGCAAGAAAGCCGAAGAATTCCGTTCCCATCGCTGGTTTGGCGCGGAGGATCTGCGTGCCTTCGGCCATCGCTCGCGCATCAAGCAGATAGGCTATTCGCCGGCGGATTATGCCGGCAAGCCGGTGATCGCGATCATCAATACCTGGTCCGACATCCAGCCCTGCCACGCCCATTTCAAGGAGCGGGTCGAAGATGTGAAGCGCGGCGTGTTCCAGGCGGGCGGATTTCCGCTGGAGCTGCCCGCCCTCTCGCTCTCGGAGACTTACGTCAAGCCCACGACCATGCTCTATCGCAACTTCCTGGCGATGGAGGTGGAGGAATTGCTGCGTAGCCATCCGGTGGATGCCGCCGTGCTGATGGGCGGCTGCGACAAGACCACGCCGGGGCTGCTGATGGGCGCCATCTCGATGAACCTGCCGGCGATCTTTATTCCGGCGGGTCCGATGCTGCGCGGATATTGGGGCAGCAAGACGCTGGGTTCGGGTTCGGATGTCTGGAAATACTGGGCCGAACTCAAGGCCGGGACCATCACCAAGCATGATTGGGAGGAGATGGAGAACGGTATCGCCCGCTCTTATGGCGTATGCATGACCATGGGCACGGCGGCGACGATGACGGCGATTGCCGAAGCCCTGGGTTTTGCCCTGCCCGGCGCCTCGTCGATTCCCGCGGCCGATTCCAATCACCCGCGCATGTGTGCGGCGGCGGGCCGGCGGATTGTCGAGATGGCCTGGGACGACCTGAAGCCTTCGGAAATCGTGAGTACGGCCTCGGTGGACAACGCCATCCGCTGCCATCTCGCCATGGGCGGTTCGACCAATGCCATGGTCCATCTGGTGGCCATTGCGCGCCGCGGCGGTGTCGATCTTCAGCTGAAGCGCTTCGACGAGTTGGCGCGCCAGATCCCGGTGCTGGCCAATGTGCGGCCGAGCGGCGAATTCCTGATGGAAGATTTCTTCTATGCCGGCGGGTTACGCGCCTTGCTCGGCCAGCTCAAGAGTGAACTCGATCTCGATTGCCTGACGGTGACGGGCGAAAGCCTGGGCGCGAACATCGAGGGTGCAGCACTCCACAATCCCGACGTCATCCACGGCATGAACAACCCGGTGGCGCGGGAAGCAACCGCAATTCTCTATGGCAATCTCGCGCCCAACGGCGCGGTGATCAAACCGTCGGCCGCCGATCCGCGTTTGCTGAAGCATCGCGGGCCGGCGCTGGCCTTCGAGGATTACAACCACATGGCCGAGATCATCGACCGCGACGATCTCGATGTGACGCCCGACCATGTGCTGGTGCTGAAGAATGCCGGGCCGGTCGCCTGCGGCATGCCGGAATGGGGCATGCTGCCGGTGCCGCGCAAGCTGCTGCGCCAGGGGGTGCGCGACATGCTGCGTCTCTCCGATGCGCGCATGAGCGGCACCTCCTATGGCGCCTGCGTGCTGCATATCTCGCCGGAAGCGGCGATCGGCGGGCCGCTCGCTTTCGTGAAGACGGGCGACATGATCGAAGTGGATGTGGAACAGCGCCGGCTCGATCTGCTGGTTTCAACCGATGAACTGGCCCGGCGCAAATCGGGCTGGCAGCAGAAGCCGCTGCCGGCGAGGGGCTATCAGCGGCTGGCGGCAAGCCATATCCAGCAGGCCCATGACGGCTGCGATTTCGATTTTCTCATCGGCACCGAGCGCCTGCCGGAGCCGGAGATACATTAGCGCGCTGCATAACGGCGGTTTGCCTGTAACGTCGTCGAGGTTGCCTGGTTAATCCGCATCCATTCATGACCCTTGATCCGGTCATCCATCGGCTGATGTCGCTTCCCGGCAGCTGGGCCAGCAGAGAAGCATTCCGGACATCGACTCCGCGTCGCTCAGCTTTGGGCAGCTCCAGGAAACCGTTCTGCGAAGTTCGGCCTGGCTCGCCGGAAAATTCGCCGTCGGCTCCGGTGAGCGCATAGCCTTCTGCCTGCCGAAGAGCATCGAGGCAATCCAGGTCATGTTCGGCATATTGGCGGCGGGCGCCGCCTATGTGCCGCTGCCGATCCTCGGGCCCGCCATCAGGCAGAAGCAGAATCCTGCAATTCGGTAAAGCCGAAGCTTCTGATCGCATCACCGGAAGCGGCGGCTCGCCTGCGGCATGAATTCGGGCCGGCGGACCTGCCGCCGATCGTCACGGTCGACAGTTTGGCGGACGGCGCGGGCCTTGATCTGCACATTCGCGACTGGGCGCCCGCTGCCGCGATCGCCGGTGCGGCGGCCGATGATCTCTGCAGCGATCTACTACACCTCCGGTTCGACCGGTGAGCCCAAAGGCGTCATGTACTCGCATCGCGGGTTGACGGCGGCTGTCGAAGCGGTCGCTGCGTCTATGCGGCATGGAGGAAGATGACCGGCTGATCAGTGTCAGCGGCCTTCACTACTCGTCGACGGCTGGCGTGCTCTACCCTCCTGTGCAGGGCTGCAGCTGCTATCTGCTCGACGATCGCGAAATCATGTTCGCCGAGCGCATCGGTGCCGCCATGGAGCACGACCGGACGACGATCTGGCTCTGCTTCGGCGACCGTCTGGCGAATGCTGGTTGAAGCCGGCCAACTCGAAAAACGCGATCTCAGATCCCTGCGCCATGGTGAAGCTCGTCGGCGAGCCTATCTCGATTCCGCTGCTTCGCCGGTCCATGGAGGCGCTGCCTCGCGCGCGCTTCTACAATCACTATGCGGCTTCCGAAGCCTTCTACATCGCCGAGTATGAGGTTGCGCAAGCCCCTGGACGCGGCGCTGAAGGCGCTGCCGGTCGGCAGGCCCTCTGACATCTATGAACTCTCGCTTCGCGATGACGCGGGTGTTCCGGTTGCATCCGGCGACGTCGGCGAGATCTGCGTTGCCGGGCCTTCGGTGCTCAAGGGCTACTGGAACGACACGGCGCTGAGCGATCAGCAAGCGGCTGCCGGGCATTCCGGATTCATTCCGCACCGGCGATCTTGCAAGTTTCTCACCGGATGGGCTGCTGCGTTTGGCCGGCCGGAAGGACCATGTGGTCAAGCTGCGTGGCAACCGTTTCGATCTGGGAGAAATCGAAGCGGTGCTGAGATCTCATCCGGCGGTGCGTGAAGCGGTCGCGTTCCTGACGCCAGCACCGGACAGCGAGGACGTGGTGAGCGCCGTGGTTCTGGCGGCGCAAAATTCGTCGCTGATGCAGGAACTGCGGCAGCTTTGCCGCGACAGGCTTCCCGGGTTTGCGCGGCCCGTGGCTATTCAGATTGCTTCGCAGTTTCCAATGTCGGCGACCGGCAAGGTCGACCGGCAGGCGGTGGCGAGCGCGGCGCTCGATCGCTAGCGCTGGTCGCGCACCGCCGCTGATTGCAGCGGCAGATCGCGCAGGAAGGCGCAGACGATGGCCGCCATGGCAGTCAGGACCGCGCAAGCCAGGAAGGCGCCGTGGAAGCCCTGGGTCAGGCCCAGGCGCGACGCGGCGAGCATCGCCGGGTCGAGCTGCTGCATCGCCCCCGATCCGCGCAGGGTAGCGAGATCGATGCGCTGGCGAGATTCCCTGCTCGCTAAGAAAGCCGTTATAGATGCCGACGAGCAATGTGCCCACGAGCGTGCTGCCGAAGGCGCCGCCCATGGAGCGCAGGAACAGGAACGCGCCGGTGACCACGCCGACATCGCGCCGGTCGGCGGCGTTCTGGGCCATCACCATGGTGGCCGGCATGGTGGTGCCGACGAAAAAGCCGCAGAATCCGGCATAGGCGGAGGAGAGCGTCAGACCGGTGGCGGCATTCATCATCGCCAGCAGGATGAAGCCCGCAGCCGCACCGGCGCAGCCCAGCACGACGATGAGCTTGACCCGGCCGATCCTGCGGGCCAGCCGGCCCGACAGAAACGCGCCGAAGGAATTGAAGGCGAGGAAGGGCACCAGCAGTGTGCCGGCCGCGGCGGCGCTGGCGCCGCCGACGAGCTGGAAGAACAGCGGCAGGAGGAACGTCCCGCCCAGCATGGCGGCGGTGGCCAGTGAGGCAGTCAGGATGCCGAAGGCCACTTCCGCTTTTGTGAAGATGCGCGGCGGCAGGATCGGATCCGGCGCCAGACGCTCGCGAATATAGAGCAGCACCAGCAGCAGGATAGCCAGCACCGAGGTCCCGAGGATCACCGGCGAGGTCCAGGCATATTCCGCACCGCCCCAGCTCAGCACCAGGAGGCAGGCCGTGCTCAGCGCGGTCAGCAGAGCAGCACCCGCGAAGTCGATCTTCGGCTTGCCATGCTGGACCTTCAGCAATTTCAGTGGGCGGCTGCACAGAATGAGAGCCCCGATGCCGAGCGGCAGGTTGATCCAGAAAATCCAGTGCCAGGAGAGATAGTCGGTGATCCAGCCGCCGAGGATGGGTCCGAAGATGCTGGCCGCACCCCAGCTTCCCGCCATGTAGCCCTGGTAACGGCCACGTTCGCGCGGCGCCACGATGTCGGCGACGACGGTCTGCGAGATGGCCACCAGCCCGCCACCCCCGATGCCCTGGACACCCCGGAAGAGGATCAGCACCATCAGCGATTGCGACAGGGCGAGAAAGAGCGACGTGACGACGAACAACACGATGGCGATCATCAGCATCGTCCGGCGGCCATAGATGTCGGAGAGCTTGGCATAGATCGGCATCGAAGCCGTCGCGGTGATCAGATAGGCCGAGACGATCCAGGAAAGATGGCCGAAGCCATGGAGGTCCGCGGCGATGGCCGGCACCGCCGGTACCACCACGGTGATGTCCAGCGCCGACAGCACGATGCAGAGCGCAATGCCGATGAGGACGCTGACGATCTGCTGGTGGGTGAAGTTCGGCAGGCCGTCATCGGCAGCCCGATCAAGGGTGAGCGAAGAGGGACTCATATTTATCCGGTACGGTTGATGACTATTCTTCGGTCGGCTCGCGCCTCAGCCGCCCGGCGCTTCGGCCGGCGCTGGCGCCGGCCCTGGGGCCAGCACGACGACGGCAAGGCCCGCCATGACGATGGCCCCGCCGAAGAGCTCGGGAAGCGTCAGTTGCTCGCCCAGCATCACAACGCCGGAGATCACGCCCACCACCGGCATCAGCAGCGAGATGGGCGTCACCTGGTCGACGCGGTAGCGGCTGAGCAGGCTGTACCAGATCGTATAGGCCAGCACGAAACCGAACAGCGCGAAGATGCTGAAGCGGATCCAGTCCATGGCTGAGGCACTCGTCACGGCGCTCCACTGACCGCTTTCCAGCACGGCAGATGCCAGGATCATCTGCGGCAGCGCATAGAGTGAAATTGCCGCGGTCAGGGTGGTTCCATCGTCGCGGCTGAGACGCTTGGCGCCGGCCTGGCCCAGCGCCCAGACGGCGGCACCCGACAGCATCAGCAATGCCGGCAACCAGGACGATGCCTCCTCCGGCGCGCCGACGATGACGATGATGCCGGCAAACGAGATCGCCATGCCGATGAGGCGGGCGAGCGTGGGTTTTTCGCCTGCCATAGGCCAGGCGAACAGCACCGAAAAAGGCACGCTCGACTGCAGCAGCAGCACGGCGGTGGAGGCGGGCAGGCCTCTCAGGCCATAGAAGATGAGGCCTGCCTGCAAGGTGGCTACGAAGAGAGCCAGCAGGTTCATCGTCAGGAACGGCGTCTTGATCGAGGGGATGCGCCGGCAGAGGCAAAGCGCGGTGACGCCATAGGTCATCGCCATCAGCATCAGCGGTGGAAAATGCTCGACGGTCGGCTTGGCGATGGCGAAGCCAAATCCCCACAGCACGGGAACGATGAGGGCGAGAACGATGTCGAGGGGCTTCATGGCCATGGCGGAAGCGAGAGACTATCCGCGCGGCGGTGTCCGGCCAACCGCCAGCACTGCATGGCAGGGTGGCGCGCTTCCCACTTCCCCTGCGCCTTAAGCGGATTCGTGACGATCACACGCCCGAGACGGACAGCAAGTGGCTCAGAAAGATGGATGGCCGGGTCAAGCCCGGCCATGACGGTTGTGGTTGAGGCGCGCCGTCGGACCACACCCTGCTCGTCATGCCCGGCCTTGAGCCGGCCATCCACGGCTTAGAAAGTGAGGAAAGAAGCCGCGGACGCTCGGCTCGGCCTGTCAGGCCCTAACTCTTCTTATCCTTCTCGCGGTGGTAGTCGAAGGTCTCGTTGATCCGGTCGAGCAGGTATTGCCCGCCGGTGGTCGGCGGGTATTTCGCCGGCCGGCCCGGACCGGTGCAGGTGGAGAGCACCGTCAGATCGGCATCGAAGACCGGATCGAAGAAGAAGGGCAGGGAATAGCGGTCCTTGCCCGAGCTGTTGATGACGCGGTGGAGGGTCGAGCTGAACACGCCGTTGGTCCAGCGCTCCAGCATGTCGCCGATATTGAGAACGAAACTCTCCGGCATATAGGGCGCGTCGATCCATTGCCCGGCGCTGTTGCGCACCTGCAAGCCACCGATCGAATCCTGCGCCAGCATGGTGAGGCAGCCGAAATCCGTATGGGCGCCGGCGCCGATGCGCGCCGCGGTGATCTGGCCCTTCTGCGGCGGGTAATGCAGCGGGCCCAGTGTCGCCATCGGGCCGGTCAGCCAGCGGTCGAAATGATCTTCCGGCAATTCCAGCGCAAGCGCGAAGGCATGCATCACCTCGCGCCCCAGTTTCACCATGGCGTCATAATAGCCCTGCATCGTCTCGTGCCAGCCGGGCAGGCCCGTTGGCCATTGGTCGGGGCCATGCAAAGGCGTACCGGCCTTGACCAGCGGATGGTCGAGCGGCAGGTCGCGGCCGATCTTGATCCCTTCCTTGAAGTCGCCGGCTTCCACCTGCTGCTTGGGATCGAGGTTTTCGCCGCCGAGCGAGAACCAGCCGCGATGGCAGGCCGACTTCTCGATGGCGATTTCCTTTTTCTTCTCGACCGGCAGAGCGAAGAAGCGTTTGGACTCGGCGAAGACCTTGTCGACCGTGGCGCGGGGAATGCCGTGACCGGTCAGATAGAAGAAGCCGATATTGCGGCAGGCTTCGCCGATCTTCAGCGCGACCCTGCGGCGTTCCGCCGGCGAGCCCTTCAGGAAAGGCGCGAAATCGATGACCGGGATCTGGTTCAGCGGCACGCGCTCGCCCACCAGACTCGGATCGAGTTGCTGCGTTGATTGTGGTCGACTGCTGCATTGCCATACCGGCTCTCCTGGCTGGCCGAAGTTGAAAACTACCACGGCAAATCTGGCGTCTCCAACATTTATGCCTTGGCGGCGCGGGCGGTTGCTGCGATAAATGCTGGCATCCGGCAACGGTGGTGAAAGACCCATGGCGCGCGGCACATATCTTCTCGGCATCGATCTTGGCGCCGGCAGCCTGAAGGCGACGATCATCCGCCGCGATGGCAGCCTGGCCGGCGAGGGCGCCCACGGCTATGCCACCAGCACGCCGAAATTCGGCTGGTCGGAACAGAACCCGGCGGATTGGTATGCCGCACTCTGCCGTGCCGTGCCGGCGGCGCTCGCCGCCGCGAAGATCAAGCCTGAGGAAATTGCCGGCATCGGGCTTTCCGGCGGCGCGCATATTCCGGTGCTGACCGATGCCGCGGACGACGTCATCCGTCCGGCCATCATGTGGAGCGACCAGCGCAGCGCGCAGGAGGCGCGCGAGCTGCATGAACAGGCCGGCGATCTCATCATCAAGACCTCGCTCAACCGGGTGAATCCCACCTGGACGCTCGCCATGCTGAAATGGCTGCAGCGCCACGAGCCCGAATCGGTCAAGCGCGTGCGCCGGCTCTACATCTCCAAGGACTATCTGCGCTCGCGGCTGACGGGAACATGGGAGACGGATTACAGCGACGCCATCGGCGCGCTGATGGCCGACGACAAGACGAAGACCTGGTCGCCGGAACTCTGCGCGCTGATCGGCTGGCCCATGGAAACCCTGCCGCGCGGTGGTGAAGCCGAGCGATGTGGTCGGCGCGGTGACGGCAAAGGCGGCAGCGGAGACGGGCCTTGCCGTGGGCACGCCGGTGGTCTGCGGCTCCAACGACACCACGGTGGAATTCTTCGGCGTCGGCGGGGTCCAGCCCGGCATCGGCGCTATCAAGATCGCAACCTCCGCCGTGCTGTTCCTGGCGGTGCAGGGCCCCAGCGTGCATCCGCCGGTCTCCTGCTATCCGCATATCGTCGATGGCATGTACTACACCGCCACCGGCACCAACTCCTGCGCCTCGGCCCATCGCTGGCTGCGCGACAATATGTTCTTGCCTGTCAGGCGCGGAGCGAGGAAGCCGGCAAGGCCGCCTTCGCCGAGATGGACAGGCTCGCCGGCACGATTGCGCCCGGATCCGATGGCCTCATCTTCCATCCCTATCTGCTGGGCGAACGCGCGCCTTACTGGGACCCGCTGCTGCGCGGCGATTTCATCGGCATGACCATGCGCCACAACCGGGCCCATTTCGCCCGCGCCCTCTATGAAGGCATTGCCTATTCGATCCGCGATCTGCTGCGCGGGGCTGAGGAGGTCGGGCTTTCCTTCGGAATCATCAAGCTGATGGGCGGCGGTGCGCGCAGCGCAAACCTGGCGCCAGATTATTGCCGATGTGACGGGCTTGACGGTGGAGCGGCCGGGCAATGGCGATGCCTCGTTCGGCGCGGCCCTGGTGGCAGGAATCGGGGTCGGCTTTTATGCCGATCCGAAGGCCGCGGTGAAGGCAATGCGTTTCGGTGCTGGATCGCTGCGAGCCCGATCCGGCGCGTCATGCGCTGTACGACAGGCTGTTCGCCATTTACCGCGAGGCCCAGGCGGCCCTGGCGCCGCTCAATCACCGCCTGCATGGGATCGTTAATCCCGCCTGAATGAGTCGTGATATTCCCGTTTGGTGACGAAGCGCCTGTGACGTTTTGCCCCCGCGGTGCAACGAATCCGATACGGGCCGGTTTCTTTGGTGACGGCCCGGCGGTGATGCCGGGCTTGCATTGAAGGAGGGTCAAATGGCAGCGAACAAGAAGAATCGACCGCCCGAAGCCGGGCGAGAGCGGCTGGTCCAAGGCCGAGGACGAGTTGAAGAAGACGCCGCGCGGGCAGAACGAGGGCGAAGGCAGCCGCAGTGCGGCGGCGGCCTATGATCATAGCCAGACCGACTTTGCCAAGAGCGGCGATGTGACCGGCCAGGCCAACGCGGCGAAGAAGGCGATGGAGGGATCCGAGCGCGAGGAATTGCAGGATGCCGAGCGCAGCGGCAAATCCCACAGCCATGGCGAAGATCCCGCGCTCTACCGCAAGGGTCCCGGCGGCAAGGAATCCGGCAAGGACAAGAACAAGGCCCGCGACTAGTACGAATAGCCTGAGCTTCTACGAGGCTTCCTCATCGCCAACGACATAGGCGGCAGAAATGCCGCCATCGGCTGCATAGGCCGCACCGGTGATGTAGGAGGCCTCGTCGGAGGCGAGGAAGGCGACGAGATTTGCTATCTCTTCGACGGTTCCGATCCGGCCCATGGGCATATAGGGCCGGCGCGATTCCCAGTTCGCTTCTTCCGTGATGAAAGCCTTCACCATGGTGGTGTTGACCGGGCCGGGACACACCGCGTTGAAGCGCAGTTTCTTGCGCGCATACATGATGGCGAGCTCGCGGGTCATCGACAGCACGCCGCCCTTGGCGGCCGTATAGGCCAGCTGGGGATATGCTGAACCCACCAGGGCCACCACCGAGGCGTTGTTCACCACCGCCCCGCCGCCCGCCTTCAACAGATGGGGAATGCCGAACTTGCAGGCAAGAAACACGCCGGTCAGGTTGACCGCGATGGTCTTGTCCCAGATTGCCAGCGGTGTATCGACCGGCCCTTTGTCATCGGCCAGAACGATACCGGCATTATTGAACATGATGTCGAGACCGCCGAGCGCCGCCACGCCCTTGTCGATCATCGCCTGGCAGAGGGCGGGATCGGCGATGTCGCCGGTCACGGCCACAGCCTCGCCGCCGGCCTGTGTGATCTTGCGTGCGATCGCTTCCGCCGCATCGCGGCGAATGTCGCCGGCGATGATGCGCGCCCCTTCGGCGGCGAATTTCAGCGCCGTTGCCTCGCCGATGCCGCTTCCCGCCCCGCTGATGAAGGCGCGTTTTCCCTTGAGACGCATCGCTTATCCCCCCATGGGCGCAAGACAGCGTTGCAAGTGACAACAATTCTGTTGAAGCCGCAAGATTTGTCGCGCTAGCTTCCGGCCCGGATCGGCCTCTCACGCGGGGATTTTCATGGCTAAAGCCAAGGACGACATTGCCCAGACGCTCGCCAAGCTGAAGAGCGACGGGATCGAATTCCTGCGTTTCGAGCTGCCCGATCTGCATGGCATCTCGCGCTCCAAGATGGTGCCGCTGCCGGCGGTGGAGGGCTATGCGCGCAAGGGCCTCAACATGTATGGCGGCATCCTCGGGCTCGATACCGCCTCCAACGTGATCTCCGGCACCGGGCTGAACGAGGAGATCAATTACGGCGATTCCAACCTGTTCCCGGATTTCTCCAGCCTGCGCCGGGTACCGTGGAAGACCAATACGGCAAAGGTGGTCTGCGATGTCCATTTCAAGGACGGTTCCCCGATCAAGGCCGCACCCCGCTATGTGCTGAAGAGCCTGCTCGAGACGGCTGCATCCATGGGCTATGACGTGATGATGGGTCACGAATACGAGTTCTATGTGCTGACCCAGGACACCCATGAGCCGTTGTTCGGCGGCGTGCATATCTTCAATACGACGCGCAACACCTGGGCGCCGGTGGCCGAAGCGATCGTGCGCGCCCTGATGGGCGTCGGCATCGATGTCATCACCCATAACTGCGAATACGCGGCCTCCCAGTTCGAGATCGTCTATGGCGCCGGCATCGGCATCGAGGCGGCGGACAAGGCCTTCACCTTCCGCAACACGGTGAAGGAGGTGGCGCATCTGGAAGGCTATCTCGCGACATTCATGTCGAAGCCCTCGGCGACAACGGCGGGCTCCGGCTGCCACTTCCATATCAGCCTGATCGACCGCAAGACCGGCAAGAACGCCTTCCTCGATCCATCCGACAAGGACGGGCTATCCGCCGAGGCACGGCAGTTCGCGGCCGGCATCCTGAAACATGCGCCGGCGCTGATGGCCCTGATCGGGCCGACGCCCAATTGCTATCACCGCATCAAGCCGCACACCTTTGCGCCCTCGAATATCAGCTGGGGCATCGAGGACCGCTCGGCCCTGGTGCGCACCAAGGCGACCGGGGATTCCGCCACCCATCACGAGATGCGGGGTGCTTCCGCCATGGCCAACCCCTATCTCTCGGCGGCGGGCACGCTGGCCGCGGGGCTGCTGGGCATCCAGAACAAGCTCAAGCTGCAGCCGCAATCCAAGGGGCCGAGCGAGGACGATCCGGCCCATGTGAAACTGCCGCGCAGCCTGGAGCAGTCGCTGGCCAATCTCGGCGCCGATGCGGTGTTCGGCAAGATGCTGGGGGCCGATTTCCTGAAATGCTTCCTGGCGGTGAAGCGCCACGAGCTGCAGCGCTTCCGCAGTCACATCACCGATTGGGAGCGCAACGAGTATCTGGAAGTGTTTTAGGCACCCTCACCCCGACCCTCTCCCGCCTTGCGGGAGAGGGAGGAGCAGGGAGCGGCGCTTTGAAATCCCTCGCCCGCGAAGCGGGAGAGGGTGGGGCCCGTCGCAAAGCGACGGGATGGGTGAGGGCGTAGCGCCGCTCAGCCCCTCAACACGCCGCGAGGATATCCTGCAGCTGGCTCGTCAGCCGGCCCTTGCGGGCGGAGAAGGAGCCATCGAAGGCGGCCGAGCCGATGGTGAAGAGATCGCAGCCCGCGGCCTTCAGATCGGCAATGCGCTCGGGGCTGTCGACACTGCCGGCACAGATCAGGCCGCCGGCCTTGCCCAGGCCCTTGCGCGCCGCGCGGGTCAGATCAAGCGGATCGGCCTCGGTGGCGCGATAGGCCAACAGGTCGACGCCGGCGCAGCCCATATCGAGGAATTGCCGGCACTGGCTTTCCACCAGGGCTGCATCGCCGCCGAGCTTGGTCGGATGGCCGACCGGCTTACCGGGGAAGGGGTAATAGGCGATTCCCGTGCCCTTCAGGATGCCGAGCGTCTCGCTCACATTGGTGCCGCCGAGCAGCCGGTCGATGCCGATCTCGGCCGCAACCTGGGCCGATTGCATCGCGGCCTCAGGCGATGTGGAGACGACCTCCATATAGCTCATGGCGCCCGCCGCCTTGATGGCCTTGTTGAGGGCCTTCAGCGTCGGCTTGTCGACGCCGACATCCTTGAAGCCGATATGGGTCAGGCCCACCGGCCTGATTTCGGCCATGACATCGAGCGCGTCGAGGACGGTCTGGTCCTGGCGTGTCAGCATGAAAATGAAGTCCATCGCTCGGCTCCCTCTGCCGTGGCCTTCCTCTATCACAATTGTGGTGCTGACCGCAAAAAGTTTGGCAGGTCCAATATCGGTTTTACGCCAGCCGCGCCATCAGGCCGGTTTTGTATTTGGAGGGTTGTGGCAGGAATGTTATGTTAGCCACAGTTTTTGTGCGAGTTGCCACCTAGCGGGCCACGAAGGAGCAGCGCAAGGGGCTCGCCGATTAGGGGCCGCACCGCCTTCGGTATAGACTGGTGCTGCCATTCGAGGACGAAAGGGGCCGATCACAAACTTTAACCAGCCAGGCTGGCCCAGCGGTCCGGCGACGGATCCGCGATAACGCCCGCGATCGGGGGAAACGACCCGCAGGCGTTGGCTACATCAAGAGGGAGGACTTGAGGATGTCTACCAGTCAATACGGGGCGAAAGGCCAGATGGATGTCACGGCCCGCCCTGAACTCGACAAACTGCACGGCAAGGCCGTCGGCCTGTGGGGCGTTCTGTTCCTGACCGTCACCGGTGCCGCACCGATCTCGGCCATGCTGTTCAACGTGCCGATCGCGGTTGGCTTCGGCAACGGCGTCGGCACACCCGCCGCATTCCTGGTTGCCACCATCGTCCTGACGATCTTTTCGGTCGGCTATTGCGCCATGGCGGGCAAGGTTTCCGCCGTGGGCGGCTTCTATTCCTTTATCAGCCACGGCCTGGGGCGCGAACTCGGCATGGGCTTCGGCCTCGGTTCGGTGGTCGCCTACAGCGTGTTCGAAGTGTCTTTGGCCGGCGGCTTCGCCTTCTTCGGCAATGCCGATCTGAAGACAATGGTTGGGCATCGATGTGCCCTGGCCGGTCCTGGCGCTGATCATGATCGCCGGGCATCGCCATCCTGACCTATTTCGACGTCAAGATTTCTACGATGGTGCTGGGCGTGACCCTGATCGCCGAAGTGGCGATCCTCGTCATCTTCGCCATCGGCGTGTTCAGCCATGCCGGGAACGGAGCCAATCTCCAGTGGGATGCCCTCAACCCGGTCAATGCATTCAAGGGTTTTGAGGCTCACGACAAGCTGCAGGCGGGCGCGGCCGGCATCGGCCTGTTCTTCGCCTTCTGGTCCTGGGTGGGATTCGAGATGTCCCCGAATTATGCCGAGGAATCCCGCGATCCGAAGCGCATCGTGCCGCTGTCGATGTACATCTCGGTGATCGGCCTCGGCATCTTCTACACCCTGGTTTCCTGGGCGGCGTTGTCCGGTTACGCCACAGCTCGACGATGCGATCAATGCCGCCCAGAACGATTCCAGCAACTTCTACTTCACCCCGGCGGCGCATTTCATCGGCGGCTGGGTTGCGCTGCTGATGAGCATCCTGATCCTGACCGGCTCATTCGCCTGCGGCATGGCCTTCCACAACACGGCGGCCCGCTACTTCTATTCGCTCGGCCGCGAGCGCGTGTTGCCGGCTTCCCTGGGCAAGACCCATCCGAAGCATCGTTCGCCGCACGTCGCCTCGTTCACCCAGAGCGCGATCGCGGCGGCTCTCATCATCATCTATGCGCTCAAGGAAGGCTGGAACGATCCGAACGGCCAGGCCTATCTCGGCGTCTATGGCCTGTTCGCGATCATGGGCGTGATCATCATCCTGGCGGCCCAGGCCCTCGTCTCGGTCGCGATCATCGTCTACTTCCGCAACCACCACCCCGACGAGCATCATTGGTGGAGCACGATGCTGGCGCCGGCGATCGGCTTCGTGGCCCAGCTCTACGTGATCTATCTCTGCCTTTCGAATATGGCGTTCCTGGGCGGCGGCTACCGCTTCGCCGACTGGATTCCCTGGATCGATCTTGCTGTCGTCGTCATCGGCATCCTCGGCGCCTTCTATCTCAAGTCGAGCGATCCGAAGAAATACGAGCAGATCGGCCGCCTGATCTATGAGGGCGTGCCGGAGAAATAAGCGCCCAGCGCTTGGAACCGACAGCACGGCGGCCCCGCGAGGGGCCGCCGTTTTGTTTGGCAGTACAACATTTTCCGTGTAACTTGCCACATTGTGGCCCGGCCGGCCGCGGCAGGAATGGATCGCTCGCTTGCATATCCTCGGCATCGATATCGGGACCCAAAGTCTGAAGGCGGTGGTCCTGGATGAGGGTTTGCGGCCGCTGGGCGCGGCAGCCCAAGCCTATCAGCCGGTCTTTCCCCATCCCCTCTGGGCCGATCAGGATCCTGGATTGTGGCTGGCGGCGCTCAAGCCTGCGATTGCCGGGGCGATTGCCCAAGCCGGGCTTGCCGCTGCCGATATCGGCGCGCTGGGCATTGCCGGCCAGCTGGATGGCTGCGTGCCGGTCGATGCCGCGGGCGAGCATCTCGGCCCCTGCCTCATCTGGATGGACCGGCGCGCCGGCGCGGAAGTCGAGGGCATCGATGCTGCCCTGGTCATGGAAAAGGGCGGGGTGGTGCTCGATGCCTCCCACATGGCGGCGAAGATCCGCTGGCTGAAGCGCCACCATGCCGAAGCGAAATCCATCCGCCGCTTTCACCAGCCTGTCTCCTATCTCGTCTCGCGCCTGACCGGACGGCATGTTCTGGATCACGCGGTCGCCTCCACCACCATGCTCTACAACCTCTGGAAGGGCGGGCTCGATCCGGAACTCTGCCGGCTGTTCGGCATCGACCCGGACGAGTTGCCGGAGATCGATCGCTCGGAAGCAGTCGCGGGCGAACTCGACAGCCGGGGTGCGGCGCCTTACCGGGCTTCGCGCCGGCATTCCCGTTGCCGTCGGCACCGGCGATGATTTCTCCAACCCGCTCGGCGCCGGTGTCGTAAAGCCCGGACGAGTCGTGGTTTCGCTGGGCACAGCCGAGGTGGTGGGCGCGGTTCATGGAACCGCCGCCGTTGATAAGGGCGCGCTGGTGGAAACCCATGGCTATGCCGCCGGCCGCTTCTTCATCGAGAATCCCGGCTGGCTTTCCGGTGGCTCGCTCGCCTGGTTCATCAAGACCTTTCGCCTTGCGGGCGTCGAGGAATTGAATGCGCTGGTCGAACAGGCGCCGCCGGGCGCCGACGGCGTCACCTTCCTGCCGGCACTCTCCGGCGCCATGGCGCCGGAGTGGAATTCCGAGGCGCGGGGCTGTTTCTACGGCCTGACCGCAGCCCACGGCGCCTCCCATATGGCGCGCGCGGTGCTGGAGGGCTGCGCCTTTGCCATGCGCGATGTGGTGGAGCGCCTGGCGGCGCTCGGTGTCGATACATCGACATTGCTGCTGCTGGGCGGTGGCGCCAAGAGCCGAGTCTGGGCGCAGATCCGCGCCGATCTGGTCCAGCGCCATGCTGAAATTTCCAGCGTGGCCGATTCTTCGCCGGTTGGCGCCGGCCTGCTCGCCGCCGTGGCCGCCGGTGCCGCGCGCAGTCTCGATGAGGCCGCGGGGCGCATCGCGCCGCCCACGACCGTCATTGCGCCCGATCCCGCCAACCGCCAGGCCTATGACGATGCCTATGGCCGCTATCGCCAGTTGTTCGATTCCCTCAAACCCCTGTTCACGTCGGTTGCCTCATGAGTCAGCAGATGCTCGACCGGCTGCTTGCCGGCAGATTGCCCGATCCCGACAGCGCCGAGATGCTGTCGGTTCCCGTGCGTGCGGTGACGATCGCCCCCAGCCTCGCCGGCCGCGAGGCAGCGCTTGCTTTCGGGTCTCGGCCTGGGCGACATGCCGGCCATCGTCTGCGATGCGCCGACGCGCAAGGTGCTGGCCGATCGCGTGCATCAGGCCCTCGGCGGACCCGGTCCGGTCGGGTTCATCGTGCTGCCGGGCGCACCGGTGCCCGACATGGATACCGTTGAGATGGTGCGCGCACAGACGAAGCATGCCACCGGCCTCATCGCCGTCGGCTCCGGCACCATCAACGATCTTTGCAAATACGCGACATTCCTCGATCGCAAGCCCTATGCCGTCTTCGGCACCGCGCCCTCCATGAACGGCTATACCTCGGTCAGCGCCGCCATCACCGAGCACGGCCACAAGAAATCCTTGCCGGCCCATGCCCCGATTGGCGTGTTCCTCGAACTCGACGTGCTCTCCCGCGCGCCCTTGCGCATGATCCGCTCGGGCCTCGGCGACAGCGTGTGCCGTACGACGGCTGAGGCCGACTGGCTGCTGGCCCATCTGCTGTTGGACAAACCCTATCGCACCGCGCCGTTCAAATTGCTGGAAGCCGATGAAGCCCAGCTCTTTGCCAAAGCGGGCGCTCTCGTGAATGGCGATATCGGCGCCATGGAAGTGCTGGCGCGTACCTTGGTCCTTTCCGGCCTCGGCATGACCATCTGCGGGGGCAGCTATCCCGCTAGCCAGGGTGAGCATCTCATCAGCCATTACATCGATATGCTGGGCGACCCGTCCTGGCCGGCCGCCTTCCATGGCGAACATATCGCGGTGACCACCTTGACCATGGCGCGGCTGCAACAGGCGATGCTGGGCGAGGCGCCACCCAAAGTCTTGGCCACGCCTGTGACGAAAGCGGCGGTGATCGCCCATTTCGGCGCAGCGCTCGGTGAATCCTGTTGGGAAGCTTTCGCCAAAAAGAAACTGGATGCCGCCGCCGCGGCATCGCTGACCCAGAAGCTGGCCAAGGGCTGGACCGAAATCCGTGCGGCGCTGGCAAAGGTCATGCGCCCGCTGGCCGAAATCGAGGCGGCGCTCAAGGCCGCCGGCGCGCCCATGAAGAGTGCCGATATCGGCGTGCCGGCAGATTTCTATCGCCGGGCGGTGGGGCAGGCGCGCGAGATTCGCGACCGCTATACCTTCCTCGACCTCGCCGGCGATTCCGGCCGGCTGGCGCCTTTCGCCGCGACCGCATGAGCGCGATGCTCCCGCTGGGCGAATTTCCCCGCGCCGATCGTGCCGCGATCGGCTACGTGCTGACCGATATCGACGATACCCTGACCGAGCATGGCCGGCTGCCGGCGGAGAGCTATCTGGCGATGCAGCGCCTGCACCAGGCGGGTTTCGTCGTCATTCCCGTCACCGGCCGGCCGGCCGGCTGGTGCGATCTGATCGCCCGGCAATGGCCGGTGGATGGCGTGATCGGCGAGAATGGCGCCTTGTATTTCCGTTATCTCGAAGGCGAGAAACGCATGCTGCGCCGCTACGCCAAGGATGCGGCCGCGCGATCGGCCGACCGCCTGAAACTGGATCGCATTCGCGACGAGGTGCTGGCAAGCGTGCCGGGATCGGCGGTTGCATCCGACCAGGCCTATCGCGAGGCCGACCTCGCCATCGATTTCTGCGAGGATGTGCCGCCGCTATCCCATGAAGCGGTCAACCGCATCGTCGAAATCTTCACACGCCACGGCGCCACCGCCAAGGTCAGCTCGATCCATGTGAATGGCTGGTATGGCAGCTATGACAAGCTGACCATGACCCGGTCGTTCTTCGCCGAGGCGCTCTCGATCGACATGGAGCAGGCAAATCAGCGCATCGTCTTCGCCGGCGACTCGCCTAATGACGCGCCGATGTTCGGTTATTTTCCCAATTCGGTAGGCGTGGCCAACGTCCTTGATTTTGTGGGGGACCTCCGCCACAAACCGAGATATGTGACAAAGGCCCGCGGCGCCCATGGCTTTGTCGAACTGGCGGAGGCGCTGCTCTCGGCGCGCTGAAGAACCTTACGGCGGGGATATGGCAATCAAGAAAAAGCTGAAAAAAACCGAACGCCAGGCTCGCATCCTGGGCGAGTTGCGCGCCTCGCCGGCAATCCGTATCTCCGCGCTCGCCGGCGAGCTCGGCGTCTCCACCGAGACCATCCGCCGCGATCTCGACGAGCTCAACCTGCAGGGCATGCTGAGCCGCACCTATGGCGGGGCAGCCGCACGGCCCTTCGGCGCCGAACCCGCGCTCAGCGAGCGCTACAAGGAATATGTCGAGGAGCGCGAGCGGGTGGGCGCCTTGGCCGCGCGTGCCATCAAGCCCGGCCAGGTGCTGATGATCGATGCCGGCTCGACCACCTTGCATTTTGCCCGGCGGCTTTCGGCGGAGCTGCGCGATCTGACCGTCATTACCAACAGCTTCGGCATCGCCAGTGCGCTATCGACCAACCCCTCCATCGCCGTGGTCGTCTGCCCGGGCCGCTATGACGCGCGCGAGGGCAGCGTCTTCGGCTCCGATAGTGAAAGCTTTCTTCACCGCTTCAATGCCAATATCGCGGTCATCGGCTGCAGCGGGCTGACGGCCAGCGGGCCGAATGACGTCAATCCCCTGGGTGCCGCCATCAAGCGGGCCATGCTGGCCCGGGCCGAGGCCAACATGCTGCTCTGCGATCATTCGAAATTCGATCTGCTGACCCTTGAGAATGTCTGCCCCTTGGATACGATCAGGCTGATCGTGGCGGATCGCGCGCCTACCGGGGAACTGGCCCGGGCGATCAAGCGGGCGGGGCTGCCGGTGGAACTGGCGGGATCAGGCCCGCGTGACGGTGGCAAGATCACGCGCCGGCTGGCGGCGCAGCGGGAGGGCTAAGCAACGGTATCGGCAGACCGGCGGCGACCGCCGGAACAGCCGCCTTACAAGACAACCGGTCGCCACAGAAACGGGAGAAACCTCATGGATCCGCGTAAGGAATTCATCAAGCAGCTGCTGCGTTACCGCAAAGGTTCGGTCTCGCGCCGCCACTTCCTGGGTGTAACGGGCCTAGGCACGGCCGTCGCCGCGCTCGCTGCCAGCATGCCGGAACTGGTCGCCCCGCGCTGGGCCTATGCCGGCGATCTGGGCGACCGCGTGGCGCTGACCAGCTGGCCGAACTATCACGATCCGAAGAACTTCGACAAATTCACCGCCGCCACCGGCGTGAAAGTCGATCTCACCGTCTTCGGCTCGAACGAGGAGATGTACGCCAAGCTGAAGGCGGGCGGCACCGGCTGGGACGTGTTCGTGCCCACGAACTACACGATCTCCAATTATGTCGCCGCCGACCTGATCGAGCCGCTCGAACTCGGCCTGATCCCGATGTACGACCCCTCGACCTATACCGACCAGCGCTTCACCCAGCCCGGCACGGTGAACGGCAAGGTCTATGCGGTGCACAAGGATTGGGGCACCACGGGCTATTGCGTGAATACCGCCAAGGTCACCGAGACGATGACCAGCTGGAAGGATTTCTTCGACCTGGTGCGCGGCAAGTACAGCGGCCGGGCGACGGTGCATGATTACCAGCTGACCACGATCGGTAACGCGCTGAAGTATTACGGCTATTCCTTCAACTCGAACGACGAGAAGCAGCTGGGCGAGGCGGAGAAGCTGCTGCTGGATACCAAGCCGCATCTTTTCGGCATCACCAGCGATTACCAGCCGGCGATGCGCAACAACGATGCCTGGCTTGCCATTGCCTGGACGGGCGATGCCAAGCAGCTGCACAAGGACATCCCCTCGATCATCTATGTCATCGGCAAGGAAGGCGGCGAAATCTGGTCCGACTTCTTCGCCGTGCCGAAGGGAGCACCCCACCGTGCCGCGGGCTATGCGCTGATCAACTTCCTGCTGACGCCCGAGAACAACAAGAACGAAGTGCTGGTCCACGGATATCCGGTCGCGGACAAGCGCGTTCTGGCACTGCTGCCTCCGGACATGCTGCAGGACACGATCATGTTCCCGGCGGCGGAGGAACTGTCGCCGCTGGAATTCGGTGCGGCGGCGACGCTGACCAATCCGATGCGTGCGGAGATCATGGCGCGCTTCAAGGCGGCCTGACCGGCCGATGTCAACGCCGGCAAGTCCAGGCTTGACGGCGGCGAAGAAGACGAAGGAAGCAGGGCGGCTCGCCACCGCCCTGCTTCTGGCGCCCGCCAGTTTCTGGTTTCTGCTTCTGCTGCTGCTGCCCATGGCCGTGGTGCTGGTCTATTCCTTCGGCGTGCGCGCGCCGACGGGGGGATATCAGGCCGCCTTCACCCTCGACAATTATCTCGATCTGCCCGCGCGGCTGACGGCGTTCAAGAACACGCTGACCTTGGCACCCATGGGCACGCTGATCTGCCTCATCATCGGCTATCCGCTCGCCTATTTCCTGGCGGTGAAGACAACGGCCAAGAGCCGGCTGTTCCTGATGATCCTGGTGATCGTCCCGTTCTGGACGAGCTTTCTGATCCGGACTTATGCCTGGATGTTCATCCTGGGCGGGCGGGGGATTCCAGCCTTGCTCGACTGGGCCGGCTTTCCCGATATCCGGCTGATCAATACGCCACTCGCGGTATTGATCGGCATCGTCTACGGCTATCTGCCGCTGATGGTCTTCCCGATCTTCGTCAGCCTGGAGAAGCTCGACAAGCGCCTGCTCGAGGCCTCGGACGATCTCGGCGCCAATCCCTGGGGTACGTTCCGCCAGGTGACGCTGCCGCTGTCGGCGCCGGGCGTTATCACCGGCTGCATGCTGGTCTTCATCCTGCTGATGGGCGAATACCTGATCCCCCAGCTTCTGGGCGGCGGCAAGGTCTTCTTCATCGGCAACGCACTGGTCGACCTCTTCCTGCAGTCGCTCAACTGGCCCTTCGGTTCGGCCTGTGCCGTGGCGCTGGTCGCCATCATGGTGGTGACCATCAGCATCTATCTGAAGGTGACGCGCGCCCAGGGCCAGCGCGACGTCTCGCTGATGTAGGGGGCAAACGATGCTGCGCGGCTATGCCACCCTCATCTATCTCTTCCTCTACGCGCCCATCGCGCTGATCGTGCTGTTCAGCTTCAACAGCGGCAACAACGCCAGCGATTTCCAGCATTTCGCCGTCTTCTGGTACGGCAAGGCGGCCAACAACACCTTCGTCATCGAGGCGCTGGAGAACAGCGCCATCGTCGCCAGCACCTCGGCAGCATTGGCCACGGTCATGGGGACCATGGCGGCGTTGGCGCTCCAGCGGGTCACGGGACCGCTCAGGATCGCCTTCGATGGGCTGACTTATGTCTCAATCATGGTGCCGGGCATCGTCATCGGCATCTCGACCCTGATCGCGCTGGTGACCGTGTTCGGGTTTATCAATCCGGCGCTACTGGCGATCTGGCCCGGCGATCCGGCCAGCGCCCCGCAACTCGCCATGGGCTACAGCTCGATCATCGCGGCCCACACCCTGTTCTCGATGGCGCTGGTCATCGTCATCGTGCGCGCACGCATCGCCGGCATGGATCGCAGCCTGATCGAGGCCTCGATGGATCTCTATGCCGATCCCTGGGCGACATTTCGCCAGGTGACCTTGCCGCAGCTGATGCCGGCGATCGTCGCCGGGTTTCCTGCTCTCTTTCACCTTCAGTCTCGACGATTTCGTCATCGCCTTCTTTGTCGCCGGCTCGGTGACCACGCTGCCGATCTATGTTTTTTCGTCGATCCGCCGCGGCGTGACGCCGGAGATCAACGTCATCGGCACGACGGTCATGCTGTTCTCGCTGACGGTGCTGTTCGGGGCGCAGTTCCTGCTGCGCCGCGGACCGAAGCAAAAACCGGCGCGCTAGATCGCAGCACCGCCGTCATTCGCGTCTTCGGGCGCGGGGTTTTTGCGGCGCTGAAATTTGACGAACAGGCCGTTTCCTGTCGCCAGCGACAGCGGGAATGTCGCGTAGCGCAGGCCGAGTTTCCATGCGACGTAGTTGAAGCTCAGCTGGTCGCGTCGCGAGCCACGCACGACCTCGCCCCACCAGGATTCGTTTAGACGGCGGATTGCATCCGTGTGCCGGCGCAAGATCACCGGAGCCTCGATCAAGCCGGCATCGCCCGGCAGGCCCTCGGTGCGGTAGCGAGCCATTTGCGCATCGATGACATCCACTCGGTCCAGCCCATAGGCTTTGCATGCTTCTGCCTCTTCATAGATGGAGTTCCGCGCGTAGTGGCGGAACAGGCAGATGTCGCAATCCTGCAGGAAGAGGTCGATAAATTGGGTGAGGGGGATGGGGCTGACGATGCCGATCGACGCATCGACCCACAGGCTGTAGTCGTTGCCGGGCAAGGCGAGATGGGCGTTGATCTTGGGAAATCGTGCCGCGCGATGAGGATCGCTGTCGGAATGGGACATGGCAGCGACGGGCCATCCTCGGCTGTGGTCCTCATAACTGCCCGCCGTGGCCTTGTCTAGAAATGCCACCTGCCTGATCCCGCTAAGGGCTTCGGCGGGTTGGGGCTTCAACGTGTCGTAGCCCTCGGTGATGGCGGTATAGAGCGTGAAGCGGCGATGAGCGGCGGGGTCAGAACGAGATACAGCGCTGCGGTCAGGGGCAAGAGCCGCGCGGTGCAGGAACAGTGAAGCATCCGCACTACCAGCGTCGCGCGGCAGAAGGCCTGCCGGTGCCGAAAACCCGATCGAGCGCGCCCTTCGGCAGAAATCTTGAATCGCCCATGCCCAATCAGTGAAGGCCGGCTCCAGCCCCACGAGCGCCGTCCACAGGCTTTCTCTGGCAAGCAAGCCGCAGGTGGTCTCAGCCCCAAAAGCGACGGCGCCCAATCGGGGGTCGTTGGCGAACGAGGCAACCAGATCGCGCCAGTCAGCGGCGCCGGCCTCGCCTGGCCTCACGACGCAGATCAATCTACCCAAAGCCAGCGCGCTGGCGCGGTTCACCAGCTCGATCGTTGATTTATTATTTCCTTGATGAATAGCCGCAATGCCGGGTGGCAGATCGGTGCTGCCGCCACTCCAGGCCAAGATGATCTGATAGCCCGCGGTGTTGCCGATCGATGCGTCGATTACGGTCGCGGACCCAAGCGACGCGAGTACGACGATGGATACTTCTGGGCGGCGGGTGCCGAGTTGCTCGAGCATCCGGCTGCGCGGCACGGTGCGTGGATCGATCCGGGGCCTGGAAGGCTTCATGGCAATGCGCGCATGCCAAGAAGTCGCGGCGAGCGGCGCAGCGCCCATTGGGCGATCGCAAGCCTCGAGCGCCATCCGCCCTGTCTTAGCATGGCGCCGAGGCCGACACCGAAGGCCCCGCGTGCAAGCGACAGCGATCGTTCCCATTCACGCCGCTCGCCACGCCAGGCCGCCGTTGCGAGTTCGTCTGTGACGAACGGCGGGACCGCCAACTCGAGGCGGTTGGCGAGATAGTGGAGGCGAAGTGACAGCCGGAAGGCGAGGCCGCAGCTCTTTGCGGTTTCGGCCAGAGCGATCCAATCGAGGCCGGCATTGCCATAGCGGCGGAGGATCATTGCCGCATCGGCGATCCATTCCCAGTTTCCCGGTTCGGTGGGTTCAATGCTCTGGCCGCAAATGTGCAGCAGCATGTCCGTTGGGCTGAACACGGTCAGCGCCAAGCCATCCAGTTCGACAGCCACGGCCCGGCGACCAAAATCGGCCGTCGGGTCGCGCATTCCGGTAGGCGCCCACAGAGCCGTGTGTAGAACAACGGGCAGACCGCCCTTATGCAAAAGGCCGATAGAGGCACTTCGCCGATCGGCGTCGGGTTCATCGGCGGGCGTCAGACCGGTCGCCATCAGCACATTGCGCGCCGGGATGAGCGCGGCCCTTTCAACCAGCAACGCGATATCGTGACAGTGGCGCAGTTCGAAAGCCGGATATGCCGCAGCACCGGCGGCAACCCCGCCGATCATGATTGTGCCGATACCTGCCTTGCTGAGCGCAGCCATAACCTGGCGCAGGATCGTCCGGATTTCTGTTGCCCTGCGCAATTCCCACAGGCTCGCCGCCCGCAGAATGGCGAGTTCGGAATCCGCTACGGCGGTGCGATTGATCCGCAACGAATAAAGAAGCAGGGGCATCAGGGCGCGTGACGCCGGCCGGTCGGTAAGCGCTCTGGGCAATCCGCCGGTATCGGAGAGCCAGGCTTGCCAGGCGCCGGCGGATGATGCCGCATCGCCCAGGCAAGCGCGCATAAGAAGTGTGTCCAGCGAATCCGGCAGCAGTGCGGCAAGCACCTCGGCCAGTGGCGGTCGATGAATTGGCTTCATCGGCCTGCCACCTGCCGAAACAGGTCTTCATGGGCGGCCACGTAGCAATCCCATGAGAAATGACTCTGCAGCCCGGCGGCGGCCCGCTTCGCCCATGGCCTTGGCGCGCTCGGGATTGTCGATCAGGCTGGCGATCGCTGCAGCCAGTGCCCCCGCATCGCCAGGCGGCACAAGCAGGCCCGTCTGCTCATGGGCCACGACCTCGGGCAGGCCATCGACAGCGCTCGCCACGACGGCACGTCCCGCCTGGGCCGCCTCGAGTGCCACAAGGCCGAACGGCTCGATCTTCGAGGGCACGATCACCAGCGCAGCTGAAGCGAGGAAAGGATAGATCGCCTCATGATTAAGGCGACCGGCAAAGGTGATTCGGGACGCCAATCCGCGCCGCGCCGCATCGGCCTCGAGCACCGGGCGCTCATCCCCCTCGCCGGCGAGCGACAGATGAAGCCCCGGATAGCGGTCCTTCAACTGGTCCATGGCGGCAATCAGGACATCGGCGCCTTTCTTGGCGATCAGCCGGCCGGCGAAGGCGATCGTCATCGCCGGCGGAGCGGGACGAGCTGGCCCGTCGGGCATGGGAAGCGCGTTATGAATGACCGATGAGATCGGCTGCAAGGCCGGCATATGCTCGATCGCTCTATCCAGCACGGCAACCGAACAAGCCGTGACCCAGTCGGCTGCGCGAAGATTTCTGCCCACGGTCGAATCGGGCCGATAGTCCTTTTCCTCGAACAGATCGTGCAGGCCGACGATCAACGGCAGGGGCCGGCCGGCCTCGGTCAGGTGATGAAAGAACTCGCCGTAACCGGAAGAAAAAATGAATGCCAGATCGGGCCGGGTTTCATCCTTCAGAGCTGCAACCTGGCGCCGTATGCCCGGTATCAGCGCTACCTCGCCCGCGAGCGCGCGGCGGAAAAGCGGCCGGTAAATGCGCACGCCATCCAAATCTTCCTCTTCCGGCAGGCTTTCCGGCCGCCGGTCGGTGAGCACGGTCACCTCGTGACCGCGGCGGGCAAGGGCCGTGGCGAGCAATGGCGCCAGCACCGGCCCGCCGCCGATCGTCTGCCCGTAACTGCTGGCCCAGAAGAACAGCCGCATTACGTCGCACTCAAGGCCTGGCGATAGGCTTGGCTGACAGCCGGTAGCGACAGGTCTTCGCGTAGCCGAACCGCAAGGCGCTGCGTCTCTTCCCAATATGATTGGGACAGCAGGCGCCGGAAATCGGCAGCCTCCGCCACCTCAAAACCGCGTATGCGGAAATAGGCGATGGCCGGATGACCGGGATTGCAGCCGAAAGGCACGCCCGACGCTGCGAACTGCTGCGCCTTGGTGGGAGGTTTCATTCGCTGATTGAAGCTCTCGCCCTTGATGTCGATGGCGGCGCGGCAGGTCTGCATCATTTCCGCCTGAGCCGCTTCGCCCCATTCTGAAACCGGATAGCCGTTGATCTCGCCGTCGGTTACCCGAACAGAAATCCCCAGTTTATGAGCGACGAAATGTCCGGCTACACGGCCGGGGCGGCTGTTCAGGTTGGTCAGCAGCCTGACCTCGAGAGGCGGTGGGTGACAATCGAGCCAGCGCAACAGATAGGGCAGATGCTCGAAGGCGCCCAGCCAGAGAAGGAAGCCTTCGGGCTGGTATCGCGCCGGCGCCGGCAGGATGAAACGCCCATGATGCTCGACGGGAATGATTTTGCGGCAATACGGCGAGAGAGCGGGCAACAAGGCCTCGCTGTGCAACAGCACCGCCTCACAGGCCTCGAGCATGCCGGCATCAGCGGCGATCTCCCGCGGGTCGTGGTAGACGTCGATGGGTACGAAGAACAGGCGGCTGCCGCGCCCCAGTGCCTCGGCCACGAAACTTGCAGGTGGGCGCTGCTTGATAATCAAGACAAGCTCGGCGTTCCCCACCTGCTCGAAGCTGTCGAACAGAACGACATTGAAATCCGAGCTAAGTTCGCTGGATATCGCCTGTCCGACCCACTCCCATGATGGGGCACCCGTCCGCGGGCCGATGGCCAGCGTCATCATCGGCGGTCACGCTCGGCGTCGAGCTTCGATTTGATCAGCCGCAGGAACTCGCCGCGTGAACGGTCGCCATAGGCCAGCGACCGGTTGCTGTCATGTTCACGGTGATAGACCAGGGTTTGCGGCAGCAGACGGACCGAAACGCCCTTGTCGCGCGCGCGCAAAAACCACTCCGCCGAATCGCTGTGGAAATTGATCGGGTTGAGCGGGCCGACGCGCTCGAAGACCCGGCGGTGAGCCAGCATGGCTATCGTGAGATATCCTGCAACAGGCGCGCCCAGATACGCTTTCTCTTCTGCCGGCCAGTCATGCCGAAAGCGCTGGACCATGCCGACGCAAACACCGAGCTCCGGCGATTGCGCGAAGGCCATCATCTGCAGGTCGAGTTTATCGGGGGCGTACAGATCGTCATGATCGATGAAGCAGAAGAAGTCGCCCGCTGCGACTTGCATGCCGTGATTGCGGGCGAGCACCGGGTTGGCCACCGGATGGCTGACGACCCGCACCGGATCGCCGAAGTTGGCTGCAATATCGGCGGAACGGTCCGTCGAGCCATCGTCGACAACGATGATCTCGAGCGGCCGCCAGGCCTGCGCCAGAACGCTTTCAAGCGCTGCCTTGATGAACCGCTCGCCATTGCGCGTCGGCATGATGCAGCTGATCAGGGGATTCACGCCGCCTCCCGGTCGATCAGGCCGCCGATTGCCGCCGCCACCTCGGCCGGGTCATCGCCGACCTCCAGCTGGAAGCACGGAATCTCGCGGGTGAGCCGGCTGAGGCGCCGAAACTCGGCGGCGGTCATGCCGAAACGCCGGTTGTCACGGCTTTCATCGACGAGAGCGTGAAATGCGGTAAGTCCCGAGGTTCGCTCTATCCGAACGCCTCGTCCGGCCACAACTGGTATCGCAATGGAAGTGATCTGTACGCTGCCGACCACGTTTTGCGGAATGAAGGTGTGGGGCAGAAGAAGCGCTTTTTCCTCCGGCGGTGCGGGAAACTGCCACTGTCCGCGAAAGGCCGGCCACCGGGAAAGCTGCCGGGGCCGAACGCGAGCCGATGCGTAGAGGCTGTAACCGCATAATCGGTTCGCGCCGCCCTCGCCTATGGCAACTGAATCATCCCCCAGGAACTGAAGGCCGCCATGGAGCGCGTCAAGCGATGCGCTCGTCTTGCCGCGGCCGCCGCCGCCAACCAGAAGCACGCCGCGCCCCTGCTTGCCGACCAGACCCGCATGGATTTCCTGGATGCCCAGCGAGCGGCAGAGCTCGCTCATCACCCGCTGGAGCGGCCGGGCCCGGTCGGCGCAGCCAAGGCCGCGGGCATTCGTGAAGCAGCCGACCAGTTGCGCCATGCTCCGGTCCAGCCAGAGCAGGCTGGCCGGACGCTCCTCGCACAGGTAACGGCCCTGGCCATGGGAGGTCACGCGCCAGCCCTCGCCGGCGGCGGTCCAGTCGGCGTCGCCTGGAACGTCGGGCCGGGCGATCGCTGCGGCCTCGCAGTCCCACAGCGCTACGCCAGGCCCGACAGCCGGATCCCCGGATGCGGCCTTGCCGACAAGATGCGACAGGGAGGGGCCAATAGCGGCGGCCAATGTCGATCCCGCCAGCCGAACCGAAAAATTCTGCCCGGCGAGGATTCCGGGTTGAGTTGCGAGAGTGTCGGGATGCCGTGTCGCGGCTTCCTCAAAACGCCGGCGCATGGCTGAAAAGCCGTCATGGACGCCGGGTTGAAACCTCAATTGCGCGCGGACCCCATCGGCGGCAATGGCGGGTCCATCGCCAGCAGCTCTTTCATGTCGCTGTAGACGGAGAGCTCCGGCATGGACCAGGCGCCCACAATGGCAGGCTCGCGGACATTTGTGGGCCCGGTGGCATGGTCGACCGGCACGATAAGGCTATGGGTCAGCAGCTTGCCGATGAAGCCGTCGATTTCCTGCCCGGAGGGCGCAGGATCATGCCGCCGGGCGACAGTCTGCAGAATGTCCGCTCGCGGCAGACCGGCAACGAGCAAGGCCCAGAGCTCGCCGCCGCTCTGGTTAAGAGAATAATAATCACCTCTTTCGAGATTCATGATGATCGTCTCGCCGTCAACGACATCGGCGACGACCGCGGGTTCGTTGAGCCCGAATCGCTGGCCGTTTGAAATAGTCAGATCACCAACCGACAATTTGAATCCTTTCACATCGAGCGCTACAACCGCGCCGCGATCAAGCACGGCTGCAATCTTTATAAGTGTATCGCCGGCAACGGCCCGCGAATCACGCGATATTGCCGCAGAAGAATGCGAGCCACAATACAGCGGCCGCCCCGTACAGATTGCGTAATTGTCACCGGCGGCCGCGACGTAGCATCCAGGCAAGGCGTTCGATTCCTCTCGCCATCACGCTCTTGCGCGGCCGGCCGGCGAAGGCGAGGGCAAGGCAGCGCGCGAGCGGTCTGTCGAAGGTCGCCGTCATGGCCGCAGAACGGGGCGTGTGTTGGCGCGCCGGCTTCACGCTCATCAGCCGGAGATGGCGATAGAGGAGCCGGCTGGTGCGAAGTTTCCATGACGCTTCCTGCGGCGCGGCATCGCCAGATTCCGAATAGATGTCGTGCACGCCCCAATCGGCCTCCACGGGACAGAGGATGGGACGGACGGCCCATTTTGTGCGTAGCAGCCAGCGATCCGGACGGAACCGGCCCGGAATAATCCGCCAGCGTTGGCTGTAGAGGAAGTCGCCATGATGCAGCATGCCGGGCTTCGGCGATTTTGCCGGCGGCATGTCCACCCATTGATCCGCCCACAGGCCAGGATAGACGATTGCTGCCTTGCCGCTGCGCTCGAGGAAATTGAAAATCGAACCGCCCGGTGGCGGCACCGTCAGCTCGTCGATATCGTTGTTCAGAACACCCTGCGCCGTGGCGCAATAACGCCAACGCGCATGTTCGAGCGCGCCCGGCTGGCAGAAGAAGGAATCCTGAATCTTTCGCCGGCCCACATTCGGGCCATAGGGGAAGGGCCAGGACACGACCAGAGCCGCAGCGATTCCAGGGATACCCGACAGCAGGTCTTCGAGCGCCGCGATGTCATAGGCCGAGGAACCATTGTCATAGACCAGAACGGCGTCGGCTTGATGGATACGGGCGTTGAATTCGACCCAATCGCGGATCCAGGAAAGCGGATTGTCCTTCGACAAGGTCAAAATCATCCGGCGCCCGGCAAAGCGGGAATGCCCATCAGGCTGGATCCGAACGTCGATCTGCCGCCCTGCCGCCGCGATTTGCAGACGGTCTGCGCCGGCCAGCGCCGGGTGTCTTAGCCTGATCTTGAAATTCGGCGCGAGGCCCGATCGGCCGGGCTCGTAGCGCCATGGAATGAGGTCAACTTGCCCCGGCAGTCGGAGGGTCAGGTTGTCGAGCAGGCTGACGCAGTTAAGCAACGGGGGGCCGGTCAGCATGGCCTCCCGCGGGTCGGCGCCGCGGAAGACGTCGTAGAACAGTGTGTTGGAATCAAATAGATCGAGATAACCGGGCTGCTGGTCGTCGACAGGCCGCGGCGGATCCCGGCGAAGGCCAAAGCCCGCAAGGTCGACGGTAGAGAGGCGATTGAGCTGCTGCGCCGCATTATGGGGCAGCGGGTTTTCGCTCGCTGCCATCGGCCTCGCCTACATCCTCAACCGCGCATTGGTGGGATCGTAAAGCGGCTCGTGGCCGACCGTGGCGCGACGCCGCTCGCCCAGGATTTCGACATCCACCGTCGTGCCCGGGCTGGCGAGATCGCTGCGGATATAGGCCAGCGCCAGAGATCGCTGCAGGGCGTGGCCGTAGCCGCCGGATGTGACCAGCCCTACGCGGCTGCTCCCGTGCCAGACAGAGGCGCAAGGCGGGGCATCGGAATCGCCGGCCTCATCCAGGACCAGCGGCACCAGCTTCTCGCGCGAACCCTTGCGCGCCTCTTCGACCAGCGCCTGCTTGCCGATGAAATCCGGCCGGTTGAGATCGACAAAGCGCTCGAGCCCGGCGGTCAGCGGCGAATATTCATGGGTCATGTCCTGTTTCCAGCCGCGATAGCATTTTTCCAGGCGAAGCGAATCCATCGCATACATGCCGAAATCGCGGATGCCATGGGCCTCGCCCGCCTGCCACAGCCGATCGTAGGTCGCGCTCAGCGCTTCCATCGGCGCATGCAACTCCCAGCCCAGCTCACCCACATAGTTGACGCGCAGCGCCAGCATGCGGGCATAGCCGATTTCAATTTCCTGCACCGATAGCCAATGGAAGGCCTGATTGGAAAGATCGGTATCGGTTACCCGCGCCAATACATCGCGCGCCTGCGGGCCCGCCAGCACCAGCGATCCCAGCCGCGCCGAGATGTTCTCGATGCGAATGGCACCGCCGGCCGGGCGGTGGCTCTCCAGCCAGTCCAGATCGTGCCACTCCGCGGAAGCCGCGCTGATCAGATAGAAGCGGTTTTCCGAGAGGCGCGTGATGGTGAATTCGCTGACGATGCCGCCGCGCTCATTCATCATATAGGCGAGATTGACATGGCCGGGGCGCGGCAGCCGCCCGCAGATGAGGCGATCGAGCCAGGCAGCGGCACCCGGACCCTCGACCATCAGCTTGGTGAAGCCGCCTACATCCATGATGCCGACGCGCTCTCGCACAGCCTTGCATTCCTCGCCCACGGCGGCGTGGAAATTTGTGCGCCGAAAGCTCGGCTTCTGTTCGGCCTTCTCGCCGGCGCGGGGGAACCAGGCGGCGCGTTCCCAGCCGCCGCGCGGGCCGAACAAGGCACCCTTCGCCTTCAGGCGGTCGTAAAGCGCCGTGGTTCTCGCCGGCCGGCCCGCCGGCCATTCATTGACCGGGAAGGCGATGGCGTATTCGTTCTCATAGAGCTCGCGCGCCCGCGCGAGCACATAGGATTTCGTTGCATATCCGGCATAGCGGCGCGGATCGAGGGCCCAGAAATCCCATTCCGGCTCGCCATGGGCGACCCATTCGGCCAGCGTCTTGCCCGCACCACCGGCTTGGGCGATGCCGAAGCTGAAGCAGCAGCAGTGATAGAAATTCGCCAGGCCATAGGCCGGGCCGATATAGGGATTGCCGTCAGGTGAATAGGGGATCGGCCCGTTGATCACCTTCTGCACGCCGACGCTGCCCAGGATCGGCACGCGGGCGATGGCATCCTCGATATAGGGCTCGAGCCGGTCGAGGGAATCGCCGAAGAGCTGATAGGCGAAGTTCTCCGGCACGCCATCGGCCCAATGGAGAACCGCGTTCTTCTTTTCATAAGGGCCCAACAGCAGCGCATCGCGCTCCTGCCTCAGGTAATAGCTGACATCGGGGTCGCGCAGCAGCGGCAGCTTTTCGCTACGCGCGCTTAGTTCAGGGACCGGCTCGGTCAGCAGGTATTGATGCTCGAGGGAGACGATGGGCAGGTATTGGCCGACCATCGCCATGATCTCGCCGGCGCGATATCCGGCCGCATTGACCACGATCTCGGCCTCGATCTCGCTTTTGTCGGTGGTGACTCGCCAGTGGCCATCAGGTTTTTGCGCGAGAGCCGTGACCCGTGTTGCGCGCTGGATGCGGCAGCCGAGATCCTTCGCACCCTTGGCAAAGGCCTGGGTCAACTGGCTGGGATCGATATCGCCGTCATGGGGATCCCACAGCGCGCCCTGCAGATCGTGCAGCTCGAGAAAGGGATAGCGTTGCTTTGCCTCGGCCGGGGAGAGCAGGGCGAAGTCGATGCCCTGGGCCTGGGCCATGGCGGCGACATGCTTGTATTCATCCATCCGTTCGCGCGTATGGGCCAGACGCAGCGAGCCGGTGACGTGATAGTTGATGGGATAATCCACATCGGCGCCGAGCCCGGCATAAAGCCTGGTGCTGTGGCGCTGCAGCTTGATCAGATTCCAGCTGGTGGAGAAGTTCGGGCAGTTCCCGGCGGCGTGCCAGGTCGAGCCCGCGGTCAGCTCGTCACGCTCCAGCAGCAGGCAGTCGGTCCAGCCGAGTTTGGCCAGGTGATAGAGCGCGCTGCAGCCGACGGCGCCGCCGCCGATGATCACCACGCGCGCGTGATCCGTCATGAGATGAGTTCCTGAGCGGGCAACGCGCCGGCCTAGTCCGTCTCGGCCTGTTCGCCGAAGCCTTCCACCAGGTCCTGGGCTTCGTTCTGCCAGTCGGTCTCGCGCTGGCGCAGCGCCGGCAGGCCGATCAACTCGTTGAAGGCATCGAAATTCAGCATCCGGTTGGCCATGGCCGCGGTGGTGCCGTCGCGCTTCAGCGTGGCGTAGAGCTCGCCCAGCACATGGGCAAAGGCGTATGTGGCGCATACCGGCCAGGTGACGGCGGCAAAGCCCATCTCCTCCAGCGTCTTGGCGGGCAGGACCGGCGTCTTCCCGCCTTCGACATTGTTGGCAAGGCAGGGGCCGGCGATCTCCGAACAGACCCGGCGCAGCTCGTCCACCGTCAGCGGCGCTTCGACAAACAGCAGATCCGCACCCGCCTCGCGGTAGAGCTCGGCCCGATCGATGGCCGCATCCAGCCCATCGACGGCTCTCGCATCGGTGCGGGCCATGACGATCAGCGCCTCGTCCTGGCGGGCATCGAGGGCGGCCTTCAATTTTTCCACCATCTCGCTGGCCGGGATCACCCGCTTGCCGTCCATATGGCCGCAGCGTTTGGGCGAGACCTGATCCTCGATGAAGACGGCGGCGATGCCGGCGCGCTCATAGGCGCGCATCATGCGAGCGACATTGGTCGGTCCGCCATAACCGGTATCGGCATCGGCCAGCAGCGGAATATCGGTGCTGTCACAAAGGCGGGAATACATATCGGCCATCTCGCTCATGCCGAGCTGGCCCACGTCGGGCTGGCCGATCATCGAGGCGGTGGCGCTATAGCCCCCGCAGGTGGCGGCCTGGAACCCGGCCCTCTCTGCCAGTTTCAGCGACAGGGCGTCATGGGTTCCCGGGAGCATCAGAATCTCCGGGGCTTCGACCAGCTGGCGGAAACGTTGGGTCCGGCGCATGGGCCCGAGCCTAGCCTAGTGTCTCTAAAGTGAATACCCCGCCGGTCCTTAGGCGAAAGTGGAAGTCCCTAAACGTGAATACCCCGCCGGCCAATTCGGGGGAAAAGGACCGGCGGGGCTATTCGGACCAAACCACCCCGGACAAGGGGGATTGACGGGGTGGGCATTGGCCGCCTGCGTTGCGCGGACGGTTATGAATACAACGATGCAGGGCGGGAATTGTTCCAGGGAACTGTTCGCCGGATTTCGTTTTATATGGTCACTACACCCATTCACCGGAGACGGATTATGACAAATCGCATTCGCCTGGGCTTGGCCGCCGCAGCCCTCTGTGCCGGCACGTCTTTTGCCAGCGTCGCGCTCGCCGACGATGCCGCGATGGAGCCCGTCTGGACCCATTACTGGATGGCCGTCGCCGCCGCCAACCAGTGCGAGAACTGGACGTTCAACCAAGCGCAATATGACGCCATGACCCATGTCATCAACCAGCGGGTCAATTACGAGATCGGCGCCGGCCCGCGTACCCATCTGATCGACGACGCCAAGGAGGCCGTGCGCGACCGTGCCTTCAAATATGGCTGCAACGATCAGCAGATCACCGCGATGCTGGCCGTGTTCCATAACGAGCTGGAGCCGGTAATCCCGCGCTGAGCGATCTGGCGCTAGCGCCCTTCGCGGCGCCAGGCGAGCAGCAGCGCACCCAGGCCCAGGAACAGCCCGGCGAAAGCCGGCATCAGGGATACCTGGCGGATGCCGCTGATCACGTAATCCTGGCTGCCGAGAAGCCCCAGCCAATTGCTGCCTGAGAGACTATGCCCGGGATCCACCTTGCGGATCTCGGGCATATAGTTTCCGGCCACCCGGAAATAGCGCCCGCCGGAAGCCTGCATCAGCGCCTGCATTTTTTCCGGCGTGGAGTGCAGATCGGCGATCTCCAGGGGATTTAGCGGGCCCGCTGGCGGCGAAGGCCAGATGCGTGCCGTCGGTCAGACGGTAAAGCCCGGTTTCCGTAACCGCCATGGAGCCGGTCTGGCGCCCATCGCCCTGGTCCTTCAGATCGACATCGGCCTTGTTGCCTGACGGCGTCGTGACATGCACCGTCACCGGCTTGTTGTTCAGGCTGCGCCGCACGATCTCGATGCGCCCATCGACAACGCTGGCGCGCAGATCCTCTTCCTCCAGGTCCGGTTCCTTCATCAACCAATGGGCGACCCGGCGCAGCAACTCGGCCTGGGGCCCGCCGCCTTCATAGCCGCGCGACCACAGCCAGATCTGGTCGCTCAGCAGTTCCGCCGTGCGGCCCTTGCCGACGCGATTCAGCACCAGCAGCGGCTTCTGATCGATGCCGCTCAGCACGCTCACCCCCTGATGGGGCACCGCCTCGATCTGGCGGAACCAGCGGCCCCAGGTCGCGGGATGGCCGGGTATGCCCGCACCTTCCAGGCCGGATGTGACGGGATGACGGCGGCCCTGATCGGTCAGCGCCGGCAGGAAGGCCTGCTCCAGCACCTGGCCGGTGGGCTCGGCCGGCAGCACGTCGCCCAGCGGCGAATGGTAGAGGCTATAGGGTGTGGCAAAAGCGGGCCCGGCGGAATCCAGCAGGGCGCCGCCCTGTTCGACATAGCGGGCGATATTCTCGAAATAGGCGCGCGGCAGCACGCCTTCGCGCCGGTAGCGATCGAAGATGACGAGGTCGAATTCCTTCAGCTTCAGTTCGAACAGGTCGCGCACCGGAAAGGCGATGAGCGAAAGCTCGTTGATCGGCGTGGCGTCCTGCTTTTCCGGCGGGCGCAGAATGGTGAAATGCACCAGGTCGACGGAGGGATCGGATTTCAGCAGCGCGCGCCAGGCGCGCTCGCCGGCATGGGGCTCGCCGGAGATCAGCAGCACGCGCAGGCGGTCGCGCACGCCGTTCACCAGCACCACGGCGGAATTGTTGGCGAGGCTCAGCTCCTTCGTGCCCGGTGCGACGCTGAATTCGAAGATGTTCTGTCCGCCATGGTCGATATCGAGATCCACAGCCATGTCCTGGCCGATGGGCATGATGACCGGCGGCAGGGGCTTGCCGTCCTTGAGAATGGAGAGCGTTGCCTGGCTGCCGACCGGTGCGGCCGTATCGTCGACGCGCAGTTTGAACGTCACCGGCTTGTCCACCAGGCCGAAGCTTGGCGATGCCACGACAACGAGCCGCCTGTCGGCTTCATCCGGCAAGTCCGGTCAGCAGCAGATGCACCGGCGCGTGGAAGCCCAGCGCATCGAGGTCGGCCGGCACGTCGTGAATTTGGCCATCGCTGATGATGACAGCGCCGGCAATCCGGCTGGCGGGCAGATCGGCGATGCCGCGGGCAAGGGCCCCGAACAGGCGCGTGCCGCCGCCATCATTGGCTTCGCTTGCCGGATCGTTGCCGCCATGGACGATGCGCAGCTCCAGCCCCGGTATGGTCTTGATGCGCTTTTCCAGCTCGGCCAGCGCCCAGGCGGTCTGCGATTGGCGCGGCGGTACGCTCTGGCTTTCGGAATCGTCCACCACCACCACCGCCACATCGCTCAGGTAATTGCGGTCTTCCTGGACGATTGAGGGATTGGCGAGCGCGCCAAACAACGCCACCAGCGCCAGTAGATCGCCATAGGCTGCCGCGCGCGCGCCGCCAGGCGCAAAGGCCGAGCAAAGCAAGCGCAGCGAGGCGCGGCGGCCGCCAGGATCGCCCAGGGCAGCAGCGGCGCGAATTGCAGGCTGAGCGAGCCGATGCTCATTGCCCGAGCCTTTCCAGGATCGCCGGCACATGGACCTGATCGGATTTGTAATTGCCGGTCAGCGCATACATCACCAGGTTGACGCCGAAGCGATAGGCGAGCTCGCGCTGGCGGTCGCCGCCCGGCACGGTGGCGAACATCGGCCGGCCGGCCTCGTCGATGGCCCAGGCGCCGGCCCAGTCGTTGGAGCCGATGATGACGCCGGAGACGCCGTCATTCACCCGACCCTCGCCCTGTTCCACCCAGATGACGCCGCCGTCATAGCGGCCGGGGAAATCGCGCAGCAGGTAGAAGGCCTTGGTCAGCACGTGATCCGGCGGGCGCCGGGATCAGCGGCGGCACATCCATGTCGCGCAGCATATGGCGCAGGCCGCCGGAAGAATTGCTGTCGCCGCCGAAACCCAGCTGATCGGCGGTATCGAACATGATGATGCCGCCATGGCGCAGATAGTCGGTCAGCCGCCTGGCCGCATTGGCCGACAGCGGATCGGGATTCTGCGGCACGCGCCAATAGAGCAGCGGAAAGAAGGAAAGGTCATCGGTGTCGATGTCGAGGCCGAGCGGTGTTCCCAGCTCCGCCGCGGTGCGCTGGGCGAGGACGAGGCTGAGGCCAAACAGCCCGGCCTTGGCGATGGCATCGTTCTCCTGATCGCCGGTGATGACATAGGCAAGGCGCGTGGTGCCCGCATTATCGAGGGCGAATTTTTCCGGATCGCTTGCCTGTGCATGGGCGATGGCCGGCAGCGCCAGCAGCAGGACGAGCGCCGCCGCGGTGACAGCGGGGCGGCGGATGCGGCCCAGCATGCCGCGCAGCGCCAGCGCGATGACCATGTCGATGAGCAGCAGCAGCAGGGCTGCACCCAGCAGCCAGGGCTTCAGATCGAAACTGTCGGCAAGCGCAAAGGGATTGCGCAGCACGCCGGCAGGAAGATCGCCCATGGGCGCCAGAGGCGGCACCGCGGCGCCCAGATTCAGCGACCGGCGCGCCGTCGTCTTGCCGTAATAGCCGGGCGGATGATGCGGACCGACGGCGTTGGTGGCGAGATCGGCTGGGCTTACCGGCAAGGCGGTGGGCGGCGGTGCCGTCAGGCGGCCATAGCCATCCAGCACCTGCAGCGGCGCCAGCGGTGCGGTCGATTCGCCGCCATAGACGCCCTGGCTCAAGCCCACCAGGCGTTGCAGCATTTCCACGAACAAGCCGGATAGAGCGAGGTTCGACCAGGAGGCATTGGCGGTGGTGTGGACCAGCACGATATAGCCATCGCCCTGTTTCAGCGCGGTCACCAGTGGCGTTCCATCCACCAGCCGCGCCCAGGTCTTCTTGCCCAGATCGACCTCCGGCTCGGCCAGCACCTGGCGGTTCACCAGCACCTCCGGCGGCACCGCGAGACCGGCAAACGGACTCTCGGCCGGGAAGGGGGCAAGGCGCGCCGGCTGGGTCCAGGACATGGCACCGCCCAGCTGGCGATCGCCGCTGCGCAGGCGCACCGGCAGCAGGTTGGTGGCGTTCTGCGCCAGCTTGGGGCCGGCGAAGCGGATCAGCACGCCGCCTTTGTCGATCCAGGTCTTGAGCCGCGCCACCTCGTCTTCGGCCAAGCAGGCCGACATCGGCCATGATCAGCACGGCGAGATCGCGATGCAGCAAAGTGGGTGTGTCGCCATGGCGCAACTCGGCATAGGGCGCCAGTGCGCGCTCGACATAGAACAGATCGCTCAACAGCGGCTGTGCTGCGTCGCTATCGGCCTCGGCGATCAACCCAACGGGACGCTGGCGCCAGCGATCGTCCAGCAACAGAATGCCGGCGGCCGATGGCACGCCATCGATGGCGAAGGTGGCGATGCGGTTGCGCAATTCCGTGGGCAGCTTCACCTCATGGCTGATGGCCAGCTTGTCGGCGCCAAAATCCATGCTCTCGACACTGAGCAATCGGCCAGCCTCATCGAGCGCGCGAAGATTGACATGCTGTGGGGCGCCCGATGCTGCGCGCTCCATATGCAAGGTCAGCCCGTTGATGCCGGCTTCGGGCGCGCGCAGGACAAGGGGAAGCTGCGTCGAAGGGTCGGCGACGACCGAGAGGCGGCCCAGTTTTTGCAGCGCCGCGGCCAGGCGCGAAGCCGAATCCTTGTCGGCGCCGGCAAGCCCGTCGCTCAGCCACAGCACGTCGATATTGCCCGCCATGTCGGGTGCGAGCTTCAGATGGTCGAGCGCCTGCCAGCGCCAAGGTGCGGTCGCTGGGCCAGGGCAGCGGCTCCAGCGCGCGGATTTTCTGGCGCGCATCGCCGGGGCTCATGGGGCCGGATGCCGCGATCGCACTGCCATCGGCGGGTGCGGTGGTCGGCAGCAGGATGACCGGCAGGCTGAAGCGCTCGGCCTCGTCGATGGCCTGGTTCATGGCGCGCTGGCGCGCGGGCCAGCCGGGACCCGCGGCCCAGCTATCGTCCACCACCAGCATCAGCGCCTTGCGGCCGGCAAGTTCGCCCTGGGCATTCAGCAGCGGCTCGGCAAATCCCAGGATGATCAGCGCCGCCAGCAACAGGCGCAGCGCGATCAGCCAGGGCGGCGTGCGCTGTGGGGTTTCATCGGGCGGCACCAGATCGAACAACAGGCGGATGGCGGGAAAGCTCATTCGCCGCGGTGCCGGCGGCGTCAGCCGCAGCAGCCACCAGAGGATCGGCAGGCCGGCGAGTGCCAGCAACAGCCAGGGTGAGAGGAAGGTGAGGCCGCCCAGCATGAGGGGTCTACTTATCCCTCTCGGCGATCTGGCGATAGAGTGCCAGCAAGGCTGGCTCCGGCGGCCTTTCGGTGTTGCTGGCGGCAAAGGTCCAGCCGAAGGCGCGCACCATGCTGGAGAGCCCATCGCGATGGGCGCGATAGCGCTCGCGATAGGCATCCTGCACCAATTCGGTGCGGCTCAGCAGCAATTCGCCTTCCTTCTCGGTGCCCTCGAAGCGGATGCGGCCGAGGAAGGGCAGCGTCTCCTCGGCGGGATCGTGGATCTGCACGATGTGGCCCGTCAGCCCGCGCTCGGCATAGGGGCGCAGCGCCGCCTCGATCGCCGGCAGCGGCGAAAGGAAATCGCCGACCAGGACCAGCTGGGCATAGCGGGGCAGCGCCTGTTTCGGCGGCAGGCTTTCGGTTGCTCCCAGACGAAGCGCCTGGCCGAAACGCTCCAGCGAGGAACGGCTGGCCGAGGGCCGGTCCTGGCCGCCCAGCAGTGCCACGCGCTCGCCCGCGCGCAGCAGCAAGGCCGCCACGGCCAGCACCAGAAGCTCGGCGCGTTCGGCTTTGAGCGGCAGGTTGGGCTGCGAACGCCAATCCATGGAGGCGCTGCTGTCGCGCCAGAGCCACACGCTTTGGGCGGCCGCCCATTCCATCTGGCGCAGATAGAGGCGGTCGGATTTTGCCGATTGGCGCCAGTCGATGCGCGCCGTGGGATCGCCGGGTTGATATTGGCGGAACTGCCAGAAGGCATCGCCCGCGCCCACGCGCCGGCGGCCATGCACACCCTGCTCGACGGTCGCGGCCACGCGCAACGCCGCTACCAGAAGCGGCGGCAGGCTTCCCGCAAGCCGGTCGGCTTGCTTGCGGACGGCCTCGGCCGTGCCGGTCAGGCGAGCGGCTGGCACAGGCGGTCGATCAGCGCGTCCAGTGTGACGCCATCTGCGCGCGCGGCGAAGTTGAGGGCCATGCGATGGCGCAGCACCGGATGGGCCAGCGCCAGCACGTCATCCACCGAGGGTGCCAGGCGGCCTTCCAGTGCTGCTCGCGCGCGCACTGCCAGCATCAGCGCCTGGCTGGCGCGCGGGCCTGGACCCCAGGCGACATGGCGGGTGACATCGGTCAGGCCGCCCTCGTCGGGGCGTGCACTACGCACCAGTTTCAGGATCGCCTCGACCACGCTGTTGCCCACGGGAATGCGCCGGATCAGCGTCTGCCCGGCGATGAGCTCGGCCGCGGTCATCACCGCGCGCGGCTTGTCCTCGTTCAGCCCGGTTGTCGCGATCAGCATCTGGCGCTCGGCATCGGCATCGGGATAGCCGATATCGATCTGCATCAGGAAGCGGTCGAGCTGCGCTTCGGGCAGGGGATATGTGCCTTCCTGCTCCAGCGGATTTTGCGTTGCCACGACATGGAAGGGTTCGGGCAGCGGATGGGCGCGGCCCGCGATGGTCACGCGGCGCTCCTGCATCGCCTGCAGCAAGGCGGATTGGGTACGCGGGCTGGCGCGGTTCACTTCATCGGCCATCAGCACCTGGCAGAACACCGGTCCCTGGATGAAGCGGAAACTGCGCCGGCCGCCTTCGCCTTCCTCCAGCACTTCCGATCCCAGAATGTCGGAGGGCATCAGATCGGGCGTGCACTGGATGCGGCGATCGTCCAGCCCCAGCACCACGTGGAGGGTTTCCACCAGCCTGGTCTTGGCCAGGCCCGGCACGCCGATCAGCAGGACATGGCCGCCGCTGAGCA
Source organism: uncultured Alphaproteobacteria bacterium (assembly GCA_963770335.1). Lineage (GTDB taxonomy): Bacteria > Pseudomonadota > Alphaproteobacteria > Dongiales > Dongiaceae > DASXQK01. The sequence continues at coordinate 92,127 of CAVYPG010000009.1, forward strand.
GTGCAATAAGTGTTTGCTCGATGACCTGCTGCTGGCCGAAAATCACCCGGCTGATGCTCTGGCGGGCGTGGCGCAGGCGTTCGCCCAGCGCTTCGATGTCGCTGGCAAGCGCTTCCGCGCTGGCAGGTCTCGTCTCGGTGGTGCTCACAAATGATCTCCGGAGTTGGGCCAAAGAGCATAGACGGATGAAAGGCAGCGCGTCTAATCCTATGGGTATGCTGACAGGGCTCGCCGCCGGCAAATCACAACCGCGTCAGGGGCTTGGCGGGCCTGCGCGCCAGCCGGTGCTGCTGGAAAACCTGGCCATGCGCATCGCCCGGGACGGTAGCTGGTACTATCAGGGCTCGCCCATTAACCGCCTGCCTTTGGTGAAGCTATTTGCCTCGGCATTGCGGCAAGAAAATGACGGTGAATACTGGCTGGTGACCCCGGCTGAGCGCGGCCGTGTGGAAGTAGAGGATGTGCCCTTCACGGCCGTGGCCTTGCGCGCCGAGGGCAGCGGGCAGGGGCAAAGATTAATTTTTCGCAGCAATCTGGATGACGAGGTCACGGCGGGCGATGATCACCCCCTTCGTCTTACTAAGGCGAGCGAGAGCGGTGAGGCAATTCCCTATATCCTGATCCGCGACCGGCTGGAGGCGCGGGTGCTGCGGCCGGTCTTCTATCAGCTGGTCGAATTGGGCGAAGAGAACGGAGAGCAGTTCGGCGTATGGAGCAGCGGTCGGTTCTTTCCCCTGGGTCGGCTGGACCCCACAGGCTGACCGCGGACGAGGTCGCTGCCCGGCTGAATGCCGCCCCTCATGGCGGCTTGCGGCACTCCCAGGATGCGGTCCCGCCAGAGGGCGGCGGCTTGGGTGGGCGCGGTGACCATGACCTCAATCCAGGGTTCTATCCGGACCGGGCCCTGGTTCCCGGCCGCGGTGCTGATCCCGCTGGTCGCCCATCCCGAAGGGCTCTCCATCCTGTTGACCCTGCGCACGGCCCATCTGGCCGACCATGCAGGCCAGATCGCCTTTCCCGGCGGGCGCATCGAACCGGGGGATGCCGACGAGCAGGCGGCGGCGCTGCGCGAGGCCCATGAGGAAGTCGGCCTCGATCCCGCTTTGGTGCGCATCCTCGGCCGGCTGGACACCTATGTCACCCGCACCGGCTTTCGGGTCGAGCCGATCGTCGGGCTGGTGCAGCCGCCGCTCTCGCTGCACCCGGATACCCATGAGGTCGCCGAGATCTTCGAGGTTTCCCTGGATTTCTTGATCGATCCCGCCAATCGCCGGCGCGACAGCCGCCTCTTCGCCGGCAGCGAACGCTTCTACTGGGCGATTCCCTGGCAAAACCGATACATCTGGGGCGCCACGGCCGGCATGCTGGTCAACCTGGCCGATGTGCTGCGGGGCCCGGTGGAGAGTTTTTTAGCGTGAGGCAACCGAGCCAAGGGCTTTTGTTATGAGGCAGCTCGGGGAAATCGTCCTGCCGCTGATCCTGCCGACCTTGATCTATTTCGGCTATGTGCTGTATGCCCGCGCGCGGGGCGCCCAGGAGACGCCGGACATGCCCTGGGTCTGGCTGGGTGTGGCGGGCGGCCTGCTGCTGGGGGTGACGTTCCTGGCGCTGGCGCTGCTGGGCGGGGCCTCGCCTTCGGAAGTGTATCAGCCGCCCAAGGTCGTCAACGGCACGGTGCAGCCCGGCGAGTTCAAGCCCTGGCGGAAACGGAACTGGCAACTGAACGAGTTATGGAAACCCTGTCGCCCCAACCCTGGATGACCACGCCGGCAACGAGTGCCGTCATTGCAGCACTCAGCGCCGGCGGCAGCGAGGTGCGCTTCGTCGGCGGCTGCGTGCGCGATGCGGTGCTGGGCCGCCCACCCGGCGGCGATATCGATATCGCCACGCCCGATCTGCCCTTGCGGGTGATCAGCCTGCTGGAGGCGGCGGGGCTGAAGGCGGTGCCCACGGGAATCCAACACGGCACAATCACGGCCGTGGCTTTTCACAAGCCCTTCGAGGTCACCACGCTGCGCCGCGATGTGGAAACCTATGGCCGCCACGCCAAGGTCGCCTTTACCGACGATTGGACCGCCGATGCCGCACGGCGCGACTTCACCTTCAACGCGCTTTCCTGTTCGCCGGCCGGCCGGCTGTACGATCCCTTCGGCGGCATTGCCGATCTGAAAGCGCGCCGCGTGCGCTTCGTCGGCCGGGCCAGCGATCGCATCGAGGAAGACGTGCTGCGGCTGCTGCGCTTCTTCCGCTTCTATGCCCATTTTGGATCGCCGCCGCCCGATAGCGAAGCGCTGGCCGCAGCCGAAGCGCTGGCGCCCTTGCTGCCCACCTTGTCGGGCGAGCGGATCGCTGCCGAAACCCTGAAGCTGCTGGGCGCCGCCGATCCCGCCCCGGTCATGACGCTCATGCGCGATCATCGGGTGCTGATCCATTTCCTGCCCGAGGCCGAGCGTCTCGACCGTCTGGCGCGGCTGGTTGATATCGAAGCGCGGCTGGGTCTGGCCGCCGATGCGCCGCGGCGTCTGGCGGCCGCACTCGACGGCGTGACGTCGGTCCATGCGGTGGCGGCGCGCCTGCGCCTTTCCAATGCACTGCGCGATCGCCTGGTTGCAGCACTCGGCGAGCCGATGCCCCCGTTGAATTTACCCGGGTCTCGTTTCGACGCGGCGAAATGCCGGGCAATGCGCTATCGCCTCTCAGCCGAAAGCTATCGCGATCGCTGCCTGATCGCCTGGGCCGAGAAAGGTGGAAACTGTTGCCAGCGCTGACGATCGCTGGCGCGAGGCGCTTGCCTTCGCCGATTGGGCACCGCCGGTCTTTCCCGATCAAGGGCCAGGATGCGCTCGATCGCGGCGTCGTCGCGGGCCCTGATCTTGGCCGGTTGATGGCCGAGCTCGAGCAAGACTGGATCACGAACGATTTCGCTGGCGACCGTGCGGCACTTCTTGGCGAACTCGATCGCCGGTTGAAATCCCTGAAGCTAAATCATGAGCCTCGCTCTCGCCCGCGCCCGGCTCGAGGCGCACAACTACACCGAGGCGTGGGATATCGCCGCCAGCATCGCCAGCACCGATCCGCGCCAGGGCGAAGCCTGGCACGTTCTGGGCGTTGCCGCCGCCGGGCTTGGCGACAATCGCGCCGCCGAAACCCATCTGGCACGGGCCGCCGTATTACGTCCGCAGGATGGTGGCATCGCGCGCAACTACGGTGCCGTGCTCGCGCGCCAGAAGCGATTGCCCGAAGCGGTGCAGGAATTCCAGCGGGCGCTTGTCATCGATCCGCAGGATAGCGAAGCGGCCGCGATGCTCGCCAAGGCGCAAGCCAGCCTGGGGCGCCAGGAGGATGCGCTGTCGGTCCTGCGTACCGCCTTGACGAAAGCGCCGGACAATATCGATCTGATGACGCGCATGGCCAATCTGCTGGCGCGCCGTCCGGTGCTGATCGCCGGCCCGCAGGGCTTCGCCGAGCGCCGCGGTGTGCTGCTCGATCTCGCCCGCCAGCTGGAACGCGATGGGCGCCTCAGCGAAGCCGAAGCCCGCTATCGCGAATGCCTGACCCTGGGCCCTGAGCCGGGACTGGAGGTACGCCGCGCCTTGCTGCTGCCGCCCATTGCAACCGACGAGGCAGAGATCGCGGCACGCCGGCGCGGTCTCGTCGAGCAACTCGACACGCTGGCGGCGCGGCCTTTGGTGATTGCCGATTCCCACGTCCAGGTACGGCGTACTGCGTTTTATCTCGCCTATCACCAGCAGGACGATCGCCCCCTGCAGGAGAAGATCGCGAAGTTCCATCTGCAGACCTGCCCGGGCCTTGCCTGGCAGGCCCCGCATATCGCGGGTTGGCGCGAGCGTCCGGCCAATGCGCGCCTCAAGGTCGGGTTCCTCTCGGCGCAGTTCCGCCTGCACACCATCGGGCGGGTCAATCGCGGCCTGATCGAAAAAATGCCGCGCGAGGACGTGGAGCTGACCGTCATTCGCGCGCCAGGCCCGCGCGACGAGATGAGCACTGCCATCGACCGCGCGGCGGAGCACGTCCTGGAACTGCCGAAGAATCTGGCCGGTGCGCGCGAGGCGATCGCCGCCGCCGAGCTCGATCTTCTGCTCTATGCCGATATCGGCATGGAGGCGCTGACCTATTATCTCGCCTTCGCGCGGCTGGCGCCGGTGCAATGCGTGACATGGGGTCATCCGGTGACCACCGGCATTCCTGGCATGGACTACTATCTCTCGGCCCAGGATTGGGAGCCGGCGGATGGCGATCAGCATTACAGCGAGCGTCTGATCCGGCTGGCGCATCCGCCCACCTATTACTATCGGCCGCGGGAAACCGGCGGACGGGTGCCGGGATTGCCGGACGATTCGACGATCTATGCCTGCCTGCAGACGCTGTTCAAACTGCATCCCTCCTTCGATGCTCTGCTGGCTGAAATTTTGCGTCGCGATCCGCGCGGACGCGTGCTGCTCGCTGAGGGTGCGCGGCCGAGCTGGGGCCGCCAGCTGCGCGAGCGGTTCGAGCGCAGCATTCCCGACGTCGCCCAGCGCATTCATTTCCTGCCCAACCTGCCTTATGCCGATTACCTGGCCTTGGTGACGCGGGCCGATTGCCTGCTGGATACGACGGGTTTTGGCGGCGGCAGCACCAGCCTGGAAGCCTTCCACCTCGCCCGGCCTGTCGTGACATGGCCCGGCCCTTACATGCGCGGCCGGCTGACCTATGGCTTCTTACGCCGCATGGGAATCCTCGACACGGTCGCCGACAGCGCCAAACGCTATGTCGAGATCGCCGTGCGCCTGGCCAATGACCGGCCCTGGCGCGAATCGCTGCAGTCGCGCATTGCCGCAGCGTCACCGGTGCTGTTCGAAGATGCCGGCGCACCGGCCGAACTCGCCCGCTTCTTCCAGGCGGCGATCGAGGCGGCCCGGCGCGGCGCTTTCGTCGATGGCTGGCCCTAACTCTTTGTCGCTGGCCGCAAGAAGCGGATAGCCCCTGTTACGGCTTCTGCGATGCTTGCCCCGGGGAGCGAGCATGCAGCAGAGAACGATGCAGAGGCTGGATTGGGCGATGCTGCTGGGGCTTGCGCTCGTTTTCGGCAGCGCCTTCTTCTTCGGCGATCTCGGTCTCAAGAGCTTCGGCCGCTGAGCGTTGCCGCCGGACGGGTGAGCAGTGCGGCCATTATCCTGACCATCGTCGCCCTGCTGCGCGGCCGGCGCTTTCCCGCCGATCCGAAGACATGGGCAGCCCTGCTGGTCATGGGCGCCATCAACAACGCCATTCCCTTCAGCCTGATCTTCTGGGGCCAGACCCGCATCGATAGCGGCCTGGCCGCGATCCTGAATGCCGTGACGCCGATCTTCACCGTCATCCTCGCCCATCTCGTCGGCGATGAGCGGCTGACGGGGCGCCGGTTTGCCGGCGTGCTGCTGGGCTTTGCCGGTGTGGCGGTGCTGATCGGCCCCAGCGCGCTCAGCCATCTCGATCCCACGAACATCGCCGAAGCTGGCCGTGCTGGGTGCAGCCTTCTGCTATGGGCTGGCCGGGCTCTGGGGACGGCAGTTCCGCGGGCTGCCGGTGGAGGTCGCAGCAGGCGGCATGCTGATCGGCAGCAGCGCGCTTCTGCTGCCGGTTGCGGCGATTGTTCGAACACCCCTGGACCGTGCAGCCGAGCGCCATCAGCCTCGCCGGCATCGCGGCCCTTGGGCTGCTCAGCACGGCGATCGCCTATCTGCTGTATTTCAAATTGCTGGCGCGGGTGGGGGCGACCAATCTGCTGCTGGTCACCTTCCTGCTGCCGATCGTGGCGCTGATCCTGGGCGCCCTGTTCCTGGGCGAGCATGTCCAGCCCATCGACCTGCTGGGCCTGGCGCTGATCATGGGCGGGCTTGCCGCCATCGACGGGCGCCTCGTTGCGCGGTTCAGGGCCAGCGCACTTCCGGCGGCAGCGACATCAGGATCGCCTCCGGATTCCCGCCGGTCTTGAGGCCGAACAGCGTGCCGCGGTCGTAGATCAGGTTGAACTCGACATAGCGGCCGCGGCGGATCAATTGGTGGTGGCGCTCCGCCTCGCTCCAGTTTTCGTTCATATGGCGGCGCACGAGAACCGGATAGATATCGAGGAAGGCCGTGCCGACATCGCGGGTGAAGGCGAAGTCCTTGTCCCAATCGCCGCTGGCGAGATTGTCATAAAAGATGCCGCCGGCGCCGCGCGGCTCGTTGCGGTGCTTCAGGAAGAAGTAGTCGTCGCACCAGGCCTTGAAGCGCGGATAATAGGCCGGATCGTGGCGGTCGCAGGCCGCCTTCAGCGCGGCATGGAAGCTCGCCGTATCGGCGCGATCTTCGACCATCGGGGTCAGATCCGCCCCGCCGCCGAACCAGGCCTGCGTGGTGACGATGTGGCGCGTGTTCATATGCACCGCCGGCACTTTCGGCGATTGCATATGGGCGACCAGGCTGATGCCGCTGGCCCAGAATTTTCCGTCTTCGGCAGCACCGGGGATCTGCTTGCGGAATTCCTCGGAAAACTGGCCTTCGACGGTGGAGATGTTGACGCCGACTTTCTCGAAGACCCGACCGCGCATGACCGACATGGCTCCGCCGCCGCCCTCGCTGCCGTCTTCGGTCGGGCGCTTCCAGACACTGCGCTCAAAGCGCCCGGCCGGGCGACCCGAGAGCCGACCAGAAAGCTCGCCGTTATAGTCGTCTTCGAGTTTTTCGAAGGCGGCGCAGATGCGATCGCGCAGCTCTTCGAACCACCGGCTGTCGCCGTTCTCTGCCGTTCGCTGGTCATGATGGAAAGCCGCCCGTCTGTCTCATGGCCTCGCCCAATACCATGGCTGCGGCCAACGCGACATTGATCGAGCGCAGGCCGGGGCGCATGGGAATGCGCAGGCGCTCGTCCGCCGCCTCATGCACCTCGGCCGGCACGCCGGCGCTTTCGCGGCCCACGAGCAGATTGTCGTCGGCGCGGAACGCGAACCCGGAATAGCTGTGGGCCGCCTTGGTGGTCAGCAGGATCAGCCGCCCGCGCAGCTGCCCGCGATAGGCCCGCCACGAGGCGTGGCGCGCGACCTCGACCTCGGCCAGATAATCCATGCCCGCGCGGCGCAGCAGCCGGTCGTTCCAGAGGAATCCGCAGGGCTCGATGATGTCGATCGTCACGCCCAGACAGGCCGCCAGGCGCAGCAAAGTCCCGCAATTCTGTGGAATATCTGGCTGATAGAGAGCAAGGCGCATGGCGGCGGGGCGCTGCTAGGCAAGATCGGGAAATTGCATTATACCCCTCGCCCGGGGGAATTCCCGAGCAGCCTGCCTCGCTCGGGAGCCAAGGCATCATGGCCCGGCTGCCTGCATTCTGCGTCGGTTTGTCGCAGAGGGCGAAGGCGGGCCGGAACAAGCCCGATGTTATAAGAGGCGGCCGCTTCGAAGTGCGGCGAAAGAGGGATGACGGACATGGCTGAAGGCGCTGCGCAGGGGGCAGGACATAAAGAAGGTACCCGGCGCGATTTCCTGATGTTGGCGACCGTCGCCGTGGCCGGCATGGGTGCGGCCTGCATCGCCTGGCCCCTGATCGATCAGATGAATCCCTCGGCCGATGTGCTGGCGCTGGCCTCCATCGATGTCGATATTTCCAAGATCGAGGTCGGCCAGCGCGTCAAGGTCCTCTGGCAGGGCCACCCGGTCTTCATCGACCACCGTACGCCGGAAGAGATCAAGGCTGCCGAGGCCGTGAACGTCGCCGATCTGCGCGACCCCCAGACCGACGCACAGCGCGTGCAAAAGCCCGATTGGCTGATCGTCGTGGGCGTGTGCACGCATCTGGGCTGCATTCCGCTGGGCACCGCTCCTTCCGATCCGCGCGGCGAGTATGGCGGCTGGTTCTGCCCCTGCCACGGCTCGCAATACGATACCTCGGGGCGCATCCGCAAAGGCCCGGCGCCGCTGAACCTCGCCGTGCCGCCCTACAAATTCACCAGCGCCACGCTGGTTCATATCGGTTAGGGGCTGGGCCATGAGCACCACCGGCAAGGCACCCGCCTTCAAGAATCCGATCATCCGCTGGATCGACCATCGGCTGCCGATGTTCAGCTATCTCGATCACGAGCTGAACGAGTACCCGACGCCGCGCAACCTGAACTACATGTGGAGCTTCGGCTCGCTGGCCGGCTTCATGCTGGTGGTGATGATCGTCACCGGCATCGTGCTGGCCATGCACTACACGCCGGAATCCACCATGGCCTTCAATTCCGTCGAGCACATCATGCGCGACGTGAATTACGGCTGGCTGATCCGCTATCTGCACATGAACGGGGCGTCGATGTTCTTCATCGTCGTCTATCTGCACATCTTCCGCGGGCTCTATTACGGCTCCTACAAGGCGCCGCGCGAGCTGCTGTGGCTGCTCGGCATCGTCATCTTCATTCTGATGATGGCCACCGCCTTCATGGGCTATGTGCTGCCCTGGGGCCAGATGAGCTTCTGGGGTGCCACCGTCATCACCAACCTGTTCTCGGCGATCCCCCTGGTCGGCCAGCATATCGTCACCTGGCTGTGGGGCGGTTTCGCGGTCGACAATGCCGACGCTGAACCGCTTCTTCTCGCTGCACTATCTGCTGCCCTTCGTCATCGTCGGCGTGGTCGTGCTGCACATCATCGCGCTGCACCGCTTCGGCTCGAACAATCCGCTGGGCATCGACATGAAGGGGCCGCAGGACAGCATCCCCTTCCATCCCTATTACACGGTGAAGGATTTCTTCGGGCTCGGCGTGTTCATGATCTTCTATGCCGGCCTGGTGTTCTTCGCGCCGAACCTGTTCGGCGAGCCGGACAACTACATCCCGGCCAATCCGCTGGCGACGCCGCCGGAGATCGTGCCGGAATGGTATTTCCTGCCCTATTACGCGATCCTGCGCTCGATCCCGAACAAGCTGCTGGGCGTGCTGGCCATGTTCGGCTCGCTCCTTCTGGTAGCGCTCACGCCCTGGCTCGACCGCTCGCCGGTGAAGAGCGCGCGCTTCCGCCCGGTCTATCCCTATTTCTTCTGGACGCTGGTGTTCGATTGCTTCCTGCTGGGCTTCTGCGGCGCCCACCCGCCCGAAGGCTGGTACGTCATCGCCGCCCGTCTCGGCACTTTCTATTTCTATGCCCATTTCCTGCTGGTCCTGCCGCTGCTGGGACTGTTCGAGCGGCCGCGTCCGCTGCCCCGCAGCATCGGCGAAGCCGTCCTGCGCCATGGCAGCTCGCCAGCCGCTTTGGGCACGGCCGCCCGGGAGACACGCTGATGCGCGGGCTGGGTCTTGCCGCGGCCGCGGTTGCGCTGATCGGCAGCACGCTCGCCTTCTCGCCCGCCCGCGCCCAGGAAGCGCCCGCTTTGCCGGAAGTCCACTGGTCCTTCAACGGCATCTTCGGCGTGTTCGATCACGCCCAGGCCCGGCGCGGCTTCCAGGTCTACAAGGAAGTCTGTTCGGTCTGCCATTCGATGAACCTGCTGGCCTATCGCAACCTCGAAGCGCTCGGCTTCAGCGAGGACGAGGTGAAGGCGATCGCGGCGAGCGTGCAGGTGCCGGATCTCGACGACAATGGCGAAATCAAGGACCGGCCGGGCAAGCCATCGGATCCTTTCCAGCCACCTTTCCCGAACGTCCTGGCGGCGCGAGCCGCCAATAATGGCGCGCTGCCGCCCGACCTTTCAGTCATCGTCAAGGCGCGCAAGGGAAATGCCGACTACGTGCATGCGATCTTGGCCGGTTTCGTGCCGGCGCCCGCCGGTTTCAAACTGCAGGACGGGATGAACTACAACGAGTACTTCCCGGGTCATCAGATCGCCATGCCGCCGCCTTTGCAGGACAATTCCGTCAAATACGCCGACGGAACGCCGGCAAACCTCGATCAGGAAGCCCAGGATGTTTCGACATTCCTGGCTTGGGCGGCCGAGCCCGAGCTGGAAGAACGCCACGAGACGGGCGTCAAGGTCATCCTGTTCCTGATCGTGCTGACGGCCCTGGTCTACGCCTACAAGCGCAAGGTCTGGGCGAAGGTTCACTAACGCATCTAGCGAGCCCGTTGCCCACCCTCACCCAAACCCTCTCCCGCTAAGCGGGAGAGGGAAAGCAGCGGAGCCCTTCCTCTTCTCCCTCGCCCCCTGAAAGGGGGAGAGGGCCGGGGTGAGGGGGTGAGCCTCGAACTACCCCGTTATCTCTATCTTCCCATCGGCGCCGATGCGCGCTTTCTGGCCCGTGCGCAGCGCGTCGTGATCGGCGCGGGGCAGCACCACCACGGGGATCGAGCCATAATTCATCTCCTTGGCTACGACGACGCCCAGGCCCAGGATCGCATCGGGCTCCGCCAGTATCAGCGCGACGGGCGCGCGGCGGATCGACATCAGCTCCAGCATGATGTAGCTCGACGAACTGGAGCCGATCATGCCCGGCAGGACCAGGATCTTGCCGGCGATATCGGCATCGTGGTCGGGATGACGCGGATCGCTGATTCGCCCGGTCCTGGGATCGACCCCGCCCCAAAAGCTGATGGGTTTGCCGAGCTTCAGGATCTCGCCGGCGGCCTCGCCCGCGATCTGGGTCGTGGTGGCGAGCGCTATTGCCACAGCCGCTCCTCGCGCTTCACCCGGCCGGTCTCGGCCGAGGCGACGCAATCGGCGAGACTGCCATACATCACCTCATAGCCGGTATTGGCCGGGGTGTAGTGGGCGAACTTGCCGGAATTGGTCATCAGCACGCCGCCCTTGGCCGGCAGGATCGGCGCCACCACCACGCAGGTATCGGCGACGACCGTGATGCCGGCTTCGGCCAGATGCAGCAGCCGCCCCTGACGTTCCAGCTCTGCCACCACATTGCGCCCGGTGCAGACGAAAAAGGGAATGCCGAGGCGCTTGCCCGGCAGCAGCGCTTCCAGTGCCTCGAACTCGCCAAGCGAGAAATGCGGACTGCCCAGCGCCACCGCATCGATGCTCTCGCCCTTGACCGTGGACAGCCGGTCGCGCGCGGTGCGCAGCATGTCGGGCGTGAGGCGGATGGTCCGCTCGGACGGGCGGTTGCCGCAGGCGGCATCCAGGCTGGGCGCTTCCGGCGTCACGCCGGCGGCATGGAACAGCCCGACCGCACCGCTGGAAGCGGCCGCGGCAGCCAGTGCCTTCAGCCTGTCTTCGGATGTGTCGACGGGCAATCCATCGATGACGCCGATGGCGCTGCCGATCTCCGCACCGTACCAGCTGCCCAACACCGGATAGAAGACATCGGAATTCTTGAGCGCCGGCGAGATGGCGGAAGTGTCGATGACGATGGTCGCCCGGCGGTTCTCCGCCAGATGCAGACCGTAATAGGGCGCGCGGCCGGTGATGGCGCAGCAGATATCGAGGAAATCGCCATAGCGGTTGGTGCGCGCGCCCAGCACGGAATTGCAGAAGGCGACCGCATTGCTCTCGCCCCAGGCCACATCCTGGCCCAGTTTCGGGCGGTGGCCGGCGTGATAGGGCGAGCAGGTCCAGGTGGGCCAGCAGCCCATGGCCTCATAGGCCTTCATCAGCCGTCCGGCCATGTCGCGGCGATGGGGATCGTATTTGACGATGCTGGGATCGTGCATATCCAGCCCGCCGACATTGAGGGAAGCGGGAATGGCGACCTTGGCGCCGCCGGCCACCAGCCGCTCGGCGAAATGCACGCCGCTGTCGCCGTGATAAAGCGCGCCATCGATATGGGAGGAGGCGACGGGAATCATCCGCGAAGCCCCCAGCATCCGCCCCATTTCGCTGGCAATCCGCATGGCCATGGCCGCCGCTTCGCCGCGGTTGCCGCTGGCCATTTCTTTTTCGTCGTCGGTCAGTTTCATGGGCGCCAACCTGCCATGGCCCAGACCCGAAAGGAAGAAGGGCCGGCTCTGCCGAGCCGGCCCTTCGTTTCTTGTCCTCGATTATCTGTCGTCAGGGCAATACGTCCGTCAGATCCGATATGTTGATCGGCCCCTTGTGACACGCCTTCGCCTTGTCGATTTGCGCCTGGGTCGCACCCGCCAGGCCCAGTACGCCGCAATCATCGCCGAAGATCGACAGCGGTATGATCGTCAGCCCACCGCTGCTGTTCAGCGTCGGCGTGTCCGTCGGCATGGCAAACAGCTTCTCCACATGCTCCAGGCTCGATGGCGGGAAGACGAGCACCTGGTCGCCCGCCCGGATGTCGATATCGGCCGTAGCGGTGCCCTGTGTGCCCGTCACGCTCTGGTTGGTCGTGAAATGCGCCTGGCGGAAGGCCACGAGCGAGCCGTTGGGCCCAAGCCTCGGCCGAGGCGATCGGATCGTCGCCGATGATCAGGATGTTGTTGTGGGCGAAGATCTCCACCGAGGCATTGGCATGGTCGTGGAGCGAGTCGGCTGCGGCGAAGGCCGCTATATTGCCGATGACGGCCACGTTCCCGAAGATGCCCGAAGCTCCTGTACCGAACTCCGTGGCGCCGCCGCCCGCCAGATGGACGTTGGCAAGAGCGGTATTGCCCGTATCGCCGCCGATGGCCCTGGCCATGACAATGGCGTTGCCATGGATGAACACGCCGCCGACACCGCCCTGGCCGGCGTCTACGGCGATGAGCGCATTGGCGTCCGCGTGACCGCCATCTGCCGCGAAGGCATCGGCATCGTCGAACAGCCCGCCCGAGCCGACACTAATGCTGCTGCCCGCCGACAGGCGCATCTCGGCCTTGGCGGTGGCGTCGCCCCCTGAACTCGAGGACATCGCCGTCGGCAAGCATCTGGGCGCCCCGGATACGGATGTTGCCTGCAGGCCGCAGTGACAAACATGTTGGCGCTCGCGAAGGCGTCGTTGGCATGCGAGCCGAGATAAACTGCCTCTACCCGCTCGCTGAGTAAGCCCGCGCTTACATCGCCGCTGGTGCCGCCAGCGGAGATTTCCATGTCGCCAAAGGCACAGGCCTGCTGTCCGGCATTGGCACCGGTGGCCGATGCCGTCGCTTTGACCGTCACGTCGCCCACATGGATACTGCCGCTGTCGCCGAGGACGTCGATATGGGCCTTGGCCGAGCCGAAGACCGTGCCGCTGGCATTTCCGGCCGACTTGGCATTCCCCTGCACGAACACCGGGCCTACGATCGCCACATCGCCGCTCTGTGCTTCGATGATGGCACTACCTCTCGCAAATACGTTGGCGTCGAGGGCCGGGTTGTCGAATTCGGCATTGGCCACGACCTCGACCCCGCCACCGATTGAGACATCGCCAGTAGCGAGGCTGTGTACAAGCAATCCGGCAAAGTCGAATCCCAGGGTCAGTTTGTCGGGGGCGAACGGCGCGCCGATGGATGTCGCCCCTGTATTGATCGCGTTGCTCTTCAGCTCGGCGGTTACTGAAATATTTCCATTCACCCTCACGCCGTCGTCGGCCGTGATGGCGCCATAGGCGAACACGCCGGCTCCACCATCGGCGCCGTCGGGGTGCTGGGCATTGCCATGCATATCGACGTTACCGCCGATGGAGATGCTGCCGCTCAAGGCATCGACCCGAAGATCGGTGACGGCCCAGACATTGCCGTCAGCCTGGGATCCGCCATTAGCCGACGCATCGGCCTCGATGTTCCCGCCGATAGTCACGCCGTCCTGGGCCTGGAGGAAGGTGAGGGCGTTGGCCAGCACATCCCCGCCGTTGCCCGAGGCATTTGCCAGAACCCGGACATTGCCGCCGAGGTTCAGGCTGCCCGTGCTTGCGCTGAGCCTGAGGTTCGCCAAGGCAGAGGCGTTGCCAGCGTCGCTGACGGCCACCGCATTGACGATGATATCTCCGGGGATCGACAGAGTTCCCTGGATCAACTGGCCGTTGGCACTGGCAAAGGCGTTGCCGGTGCCGTGGCTGGTGGCCTGGGCCTGGAGATTGAGCGAGTTGATGGTGACGGTAGCGGCACCGGCAGGAGTGAATGTCGCAATGGCTTTGGCGCCGCTAACGCCGCTGCCGAGGTTGCGGGCCCGCACGTCGATCACGACGTCCTGTAGGTCAATGCTGGTAGCCGTACTGAAGTTCACGTTGCCGAAAGCATTAACCCGGCCAGCGCCGTTATTTGTGGCATGTGCCGCGATCGACATCAGGCCGTCGACTTCGATCTTCGCCGTATTCAGGAAGTTGAGATTGGCGTTGGCCGAGGCGCCGAGGCCGCCAGGGCTGGCAGCGCCGTTATGCGAGGCGTTGGCGTGGACGATCAGGTCGCCCGTGACATGAACCGAGCTGGGATCGAACGTCATTTCGGCCAGCGCCTTGGCGGCACCATTGCCGTTGTCGACCGCGCTGGCGCTCACATGGACACTGTCGAGCGAGATCGGACCGGTGGTAGCGGCGAGCGAGGCAATCGCACTCGCCTGGGCATTGCCGTTCTGGGCGAAGGCGGCCGCGTTCACGGTCAGAGCGCCGGACATCTGAAGCCGGCTGTCGTTAAGCTTGCCGCTGGCAAGGGCGATCGCGTTCCCGACGCCGGCGCTGTTGGCCTGGGCCTGCAGATTCAGCGCATCGATATGGAGGTTTACGCTCGATCCATTCACCAGGAAGATGGCATTGGCGATGGCGCCGCCCGTACCCTGGCTGCCTATGTTCAGCGCCGCCACGTCGATGGTAACGCCCGCCAGATTGATCGTGCTGGCGGAGGAATCAAACTGGATATTGCCCTGGGCAAGTACCCGTCCCTTGCCATTGTTCGTGGCGTGGGCGACGACCGAAATATCGCTGGAAATGTGGATCGACTGGGCGCTCGGGATGCTGAAGAGCGCGTTGGCTGAGGCGGCGATGGCGCCGGTCCGGCCGCCGAGATTGTTGGCGCTCGCCTTGACATTGACGGCGCCGGAGATCGATGCATCGCTGCCATGCGGGTTGACTGTGAGTTGCGCCAGGGCCAGAGCCGGCCCGCCGGTGCCCGAATGCAGCGCGTTGGCAATCACATTGATGTTGTCGATATGGATATCCGCGCCGCCGCCTTCACTGCTGGAGGCGTTCAGCAAGGCTATTGCATTGGCCTGCGCCTCGCCGGCGGCTGCGGCGTTCGCGTTCGCATGAACGTCGATATCGCCTGAGACGCTGAGACTGCCCGACGTCGCGGTAAGCAGCAAGTTCGCCACCGCCACCGCATTGCCGGCGCCGCCATGGCTCACCGCAAGCGCGTTCACCGTCACATCGCCGTCGATCACGACATGGCTCTGGGTGATATTGCCGCTGGCAAGCGCGAGAGCGTTGCCGCCGCCGAGGCTGCTGGCCTGGGCCTGGAGATTGAGCGCGCCAAGACTGAGGTTGTGGCTCGAGCCGGCATGGAAAATCGCGTTGGCAATGGCGCCGCCGGTGCCGGCGTTGGCGCCGGTGCCGATGTTCAACGCCGCCACGTCAATGGTCACACCGGCGAGATTGATCGTACTCGCCGTCGAGACGTTGACGCTGCCCTTAGCCAGCACGCGGCCCTTGCCATGATTGGTGGCATGAGCAAGCGCCGTCACGTCGCCGGTGATCGTGATCAAGTTGGAAGCGCTGACGTTGAACACGGCATTGGCGGATGCGGCAAGGCCGCCCGCAAAACCATTCAGGTTGTTGGCGCTGGCCTCGACATTCACGTCGCTGGAGATCGTGACCGTTCCCGGATCGATCGTTAGCTCCGCCAAGGCAAGAGCGCCGGCGCCGGCGCCCGAATGCAGGGCATTGGCGATCACGTTGACGCCGCCGAGTTTGACCAGACCGCTGCTGGAACCTGCCGTCAGCGAAGCAATTGCGTTCGCCTGGGCCTGCCCGGCGCCGAAGCCGTTCGCATTCGCATGCACATCGATATCGCCGGAGACATTAATGTCGCCGCCGGACGTCGCCCTCAGCAGCAGGTTTGCCTGAGCCAGGGCATTGCCGCCCCCATGCGCGACGGCCAGGGCGTTCACGGTGACGTCACCGCCGATCGTAAGGCTGCTCTGAGTGATATTGGCGCTTGCAAGCGCGTGGGCATTGCCGGGGCCGAAGCTGCTGGCCTGGGCCTGGAGATTGAGCGCGCCCAGGCTGAGATTGGCGCTCGAGCCGGCATTAAAGATCGCGTTGGCGATAGCACCACCGGTGCCGGCGTTGGCGCCGGTGCCGATGTTCAACGCCGCCACGTCAATGGTCACGCCGGCGAGATTGATCATGCTCGCCGACGAGATGTTGACGCTGCCCTGAGCCAGCACGCGGCCCTTGCCGTGGTTGGTGGCATGAGCAAGCACCGTCACGTCGCCGCCGATAGTGATCGCGCTGGAAGCGCTGACGTTGAACACGCCCTTCGCGGACGCAGCGAGGCCTCCGGCAAAGCCATTCAGATTGTTGGCGCTGGCCTCGACATTCACGTCATCCGAGATCGTGATCGTTGACGGATCGATCGTCAGTTGCGCCAGGGCGAGCGCGGCGGCGCCGGCACCTGAATGCAGGGCATTGGCGATCACGTTGACGCCGCCGAGGTTGACGAAGCCGCTGCTGCTGGAACCACCCGTCACCGAAGCAATGGCGTTCGCCTGGGCCTGCCCGGCGCCGAAGGCGTTAGCATTCGCATGCACATCGATATCGCCAGAAACGGTCAGATCGCCGCCGGAGGTGGCCGTCAGCAGGAGATTTGCCTGAGCCAGGGCATTGCCGCCGCCATGCGCGACGGCCAGGGCATTGACCGTGACGTCACCGCCGATCGTAAGGTCGCTCTGAGCGATATTGACGCTGGCGAGCGCGTGGGCATTGCCGGGGCCGAAGCTGCTGGCCTGGGCCTGCAGGTTAAGGGATTCGATGGTGAGTTTGATGTCGGTCGACGCCGAGAACAGGGCGTTTGCTTTGGCGCCCCCAGTGCCGCCGGTGCCAAGGTTGAGCGCACGAACGTCGATCAGCACGTTGGTGAGATTCACGGTCGTGGCCGACGAGCCGAAGTCGACACGGCCGCTGGCCAGGACCTTGCCCTGGCCGTGATTGGTGCCATGGGCGATGATCGACATGTCGCCGCCAACGACGATGTTGGAGGCGTCCTCAAAGATCAGCTGCGCGTTGGCATTGGCGGCCGTGCCGCCGGCCTTGCCCTGGGCAGAGGCCAGAGCGGAGACCAGGATGCTGCCAGCGACATGGACGGTGGTATCCGACGCCAGCAGGGCATGGGCGTTCGCTTGGGCGAGACCGTTGCCCTGGTCGACGGCGTTGGCCGTGACCCGGACATTGCCGCCGATGAACAGGTCATTCGTGCTTGCCCGCAGATCAAGGCTTGCAAGCGCGTTGGCGCTGCCCGAAGGGACGGGAGGGTCGCTGCGGAAAGCCAGCGCATTGATCGTGACGTCACCCGCGATCGACAGGCTCGATTGCGTAATCCGGGCAATGGCATTGGCGATGGCATTGCCGCCGCCATGGCTGCTCGCCTGGGCCTGCAGGTTCAACGAGTCCAGGGTCAGGCTGACGGAGGAATTCGTCTCGATGAAATTGGCGCTTGCCTTCGCACCGCCGGAGCCGCGGCTGCTAAGATTCAGCGCCTTCACATCGATGGTGACGTCGCCGAGATTGATGGTGCGGGCGGAACTGAACGCAACGGCGCCGTGCGCATTGACCTGGCCGAAGCCGCTATTGGTGGCATGGGCCGTGATCGACATGGCACCATTCACATCGACTTCGCGGGCGAAGAAATTCAGATGGGCGCTCGCCGACGCTGCCATGTGGCTGGCTTCGGTGCCGTCGTTATTGGCGTCGGCAACGACATTGACGCCGTTATGGATCGCGACGCCCCCGCCGCTCTGGGAGCTACCCGCATCGAAACTCGCCCCGGCAACAGCGATGGCCGCCGCACCATCGTCTTCGACCGCATTGGCCTTGACGTCGACATGGCCGCCGAACGAACCGCCGCTGAAGGTGGCGCCGCCAATCTCCACGCCGGGCCGCCCTTCGCTGCCGGATCCCGAGAAGTTGGCAAAGGCGCTGGCGAAGGCATTGCCCCCGCCGGCGTCATGCGCATTGGCCGTGACGCTGACATCGCCAAGTACGCCGACCGGCCCGAACTTGCCGATGACCGAGGCGACGCCAATCGCCGAGGCGTTGCCGAGGCCGCCATTGTCGGCTAGCGCCGCGACAGTGAGATTGCCCTCGACAGCGGGACTTCCGTCTGACCCGGCGAATCCGATTTGCACGCCGCTATGGGCTTTGGCAAAGAACTGGGCATTGGCAAGCGCACCATTGCCCACCGGATCGTGGGCCGTCGCCTCGACGTCGACATTGCCGAGAATGCTGATACTGCCCGCGGGGAGCGGCACACCGAACTCTCCGGTGGTGGCAGTGGCTGTGATGGACACATTGGCGAGCGCGAATGCCTGGAATCGGCCGAGATCGCTGGCGCTTGCCTTGACCGTGACGTCATTGCCAAGGAAGACATGCCCTTCGGAATGGATCATCAGGCTGGCGGTAGCCGACGCGCCGTGCGGACTGCCGCTATTAAAGACGTTCTGGGCATTCGTCTTGGCGTTGGCTGTCACCTTGGTGAAGCCATCGATCGAAATGCTCTGGAAGTCGGAGCCTGACGCGACGATATGGGCGCGGGCATGGCCGCGGACACTATCCAGATTTTGGTCGTCTGCCGAGGCTTCGACATCGAGGTTTCCCCCGATATGGATGTCGCCGTTGCGCGAGAAGACATTGGCGGAGGCGGTGGCACGCGGCGTGGCCAGGTCGGTGCCGGCTTCAGCCAGGGTCTGGCCGTTGGCGATGACGCTCACATCGCCGTCGATGGCGACGCCTTGATCGCCGGTAACATTGAGAATGGCGTTGGCGGCGGCAAAGGAACTGCCGCCATTCAAGGCCAGCGCATTCACCGTGATGTTGCCGCCCACCGTGACGGTCTGGCTGTTGGCGACCAGGCGCAGGTCCGCCGTGGCTGAGGCCCCACGGCCAAGACCGGGGTTGTTCGCTTCGGCCGTGACCGTCACGTTGCTCGAAATGTCGACCGCGTCGTTGCCCGTGACGTTCATCGAGGCCTGGGCCACGACCAGGGCCGCCCCACTCGGGCCGCCCTGTCCATTGGCGGTGACGGTGGCATCGCCGAAGATATTGATGTCAGTGCCGTTGAGGTCGGCATGGGCCGAGGCGACATCGTTGGCGACCTTGTCCCCCAGTGCCGTCGCGTGGACGCCCAGTGAATCGATTTCCACTGCGCCGGATCCGTTGACCTTCAGTCCGGCATCGGCGAGGACGGCGTTGTCGAGGACGCCGGAAGTGCCGGCGCTGAAGGCGTTCGCCCTGGCCATGACGCTGATCGGGCCACCCTTCATGAAGAAGCCGGTCTGCTCGTTGACGATCAGCTGGGCATTGGCGTGGAAGCGGAATCCCGAACTGCCGGCGACGCTCGCCACCACCGTCATGGCCCCGTCATCCGACGCCTGCTTACCATTCAGTGTGACGATGGCATTGGCAAAGGCACTCCCGCCGGCGTTGCTGCCGCTGGAGGCGTGCTTCGTGGCGTTGGCGAGAGCGGTGATGCCGGCGAGGCGAATCTGGTTGGCGGCGATATGGACTTCCGCATCGGCCGACTGCGTGCCGACGCCGTTGGCGCGCACCTCCAGGTCGATAAGGCCTTCCGCGGTGAAGAGGCCTGCGGCGTTGGCGGAGAACAGGGCGTGACGCGTTCCGGGACCGGCCGCACGCTCGGTTACGCTGTTGACATAAATGTTGCCGCCATTGGTGGCGGTCAGGACGATGTCGCCGGCCTGGCTGACGCCCGACAGGTTGGCGCCGCCGCTGACGAAGCTGAGGGCATGGCTGGAATCGCCGATATTGCCCGCCGCCGTCAGGGTCACATCGCCGCCGCCAGTGCGGATTGTGTCGCCGACACCCTGAACGATGATGGCACCCGTGCCCGCGGTGCCGGCGTGGAGCGTCAGATCGCCCGGGCCGCCTGCCAGCACGTTGTCGCTCAGATCCTGGATGGTGATGTTGTGGGCCACGTTGACCAGGAAGCCGGCGCCGTTCTGCAGCAGCGCCTCCAGCTTGTGCTCGCCTATCCCGGTGGCGTTTTGCCCGCTGGTGCCATTGCGGATGGTGAACTGCGACGGGTCGACATAGAGCAGCCCGCCTTTGCCCGGATCGATCGCGCCGTTCAGGCCGACGGTCTTGCCGGAGACCTCGATATTGCCGCCCTTGCTGCCACTGGCGCCGCCCGTGGCCGAGACGAAGGCCAGCTGGCCGATGGCATCGTTGCTGCCGGCCTTGGTGACGATCTGGCCGCCATTGCCGGTGCCATTGCCGCGCGCCGTGACCTGGCCGCCGACATTCACGTCGCCCGCGGCGGTGACCAGCACCGAGCCGCCCTGACCGTTCGCCGCAAACGCATCCGCGTCCACGATCCCGTTCAGGTTGACGACCGCATTGACCACTTCGCTGGCGACATTGGCCGAGATCAGGAGCTGGCCCGAGCGCGCCTGCAGGGTGCCGGCGTTGTCGACACCCACAGCCTTGCCGTCGCTCACGATCTTCTCGACCGCACCCGCCGGCACGACGAAGTTGATCAGGCCTGTTCCGCTCAGATCCAGCGTGAACTGGTTCGTGCCGGCCAGCGCGATGGTGCCGAGATCGGCCTTGATGAAGCCCGTGTTCTGCACATAGGGCGCCGCCAGGATCGCAAAGCCGCCATTGGAGACCGAGATCGAGCCCTGGTTGATCACCGCCCCATAGCCCGAGCCGCTGTAGCTCGCGGCCTTGGTGGGATCGCCATTCACCGTCATCGCCGTCGTCGCGAGCAGCGCGCCGACGTTGACTTGCGAGGTTCCGGTGAAGGTGATGCCCGGCGCTGTTCAGGATGAACACGCGGCCATTGGCGTTGAGCGCACCGGCGAGATGGGAGGGAACCCCGCCGACGACCCGGTTGATCGCAACCGAGGTCGAATCCGGCTGATTGAAGTTGACCGTCTCGCCGGCGGCGATCGAGAAGTCCTGCCAGTTGATGTTGAGGACGTTGCTGGTTTGATTGATATTAGTGGTTGTGCCGTTCGGGTTGGTGATCGTGCCCGTGCCGCCGGTGACCTGGCCGCCCGTGGGACCCGCCAGCGCCACGCCGCCTGCCCCAAGCAGGACCACGCCGCTGAACAGCACCATCAGACAGGAGGAGACTTCCTGGCGCTTCTTGTTGCGCCACCGCTTCCAGCGAAACTCGACCTTGCCTTCGCGCATGTGGAAGTTGTTCATCGCACGCACCCTCAATACTGAAAGCCGTTTCGCGCTAGAGATCCGTCTTCAACGTCTTGGTCTGTTCGCCATCACAGATGACGCCCGCGGTCTGGCCAAAGGGCGTCCTCGATCGATCTAAGGCGCAGGCCCGCCACCTGCATTCGTCATCGTTTAGGGTGGGCCGCCGCCGCCACGGCCGCCGCCGCCGCCAAATCCGCCGCCGCCACCACCACCACTGCTGGGTGGGCCCGATGTGCCGTCGCTACCGCTCAGATTCGCAGCCGCCGGTATTTGCGGTCGGGTCATAATCGGTGAGCGTGGCGGCATCGATAGGCACAACCGCGGTCTGCGACACCTCGCAGGTCGGCGAGACGTGGTAGCTCGTAGCCGCTGGTTGCGCGGGTGGGCTTGCCCGGACCGCAGGGCTGGATGTCGACAACGCCGTCGAGGACCGAGACGATCGTGCTGCCGTCATCGGCGACCTGGACGATGAATTTGGTGCCGCGGATCGTCAGCGTCGTGGTGGGCGTGGAGAGCTTGACGTTCTCCTCGCTCTTCGCCTGGCCGGCGATGTAGCGGAAGATGCCCTTGGTGAATTTGATGCTGGCGTTCGGCCGTATCTGCATTCGTGTCGTACACGAAATTGTCCAGCACGACAGTGGAATTGGCGCCGATCTGAAGCTGGGTCTGATCGTGGAAGCGCATGACCGTCGCGCCGTCGGCCGGCGTCGTTACGGTCTCCTGCGAATAGACTTCGTGGCCGAAATGCAGCTCTTCGGCGGAAGCCTGGACCCTGGTTCCCTGGGCGCCCTTATAGTTTTTCAGCACGACGGTGCCGATCAACGGTTCGGCAATAGCCAAACTGCTCCCAGCCGCGAACACGGCCGGAAATACCAATCCGACAAGACGCCATCTCAAGCGCATAAGACCCCCTTATTAGCTTCCCAAAGGGGCCCCTCCCAAGCCGTCCCAGAACCCGGCACCCTCCACAGGTTGCCACAGCGGCAGGGAAGAATACCAAGGGACAAAGAGTGAAAATTGCGAGAAAACCCAGCCGGAAGACTGGTTTAGTCTCCTGCGACAGGGTGGCGCTCAAACGTTAAAGCGGAAGTGGAAAATATCGCCGTCCTGGACCAGGTATTCCTTGCCTTCGGCCCGCATTTTGCCCGCTTCCTTGGCGCCCTGTTCGCCGCCGCAGGCGATGAAGTCGTCATAGGCGATGGTCTCGGCGCGGATGAAGCCGTGCTCGAAATCGGTATGGATGACGCCGGCGGCCTGGGGCGCGCGTGAGCCCCGCGATGCACCGTCCAGGCCCGGGCCTCCTTCGGCCCGACCGTGAAAAATGTCAGCAAATTCAACAGACTATAGCCGGCGCCGGATGACTCGGGACGAGGCCCGGCTCCTCGAGCCCCAGCGTGCCGAGATAGTCGGCTTTCTCCGCCGGGTCGCTCAGCTGGGCGACTTCCGACTCGATGGCCGCGGAGATGACGACCGAGGCCGCACCTTCCTGCTTCGCCCGCTCGGCCACCTTGGCCGACCAGGCATTGCCCTCGGCCGCAGCCGATTCTTCCACATTGCAGACATAGAGGACCGGCTTGGCGGTCAGAAGCTGGAGCTGGTCGAACAGAGGGACGCTGCTCGTCGCTGAGCTGACCCGACGCGCCGGCCGGCCGGCACGCAGTTCCGTCAGGGCTGCTTCGATCAAGCACCAGCAGCAGCCTTGGCTTCCTTGTCGCCGCCCTTGGCCTTTTTCGCCGTGCCGTCGAGGCGGCGCTCGAGGCTGTCGAGATCGGCCAGCATCAGTTCGGTTTCGACGATCTCGGCATCGCGTAGCGGATCGACCGAGCCTTCCACATGGGTCACCTCGCCGCCGAAGCAGCGCAGCACATGGGCGATGGCATCGACCTCGCGGATCGTGGCGAGGAATTTGTTGCCCAGCCCTTCGCCTTTGCTGGCGCCGCGCACCAGGCCGGCGATATCGACGAAGGCAAGCTGGGTCGGGATGATCTTCGCCGATTTGCCGAGCACCGCGAGCTTTTCCAGCCGCTGATCGGGCACGGCGACTTTGCCGACATTGGGCTCGATGGTGCAGAAGGGGTAATTGGCCGCCTCCGCCGCCTGGGTCGAGGTCAGCGCGTTGAACAGGGTCGATTTGCCAACATTGGGCAGGCCGACGATGCCGCAGGAAAATCCCATGATGTGTTTCTTGGCCTATTAAATTCGAAGCAGTTGAAATCGAATCAGGCGGATTGCCCGCCGTTGGACTTATCGCTGTCCGGGGATTTATCGCTGCCCGGTTTTGAATCGGGGCGCGGCGGCTTCGGCCGGGGCGGGTTCACACTCACATCCACCTTGCTCATGAAACCGTTGGCATCGCCCGAGAGCAGCAAGGGCAGCGCCTGCACGACGGCCTCGATCATGGTGCCGATCAGCGGCTGTTCGTCCTTGGCGAAATCCTGCAGCACATAGGCTTTGACCAGCTCCGGGCTGCCGGGATGGCCGACGCCGAGGCGAATGCGCCAGTAGGCGGGCCCGAGATGGGCATCGATGCTGCGCAATCCGTTATGGCCGGCAGCCCCGCCGCCCTGCTTCACCCGCACCTTGCCGGGCACGAGATCGATCTCGTCATGGATGACGAAGATCTGGTCCAGCGGGATTTTGTAGAACTGGGCGGCCGCCTCCACCGCGCGGCCGGACTCGTTCATGTAGGTCTCGGGCTTCAGCACCAGCAGCTTGTCGCCGGCCAGTTCGCCCTCCGACGCCGTGCCCTGGAAACGCGAACGCCAGGGGCGAATCCGTGGCGGCGGACGATGGTGTCCGCCGCCAGGAATCCGACATTGTGCCGGTTGAACGCGTAGCTGCGCCCGGGATTGCCCAGGCCGACGACGAGGCGCAAGGCCGCCTCCTGCTGGCGTCGTTACTTCTTGTCGCCGCCCTTCTTGGCGCCACCAGCGGCAGGTGCCGCCGCGGGCTTGCCGCCGGCGGCGGGCGCCGCCCCCTTCTTGTCGCCAGCCGCCGCAGGCGCACCGGCCGCAGCCGGAGCACCAGCCGCCCCGGGCGCGCCGGCAACAGGCGCTGCCGCACCTTCCGCACCCTCGGCCGCCGCTGCCGTGGGAGCCACGGTTTCTTCCACCGCCTGCACGGTCGGCACGGCGATGGAGGCGATGGTGAAGTCGCGATCGGTGATGGTGGGACGCACGCCCTCGGGCAGCTTGACCATGCTGATATGCACGGAATTGCCGATATCGAGACCGTCGAGGTCGATCTCGATGATCCGGGGAATGCTGTCGACGTTGCAATACAGCTCGACCTCGTGGCGCACGATGTTCAGCACGCCGCCGCGCTTCAGGCCGGGCGACTTGACTTCGTTCAGGAACTTCACCGGCACGTCGACGCGCACGCGGGTATGTTCGCCCACGCGCATGAAATCGACATGGATCGGCGCATCGCTCACGGGATCGAACTGCACATCGCGGGGCAGAACGCGTTCCTTCTTGCCCTTGAGATCGATGTCGAACAGCGTCGCCTGGAAGGCGCGCTTGCGCAGTTCCTTGAGCAATTCCTTGGGCTCGACGGAAATCAGCGTCGCTGGCTGCTTGTTGCCGTAGATCACTCCGGGGACGCGGCCATCACGACGAGTTTGGCGAGCGGCCCCCTTCCCGGCGCGGTCACGAACTTCCGCGCTCAGATTCTGGACGTCGGACATTGATTTTCTCCTTTCATGTCCTGTGCGGGGGCCTCCAGGGGTGCCACCCGCGTCCTCAACATGCCGCCTGCGGACAGAGCGTCCGAAAGCGGCGGCTCAAAACTCAGTTGAACAGGCTGGAAACCGATCGCTCCAGACTGATCCGGCTGATGGCCTCGGCGAGCAGCGGGGCGATGGTCAGCTGCCTGACCGTCTGCGAAACCCTTACTGCTTCCGTCGCCATGATGCTGTCGGTCGTGACCAAACTCTCGATCGGTGAGGCGGAAACCCGCGCCACCGCGCCACCCGACAGCACGCCATGGGTGACATAGGCGCTGACACCGCTCGCGCCCGCATTCTTCAGCGCCACCGCCGCATTGCAGAGCGTACCGGCGCTGTCGACGATGTCGTCAACCAGGATGCAATACTGGCCTTTGACGTCGCCGATGATGTTCATCACTTCGGAGACGCCAGCCTGTTCGCGGCGCTTATCAATGATGGCGAGGTCGGCGTCAAGCCGCTTGGCGACAGCGCGGGCGCGAATCACGCCGCCCACATCGGGGGAGACCACGGTCAGGCTCTTGCCGCCGAAGCGCTCCTGCATGTCCTTGGTCAGGACCGGGGCGGCAAACAGATTGTCGGTGGGGATGTCGAAAAAGCCCTGGATCTGGCCGGCATGGAGATCGAGGGTCAGCACCCGGTCGGCGCCGGCCTTGGTGATCAGGTTCGCCACCAGCTTGGCCGAAATGGGGGTGCGGGGGCCCGATTTCCGGTCCTGGCGGGCATAGCCGAAATAGGGGATGACGGCCGTGATCCGGCGCGCGGAACTGCGCCGCAATGCATCCATTGCCACCAGCAATTCCATCAGATTGTCGTTTGCCGGATAAGACGTCGACTGAATGACGAAAACATCCTCGCCGCGGATGTTTTCGTGGATTTCGACGAAGACTTCCATATCGGAAAAGCGGCGCACGCTGGCCTGGGTAAGGGGCAGATTGAGAGCGGAGCATATCGCCTCGGCCAACGGCCGATTGCTGTTGCCCGTCAGGATCTTCATCTGGCCAACCCGTTGTCGAAAATCGCCGGCAGCGCGGCATCCGCCACCGCCCCCGCGACGGCGCGCGGACTATATCGACGTGTCATCTTTATGTAAACCGCGGGAGAGCCAGGTTACGGCCTTCCCGCTTGTTCGTTAAACTATTGTAAGAATTGGATAATTCAGGGGCGCCGGCAGGCTGGCGGTTTTGTCACAGGCTGCAGGTGACCAGCATTCCCAGAAGGCAGAAGGCCAGGAAGATCAGCAGATAGGGCATGACCCTCTTATAGCCCGTATCTGCGCTGGCGATCAGCCCGCCGCGGCGGCCTTCAAGGTGGCGAGATCGAGCTTCGACATTTTCATCACCGCCGCCATGACCCGAGCCGATTTCTCGGTGTCGCCCTTGGCCAGAGTTTCGATCAGGAAGTCCGGCACCACCTGCCAGGACAGGCCGAATTTGTCCTTGAGCCAGCCGCAGGGGCCTTTTTCGCCGCCGGCCGAAAGCTTTTCCCACATCCGGTCGATCTCCGCCTGGTCCTCGCAGCGCACGGCGAAGGAAACCGCCTCGGTGAATTTGAACAGTGGCCCGCCATTGATGCCGGCGAATTTCTGGCCGTCGAGTTCGAAGCCGATGGTCATCACCGTGCCCTTTGGTCCCGGCTCCGCGCCTGTGTAATGCGTGATTTCGGTGATCTTCGATTTCTTGAAAATCGAGACGTAGTAATGGGCGGCTTCTTCGGCATTGGCGTCGAACCACAGGAAGGGCGTGATCTTCTGGGACATCGGACTCTCCATTGGCTGTCGTTGTCCCAAGGACGAATGAGGGCGCGCAGTTCCGACATTCTCCATGTTTCCTCTCCTCCGTTTTTTGGGGGAGAGGATCAAGGTGAGGGGTGTCGGTAACGGGCATGTTGCCCCTAGCTAGGACACCCTCACCCCGACCCTCTCCCGCAAGCGGGAGAGGGAGGATTCAGCGCACCACGAGATCCGTCGGGCGTTTGGAGAGGGCCTCCACGCCGCGCTCGCCCACCAGCACGGTCTGGCCGCTGGTCATGGCGAGATTGCGCTCGGCATCGAAGATGATGATGTGGATGAAGAACACCTGACCCGCCGCCGCGGGCTCCGGATTGCCGTGATAGAACATCGGCCAATCCATCCAGTTGGGCGCAAAGGTGGTGCCGAGGCTGTAGCCTGTCGCGTTCATGCGATAGGCCTGATAGCCGGCGGCATCCAGCACGCGGGCATGGGCGTCGAACACCTCGCCGATCGGCCGGCCGGGAATCAGCGCCGCCTTGCAGGCTTCCAGCGCATCGACGGCAACCTTGTGCATCTCGACCTGGCGTGCCGGGGGCCTGCCGATGGGTATCGTGCGCATCAGGCAGGAGTGGTAGTGGCGATAGGCGCCGCCGAATTCGAGGGTTAGCTGGTCCTGGGCCGAGAGTTTGCGCCGGCCGCTGAAATAGCGGCAGAGCAGCGCGTCATCGCCGGAGCCGATGATGAACTCATTGGCCGGATCGTCGCCGCCGCCGCGGATGATCGCGCTCTGCATGGCGGCCAGGATCTCGGCCTCGTCCGCACCGGGCTTCGCCAGGCGATGCGCTTCGTCGAGGGCGAGGTCGGTGAGCTCGGCGGCCTTGCGCACAAAAACGATCTCGGCGGGACTTTTTACCAGGCGCAGGCGGCTGACGAGATCGGAAGTATCCTCGAGCGTGGCGAATCCTTCGAGCGCCGCGTCGAGGCGCTTGCCGTTGCGCGCCGTCAGCCCATAGGCCTCGTATTCGACGCCGAGTTTCTTTCCCTTGCAGCCATGGCCATCGAGGATCTTGCGCAGATCCAACGCCGGATTGGCATCGGGCCGGTCGACCCAGATGCGGATGTCTTCGATAACCGAGGTGTGCTGGGCCTGCAGACGGTCCGGCGCGCGGGTCAGCAGCGTCATCGTCCCATCGGCGCCGAGATAGAGGCACTGGAAAAAGACGTAGCCGAAGGTGTCGTAGCCGGTCAGGTAGAACATGCTCTCCTGGCGGAACATCAGAAGCCCGTAAAGTCCGCGCTTTTGCATCGCGACGCAGGCGGCCTTGCGCCGGCCGGCCAGTTCCTCGCGGGTGAAATGCAACGCCATGCGTCAATCCTCCAGAGCGATCAGAGACAAATTGCGGCCGTAATCCTTGCCGCCTTCCAGCGTGCGGCGACGATAGCTGAAAAAGACATCGGACAATGCGCAGGTATCGCGGGCCAGCCGCTCGATTTGCGCAAGGCCGGCGCGCGTGAGGCGATGGGCGCAGTAGCTTTCCAGGTCGAAGTGAAAATGGCCGGCGCGCTTTGCCGAGGCAATGAAGAAGCGCGCCTGGGCGGCATCCGCCGCGATGAAACGCTCGCGAAACTCCGGCCCGACTTCATAGGAGGCCTGGCCGATGCAGGGTCCGATGGCCGCGGTGATGCGCGAAAGAACAGCACCCTGGCGCTGCATCTCGGATAGGGTTTCTTCCAGCACACCATCGAAGGCGCCACGCCAGCCGGCATGGGCGGCGCCCGCTACCCGCGCTTCAGCATCCGCAAACAGCACTGGCGCGCAATCGGCATGAAGAACGCCGAGACCGATACCTGGCACCCTCGTCACCATGGCATCGACCTGGGGTGCTTCGCCGCGCGCCCAGGGTCTGTCGACGACCGCCACGCGCGTGCTGTGAGTCTGCCAGGCGGTGACGAGCCTAGCCGGATCGAGTTCGCTCAGGCGCATCGCCCGCGCGCGATTCTCCGCCACGTGTTCGTTGTCATCGCCAGAACCAAAGCCGCAATTGAGCGAGGCATAGATGCCCTCGCTGACGCCGCCGGCGCGGCCGAAGAAGCTGTGACGGATGCCTGGCAGGCTGCCAAGATTGGCCGCTTCGATCATGTCAGTTCGGCAAAGCCGGGTGGCACCGGCAAGCTGGGCGACGAAAACGCCACCGCCTTGAACAGGGTTCCCATTTCGCGCGCATCCAGCAGGCGCCGGCGCGCGGCATCGATCTCGCGCACTTGCGCGGGCGTGGCGCGGGCCTTCAGGCTTGCGGCGCGCGCATCGAGGCCGAGGCGTTGCAGGAATTCACCCTGGGGCAACGGCCCATGGGCGGCCGCACCGGCTAAAGCGGCGGCGCGCAGCAGCCCGGCAAAATCGACATGGGCCGAGAGATCGGCGCTGCCTGGATCGGCGAGCACATCGACAGGTTGATGCTGGCGCACCGCCTGCAGGCTTTCGCCCGCCAGGCTCTGGCTGCTGCCGTAATCGACGATCAGTGCGGCGCCACCATGGGCGGCAAGGCGCCGGCCAAGCTCGCCGGCGAGCGCGAGGCTGGCCGGCGAAACTTCTGCGGCCTGGCCGCCGCGCTGGCGCTCGCTGAGCAGCGCGAAACTGGGCCCGGGATGGGTCGATGCGAAGACGAGCTTGCCCCCGCTGGCCGCGACCATGCGTTCCTGCCAGCCCTCGGGGCCGAGCACGAATTGATGCACCGGCAACGCATCGAAGAACTCGTTGGCGACCAGCAGCAGCGGTCCTTCGGGAATCTCGCTGAAGCTGTCATGCCAGCTTGGATGGTAGGCGGCGAGGACGGCGGCCTGGCGCTCGCGCAGATGCGGGCTCGTCTCGACGAGATGCAGGCGGATTGCCTGGCCGAAGGCGGGGCGGATACGCGCAGCCCGCAGCGCATCGGCCATCAGCGTGCCACGCCCGGGGCCGAGTTCCGCCAGCAGACAGGGCGAGGGGCTGCCCATGGTCTGCCAGACTTCCACGCACCAGAGGCCGATCATTTCGCCGAACATCTGGCTTACTTCCGGCGCGGTGATGAAATCGCCGGCGGAGCCGAAGGGGTCGCGGCGCTGGTAATAGCCATGCACGGGATGGCCGAGAGATTCGGCCATGAATTCCGCAACGGTGATGGGCCCGGTCAGGGCGATGCGGCGGATCAGAAGCTCGGTGAGCGTCGTCACCGCTTGGCGCGCCGTGAAAGCCAGATGAAGGCGATGCCGAAGGCCAGCATGGGCAGTGACAGCAACTGGCCCATGGTGGCGCCGCCGAGCAGGAAGCCCAGCTGCTGGTCCGGCTCGCGCACGAACTCGACGATGATGCGGCAGAGTCCATAACCGACCAGGAACACGCCGCTGATCAGGCCCGGCCGCGCCAAACCTCTATAGCGCCAGGCAATGACCGCCAGCAGGATGAACAGGACGAGCCCTTCGAGGATTGCCTCGTAGAGCTGGCTCGGATGGCGCGGATTGGGGCCACCGTTGGGGAACACCATGCCCCAGGGCAAATCGGTCTCGCGTCCGAACAGCTCGCCATTGATAAAGTTGGCGAGCCGGCCGAAAAACAGGCCGATGGGCGTGGCCGCGGCGATGGCGTCGGTCAGGTGGAAGAAACGGATGCCGCGCTTGCGCACGAACAGCGCCATGGCGGTGATGACGCCGATGAGGCCGCCATGAAACGACATGCCGCCATGCCAGAGTTGCAGCGCCTCGACCGGATGCTGCAGATAATAGTCGGCATTGTAGAAGACGACATAGCCGATGCGCCCGCCCAGCACGATGCCCAGCACCGCCCAGGTGACGAAATCGTCCAGCATCCCCGGCGTCAACGGCGAAAGTTTCTGCGCGGCAAGGGCCCGCGTATAGCGCCAGCCGATGATGATGCTGAACACATAAGCGAGTGCGTACCAGCGGATCGCAAACGGACCCACGCTGATCAGCACGGGATCGATGACCGGAAACGGAATGGAGAACAGCATCGGGCGGTTATAGGGGGCAGGCATTCCCCCGGCAAGCGAAGGCCTGCGCATCAATGTATCGTCGGCGAGGCCGGGGAACCCGGGCCGGCGCGAATGTATTTGTGAAGGCGGCCGCAACGGATCCATAAGGGCCGTTCGCGCGTATTATCGGCGTGAGTATTTCAATGCGGCACAGGCGTGGAGCCGAGTGATGAGCAGCAGCGTGCCGCAGCCCGATGACAGCAATCCGCGCCAGCATATCCCGGCGTTGCTGGTTTCGCTGACCATCGCCTTCACCGTCGCGGCACTCGGCGAGATCGTGACCGCGCCCGCGCTGCATGAGTGGTATCTGCTGCTGAGCAAGCCGGCCTTCACACCACCGGGCTGGGTCTTCGCGCCGGTATGGACGGCGCTCTACATCATGATGGCGGTCGCCGCCTGGCTCGTCTGGCTGCAGCGCCTTTCCGATCCGATCCGCGTTCGCCATGCGCTGGGATTCTATGCGCTGCAGCTATCGCTCAATCTTCTCTGGTCGATGGTCTTCTTTGGCCTGCATTCCATCATCCTGGGCCAGATCGAAATCCTGCTGCTGCTTGCTGCGATCGGATTCACCATCGCTGGCTTTCGCCGTATCTCCACCTTGGCTGCCTGGCTGATGACGGTAAATTTTCTGTGGGTCGCTTTTGCCGCCGTTCTGAACCTGGCGTTCTGGCTGGCGAACTGAATGACTGCGCACCAGGACGGGCTCGGCTAAGCTGACGGGAAGGAGACTCGCTCATGGCCATCGATAACCGCATCCTCGACGATCTGGCGAAAGTCGCCAGCGGTGCGCTCAGCGGCATCAGCGGCGTGAAACAGGAAGTCGAGGGCCGGCTGCGCCAGCAGTTCGAGCGCATCCTCGCCGGTATGGATCTGGTGAAGCGCGAAGAGTTCGACGCGGTGAAGGCCATGGCGGCGAAAGCGCGCAGCGAACAGGAAGACCTAGCCACTCGACTCGCCGAGCTGGAAGCCCGCGTGAAATCAGCCGCAAAGAAGAACGGCTGAGCCCAAGGTTTCCGGCGGTTTTCCGCTGGTTCTCGGCCCGGTTCTCCAAGCGACCCACAACTTTCTTTGAAATGTCGCAAATCGCCTATTGCGCGCCGATTCGGGATTTGGCACGCTAAATCTGGTGGGTAGCAAGCATTCCTAATCTAATACTGGGGTTCGGTCGGCTACCGGCCGGGCCCTTCGCCGTTCTGGGCCATGGAGGGCGCATCGATGACCGACCTGACGGTCGATACGTTCGAAAGCCGTAACAATCCCCTCGATATTCTGGAAGAACTGGTCGATGCCAATGAGTGGCAGTTCGACCGCAACTCCGCCGAAGAAATGATGGTCGAACTGAAAGGGCGCTGGTCCGACTATCGCCTCTATTTCGTCTGGCAGGAGGATCTCAGCGCCATCTCCTTCTCCTGCATCGTCGATCTCCGGGTGCCGCCGCATCGCCGGCCGGCCTTCCTGGAGCTGCTGGGGGGCATCAACGAGAAACTCTGGCTCGGCCATTTCGACCTCTGCGTCGAGGAGCCGGTGCCGATGTTCCGCCATACGGTGCTGCTGCGCGGCGTGGGCGGCGTAGCGGTGGAGCAGCTTGAAGACCTGGTCGATATCGCGGTCAGTGAATGCGAGCGCTTCTATCCGGCCTTCAACTTCCTTCTCTGGGGCGGTAAGACACCGGACGAGGCGGTCGAGGCGGCCATGCTGGAGACGGTGGGCGAAGCCTAAACGACCGCCGCGGTTTTCGTCGGCGTCGAACGGGGGCTTTTCCGGCCATGGGCGATCTTTCACATCTGAACTTGCTGCTGGTGGGCTGCGGCAAGATGGGCGGGGCCATGCTGCGCGGCTGGCTCGCCCGCGGCATGCAGCCCGGCAACGCCGTCGCTGTCGAACCCCAGGCCGAGGCGCTGGGCGATCTTGCCGGCAGCGGCATCGTGCATGTGGCGCAGCCCGCGGCGATCGCCAAGGAATTCGCGCCCGGCGTTCTCGTGCTGGCGGTGAAGCCGCAATTCATGGACGAGGCGATCGGCCACTACGCCCGCTTCATCCGGCCCGAGGTGCTGGTGCTGTCCATCGCGGCGGGCAAGACCATCGCTTATTTTCGCCAGCATCTGGGCGCCAAGGCGGCGATCGTCCGCGCCATGCCCAATACGCCGGCGGCCATCGGCCGCGGCATCAGCGTGGCGGTTGCCGACAAGCCGGTGACAAAGGCCCAGCGCGATCTTGCCGATACGCTGTTGGCTGCCTGCGGCGAGGTCGCCTGGGTCGAAGACGAGGATCTAATCAATCCGGTGACGGCGCTGTCGGGCGGCGGTCCCGCCTATGTGTTCCTGCTGATGGAGGCGATGGCCGAAGCCGGGCGCAAGGCCGGGCTGCCCGCCGATCTCGCCATGCGGCTCGCGCGGGTTACGGTTTCAGGTGCGGGCGAACTTGCGCGCCTCTCGGGTGACCCGGCCGCCCAGCTGCGCCAGAACGTCACCAGCCCCAAGGGCACGACCCTGGAAGCGCTCAAGATCCTGATGGCCGAAAACGGCATCCAGCCGCTGTTCGATCGCGCCATTGCCGCGGCGACGCGCCGTTCGCGCGAACTCGCGGGCTAGGTTGCGGTGAGCGAGAAATCCCTGCGCCCGGCCGCGGCGCGCGTGCAGCAGCTTCTGGGCGAAATGGGCCTCGAAACCGAGGTCATCGAATTCGCCGAGACGACGAAAACATCGGTGGATGCGGCCCAACAGATCGGCTGCGACGTCGCCCAGATCGCCAAATCGCTGATCTTTCGCGCCAAGCAATCGAACCGGCCGGTGCTGGTGATTGCCAGCGGCGTGAACCGGGTGGATGAAAAAGCGCTGGAGGCCTTGCTGGGCGAGAAGATCGGCAAGGCCGATGCGGATTTCGTGCGCGAAAAGACCGGCTATGCCATCGGCGGCGTGGCCCCTATCGGCCATGCGAGCCCGCCGGTCACCTTCATCGACGAGGACCTGCTGAAACTGGACACGATCTGGGCCGCCGCCGGCACACCCTTTGCCGTCTTCCGCCTGGCGGCGAGCGATCTCGAGCGCCTGACGGGCGGCCGTGTCGCGAAAATCGCCCAAGCAAGGTCCGTCTAGGCGCGCGCCAGCGGCGAAGCGCCGCCTTCCTTTGGCCATCCCGGCTGCCTATCTTAAGGGATGGTTCCTGCCTTCCCGGGGAATGATCCGGGGCAATTTAAGGAGGCCGATATGGCCAAGCACAGCAGCAAGGCATCGTCCGCCAAGGCATCTACGGCCAAAGCCGGGGCATCGTCCGGCAATGGCGCCGATCCGGCGATCGAGGCAGCCCTGCGCCTCGCGGCGGAAAAGGGCTGGCGCGATCTGGCCCTGGCCGATATCGCGGAAGCGGCCGGTCTCTCCATGGCCGCGCTCTATGCCCAATACCCATCGAAGTCGGCCATTCTTGCCGCCTATAGCCGTGCCATCGACGCGGCGGTGCTGGCCGACATGGATGGCGACCGGGCGGAAGAATCCGCTAAAGACCGGTTGTTCGACCTGCTGATGCGCCGCTTCGACAAGCTGGACGCCCATAAGGCGGGGCTGCTGCGGATCGCCGAGGATACCGGCCGCGACCCGCTCTCGCTGGTCTGCAGCCTGGCCAATCTCGACCGGTCCATGGCGGCGATGCTGGAAGCCGCCGGGCTCTCGACCTCGGGCCTGCGCGGCGTGCTGCGGATCAAGGGGCTCTCGGCCGTCTATCTTGCCGGGCTGCGGGCCTGGTTTCGCGACGACAGCGCCGACAAGGCAAAGACCATGGCGGCCCTGGATAAGGCGCTGGGCCGGGCCGAGCGCATGGCTAGCGGCTTCGGGCGCCGTCCGAAGCGCGATGCGGCATAATTATTACATAACGATTTCAGCGTCTTGATGAATTTTATGTTGCAGTGCAACATTTTTCCTTGACGCCTCGGCGACCCGCCTCTATATAGGGTTCCAGATTGTGCAGCGCAGCATGGCTGCGCCGATCGTAACCCAACCGGAGGCAACCATGGCCAAGACCAGCACGACCTTCTTCGATCCCGAATTCGTCAAGACCCCCGATTTCACCCAGTGGCAGGCTGAGTTCACCCGCGCTTTCGCGGATTTCGGCAAGCTCTGGACCAACGGCAAGTCCGCCAATCTCGATATGGGCTGGCTCATCTCCTATCAGCGCAAGAATTTCGAAGCCCTGACCGCCGCCAACCAGCGCGCCTTTGAAGGCGTGCAGGCGATCGCCAAGGCCCAGGCGGAATTCGTCCGCGAAGCCGCCGAGGAGATGCAGAAGGTCGCCAAGGAGTTCGTTGGCGCCGGCAGCACCGAAGACAAGATGGTCAAGCAGGCCAATGTCGCCAAGGGCGCCTTCGAGTCCGCGGTCGCCAATGTTCATGAGCTGGCCGGCCTGGTTCAGAAGTCCAATGCCGAGACCTTCGAAGTGATCCGCAAGCGCGTCGTCGAGAATTTCGACGAAGTGAAGGCGGCGTTCGAGCCGAAGGTCACCAAGAAGGCGGCCTAAGCTTCCTTCGATAGCGAACTAGAGAACTGGCGGCCTCGCACCTCCCCCGAGAGAGGCCGCCTGAACAGGGACCGCCGCGTTTTCCCCCAAACGCGGCGGTCTTTCTTTTTGGGTATTGCCCGTCTCCACCATTCATCAGCCTCATGGTGAGCCAGTCGAACCATGAGGCCGCACGATGAATGGAGCGCCTCATCCTTCGACAAGCTCAGGATGAGGAGCGGACAGCAGCGGACAACCACGGCTTCCTTTTTTTCCGGCGCCCCGTTAGCGTCGCGCCATGAGCGATTCTGACGACGGCCTCGCGCCGCAGATCACCTATGACGATTTCCGCCGCGTGGATATCCGCGTCGGGACCATCACGGCGGTGGAGCCGTTTCCCGAGGCCCGCCGGCCCGCCGTCAAACTGACCGTCGATTTCGGTGCCGTTATCGGTACGCGCCGCAGCTCGGCGCAGATCGTCGCGCATTACAAGATCGAGGAACTCGTCGGCCGCCAGGTGGCCGCGGTGGTGAATTTCCCGCGCAAGCAGATCGGCAAATTCATGTCCGAGGTGCTGGTGCTGGGATTCCCCGATGCGGCGGGCGAGGTGGTGATGATCGGCCCGGACAAGCCAGTGCCGAATGGCGGTCGGTTGTTCTAGATCGTCACTCCATCTGCATTCCGTTCATCGACCCGCTGGTTTCGGCGATGGGATTCTCGGCCGCCTTCTGCCGTGCTGCCAGGAAGGCTGAGGAATTGGGCCAGCTACCGGGCTCTGCCGGGCGGAAGACGTTGCGCAGCCAGCCATCGGGATCGATCAGGAATTCGCTGCCCGCCATCGCGTCCGGCGATATGCCCGAGGCAATCGCATAGGCGCTCCAGCCATCGCCCGGTGCGGTGATGCTGAGTGTTGCGATGCCGCTCAATGCATCCGGTTGCCGGGTGAAGCCCGCGCCCAGCGCAGCGATGCGCAGCCATTGCCCATGCAACGAGGAGAGCGGAATCGGCTTGCCATCGATTTCGACGGTGGCGTCGGGCGCCTTCAAAGGTCGCAGCAATTCACCCTCCGCAACCGCCAGGCCCGCATTATGGGCGCGGATATAGTCGATCAGGTTCCAGCGCTGATCGTCATCGAGGCTGCCGGCGAAGCCCGGCATGACCAGGTTGCCGTCGGGGCCTTCGATGCCGTGGCCGAGCCACCAGAAAAGCTCGCCGTCGCTATGGCCGAACAGATGCGCCGCCGTCAGGTCGGCGGGTGGAAATCGGCAGCGATTTCGCTAGCGGCCCGTCGCCGCTGCCGGCCGGTCCGTGGCAGGCGGTGCAGTTGTTGGCGAACAGGCCGGCGCCGCGAACGATGGAGGCCGAGGTGAAGCCGCTGGGCGAGCGATAGAAGCTGGTCGGATATGCCGGCACCAGCAGCAGCCGCAGATCCGGCGCCGCTATCCAGCCAAGCAGTAGTGCCAAGGCGAGACCCGGCCAGCGCAGGCGGCGGAAACGGATCGCCATGCCCAGTGCAGCCAAGGCGAGGGCGGCTTCGAATAACGCCTGCAGCACGGCTGGTCGCAGTTCGGGTTCGACAAGCGCATCGGTGCTGAAGCGAACGGCAAAGGGCCAGTCCGGCTGCAGATGCATGGCGGGCTGTTGTGTCAGCAAAATGCCGGCGGCGATCACGGCCACGAGCCCGGCTCCCGTCTCGGCGGCGATGCTGAACTGCAGGCGGCGCGGACCGGCGGGAACGATGGATAGTGCGGGGGCCAGCCGCAGCCGGTTGAGTGCCGCGACCGCCACAAGCAGCAGGAACAGGCTGAGCTTCACCAGCGCGATGCGCCCGTAATCGGTGCCGATCAGCCCCGGCAATCCGCCCATCAGTACCCAGCTCTGGATCGCAATCGTGATCGCCAGCACGGCGACGCAGGCGGCACCGAAGCGCGAGAACCGGTTGACCACGCGGCGCGCCGGGCCGGGTTCCAGAATGCCGATCAACAGGAAGAGGCTCGGCAATGCGCCGAGCCAGGCGCCGGCCGACAGCAGATGGAGTGCTTCGGTGACGCTGAGGGTAGCGCCAAGCGCACCCGCCATCGACATTCCATGGCCGAGGCCCGCCTCGAGCGCGATGGCGGCACCCGACAGGACCGACGCTCCGGCATTGCATGATGCGGCCCCGGCGGACAGCGACAAGGCCGGCGATGAGCAACAGTCCAAGGCGAAGCTGCAGCAGCCAGCCGAAGCGGGTCTGCCAAAGCACGATCGGCAATGTGGCAAGCCGCGCGCCCGGCGTGTCGTCGGGCGCAAGATCGGCCGTTTCCAGCAGAAGCCAGGCAATACCCGCCGTAAGGGCGATCGCCAAAGCGGCAAGGTCAAGCAGGTCAAGGCGGTGCTCGGCGCGCTGCCTTATCCGTTCTGGACCGGCGCCAAGCGCCGGCCGCACGATGGCGCTGCGCAATAGCGCGGTGCCGAAGATGGCCATGGCGCCGGCCATGCTGAGGCCGCGCGCCACGCCATCCGCGATATCCGCCCCGGCGAGCATCTGCTTATCGTCAGGGCGCCACGGTGAAGCTGAATTTTCCGGTCAGCTTGTGGCCGTCATCGGCGGCGACCGAAGTCCAGAACACTTGGTAGACGCCGGGTGTCAGCGGATTGAGATCGACGCTGAGATGTTTGGCATCGTCGCCGGTCAAATGACTGTCGGCCTTGTCGACCTTCTGGCCGGCCGGATCCTCGACGACGATCAGGCTGAGCTTGGGATTGACCTCCTCGTCGAATGTCAGGGCGATCTCGGTGGGTGCCGGTTTGACGGTGGCATCCTTTTGCGGCACCGAGCTTTTCAGCTCGGCATGGGCGAAGGCATTGGCGCCAAGAGCAAAGGTGAAAGCCGCGCTGCAGGCGAACAGGAGTCGGAATTGCATTGATCACATCCTCAATAGGCACGAGCCTCGTCCGCAAAACCGCCGGAAGGCGCGTGCGTTGATCCAAGACTGTCGAGCGAAGTGCCGGCCGAGGCCGGCAGGGATCAGGCGAGGCTGGGCGGCGCGCGCGAGATGTAGGCGGTGATGAGGCCCCGGGCGGGGAAGCCTGCGGGCAATTCCCGGCTGACGATGACACCGGCCAATGTCGGGCCGAACGGGCAGGACGGGTGCTGCCAAGCGTGGCGGCGCGCGAGGCAGTCAGCCGCGCCGGGTGGGGGCCACCACGCTGCGGGCGACCTTCGGGCGGTCCATCTCGTTGATCAGGCCGAACAGCACCTTGCGAAATCCTTCCACCGCGTCGGCGCCGGCGGCGCGATAGGCCTGGGCGACAAGGGCGCGCTGATCTTCGGTCAGGCGCCGCTCCAGCTCCGCGCCGCTGGGGGTCAGATCCAGCAAACGCTGGCGCCGGTCGGCGCCGGGGCGCTGCTGGATGAAGCCCTGGCGCAGAAGCTGGCCCAGCACGCGCGAAAGGCTCTGCTTGGTGATCTTCAATATGTCGAGCAGGGATGAGACGGGCATGCCGGGGTTGCGGCCGACGAAATAAATCACCCGGTGATGGGCCCGGCCGAAGCCATAGGTCTGCAGGACCGCATCGGCCTCGGCGGTGAAGTCGCGGTAGGCGTAGAACAGCAATTCGATGCCCTGGCGCAACTCGTCTTCGCGCAGGAACAGGGGATTGGCTTGGGATTTTATGTCAGCCATGTTGACTTATTTTCCGGAACCGGCGTACCATTATCGAGACGGGCCTTATCTAATATAGGTGTCCGTGCGGCGATATCCTCCATTTGGGAGCCTTGTCCATGAGCGTTCAGCCTTTCGACGATCGCAACGGTGTCATCTGGTTCGACGGCAAGCTCGTCGACTGGCGTGACGCCAAGGTCCACATCCTGACCCATGCCATGCACTACGCCTCGGCAGTGTTCGAGGGCGAGCGGGTCTATGAGGGCAAGGTGTTCCGGCTGACCGATCACAGCCAGCGCCTCATCCGCTCGGCCGAGCTGCTGGGCTTCAAGGTTCCCTACAGTCTGGCAGAGATCGACGCGGCGACGAACGAGGTGGTGAAGCGTTCCGGCTTCAAGGACGCCTATGTGCGCCCGATCTCCTGGCGCGGCAGCGAGCAGATGGGCGTCTCGGCCCAGCAGAGCAAGATCCACCTCGCCATCGCGGTCTGGCAATGGCCGGCCTATTTCTCGCCGGAAGCGCTCAACAAGGGCATCCGCATGACCTTCGCCAAATGGCGCCGGCCCTCGCCGGATACGGCGCCCACGGCCAGCAAGGCTGCCGGCCTCTACATGATCTGCACGCTCTCCAAGCACGCGGCCGAGGCGGAAGGCTATGCCGATGCGCTGATGCTCGACTGGCGCGGCCAGATCGCGGAAGCGACCGGCGCCAATGTGTTCCTGGGCATCGGCGGCGAGCTGCATACGCCGAAGCCGGATTGCTTCCTCGACGGCATCACCCGGCGCACGGTGATCGAGCTGGCGCGCAAGCGCGGCATCAAGGTGACCGAGCGCGCCATCATGCCGGAGGAGCTGAACAAGGCCGATGAGGTGTTCATCGTCGGCACCGCGGCGGAAGTGACGCCGGTGGGCGAGATCGGCCCGCACAACTTCCAGGTCGGTCCGCTGGCTCGCCAGCTGGTGGCGGATTACGCGGCCACGGTGCGCGGCAAGAGCCTGGCGGCGTAAATCAGAGAAGTCGTGGATGCCCGGCTCAAGCGTCTGATCGCCCTAAGCCAGTACGGCCTTAGGGCGTGAATCGAGCCGCTCTAATTTAATCATAGCAAGATTCACGGATCAGATCGCGTGATCTGATCCGATCTTGCTTTGGGCCGGGCATGACGAACGAGTAGAAGGCTCGATCGGGACTACATCGTCATGGCCGCGCTTGACCCGGCCATCCATCTTTCAGGTCACGGCTTCCGCCAGCGCTCGGCGGCGTGATCGTCGGATTCGCGGGCTTCGACCCACTGGCTGCCGGCGGCGGTCTCCTCGAGCTTCCAGAACGGCGCCTTTGTCTTCAGCCAGTCGATGAGGAATTGGCAGCTCTCCAGTGCCGCCTGGCGATGCGAGGCGGCGGTTGCAACCAGCACGATGCGATCGCCCGGCAGAAGCCGGCCATGGCGATGGATGATCACGCTGCCGGTCAGCGACCAGCGGCGAAGCGCCTCGGCTTCGATCTCGGCCAGGCGCTTTTCCGTCATGCCGGGATAATGCTCCAGCGTCATGGCCTGAAGCGCGCCGGCGGCGCTGCTGGCGCGCACGATTCCGACAAAGCTCGCCAGGCCGCCCACGTCGGTGCGCCCCTCGGTCAGCCGCGCCAGCTCGGCGCCGACATCGAAATCCTCGGCCTGGACGCGAATCACCTCAGCCCCCGGTGACCGGCGGGAACAGGGCGACCTCGTCGCCCGGCTTCACCGGGTGATCGAGTGCGGCGTAATCCTGGTTGACCGCCACCTTGACGGCGCGACGGTCGGCCAGGGCTGCCTGGTAGGCCGGCCCTTGGGTCGCCAGCCAGTCCAGTAGATCGCCGACATTGCGCACGAAGGCCGGCGGCGTCAGTTCCTCAGCTGATTTGCCGATCTTGCCGCGCAGCCAGGCGAAATAAAGCAGCTTCATCGGCCGGCCTCGCTGACGGAAGGAACGAGCTTGCAATGGGCGACGACGAAATCGGCGGCCTTCATTACATCGTCGAGATCGATCACCGGCAGCGGACAATCCGGCAATGGTTCGTCGCTCAGCACGGCGACGATCTGCGGATCGCCGGGATAGAGCAGGGGCTTGCCCACCTCGCGGCGATGGATCTCGATCTTGTCGTGCGTCGAGCGCTTGAAGCCCTCGACGATCAGCAGATCGACCGGGCTCATATGCTTCATCAGCTCCGTTGAGGCCGGCTCATCCGCGCCGCGCAGTTCATGCATCAACGCCCAACGATTGGCCGAGGCGACCAGCACCTCGGTGGCGCCGGCGGCGCGATGACGCCAGGAATCCTTGCCGGGTTGGTCGACATCGAACTCGTGATGGGCGTGTTTCATCGTCGAAACGCTGATGCCGCGGCGGATCAGTTCGGGCAGCAGGCGCATGAGCAGCGTCGTCTTGCCGCTGCCGCTCCAGCCGGCGAGGCCGATGACCCGCATCACAGATGCCGCATGCCGGCCCGGAAATAGTCATAGCCGGTGACGATGGTCAGCGCCGCTGCGATCCACAGGCCGGCCTCGCCGATGGTGGTGATCGGCCATTGCGGCATGCCGGCATCACCCAGGATCAGGAAACCGAGCGCCAGCATCTGCAGCAGCGTCTTCCATTTGGCGAGCTGGCTGACCGGCACGCCGACATTGAGCCCGGCGAGATATTCGCGCAGGCCCGACACCAGGATCTCGCGGCAGAGAATGATCAGGGCCGGCAGAACCGACCAGCCGGCAAGCCGCCGTTCGGCCACCAGCACCAGGATGATCGCAGCGACCAGCAGCTTGTCGGCGATCGGATCGAGGAAGCGGCCGAGATTGGAGACCTGGCGCCAGCTGCGCGCCAGATAGCCATCGAAGAAATCGGTGATGCAGGCGGCGGCGTAGAGAATCAGGGCGGCCCAGCGCCAGGCGGCGCCGTCGAAATAGAGCAGCACCGACACCAGCGGGATGGCGACGATGCGCGACAGGGTCAGCAGATTGGGCAGGTCGGTCATGCCGGGATTCCCAGGAGGCCCACCTTCTTGGCTTCGGCCCGAAGCATCTTAGCTTTGCGCATGGAAGTGGTCATAAACCTTTTTCGCCACGGCCTTGCTGATCCCTTGCACCGTCTCCAGGTCGCTGAGCCCCGCCGCCGCCACGCCGCGGGCCGAGCCGAAATGCATCAGCAAGGCGCGCTTGCGCTTGCCGCCGATGCCGGGGATTTCGTCCAGCGGCGAGCGTGCGATATCCGCCGAGCGCTTGGCGCGGTGGGTGCCGATGGCGAAGCGATGGGCCTCGTCGCGCAGCCGCTGAAGGTAATAGAGCACGGGATCGCGCAGCTCGAGGCTGAAGGGCTCCTGCCCCGGGCGGAAAAAGCGCTCGCGCCCGGCATCGCGATCCGGTCCCTTGGCGATGGCGACCAGCGCCACATCGTCGATGCCGAGATCGGCCAAGGCGCTTTCTGTCGCGGCCAGCTGGCCGGCACCGCCATCGATCATCACCAGGTCCGGCCATTGGCCCCGCTCGCGTTCGGGATCTTCCTTCTGCGCCCGGGCGAAGCGCCGGCTCATCACCTCGCGCATCATGGCGTAGTCGTCGCCCGGCGCGATATCGCCGGCGATGGAGAATTTGCGATAGGCGTTTTTCATAAAGCCGTCGGGCCCGGCGACAATCATCGCGCCATAGGCGTTGCGGCCCTGCAGATGGCTGTTGTCATAGACCTCGATGCGCTGGGGCACCTGTTCCAGACCGAGCGCCGTCTGCACACCCTCCAGCAGGTGGCGCTGGGAGGCATTCTCCGCCAGCCGCCGTGCCAGCGCTTCGCGCGCATTGGAGAGCGCATTATCCACCAGATGTTGTCGCGCGCCGCGGCACGGGTTTGCTGATCTCCACCTTGCGCTCGGCCTTGACCCCCAGCGCCTCGGCAAGCAAGGCGCATTCGGCCGGCAGGTCATTCACCAGGATCAGCGGCGGCGGCGGCTTGTTGGCATAGAACAGCGCGATAAAGCCTGCCAAAACCTGGGCCAGTGGCAGATGACGGTCATGGCTGGGGAAATAGGCGCGGTTGCCGAAATTGCTGCCGGCGCGGAAGAAGAACACCTGCACGCAGGTATGTCCGCCCGCCTGGTGCGCGGCGATGACATCGGCGTCGCGAATCTCCGAGACGTTGATGTCCTGGTGGGCCTGGACATGGGCCAGCGCCCGCAGCCGGTCGCGGATCGCGCCGGCGCGTTCGAAATCCAGCGCGTCGCTCGCCGCCTGCATGTCGCCGGCAAGGCGCGATTGCACCTCGCGGCTTTCGCCGGAGAGGAAGGCCTTCGCCTGCTGCACGAGCTGGGCGTAATCCTCCAGCGAGATGCGGCCCACGCAAGGGCCCGAGCAGCGCTTGATCTGGTAGAGCAGGCAGGGCCGGGTGCGGCTGCCGAAGACGCTGTCGTTGCAGGAGCGCAGCAGGAAGGCGCGCTGGAGTGCGGTGATCGTGCGATGGACCGCGCCGGCGGAAGCGAAGGGGCCGTAGTAGTCGCCCTTGCGCGCGCGCGAACCGCGATGCTTGGCGATCTGCGGGGCGGCATGATCGCCGGTGATCAGGATATAGGGGAACGATTTGTCGTCGCGCAGCAGCACGTTGTAGCGGGGCATCAGCCGCTTGATCAGGTTGATCTCGAGCAGCAGGGCCTCGACCTCGGTGTTGGTCGTCACCACCTCGAGCTGCGTCGTCTCCGCCACCATGCGCCGCAGCCGTTCGGGCAGTTTGCCGATCTGGGTATAGGCGTTGACGCGCTTCTTCAGGTTGCGCGCCTTGCCGACATAGAGCGCGTCGCCCGACTTGTTCAGCATGCGATAGACGCCCGGGCTGTGCGGCAGGCGCTTCAGCGCATCGACGATGACCTCGACGCCACGCGCGAGCACGCCGCGCGGCGCCGGCTCGATGTCCGGAATCTGGCCGTTCTCTGCGGTATCGTCAGACATTGCTGTTCCGGCTCGGCCCGCTCGCGGTTAGATATCCACGGAATCTGTGGGTAACTTTGTCGAAAACTACCGCCGACCAGCCCATGAGCCCAGCGAATCCCATAGTTTCATCGAATTGCTTAATTTTTGGGCAGAAACATCAAGCCATTGAAGTCGCGCAAGTATTTTTGCCGGTGGTGTTACAGTTTTGTCATTCCTCCAAATCCGGCCTTGACTCGTGACTTTTTGGGGAACCAAACGCGGCCTGTGCAAAACTCGGGTGCGGCGCGCCGTTTTGCTGCACCGGAGAGTCACGTTATTTCAAAGACTTCCCGCCATTGTTCGAGCAATGACTGAAAACAGCGGTCAGCTTCGCCGCTGGAAGCGCTCGATCTCCACGCCGACGCTGGCCGCCTCGGCAAACACATCCAGCTTTTCCACCCGCACCCGCGCGCT
The DNA here is from genome assembly GCA_963770335.1 of uncultured Alphaproteobacteria bacterium. GTDB lineage: Bacteria > Pseudomonadota > Alphaproteobacteria > Dongiales > Dongiaceae > DASXQK01. The sequence continues at coordinate 136,314 of CAVYPG010000009.1, forward strand.
GAGCACGCGCCGGTCTTCCAGGCACATCGCCGCGATGCGTTCGGCCAGGGTCTCGGCCAGGTTCACATGGCCGGCGCCGATCACGCGGCGCACGCCGGTGACCAGCCCGCCATAGCAGACGACGTTGTCATAATCGTCGTCGATGGCGGGATTGTCGGCGACGGTGAGATCGAGATTGATGCGAACGCGCTGCTCGGCCAACCGCTCATGCTGATGCAGGCCGATCTTCGCCGTCATCACCAGATCGCGCACGAAGACACGGGACTCGCCGCGCAGCGCCGTCGACGCCCGGGCGAAGCTGCGGGCCGCGCACCGGTTTTGCCGTCTTGAGTTTGCTCATGGGCTTATCTTCTCTCCGCTGCCTACTCACTGGCAACAAATCCGCGCGAGGATTGTGCCCAGCCGAGATGTTCGCCGCCGTCGAGCGCGATCATCTGTCCGGTCATCGACGGCGTGGCGAGGATGAAGCGCACCGTCGCCGCGATCTCCTCCGGCGTGGCGCCATGCTTCAGCGGCACGGCGAGCTGCTGCTGTCTGAACTGTTCGGCGCTCTGGCGGTCGCTCGGCAGCGTCGGGCCGGGGCCGATGCCGTTGACGCGAATGCGCGGCGCCAGCGCCAGCGCCAGGGTGCGGGTCAGCGTCCACAACCCGCTCTTCGCCACGGTATAGGAGAGGAAATAGGGGGTGAGCTTCCACACCCGTTGATCCAGCAGGTTCACGATATTGCCCGCGCTGCCGTCAGGCAGCTGGCGCGCAAAGGCCTGGCTCAGCACCAGGGGTGCCCGCAAGTTGGTTTCGATATGCCGGTCCCAGGATTCGCGCGTCGCGGTATCGACTTTGTCCATCTCGAAGTTGGAGGCGTTGTTCACCAGGCAGGTCAAAGGCTGGCCTAGCGCCGCGGCGGCACGCGCAACCAGCGTCTCGACCTCGGCCTCGCGGGCAAGATCGCAGGCGACCGTGACGGCCTTGCCGCCGCGGCCGGCGATGTCCTTTACCAGTTCCTCCGCCTCGGCCTGCGAACGCCGGTAATGCACGGCGATGGCCCAGCCATGGGATGCCAAGTCCAGCGCGATGGCGCGTCCGATGCGCTGGGCCCCGCCGGTGACGAGGGCGGCTTGACCGGTCTGGCTCATGCGGGCGCCGCGGCGAAGGCTTCGCCCAGCTTGTGAGCCCGGGCCAGATGGCCGGTGCGGATCTCCGGCGTGTCCATCACGTCGAACATCAGCTCCAGCTCGGCCGCCGGAATGCCGCAATAATTCATGATCCCGACAACAAGCTGGGCCTGCATGGCGGGCCCGTATTGGCGTTTGTCATAAGTGGCGGCTCCGCCCGAGGCCGTGCCGATCAGCAGCGCCTTGCGATGGGGCAGGGTGGTGTCGCCATAGGCCCAGCCATTATTCCAGACGCGATCGACCCAGCCCTTCAACATGGCAGGGATCGACCACCACCAGACCGGAAAGACGAAGGCCATGGCCTCGTTGCGGGCGATGCGCGCCTGTTCGGCCAGTACGGCATCCGAATAGCGCTTGCGTGGATCGCTCCAATCCGGCTCGTCTGCCTCGCTCATGCGCGGATCGAAGCCCTCGGCATGCAGATCGGCAATCTCCGACATATGCCCCGCCTTGGCGAGGCCGGCGATAAAGGAATCCATGATCGCCCCGCAGAACGAATTTCGCCGCGGATGGGTAAAGACGACGAGGACGTTCACGCCTTCCTCGGCTTGAAATCCAGCGCGGCGGCGTTGATGCAATAGCGTAGACCCGTCGGCTTCGGCCCGTCGGGAAAGACATGGCCCATATGCCCGGCGCAGCGTGCGCAATGCACCTCGGTGCGGCTCATGAACAGGCTTCGATCGGTCTTGGTCTCCACCGTCGCCGGATCGGCCGGCTGATAAAAGCTCGGCCAGCCCGTGCCGGATTCGAACTTTGTCTTCGCATCGAACATCGGCGCCCCGCAGCCGGCACAGACATAGACGCCGTCCTCGTGATGGTCGGCATATTTGCCGGTGAAGGCCCGCTCGGTGCCGTGCTCGCGCAGCACCCGGTACTGCTCAGGCGTCAGTTGCTGGCGCCACTCGGCGTCGCTCTTGGTGATCTTCTCGATGGGAATGGTCGCGGCTTTGGTGTCGGTCATGATGTGAACATGCCTTGGCTGCGGATAGATGGTCAATCGAGGTGCTGAATTCCAGTCAGTCGGCGCCCGGGTTGGAGGGCTGCGCCGGCAGCGAAGGACTTTTGCGTGCAACATCTCGGGAGCCTGCCCGTCATCCGTAATTGGTGCAGTTCCATTCTGGGCCAAATCCCGGCACACCGACGGAGCATTGGGGCTAAACAGCCCGTAATGGAGCGAGGCCCAGAGGCTGAGGCCGGTGACGGGCAGTAAAGCCGAGGGCGCCAGCCGGCCGATCGCTGCGAACTGCCGCCGGTCGCCCAGCCATCGCGACTGATAGGCGCCCGCATGGCGACCGGCTATCGCGATAATCGCGAACAGACCGACGACAGCAACATCCTGATGGCATCATTGCCGCCGCCTCGCTGCGGTGCTCGGATCTATTCGCCAGGCTTCCAGCGTTTCCCGTCGCGATGGACGAAAACCTGATCGCCCTCGAACGGGATGAGGCGCATGTCATGGTCGGGATATTCGCACACGTCGTCCGCGTGGCGGTCGCCCACCTCGAGATAGAGCGCATCGCGTCCGGAGCGGTTGACCAGATGGTGGCCATCCGCCTTGCCGGCGGGAAAACCCGCAGCCATGCCGGCCTTCAGGATCTGGGCGCCCGCATCGGTGACCAGTTCGACTTCGCCTTCCAGGATATAGACGAACTCCTCCTCCTTCGTGTGCCAGTGGCGCAGCGCCGAGGCGGTGCCGGGCGGCAGGCGCACCAGATTGACGCCGTAGCGGGTGATGCCCGTCGGGTCGCCGAGGACTCGCTTCTCGCGTTTGGCACAATCGGCCTGGAGGTGCCTGGGATAGCCGGTGCCGATACGCGGTTTGACCGTCATCGGATCGATCGCCGGTGCCTTGACCTTGCCCATGATTTTCCCCTCGTGAATTGATGCCGACGCTTCGCTCAGCGTTTTGGGTGCCCGCCGCCCCGTGGTCCCTTGGCCCGTCCACTCGATCCGCGGCTGGGGCGGCCGACATTCTTGCCGCCGAAGCCCTGGCCGGTGACGCGGCCCGCCATGCCGCCGGTGGAGCGGGCCCGCACCTGACCGGGTTCGGAGACGCCGAGATCGAGCGCCTCGAGCCGGCGGATCTCGTCGCGCATGCGCGCTGCTTCCTCGAATTCGAGATTGGATGCTGCCTCGCGCATTTTCTTTTCCAGATCGGCGATGGTCGCCTGCAGATTATGGCCGAGATTGTGGATCTCGCCGGCCACGCCGGTATCGACGGTCACCCGGTCGCGCTCATAGACGCTCTGCAGGATGTCGCCGATGGTCTTCTTGATCGATTCCGGCGTGATGCCGTTGGCGGCGTTGTAGGCGCGCTGCTTCTCGCGCCGGCGGTCGGTCTCGGCCAGCGCCGCCTTCATCGATTGCGTCATCACGTCGCCATAGAGGATGACGCGGCCGTCGATATTGCGCGCCGCGCGGCCGATGGTCTGGATCAGCGCCGTCTGCGAGCGCAGATAGCCTTCCTTGTCGGCGTCGAGGATGGCGACCAGCGCCACCTCGGGAATGTCGAGGCCCTCGCGCAGCAGGTTGATGCCGATCAGCACGTCGAAGGCGCCGAGGCGCAGGTCGCGGATGATCTCGATGCGCTCCAGCGTCTCGACATCGGAATGGATGTAGCGCACGCGCACGCCGGCCTCGTGCATGTATTCGGTCAGGTCCTCGGCCATGCGCTTGGTCAGCGTGGTGATCAGCACGCGCTGGCCCAGCCGCGCGCATTCGCGGCATTCGGCCACCACATCGTCCACCTGGCTCTCGGTCGGGCGGATGATGCAGGGCGGATCGATCAGGCCGGTGGGGCGGATGACCTGCTCGGTATAGACGCCGCCGGTGCGCTCCAGCTCCCAAGGGCCGGGCGTGGCCGAGATATAGGTCGTCTGCGGGCGCATCACCTGCCATTCCTCGAACTTGAGCGGCCGGTTGTCGATGCAGGAGGGCAGGCGGAAGCCGTATTCGGCCAGGGTCGATTTGCGCGCAAAGTCGCCGCGATACATGCCGCCGATCTGCGGCACGGTCACATGGCTCTCATCGACGATCAGCATCGCGTCTTCCGGCAGGTATTCGAACAGGGTCGGCGGCGGCTCGCCGGGCCGGCGGCCGGTCAGATAGCGGGAATAGTTCTCGATGCCGGCGCAGCTTCCCGTCGCCTCGATCATCTCCATGTCGAAGACGGTGCGCTGCTCCAGGCGCTGGGCCTCCAGCAGCTTGCCCTCGCGGTTCAGCTCGTCGAGGCGCGTCTTCAGCTCGACCTTGATCTGCTTCACCGCCTGATGGAGCGTCGGCTTCGGCGTCACGTAGTGGCTGTTGGCGTAGAGCTTGATCTCGTCGAGCTCCTCGGTCCTTCTCGCCGGTCAGCGGATCGAATTCGCTGATGGATTCGATCTCGTCGCCGAACAGCGACAGCCGCCAGGCGCGGTCTTCCATATGGGCCGGGAAGATCTCGAGGGAATCGCCGCGCACCCGGAAGGTGCCGCGATAGAAGTTCGCGTCGTTGCGCTTGTATTGCAGCTCGACCAGCCGGCGCAGCAGCTGCACGCGGTCGATGTCTTTGCCGACCTTCAGCGTCTCGGTCATCGTCGAATAGGTCTCCGGCGAGCCGATGCCGTAGATGCAGGAGACCGAGGCGACGATCACCACGTCGCGCCGCTCGAACAGCGCGCGGGTCGCCGAGTGGCGCATGCGGTCGATCTGCTCGTTGACCGAGCTTTCCTTCTCGATATAGGTGTCGGTCCGCGGCACATAGGCCTCGGGCTGGTAGTAGTCGTAGTAGGAGACGAAATACTCGACCGCGTTCTCGGGGAAGAAGCTCTTCATCTCGCCATAGAGCTGGGCCGCCAGCGTCTTGTTCGGCGCCAGGATCAGGGTCGGGCGCTGAAAATGCTGGATGACATGGGCCATGGTGAAGGTCTTGCCCGAGCCGGTGACGCCCAGCAGCACCTGGTCGCGCTCGCCCTTCTGCACGCCGGCGATCAGATCGGCGATGGCCTGGGGCTGGTCGCCCGCCGGCTTGAAATCCGAGACGATCTTGAACGGCACGCCGCCGGTCGCCCGCGGTGGCCGGCGGACGAAGGGCAGCAGAATCGGTTCGGTGGGGGCTTCGCGAAGCATCCGCGGAACATATAGGGCACAAACGCGCCCGGCGCAATCCCACCCGCAGCCCGATCACGGGATAACTTTCAGGCGCCGCGATTGCTGGGGCTGTCCGGCTGTTCCTCCGGCAGGCCGAAGGCGCCGGAGCGCAGGGCAAAGCCCTTATGCGCGAAATCGCCAAGGGGGGTCAGCCCGCTCTGGCAGTATTTGGCGAAATCGGCGGAGACCAGGACGCTGCGGCGAAGCTCGGCGCTCAGCTTCTCCAGCCGTGCCGCCAGGTTGACCGCCGGGCCGATGCTGGTGAAATCGAGGCGGTTGCCGCCGCCGATATTGCCGTAGAGCAGTTCGCCGATATGCAAGCGCCAGGCCGAAGCGCAACCGCGCCGGGCTGCCATCGCCGACGGGATCGTCGAGAGCCTCGACCCGGCGGCGGAAATCGCGCGCGGCCTCCAGCGCCTGGTTGCAGACGTCGGCCTCCGCCGCTTCATCGGCCACCGGAAAGATCGCCAGCAGCCCGTCGCCGATCAGCTTCAGCACTTCGCCGCCGCGCTCCAGGATTGGCGGGATCTGGCAATCGAAATAGCGGTTCAGCACGGCGATGACGGTGGCGCCCGGCAGCCGGTCGGTGAGTTCGGTGAAGCCGCGCAGATCGGACAGCCAGATGACGGCGCGGATAGCCTCGCGTATCGCCGCGGCGGATGCGCCCCGCCAGGATGCGCTCGCCGCTCTGATGGCCGACATAGGTATCCAGCAGGGTCACCACGGTGCGGCGCAAGGCGCGGATTTCGGCCACGCGGGCGAGCAGCGGCACGACCGATTCCAGTATGCGGATATCGCTGTCGGAAAAGCCGTCCGGGTCGGTCGTGCTCCAGGTCGCGACATGAATCAGGCCGTCGGTGGAAATCAGCGGGCTGGCGAGATAATCGGTCATCCCGCCGGCCTTGAATTCCGCCAGCACCGGATAGTCCATGGGCGAATTCGGATCGATCAGGCGGCGGCGGATCGACTTGCCTTCGCGCTGGACGACGGCGATGGGGTTGCTGAGATACTCGTCGCGATTGAAGAGGTCGAAATCGCCATCGAGGATCTCGATCGGTGCTGCGGGCCGCCAGATGAAGCGTCGGCCGATATTATTGGGGTTGAGGGTGCGCACGAAGACGGCCACCCGCGTCAGCGGTACGCCGACGGCGGTCAGCCGCTCGCAGAGCTCAGCCAGCACCGCTTCCGACGTGGTTGCCGAACGCGCGCCATCGGCCAGCCAGGCCAGGATATTTGCCGCATCGCCATGAATTCCTGATCCGACATCCGCGGCTTAGCGCATCGGCCGGTCGATCGCCGCACGCAGGGCGGTGGCGAGAACCCGCTTGCTGTAGGGCTTGGGCAGCACCTGGACACGCTCATCCAGATTGGCTTGGCGGATGATCGGATTGTCGCTGTAGCCGGTGGAAAACAGGAAGCGTTGCTGCGGCCGGTCGCGCCAGATGGCCTGGGCCAGATCCCAGCCCGACATCCCGCCCGGCATCACCATGTCGGTCAGTACCAGGTCGTAGACGGGTCCGGCGGAATACATGGCCAGCGCCTGTCTGCCCTCGGCAGCCTCGCTGATGTCATAGCCCAGCGACTCCAGCATGGTGCGCACGGTGCTGCGCACCAGATCCTCATCCTCGACCACCAGGATGCGTTCGTGGCCGCGGGGCAGGCTGGATGGGCTTCCCTGTTCGACGCCCTGGGCCACGGCTGAGACACGCGGCAGAAGGATCTGCACGGAGGTACCCCGGCCAACCTCGCTCTCGATCGCCACATGGCCACCCGACTGCTTGACGAAGCCATAGACCATGCTGAGGCCGAGGCCGGTCCCGCGGCCAGCCTCCTTGGTGGTGAAGAAGGGCTCGAAGACCCGCTGCCTGATCTCGGCCGGCATGCCCTGGCCGTTGTCGCTGACGCTGATCCGCACATAGTCGCCCGGCGGCAGGTCGCCGCTGCCCGCCGCCTGGACGCGGTCGAGATGCAGGTTTTCCGTACGGATGATCAAGCGGCCGCCATCGGGCATGGCATCGCGGGCGTTGACCGCCAGGTTCAGCACCGCATTTTCCACCTGGCTTCCATCCGTCAGCGAAAGCCACACCTCGCTGGCAAGTGCCGTTTCCACCGTGACCTGTTCGCCCAGGGTGCGATGCAGCAGCGGCACGAGATTGCCGATAAGGCGGTTCAGATCGGTTGGCTCGGGGCGCAACTTCTGCCGCCGGGCAAAGGCGAGCAGGCGCTGGGTCAGCTGGCCGCCACGCATCACCGCTTCCAGCGCCGCGGTGGCGAGGCGGCGCAGGCGCTGCTGGTCCGGCGCCAGTCCTTCCGCCAGCATCTCCAGATTGCCGCCGACCACCATCAGCAGATTGTTGAAATCATGGGCGATGCCGCCGGTAAGCTGGCCGACGGCTTCCATTTTCTGCGCCTGGCGCAGAGCCTCCTCGGTCCGCTTCACCGCCGTCACGTCCTGGACCGTGCCGACCAGCTTCAGCGGCTTGCCGGTGGCCGGATCGCGCACGAGCTCACCAATGTCATGCACGATGATCTCGCTGCGGTCCGGCTTGATGGCGCGGTGTTCGACGTCGTAGGCGATGCCCTCGGTGACCGATCGGCGCATCGCATCGTGGATCAAGGCGTGATCGTCCGCCGGCACCAGGCGGAGGAATTCGACATTGGAGATCCCGGCCGAGCGGTCGCGGCCGAATATTGCGTACATCTCGTCCGACCAGCGCAACGCGTTGGCGTTGAAATCGTTCAGGTCGCCGAGATCGTATTCCCAGCTTCCCATCCGGGCGATGCGCTGGGCGGCCACCAGGCTGGCCTGGCTCTCGCGCAGGGCCTGATCGCGTTCGGCAAGTTCGGTCACGTCGGTGCGGATCGCGACCGTTGTTCCGTCGGGCAGGACCTGGTCGCGCGCCTGGGTCCAGCGCCCCTGGGAGTTGCGGAAGATGTGCACATGGCCGCGCCGGTGAGCGGCGACGCGTTCGGCGACGAAGGCTTCCTCGCGGCCCATCGCTTCCGGGTAGTAGCCAAGGGCGATGTCGGCCCGCACCAGCTCCTCGAAGGTCTTGCCGGTCGGATCGCCGCCTGGAAATTTCGCGAACGACTCCCGGAACTTGCTGTTCATCATCACCAGCCGGTCGTCCGCATCGTAAATCGCGAACTCGTCGGCGATGCTTTCGACCGCGCGCGACAGCAGTTCCTCGGCCGCCTGGGCGCGCCGGCGGGCCTCTACCTCGCGGGTCTCGTCGCGGGTGACGCCCCGATAACCCTTGAAAGCGCCGTGGGCGTCGAAGATTGGCCGCCCGCTCGCCCGCCGGTACTCGACATGCCCTGAAGCCAGCCGCGCGACATAGGGAAAATCCTGAAATGGCTGATGCGAGGCCACCAGCTTCTCGAACGCCGCCCAGTCACTCTCGCTGATGCCGGCATTGACATCGGTCAGCTCGCGGAAGGTTCGGCCGATGATCGCGTCGCCGTCGAGGGGCATGAGCTCGCAGGGCTGGCCGGAGTAATTGACGATCCGGAAGTTCTCGTCGAGCTCCCACTGAAACTGCGAGGCGACGCCGGCGAAGTCGCGAAAGCGCGCTTCGCTCACGGCGAGATCGGCTTCGACCCGCCTGATTTCCGTCACGTCCTGGGCCGTGCCCTGCCAGTATCCGCTACCCGCGGCGATGTCGCCGACGATTTCGGTCCCCTCGTAGATCGTGCGGATCTCGCCATCGGAGCGCACGATGCGATATTCGATGAGCGCGGTGCCAGGTTCGCCATGTGTGGGATCGGCGAAGTAGCGGGCGACCCGCAGTCGGTCGTCGGGATGCACGAAGCGATCGACATAGTCGCGGTTTGAAATGGCGAGTTCCCGCGGGCTGACGCCGAAAATGGCGGCGGCTGCCTCGGAGTATTCCGATCGTCCGCCGGCCCAATCGTAGGAGCCCGGCGTCGGCCGCCAGATCCAGTGGCCGATCCGCGCGATGCGCTCAATGCGCCGGCTTTCGGCCTCGTTCTGCTGGCGACTCTGGTCGAGCGAGGCTTGTGCTGTTTCCAGGCGCCGCCGGAGCCGGGTGAGGATCAGGAACAGCAGCCCGGCGGTGGCGAGGACGAAGCCCCACTCCTTCACGATTTCGACGATGGACGCGGCGTTTGGGCTGGCTGCCAGGATCACGTCGTTGGCGAGCGAAATCAGGGCGATCCACAGCGTGGCCACCACGGCGTAGATCGCCGCAATACGAAGCGGCCGGATCGGTGCGCCAATCTCGCGCATTGTTCCAGGCTGGTTCATCGCCGGCCCCACGGTTTGGGCTGCCGATCGGCCTGCCGCAGGGTAGAGCCAGCGGCAGCCCCCTGGTTTCAGAGTACAGTGCGCCCGCTCCCGTGCCTATGGGGCAGTGCAGCGAGGTTGTCGGCGCCGGTGTGGTCCGCAATCGCTAGCGAACCGGGGCGACCCGCGAATACATGGGTGGGGCGCCGGGGCCGGCGATGGGCGAGGGCCCGACATAGAGGATCGAAAGCACCGCCAGCGCCAGCAGCAGGAAGGCGACGGTGGCGAATCCGATATTGGCCCAGCGCAGGCGCCGGCGGTGCTGGCGAATCTCGATGAGCGGGCTCGGCCGCAGCCGCGGCCAGAATTCACCCTCGCCTTTGATGAAAGTCCGGTTCGATTCGATTATGAATTGTCATGCCCAGAGATAACTCCGGCCGGATGGCGCCAGGGGCGCGGGAATGCGGCTATTTAACGATTTCTCGTGGCGAAAGAATGGCGCCAGTTAAGGCATCGGAACCACAGAGGCACAAGAGATAGCGAGTTGTGTTGAGGCCAGTGCCCACTCTTACGTCATGCCCGGGGCGGCGCAGCCGAGCCCGGGCATCCAATCTTCGGCCAGCACTGGATTCCCGGGCTCCGCCCATCGGCAGCCCCGGGAATGACGAAAGAAAAGGCGCCGCCCGGTGGGCCTAAGAAGCAATGGGAGCGACGCTGGGGCGTGCCCGATCCTCGGTATCTCCGTGCCTCTGTGGTTTCTTTCTTATCAGCGCCGCGAGTACCGGTGTTTGACGCCCACCGGAAACCACTCCGGATCGCCGGTTGGTTTCATCTCGACCAGCGGGCGGCGGAATTCCGGCGGCGTGTAATTCGCGAACTCGGTGTTGAGGCGCAGCAGCTGGGCCAGGATCGATTCCGCCATGGCCGATTCCTTGTCGCTGTCGGCGCTGATACCCGGCGCGCATTCGACGGCGACATAAAGCTGCGGCGCCTGGTCGAGGCCTTCGCGTGCTATGACGACGAACTTGCCGCGTGGTCCAGGGCGCCACATCCGGCTGTTCGAGACCGACGGCGATGTTCTCGGGATAGACATTGGCGCCGAAATAGGAGACGGCGAAGTTCGAGCGGCCGAAGACATAGACGAAGGGCAGGCGCCGCACGCCGCGCCAGTTATGGCTTGCCAGGCCCGGCAGCGGATCGAAGCCGTGCTTGGCGAGGAAGCGCATCATCTCGTCATAGGCGAGCAGCCCGCCATTATCGGCGATGTGATAGCGCAGCAGCGGCACGCCGTTATCGCCGGAGAAGAGCAGGGTGCCGTCGGCCGCCTCGAACAGCCGGCTGTTGGGATCGTATTGCGCCAGAGTTGGCAGGCGGGATTCGCCGAACAGCTCGCGCGCCACCTCGGGTTGGCGAGCGAGGAAGCGGCGGATCGCGACCGACAGCGGCGTCTCATTGGCCAGTACGCCGGCATCGGCCGTGCCGTAGAGCGAAACGAAGTCGTAAGTGGGGTCGCTGCCCGAGGCGCTGGGCCAGCATGCCGCGCCATTCCTCGCTGAACACCTCGCCCGCCATGACAAGGCGGATATTGAGCTGCGGCCAGTCGATGCCCGCGGCCGTGCCGCCATCGATCACATCCTTCAGATAGGGCGGATAGCCCAGCAGCACCGTCTGGTCGAAGCCCGGGCTGAGCTCGGCGAGGATGCGATAGATCTCCGGCTTGTTCATGCCCGGTGCGATGGCGAGGATCGGATAGCCCTTGGCCGCGAGATGGCGGCAGCAGGCGAGCGTGTAGAGACCGCCGACCCAGCTTCCCAGCGCAAAGCAGATCACGGCGAGGGTTCGCCGCTGATCGGCGTGGAAACTGTCATGAAAAGCTTGCTCGAAGCGCTGCGCGCTCGCCAGCTCGTCGCTGGCAAAACGCGGCCAGAAGGTCGGCTTGCCGGTCGAGCCGGAGCTGACCGCCATCATGTCGCAGCCGGTGAGCTTGCCGCCGCGCACCAGCTCGGCAAGCGGATAGCGCTGCACATAATTGGCCTTGGTCATCAGCGGGATGCGCTGCAGATCGCCGGCGACCCGGATCGTTTCCGGATCGATGCCGCGCTCGGCCAGGAAGGCACGATAGGCGGGCACATGGGCCAGCATGTCATGATAAAGCGCGATCGCATGCGCGCTGCCGTCGGCGCCGGCCTCTGCCGGCGCCAGCAGACCGGTCCAGCGGCGTATCGACGAAGTGACGCCATGCTTCGGCGGCGCGCTGGGGCTGGCGATGGTCGATCACGGCGAATTCCTCGTGGTCAATTCAAGGCACGATAGGCGCGCGGCGGGCAGGGGCCAAGGCCTTCGCGCAACATTGTCTCGCTACATGTTCCCTACGTTGTTCCAGATTGGCGATCCGCGGTATGTTCCGCCGCCTTAAAACCCGGAGCCAGCCATGAGTTTTCTTGCCGAACGTCTCGGACGCATCCAGCCCTCGCCCACCATCGCGGTCACCCAGAAGGCGCGCGATCTGAAGGCGCAGGGGCGCGACGTCATCGGCCTTGGCGCCGGCGAGCCGGATTTCGATACGCCGGACAACATCAAGGAAGCGGCGATCGCCGCCATCAAGCGCGGCGACACGAAATACACCGCCGTCGATGGCACCGACGCGCTGAAGGCCGCGATCTGCGGCAAGTTCAAGCGCGAGAACAAGCTCGACTACAAGCCGGACCAGATCACGGTCTCATCGGGCGGCAAGCAGGTGATCTTCAACGCCCTGCTGGCGACGGTGCAGGAAGGCGACGAGGTCATCGTGCCGGCGCCCTATTGGGTCAGCTATCCCGATATCGCGCTGCTCTGCGGCGGCAAGCCGGTGACCGTCAATTGCCCGCAGAACAACCGCTTCAAGATGCGCGCCGAGGATCTCGAGGCGGCGATCACGCCGAAGACGAAATGGCTGATCCTGAACAGCCCGAGCAATCCGACCGGTGCGGTCTATTCGGCGGCGGAGCTGAAGGCGCTGGCCGATGTGCTGCTGCGCCATCCGCATATCTGGATCCTCACCGACGACATGTACGAGCATCTGCTCTATGACGGCGTGAAGTTCGCCACCATCGCCGCGGTCGAGCCGAAGCTCTATGAGCGCACGCTGACCATGAACGGGGTCAGCAAGGCCTATTGCATGACCGGCTGGCGCATCGGCTATGCCGGCGGTCCGGCGCCGCTGATCAAGGCCATGGCCAAGGTGCAGTCGCAGAGCACCACCAACCCCAGCTCCATCAGCCAGGCCGCCGCGGTCGAGGCGCTGAACGGGCCGCAGGGATTCATCGCCGTGCATAACGAGAAGTTCCGCGAGCGCCGCGACATGGTGGTCGCCATGCTGAACCAGGTGAAGGGCCTCGCCTGCGACAAGCCGGACGGCGCCTTCTATGTCTATCCGTCCTGCGCCGGGGCCATCGGTAAGAAGACGCCCCAGGGCAAGACGATCGCCAGGGACGACGATTTCGTGACCTATCTGCTGGAGGCAGAGGGTGTTGCCGCGGTGCAGGGCTCGGCCTTCGGCCTGTCGCCGCATTTCCGCATTTCCTATGCGACATCCACCGAGGCGCTGCGCGATGCCTGCACGCGCATCAAGCGGGCGTGTGAGGCGCTCAAGTGAGGAAGGTCGAGGCGAGCACTTAGCTCGCCTCACGCGCATCCGTCATCCCCGGGGCTACCGAAGGCAGAGCCCGGGGATCCACGACTTTCCTTTTGGCAAACAAAGTCGTGGATACCCGAGCCTCGGCCCATCGGCCGATCTCGGGCATGACGAGCGAGTGTGTGGTTGAGGCTGAGACCGTGCGCCTACGCTCTTTAAGCCCTTCTTCACAAGCCTGAAATTCACCCGAAAAGCCCCCGTCATTTTCGCTTGCCATCGGGCCGTTTCGGCGGAACTCTTTATGAAACCGTCCTGAGGGCGGCATACCGCCCCGAACCCACGGTAGAGGGAGGTTGACTTGGTGGACAGATCACCGGCGGCGCCACGCTGCGCCGCCCTCGTCGGGCCCTATCTCACCGGCAAGACGACCTTGCTCGAAAGTCTGTTGTTCGTGACCGGCGCCATCACCCGCAAGGGGACGGCGAAGGAGGGTAACACCGTGGGCGATGCCGCCGGCGAGGCGCGCGCCCGCAAGATGAGTGTGGAGGTCTCCTCCGCCTCGGGCGAGTTCCTGGGCGAGCGCTGGACCTTTCTCGACTGCCCCGGCTCGGTCGAGCTGGCGCAGGAGGCGCAGAACGCGCTGCTGGTATCCGATGTCGCCGTCGTCGTCTGCGAGGCCGAAACGGCCAAGGCACTGATGCTGGCGCCGCTGTTCAAGTTCCTCGACGACCACAACATCCCCCACATGCTGTTCGTCAACAAGATGGACAATGCGAGCCATCGCGTGCGCGAGGTGCTGGCGGCACTCCAGACCGTCTCATCCCGGCCGCTGGTACTGCGCCAGGTGCCGCTGCGCGCCACCGACAAATCGGGCGCGGAGACGGTGACCGGCTATGTCGATCTGGTGAGCGAGCGCGCCTATAACTACAAGCCCGGCCAGCCCTCCGACCTCATCAAGATGCCGGAAGAGGCCGCTTCCCGCGAACAGGAGGCGCGCCGCGGGCTTCTCGAATCCCTCGCCGATTTCGACGACAAGCTGCTGGAGCAGCTGCTCGAGGATGCGATTCCCAGCAAGGGCGAGATCTATCAGCAGCTCAGCAAGGATCTCGCCGGCGATCTGATCGTGCCGGTCTTCTTCGGTTCCGCCGATCGCGATCACGGCGTGCGCCGCCTGCTGAAGGCGCTGCGCCACGAGGTGCCGGGGCCGGAGGCGACGGCGGCGCGCCTTGGCCTGACCGCCGACAAGACCGACAATGTCGCCCAGGTCTTCAAGACCTATCACATGCCCCATACCGGCAAGCTCTCGCTCGCCCGCATCTTTGCCGGCAAGCTCGCCGAGGGTGCGAATCTCAGCGGCGTGCGGGTGGGCGGCGTTGCCCGGCTGAAGGGCCATGAGATGGCGAAGCTGCCCAGTGCGGGCATTGGCGAGGTCGTCGCGCTGCAGCGCATGGAGGATGTGGCCACCGGCCGGCTGTTGTCGAGCTCGGGCAAGGCGAAGCTGGCGCAAGCCTGGCCGGCGCCGCTGACACCGCTGTTCTCGCTGGCGCTCGACGTCGCCAACCGCAATGACGAAGTCAAGCTGACGGCGGCGCTTGCCAAGCTGACCGACGAAGACCCCTCGCTCTCGCTGACCCACGAGCCCGAAACACACGAACTGGTTTTATGGGGTCAGGGCGAAATCCATCTGCATATCGCGGCCGACCGGCTGAAGCTGAAATACAACCTGCCGGTCAAGACCCACCGCCCCCAGGTCAAGTACAAGGAGACGATCAAGAAAAGCGTCGCCCAGCATGCCCGCTTCAAGCGGCAGAGCGGCGGCCATGGCCAGTTCGGCGATGTGCATCTGACCATCAAGCCGCAGCCGCGCGGCGCCGGCTTCACCTTTCTCGACCAGGTGGTGGGCGGATCGGTGCCGCGGCAATTCATCGGCTCGGTGGAGGAAGGCGTTATCGACTATCTCCACCGCGGGCCGCTGGGATTTCCGGTGGTCGATGTATCGGTGGCGCTGACCGACGGCCAGTATCACGACGTCGACAGCTCCGACATGGCCTTCAAGACGGCCGCGCGCATGGGCATGAGCGAGGGCATGCCGAAATGCGATCCGGTGTTGCTGGAGCCGATTTATCAGGTGACCATCGCCATTCCCAACGAGTTCACGGCGCGCGGCCACAGCCTGGTCAGCGGCCGGCGTGGCCAGATCCAGGGCTTCAGCGCCAAGGAAGGCTGGAACGGCTGGGACGAGGTGCAGGCTCTGCTGCCGCAATCGGAGCTGCACGACCTGATCATCGAGCTCCGCTCGCTAACCCTCGGCGTCGGCACCTTTGCCTGGAAGTTCGACCATCTGCAGGAGCTGACAGGGCGGCTCGCCGACAAGATCGTCGAACAGCGCCTGGCACCGGCGACGGCTTAGCAAGGGGCGCGCCGAACTATTCCTTTTTCGTCATGCCGGGGCTCGGCTCATCGGTCGCCCCGGGGATGACGGCGAAGAGCCGTCACTCCGCCGTCGGCAAATGGAAATACATCGACTGGATGCCGATCCGCCCCGGCCCGGTAAAGCGGTTGGTGATGAAGTTCATGCTGCCGAACAGGCCGGTGCTGATGCTCTGCACATTGGTGTTCATCTTCACCGAGGCATCCTTGTAGAGCCAGCCGCCCGGCTCGACATCGATCATCTCGCCCGGCTCCAGCACCTTCTCGAAGACATTGCCGTAACCGTGCAGCCAGAGGATCGCGTCATTGTCGCGCGCGGTGAAGCGGTCGATGAAAAAGCCGGTGCCGCCGAACAGCATGGTGCCCAGCCCCTTCACCCGTTCGAAGGTGTAGTCGGTGTGGCGGGTGGCGGCGAGGAACTGATGCTCGCGCACATGCACCTCCTGCCCGCGGGAGAGATGGAGCGCGAAGATATGGCCGGCGCCGTCGCGCGAGAAGGCGATCTGGCCGCTGCCCGCGGCTTCGGTGACGAAGATCTGCATGCCGGCGACCATGCGCTTGAGGGCGCCCTTCATCGGGCGCAGGCGGATATCCACGCTGGGATGCTTCCACAGCAGGATGTGATGCTCGAAGAAGACCGGCTGGTCGTTCGACACCTCGATGGTCAAGACCGGCACCAGCTCGCCATCGATGCGATAGCTGACGCCGGCAAAGGTCTCCGATTCCTTCGCCATGGGCAGAAGGCGCGGCGGCGACATGGCCATTTGATTCCCCCTGTCTGAGATTGCGAAACATCTTAGCGGCGTCGTCTGGGTCGCGTGAACCAAAAGCCCCCTGAACCAAAAGCCCTCATGAACCAAAAGCCCCGATGCGCGTTCATTAAGATAGGCGCGCCACCGTTACGATCTTGCGCGCCGGTCAATTCATTCCAGGCCGGAGGCCATAATGTCGCGTTCTTTCAAGGATTTACCGAATAAGCTGACTCGTGCGGGCGGCATCGCCGCCTTGTTGTTGATGGCGGCCTGTACGATGCCGGGGCGCCAGACGGTCAACACGCCGCCGCCGCCGCCGCCAGCCTCGGCCCAGGCAAGCGTCTATCAGGTCACCTTCGCGCCGGGTTCATTTGAGATCGATGTGGCCGGGCAGCGCGCCATCGAGGATGTGTCCAGCGTGGTCGACGGCAACCCCAAGGCCCTGGTGACCGTGGTCGGCCGCACCGATGCGACCGGCAGTGCCGATTACAACATGAAGCTGTCGCAGAAGCGCGCCGCCGCCGTGCGCGACGATCTTATCTCGCTCGGCAAGATTCCCGCCGCGCGCGTGGATACGGCCTGGACCGGCGAGGTGAAGCAGGATGTCGGCACCTATAACGGCGTCCCCGATGCGCGTAACCGGGTGGTGGATCTCTACATTCATTGAGGCGTGAAACTTTGAGGGGGGCGCCGCTGCGAAAGGCGGCGCTTCCGCTCTCTTTTGCCCGATACCCGGTGTATAAGAATCGCCGTTCACCGAGTCGGGAGAAAATCATGACGGCTGAAACAGGGCGCACAAGCTGGGCGACGGCCGCGATCCTCGTGGCGCGGCTCATCTTCGCCGCCGTCTTCATCATGGCTGTCAGCTTCAAGCTGATGGATATCAATGGGACGGCGGGCTATATCGCGGCGGCGGGCTTTCCCATCGCCAAGATACTCGCCTGTCTCGCAGCATTGCTGGAACTGGCGCTGGTCGTCTGTCTATTGAGCGGCGCCTATTTCTCAGAGGCCGCGCTTGTCGCCGCGGCCTATGTGCTGTTTCTTGCCTTCGCCTTTCACGGACCCTCGCGCTGGGCGGCGAGTCAGGCGGAGTTCGGATTCTTCGTCGATCATTTCACCTTTATCGCGGGCCTGTTGTTCGCGGCGGTGCATGGCCCCGGCCGCGTTCTGGCCATACAGCGCAGCTGCATTTCCCGTCCGTAGCCGGACGATCAAACGACCGTGGACGATCCCGCGACGATATCGGCGATCGCGATCGGCTTGATGGGCGGCCGGGGCGCCCAGAAGGCAGCTTCGCCCAGCACCGACTCCTGGTCGTTCGAGAGCGCCGCCAATACCGGGCCGCAATAGCGTCCCTGACAACGGCCCATGCCGGCGCGGGTCAGGCGCTTGACGGCACCGACCTCTTGCGATCCTTGGGCGAAACCTTCGCCAATCTCGCTCATGCTGCGTTCTTCGCAGCGGCAGATCAGGGTCGAGGGGTGGGCCAGTTCCGCGAGGGGCCGCGACGCGGCGAACAATCGCCAGAGACCTCGCTGAAACCGCCGGTGTTTCGTCAGTGCATGGCGCGCGGCAGAAACCGGCCGTGCGCCCGGCGCATGACCTAGCGAGGCCGCCGCCGCAGCGCCCGCGATGATGCCTTCCGCTTCCGCGGCGCGCGCGCCGCCCAGCCCGCAGCAATCGCCCACGGCATAGACGGTGGCGATGCTGGTGCGGCAATCGCCATCGCGCTCTGTCACCAGATGGCCGCGCGCGGGATCGAAGCGATGGCGGCAGCCGAGCGCGCGCAGGAGTCTCGTTCGACGGCATGAAGCCATAGCCCATCAGCACGGCATCGACATCGAAGGACCGCGATTCCACATGATCGGCGCGCGGCCAGGGCGCCAGCTTTGCCCGCAGGCCGCCCTCGATCTTTTCGACGCTCGCCAGCACATGGCCATGGCTGAGCGGAATGTTTCGCCGCGCGAGTTCGCGCCGATAGCGCCAGCCCTGGCGCAGCAGATCTGGCGTGCTCGCCGCCATGTCGGCCAGCGCGGGCAACGAATGCAGCCCGGGTGCCGGCGCCAGTTCGGCGATGGTCAGGATCTGCGCCCCGGAGCGCGCCAGCTCGATGGCCACCTGCAGGTTCAGCGGCCCGTTGCCGGCGATCAGCAGGCGCTTTCCCGCCAGCACGCCATAACTGCGCAGCAGGGTCTGGGCCGCCCCGGTGGTCATGACGCCGGGCAGTGTCCAGCCCGGCACCGGCAGGCCGCGCTCATAGGCGCCCGCCGCGACGATCAGGCGCTGTGGCCGGCAGAGGATGCTGGTGCTGCCATCGAAGATCATGAGGTCGAGCGGTTCGAACGCGCCCCAGACCTGGCAGCCGGCCATCATGGTGACGCCCGCTGCGCGCGCACGGGCGATCAGCGCCCGGCCGCCGGCGAATTGCGTGTCATCGGGAATGGCTCGCGCCACGGCCGGCGAGTCCAGACGCTGTTTGAAGAACTGGCCGCCAGCAACCGGCCGTTCATCCACCAGCAGCACCTTGGCCCCGGCCTCGGCCGCCGCGATCGCGGCGTTCAGCCCGCCGGCACCACCGCCCAGCACGAGAATTTCCGGCGTCAAGAGTTCGCTTGCCGACGTTCCTGAGCTCGGGGCCGGCATGGGCTGCGGCAGCACGGCCTGCCGGCGAACCGAGATCGGCTGCTCCAGCTTGGTCATGCAGGCGCGAAGGCCGGGCTTGCCGTCGATCTCCACCAGGCATTCCTGGCACACGCCCATGCCGCAGAAGATTCCGCGCCCGCGCCCGTCGCGGGTGAGGCGCAAAGTACGCTCGCCTGCCGCGGTCAGGGCTGCGGCGAGGGATTCGCCGTGGCGTCCCTGTATCGCCCGGCCCTCGAACGTGAAGGCGATGGTTTCATCGCCGCCCAGAGGGGCGGCACGCAGCGAGACATTCTCGGAAGGGGCCATGGCACCGGACATGAAAGCAGGCGCCATTCCATCGGTGGTGCGGCGGGCTGTCAACCGAGCGGGCCGGTTGACACTCACCGGCCCCCAACCCTTGAATGCGGGCCATTGAATGCAGCCGGGTTCTGAAAGGGTTGTCATGGCTACCGACCAACACCGTCTGGCGGACCGCCAGGAAATCGCCGAGCTGCTGATCGAATACTGCCGTGCCCTCGATGTCATGGACCTGCCGGCCATCGCCCGGGTCTTCACCGAGGATTGCGAGGTCGAATACGGGCCAGAGGACCGCCTGCGCAGCAAGGGGTCCGCCGGCGTAGCGCGCTCGCTGGAGCGCATGTGGCGCTGGGCCCGCACCTCCCATCATCTTTCCAACATCCAGATCGCCTTCGACGGCCAGGACCGCGCCCGCTCGATCGGCTATGTGCTGGCCTGGCATGAGCGTCCCGACGGTTCGACAGCAACGGTCATGGGCCAGTATCACGACAGGCTGGTGCGAACAGACAAGGGCTGGCGCATCGCGACCCGGCGCATGGAGATGAACGGCAGCGATGCCGGCTTCACGGTCAACCTGCACCGCACCAAACGCCAGGGACCACCGGCCGGCTGGGTCGCGCCCAATATCGACGCCCCTGTGGACGGAAGCGTGGCCGACAAAAAGCGATGAATGTGGCCGGGCTGCTGGAAGGAAAGACCGCGTTCGTGACCGGTGCTGCTGCCGGCCTTGGCCTCGCCATCATGACGGCCTTCGCGGCGGCCGGTGCGCGCGGCATCGCCTTCGATCGCACGCGGCCTGTACAGCCTTTGCCCAAGGGGTGGAGTTTCAGCGCCGGCGACGTTCGCCAGGAGGCGAGCCTCGCCGAGGCTCTTGCCGAATTGAAGAAGAATCACGCCTCGACCTGCTGGTCGCCAATGCCGGCATCGTCGCCGGCTTGGCGTGAGAGCGAATCCATCGATCTCGACGAATGGGACGAGGCCTTCGCGGTGAATGCCCGCGGTGTGATGGCGACGATCAAGCAGGCCATCCCGCTGATGAAGGCGCGCGGCGGTTCCATTGTCGTCATGGCGTCGGTGAATGCCTTGATCGGCCATGCGCGCCAGGCGGCCTATGTCGCGAGCAAGCATGCCGTGCTGGGAATTGCGCGAGCGGCGGCGCAGGATCTCGGGCGCTATGGCATCCGGGTGAATGCGCTGTGCCCTGGACCCGTCGCAACCGAGGCGCTGCTGGAACGCCTGCACAACCGCGCCCAAGGCGGCGGACCATCGGAGAAAGAGACGATGCAGAGATACAATCAGACCGCGCTCGGTCGCATCGCAACCGCGGAAGAGGTGGCGAACACCGCTTTGTTCCTCGCCAGCGATCTGTCCTCGGGCATCACCGGCCAGGCCATTACCGTCGATGCGGGAGCAGTCTGATGCCGCGCAAGCCAGTGCCGAGAAAACCGATGTTCGACCTGACGGGCAAGACGGTCCTGGTGACCGGCAGCTCCAAGGGCATCGGTGCCGAGATCGTCGCGGCACTGGGCCGCCAAGGCGCCCATGTGATCGCCCATTACGGGCGCGACCGCAAAGGTGCGGTCGCCGCGACGAAGGGCATCGACAAAGCGCGCTTCAAGCTGATCTCGGCCGATCTCGCCAAACCGGGCGAAGCCGACCGGCTGTGGAAACAGGCGCTCGCCTGGCGGGGCCGGATCGATGTGCTGGTGAACAATGCCGCGATCATGCCCTTTGCCGGCGGCTTCGACGATCGCCAGACCGTATGGGAAAAGACCTGGGATGAGACACTGCAGGTCAATGTCCGCGCGCCGGCCGATCTGATGCGCGGCGCCGTGCGGCACTACCTCAAGGCCGGCGGCGGGATTCTGATCACGATCTCCAGCTGGAATGCCCAGCGCGGCTCGACCAATCCGGTAACCATCGCCTATGCCGCAAGCAAGGCGGCGGTGATGGCGGCGACCAAGACCGTGGCCCGAGCCTATGCGAAGAAGAAGATCCTGGCCTATATCGTGGCGCCGGGCGTGGTGCGCACGCGCCTCTCGGAGACCTTCGCCGCGACCCAGGGCGGCGAGAAGGCGGTGACGGCGACCTTGCAGATGGGTGAGTGGGTTCCGCCCGGCGATATCGCAGCACTGGTGGCGTTTCTGGCCAGCGGAACCTGCCGGCATCTCTCCGGTGCGACGCTGGACGTCAATGGCGCCAGCTACGTTCGCTGAGTAAAAGTATGTACGGGCTTACCTAGACGAGACTCATCGATCGTAATGCCGAGACCTGGCCCGGGCGGCAGCGTGCCGAACCCCCCACCGTTCAGCGGCGACCAGTCGGTCGCCAGGCGTTCCTCAACCATCCGTCCGATCAGAGAGGCATTGATCAGGGCGCCATCGGGAATAGTGGCGGCGAACTGCGCCATCGCGGCGCTGACGATGTCGCCGCCGGCCGAATCTTCGATCGTCATCGCGAAGCCGAGATGAAGGCAGAGATCGCGCGCGCGGCGGACCGGCGTGATGCCTCCGAAGCGGGAGAATTTCAGCATCACCGCATCGGCGGCCTCGGTCTGCCTGGCTCGCAGAATATCGGCCATCCCCTCGATGCTCTCATCGAGGATGAAGGGGCGGTGCGAGCGCCGGCGCACGGCCGCGCATTGTTCCATGGTGGCACAAGGTTGCTCGAAGAAAATGTCGCGCTTGTCCAAGGCCGCCACCACCCGGACCGCATCATGCTGGCTCCAGAATCCGTTGGCATCGACGATGACCTTCTCGAAGTCGGCGAGTACCTCGAGACAAGCCTCGATACGGGCAATATCGGTGGGCACGTCGCTGCCCACTTTCAGCTGGATGCGGCGATATCCCGCAGCGCGCGCTCGCTCGCAGGATTCGCGCATACGCTCCGGCGTGTCGATGCGAATGCCGATATAGACCGGCAGTTGTTCGCGATACCCGCCGCCCAGAAGGTCGCGCAGGGGAAGTCCGCAGGCATCGCCCGAGCACATCCCAGCAGGCCATATCGAGGGCGGATTTCGCGTAGTCATGGCCCTTGAGGGCGCCATCCATGGCGTCATAGACCCGCTGGATGGCGCGGGGATCGAGGCCGATCACGGCGGGCGCCATCAGCGCGAGCGCGGCGCGGGCGCCTTCGCCATGGGCCGCGAGATAGCGTGGGCTGAAACCGCATTGTTCGCCCCAGCCGACGATTCCCTCATCGGTCTCGATGCGAACGATCGTGGAATCCTGCTGCGAGGCGGTCTTGCCGCCCGACATGGCGAAGGTGCCGCCGGCTACATTGTAGGTCTTGGCAAACACGTCGATCCGCACGATGCGCATCCAGCATTCCTTTCGCAGCCGTTAGAGCAGCGCGCGCTGCAAGTCCCGCCGCTCAGCGCTCCAGAGCGGCATCGCGGCGTTCCAGATAGAAGCTGTAATGCGGGTCGAGCACACTGGCGGGCTTTTCCTCGCCGAGCTCGATGGCGGCGCGATAGAGCCAGTGCGGCTCGGCCATCAATTGCCGGCCCAGCGCAATCAGATCGGCATCGCCGGCAGCCAGGATAGCCTCGGCCTGCTTCGGCTCGATGATGGCGCCGACGGCCATGGTGGCGATTCCGGCGCCGCGTTTGATGGCGGCGGAATAGGGCACCTGCCAGCCGGGCTTGATCTTGGCCGCCGACAGGCTGACGGAACCCGTCATGCCGCCGCTGGAGCAATCCATCACATCGACGCCGCGCGATTTGAGTTCTTTGGCCAGCGCGATCGTATCTTCCAGCGGCAGGCCGCCCGGCACGTTGTCGACGCTGGAGGCGCGATAGAACAGCGGCTTTTCCTTGGGCCATACCGTGCGCAGCGCTTGCGCTACCTGCAGCGGAAAGCGCATGCGGTTTTCAAGGGTGCCGCCGAAACGGTCGCTGCGCCGGTTGGAATGCGGCGAGAAGAAGGAGTGGGTCAGATAGCCATGGGCGCCGTGGATTTCGAGAATGTCGAAACCGGCGGCGAGCGCCCGATGCGCCGCGGCCTTGAAGGCTTCGACGATGTCGGCGATCTCGGCCTCGCTCAGCGCCTTGGGAACCGGCGATCCCTCCTTTTCCGGCAGCGCGCTTGGTCCGACGATCTGCCAGGCAGGCTCCGGACCCTCGGTCGTCTTGATCGCCGCCGCCCCATCCCAGGGCCGGGCGCAGCTGGCGCGCCGGCCGGCATGACCGATCTGGATGCCGGGGATGACGCCGAACGATTTGTGCAGGGCTGCGATTTGCTTCAACCCCTGTATCTGCCCGTCTTCCCAGATGCCCGTGCAGCCATGGGTGATACGCCCGTTGCGCGTGACCCCGGTTGCCTCGACGAAGGCGACCGCGAGTCCGCCGGCGGCATAGCGCCCGTGATGGGCGTGATGCCATGGCTGTACCCGGCCTTCGACGGCCTGGTACTGGCAGAGCGGCGAGAGGACGAGGCGATTGCGCAGGGTGAGCGAGCGAATGGTGAAAGGCGAAAGAAGGTGCGACTTGGGCATGGGGTGGTCTCGGTGCTGCTGCGACTTGGGCGGGCAGAATGGACGCTGGCGAACTAGTGTCGTGATTTTGAAGTTCGCCTCCTTTTGATATCGGGCACTAAGCGAACTTCGAAATCAAAACGACACTAGGATTTATTAAGTTGCTAGTGTCCCTTTGATTCTGAAATTCGCTTTGAGCCCTATATCCAACTCGTGCGAATTTCAAAATCGGGACACTAGTCCAGATAGACATCCGAATCCGGCAGGAAGGCCGGACCGTTCATCACCAGATAGTCCATCTCGCCGGTGAAATCGTAGGGCGTGCCGCGCGGAATGAAAACGCTGTCGCCGGCCTGGGCCTTTTCGGCGCGGCCTCGCCCAGGCGGAACTCGGCGCTGCCGGTCAGGATGTAATAGACGCGATCGCTCTCATGGCAGACGAGGCGGCGATGCCGGCCCTTGAGCCGGATCCAGGTCATGCTGATCCCGGCGCCGTGGTGATCCCGCCGGATGATGCGGCGGAAGCTGAGCGGGTTTTCGGTTTCGCTCTCCAGCGGCAATTCGCCGGGCCGGATGACCGCGGGGGCCGCTCCGGCCGGCGAAGCCTTGGCCATTGCTATTCCGCCGCGGCGCGGATCGGGCGGGCCGCCGGACCGTCGAGACGATCCATCAGCTCGTCCAGCTCGCGCATGATCGCCTTCAGCTTCTTGACCCGCGCTTCGCCTTCCTTGCCCAGTTCCTTGAAGGTGGTGAGCGGCGCGCGGACATCGCCGACGGGATAGCCGGCGGCGGCGGCCAGCGCCTTGGCGTAGCACTGATGGCCATAAGTCGGATGGCCCTCATTGATGATCACCTGCATGCGGCCGATCATCCGCTCGATCTTCTTGGCATCCTCGAGCCGCCCTTCCGTGATGAAATCGCAGATGCGGTACGAAGCGCGGGGAATGTAGTTGCCATAGGGGTTCACATAGCCGACGGCGCCGTAGAGATAGGATTCGACGATGCGCTGGCCGGCGAAGACGTTCATGACGCCCTTCGTCTCCTCGACGATGTCGTAGACGCGATCCATATGCTGGCTCGCTTCCTTGATGTAGCGGATCTGCTCGAAGGCGCGCGTCAGGCGGCCGACCAGCTTCGCCGACATGTCGACATTGGAGGTGAAGGGGTTGTTGTAGAGCATGATGGGCAGCGAGACCTTGTCGCAGATCGCCTTGTAATAGGCGAAGATCTCGTCTTCCGTCGGCGTGTAGTAATAGGGCGGAATGATCATCAGCCCGTCGGCGCCCAGCTCCTCCGCTTCGCGGCTATAGCGCACCGCGTTCGGCGTATAGGCGTTCATCGTGCCGACCAGCACGTCCATGCGCCCCTTCACATGCTTGACGGTGGTTTCGACGAACAGCCGGCGCTCGTCATCGGTCATGGTCAGGAATTCGCCGGTGGTGCCCAGGATGATGATGCCGGGCACGCCGACCTTGATCTGCCAGTCGACGAAGCGCTTCCAGGCCGCGATATCGATCTTGCGGCCGTCTTCGGTGAAGGGGGTGATGGTCACGGTATAGCTGCCGCGGAACTGCTTGGGCATCGCTCTGCTCCTTGCTCTGGCATGCGCGGGCGGGCAGGGTTGCGCCCTGCGACCGGCAGGCTCTAGCGTATACTCAGAGTATACTTACGGTGCAAGACGCAATGACAGACCCCACCAATGCCCGCGATGCATAGCCCCGCCTTGCGTTGCGATATTCTGATCCTGGGCGGGGGTCTCGCCGGATCGGCCGCGGCGTATTATCTGGCGCGCGAGGGCGCCGAGGTGGTGGTGGTCGAGCGCTTCGATCTCAACACCCAGGCCTCCGGCTCCAATGCCGGCAGCCTGCATGCCCAGATCGCCCATGAACCGTTCGTCGGCGAAGGCGAGGGCTGGGCGCGCAATTTCGCCCCGACGATCCGGCTGCTGGTTGAATCCATAAAGATCTGGCAGGGGCTGGAGGCTGAGCTGGGCGCCGATCTCGAAGTTTCCGTTCATGGCGGGCTGCTGCTGGCGGAGAACGAGGCACAGGCCGCCGATATACGGCGCAAGATGGCGATCGAGCGCGAGCATGGGCTGGAGGTCGAATGGATCGAGCGCGCCGGTCTCGCCAGCCTGGCACCCTATGCTTCGCCCCGCATGGTGGGCGGCGCCTTCTGTCCGAGCGAGGGCAAGGCCAATCCGCTGAAGGCAACACCGGCTTTCGTGCGCGCCGCCGAGAAGCATGGCGCCAGATTCCTCACCCGCCGGAATGTGACGGGCCTGGCGCCGGAATCGGGCGGCTATCGGGTGGAGACCAGCGCCGGGCCGATCCAGGCGCAGCGCGTCGTCAACAGCGCCGGCGCGGAAGCCGGCCGCATCGCCGGCTTTCTCGGCATCGACCTGCCTATCGAGGGCCATCCGATCCAGGTCAATGTGACCGAGCCGGTGGCGCATTTCATTCCGCATCTGGTCTATTCCGCGGGCGAGAAACTGACCCTGAAGCAGGCGAAGAACGGCTCGCTGCTGATCGGCGGCGGCTGGCCGGCGCGCTGGAGCAATGCAGCCGAGCGGCCCGCTGTCGATCTCGCCTCGCTGCGCAGCAACCTGGCAACCGCAATGGCCGTGGTGCCTCAGCTGGGATCGGCGCGGCTGCTGCGGGTATGGCCGGCGGTCGTCAACGGCACCGCCGACTGGCGGCCGATCCTGGGCGAGGTGCCCGGCCTGCCGGGCTTTTTCATGAACTTCTTTCCCTGGATGGGTTTCACCGCCGGGCCGCTCTGCGCCCAGATCACCGCGGCGCTGGTGCTGGGCCGCGAGCCCCCGGTGGATATCTCGGGTTTCGCCGCGAATTTGAAGCGGGCGTAGGAAGAACACCCTCACCCCGCCATCGATCTGCTTTGCGGCTCGATCCCGCAAGCGGGAGAGGGAGACGGAGGGCGCCGCTCACTTTCCCTCGCTCGCGAAAGCGAGGGCGGGGCCGGTCGCGCAGCGATGGGAGGGTGAGGGCCGGCCTCGAAACTCAGTGCCTTAAAATCTTCCCGACGAACTCCCGCGCCCGGTCGGTGCGCGGGGAATCGAAGATCTGCTTCGGCGGGCCTTCTTCGACGACCATGCCCTTATCCATCATGACGACGCGGGAAGCGACCTCGCGCACGAAGGCCATCTCGTGGCTGACGATCAGCATGGTCATGCCCTCGCGGGCGAGGCCGCGGATCGTATCCAGCACCTCGTTGACCAGCTCGGGATCGAGCGCCGAGGTGACTTCATCCAGCAGCAGGATTTCCGGCTTGAGGGCGAGGGCGCGGGCGATGGCCACACGCTGCTGCTGGCCGCCGGAGAGTTCGTCGGGATATGCACGATGCTTGTCGGAGAGGCCGACCTTGGCCAGCAGGCGCTCGGCCTCGGCCTCCACCTCGCGGTGCGGCCGGCCCTTGATCTTGACCGGCGCGATGGTGACGTTGCGCAGCACATCCATGTTCTGGAACAGGTTGTATTGCTGAAAGACGATAGCCATGCGGTCGCGCGCGGTGCGCACGCTGGCCCGCTGCCCATAGTCGATGGCGGTGCCGTCGATCAGCACCGAGCCCGCCGTGGGGCTGGTCAGGCCCATCAGCACCCGCAGGATGGTCGACTTGCCGGAGCCCGACGGTCCGATCAGCGCCACCACCTCGCCCTTGGCGAGCTGGAGATTGACGCCTTTCAGGACGCTAAGGCTGCCGTAGGCGGCGGCGAGTTCTTTGATTTCCAGATGGTGCAAGTCGCTTCTCCAGCCATGCCCCGCCGCGGCTCAAGGGATAGGACATGGCAAAATACAGCAATGAGATGGTGCCGAAGACGAGGATGCCTGAAAAGCCTTCGTTGTTCAGTTCCTTGCCGCGGAAGGTGAGTTCGAACACGCCGACCTGGGAGACGAGCGCGGTATCCTTGATGAACCCCACCATGAAGACCACGGCGGGCGGCAGGATCACCGGCCAGGATTGCGGCAGGATCACCCGCAGCAGCGTCTGCCAGCGGCTGAAGTTCATCGCCGTGGCCGCCTCGACCTGCTGGCGCGCCACCGATTCGAGCCCGCCGCGGATGATCTCTGCGGTATAGGCGGTGGCATAGATGCAGATCGCCACCACCGCGATGGTGAAGAGGGACGCATCGGAGACGAAGGCCTGGATGAAGAACAGCACCAGGTATGTGACCACCAGGAAGGGGATGCGCCGGAAGATCTCGACATAGAAGATGGCGAACAGCCGGAACGGCCAGGCAAGGATGCCCTCGCCGCGGCGCAGGACCACGAGAAGGAAGGCCAGCAGGAAGCCCGTGATGCAGCCGATGGCGGTCAGCGCCAGCGTCGTGCCCATGGCCTCCAGCAGCAGGATCAGATGGCCCCAGGAAGAAGAAGCGCGGGAGCTGATGGATGATCGTCAGCATCAGAAGATCTTCGCCTTGACGCGGAAGGCCCAGCGGCCGGCGAGCGCCAGCGACAGGCTGGCGATGAAGGTCAGCACGACGTAGATCCCCGCCACCACGATGAACATCTCGATCCAGCGGTAGTTCTCGGTGGAGATGTTGATCGCCTGGCCGGTCAGCTCGTTGACGCCGATGACCGCGCCCACCGAGGTGCCCATCACCAAAATCACGATGAAGAAATTGGCCAGCGCCGGATAGATCGTCTTGGCGATATGCGGAACGATGACGAAGCGGATCTGCTGCCAGCGCGACATGCCCAGCGTCTCGGAAGCTTCCATCTCGTTGCGATGCACGGAGAGGAAGCCTGCGCGCATGATCTCGGTCATATAGGCGCCGGCGTTCAGGGTGAGGCCGATCAGCGTGCAGGTGAAGGGATCCCAGCGGATGCCGAAGTCCGGCAGGCCGAAATAGAGGAAATAGATCTGGATCAGCGCCGGCGTGTTGGTGAAGAAGACGACATAGATGCCGGCGACGCGGCGCAGCACCGGGCCGCCGAAGGTCTTGAGCGAGGCGACGAGCAGGCCGATGAGCGCCCCGCCCCAGAAGGTGAGCAGGCCGAGCTCGAAGGTGACGACGGCGCCTTGCAGCAGCCCGGGAAGCTGGGCGAAGGCGACGCCGAACTGAAAGGTGTAGTTCATGGGCGGGTCAGGCCGGAAAGCCGCAGCCAAGGGCG
Organism: uncultured Alphaproteobacteria bacterium; assembly: GCA_963770335.1. Taxonomy (GTDB): domain Bacteria; phylum Pseudomonadota; class Alphaproteobacteria; order Dongiales; family Dongiaceae; genus DASXQK01. The sequence goes on from CAVYPG010000009.1 coordinate 165,202, forward strand.
CAGAGCAGGGGCGGGCCACGGTCAGGCGGCCCGCCCCTCGTTTCCAGCCAGGCGCGATCAGAAGTACGGGTTCGCCACGACCTTCGCCAGCATCGGCGCGCCGTACCACTTCTCCCAGGTCTGATTGACGAACTCCGAGGAGTGCAGGTCGTAGAGCACGATGTTGAGCGCATCGCGCAGCGGATAGTTGCCGCGCTGCACGCCGATGGCGTCGTAGGAGACGCTGATCGGCTTCGGCAGCACCCGCCACTTCACGTCCGGATAATTCTTGGTCTGGGCCATGAAGAAGTCGATGTTCTCGACGATGGCGTCAGCCCGGCCCTTGCGCGACCATGCGGACCGTGTCGGCGATGCTGTCGGTCAGGCCCATCTTGGCGTTCGGCAGGTTCTGCTTGATCCAGTCCACCGTCCAGTCGCCGCGGATGTCGGCCAGCGTGTATTTGGCATCGTTGAACTGCGTCCAGTCGTCGGCGGTGACCTTGTCGGTGGTCAGCACCGCCATGACCTCGGTGTGCAGCGGCACGGTGTAGTCGATCAGCTTGGCGCGTTCGACGGTGCGGGTGAGCGCCCCCAGGGAGATGTCGATCTTGTCGGCCACCAGGAAGGGCACGCGCTGCGGGGTTTCCGTCGGCACGAATTCGACCTTAACGCCGAGTGCGCCGGCGATCTTGTTGCCGACGTCGATGTCGAAGCCCTGCCAGTTGCCGTCGCCGCCGCGCGAGCTCATCGGCGGGAAGTTCGGATTGATGCCGATGCGGATCGTGCCGTCCTTGATGATGTCGTCGAGCGATCTCGCCTGGACGGTGGAAATGTTGAAGGCCAATGCCGCCAGCAGGGCAAGGCACGGCAAGACAAATTTCTTGAGCATGAGGCTTCTCCCTGAGTGGCGCGCCGGAGATCGCGCCTTTATTGCCGCGTGGTTTCGGCCGCCGCCATAGCCCCCGGGAGCGCGGCGCCCGTTGGCATTAATGTTCGCGCAGGTTTCTCCGCCAAGTCAACAGTATACTCCATGTGTACAAGGGCCCGGAGGCGTGCGCTCACCCTCCCGTCGCTGCGCGATGGGCCCCGCCCTCTCCCGTTTCACGGGCGAGGGAGTCTTAGGCAGCGCTATTCTTCTCCCTCTTCCGCGAGGCGGGAGAGGGCCAGGGTGAGGGTGTCTAGCGCTCGCTCATGCGCCGCGGGCGGGTGGTGTGGAGCTCCAGCAACGCCGCCGGACGGTCGGAGAGGTTGCGCTTGAAGTCGTCGATCAGCGCCTGGGCATCGGCGCGGCCGGCTGCCTCCGCCTTGTCCGCATCGCCGGCGGCAATCGCCGAGAGCATGTCGCGATGCGACTTCAGCCGCGTATCGGGCAGCTGATCGCCGAAATGCCGGGCATAGAGCCGCAGGATGCGCTGGCCCTGGTCCAGCAGCCCGCTCATCCAGCCGGCGAGGAAGGGATTGCCGCTCATCTCCGCGATCGCGATGTGGAAATCGCGGTTGTGATGAACCATGGCGCGCATATCGCCCTTCCGCAGCGCCGTCTCATGGTCATGTATGATGCGTCGAAGCTGCTCGAGCCCGCTGGGCTTGGCATTGCCGGCGGCAAGCCGGGCGCTGAGCCGGTAGAGAAGCTGCATGGCGTCGAAATAGGCAGGCAGCGTCTCCACATCGAAGGGTGCGACGATGGAGGTGCGGTTGCGCAGGTTCTGTACCAGCCCTTCGGCGGAGAGGCGGATCAGCGCCTCGCGCACCGGCGAGCGGGAGACGCCGAACTGGCGGCTCACCACCGTCTCGTCGAGCAGCGTGCCGGGCTTCAGCTCCAGATCGAGGATCTGCGCCTTCAGGCTGTCATAGACATAGGCCGCACCCGTGCCGCGCTGGCGCCGCCGCGGCGCAGCGCCGCCCCCTGGCCGCCGGGGCGTGGCTCCCGCTGTTGCGCGCGGCTTGCGTTCAGGCTTCCTGGGCATCTTGCTTCTTGGGGCCATGCTTGCGCTTGTAGGCGCGCCAGGTCATCGCCCATTGTTTGGGGTCGTCCAGCGGGCCTGCCTTGATCTGATGAATCGCCTGGGCGTGGGGTGCGGTCTTTACCTTGGCTGCATCCGTATAAGCCTCGTCGACAATCGTCGCGATCACCGCGACCCAGCGGTCGAGGTCTTCCTTGCTGTACATCTCGCCGGCCTCGGGCGTGAAGGGCTCAGGCACGACCCAGGGCTCGTGGGACATCCAGTAGGGATCGATGCCGAAATCCGCCATGCGGTTGGCGACGTCGGCGGTGCCGACGCCCGTCTCCTCCTTCAGCTTGCCCAGCCCCCAGCGCGTCATCTCCATGCGCCATTTCTTGATCTCGGGATTGGAGCGGGTGAGGCCGCGGATCTCGCCCAGCTTCTTGTCCATGTAGTTGTTGGCCAGCACGGATAGATCGGAGGCCTCGTTGATGCCCTCGGCCCCCATGGCGCGGGCCCAGGCATAGGCCTTCATGATCTGGGGCACGTTGCCCCAGTATTCGCGGATCTTGCCGGTGCTCTTGGGCCGGTCCTGATCCAGGTGATAGGTGTCTTTGTTGCGGGTGACGACGGGCGTGGGCAGATAGGCCGCCAGCTCGCGCGAGCAGCCATAGGCGCCCACGGCCGGCCCGCCGCCGCCCTTGGGCGCGCCGAAGGTCTTGTGCAGCATGTACATGCAGGCATCGAAGCCGAGGTCGCGGGCGCGCAGCTTGCCCATCACGCCGTTGAAATTGGCATGGTCGTAGAAGCAGAGGCCGCCGGCCTCATGCACCAGCCGCGTCCATTCACGAATGTCCGGATTGTAGATGCCCATATCGTCGGGATTGCCGATATGAAGCGCTGCCGTGCGCGGCGAGATCGCGGCCTTGAGGGCCGCGAGCGAGGGATAGCCGTTCTCCTCGAGCTGCAGGGTAATCACCTTGAAGCCCGCTGCCGCCGCGGTTGCCGCATTGCAGGGATGGGCCTGGATCGAGGTGATGACCTCGTTGCGCTGCTCGAGCTGGCCGCGCGCCTGGTGATAGGCGCGCGTCACGCAGCAATTTGTGTAGGCGGCATCGGCGCCGCCGCCGGCCTGGAAGACGAACTGATCCATGCCCGACAGCTCGCGCAGGATCAGATCGAAGGAGTGGATGATCTCGAGGACGCCTTGCAGCGTGTCCTCGGGCTGATAGGGATGCAGTTCGGCGAGATCGGGGCGCGCCGCCACCATCTCGCTGACCCGCGGGTTGTATTTCATGGTGCAGGTGCCAAAGAGACTGACGCCCATCATGCCCAGCGTCTCCTGCGAGAGATGCAGGTAGTGGCGCTGCACCTCGGGCTCGGAGAGTTCGGGCAGCTTCGGGGCCTCGCGCCGGCGCATGCCGGCCGGCACCAGGGCTTTGCCCGCGCCGACCGCCTTGCGGACCTTGTCATCGGCGGTGGGGAAGATCTGCCCGCGCCGGCCGGGATGGCCCATTTCCATCACGACGGGTTCATCCCAGACGGCCGCATGATAGCGGCCGAGCTTTCCGTTGCTGCTCATTTGCCGACCACCTCCTTCAGCGCCGCGGCAAGGCGATCGATATCCTCGCGGGTATGAATCTCGGTCACGCAGTAGAGCGCGCTCTGGCCGAGTTCGGGAAATTCGCGCGGAGATATCCTTGCCGCCGAAGATGCGGTGGCGGCGCAGCGCCTTGTTGATGCGCGCCACGCTCTTGCCGGTCTTGTCGAAGTTCACCACGAACTCCTTGAAGAAGCCGCCAAGGGAGCCATTCGTGTAGTGGATGCGTACGCCCTTGATGCGGGCGAGCGCCTTCGCCGCATAATGCGATTGCTGCAGGATCAGTTCGCCGACCTCGCGAATGCCTTGCGGACCCAGCAGCGACAGGTAGACCGCATTGGCGATGGCCCAGAGATAGACGGAATTGCCCGTCCAGTCCTTGCCGGCTTCGCGCATGCCGTAGGAGGTCTGATGCGCGCTGGCGAGCGAGAAGCCGTATTCGCCGGGTTGGCTGGTGCCGGTGATGCTGACGAGGAAGCCGTTATATTCGCGCACATATTTTTCTTCGTCGCGCGAGGCGATATAGCCGCCCACCCCGCCGCCGCAATTCATATGCACGCCCAGCGGCTGGGTCGGGCCGACGGCGATATCGGCGCCGTAATCGGCCGGGCGGCTTCAGCACGCCGAGGGAAATCGGATCGGCTCCGACGATCGTCTCGGCGCCGGCGGCGCGCGCGATGCGGGCGATCTCCGCCCCCTGCGCCTCGATGGTGCCGAGATAACCTGGTGACTCGATATAGACCGCCGCGGTGCGCGCGGAGATCTTCGCCTTCAGATCCTTGAGATCGAGCCCGCCGGTCTTCTTGTCATAGCCGATAGGCACGATGTCGATATGGCGGGCCATCTCCGCCGGTTCGCAGTAATTGCGGATGACCGAGAGGCGCTCGGGATCCATCAAGCGTGGAACGCAGCACCTCGTGGCGCTGCGTCAGCCGCGATGCCATGCGGATGGCGTGGCCGGCGGCACAGCCCCAGCTATAGACCGGAAGCTGCACCACCTCCATGTTCAAGAGCTCGCCGAGCTGGCTCGAATATTCGAACCAGGCCTGATTGCGGCCGTGATCGGATTGCGGCGAGCCCCAGACGGGGGTCAGGAATTCCGTGCGGCCGACGATCTCGTCGACCACGGCGGGCACGTGATGCTGCCAGCAGCCGGCGCCGAGGAAGTTCAGATTCTCCTCGCAGTTCTGGTTCTTCGCCAGCAGGTCGGTGAGATGGCGCTTGAGCGCGGCTTCGGAACTGAGCTGCGCCGGCAGGTTCAGCGGCCGCTTCAGGCGATGGCTGGCGGGAATCTGCTCGAACAGCGCCTCGATGCTGGGCGCGCCGATCTCCTTCAGCATCGCCTGTTTGATGTCGGCGAGCGAATTGGCCATCCAGGGATGGGCCATGGGCTCGTTCTGTCGCATGGGACTGTCCTCACGGAAGCGCCCGCCGCGGCGAGCCATCACGCATACACGGCGTATTCTTGCATTGTGCGCATCTCGATGCTTTCAATCGCGGCTGGCGCGGCGTGCTCAGGCGATGCGCATCAGGGTGCTGCGGCTTGGGCCCAATCTCGACGCGGATATAGCCGGCAAGCTCGCGGTCGAGATCGGCATCGCCGGTATCGACCAGCAGCCGGTTCTGCCCCAGCGCCAGCAGTTTGGCCTGGGTGGCGATGACGATGATGTTCTCGCGGCCGACACGGCGGATCGCCTTCGGCGTGAATTGCTGATTGCCGCGGCCGAACAGATAGCCCTGGCCGCCGATGACGCTGACGACGATTTTCGCGCGTGGGCCGTCGACGATATCCTCAACCTGCGCGCCGGTCAGATCGCGGCCCAGCACCTTTCCGTTCCTGATGGCATCGACGCCGAGAAGCGTGCCTTCGAAACCGAGATGACGCAGGACCAGCTTTGTGCTGTGCCCCGGGCCGAAGAGATAGATCGTATTGGGCTCCAGCGTCGCGGCGATCTGCGCCGTTAGTCCCGCGAGTGCCGCATCCTCGCCCAGGCTCGCGGCCTTCGGGCCCTGGACCAGGTTGCGTTCGGCGGGCACGCGGGCATAGCCGAAGAGGCGCGCCGAGAGGCGGCCCTCGCGCAGGGCTGCTTCGTCCACATCCATCACCTCGGCCTCGCGCCAGGCTGATCTTCTCCGGCTCGTTCGCGATCGTCGCGGCGAGTTGGCCTGCGGCCTCCGGGCTGATGGCGAAGACCGCGGAATGCATTTTGACGCCACAGGGAATGCCGAGCAGCGGCAAGCGATCGCCGACAACCTCCAGAATGTCGCGCGCCGTGCCATCGCCACCGGCGAAAAGGATCAGCGCGACCTTGCGGTCCAGCAGCGCGCGAGCGACGGCGCGCGTGTCGTCGGCGCTCGTCTCCGCGCCGATGGCCTGTTCGAGCAAGGCAGGGGCGAACCCGGCGGCGCTGGCCACTTCACCGCCCATCGGGCCGAGCGCCGGCGAGAAGCTGCGCGGATGGGGCGGAGGCGTGCAGCCTGGCTCAAGGCCCGGATCGCCCGCCGCGGCGCCAGAGGCTCGGCCCCCATCGCTCGCGCCTTTGCCAGGATGCCGGCGCCATCGGTGCCTTTCAGCGCCACGCGGCCGCCCATCCCGGCGATGGGGTTGACGATAAGGCCGATAAGGGAAGGGGAGGCGGTGCGATCGGTCATCGTCCCGCTCTCATATTGCGGCAGGGGCGGATTCACCCTAATTCTGCAGCCTTCCCGCGGCAACGGCCGAGACGATCACCATGACGCAGCATCCGCCGTTTCCCGACAGGACCGAACTGGCGCCGGGTTTGAACATCAGCCGCATCGTGACCGGCCTGTGGCAGGTCGCCGATATGGAGCGCGGCGGCAAGACGCTAGATCCCGATCGCGCGGCCGCATCGCTCGCCGATTACGCCCGCGCCGGCTTCGATACCTTCGACATGGCCGATCACTACGGCAGTGCCGAGATCATCACCGGCCGATTTCTGGCGATGGCCCGGCGCGGCGATGTCTCAACCCCGAGCGGCAAGCCGCCCGCGGCCTTCACCAAATGGTGTCCGGAGCCGGGACCGATGACCGCCGCAATCGTGCGCGCCGGAGTCCAGCGCAGCCTCGATCGCATGGCGGTCGAGCGTATCGACCTGCTGCAATTCCATTGGTGGATGTTCGAGCATCCGGCCTATCTCGATGCCATGACGGAGCTGGCGCGGCTGCAGATCGGAAGGCGCGATCGGTCATCTCGGCCTGACCAATTTCAACAGCGATCATCTGCGCCTGCTGCTGAAGCAGGGGATCCGTATCGCCTCCAACCAGGTCTGCTTCTCGCTGCTCGATCGCCGCGCCGCTGGAGAGATGAGCGCCGTCTGCGCCGAGTTCGGCGTGCAGGCTGCTCGCCTATGGGACGCTGGGCGGCGGGTTCCTGTCGGAGCGTTGGCTGGGCAAGAGCGAACCTGCGACCAGCGACATCGCCGACTGGAGCAAGATGAAATACAACCGCTTCATCGGCGCCATCGGCGGCTGGGCCGCACTCCAGGCCATCCTCGCCGCCGCAGGCGCGATCGCGCGCAAGCACAAGGTCTCCATCGCCAATGTCGCGACCCGCTGGGTGCTGGAACAGCCGGCGGTCGCCGCGGTGATCGTCGGCGCGCGCCTGGGCGAGCGCGAGCATCGTGCCGACAATCTCAAGCTCTTCGCCTTCGCTCTCGATAAGGAGGATCGCGCGCTGCTCGACGCGGCCTTCGCGAAGACGAAGCCGATCCCCGGCGATTGCGGCGACGAATACCGCAAGCCGCCCTATCTCACGGCCTCCGGCGATCTCAGCCATCACCTGGCAAAGTTTCCCAGTATCTACACCGCAACACCGGTGCCGGGCCGGCCGGGCCGCTCGCGCATCGACAGCGGCAGTCTGTGGGAGCCAATCGCCGGTTACAGCCGCGCCATGCGCAACGGGAATCGCATCTTCGTCAGCGGCACGACGGCAACCCATGGCGGCGGCGAGATGGTCTGTCCCGGCGATCCCGCGGGCCAGGCTACCTACATCCTCGACAAGATCGCGGCCAGCCTGTCGGCGTTGGGCGGCAGCCTCGCCGATGTGGTGCGCACGCGCATCTATCTGCGCGATGCCGATCAGTGGGAGCCGGTCTCGCGCGTCCATGGCCGCTATTTCGGCGAGATACGGCCGGCCAACACCCTGGTCGAGTCCGCCAACCTTGTGGGCGGCTATGAGGTCGAGATCGAGGCCGAGGCCGAAATCGCCAACAATTAGTGTCCGGTTAACCGCGCCAAATCAGCGTCCTATCGCTCCTCTTGCGAAATCATCGGACCAAACCGTAAAGTCCGCGCCGCAGCAAAGGCTATTTCCCACAAAGGGGTCGTTCATGAGCGTTCATCCGCGCGTCGCATCCATGGCTTTTGTCCTGGCGCTGGCGGGCTTCGCCGGCTCGGCCTCGGCAGGGCAGCCGACCCAGGCGCAGATCAGCGCGATCAAATCCAACTGCCGCTCCGACTATATGCAGTATTGCTCGAGCGTGCCGACCGGTGGCTCAGCCTCGCTGCAATGCCTGGAGCAGAACAGCGCCAAGCTTTCCGGCGCCTGCCAGTCGGCGGTCAATGCGGCGATGGGTGGTTCTTCACAGCCGGCGGCTCAGCCCGCCCCGCAGCCGGCAGCCGCGCAGCCTGCCGCTGTGACGAACCCGACGCCGGCTCAGACCAAGGCAACCCTCGCTGCCTGGTCGAGTTGGCCGCATACGATCGATTACAGCGGCGCCAGCGTGGTGGTCTATCAGCCTCAGGCGATTTCCTGGCCCGACCAGACGCTGCTGAGCGCGCGCACCGCGCTCGCCATCACCCGCAAGGGCGAGAAGCAGCCCATCGTCGGCACCATCGAATTCGCCGGCGACACGACGACGGATTTCACCACCCGCATGGTGACGGTCTATCACCTGCGCCTGCTCTCCTCGCACTTCCCCAGCCTGGACACCAACGCGGCCAATCAGCTCGAGGAAAAGATTCGCGCCGCATTGCCCGCCATGGGCGCGAAGAGCGTGCCGCTGGATAACGTGCTGCTGAGCCTCAAGGACAAGCCGGCCAATCCCAACGGCGTGGCATTGAACCAGGATCCGCCGGCGATCTTCCACTCCAGCCGGCCGGCCAGCTTGGTCGTCTTCGATGGCGAACCGGCCATGACGCCGCTGGGCAAGACCGGCCTGACCTTTGCTGTGAATACCAACTGGGATGTGTTCTTCGAGAGCGGCACCAAGGCCTGGTACCTGCTGAACAACGGCAGCTGGTTCATGGCCCCGGCCTATTCCGGCCCCTGGGTGCCGGTGAAGAAGCTGCCCGCGGCCTTCTACAAGATTCCCAACGACAAGAATTTCGCCGATGTGCGCAAGAACGTGCCCGGCAAGCCGGCCAAGACCGAGACCTCGCCGACCATCTTCGTCAGCACCAAGCCGGCGGAGATCATCGTCACGGTCGGCCCGCCGGTGCTGGTGGCGATCCCCGGCACGGCGCTGCAATACGTCTCGAATACCGAGAGCGCGCTGTTCCTCGATACCTCGGACGGCAAGTTCTATTACCTCGTCTCCGGCCGGTGGTTTTCCTCGGCCGGCCTCGACGGTCCCTGGACCTTCGCCTCGAACAATCTGCCGCCCGATTTCTCGCTGATCCCACCGAGCAATCCGCGCAGCGCCGTGTCGGCCTCGGTGCCGGGAACGGCTGCCGCGCAACAGGCGATCGTGGAAGCGAACATCCCGCGCCAGGCGACGATGCTGCGCACGACGCCGGCACCGGTCGTCATCTATGCCGGCACGCCGGCCTTCGCGCCGATCCCGGGTACGCAGCTTGCCTATGCGACGAACACGACGTTTGAGGTGATCGCCGCCGGCGGCAAATTCTATCTCTGCTACCAGGGTGCCTGGTTCGTGGGCGCGACACCGGCGGGGCCGTTCATTCTCGCCGACAGCATTCCGGTTGCGATCTATTCGATTCCGCCGACAACGCCGGTCTACAACGTGACTTATGTGAAGGTTTATTCGACGAGCCCGACGGTGATCGTCTTCGGCTACACCTCCGGCTATTACATGGGCTTCGTCAGCGGCAGCGTCGTGGTCTATGGCACCGGCTATTATTACCCGCCGGTGGTGATCTACGGACCGGTTCCCGTCTATTACCCCTATCCCTACAGCTATGGCGGCAGCGTCTGGTACAATTCCTCGACGGGCGCCTGGGCGCGCGGCGGCACGATCTATGGCCCCTATGGCGGGGCGATCACGGCCGGCACCGCCTATAACCCGAACACCGGCGCCTGGGCGCATGGGGCCGCGGTCTATGGTCCCTATGGCGGCGCCGGCGCCTGGTCGGCCTATAACCCCACCACCGGCAGTTATGCCCATGGCAGCGCGGTCTGGGGTCCCGATGGCGGCACCGCCTATGGCAGCTTCGGCAATTCGCGCTATGGCATTGCCGGCAGCACGACCCAGAACTGGAACTCCTATGAGCGCTGGGGCTCCAGCGTCATCAGCGGGCCGAACCAGACCATCCACACCGCGAGCGGCAGCAACATCAACGGTGGGGCCGCCGGTGGATTCTCCTCCAGCACCGGCGCGGAAGGCGCCGGCGTTCACACGGCCAACGGGAACAATGCCGGCATCGTGAAAGGCCAGGGTGGCAACGTCTATGCCGGCGCCGACGGCAACGTCTACAAGAAGACGGATAATGGCTGGGAGAAATACGACAACGGCAACTGGTCGCCGGTGCAGCCCTGCAGCACCTGCCTGCAGAACGGCCAGAACAAGAATGGCCAAGGTCAGAATGGCCAAAATCAGAATGGCCAGAACATCGGCCAGGGCGGCACATATCAAGGTGGCGCAAATCAGAATGGCCAAACAGAATGGCCAAAACCAAAATGGCCAGAACAAGAATGGGCAAAACATCGGCCAAGGCGGCACGTATCAGGGCGGTGGCCAGCAACAGGGCTACAACGCCGAGCAGAAGAACTGGAACGGGCTGCAGCAGGATTACAACGCCCGCGGCCAGGGCGGGCAGTGGCAGCAGCAATATCAGGGCTGGCGCAACGGCGGTGGCGGCGGCAGCGGCGGCGGCGGTCAGTTCTATCGCAAGCCTCGCTGATCCCGGCTAAAGGCTGATTTAATCGCCCGGCCCGAAAAGGCCGGGCGATTTCCTTTTGGCCCAGGCTCGGATCGCGCCGCGCATCTCTAAGCGGGTCTGTTGGACGCCGATCAGTTCGGGTTGGTTATTCAAGGCGGTGAATGCGGTACTGGCCAAGTATCGCCGCACCGACGGCAGCTTCGAGACCTATGACAAGCTGACCGAGGCCGATCGCCTCGTCCTCAAGGGGCCGGTCACCGAGCTGGCCGAGGATCTCTCGAAACTGCACGGCACGCTCGGCCTCAGCTAAACGAGAGGCGGGCTGCCAAACGCAAAACGGCCGGCATTTCTTTGCCGGCCATTTTCTTTTGCGGGCGAGCTCTATTCGCCGCCGACCGGGTTGTAGTCGTAGGCGCCGACACCCTGCAGCACGCTGAACTTGCAAGAGCCGCCATTCTGGCCGGTGACCCGATGGGCGCGTTTGGGCGGCACGAGATAGGTCTCACCCGCCTGCAGGGTCACGACCTCGCGCGGGGCGCGGGTCTCGATCACCATCGGCCCCTGCATGCAGAAGAAGCGATCGGAGATGTTGGTGTGCCAGTGCCAGGGCACCTCGTGGCCCCGGCCCAAGGTAATGGTCACCATGCGCAGTTCCGGCGTCGCGGCCGCGATCTCGTAATCGGCGACCTCGTAAGAGGGCCAGTGGGCTGGTTTGGTTTTCTGCACTTCAGCCGGCATGCCGCCAAGAATACCAAGACGGTCGCTTCGCACCAATTCCGGTGGGTTATGCGAAGGGGTATTGCGGCGATTGACGCGCTAGCCCCCAAGAAAAAAGCCGGACCCCGAAGGGTCCGGCAAGTCAAACAGGGAGGCTTCACGTCTGGGAGACGTAGGATCCGAAGACCCTTGTTCGAGCATCGCGCTCAAACCTCGGTTGGCAACTACCGTTGCCGAAATATCACAGTGTTGCTATACAACACCTGTCGCACTTTAGACGAGTTTTAAACCCCGACCAGAGTCAAAATTACAAACGAGCCATGCGCATGGCGCATGTCGATGCTCTAGCTCACCAAATAGGTGACGGGCGCCGAAGTTACAACCCGGGCCGGGACTTAATGTTCCGCTTCGGCGACCTTGCGCAACAGGAAATCCCTAAAGACCTGGATTCGCTTGGAATTCCGCAGTTCTTCCGGATAGACAAAATAGGCGTCGATCCGCGGGCCCTCGAGCTCAGGCAGCACGCGCACCAGGTTCGAATTCCCCAGCACGATGAATTCCGGCAGCGCTGCCAGGCCGAGACCGGCCTCGGCCGCCCGCTGAATCGCATAGACGTTGTTGACGGTAAGACACGGTCGCCGGCGGCCTTCGCCCTTCACGCCGAGTCGCAGCAGCCAGTTGGTATCCGGCACCGGCGGCCGCGTCTCCTCGCCATAGACGATGACCTTGTGGTTATCGAGCTCATCGACGGATTTCGGCAGGCCGTAGCGCTTGATGTAGGTGGGTGCGGCATAGACATGCATATGCACCGTCATCAGATGGCGCTGGATAAGCTCGGGCTGGCGCGGCGGGGCCATGCGGATGGCGACATCGGCCTCGCGCATCGAGAGGTCGAGTTCGCGATCGTCGAGCAGCAGGTCGACGGTGACGTCGGGATAGACCTCGAGGAACTCGCCCATGCGCGGCGTCAGCCAGGTGGAACCCAGCGCCACCGTGGTGGTCACCTTGAGCTGGCCCTTGGGCCTATCCTTGCTCTCCGAAAGCTGGGCCTCCGCCATCGCCAATTTGGCGAATACTTCGTGCGCGGTGCGATAGAGCAACTCGCCCTGTTCGGTCAGGATCAGGCCGCGGGCATGGCGGTGAAACAGCGGCACGCTGACGCTCTCTTCCAGCGCGCTGATCTGGCGGCTGACCGCCGACTGGCTGAGGTTCAGCGCCTCACCGGCATGAGTGAAACTTCCTGCTTCAGCGACAGCGTGGAAGATACGCAGTTTGTCCCAATCCATCATTCCGCGGCGACGCTCTTCGCCGCACCCCTGTCGCTCGTATCCTTGTCTGCCGCGCTCGTGGTTGCCGTTCCAGCCAGCGCAAGGAAGCGATCCGCCTCCAGCGCCGCCATGCAGCCCATGCCGGCGGCGGTGACCGCCTGGCGGAAGATCTTGTCCTTCACATCGCCCGCGGCGAAGACGCCGGCAACGGCCGTGGCTGTGCTGTCGGCCTTGGTGATGATGTAGCCCTCATGATCGAGTTTCAGTTTGTCCTTGAACAGTTCAGTTGCGGGCGTGTGGCCGATGGCGACAAAAAGCCCGTCGCATTTTACTTCCGAGAGCGCGCCCGTCTTCACATTGCGCAGCTTCACGGCGCGCACCACGGCGGGCTCGCCTTCGCCCAGCACTTCTTCCACCGCGCTATCCCATACGAAACTGATCTTCGGATTGGCGAACAGGCGGTCCTGCATGATCTTCTCGGCGCGCAGCGTGTCGCGGCGATGGATCAGCGTGACCTTGCTGGCGTGATGGGTCAGGAAGATCGCTTCCTCGACCGCGGTGTTGCCGCCGCCGACGATGCAGACTTCCTTGCCGCGAAAAAAGAATCCATCGCAGGTGGCACAGGCCGAGACGCCGCCGCCGCGGAATTTCTGCTCGCTCGCCAGGCCCAGCCAGCGCGCTTGCGCGCCTGTCGCGATGATCAGCGTGTCGCCGATGTAGGTATCGCCGTTGTCGCCCTCGGCGCGGAATGGCCGTTGGCTGAGATCGACGTTGGTGATGATATCGGTGCAGATCTTTGTCCCCACATGAGCCGCCTGGGCCTGCATCTGATCCATCAGCCACGGACCCTGGATGACATCGGCGAAGCCTGGATAGTTCTCGACATCAGTGGTGATCGTCATCTGGCCGCCGGGTTGCAGCCCCTGGACCAGGATCGGGTGAAGGTTGGCGCGCGCGGCATAGATGGCGGCTGTGTAGCCAGCCGGTCCCGAACCGATGATCAGAACCTTCGAGCGATGCGTCTCACGCATGGGCGGCTTCCTTGATGGCTCGATACAGCCAGGGGTGGCATCCCAGTCACGGCCCAAAACATCGGGGTCAGGGCATCCGGGGGGCCAAGGGAAAGATAAAGGCCGTATGACAGCGGCACAAGGCTCGGTGCCGCTTGAATTAGGGCCAGTCAGCGCCAGATATGGGGCCAGAGGTGGTTTGCCGCCTCAACGGGTGGCGGCAACGGGCCGTGGTTTGGCCGGGCCTTTGGCCAAAATTGACAGAGCTTTCGCCCTACCTCCCCTCGTAATATAATTACTCAAGGACCCGGGATTGGAGGCGAATCATGCGTCGAGTGAAGCTCGATCGCATTGACCGGCGTATCCTGCATGATCTGCAGGACAAAGGGCGAATGACCAATGTCGAATTGGCCAAGCGCGCCGGCATCTCGGCGCCACCCTGCCTGCGCCGGGTGCGGGCGCTGGAAAAGGCCGGGCTGATCAAGGGCTATCACGCCGAGGTCAATGCCGAGGCGCTGGGATTTACCGTTACCGTCTTCGCCCAGGTCGGCCTCTCCAGTCAGGCCGAAGCGGATCTGCGCGCCTTCGAACAGCTGGTGGCCTCGTATCCTGAAGTCCGCGAATGCCACATGCTGGCGGGCGAAGCGGATTTCCTGCTGCGCATCGTCGCCACCGACTGGGATGCCTATCAGCGCTTCCTCACCAGCAAGCTGACGCCGGCACCCAATGTGAGCCACGTGAAAACGGCGCTCGCCATCCGCAGCACCAAGACGGAGCCAGGTGTACCCATCCCCGTCGACGCACCGAAGGGCGAGAAGGAATAAGGGCTAACCACAGAGACACAGAGATAACGAGGCAGTTGGTCGGTCGCGCCTCACTCTCTTACGTCATTCCCGGGGCTGCCAAAGGCAGAGCCCGGGAATCCACTACTAGAGCAGCTTCGATAGTGGATGGCCGGGCTCGGCCCAAGGGGCTCGGCCAGGGGGCCGCCCCGGGCATGACGAGAAAAGAGAAGGTCCGCCAGAGTGGGCCAATAACATCGTTCATGAAATGGGCTCGCCGACGGCCAGAGGCTCGTTCCCTCTGTGCCTCTGTGGTTCAATTTTCTCTAGCGCTCCGCAAAACCGCGCGCCGTTATTTGAACTGGACCTTGACGATCTCGTAGACCTTCGAGCCGCCGGGGGTCACGACTTCGACGGATTCACCGACCTGTTTGCCGATCAGTGCACGGGCCAGCGGCGAGGTGATCGAAAGCAGCTTGGTTTTGATATCGGCCTCGTCCTGGCCGACGATCTGATAGGCGGTCTTTTCGTCGGTGTCTTCGTCCACCAGCGTGACTGTGGCGCCGAACTTTATCTGCTTGCCGCTGAGCTTGCCGACATCGATGACGTCGGCGCGGCTGATCTTGTCCTCGAGCTCGCCCAGGCGCCCTTCGATGAAACTCTGGCGCTCGCGCGCGGCGTGATACTCGGCATTTTCCGAAAGGTCGCCATGTTCGCGCGCTTCGGCAATGGCGCGGATGACCGCCGGCCGTTCGATCGCCTTCAGATGTCTCAGTTCTTCTTCAAGACGGGCATAGCCGTCCGCTGTCATCGGAATTCTTTGCATCGAAACGTCAACTTCTCGTGCTGGTGGCGCATCCCATTTGCGTAAAAATCCCACGCCGGTCGGCCATGCGGGCCGTCCGGGCGCGGGAACGAAGCCTAAAAGTAAGCTTGGAGGGGGGCGACTTCAAGCTCGCCGCTGGCGAGATCGGCAATCGCCGCCACCGTCGCCTTGGCACCGGGGATGGTGGTGCAATAGGCGATGCCGCCCAGCAATGCTGCCTGGCGCAGGCTGAAACTGTCGGCAACGGCCTGGGCGCCTTCCGTCGTGTTGAAGACGAGCTGGACCGTGCCGTCCTTCATGGCATCGACGATATGGGGCCGGCCTTCCGACACCTTGTTCACGCGCTGGACGGCAATGCCGCGCTCAGCCAGGTAGTTTGCCGTGCCATCCGTTGCTATCAGATGAAAACCCAGGCTCGCCAGTTTCTTGCAGGGCTCGATCAGCGCCGGCTTGTCCTTGTCCTTGACCGAGACGAAGACCGTGCCGTTGGCCGGCAGTCGCAGGCCAGCGCCCAGCTGCGACTTGGCGTAAGCGCGCGCGAAGGTGAAATCGAGGCCCATCACCTCGCCGGTCGATTTCATCTCCGGCCCCAGGATGATGTCGACGCCGGGAAAACGCGCGAAGGGGAATACGGCTTCCTTGACCGCCGTGTGGCGATGCTTCGGCTTGCTCAGATGAAAGCTCGCCAGCGCTTCGCCCGCCATGACGCGCGCGGCGATCTTGGCGATGGCGTTGCCGGTGGCCTTGGCGACGAACGGCACGGTGCGGCTGGCGCGCGGGTTGACCTCCAGCACGTAAATGTCTTTTCCCTTTACGGCAAACTGCGTGTTCATGAGGCCGACGACGTCGAGGCCGCGGGCGAGCGCCTGGGTCTGGCGCTCGATCTCGGCGACGATCTCGTCGGAGAGCGTATAGGGCGGCAGCGAACAGGCGGAATCGCCGGAATGGATGCCGGCCTCCTCGATATGCTCCATCACGCCGGCGACGAAGACATCCTTGCGGTCGGCCACCGCATCGACATCGACCTCGATCGCATCCTGCAGGTACGAATCGATCAGCACCGGGTTCTTGCCGGAGACCTGCACGGCGCGCCCCATATAGCGCAGCAGCTCTTCCTCGCTATGGACGATCTCCATGGCGCGTCCGCCCAGCACATAGGAGGGGCGGATGACCACGGGATAGCCGATGGAGGTGGCGGCCTTGCGCGCCTCTTCCACCGTACGGGCGACGCCGTTGGCCGGCTGCTTCAGGCCGAGCCTGCCCAGCAGCTTCTGGAAACGCTCGCGATCCTCGGCAAGATCGATGGCGTCGGGGGAAGTGCCGAGGATCGGGATATCTGCCTGCTCCAATGCTGCGGCGAGTTTGAGGGGCGTCTGGCCGCCGAGCTGGACGATGCAGCCCAGAAGCTTGCCGCGGCGCTGCTCGACACGCGCCAGCTCGATGACATCCTCGGCCGTCAGCGGCTCGAAATAGAGCCGGTCGGACGTATCGTAATCCGTCGACACCGTCTCGGGATTGCAATTGACCATGATGGTTTCGATCCCGGCCTCGCGCAGCGCGTAGGCCGCATGAACGCAGCAATAGTCGAACTCGATACCCTGGCCGATGCGGTTGGGCCCGCCGCCCAGGATGATGACCTTGCGCCGCTCGCTGGGCGCGGCCTCGCAAGCGTCCTCGGCGTCACTGTCGGGGACATAACAGGAATACATATAGGGCGTCGCCGAGGCGAACTCGCCGGCGCAGGTGTCGATGCGCTTATAGACCGGCCGCACCTTGAGCTTGCGGCGCTGCTCGGCGACGACGTTCTCCTCGAGGCCGGCGAGTATGGCCAGCCGCGCATCGCTGAAGCCCATCTGCTTCAGCCGCGTCAGGCCCGCGGCATCGCCGGGCAGGCCGGCGGATTTGACTTTGGTTTCAGCCGCGACGATCGCCTCGACCTCGCGCAAGAACCAGGGGTCGTAGTGACAGGCTGCGGTAACCTCCTCGACGGTCAAGCCAAGGCGAAAGGCCTGGGCGATGGTGAGCAGCCGGTCCGGTGTGGGCTGCGCCAGTGCCCGCCTGGCGGCGCTCACATCGTCCAGCGGGATGTCGTCGAAGCCGGTCAGGCCCGTCTCCATGGAGCGCAGCGCCTTTTGTGCGGCTTCCGCGAAGCTGCGGCCGATGGCCATGGCCTCGCCCACGGATTTCATCGAGGTGGTGAGCAGAGCTTCCGCGCCGGAGAATTTCTCGAAGGTGAACCGGGGCATCTTGACCACGACATAAT
The DNA here is from genome assembly GCA_963770335.1 of uncultured Alphaproteobacteria bacterium. GTDB lineage: Bacteria > Pseudomonadota > Alphaproteobacteria > Dongiales > Dongiaceae > DASXQK01. The sequence continues at coordinate 182,670 of CAVYPG010000009.1, forward strand.
CGATGGTCGGCTCGAACGAGGCCGGCGTGACCCGGGTGATGTCGTTGGCGAGCTCGTCCAGCGTGTAGCCGACGGCAAGCTTGGCCGCGACCTTGGCGATCGGGAAACCGGTCGCTTTGGAAGCGAGCGCGGAAGAACGCGAAACCCGCGGATTCATTTCGATAATCACAAGCCGCCCGTCTGCGGGGTTGACGGCGAACTGCACATTCGATCCGCCCGTATCGACCCCGATCTCGCGCAGCACCGCGATCGAGGCGTTGCGCATGATCTGGTATTCCTTGTCGGTCAGGGTCAGCGCCGGCGCCACGGTGACGCTGTCGCCGGTATGCACGCCCATGGGATCGACGTTCTCGATCGAGCAGACGATGATGCAGTTGTCGGCGCGGTCGCGCACGACCTCCATCTCGAATTCTTTCCAGCCCAGCACCAATTCCTCGATCAGTACCGAGCCAACGGGCGAGGCGCGCAATCCGCCCTTGGCGATGGCCTCGAATTCGTCGCGGTTATAGGCAATGCCGCCGCCCGTGCCGCCCAAGGTGAAGGAGGGGCGGATGACGGCGGGAAGACCAGTCACCTCCAGCGTCGCCAGCGCATCCTCAAAACTTGAGACCATGCGGCCCTTCGGGCTTTCAAGACCGATGCGGGTCATCGCCTGGCGGAAAAGGTCGCGATCCTCGGCCATCTCGATGGCCCGCGCATTGGCGCCGATCATCTCGACACCCAATTTCTTCAGCGTGCCGGAACGGTGCAGCGCCATGGCCGTGTTGAGTGCCGTCTGGCCGCCCATGGTGGGCAGCAGCGCGTCGGGCCTCTCGCGTTCGATGATGCGGGCGACAATCTCCGGCGTGATCGGTTCGATGTATGTCGCATCGGCCAGTTCCGGATCGGTCATGATCGTGGCCGGGTTCGAATTCACCAGGACGACGCGATAGCCCTCCTGGCGCAGCGCCTTGCAGGCTTGCGCGCCGGAATAGTCGAACTCGCAGGCCTGGCCGATGACGATCGGCCCTGCGCCGATGATCATGATGGATTTGATGTCGGTGCGCTTGGGCATCAGCTATTGCGCCTTGCCATGCTTTTCAATCAGCGCCGCGAAGCGCTCAAAGAGATGGTGGCTGTCCTGCGGGCCGGGCGAGGCCTCCGGGTGGTACTGCACCGAGAACACCGGCTTGCCGTCCACCGACAGACCTTCATTGGAGCCGTCGAACAACGACACATGGGTGACCGTGATTCCCGCGGGCAGGGATTCCGGCAGCACGGCGAAGCCGTGATTCTGGCTGGTGATCTCGACCTTGCCGGTGGTCAGGTCCTTGACCGGGTGATTGGCGCCGCGGTGGCCCAGATGCATCTTCTTGGTGCGGCCGCCGAGCGCCAGCGCCAGCAACTGATGACCGAGACAGATCCCGAAGAGCGGGATTTCGCTCGCCAGCAGTTTGCGGATCACCGGCACGGCATAGACGCCGGTCGCCGCCGGATCGCCCGGACCGTTGGCGAGGAAAATGCCGTCGGGCTTATGCGCCAGAATTTCGTCGGCCGTCGCCGTTGCCGGCACCACCGTCACCCGCGCCCCGACATTGGCAAGACAGCGCAGGATGTTGCGCTTGGCGCCGTAATCGACGGCGACGACATGAAAACGCGGCGCGGTCTGTTTGCCATAGCCGCTGCCGAGCACCCAGGGCGCTTCGTCCCAGCGATAGCTCTGGCGGCAGCTCACCTCGATGGCGAGATCCATGCCGTCGAGGCCGGGCCAGTCGGCGGCCCTGGCCTTCAGCGCCGGCAGATCGAACGCACCACTCGGCGAATGGGCGACGACGCCGCTGGGGGCACCGCCATCGCGGATGCGCCGGGTGAGCCGGCGCGTATCGACACCGGCGAGGCCCACGAGATTGCGGGACTTGAGCCAGGCATCGAGATGCTGGGTTGCACGCCAGCTCGAGGGCTCGCTGATCGCAGCGCTGAGCACGAGGCCGCGCGCGGCCGGCGTCACCGTCTCGATATCCTCGGCATTGGCGCCGGTATTGCCGATATGGGGAAAGGTGAAGGTGATGATCTGGCCGGCATAGCTGGGATCGGTCAGGATTTCCTGATAGCCGGTCATCGAGGTGTTGAAACAGACCTCGCCCACCGCATCGCCGGTGGCCCCAATTCCCTGCCCCGGCAGGACCGTGCCGTCGGCCAGCACGAGCAGACCTGTAGGCAGGCCTGTTGCAACGGCCCCCGCCCGGCCATTCGGCTGGGCGTCGGGCGCGGTGCTGGTCTCGCTCATCGGCGCGGAACCTTGAAAAGGGACTCAGGGGAAAGCGGCGGGCGCGGGCGGTGCATTACGCCATCGCTTCATCCGCGTCAAGCGGCGGAAACGTTGATTTATGCGAAGTAGATCAAGCCTTTCCCCAGCATATGCGAGGTTGCCCAATTCGGGCATTTCCATTACCTTCGTTCCCTTCCCGCTCACCCCGATTCTTTGCCCCAATCGATTGGATTCAAGCCGTGCTGCGCCAGCGCCTGAACGATGCCTATAAGGATGCGATGAAGAGCCGCGATGCGCGCGGCGTTTCGACCATGCGCATGGTGCTGGCCGCCCTCAAGGACCGCGACATCGCGGCGCGCCCGGCCGGCAATGCCGCCGGCATTGGCGAAAGCGAGATCGTCGACCTGCTGCAGAAGATGGTGAAGCAGCGCCAGGAAAGCATCGTGCTCTACAAGCAGGGCAACCGGCCCGAGCTGGTGCAGCAGGAGGAAGAAGAGATCGCGGTCATCGAACGCTTCATGCCCAAGCAGCTGAGCGAGGCGGAAGCGGCATCCGCGATCGACGGCGCGCTGGCCGAGACCAAGGCCGCAACCATCAAGGATATGGGCAAGGTCATGGCCATGCTGAAGGAGCGCTATGCCGGCCGGCTGGATATCGCCAAGGCCGGCGCGTTGGTAAAGCAGCGGCTGTCGGCCTGACGCGAAGGGCGCGGCCATGCCCAATGAAATTCGGCGCGAACCGGCGCGCGATCCCCAGGATCTGGAGCGAATGCTGATCGCCCGCCAATGGGCGGGTGACGTCGAGGGGATGGTCGCCCTGTTCGAGCCCCAGGCCGTCATCGATGCTGGTGAGGGAAAGTTCGTGCGCGGTCGCGAAGCGATTCGCGCCTTCTTCACCGAAGCGGTGGCGTCGGGCCGGAAGTTCCAGCTCGGCGAGCAGCGAGCAGCCCTTCTTGCCGGCGACCTCGCCCTGACCTCGACCCGCCTGCCTGACGGCAGTGTGACCTCTGAGGTCGCCCGCCGCCAAAGCGACGGAACATGGTTGTGGATCATCGATCGGTATAGCGTCAGCTAGGTCTCCCAGCCGCGAGCCGCCGCAATGCTGGCGAAGCCCGGCCACTGCCATTAGACTGTCCGTTTCGCCTCGCCTGAGGCTGCCCCCTGAGGCTGCCCCATGAGTTTCACGCCCCAGTTTCTGGATGAGCTTCGCCAGCGCCTGTCGCTGGTCCAGGTCATTTCGCGCAAGGTGAAGCTGACGCGCCGCGGGCGCGAGCAGACCGGGCTCTGCCCCTTCCACGCCGAGAAGTCGCCCTCGTTCACCGTCAATGACGACAAGGGCTTTTTCCACTGCTTCGGCTGCGGGGCCCATGGCGATGTCATCGGCTTCGTCATGCGCAGCGAGGCTTTGAGCTTTCCCGAAACCGTGGAACGCCTGGCCCGCGAGGCCGGTCTGGAGCTTCCCGTCTCCTCGCCCGAGGATCGCGAGCGCACCCAGCGCCAGGCGACACTGGTCTCGGCCATGGAAACGGCGGCGGCCTGGTATGAGCAGCAGTTGAAGGTGCCGCAAGGCCGCCAGGCTCTGGATTATTTCAAGCAACGTGGCCTGAGCGACGCGACCATCGCGCGCTTTCGTTTGGGCTATGCCCCGGAGGGGCGCACGGCGCTGCGCGATGCCCTGGCCAAGGCCGGGGTGCCCCTGGAGCTGGCGATCGAGGCCGGGCCTGGTCGGCAAGGGCGAGGACGGCAATATCTTCGATCGCATGCGCGGCCGGGTGATCTTTCCCATCGCCGACCGGCGCGGGCGCATCATCGCCTTCGGCGGGCGCATCCTGGGCGAAGGCCAGCCCAAATATCTGAACTCGCCGGAGACGCCGCTCTTCCACAAGGGCCGCACGCTCTATGGGCTGGGCCAGGCCCTGCGCCCGGCGCGCGATGCCGGCGAGATCGTCGTCGCCGAAGGCTATATGGATGTGATCGCGCTGGCCCAGGCGGGCTTTGCCCAGGCGGTGGCCCCGCTGGGCACGGCGCTGACCGAAGAACAGATGGGTGAGCTCTGGCGCCTGGTGCCGGAGCCGACCCTCTGCTTCGATGGTGACGGCGCTGGTGAAAGAGCCGCGGCGCGCGCCGCCGAGCGAGCCTTGCCGCTGCTCAAACCCGGGCAATCCCTGCGCTTTGCCCTGCTGCCGGCGGGCGAGGATCCCGATACCCTGATCATCGCCCAAGGGGCGGCCGCCATGCGCGCCGTGCTGGATGCGGCCCAGCCCCTGGCCGAGATGGTCTGGCGGGGCGGGGTGCAGGGGCGCAGTTTCGATACGCCGGAGCGCCGCGCCGGCCTGCGCCAGGAGGTCCGCGAGAGGCTGTCGCGGATCGCCGACCGGCCGGTGCAGGAGGCCTATCGAGCGGATTTCGACCGGCGGCTGGACGCGCTGTTTGGTCAGGGAAAACCGGGGCAAGGGCAGGCGAGCCAGCAGGGCCGGCCCTGGGCAGGTGGGGATCGCAAGGGCGAAAAGCGCCGGTTTGGCCCGCCGCCGGCCATGGGCGGCGAGGCAGTTCGCCAGGCGGCCCCCGACCAGCTGCGCCTACAAGGGGAGGTGATCCTCGCGACCCTTATCAACCACCCCGTGTTGGTGGCGCCCCGAATCGAAACCCTGGCCCATCTGAATCTGCCGCCGGGCCAACTTGACAAGGTTCGTCAGGCCATTATAGACCACGCCGCGCATCATTCAGAGCTTGACCCTGAGGGGTTAAAAGACCATCTGATCTCGCAGGGCTTCGCGGCCATTCTGCCTGAAATTCTGCGACGGGCGGGTCTTAACCGCTTTACCCTGCCGTCGGCCTCGCTGGAGACGGCGGGCGAGGGCTTGGATCATGTGCTGGGATTGCTGCGCGAGCGGGCGATGCAGCAGGAGGCCGACGCGGCGGCGCGCCAGTTCGGCGAGGCGTTGACCGACGAGACACAGACCCGCTTCGAACGGGCGCGCGACCTGGCGCTGGACGGCGAAAGCCACCGGCGTGACATCGATGGACCGGAACAAGGGGGCTAGCGCTCCCGTATTGGCAGGATTTTGAAAATCATGGCGGCGAAGGCCCCGGCAAAAGGCGAAACCACCGAAACCCGCGAAGAGGCCGGCGACGGCCCGCTGATGGATGGATTCAGCGCTGCGGTCAAAAAGATGATCGCGCGGGGCAAGGAGCGCGGCTACATCACCTATGATGAGCTGAACGCCGCCTTGCCGCAGACGGAGATGTCCTCGGAGCAGATCGAGGACACCATGGCCAATCTCAACGAGATGGGCATCAACCTGGTCGAGAGCGAGGAACCCGACGAGGGTGCCGCAGCACCGGCCGAAAAGGCGCCCGCCTGCCGGCGAAGCCGCCGCCAATGACGATGAGGAAGGGCGCAGCGGCGGCAATCTGGACGATGCCGATATCGGCCGCACCGACGATCCCGTGCGCATGTATCTGCGCGAGATGGGCAGCGTCGAGCTGCTCTCCCGCGAGGGCGAAATCGCCATCGCCAAGCGCATCGAGGCCGGCCGCGACATGATGATCGGCGGCATCGCCGAAAGCCCGCTGACCTATCGCGCCTTGCTGGAATGGCGCGACCGCCTGCAGCGCAACGAGATGCTGCTGCGCGACATCATCGATCTCGACGCAACCTATGGCCGCGCACCCGACGCCGCGGCGATCGCGGTTGCCGGCGGGGGCGAGGAGGCAGAGGCGGCCGAGACCGAAGCCGAGGAGCCGGAAGCCGAGGGCGCCAATGCCGACGGCGACGGCGGCGAAGAAGCCAATGTCTCGCTGGCGGCGATGGAGCAGGAACTGCTGCCCGGCGTGGGCGAGACCCTCGACAAGATCGCGGCCATCTTCAAGAAGATCGACAAGCTGCTGGTCAAGCGCCTTGCGACATATAACGAAGGCACCAAGCCGACCCCGCAGAGCGAGAAGAAGATCGTGGCGCTGACGGCCGAGCTCAGCGGCCTCATGCGCACCATCAAGCTCAATAACGGCCGCATCGAGCAGCTGGTCGACCAGGTCTATAACCTGAACCGGCGCCTCATCGGCTTCGAGGGCCAGCTGCTGCGCCTGGCGCAGAAGACCGGCGTGAAGCGCGAGGATTTCATCGCGCGCTATCACGGCACCGAGCACAACCCGCGCTGGATCGGCAACCTCGCCAAGCTGACCGGCAAGGGCTGGAAGGATTTCAGCGGCAAGCACAAGGAAGAAGTGAAGGTCCTGCGCGGCCAGATCCTGCTGGTGGGCGAAGCAACCTTGCTGCCGCTGCCGGAATTCCGCCGTGTGGTGGGCATCATCCAGCGCGGCGAGCGCGAGGCCAGCCGCGCCAAGAAGGAGATGGTGGAGGCGAACCTGCGCCTCGTCATTTCCATCGCCAAGAAATACACCAATCGCGGCCTGCAATTCCTCGACCTGATCCAGGAAGGCAATATCGGCCTGATGAAGGCGGTCGATAAGTTCGAATACCGCCGCGGCTACAAGTTCTCGACTTACGCCACCTGGTGGATTCGCCAGGCGATCACCCGCTCGATCGCCGACCAGGCGCGCACCATCCGCATCCCCGTGCATATGATCGAGACGATCAACAAGCTGGTGCGCACCTCGCGCCAGATGCTGCACGAGATCGGCCGCGAGCCGACGCCGGAGGAACTGGCCGAAAAGCTCGCCATGCCGCTGGAGAAGGTGCGCAAGGTCCTCAAGATCGCCAAGGAGCCGATCAGCCTCGAGACGCCGATCGGCGACGAGGAGGATAGCCATCTGGGCGACTTCATCGAGGACAAGAACGCCGTGCTGCCGCTCGATGCCGCCATCCAGGCGAACCTGCGCGAGACGACGACGCGGGTGCTGGCGAGCCTGACGCCGCGCGAGGAGCGTGTGCTGCGCATGCGCTTTGGCATCGGCATGAATACCGACCACACGCTGGAGGAAGTCGGCCAGCAGTTCTCGGTCACCCGCGAACGTATCCGCCAGATCGAGGCGAAGGCGCTGCGCAAGCTGAAGCATCCCAGCCGCAGCCGGAAACTCCGCAGCTTCCTGGATACCTGACCGGACGTCAGACGTCTGAGTTTGAAGCACGGCCTGCCGAAAGCAGGCCGTCTTTTTTGCGGGCGCCGGCTGTCTCCGGTTCATCTGTTCCTTGGCACAAGCCAACGATATCCTGCTCCCTTGCGGTAGCGCGCTGCGTGGCGCGTTCATCGCATGACGCCAATGGCAGCAGGGGGATATCCATGAGCCGTTTTCGTATGCCGGCAGAGGGCGGCAACTGGATCGATCTGCGCAACGAAATCTATGGCCCGAAGACCAGGGATGTGGACTGGACGCATGGCGCGTTCTGGTACCACTGGCCGGAGCCGGCCGGCGATATTCATGCAACCGCCATGGCCGTCAGCAACATCTTCTTCAACGACCAGTGGCTGGGAAAATACAACCAGCCGAGCCTCAACAAGGTGCTGTCCGAAATCGAGGGGATGGTCCTGGATATCCTGGAAGCGCCGGAGGGCGCTCATTGCTGCCTGACCACGGGCGGTACCGAATCCATTCTTCTCGCGATGAAGACAGCCCGCGATTGGGCGGCGGCGGAGCGGCCCGAGCGAACAAAGCCGGAGATCCTGCTGCCCTATTCGGCACACCCCGCCTTCAACAAGGCGGCGGCCCTGCTCGGTCTCAAGGCCGTGCGCGTGCCCCAGGGCCCGGACTGGCGCGCCGACGTTGCCGCCATGGCGCGCGCCATCACACCGAATGACCATTGCCATCGTCGGATCGACGCCGAGCTGGCCCCATGGGCTGATCGATCCCATTCCGGCCATCGCATCACTCGCCCGCGAGCACGGCCTTTGGTGCCACGTCGATGCCTGCATCGGGGGGTTCCTGCTTCCCTTCTATCGGGCGGCCGGTGAAAAGCTGCCGCCTTGGGAATTGTCGATCGAAGGCGTCTGCTCGATATCGGCGGACCTGCACAAATTCGGCCATACGCCGCTCGGCATGTCGTCACTCACTCTGAAAAACGGCGAGCATAGAAAATACCTGCAGTTCTCCTTCGGCGGCTGGCCCTGCGGCACCTACACGACGGAATGTCTGGTCGGCACGCGGCCCGCGCGTGCAGCAGCAGCGGCCTGGGCGACCATGCGCCGGTTGGGCCGCGGCGGTTATCTGGCGCTGGCGCGCCAGACGCTCGACACGACGAAACGGCTGGTCGAGGGCCTTGGCGCCATCGGCCATCTGAAACCCCTGGCGCCACCGGAAGCGGGTGTCCTGCTGGTGACGGCACCCGAGATCGATATCTTCGCCGTTAGCGTCGGCTTGAAGCAGCGTGGATTTCCCCATGGCCGCGTCATCGATCCGGAGGGGCTGCATTTCACGATGAACCCGGTGGTGGAAAACGGCCCTGTCGACGCGCTGCTGGCCGCAATGGCTGCCTCGGTGGACGATGTGCGCGCCGGCAAAGTCACGCGCCAATCCTCGGAGGCTTCGTACGTGTAATGCGACGCTGCCTCGATATGGGAATAGATAGGTCCGCATCATGACGACCAGGCTAGCAAGCTGCCGCTGCGGCCAGCTTCGCGCCGAATGTGTGGGCGAGCCGGTACGCATATCCGTCTGTCACTGCTTCGCCTGCCAGAAGCGCACGGGCAGCGCCTTTGCCGCGCAAGCGCGCTGGCCGGATGCGCAGATCACCGTTTCGGGGAAATCATCGAGCTGGGAACGCACCGCCGATAGCGGCCGCATGGTCACTTACAGATTTTGCCCCAACTGCGGCTCGACGCTGGCCTATGCCATCGAGGGCACGCCCGGCATCACCGCCATACCCTTGGGCGCGTTTGCCGATCCGGCGTTTCCGCCGCCCCGATTCTCCGTCTATGAGCATCGCAAGCACGACTGGACGGCCGTGCTGGGCGAGGATGTCGAGCATTCGGGAGGCTAATTCAACCGATCGCGCCGGCGGGTAGCCGGTTCAGGCCTTTGGCGTATCCTTGGCCGGGGCCCAGCGGTTGAATTTCGCTCGCGCCAGGGTGCCTTGCGAGATCTGGCGTTGGTGATCGGCAATCCAGGTCGCCGCCGTTTCTTCTGTCTTGAATTCGCTGATTGTCACGACAGCCGAGCCGGGGACGGTTACCTCCACATTGTAGGTTCCATTGTCCTGAGCGACCGTCTTATAAGTCGCCCCCAAATGGGGATGCGTTTTATCCAACCTTTTATTCCTTAATCAATTTGCTGTGTCGGAAGCGGCGGCAGGTGTGGCGAGCTGGTCAACGTCGCGCTCAATCACCAGGACGGTTCCGTCGGTGTCGATCAGGCGCTGGCCGAATTTTCGCGCGGCGATCTGGTGGATCTGTTCGGCATGAGAGTTATAGGCTGCCAGCATCTCGATCTCCGAACCGGTCTGGCATTTCGCCATGTTGGCAAGGGCGTGGTTGGTAACGCGAAAGCGCACCAGCCTGCGCCCGTTCATGGCCGTGAACATGACGGCATTGCGTGCGAAGTCATAGACTGCGGGGCTCTCGTCGAATTCGAGCGGCATGGGAGCCTCCGGTTTTTCGTGTGAGGGAACGGGACGTTGGCCGGTAATGGGGGGCCGACGGTCGGGCCAAGCCCGGTTCTTAGCACGCTAACCATGACAAGCGCGACGTTGATCTGTGAATTCGACCAACGCCGCGCCTGTCATGCTGTTCAAGGCTCCAATGCTGCGGCTTACGAGTAGAAAACGTTGTACTGGACGCTGAGGATGATGCCGCTGGCGACGGCAAGCAGCATGGCGTCGTCGCCATAGCGCACCCAGACATAGCCATAGGGCGGATTGATCAATCCGAACTGCGCGTAGCCGTCGAGCCAGTATTCGCGGCCCCAGAATGCCGGCGGCAGGGTCTGGCCATAGACCCAGCGCTGATAGTACCAGCCGCGTGGCTGCACATAATGCTGCCAGTGATAACGGTTCCTGGAGTCGCCATTGATTTCGTAGGCGCGCGGGTTGAAATCTTGCTGATGTTGCTGCCACTGGGCCGGCTGATGGCCGGGCTGATAGGACGGTCCAGTCGTAGTGCGGGTTTTGGGTATGGGACTGACCGTTCTGCTGGCCCCAATTCTGGGCCTGGCCGTTCTGGGACTGGCCGTTCTGGGACTGCGCCGTTCTGGGACTGGCCGTTCTGGGACTGGCCATTCTGGGACTGGCCATTCTTCGGTTGCCCATTGGTCGTTTGGCCGTTGTTGGTTTGGCCGTTGTTTTGATAGATCGGCTTGCCATTTTGAGCCTGGCCGTTTTGAGCCTGGCCGTTCTGGGGCTTGCCGTTCTGGGGTTGGCCATTCTGCGTCTGGCCGTTCTGGGTTCCGCCGTTATTGGGACTCTTCTTCTGGTCTTTCGCGGACGGCGGCTGGTTGGGCGGAACCTGGCCAGCATTGGTTACGGGTGCCGCGGCCATGGTGATAGGGCTGACGAAGGTTGATGCCGAAAGGGCGATCAATCCGGCGCCTGTTGCCAGGCCGATTCTTCTGAACATCATCGACAAAGGTTTTGTCATCGCTTCTTGCCTCCAAAAGGGACCGCACCGGCGCGAAAGGGCGCCGGGAGCAATAAGATCCGAGTGTCGTGTTGGTGCGGGTCAGGGCGAGCGTTGTCGCGCGGCGCGGGCGCCGCCAAACTGCTGGCCTGGATTCGCATCGAGGAATCAACCGTAGCGAATGTGAAGGATCAGGGATGTCCTGAACAGGACATGAACCGCAATATCAGCCAGCGCCGCGCTTGTGCCTGCCCCGGCTACGCCCCAGGCAGAGCAACTGGCGCGGCGCGGCGTGAGTGGAGCAGCTACGCCGAGGCTATCAGCGCCCGCGGCCCCTCACGAGCCTGAGCACGATCAGAAGCAGGATGGCGCCAACAGTCGCCGAGATGATCTGCATCGACGATGCCGCCGGCAAGGTGAATGCCGAGGCGCGGCAGCAGCCAGCCGCCGATCAAAGCGCCCACAATACCGATGCACAGATCGGCGATAAGGCCGAACCCGGTGCCACGGACGATTTTGCCCGCGAGCCAGCCCGCAACCACACCGACAACCAGAATGACAAGAATGCTTTCGCCGGACATGAATTTCCCCTTTTGAAGGGCAAGCGGGTCCCTCGTGAACCCGGCCTCCCCGATTAACAGACTAGTCGTGGACGATGACGTTCAGCAGCGCGCTATGCACCTTCAGGCCACCGTTGTATTCGATCAGCCCGAGCTTGCGGAACTTGTTCATGAAGAAGTTTATCCGTGGACGGGTGGTCCCGACTTTCGCTGCCAGAACATCCTGGCTGATCCGCGGGATGACCGTTTCCAGTTTTCCCTCCTTGCCGAAATTGGCGAGCAGCAGGAGGACGCGCGCGAGCCGCCGCTCGCTGGAATTGAACAGCTGATCGACCAGATCCGCTTCGAACTGGATATTGCGCGAGAGCAGGAATGCCATGAACATTTCGGCAAGCTTGGGTTCCTGGTGAAGCACCCGGATCATCGTTTCCTTCTCGATTCGGACGATCATGCACTCTGCCATGGATGCGGCAGTTGCCATGTGCAGCGGCTGCCCGGCGAGACATCCCTCGCCGAAGAAGTCGCCTGCACTAAGTATTGCGATGACGCCTTCCCGGCCTTGCTTGGAAACGACGGTGAGTTTGACCTTGCCCTTCTGGATGTAGCAGACGGTATCGGCAGCATCGCCCTGCTGGAAAATGGTCTTGTTCGCCGGATATTTCTTTGTCGAACGTCCGCTTCCCACGGACATCAGAAATGCCTGGGCGTCGAATCGCGCTGCGGGCGCCACAGACGTAGCCGGTGCAGAACCGCCGTTTGTCTTTACCTTTGTTTTCTTCGCTGCTGCGCGCACCGGCATCCTCCCTGATGTTTCCCCGCGAGACACCGATTGACCACGGCCTTTGCCGTTCGATCCAGGGCGTTGTCTCACGGCCGGGCCATCCTAGCCGTACTTGGCGGCAAAGACTGCCGGAATTGCCGGAAATCGCGAAATTCAGCGTCAAATAGTCGCTGGCAGCAAGGCGTTTTCGCCGGCATGTCGATGTCCCCTGTCTGGCCACGTTTGGGCCAGGCTGCTTAGCAGTTCGCCCGCGCCGCAGCCGTCCACTAACGGACAGGGCGCTAGGCGCCTATAGCCGCCGGGGTTCTCCGAGTGCATGCCATGCCGCTCTGTACCATTCTGTACAGTGTAGCCTTCTTCGATCGGCTATCGTGATCTTTCTGGCAGAAATCCGGTCTCCTGCCGGCCGTACTGGCCGGCCTGCATGGCGCAAATATCCTGCAAGCGCCACGCCATTAACCAAACGCCCGCGCCTCCTGGCCAGACACCAACAGTTTGGGGCGATGCGTGAACCTTTGAATATTGGGTCATGTGATGAGCCTCGGAACAATTCTGATCATTGTTCTCATACTCGTGCTTATCGGCGCGCTGCCGACCTGGCGGCACAGCAGCAGCTGGGGCTACTACCCGACAGGCGGGCTCGGCCTTGTGCTCATCGTTGTCATCGTGCTGGTCCTGATGGGGCGCATTTAGCCCCGATTCAGGCAGCCTGCTACCGATCAAGACGCTTCATTCATCAACGAAGGGATTGGCAATGAAACCCATGGCAATGGCAGGCGTAGTTCTGGTCGTCCTCGGCATAGCCGGGCTCGTGTTCGGGCGATTCTCCTACAGCACCGACAAGCAAGTGGTCGCTATGGGCCCGATTACGGCCTCGGTCTCCGAACAGCATCATGTGGATGTTCCCGATATCGCCAGCGTGGGCGCCGTTATTGCCGGTGCCCTGCTCGTGTTCTTCAGCCGGCGCACCGCGTAGCCGCCGTTCAATCCTGCACTATGTGCCGGATTGAACAGCGCCGATTCGAGCGGGGGCGTAAGTAGGGCGCGTAAGTAAAGTTGCGAGGCTGCGTAACGGGCCAGTCGCTTCAGACAACAATCAAATAAATCGTTACGCGAACAAGGGGATTGAACTCATGGCCAGTATCATCGACCGCGACATTCTGGATTGCCTGCCCAACCTGCGCGCCTATGCGCGTGCGCTGGCGCGCAACGTCGACCAGGCCGACGATCTGGTCCAGGACGCGATCGTGCGGGCGCTTGGCGCCGCCAGTCAGTATCTGCCGGGGACGAACTTCAAGGGCTGGATATTCACCATCCTGCGCAACGGCTATTTCAACGAATTGCGCCGTAACCGCGGCTCTATCCGGCCGATCGAGGCAGCCGATCTCGAAGTCTACTCGACGCCGGCGGATCAGCAGGCCGGACTGGAATTTGACGATTTCCATCGCGTCTTCTCGCTGTTGCCGGCCGAGCAACGCGAAGCACTCGTGCTGGTTGGCGCCGAAGGCTATGCCTATGGCGAGGCGGCGGTGATATGCAACTGCCCCATCGGCACGATCAAGAGCCGGGTAGGCCGTGCCCGCAGTGAGCTCAAGAGAATGCTCGATCTCGAGGGCGGCGAAATGCCGGCACGGCAAAGAAACGCGCCGCCGGCTGTATTCTCGCCAGGCGCGATGCAGGCCAGTTTCGCCTGAGGGTCAGCAACCGGACGGCCATTGGCCGTTCCACAGCCGGGCAGCTTGCTAGCGTTCGCCGCGGTGGCCGGTGATCCGGGTGAGATGGATGCGGAACACGACCGGGAGCATCAAACGCTCGCCGCTCTTGAGAGTCGTCTTTGCGATACCGGGTTCCCACCACACGGCATTTCGTTGAAATAGCGCCGAGGCAGTTCCGCGTTCTACGGCCCAGTCAGGCGTATCGGGCAGCTCTTCATAGCGGCCGGAAGCGACAACGCTTTGCCACTGCTCCTGATTGACGATCTCATCGGTCTGGACGCTGACGAGCGGATTGACGCGCATCCACTGGATTTTTTGTCCGACGGTGGAAAAGCTGTAGAGGTAGTGATTGTCGTAGACGAAATAGAACGGCGTCACATAGGGCTGCAGACCCTGGGTACAGGCCAGCCGCCCGAGATGCGCGCGAGAGAGCAGCTCGATGCTCGCCGCTTCGGTCAGTTCAGTGATCATCATGCGAACAGCCTGGAATGGCGGCATCGCCAGCGCCGTTCAATTTTGAACATTTTGCCTTCCGGCAGGGGCGTAAAACAGGCATGACGTGCGCAAGGCGCGTTACGGGGCCGAATAGCCCGAAAATTCGGCATCGCCTAGGAATATCAAGTCGCCGTCCGCGCGGTTCCCCCATCGTACGGACGGCGCCTTTCTCATTGCCTCATTGCCGAGCTTATTGACCCTTTCTCGGGCCTCTCGGGGTAATCTCCACAGGATGCTCGGTCGTTCCGGTCTGGACCTTGCCGTCTGTCTCAACGCGGCGCTCAGGGTTTTTCGCGTTGTGGCGGAGGGCCTCCGCCTGATGGGCGGCATGGGCATGGTCCTGGGGCTGGAAGTGTTTGCCTGGTGCGCCTTTGCGACTGCGGGCCATCGGTATTTCCAATCTTCAAAATGAATCTTTGAGCAGGTAAATCGCTCGGACAGGCCTGAGGTGGCCAACGCCCTATATATGGGCGCCAGGACGTGAAGCGGCGAGGCCTGCTTTGTCGATTCATGCAGGAAGCGCGAAAAACCCGCCCATTATGTCTCGGCTTTAGGTCTTGCCCGGCTTGCTGCCCTTCAGCAGATCGACAAGCGGGTTCGGTTGAGGCAGCGCGATCCGCCGCAGCGTATTGGTATCGCGGTGGTCGAAGGCGGGCGTGGTGCCACGCACCGCCAAATCCGTGCGCGTCACATAGCTCCAGCTGCCATCGGCGTTGAAGGTAATGTCGATGCGGTAATAGTCGGTGCGAAAGGCCGCCTCGAGAAACGTGGTCGAGCAGATGCCAAAGCGCGTATCGCCGCGCCGTGCCTCCACCGAAATGCGCTTGTCATCCGGCGCGGCCGTTCCGCCCGCCAGCACGACCTGCCCGCGCGGGATGGCGATGGTCTGCATGATCAGCCCGGTGGCCGGTTCCCACAGCCAATAACCCACCTGGTCGTGGAAAGTTATGGCTTCCTCGGCCGTATTGATGTGGGTGTGGTAGCGCAAGCCGTAGAGCAGCTGCGGGCCATTGGTCTGGGGATCGATCGGATCCATGCGGATTTGCTCCCGGAACACGCGCCGTTCGGGGCCCTCCGCCTTGGGGTTGATGTCCACGCCCTGATCGGATTGCCACAGTCCGGCGAGGCGGCGCAGCGGGCCGAGATTGGCGAGCGTATCCGGTGAGTAATCGTCAGGTTCGGTAAAAACGTCGGCGGGAATATTCGACATAGGTTCCTCAGTGTCGGCGCCTGGGTGCCATATCGATTGGCGATGACGGCCGTGCCGATTTGCGACTGGTGATGCAGCCGATCCTCACTATGACTGCGGGGATTGTCACCGTAGAACGGGAAAATGAAACCGTCATGGCGAATTCGGCGGTTTGTCTGTCGCCCGCTACCTCCCCTGGCATCTCTCCAGCGAAGGACAAGCGTGGCCCGCTGAGCGGGCTTCGTGTTGTGGAGTTCGGCCACTACATCGCAGGCCCTTTCGCGGCACGCCTGCTGGCCGATCTGGGGGCGGAGGTCATCAAGGTCGAACCACCCGATGGCGGCGATCCGGCCCGGGGCTGGGGTCTAGCCATCGATGGCAGGTCGCTCTGGTGGTCGGTGCATGCGCGCAACAAGACCTGCATCACCCTGGACGTGAAGACCGCCGAGGGCCGGGAGCTGGCGCGCCGCTTGATCGCGGCGAGCGACGCGGTGCTGGAGAATTTCCGGCCGGGCCAGATGGAGCGCTGGGGGCTGGGCCCGGCCGAGATCGAACAGATCAATCCACGCTGCATCCTGACCCGCATATCCGGCTTTGGCCAAACCGGTCCTTACCGCGAGCGCGCCGCCTTCGGCGTGATCGGTGAAGCCATCGGCGGCATCCGCCATCTGACGGCCTTCCCGAAGGCGGTGAGCGATCTGCCGCCGGTGCGCACCGGTGTCAGCCTGTCGGACAGCCTCGCCGGCCTTTACGCAGTTATTGGCCTGCTGGCGGCCGTCTATCAGCGCGACGTCACCGGCTCCGGCCACGGGCGGCGGGTCGATACGGCGCTTTACGAGGCGGTCTTCAGCCTGATGGAGGGATGCCTGACCGAATATGGCGCGCTGAATGTCGTGCGCGAGCCCAGCGGCTCGACGCTGCCGACCAATGCGCCCTCCAACGCCTATTACTGCGCCGACGGCAATTGGCTTTGCATTGCCGGCAATTCCGATCGCATCTTTGGCCGGCTTGCCGCACTGCTGGGCCAGCCGGACCTGGCCAGCGATCCGCGCTTTGTCACCAACCGCCAGAGGGTGGCTCATGCCGGGCTGCTCGATACCATCATCGGCGGCTGGGTCGCCGGCCTCACGTCACAGGAGGCCGAGGCAGCGCTGGAGGCCGCAGAAATCCCGGCGAGCCGCATTTACACCATCGCCGATTGCGCCGCCGATCCGCATTTCCATGCGCGCGGCATGATCAGAACCGTGAGCGATCCCGTCTTCGGGCCGGTGCTGCATCCCGGGATCGTGCCGAGATTCGATGGCGACAACGGGGTCATCGCCTGGGCCGGGCCGTCGCTGGGCCAGCACAACGCGCAGGTCTATGGCGGGCTGCTCGGCTTGAGCGCCGTGCAGATCGAAGCACTGCGCCAGGCCAGGGTGATTTGAATGGCCGCCTTTGCGAATATCGCAGGTAGCGAGATCGACATCGTCGAGGTTGGTCCCCGCGATGGTTTCCAGTCAATCGGGCCCTTCATCCCCACGGCGCAGAAGATCGCGCTGATCGAGCAGCTTGTCGCGGCGGGGTTGCGGCGAATCGAGGTCGGCTCCTTCGTCAGCCCGGCAGCCTTGCCCCAGATGCGCGACGTGGCCGAGGTATTGTCGGCGGTTCGCCGCTTTCCCCATGTCCAGGCCGCCGTGCTGGTGCCCAATCTCAAGGGTGCCGAATTGGCGCGCCGGGCGCGGGCCACCAACCTGGTCTATGTGATTTCGGCCAGCGAAAGCCACAACCAGCGCAATGTGCGCCGCTCCATGACGCAATCTCTCGACGAGCTGGCTCGGGTGCTGCAAAGCTGGGATAGCGAGGCGCGGGGCATTTTCCGCCTCAATCTCGCCACATGTTTTGATTGCCCCTTCGAGGGGCAGGTGCCGCAATCGGCCGTGTTCCGGCTGGTGGACTTCGCCTTGTCATTGCGTGACGACATCGAGATCGGCATTTGCGACACGACAGGCAAGGCCTCGCCATGCTCGGTCCGCGATCTGTTCGCTGGCTTGCGCCGCCGGTGCGGCGATACCGCCCGCTTCGCCTTTCATGCCCATGATACTTACGGTTTCGGCATCGCCAATGTATGGGCAGCGCTTGAATCCGGCGTGCGGACCATCGACGCCGCTATCGCGGGGCTCGGCGGCTGTCCGTTTGCGCCCGGCGCCACCGGCAATATCGCCAGCGAGGATGTGGTGTATTTCAGCGAACGCCTTGGCTATTCAACCGGACTCGATATCGAGGCGCTGCTTGAAGCAGCGGCCGCCGCGAGCCGCATCGATGGTGCGCTGGCCGGAGGTCATATCAGGATGATAGCCTCGGCCAATCCATCGGCCCTCGCAGCACGCGCGGAACGGCCGATGCCGATCTGATCGCGGTCGCCCCGCGGGGAATGGGCCCAGTGAAAGATATCGATCCCTTGACGCTTCGCCTGTTCGTGACGGTAGTGGAGGAGCGCAGCATTGCGCGAGCGGCTGCCCGCATGAACATCGCGGCTTCCGCCATCTCCAAGCGCATCGGCGATCTGGAGATCGAGCTCGATACCGCCTTGCTTATCCGGCAAGCCAAGGGCGTGGATCCGACGGCCGCGGGCGAGGCCCTGTTTCATCATGCCCAAAGCCTGTTCGCCATCCAGGAGCGACTGCGAAGCGAAATGAGTGAATTTGCCCGCGGCGTTCGCGGCCATGTGCGGATCTCCGCCAATACCTCGTCGATCGTGCAGTTCCTGCCGCAGGAGCTGGCAGCATTCCTGGCGGCTTGTCCCGGCATCCGGGTCCAGCTGCATGAGGAGACGAGCCGCGAGACGATCCGCCAGGTGCAGAGCGGTGTGGCCGATCTTGGCATCGTCGCGGCATCGGTGCCGGCGGGGCCGCTGGAGACGATTGCTTATCGCCAGGACCGGATCTGCGCGCTGGTGCGGCGCGATCACGCCCTTGCAGGACGGCCGGAGATCGCCTTCGAGGAGACGCTCGGCTTCGAACAGGTAGGATTGCAGGAGGGCAGCTCCCTGCAGGCCCAGGTATTTCAGGCGGCGGCCGATCTCGGCCGCGAGCTGCGATTGACGATCCGGGTGGCGAGTTTCGATGCCCTTCGCCACATGGTTCAATCGGGATTGGGTATCGGCTTTCTGCCGGAGGCCTGCATCCTTCCCTATGGCGATGCCATGGGGCTGGCCGCGATCCGCCTTATCGATCGCTGGGCCTTTCGTTCCCTTTCAATTTGCACCCGCCATGCGCAATCGCTGCCGGTCGCAGCGCAGCTTCTGCTGCGTCATCTCACCGGGAACGGACAACAGTTCCATGCGCAGCCTGTCTGACAGCGCGCCATCGTCACGCGCAGCCGACCGCCTGCTTTATGGCGCCAATCTCTTTGCCAATGGGATTCGCCAGCACTATCTGCGCTATGGCGGCCAGGGCCAGCCGATCGTGATCGTGCCGGGCATCACCAGCCCGGCCATCACCTGGGGTTTTGTGGCGCAAAGACTGGCGAGCGCCTTCGATGTCCATGTGCTCGACATCCGGGGCCGCGGCCTGTCGCAAGCAGATGCTTCGCTTGATTATTCACTGGATAGCTATGCCGGCGATGTGGAGGCCTTTACCCAAGGCCTGGCCCTCAAAGGCTACATATTGCTGGGTCATTCCATGGGTGCGCGAATCGGCGTGCGCCTCGCCAGCAAATTTGGCCAAGGCCTAACGCGGCTCGTTCTGGTCGATCCGCCGGTCAGCGGCCCGGGACGGCGGCCCTTTCCGGTCAAGCCCGACTGGTTTCTCGAAGCCATTCACCTGGCCCGCGCTGGTGCTGGAATCGAGGTCATGCGGCGCTTTTTGCCCGGCTGGAGCGACGAACAACTGCGGCTGCGTGCCGAGTGGCTGCATACCTGCGATGAACGGGCCATCGTCGAAACCTGCCGGGGTTTCGATAGCGAGGATATCCACGCCGATCTGCCCCTGATCCGCGTTCCCGCTTTGCTGGTAACCGCGGGCAAGGCCGATATGGTGCGCCCGTGCGAGATCGCCGAGCTTCGGGCCCTGATGCCCTCGCTGCAGGCCATAACGATGGCCGGCGCCGGCCATATGATTCCCTGGGACGATTTCGACGGCTTCTTCGCCGCTATCGAGCCTTTCCTCGCCGGGCGGCCTTGACGCCTTTGGCCGATTCCAGCGCAAGCGCCCGCATGCGGGCCAAAACCTTCTGCCCGACTTCTTCCAGATGCTGGCGCATGGCGCGCCCAGCCTCTTCCTCGCGTCCGGCCAGGATATGGTTCACCAGAACGGCCTGATGCTGGACGGAGGTCTTGCGCAGCGGCTCGTCTTCGTTGACTTGATGACGCGCACGATAGACGTGCCACATGATGGTCTCGTGCATCGCCGAGAGGGTGGCGTTCTCCGCGCCGGTGACAATGGCGCGGTGAAACTGGTCGTTGAGTTCGTAATAGCGGTTGCGCTGCCCCTTGGCCGAGGCTTCCACCATGGCCTGGTGCAGGCGCTCGATCTCGCGCACGGCCTGTTTCGGCCGGCTGCGCGCTACCTTCATGGCGGCAATCTGCTCGAGTGCCGCCAGCACTTCGAATTTTTCGCTCAAGTCCGGCGGATCCAGTTCGGTGACGACCGCGCCCACATGGGGCAGCAGGCGCACCAGCCCCTCGCGTTCCAGAATTTTCAGCACATCGCGCAAGGGCGTGCGCGAGACGCCGAACTCGCGGCAGAGCGCGGGCTCGGGCAGGCGGTCGCCGGGCTTCCAGCGGTTGGTGACGATGTCCTGGCGGATATAGGGCAGGATCTGTTCGTGGATCGGCTCCTTGCTCACGATACCGGCGCGTGTTTCCGGTAGCTGCGGGGCCGTTCTTGTCTTGCTGTCCATCGTCGCCGCCTTGATTTTCCCCTGTATACGATATGTGATACCACCCGCCAAGGTCGCGAATGCACGGCCCCTCGCCACCATGGCGGCAGCGGGCAGGGGGCCGCGGGGCCATCGGACAAATTGCATATTGACCGCCCGGGCTTTTGCTGATCGTATACGGTATGCGATCTGACAGTATAGCCGGGCGTGCGGCCGCGGCGACCGATCGAACCAGCCGGCTCCCGGAGGCAGGTTTGCGCGACCTGCGCTCCGCCGTTGTCCGCCAGAAGGGCGGGCCGCTGATCCTGGAAGACGGGAAGATCGGCGAGCCGCGGGCGGGCGAGATCCTCGTACGCGTGGTGGCAAGCGGCATCTGTCATACCGACGTCAACATGCGCGACCAGGTGTTCGCAATTCCGCTGCCGCTGGTGCTGGGTCATGAGGGCAGCGGAATCGTCGAAGCAGTCGGCGCGGGCTGTACCTCGATCAAGCCGGGCGATCACGTCGTCATGTCCTTCCTTTCCTGCGGCCAGTGCCCCCCCTGCCAGGACAATGCGCCGGCCTATTGCAAGGATTTCATCGCGCTGAACTTCAGCGGCGCCCGGCCCGATGGCAGCAACGCCGCGACCGACATGTCGGGGCAACCGCTGCACGGACAGTTCTTCGGTCAATCTTCCTTCGCGACATACGCCATCGCCAGCGAGCGAAACGTCGTCGTGGTGCCGAAGGAAGCGCCGCTGGAGCTTCTGGGGCCGCTTGGCTGCGGCATCCAGACGGGGGCCGGTGCGGTACTAAATTCACTGAAGGTGCATGACGGCTCCAGTTTCGTGGCCTTCGGTGCAGGCGCAGTGGGGATGAGCGCGGTCATGGCCGCGCGGATTGCCGGCGCAAAGACGATCATCGCGGTCGATATTTCGCCCAACAGGCTGACGCTGGCGCAGGAGCTGGGCGCCACCCACGCCATCAATCCGCGTGAGCGCGATCCGGTCGCGGCTATCAAGGACATAACCGGCGGCGGGGCGGACTTCACCCTAGAGGCGACAGGGCGGCCGGCCGTGCTGGATCAGGCAATTCGCGCGCTGGGCATTCGCGGCGCCTGCGGGGTTGCCGGCGTTCCGGGCCTCGGCGTCATGGGTTCGTTCAACGTCATGGAACTGCTGATCGCCGGGTTGACTATCCGGGGCGTGGCCGAAGGCGACAGCGTGCCCCAGACCTTCATTCCCGCACTCATGGCACTCCATGCCGAGGGGCGGTTTCCCTTCGACCGGCTGGTCCAATTCTATCCGTTCGAAGCGATCAACGAAGCCATGCATGACAGCGAAAGCGGCAAGACGATTAAGCCGATCCTGCGGATCGGCTAGGGACTACGCCGACAATTTGGGGCTCTGGCGCAACGAGACTTTAGGCATCTGACAAAAGGGGAGGGAACGATGAACGCAGGCAAAGGCGGCCTGGGCGTAGAGCAGGAAACGATCTATCAGATACCGGCTGCCGAACGGCATGGTCGCCCGCGCGACCTTTTCACCATCTGGTTCGGCTCCAACATCATGATCATCAACGTCTTCCTCGGCTCCATTGGGACGACCGAGTTCCACATGCCGTTCTGGCCGGCCGTGCTCGCCATCGTCCTGGGCAATCTCATCGGCGGCATCTTCATGGCGCTCCATGCAGCGCAAGGGCCACGCCTCGGCGTGCCCCAGATGGTGCAGTCGCGCGGCCAGTTCGGCTCGGTCGGCGCCATCCTGATCGTGGGCGTCGTGGTGGTGAACTATGTCGGCTGGTTCGTCTCGGTGAACGTGCTGGGGGCGGAATCGCTGCAAACCATCTTTCCGGGCCTGGGTGGCAATACGGGCGTCCTGCTGGTGGCGGTGGTCAGTGTTGCCGTCGCGATCTACGGCTACGACCTGATCCACACCTATGGCCGTGTGCTGACCTATCTCTCGGGCGCGGCGCTCGTGCTTTCATTCATCTGGGTGATCTTCGTGACCGGCGTTCCGGCCAATCTTGGCACGCTGGGCACGTACAGCATGGTTGGATTTCTCGGCACGCTCTCGGTCAGCACCATCGGACAACTGGGCTATGCGCCGAACGTATCGGATTATTCCCGCTATCTGCCCGCCGATACAGGCCCCAAGGCCGCATTCTGGTCGACATATTGGGGTAACACCCTGGGCTGCCTGATCCCGCAGCTGCTGGGTGCCTTGATCGGCATGACGGCGGCCAATGGCGATGTGGTGGCGGGGCTTGCCGCATCCACCGGCAAGGCTGGCTTCGTCATCATCGCCCTGTTCGGGCTCAGCATCACCTGCAGCAATGCCATCAACGTCTATGGCGGCGTGCTGGGGATGGTGACGTTCGGGCAAACTTTCGCGCCAGGCTGGAAACCGGGTGCTGTGGGCCGCACGGCGCTATCCGTCTTCATTCTGATCATCGGCGGCGCCATGTCGCTCTACGCCCAGTCGGACTTCATCACCAACTTCACCAACTTCATCTTCCTGCTGCTCTACGCACTGATTCCGTGGACGGCGATCAATCTGGTGGACTACTACCTGATCCGCCACGGCGACTATGACGTGAAGTCCTTCTTCCGCGATGATGGCGGCATCTATGGCCGCTTCAACGCCGCCGCGATCATCTGCTACATCGGTGGCATCCTCATCGAAATACCATTCATGTCGACGCCGCTCTTTACCGGTCCCATCGCGAAATCGCTGGACGGCTCCGACATCTCCTGGCTGGTCGGCCTGGTCGTGGTCAGCCCGGTCTACTACGTCATGGCGCGCAACAACCGCCAACGCGACGCTGCGAAGCTGAGCCGCGCGCTCGGCTAGTTGGGGCGGGGCACCGGATCGCCGGCTGGTCCCCCGGCCGGCGATCCGGACCTGTCTGCTGCGCGGGGCAGGATGCAGCTGCGATAGCAGCGAAGCGGATTTCAAGATCAACGCGGAGAGTTGGATGCAGCGCAGGCTTCGCGTCGCAATCATCGGGGGCGGTATCGGCGGGGCGGCGCTGGCGGGTGCGCTGCGCCAGCGCGGGATCGAGGCCCGCATTTTCGAGCGCGCCGTGGCGTTCGGCGAGATCGGCGCCGGCATCCAGATGACACCCAATGCGGTGAAAGTGCTGAACGCGCTGGGCCTGGGCGAGCGCCTGCGGGCGATCAGCTATCTGCCCCACGCCATCGTCGGGCGCAACTGGCGCACCGCGCGCGTCATGTTCCGCACGCCGCTGCTCGATGAATGTCCGCGTCTCTACGGCGCCAATTTCTTTCATGTTCACCGGCGCGAGCTGCACGAATTGCTCCTCTCGCTGCTGGCGCCCGGCATGGCGGTGTTGCAGGCCCCTTGCGTTGCGGTTCGGCAGGAGGAAGGCTTTGCCGTCGCGACATTCGCCGATGGGCGCGAGATCGAGGCCGATCTCATCGTGGGCGCCGACGGGCTGCATTCGGTCGTGCGCAAGGATCTGTTCGGCTCGGATGCGCCCCGATTCACCGGCAATGCCTGTTTTCGCACCATCGTTCCCTTCGACAAACAGCCGCTGGATTTCGTCTCTCCCGATGCCTCGCTCTGGATGGGCCCCAATGCCCATGCCATGACCTATTACCTGCGCGGTGGCAGCGTGGTGAACGTGGCCGCGACCGTGGAGGTCGATGCCTCGGTCGAGGAAATCCTGGAACGCAGCCAGCAGCCGCGAGGCCCTGCTGGCCGCCTTCGCCGGCTGGCATCCCAACCTGCTGAAGCTGTTCGCCAAGGCGGACACGGTTTTCAAATGGGGGCTGTTCGATCGCGATCCGATGCCCGGATGGTCGTCGGGGCGCATCACGCTGCTGGGCGATGCTGCCCATCCCATGCTGCCATTCATGGCCCAGGGTGCGGCGATGGCCATCGAGGATGGCTATGTGCTGGCCCGCGCCCTTGCCCGATATAGCGAGATCCCTCGGGCACTGGCCGAATACGAGGCCATCCGCATTCCCCGATCGCGCAAGGTGCAGCTCGAAATCCCGGGCGCGCCAGCAGACCTATCACGTGGCGACACCGTTCAAGCAGTTCCGCCGCGACCTCGCCTTCAGATTTCACCAGATCGTCAACCCGCATCGCGGCGGCATGAAGACCAACTGGGTCTATGCCTATGACGCCACGGCCGAGCCGGCGGGCGATATCTCTCGCCCGGCCA
Source organism: uncultured Alphaproteobacteria bacterium (assembly GCA_963770335.1). GTDB lineage: Bacteria > Pseudomonadota > Alphaproteobacteria > Dongiales > Dongiaceae > DASXQK01. The sequence continues at coordinate 207,194 of CAVYPG010000009.1, forward strand.
TCCCCGTGCGTGCCCCTTCGCCTGAGGTTTCCCATGGACGCTGACCTTTTTATCGACAATGAGGGCCGGCCTGCCTCCGACGGCGCTACCTTCGAGCGGCTTGATCCGATGACCAATCGGCTGGCGACGCGTGCGGCTGCCGCAACCCACGAGGATGCGCTGGCCGCAGTAGAAGCTGCCCAGGCGGCCTTCCCCGCCTGGTCTGCTATAGGCCCGGCGGAACGCCGCGCGATCCTGATGCGCGCGGCCGACGGGCTGGAAGCGCGCCGCGAGGATTTCGCCACCGCCATGGTGGCGGAGACCGGCTGTACCATTCCCTGGGCCGGATTCAATGTGACGCTGGCGGCCAGCATGATGCGCGAAGCCGCGGCGATGACGACCCAGATCAGCGGTCAGATCGTGCCGGTCGACCGGCCGGGCTGCCTTGTCATGGCGGTGCGCCAGCCGGTGGGTGTGGTGCTGGGGTTGATCCCGTGGAACGGGCCGGTGATCCTGGGCGTGCGCGCGCTTGCTCTGCCCCTGGCTTGCGGCAATACCGTGGTGCTCAAAGCCTCGGAGGTTTGCCCGGCGACCCATCGCCTGATCGGTACCGCACTCCAGGATGCAGGATTACCCAAGGGCGTGGTCAACATCATCAGCCACGCGCCGGCGGATGCGCCGCGCATCGTCGAGGGGTTGATCGCCCACCCGGCCGTGCGCCGCATCACCTTCACCGGCTCTACCCATGTCGGCCGGATGATCGCCGCCACCGCGGCCAAATATCTGAAGCCGGTCCTGCTGGAGCTGGGCGGCAAATCCTCCATGATCGTCATGGACGATGCCGATCTGGACGCCGCCGTGGATGCCCGCGATCTTCGGCGCCTTCATGTCGAGCCAGGCTGCATGTCGACCGAGCGTATCGTCCTGCATCAGGCGATCGCCGACCGCTTCCTGGAGAAATTCGCGGCCCGGGCAGCCACGATCACGGGCCGGGACCCGCACCAGGGTGGCGCTGCACTCGGCTCGCTGGTCGGGGCGCGTGCGCGCCGAGCGCGTCGGCGAACTGGTGGCCGATGCGCTGGCCAAGGGCGTCGCTGGCTGTCCGGGGCAGCGACAGGGAACCCTGATCGGCGCCCACCGTCTTCATCGGGTATCCCGGCGATGCGCGTCTATGGCAGAAATCTTCGGCCTGTGGTCGGTCTCATCCGGGTCAACAGCGCCGAGCAGGCGATCGAGGTGGTCAACGATACCGAATACGGGCTGGTCGCCTCGATCTACAGCCGTGACGTGATGTCACGCCATGGCGATGGCGCGGCGGATCGATACCGGCATGTGCCTATCAACGGCCCCACCATCTATGACGAGCCACGCAGATGCCCTTCGGCGGGGTGAAGGCCAGCGGCTATGGCAGGTTTGGCGGCCAGGCGGGCGTGGCGGAATTCACCGAGCTGCGCTGCATCACCATCGCGACCCAGGCCCCAGCACTATCCCTTCTGGGGCACGAGCGGGAGGCCAGATGCCCATGGCGCCGGGTGATTTTATTGCAGCATGGCGAGGGTGCTCTTCTGTCGCGGTTGGAGCCGCGGCAGTCGGTCACGATCCTGACCGATGCCGATCTCGTCCCCAGACGCTGGCCGCGGCGCATCGCCGCCGAGGGCCTGGGCGCCATCGGTCGACCAACTCGCGATGGTGCCGGTGAACGGCGAGAAGTCGCTGAGCCGGGACAAATCGGCCTAGTCGGCCGTACGCCGCTCACCGGAAATCGCGCCGCGATGGCAGCGCTCCAAGGCGAGCGACATCGTCCTCGATCTGATGCTGCTGCTGTTTTCGCCGGAGCAGCACCGAGATACTCCAGGGCGGGCCAAAATACTTCTGGCGGTGGGCCGCCCCGGAGGTGCTGACGCGGCTTATCCCCACGCTCGAGGACCGCGACAGCGTGCAGGCGCATGCTGCAAGGCTCGGCAAGGCGCGCAGCATGCGAATTCTGCCGATGCCGGGACGGACCCGCTGGCGCTCGGCGAGTATCCCCTTCTGAAGGAATACGGCTTTGTCGATCAGCCCGGCCGCTGGGACCACTGGCCGAGCGGGCTTCTTTCGACATGGCCCAATGAGGGCACAGCAGAAGGCCGTATCGTGCTGGATCGCGGCGATATCCTGTTGCCACGGAATTCCTATGTCCAGACGCCCATCGAGATGACGATCAAGGCTGGCTATGTGACCAATCTTTCAGGCGGCCTCGATCCGGAACTTCTGAACGACTACATGGAAAGCTTCGTCGACGGCGAAGCCTATGCGGTTTCTCATGTCGGCTGGGGCTTGCAACCCCGCGCGCGCTGGTCGGTGCTGGGCCTCTATGGACGCGAGGCCACCGTGGGAATGGATGCCCGCGTTTTCGCCGGCAATTTCCTTCTCCCTCGGCCCCAATACCGAAGCCGGCGGTACGCGCAACACGCCCTGCCTATCGACATCCCGATGCGGAACTGCACCGTCAGCCTCGATGGTGAAGAAGTCATCCGCAAGGGGCGCCTCGTCGTCGCCGGCCGTGCCGCATGAAGGGAAAAGCGTCCGATCCGATGTTTATCGCCGCCAGGGATTTGGCAGCGCCCTTGGTGTCGGTGGCCGCCCAGGTCTGTTCATCGTGGATTTCGTCAACGGATTTGCCGATCCTGATTGCTTTGGCGGCGGCAATATTCCCGCCGCCATCCAGGCGACGATCCGGTTCTGGCGGCAGCCCGATCCCGGCAATGGCCGATCGCCCATAGCCGCATTGTCTTCGCCGCCGATGGCAGCGATGCAAATGTCTTCAGCCAGAAGGTTCGAGGGATGGATCGGCTGACCGAGACCTCGTCTCTGAGCGCGACCGTCGAGGCTCTGAAGCCCGAGGCAGGCGAGCTGGTGGTTCGCAAGACGAAATTTCTCCGCCTTCTTTGCTCAACCTGAGTGCCTGGCTGGTTCAGCGCGGCGTAGAGACACTGCTGGTTGCCGGCTGCACGACGAGCGGCTGTGTGCGGGCAAGCGTGGTGGATGCTATGTCGGCTGGTTTCCGGCCGATCGTGCTTTCGGATTGCGTCGGCGACCGTGCCGCGGGGCCGCACGAGGCCAACCTCTTCGATATGGGGCAGAAATACGCGGACGTCGTTAGCTGGGCAGAAACGCTGGCAGCACTGCCTCGCGTTACCTAGACGAGCCGATAGGCCCTTACGGAGCCTCTTGGACGACGGGCTTGGGGCGACGGGTCCGCTTTACCGGAGCCTGGGCTGCTTCTTCAGCCTTGGCCTTCGCCAGGGTTTCCGGTCGGCCGCCTCTTCGCCAGACGCAGCGTGCGAAGGCGCGTCAGCTTGGCTTCCTCGGCGCCCTGACGGCGCTTCTGGAAATCCATCACTTCCTCGTCACGGCGCTTGGATTGCTGAACTCTGTCCTCGGCCCGCTGCCGCCCCATGGTCGATTTCTTCGCGTGCTGTTCCAAAGTTCAGCCTCCGCTGTCAATCAGGGATGTGCGCAGATCGCTTTCGAGACCCTCGCCCGTGTGGAAAAAACGCGAACCGATAAGAAGCGGGGCCGTGACCGGCCCCGCCATCCGTTCAGACTTCCTTCAGATTGCAGGCCGAGGCCTTGCCGCGGTTCTGCTCGATCTCGAAGCTGACCTTCTGGCCCTCGCGGAGATTGCCGCATCCCCGAGCGCTCGACGGCCGAGATGTGCACGAACACGTCCTTGGACGCCGTCATCGGGCTGGATGAAGCCAAAGCCCTTCGCGCGCGTTAAACCATTTCACCGTGCCGACAGACATAGTTTTTCCTTTGCTCGGTAAGCTGAAGTGCCATGGCCTTTGCCAGGCATGCCGTGCTTGCGAAAGGATGATTTCGGACCGGCTCTGAGAATAAGAGAAGCGGGGGACGAAATCAACCCCTGACGAGCCAACTCCCCAGATATGGACCCATCAGGGCCTATTTGCAAGGCCGCGATGCCCGGCGGGCCACTTGCCGGGTCAGCCTGGGGTTCAGGTTTCTTCGGTACGGAGCCGGGGCGCCGGAATTTGCTCGCCGCGGGCCGAGATAGACGCCGACCAGGCGAGAAGCACCAGGCCGACCCAGGTATAGGCAGACATGGGCTGTCCGAACATGGCCCAGGCCCATACCAGCGTGAGGCCCGGTGTTATGTAGATGAGGCTGGTGGTGCGCACAGCACCCGAGCGCGCCAGGCAAACATAGTAGAGGCCATAGCCGCCGAGAGTGGAGAAGACGATAGCCCAGGAAATGGCGCGCCAGGAAGGGAAGCGAGAACTGCGGCCAGATCGTGTCATTGTAGAGGGCGATCGGCAGGAACAGCGCCGCCGTGACGATTGTCTGCATGGCGATCGCGGCACCCAGATCCGACCCGTCCCATTTTGCCTTGGCGAAGAGTGTTGCCACGACCATGCAG
>CAVYPG010000010.1:0-163664 GCA_963770335.1 uncultured Alphaproteobacteria bacterium
TTGATCGAGGATGGATTTGTTCAGGCCAGCTTTGGCTCGAACCTGCTTACCCGGAGCTTCCCTCGGCGGGCCGCCGACTTGGACATGTTGCTCACCTGTAAGTCCTCAATACACACCATCGCGTGGTTTTGGCTGATCGCGGTCGTGGCCTTGTGCAGGTAGTCGCGCCGGGCATGGCCGATGCGGGCGTGGATGCGTTGCCCTCTCCTTTTGGCTTTTTGCCAGTTGGCGCTGAATTTCTGTTTGCGGCTCAAAGCTTGCTGTTTGCGTCGCACGGCTTCGTGCCGTCTCAAGCTGTTGAGCGGCGCATAGAACTGCCGTCGGTCAACGTGGCGAACCGCACCACGCCCAAGTCGATACCGACCGCGCCGGGCCTCGGCACGGGCCGCTCAACCTCTCGCTCCGTCTGAATGCTCACGAACCATTTGCCATAGGACAGGCTGACGGTGAGGCTCTTGACCTTCCCAGCACGTCGCGGCTGTTTCGGTATCGCAACCAGCCGAGCTTCGGCAGGAACAGGCGGGTGTTCAGGGGGTCGAGTCTGAATTGCTTTGGGTCGGGATAACGGAAGCTCTTGTGTTGCCCCCTTGTGCTGAAACGCGGGAAGGCGCCCCGCTGGGCGAAGAAATTGGTGTAGGCGCGCTCCAAGTCCTTGAGTGCCTGTTGCAGCGGATGCGTCGGCGCATCCTTCAGCCATGGTGTGTCCGTGTCGCTGCGCCACTGGGTCAGCAGCTTGCATAGCCCCGCGTAATCGAGCTTCTTCTCCCCCGCCTCAAAGCGCGTCTTTTGCAGCGCCAGCCCTTTGTTGTAAACGAATCGGCACGAGCCGGCGAAGCGGCGCATTTGTCGTCGCTGCTCGCCGTTCGGCGGATTCGTATTTGTACGCTTGAAGCCGTTGCATGGTGCCATTTTACTTTCGCGTATGCACGACAACAACGAGAATATTGGGCGATTTGCACGACATTCTCTCCGCGTCTGCAGGCGCTTTCCTTCACCGCCCTGAAAAGGGCGGGGCTTGACGCGCATTCTGGTCAATTCGCGATCGGAAAGTTCAATTTCACCACGGTTCCCTTAGGTTCACGTGCGGCCAACGTGAAGGTATGCGCCTCCGGAAACAGCAACTCCAATCGCCGCTGCACATTGGAGAGTCCGGTTCCGGCCTTGATCGCCGTGTCATCGATGCCGACGCCATCGTCGCTGATGGTGTAGTGAAGCATTTTCCCCTGCCGGGAGACATCGACGGACAAATTGCCCCGACCCGCCGCGAGACCATGTTTCAGTGCATTTTCGACCAAGGGTTGCAGCAACAGACGCGGAACCTCCACCGAATCGAGTCCCGGCGCCACCTTCAGTTCGAACGACAAGTGTCCGCGGAAGCGCTCCGTCATCATCGAGGCATAACCTCGCAGCCACTCGAACTCGCGGGCCAACGGAACCAGCACGTGATTGTCCGAATCGTAGGCGGCACGCATCAGGCCGCCCAAGTCGCTGATCATGCGATCCGCCGCTTCGACGTCCTCGTGCATACGATTGGAAATGGCATTCAGCGCATTGAAAAGAAAATGCGGCTCGATCTGCGCGGTCAAATGCTTCAGGCGAGCCTGCCAAGTTCGGCCGAAAGCTCCGCTGCGCGCAGATCGCTGGTGCGCCGCACTTGAAATTCGCGGTTGGCGAAAATCACGCCGAGTATCGAGGATGTAGTCAATAGGTCTTTTTGAATTCGTAGAAAAAGCGAATGGGTACGGTCGCCAAAGTCATAAGTCTCGCCGGCGAACGCGTAGGCCAGTTTTCGCAGTACGACAATGGCCGCGACATGCGCAGGCCGAGAACAAAAACGCGGCTCCGGCGCGCGCGACTATGATGCGCCAGCGTGGCCGGGCATCCAGGCGGAAGCTGAGCTTGAAGCGATCGATGAGTGGCATGCCGCAAAGACTACGATCGCGCTGCTGAGCTCGTAGACCAGCGGCTTCGAGGCTGCGATGTCCAGTCTGCCGCGCAGATCGACGATCGGATCGACGCCCGATACACGCTGAAGAGCAGAGCGAGGATGGCGTACAGCACCTACCCGGGACGAGGGGCGAGAGGGCCATCGTTCGGGATCACGGCCATTAGTCCATGTCCTGCATCAGTTGATGTCTTGCGGACGCTGAGTTGAGGGCCATCGTTGGACAACATGCGCGCTGCTGGGGCTGCGCGCGGGCTCGCAGCACCCGGGCCTCCGCGAGACCGAACAAGGGACGCAGCAGCGCACGCGGCGTATCGCCGATACCCAGGAAACACGTTGCCACTGTGACGATCACGAGTACGACTCCCTCGATCGGCGGAGAACAAATGCGACGGCTTCAGGGTATGTGCGACGACGACGATGACCGTCTGATGAAGTATATACACGGTGAATATCGCGGTCGTCAGATAGTGGTACGCTGCGCTGTCGTGAGCCAGATGGCGATGCGCAAATCCCAGGAGGCGGCAATGGCGAGCGACTGCTCGGCGCCGTAAATGGCGCGGGCAGACGACTTCAAGGCTGACCGGCGGAATGGTGGCATCATCGCTGGGCGCCAAAGTACGCCGTCAAGAAATGCCCAGCCGAGTACCGCCAAGCCGAAGGTCAGCGAACGGGCCCGCTCGAGGTCGTCGCCCAGCGCGCGCACGCCGGCCAGCGAGAAAGCCCAGCAAGGAACCCCCGAAATACATGGCGTGGTTGTACGAATCGCCGACCAGGGCATGGTGGCGGGAATGGGCGCGAGCCCTAGGCGGATCGCGCATAGATAGGCCACGGGCCATAGCAGAATACCGCCAGCGTCGAAGCCATGAAATCATGCCAGATGCGGGTCGGCAGCGAACCGCCGGTCACCTTGTTCATCGGCGTGTTGTCGTCATTGCCCACCCAGACGCCGGTGGTGAGTTCGGCGCTGAAGCCGATGAACAGCGCGTCGCGATAATCCTGGCTGGTGCCCGTCTTGCCGGCGACGGGGCGGTCGATGACCGCGGCACGCCCGGTGCCCGACGCCACCACCGCCTGCATCATATCCAGCATCTCGCCCGATTCATGGGCGCCCAGCACCTGGCCGGGCCCGCCGCCGCTGCGCTGATAGAGCACGTTGTTCTGGGAATTGAGGATCTGGGAAATGCCGTAAGGCCACACGCCATTGCCGTGATTGTCGAGCACGGCATAGGCGCCCGTCATCTCCAGCAACGAGACGCCGCTGGCGCCGAGCGCGATGCTGGGCGCATCCACCAGATCGGCATGAATGCCCATGCGGCGCGCCACATTGATCACCTGGCGATGGCCGACCTTTTCGGAGAGCTGCACCGCCACGCTGTTGAGCGAGCGGGCGAAGGCATCGCGCAGCGTGACCGTGCCGTAGTACTTGTCGTCGAAATTGCTCGGCCGGTAATTGCCGATGGAGATCGGCCCGTCGACCATCGTGTCGTCGGGCGTCATCCCCGCTTCCATCGCCGCCAGATAGACGAAGAGCTTGAAGGATGATCCCGGCGGGCGCAGCGCCTGGGTCGCGCGGTTGAACTGGCTGGCGCCGTAGTCGCGCCCGCCGACCAGCGCGCGCACCGCGCCATCGGGCGACATGGCAACCAGGGCTGCCTGGTTCGCATTCTTGGCCGTATCGGCGTCGCCGAGCGTCTTGGCGATGACGGCCTCGGCGATCTGCTGTGCCCGGCCATCGATGGTGGTCACCACCACCAGATCGCGATCGGTGTAGTTCACATAGTCGCTGACCTGGTCCAGCACCCAATCGGCGTAGTACTGGCCGCTGGCCGCCTGCGGCGGTTTCAGATTGGCCACCCCTTGCGCGATGGCGCGGCCGGCATCGGCATCGGTCATGTAGCCAGCATCGACCATGCTGGCCAGCACCTGCTTGGCGCGATCGGTCGCGCGTTTGGGATCGCTCAGCGGGTTATAGCGCGAGGGCGCCTTGACCATGCCGGCCAGCATCGCCGCCTCGAAGGGTGAGACCTTGGCCGCGGGCTTGCCGAAATATTTCCGCGCGGCGGCATCGACGCCATAGGTGCCGGCGCCGAAATAGACCCGGTTCAGATAGAGCGCCAGGATCTGCTGCTTGGTCAGCGAATGTTCCAGCCACAACGCCAGCAGCAGTTCCTGGCCCTTGCGGCGCACGGTGCGGTCGGGCGTCAGGAATACGTTCTTGGCCAGCTGCTGGGTGATGGTGCTGCCGCCCTGCACCAGATGGCCCGCCTCGATATTGGTGACGATGGCGCGCAGCAGGCCGCGCGGATCGATGCCGAAATGGCTGTAGAAGCGCCTGTCTTCGGTCGCCAGCAGCGCATCGGGCAGATAGGGGGGCAATTCGTCGAGATTGACCGGCTTGCCGTAGAGATCGCCATAGCTCGCCAGGATCTGCCCGTCGGAGGTGACCAGCGTGATGCTGGGCCGGCGGGTTGCGGTGGTGAGGCGGCTGAGATCCGGCAGGTCATAGGCGAGCCAGCCCAGAAAACAGAGGCCGACGAAGAAGGCCCAGATGGAAAGGACGGCCGTCCATTTCAGCAGCCCGCTGAGAAAGCGTTTGCCGGCGCCCTTGGCCTTCGCCTTGCGCTTCTTCGGCGTCGCGGATTTTTTCTTGTCTTTTTTGCTCATCGTCGCCGCCTGTTTAGGCGATTTGCCCCTTTATTGCCATGGCGCAGGTGAAGGCGGCATGGCGCAGGCCCCGCGCTTGCCTCGCCATCGGCCGCGCCGACATAGTGCCGCGCCATGAAAGATCTGCTGATCCGCCGCGCGGCCGTCGCCGACGCGCAATTGCTCGCCCGCATGGCCGCCGGATCTTTCGCCGCGCGGAAGGCGGGCCGCCGCCGCACTTCAACGCCGCGATCTGCCGGCGCGATGGCTTTGGCGAGAAGCCCTGGTTCACCGCCTGGATCGCCGAGATCGAGGGCCGGGCCGCCGGTTATGCGCTGCATCATCCCTCATATGACACCGACCGTGTGGTGCGGGCCGAATGGCTAGGCGATCTTTATGTCGAAAGCTGGGCGCGAAACCGCGGCCTTGGCCGCATTTTGGTTCGCCATGTGGCGAGGCAGGCCGCGCTTAGCGGCGGCGAAGCCCTGCACTGGACGGTTCTGCGACGCAATGAAGCCGCCCGGCGATTTTACCGGCGCCTTGCCAGCGAAGATCCCCGGCTGCTGCACTGCCTGGTCGAGGGCGATGGTCTGGCTCAACTGGCGGCATCGCCCGCCGTCAGCGATGCCAGGCTGCGCCCCGCAGAAGCGCGGGATGCAGCATTGCTCGGCCGGATGGTGGACGAACTTCTGCTGTCGCTGGGCGAACCGCGCTTTGGCTTCGATGCCACGGCACGGCTTCTGCGCGATGGTTTCGGCGCGGCGCCACGTTTCGAGGCGATCATCGCCGAGCGGGAAGGATCGCCGGCGGGCTATGCGCTGTTCTGGCCGATCTATGACAGCGAGCTCGGCTCGCCTGCGCTATTCCTGTCCGATCTCATGGTGAGCGAGCGAGCGCGCGGCCGCGGTATCGCGCGCGACCTGATGGCCGACATCGCCCGGCGCACGATGGCATGCGGCCTGCCGCGCCTCGTCTGGGAGGTGCTGGAAGGCAACACGCGGGCACGCGCCTTCTATCGCAAAATCGCCAGCGAGGATGATCGCGCGATCGTCGTCAATTGCGCCGAGGCGAACTTCCAGCAGCTGCTCGCCGAACCCCTTTAGCGATTGCCGCCGATATTGGTGGGCAGCCGCGGCGCCTGGCCGGCATCCTGCGACGACGCGTTGCTGGAATCATCGCTTAACATGTTGCCGTCGTCGGTCGTGTCGGTGCCATACATCTGGTTCAGGCGATCATAGGTCGTGTCAAACCCCGCATCCGGATCGGCATAGGCGTTGCCCGAAGAATAACCGGGCGGCCCCTCGGTATAGGAAAAGGCGAAAGCGCAGCTGCCGGCAACAGCAAGCGGCATGGCGATGGCAAGCCCCAGGACAATATGCTTGTAGCTGGTCATGAGCCGGACTCCTCAACGGGTGACGAAGTCCCGGCTGGCCCCGAACACGGCCGGACGAGCGCCACTATGCACCCGGCCATTGGCCGATCAAGTTACGCCGCCTAAATTTTCCGTAACGGCCGCTATCGCAAATAATGAAGGCGTTGGCGCTACCGCGCCTGGCGCCGGCGCACCGTCTCGCGATGCAGGATATAGATGCCGCTGGCGATGATGACGGCAGCACCCAGCCAGACGAAGCGATCGGGAACCTGCTGCCAGATCGCATAGCCGAAGGCGGCCCCGAAAATGAGTCCGGTATAATCGAACGGCCCCACCACCGAAACCGGCGCCAGGCGGAAGGCATGGGTCATGATCATCTGGGCGATGCCGCCCACAAGCCCGATGCCGATGAGATAAACGAGACTGAGGGGTGTGGGCGTCACCCACTGCCAGGGCAGGCTGATGGCGCCAAGCAGCATGGCGGCGACGGTGAAATAGAAGACGATGCGCGCCGGCGGCTCGCTGCTCGAGAGCTTGCGGATCTGCACCATGGCGATGGCATAGAAAAAGGCGCCGCCCAGCGGCAGCAGCGCGGTCAAGACCGAATACGCCGCTGCCCGGGCGGGTAATAATGAGAATACCGATGAATCCCACGATGACCGCCCCCCAGCGCCGCCAGCCCACTTGTTCGCCCAATAGGGGCACCGAGAGCGCGGTCAGGAAGATCGGCCCCGATGTGGAAATCGCCATGGCGTCGGCCAGCGGCATATAGGAATAGGCCAGGAACAGGGCGACCATGCTGGTGACGCCGCCCAGCGAGCGGATGACATGCTGGCCCAGGCGCCGGGTGCGCAGGATCGAGATGCCGCCCGCCTGGCGGACGAAGAAGAACACCGGTATCAGCGCGAACAGATTGCGGAAAAAAACGATCTGGCCGGTGGGATGGCGCTCGGTTGCGAGCTTCACCAGGGCATCCATGGCCGCGAACAGGAAGGCCTGGAGCAGCATGAGGACGATGCCGCGCGCGATGTCGGTCCGCGGAGCGGACGAGGCTTCGGTCGACACGATTGGCTGGTCCCGCTGAAGGATAGGCGCCTGGACGCTGTAAACCCGAGACTACGCCGGAACCAGCGGCCCGCCACGAGGCATTCCGCCATGGCAGCCCTGCGCGTTGCGCGGCCATCGGCGATACCGGTCAGGCGGTAGGGGCTTGGCGGCGTTCGGCATATCCCCTAGATTTTCATGCGCTTGTGCCATGACGGTGCCGGCCGGGGGAGTATTGAATTTGGCGGATATCGCAGCGGTCGAAGCACGCGGCGTGGTGAAGGTCTTTGGCGGCGGCCAGGATGCGGTCCGCGCCCTGGACAATGTCTCGGTCGCCATTCGCCAGAATGAGTTCTTCACCCTGCTGGGCCCATCGGGCTGCGGGAAAACGACCCTGCTGCGGCTGATCGCGGGATTCGAGCAGCCGAGCGCGGGCGAGATCCTGTTGAACGGCAAGCCGGTCGAACATCTGCCGCCCTATCAGCGGGCGGTGAATACCGTCTTCCAGAGCTATGCCCTGTTTCCCCATATGAGCGTCGCCCAGAACATCTCCTTCGGCCTGGAGATGCGCGGCACGCCAAAGGAAAAGGCCGCCGGCGTGGTGGAGGAGATGCTGGGCCTGGTGAAGCTCTCGGGCCTGGGCGGGCGCAAGCCGGCGCAGCTTTCCGGCGGCCAGCAGCAGCGCGTGGCGCTGGCCCGCGCATTGGCCAATCATCCCGAGGTCCTGTTGCTGGACGAGCCGCTCTCGGCCCTCGACCTCAAGCTCCGGCAGGAGATGCGCAGCGAACTCAAGAACCTGCAGCGCACCACCGGCATCACCTTCGTCTTCGTCACCCACGACCAGGAAGAAGCGCTGACCATGAGCGACCGCATCGCGGTCATGAGCAAGGGTCAGATCCAGCAGCTGGGTGCGGCAATCGATATCTATGAGCGGCCGGTGAACCGCTTCGTCGCCGATTTCATCGGCGATACGAATTTCGTCGAGGCGGCCGTCACGGGCCGCGAGGGCGATTACCTGCGTTGCCGCAGCGCCGGCGGGCTGGACCTGCTGGCGAGTCCGGCGAGCAATGCCGGGGCAGGTACCAAAGTCACGCTGGCGGTCCGGCCGGAGAAGATCACACTGAAGCGCAACGGCGAGGCCGGCACGGTGGCGCAGAGCGTCTATGTCGGCACCGATACCAACTACGACGTGCGGCTGCCCGACAATATGCGGCTCAATGTGCGGGTGCAGAATGCCGTGGATGGCCGCCCGCAATTCGCCGTCGGCGACAAGGTCGGCATCGACGTGCCGGCGGGCGCTGCCCGCCTGCTGCAGGACTGAATATGGCCGCGAGCGACCTTCCTGCTCCGACCGAACGCCTGGTGGCGGCGCAAAATGCGCTGCGGCGGCGCTGGCTGAAATCGCGTTACGGCCTCGTTACCCCCGCCATCGCCATTATCGGCCTGTTCGGCATTCTGCCGCTGATGATCATGGTGATCTATTCGTTCCTGAAGGCGGGCGATTACGGCGGGGTGCAGTGGATTCCCTCGGTCGAGGCCTATGTTTCGTTCCTGTTCCAGCGCGACATTTTCGACGGCACGCTGAGTTTTTCGTCCGACTACCTGCAGATCTACCTCCGCTCCATTCTCCTCGCCGTGGTAACCACGGTGTTTTGCCTGGCGCTGGGTTTTCCAACCGCCTATTTCATGGCGACGCGCCCGCCATCGCAGCGCACGATCTGGGTCTTTCTGATCACCATTCCCTTCTGGTCGAACCTGCTGGTGCGCACGCTCGCCGTCATGCTGATCATCCGCGACGAAGGTGTGATCAATGACGTCCTGCGCTGGTTTGGCCTGATCGACAAGCCGATCGTCATGCTCTACACGGACTTCGCGGTCATGCTGGGCCTGCTCTACAGCTTCCTGCCCTTCATGGTGCTGCCGATCTATGCCAGCCTGGAGAAGATGGATTTCCGTCTCGTCGAGGCGGGATTCGATCTCTACGCCACGCGCGGCCGGGTATTGCGGCGGATCATCATCCCGCTGGCGAAGCCCGGAATCGTTGCCGGCTGCCTGCTCGTCTTCATCCCCGCCATCGGTTCCTATGTGACGCCGCTGATACTGGGCGGCGGCAAGCATCTGATGATCGGCGCCCTGATCGCGCTTCAGTTCGGCTCCTCGCGCAATTGGCCCCTGGGCTCGGCCCAGGCCCTGATTCTCATGGCGGGCGTGCTCGTTGCCCTGCTGTTTTATGTCCGCAGCTCCACCGGCAAGGCGCAGACGCTCCATGGCTGAGCAGACCCTGACACACCGCCATGGACTCTGCCCGCCGTCGCTCTCGAGCGCGGCAAGCGGCCACGCAAGGCGCTGGATTTGCGTTACCAGCCGGGCTTCGGCACCATCGCCGTCTGTTGCCTGGTGATGCTCTACGCACCCATCCTGGTGCTGGCCATCTTCTCCTTCACCGCCGGGGATTCCGTGACGCGCTGGGGCGGCTTCGGCACCAGATGGTATGTGACCGCGATCCAGAACGAGGGGTTCCATCACGCGGCCCTCACCACCCTGAAAATCACGATCACGGCGACCATTGTCTCGACCCTCGTCGCGACGGCTGCGGCGCTGGCGACGACGCGAACCCGGCGCTGGCCGGGACAGACCGCGGCATTCATGGTGATCAATCTGCCGCTGATGGTGCCGGAGATCATTACCGCGGTCGCGAGCCTTTCCTTTTTTGCCCTCCTCGCCTCCGTGCTGCATATCAATTTCGGCTTGGGCAACCTGATCCTGGTCCACACCGTGTTCTGCATCCCCTTTGCCTATCTGCCGATCCGGGCGCGGCTGGAGGATATGGATCTGACCCTGGAACAGGCGGCGGCCGATCTCTATGCCACGCCCTGGATGGCGTTTCGCCGCGTGACCTTGCCCTTGCTGATGCCCGGCATCAGCGCCGGAGGCGCGCTGGCCTTCATCGTCTCATTCGACGATTTCACCATTACCCAGCTGGTGGCGGGGCCCGGGCAAACCACGCTGCCGCTCTTTATCTGGGATCACACGCGTTTGCCGCTGACGCCTGAAATCAATGCCATGAGCACGATTCTCTTGGGTGTTTCGATCGTATTCGTGACAGTATCGTTCGTCATCGCGCGCAGGCGCCGCAAGTGAGACTTGCCATAACAATAACCAAAGTCAGGGAGAAAACGATGAAACTGCGACTTCTCGGATTGGCGGGAGCGGCCGCCATGATGCTGTCGACGCTTCCGGCAATGGCCGGCGGCGTGCTGCATATCTTCAATTGGGGAAACTATACCAACCCCAAGCTGATCGAAAAATTCCAGAAGGAAACCGGCATCAAGGTCACGCTCGACGACTATGACTCGAACGAGACCATGCTGGCCAAGGTTCGCGCCGGCGGCACGGGCTATGACATCGTCGTGCCCTCCGACTACACGGTCAAGATCATGATCGAAGAAGGCATGCTGGCGGAAACGCATCCCAACCAGATGTCGAACTTCAAGAACGTGAAGCCGCAATTCGTGAACATCTACTGGGATCCGGGCCGCAACTATACGGTTCCCTGGCAGTTCGGCACGACCGCCTTCGGCGTCAATACGGCCAAGTACAAGGGTGACATCAACACGTACGCCATCCTGTTCAGCCCGCCGGACGAGCTGAAGGGCCGCATCAACATGCTGGATGACGAAATGTCGGTCATCCATGCAGCCGAGCGCTATCTCGGCCTGCCGCGCTGCGGCGGCGATCCGGTGAACCTGAAGAAGGTCAACGATCTGCTGACGAGCGCGAAGCCTTACTGGCGCACGATCAGCTATGACACCGAGCCCAAGATGACGTCGGGCGATGTCGATGTGACGCAAGACTGGAATGGCGATTCCCGCCGCATCCGGCTGAAGGTCCCCACGGTTAAATACGCCTATCCCAAGGAAGGGATCGAAGGCTGGATGGATAACGTGGCGGTGCTGAAGGATGCGCCGAACATGGAAAACGCGAAGCTGTTCCAGAACTTCGTCATGGATCCCGAAAACGCTGCGCTCATCTCCGCCTTTGCCAGCTATGGCAATGGCATCGAGGGTAGCGACAAGTTCCTGCCGGAGGAGTTTGCCAATTCGCCGGAGATCAAGGCGCCGGAAGGATCGCCCACGCCGGAATTCGTTCCGCCGTGTCCGAAGCCGGTGCTCGAAATGTACAACAAGATATGGACGAACCTGCGCAAGTAAGCGCAGCGCCGTTCAATGGCGATTGGGGGAGGCTTCGGCCTCCCCCTTTCTTTTCGGTCTCTCGTTTTGTTTCAGCTCAGCGCCCTTCGGCAAGAACCCGGTTCAGGAACGCAACCCATTCCGGGGCGCGCACGGGCCATGTTGCGTTGCGCTGCATGAAATCCCGCTGGGCGGCGATCCGGGCACGCTGCGCCGCCGGGCTGGCCGCGGCCTGTTGCCATTCGCGCACCACCATGGGGGCATAAAGCCCCGCCAGATCGTCGCGCGATGGCGGTAGCGGCAGCAACCGGGCAAAGCCCGCCGTCGTCTCCTTGAGCGCCCCCAGATCCGTGGTCAGGACCAGGCAGCCCGCGGCAATTGCCTCGATCGCCGAGATGCAGGAGGTCTCGGCGAAGGTGGAAGGATATGTCAGCGCATCGCTCGCCTGCAGTGCCGCGGCCAGGGCCGGCTGGGCCAGCGATCCGACATAGTCGATGCCGGCCAGGCTGCGGCAACGCTCGTAGAGGGCAGCATATTCGTCGGCATCGCCGCCTTTCTGATAGACAGCCATGCTGGAAAAGACCTGCAGACGCGCCTCGGGCAGCTTTTGGCGGATGGCAGGCCAGGCATCCAGCAGCACATCGAGGCCACGAAACGGCGTGCTGGTATAGGCAAACAGCGGCGGGGCCGCCGGATCGCGCACCGGACGTGCCGGCAATGCTGCAAAGGCCGGAGCCATGGCGTTGCGCAGGATGACGCTGCGCTCGGGCTCCACGCCGAAGCGCCGGCGATAGGTCTCCGCCTGCCAGCTGCTGATAAAGGCGAAGGCCGACCAGCTATCCCGCTCGGCAGCGTCGCTGAGCGAAGCGATCGCCGGCTGGTTATCGGCATGCTGGGTCCACAGGACCAGGCGTATGTCGCGGCGCAGGACCCGGCGCGTCTCGATACCCAAGGCGCAGTTCAGCATCACGATGACGTCGAAGCTGTCGAGAAACCCCTTTTCCAGCCCCGGCCGCGTGCCCACGCATTCGACCCCGCGGAAGCGGCCGACATCCTGGGTCCCGGTCACGCTCGAAACCTCGTGGCCCAGTGCTGCCAGCTCGATGGCGAGATAGCAAAGCGAGGATTGCGAGCCGCCGAACGGTGTATGGAACGGCGTCTCGATATTGTAGTCGTGGATGGTCGGATCGATAAAGGCGATGCGCAAGCGAGCAAGCTCCCCAACTTGCCGGTGACGTCAGCGTTTGTTGCACAGGGCGGGGGCGTTTGTCGAATTGGCGCCGGTTGAAGACTTTGAACCACAGAGGCACAGTGACACTGAGAAGAACGCCGTGGGAAAAGCTGGCCCTTTTCGGCTGGCATTTCAGCGAGGTCGGGGCATTCCCGGCCCGCCTTAGGCGGGCCAAAAAACTCTGACAGCGACGCTCGGGCACAACCACGGCTCGGTATCCCCGTGCCTCTGTGCCTCTGTGGTTCGTCTTCTTCCGACCCTTCCCGTCACAAATCCATAACCTGTCGCCGGTTTCATCGGCGCTTGCGTTGACAGCCCATGCGGCGAGGAGTACAGGCCGGGGCGAAACAGGCGCCGCAAGACGAGCCGTCGGGCGCAGGGGCAAACCGAGCAGAAACGGGTAGCGCCATGCGCTGGTCACCGCCGGGCATTTCCGACATTCCTCGCGGTGTGATCCCCAATCGCTGGGACCTGCTGGCGGTGCCGCTGATCCTGGGAATCCTGTTCCTGTTCGCCGCCGGCGCGCGCCAGATGACGGCCCCGCTGGCAGCCCCCCAGGCCATCGCGCTCTCCCTCGATCCCGCCTATCTGCCGATCTACGCGCTGCGCACGACGCTGCGCATGCTGGTGGCGATGGGTTTTTCGCTGCTGTTCACCTTCACCTATGCAACAGCCGCGGCGAAAAGCAGGCGCGCGGAGCTGGTGCTGATTCCGGTGCTCGACGTGCTGCAATCGGTGCCGGTGCTGGGCTATGTCTCCTTTGCCGTCACCTTCTTCCTGGCGCTTTTTCCCGGCAGCGTGATGGGCGCGGAATTCGCCGCGATCTTCGCGATCTTTACCAGCCAGGCCTGGAACATGGCCTTCAGTTTCTATCAGTCGCTGCGTACCGTGCCGCCGGATCTCCACGAGGTGAGCCGCAGCTTCCGCTTCACCGCCTGGCAGCGGTTCTGGCGCCTGGAAGTGCCCTTCGCCATGCCCAGCCTGATCTGGAACATGATGATGAGCATGTCCGGCGGCTGGTTCTTCGTCGTCGCTTCCGAAGCCATCGCCGTTGGCAGCCATACGGTCAGCCTGCCCGGTGTGGGCTCCTACGTCGCACTCGCCATCGACCAGCGCGATCTGGGCGCCATCGGCTGGGCGGTCGTGACCATGCTCGCGGTCATCCTGATCTATGATCAGCTGCTGTTCCGCCCGCTGGTGGCCTGGGCCGATAAATTCCGCGTCGAACTCAGCGTCGGCCAGATCGGGCCGGAATCCTGGCTGCTGCGCCTGTTCCGCCGTACCCGCCTGTTGAATACCGCCGCAGCACCCCTCGGCCGCGCGCTGCGCCGCATATCGATCTGGCCGGGGCCCCGATTTGCCGCCGGGCGCTCAGGCTCCTCTTCACGCGGCATGCGGGCGCTGGGCGAGGCCATCTGGTACGCCATCGTCGCGGCCATCACGGGCTTGATCGTCTGGCGGGCCGCGGTGACGGTCTCAGGCGAGCTCGGCTGGAGCGATCTCTGGACCGCGCTCTGGCTGGGCGCCATCACGCTGCTGCGGGTGGCGGTGCTGATCGCGTTCGCCAGCCTGATCTGGGTTCCCGTGGGTGTGAGGATCGGCATGAAGCCGAAGCTCGCCCAGACAGCGCAACCCATCGCGCAGTTCCTGGCTGCCTTTCCGGCGAACCTGCTGTTTCCGATCATGGTCTTCCTGATCGTGCGCTTCGGCCTGAACCAGGATGTGTGGCTCAGCCTGCTGATGATCCTGGGCGCCCAGTGGTACATCCTGTTCAACGTGGTGGCAGGCGCCAGCGCCTTTCCCAACGACCTGAAGGATGCGGCCGCCAACCTGCATATCGGCGGCTGGCAATGGTGGCGCCAGGTGGGCCTGCCGGGCGTCTTTTCCTATTACATCACCGGCGCGATTACGGCCTCGGGCGGCTGCTGGAACGCGGCCATCGTCGCCGAGGCGGTCAGCTGGGGCGATACCCATCTTCAGGCCCATGGCCTGGGCGCCTATATCGCCGCCGCCACGGTGCATGGCGATTTCCCGCGCATCGTGCTGGGGATCGCGGTCATGTCCGTCTATGTCATCTTGACCAACCGGCTGCTCTGGCGTCCGCTGTATCAGCTCGGCGTGCGGCGCTTTCGCCTAGATTGAGGGAGGGTTCGATTGAGCCAGGCTCCTGCCATTCTCGAAGTCCACAACGTGCGCCAGGGATTTGCGCGCCCATCGGGCGGCGAACGCGTCGTCATCGAAAACGTGAATATGCGCCTGGGCGAACATGAGATCGTGGGATTGCTCGGCCGCTCGGGCTGCGGGAAATCCACATTGCTGCGGATCGTAGCCGGCCTCGCCAGCCCGACCGCCGGCGACGTCGTCTATCTGGGCCAACCGATCACCGGGCCGGCCGAGGGCATCGCCATGGTCTTTCAGACCTTCGCCCTCTTCCCCTGGCTGACGGTGCTGGAGAATGTGGAAGCGGGCCTCGAGGCCCAGGGTGTGGCCGAACGCGAGATGCGCAGCCGTGCACTCGCTGCCATCGATCTGATCGGCCTCGACGGATTCGAATCGGCATATCCGCGCGAGCTTTCTGGCGGCATGCGCCAGCGCGTGGGTTTCGCCCGTGCGCTTGTCATCAATCCTGCGATCCTGCTGATGGATGAGCCATTCTCGGCGCTCGACGTGCTGACCGCCGAGACGCTGCGCACCGATCTGATGGAGCTGTGGAGCGAGAACAAGCTGCCCATCCGCTCCATCCTGATGGTCACGCACAATATCGAGGAGGCGGTGCTGATGTGCGATCGCCTGCTGCTGTTGGCGGATAGCCCCGGCCATATCGCCGCCGAGTTCACCATCGACATGCCGCGGCCGCGCAACCGTCTCGATGCCCGGTTCACGGCACTGGTCGACAACATCTATGCCGCCATGACGGCGCGCGTCGTCAATCGCGCCTCAGGCGCGCAAGGCAAGGCCCTGCCCCATCACCTTTCGCACACCTCGGCGAATACGTTGGCGGGCTTGATGGAGGCGCTGGTGGCCGCCCCCTATAACGGCAAGGCCGACCTGCCGCAGCTTGCCGGATCCCTGCAGCTCGAGGTCGACGATCTGTTGCCGCTGGCCGAAGGCCTGCAGATCCTGGGCTTCGCCGAACTGGCAGAGGGCGACATCAAGATCACGGAAGCGGGCCGCGCTTTCGTCGATTCCGATCTTGAGGCTCGCAAGCGGCTGTTCGCCGAACAGCTGCGCCGCCAGGTGCCGCTGGCGGCCCATATCCGCCGGGTGCTGGATGAGCGCCCCGGCCATCGCGCGCCGCGGGTGCGCTTCGAGACCGAACTCGAGGACCAGCTGAGCGAGGAGGACGCGGCCGAGACCCTGCAGACCGTCATCTCCTGGGGCCGGTTCGGCGAGCTCTTCTCCTATGACGACCAGGCGGAAGTGTTCAGCCTCGACAATCCGACCTAAACTCCCCCCATGGGGGATTTGGGGCGGGCCCAGGCGCTGTTTCAGCGTGGCGCGCTGGATGAAGCCGAACAGCATTGCCGTGAGATCCTGGGCCGCGACCCGCGCCAGCCGCAGGCACTCTATCTGCTGGCCCGCATCGCCCAAAAGCGCGGTGACGCGCGGACGGCCGAAGATTTCACCAGCCAGGCGCTGGCGATAGCACCCGACCAGCCTGAGCTGCTTCGGCTCCATGCCGCCCTTCTGCTGGGCCGCAGCGATTTCGCAGGCGCCGCGGCCAGCCTGAAAAAGGCACTGAGCGCCAATCCCAACGACAAGGCGGCCCTCAACAATCTCGGCATCGCCTGTCTTGGCCTGCGCGATTTCACGGCGGCGCGCCAGGCGCTGACGGCGGCGATCGAACTGGATCCCGGCCTGGCGCCGGCCCTCTACAATCTGGGCAATGTCGCCCGCGAGAGCGGTGCTGCGAGCGAGGCCGCAGGCTGGTATCGCCGGGCCCTTGCCGCCGACGGCAATCACGCCGATGCAGCCTATGCCCTGATGGAGCAGCTGCACCGCATGGCCGATCTGCCGGCCATTGCGGCGCTGGCGCCGCTGGTCGACCGGCTGAATGCCGAACGGCTGGCAAGGCCAGGCATCTCGGTCGAACCGGCGCTGCTCAATGTGCTGCGCCATGACTATCCCGCGGAGAACGCACGCATTGCGCGCCGGCATAGCGAGTTGATCGCCGGCAGTGTCGGCCGGCAAACTCTGCAACGGCGCAGCAAGCCACGTCACGGCGATATCATCCGGCTGGGCTATCTCACCAGCGATATCGGCCGCCATGCGACGACCCATCTTTGCGCTGCCCTGTTCTCATTGCATGATCGCAGGCGCTTTCGGGTCCATGTCTATTCATACGGACCCGACGATGGCAGCGAAGAGCGTGCCAAGGTCATCGCCGAGGCGGACGAGTTCACCGACCTGGCGAAGACGGAAACGACCGCCGCTGCCCAGCGCATTGCCGATGACGGCATCGATATCCTGGTCGATCTCAAGGGTCATACCGGCGGCAACCGGCTGGCGATCGCTGCCTTGCGGCCGGCGCCGGTCCAGATGCATTGGCTGGGCTTTCCCGGCACCATCGGTGCCGAATTCATCGACTACCTGATCGCCGATCGCATCGTGCTGCCGGACGAGCACCTGGCGCATTACCGCGAGCACATCATCCGCCTGCCGCATAGCTATCAGCTAACTGACAATCGCCAGCGCTTTGCCGCTGCCTCGGACCGGCAAAAGGCCGGACTGCCGGCCAAGGGCTTTGTCTTTGCCTGTTTCAATCAGCTGCAGAAATTCGATGGGGTGATCTTTTCTCTATGGCTGGATCTGCTGCGCGCCCTCCCCGGCTCCGTACTCTGGCTGTTGCGCGGCAATGCCGAGGGCGAAGCGAATCTGAAAGCGCTGGCGGCGGCACAGGGAATAGAGCCACAGCGCCTCATCTTCGCCCCGCCCCTCGACCGCCCGGCGCATTTCGCGCGCCTTGCCCTCGCCGATCTCGCTCTCGATACCCGCCTTTATAACGGCCACACGACGACCAGCGATGCGCTCTGGCAGGGATTGCCCGTGTTGACCCTGATCGGCCGGCATTTCGCCTCGCGGGTGTCGGCGAGCCTGCTGAATGCGGCAGGCCTGGCGGAGTTGATTGTCGAGGATCTCGATTCCTATCGCAGCCTGGCCCTCGATCTCGCCCGAGATCCCGACCGGCTGGCGGCGATCCGCCGGCGCTGCGCCGAGAATCGCGACCGCTCTCCGCTATTTGCCACTGAGAAATTCGTGCGCCATCTGGAGACGGCCTATGCCACCGCCTGGCAACGGCACCAGGCGGGCCTGCTGCCGGCAAGATTTGATGTGAGCGCTTAGAGCCCCAGCTCACTCAGCGAGGGGTGATCGTCGGGCCGGCGGCCAAGCGGCCAGCGATACTTGCGCTCAGTTTCCTTGATCGGCAGGTCGTTGATGCTGGCGATACGCGTATGCATCAGGCCCTCGCCGTCGAACGCCCAGTTTTCGTTGCCGTAACTGCGGAACCACTGGCCGCTGTCGTCATGCCATTCATAGGCGAAGCGCACGGCGATGCGGCTTTCGTGAAAGGCCCAGACCTCCTTGATCAGGCGGTAATCCAGCTCGCGTATCCACTTGCGGGTAAGGAATGCTGTGATCGCCTCGCGGCCCTTTAAAAATTCGGCGCGGTTGCGCCAGCGGCTGTCGATCGTATAGGCGAGCGATACCCGGGCGGGATCGCGGCTGTTCCAGGCATCTTCCGCCATGCGCGCCTTTTGTGCGGCGGTCTCGGCGGTGAAGGGGGGAAGCGGCGGACGGCTCATGGCAGGTTCCTGATTTCCCACCGCCGGAACGGACCGCTTTCCGGCGATGGATTTCTTCTTTCGTTCTTAGGCTAGCAGCAGGCTATTTCGCCTTGGCGCAATAGGCGCAGATCTTGTTGCCGTCCGGATCGCGGGCATAGGCGACATAGTTCGTGCCGTCCGCCGGGCGCGGACCCGGCTTGCCTTCATCCTTGCCGCCGCTCGCCACCGCCGCCTTGTGGAAGCCATCGACCGCGCGGCGATCTTTCGCCGTCAGCGAGATCATCGTGCCGTTGCCGAAACTGGCCTTCTTCTTGTTATAGGGCTTGGTCACATAGAAGGCGGCCTTCTTCGGCGCACTCTTCGGCCCATAGGCGAGCCAGGAATCGTCGCTGCCGGTGCGCACGAGACCGAGTGGCGCGAGCGCCGCATCGTAGAACTTCGCCGAGCGTTTGATATTGTTCGAGCCGACCATGATATAGGCGAGCATGCAGTCCCCCTTGGGATGAAATATTTTCCGAGCCCTGAATCGCGGGCGCGCCAGATTGAGCCATTGCGGATTTGCGGGCAAGCCCGCTTAAGCGCTGCTGAGGATCTTGGCTGGACCTTCCACCCGTTCGATGACACTGGCATCGATAGCATCGATCAGCGCCTGCCGGCTGGCCGCATCGTTCAGCGCCACCCAGCGATCGAAGATGGGCCGCATGGCGTCGGGCCTGCCGGGAACAGGGGGCAGCTTGGCGATGGCGAAGAGTGCCGGCGGGCGCCAATCCGGCCGCAGCACGATCTCGGCTGGTTCGGCATCGGCTGCCTCATGCCTGATGAGGAAGCGGGCATAGTCGGCATAGGGATAGTGCAGGATCGCCGGCTCGCTGAAGACACTGCGCTCGCGCCCGCCATCGCGCTTGCGAAAACCATGGACGCCGGATGACAGCGCCTCGGCCGAAACGCGGATGGCGCTTTTGCCGTTGGCATAGGCAAGGAAATAAGGCTGCTCGCCCATCACCCGGCGTACGACGTCCCATTGCGCCGGCGACAGAAGCTTCGGGATTCACCTTGAACAGGGTCAGCTCCGCAAAGAAATCTTGCGAGCCCTCGCCCCAGACGACCGCTTCCTTGTTGAGGTAGCGCGCCTGCTCGATACCATCCGCGTCGAGCTTGGCAAAGTGCTCGGCCAGCGAGTTGGCGGCCGGGATCGAACAGCTCGTCGGCATCGATATGCAGCAGCCAGGCGATCTTCTCCTGATTGGCGAGAAACAAGGCGAATTCGGCATTCAGCGATTGGCGCAGCATGAGGAATTCCGGCTCGCGCCAATCGGGGCCGTTCATGCGCCGCGCAGCATCCAGCTTGAGGGCCAGGGGATGGGCGCCGAAACGCTGCCAATGGGCGGCATCGCATTGAAACAGGCGCAGTTCGGCCGGCGCCGGCGCGGGGCCATTTGAAGGCTGGTCGCAGAACACGTAGAGCCGGTCGAAGCCGATGGCCCGGTGATAGCGCGAGCCACTGATCCATGGATTCGTCCCAGCAACGAACCGTGGTGACGATGGCGAGCTTCATGCGTGGTGGCGCATAGCGCCGGCACGCGCCGCTGCCCGTTTAGAAAACCAGCCCCTCATCATCCCCAGTTCCCTATCCCGGCTGCGACGCCGGCGCCTGTTTTCTACGCCGCCATGCGCCTGACCCGGCTTGGCGAGCCATCGCCGCCCGCCTAGTATTGCGTCCTAGCGAGGGGGGCGGTTCAACCGATGGTGGCGCGGGTCAAGACCGTGGCCTTCCAGGGCATCGATTGCCGGGAGGTCGATGTCGAGGTGCAGCTTGGGCCCGGCCTGCCGGCCTTTGCCGTGGTGGGCCTGCCCGACAAGGCGGTGGGCGAAAGCCGCGAACGGGTGCGGGGCGCGCTGGTCGCCATCGGCCTCGGCCTGCCGCCCCAGCGCATCACCGTGAACCTGGCGCCGGCGGACCTGCTGAAGGAAGGAAGCCATTTCGATCTGCCCATCGCGCTCGCCATGCTGGCGGAGATGGGCGTGCTCTCGGCCGACGATCTGGCGGGCTACACCGTGCTGGGCGAGCTGGGGCTCGATGGCCGGATTAACGCGGTGGCGGGCGTGTTGCCGGCGGCTATTGCCGCCTCGGCGGCCGGGCGCGGCCTGATTTGTCCCGCGGCCCAGGGCGGCGAAGCGGCATGGGCGGGCGATCTCGCCGTGCTGGCGCCGGCTTCGATCATCGCCCTGGTCAATCACTTCAAGGGCAGCCAGACCCTGTCGCAGCCGGTGGCCCAGATGGAGTCGCTAGTGAGCCATCCGCTCGACCTCGCCGACATCAAGGGGCAGGAGAGCGCCAAGCGCGCCCTCGAAGTGGCGGGTGCGGGTGGCCATAACCTGTTGATGGTGGGCCCGCCGGGTGCGGGCAAATCGATGCTGGCCCAGAGATTGCCCGGCCTGCTGCCGCCGCTGGACCCGGCGGCGGCACTCGAGGTTTCCATGATCCATTCGGTCGCGGGCCAGTTGCCCGGCGGACGGCTGATGCGCAACCGCCCGTTTCGCGATCCCCATCACTCGGCCTCGCTGCCCTCGCTCATCGGCGGCGGCTTGCGCGCCAAACCGGGCGAGGTCTCGCTCGCCCATCGCGGCGTGTTGTTCCTGGACGAATTGCCGGAATTCGCCCGCGCCACGCTGGAGGCGCTGCGCCAGCCGGTGGAAAGCGGCCGCGCGGTGGTCGCCCGCGTCAACGCCCATGTGACGTATCCCGCGCGCTTTCAGCTTGTCGCCGCGATGAACCCCTGCCGTTGCGGGCATCTGGATGACGCGTCGCTTGGCTGCGGACGCGCGCCCAAATGCGCCCAGGAATATCAGGCCAAGATCTCCGGCCCGCTGTTCGATCGCATCGACATGCATGTGGATGTGCCGGCGGTCAGCCCCGCCGATCTCTCGCTGCCGCCGCCGCGCGAGGATAGCCGCCAGGTGGCAGCCCGTATCGCCGCGGCGCGCCAGCGCCAGGCCCAACGTTATGCGGGCAAGGGAATCGCCACCAACGCGGAAGCCGACGGCCAGTTGCTCGATGAGGTAGCCTCGCCCGACGCCGCCGGCCGCAAGCTGCTGGCCGAGGCCGCCGATCGCTTCAAGCTTTCGGCGCGCGGCTATCACCGCGTATTGCGCGTTGCCCGCACCCTGGCCGATCTCGATGCCAGCGAGGGCGTGCGCCAGGTGCATGTGGCAGAGGCGCTGAGTTATCGGCGGATTGCGCCGGGGCGGAGCTAGAAGGCAAACGGCTTGCGGAGTCTGCACCTGCGGCCTGTTCCGGGGAAGCAGGCCGCAGGGTTCTCACTCATGCCAGAAGTGTTTGGTGGTTTCGCGGAAGACTTCGCAGCGCGAGATGCCGATATCCTTCAGCATATAGTCGCTCAACTCGCCCAGCGCGAGGCGCTCGCGCCGCCGGCCGCGCCATAGCTGCACGATCTCGTTGAATCGCGCGAAGGGGCTGGTGAACAAGGCACCGAATCGCGCGAACGGGTGGATCAGCCGCGCGATGCCATCGGCGCGCGGATTCGTATTTGTATCCTCACAACTCATACTCATCGCAATTGTCTCCTTACGTTTTGATCGTCACGGTTGGCACTCACGCGAAACGCTGTCGAAGAGGGCCGCAGGGCAAAGGCCATCGGGCCACAATCGCTGCCGCCGCCGGGGAAGGGCGGCATTGGCCTTGCCCTGCGGCCTCTTCTTTCCTGGCGCTTCTGCTAGCGTGCAGCGCCGTTAGCCGTTGTGGGATCGATGGTCTTGGCGACCTCGGTGATGCGGTTTGCGGGAAAGCCGCTCATCTCCGCATGGCGGCGGATGATCGCCTCGTCGCTCGCGAGATAGACGCAAAAGGTCTTGTCTGCCGCGACATAGGATTGCACCCACTGGATGTTCGTTCCCAGGCTGGCCAGGGTCTTGCTGGACTTGGCCGCCGCTTCGCGAAGCTGCTCGCGCTCCAGCGAGCCGACCTTGGGAATGTCCCGCTCGATAATGAAACGACGCATTTATCTTCTCCTGATTTGTTAACGTCTTGCCCGTTATTTGGGCGCGGGGAGCATTTAGGCAGTCTCGGCCCCATCAACAGTGGCAGATGGGAAACAGTGGTGGTGATTGCGCCAGGACCATCTTGTAAAGGGTGGTGGATAGGACGATCTGATGTCAGATTGCGCGCCCTCGGGAGGAATGCATGGATAAGCAGATCAAGGTTTCCATCGTCGTCACAGCCGAAGTGGAGCCGTGGATCGCCATCGGTGTTCACGATGCCTTCTGGGCCGTCGGCACGCTGTGGAATCGCGTCATGGGCGAAAGCGAGTGCCCGAAATTCCTTCCCGAGATCGTCGCCAAAAAATCGGGCGCCTTCAGAACCGCGACCGGCGTATTCATCGAGCCGCATCGCACCTTCGATGGCGACGCCAAGACCGACATCGTCTTCGCGCCGTCACTGCTGATCGGCTCTGGCCGGAAATTCGGCCGCGAGAACCCGGAGATCGTCGACTGGGTGCGCCGCGCCTACGCCGGCGGCGCGCTGGTCGTCTCCGCCTGCACCGGCTCGTTCCTGCTGGCCGAAGCTGGCCTGCTGGATGATCAAGACGCCACGACCCATTGGGCCTTCGTCGACCTGCTGCGGGCGGAATATCCGCGCGTGCGCGTGCATGCCGACCGCGTGCTGGTTTCAGCCAACGAGGATGCGCGCATCGTGACATCGGGCGGCGCCACATCCTGGACCGATCTGGCGCTCTATCTCATCGGGCGGTTTGCCGGGCCGGAAGAGGCCCGGCGGCTGGCAAAGATCCAGCTGTTCGATTGGCATCACGACGGACAGAATCCCTACGCCCGCCTGACCACGCGCCCGCAATCCACCGACAAGCTGATCCAGGAATGCCAGAGCTGGCTTGCCGCGAACTACGCCAGCCCCGATCCGGTCGGCTGCATGATCAAGCTGACCGGCCTGTCGCGGCGCACATTCAACCGCCGCTTCAAACAGGCGACCAGCCATACGCCGCTGGAATATGTCCAGCGCGTGCGCGTCGAGGAGGCAAAGCAGATCCTGGAGACCACCGACGGGCCGGTCGAATCCGTGGCGCTCGAAGTCGGCTATGGCGATGCGGTGTCGTTCCGCCGCCTGTTCAAGCGGCTGGTCTCCAACACGCCGGCCGCCTATCGCCTGCGCCACCGCCTGCCGGATTCCATGCGCATGATGGCGGCGGCGGCGGAGTAGTAGGCGCGATAGCGGGCCTTCAGCCCGCGAGGGCCCGCGTCAGGAACACGAGACCCAGCGCGGCGAAGATGGCCGCGGCACCCAGATGGATCGCCTTCATGGGCAGGCGGCCGGCAAAGGCTTTGCCAAGAAATACGACGGGGACATTGGCGATCATCATGCCGGCGGTGGTGCCGGCGACGACGGCGATCAGGTTCGAATAGGCCGCCGCCAGCGCCACAGTGGCGATCTGTGTCTTGTCGCCGATCTCCGCCAGGAAAAAACAGATCAGGGTAGAGAGGAACACGCCGCGCCGGGGCCGCGCGAGGCTCTCATCCTCCTCGAACTTGTCGGGGATCAGGGTCCATAGCGCCATGGCCAGCATGCTGACGCCGACCAAGCCGTCCAGAAATGCAGGCGTCAGCAGGCGGCCGAACCAGACGCCGATCAGCGCCGGCAACCGCGTGATTGGCAAGCGTGGCGCAAAAGATACCCGCGACGATGGGCCAGGGCCGGCGAAAGCGCGCCGCGAGCAGCAAGGCGAGCAACTGGGTACGGTCGCCCATCTCGGCGATCGCCACGCTGCCGGCGGAAACAAGGAAGGCCTCCATCGAAACACTCCGGGGCCGAGAGGGTAACGAAACAACGGTTGAGCCCGCTTGCTCGGCCGCGGCGGGTCAATCCGTTGGTCTCGTCATGCCTCGATCGAAATTCTGGATCGAAGGCCCCGGATGCCATGGCGAACGTCGCCAAGTATGTTGACACCCGGCCCGGCTTTAGCGCCGGGCGACTACTCCCCAAAGGGTGGCGCCGTTCTATAGATTAGGGGAACAGTTGGCAATATCGCGCCGTTGCAGAACGGGCGGAGGAGTTTCCATGCATCGCAGTCAACTCGGCGGCTTCATCATCGATTGCCAGGATGGCGATCTGGATTCAGCCTCTAAATTCTGGAGCGGCGCTCTCGGCCTGCCCCTCAAGGCCGGCTACGACCCGAAATATGTCGGCCTTACCACTCCGCCCAACGGACTGGCGATCGAGGTACAGGCCGTCGAGCATCCGAGCCGCGTGCATCTCGATATCGAATCCGACGATGTCGAGGCCGAGGTCGCGCGACTGGAAAAGCTTGGCGCCAAACGCATCGAGAAGAGACAGACCTGGTGGGTCATGCAGGCGCCCACCGGCCACCGCTTTTGCGTCATCCGCGCCAAGCGCGCCGAATTCGCCCGCGAGGCCAATGTCTGGAAATAGACCGCTGCTTGCACTGCGGGGGTTGCTCGGGCCACGCCGGCAGCGTCATGCCCGCGTGCTGGCAACGCGCTGGCGCCGGCGCCTGATCTTTCTGTTGGGCGGCGTGGGAGTCGGCATTGCCGCCGTCATCTTCGCTCGCCTTGCCGATCTGGCGCAGCTGGGCTTCGCGCGACTGGAAGGGCGCTGGCCCTATGCCTGTCTGATCGTAACGCCGCTAGGCTTTGCCGCTTCGATCCATATCGCCCGGCGCTTCTTTCCCAACAGCCAGGGCAGCGGCATCCCCCAGGCGATCGCCGCTCGCCAGCTGCAGGGCGCGGCCGCCCGCCAGCGGCTGGTCTCGTTGCGAATCGCCATCGGCAAAGTGTTGCTGACGATTCTGGGGCTGCTCTGCGGCGCCTCAGTCGGGCGCGAGGGGCCGACGGTGCAGGTCGGGGCTTCCCTGATGTTCGCCGTCGGCCGGATGTCGCCGCGCCGTCAGCCGGGCCTAATCCTGGCCGGTGCCTCTGCCGGTGTCGCCGCGGCCTTCAACACGCCGCTGGCGGGAATTGTCTTCGGCATCGAGGAGATGGGCCGCTCCTTCGAATCGCGGACGAATGGCCTCGCCATCGCCACGGTGATTGCCGCCGGCATCACCTCGCTCGCCATTGTGGGCGACTACCTTTATTTCGGCACGACGGGCGTGGCGATCGGCAACGCCATGGGATGGCTCGCAGTTGTGGCGATGGGAATTGCCGGCGGCTTGCTCGGCGGCCTGTTCAGCCGTGGCGTGATTCTGTTCTCTCGCGGCCTGCCTGGCGGCATCGGCCGGCGGATCAAGGCGCATCCCGTTCTCTTTGCGCTGCTCTGCGGCTTTCTTGTGTCGCTGTGCGGGCTGGCCTCGGGCGGCAGCGTCTTCGGCACCGGCTATGCCCAGGCTCGCGGCCTGCTGGAAGGCGGCGGCGGCGCGCCGCATGCCTTTGGCGCCTGGAAGTTTGCCGCCACTTTCCTCTCTGCCGTTAGTGGCGTACCCGGCGGAATTTTTTCACCTTGCCTTGCAACCGGAGCCGGCCTGGGCTTTCTGGCCTCGCCGCTCTTTGGCGGCGTGCCGCTGGCTGCTCTCGTCCTGCTCGGCATGGTCTCCTATTTCGCCGGCGTCGTGCAGGCGCCGATCACGGCCTTTGTTATCGTCACCGAAATGACGGGCGATCACGCCATGATCGTGCCGCTGATGGCCGCCGCCTTCATTGCCCAGGCTTGTTCCCGGCTGGTCTGCCATGACGGCATCTACCACGCCCTGGCCCAGCGTTACCGCCGCGAGGGAGAAGCAGGCCACGCCTCGGCCTGACTTCGTTTACAAGCCGTGAATTTCTCATGCCGGTGCCTCTCCATCAGGAATTCGGCTAGGTTGCGGGCCACGAAACGCGACATCGGGGGTCGACCATGCATCGTTCACGCCTAGCCGCCGGATTGTTTCTGGCACTCGCCTTCCTGTTTCTCTCGACCAGCGGCGCCCATGCGCAATGGGTGTTCGTGGCGCGCAAGGTAATAGGCCGCGTCGAATCCATGACCCAGAGCCAGCAGAAATCCGACACGCCGCGCTATGACGTGGCGACGGTGATGCTCGAGGCCAATCCCGACAAGGTCTATCAGACCGTGCTGGCCACCGTCGCCACCCACAAGGATTACAAGATCGTCCAGCGCAACGATGCGACCCGCAACATCGAGGTCAGCAACGGCAAGCTGAGCGCCGGCGTGCATGTGGTGGCGTTGCAGGACAAGCTGGCCCAGCTCGTCATCGCCTCGGTCATCCCGCCCAACGGCCCATCGCCGACGTCTTTTGCCGTGGGGAATATCCTGCGCATCTGCGCCGAGATGAAGGTGGTCTGTACGGTGGAAGCGCCGCCACCTCAATAGAGGCCGCGGCAGAAGACAGATCCCGTCAGGCGCTGCGGTGGCGCCGAATTTCCAGCAGGTCCTTGAAGCCCCGCAAGCCCTGCCGGGTGATGGTGAGCGCGCGGCTGTCCTTGCGGCGCTGAACCCAGTCGAGCGCCAGGCAGCGATCGGCAAGCTGCGCACCCAAGGGCTCCAGCGATATGCGGCCGGCGCTCGCTCCAGTCGAGGCAGGGGCGGCAGAAACTGCGGCGCTGGTCGGCGGCCGCCGCCAGATCGATTCCCCATCCGGTAAGGAATTTCTCGCCCCGGCGGGTGGTGGTGCCGCCATCCTCGCTCAGCCGGACGTAACCGTGGCCGGTCAGGGCGTCGGCCAGCGCGACGCCGAGGCGGCCGGCCAGATGGTCGTAGCAGGTGCGGGCCTGGCGCAGATCGTCATCGATGCGCGAAGCCGGGCGATAGCGCGGCGGGCTTTGGGTGGAAGCCACCGCCATCATGGATTCCAGCATACGCCCCACCAAAGGCGAGGCCAGGCGGTAATAGCGATGGCGGCCCTGGCGGGCGAGCGATCAGCAAGCCAGCCTCGGTGAGTTTCGCCAGATGGCCGCTGGTCGTCTGCGCGGTGACGCCGGCGCGGTAGGCAAGCTCGCTTGCCGTCAGCGCCTGGCCGCCCATCAAAGCCGACATCA
Source organism: uncultured Alphaproteobacteria bacterium (assembly GCA_963770335.1). GTDB lineage: Bacteria > Pseudomonadota > Alphaproteobacteria > Dongiales > Dongiaceae > DASXQK01. The sequence goes on from CAVYPG010000010.1 coordinate 27,233, forward strand.
TATTGGCCCGGGCGCCATCGCCCATCAGAGCGCCGATCTCGGCAAGGGTATTGGATGACATGGTCCTGTTCATGATCCGATTTTAATGCCGGGCAAGCAGAACGTCATGTGGCAATATTTCGGTGGATGCCGAAGCATCGCAGCATGACAGGGCGGCGGCTGCGACCGATACTCGCTGCCTTCGCCCCAGCCCGGGACCACGCCCATGCCGACCGCTCCCGCAAAAGCCGATACGACCAAGGCCGAAACAAACCGGATCGCCGCTCTCGCGCTGCTGCTTCTGCTCTCCGCGCTCTGGGGCTCCTCCTATGCCTTCATCAAGCTGGGCGTCGCCACGATCCCGCCCATCACCTTCATCGCCGCCCGCACGGTGATCGCGAGCCTTCTGTTGCTCGCCATCCTGCACCTGCGCGGTGTGCGGATACCGATGGAGCGGCCGGCTATGGGGACGCTTTGCCATCCAGGCACTGCTCAACAGCGTGGTCCCCTATACCCTGATCGCCTGGGGCGAGCGCAGCCTCGATTCCGGCCTGGCCGTCATCCTCAACTCGACATCGCCAATTTTTACCTTCCTGCTGGGCAGTCTGCTGCTGCGCCAGGAAAAGCCGACATGGCCGCGTCTTTTCGGCGTGATCGCGGGCCTGTCGGGCGTCACCTTGATCGTGGGCTTCACCGCGCTCCAGGGGCTGGGCAGCCAGACGGTAGCCGCCGGGGCCATCGTCGCCGCCACGGTCTGCTATGCCGGGGCGGCGCTGTTCGGGCGCCAGTTCCGCGGCATCGATCCCATGCTGCCGGCCGCAGGCTCGCTGGTCGCCGGTGCGGTGATATTGGTTCCCCTCAGTCTTGTCATCGACCGGCCGTGGACGGTGTCGCCATCGGCGGAGTCCCTCGCCGCATTGGTCGCACTCGCCGTTTTCTGCACCGCGCTGGCTCTGGTGATCTATTTCCGGCTGCTTGAGATGGTTGGGCCGCTCGGCACCGTGGCCCAGGCCTATCTGCGCGTTCCCATCGGGGTTGCCATCGGCCTCGCCTTCATGGGCGAGAGCTTGTCGCCGACGGCCGGCCTCGGCCTCGCGCTCGTCATCGCCGGCGTGTTTGCGATGACAAGGCCGGTGCGGCGCTAGACCGGCGGGTGAAAGGCGCCGACGCCGGCTTCGATCGCAGCACCAACGGAAAAGGCCAGACTGTCCGCGCCCCAGGCCGTGGCGATCTGTAGGCCGGCCGGCAACCCCTCGGGCGTCAGCCCGGCGGGAAGTGCCAGAGCGGGAATGCCCAACACATTGTAAAGCCCGCTATAGAGCATCTCGCCAGCACCGCTATCGTCGTTCAGCGCCGGATCCTCGGCGGGCGCCACCCAGGGCACGCTGGGCGAGATCAGCACATCGACGTCCGCGAACAGTTTCTTGAAACGGATAGCGAGCTCGCGCTGCAGCATCTGGCCGCGGACATAGGCCGTGGCGGGAATGGCGAAGCCCGCCTCGATCTGCTGGCGGGTGATCTCGCCGAATCCCTCGGGTTCGGCGGCGATCAGGCGCTGATGGATGACGCTGGCTTCGGGATAGAGGATCGCCATCAGCGCATCGGGCGCCAGATCCATATCCGCCACGCTAACGGGGCGCAGCACGGCGCCGGCTTTCTTCAGGCGCTCGAGCACGCCGTCGACGGCGTTCTTCACGCCAGGCTGCATGTGTTTGGCTTCGTCCTGGTGCTGCATGACGCCGAAGCGCAGGCCTTTCATGGTCGCAGGCGATGCATCGAAAGTCGTGCCGGTGATGGCCTGCAGGAACAGCGCCGCATCGGCACAGCTGCGCGCCAGCGGCCCGCCATGATCCAGCGACCATGAGAGCGCCTGCACGCCGGTCAAATCGACGGTGCCGTAGGTCGGCTTCAATCCGACGACGCCGCAATAGGCGGCAGGAATGCGGATCGAGCCGCCGGTATCGGTGCCGAGTGCCGCATAGCACATGCCGGTGGCAACGGCTGCCGCCGAACCGCCGCTGGAGCCGCCGGAGGTGCGCTTGTAGTCCCAGGGATTGTTGGTCTGGCCGAAGTCGGGATGCACCGCGCCATAGGCGTATTCCAGCAGATTGGTCTTGCCCAGAATCACCGCGCCCGCCGCCTTCAGCTTCGCCACCAGCGGCGCATCGATTTTCGGAATCTTCGGGCTGCCGGCCTTCGAGGAATTCGTCGTCGGCACGCCCGCCATATCCGCCAGATCCTTGATGGCTACAGGAACACCATGCAGCGGGCCCAGATCCTTGCCGGATGCCAGTTCCTTCTGCGCCTCTGCGGCGCGAGCGAGGCTCTCTTTCTCAAGCACAGTGATGAAAGCATTCAGCTTGCCGTCGAGCTTGGCGATGCGATCGAGGCATTGGCGAGTGATCGCCACCGGCGAGAGCTTGCGCGCACGATAGGCGGCACCCAATTCCGCGATGGAAAGAAACAGCGGATCGCTCATTTCAGGCCGCCCCAGGGTGCGAGCGGCCCGGCGCCGCCTTTTGCCGATAGATCCAGCGGCTCCAGTTTCTCGCAGGATTTCAGTAGTGCTTTCGCCAGCGGCAGCAATGCTTCCGACCGGTCGACCGGCAGATTCAGCCCGCCGAGCTCGGCGGCGCGGCGCAGCAATGCAGCATCCAGATTCTTCGACGACGCCATGATGATCCCCCAAAGAACTCAACTCAGGCGGAAGCGCGCGACCCGCTTGCCGTGTTGGCATACGTCCAGCGCTCTTTGCCCAGCAGTTCCCAATAGCGGATCCAGGCCTTGAGGCCGTCATCCAGCCGCTGCAGGCGGAAGAATTCGTTGGGCGCGTGGTAATCCTCATCCGAGGTGGAGAAGGAAAAGAACACGATCTCCGCGCCGATCGCCTCGCGGAAGATCAGGCCGATGGGAATCGTCGCGCCCATGGCTACCCGAAGCGCGCGCTTGTTATAGACCTCTTCCAGCACGCGTTCGGCCAGCACCAGCCCCGGATGATCGTCAGGTACGGCATAGGCTTTCGAGCCGTGATCGCCCGGCGTCACCTTCACCGTGACGCCCTTGGGGCAGTGATCGATCAGATGTTGGGTGATCGCGGCGACGATTCTGTCCGGCTCCTGGTCCGGCACCAGGCGGCAGGTGATCTTCGCCTGCGCCACGCTGGGGATGACCGTCTTCGTGCCCGGTCCCTGATAGCCGCCGCCCAACCCATTCAATTCCAAGGTGGGCCGCAGCCATTGGCGCTCCAGCAGGCTGTAGCCCGCCTCGCCCTGATAAGTCGGTGCCCCGATCAGCTCGTGATAGCGCTCCTCGCTGAAGGGCAGATCGGCGATCATCTGGCGCGCCGCATTGGTTGGCGGGCGCATATCGTCATAGAAGCCCTTCACGGCGATGCGGCCGTTATCATCATGCAATGTCGCGATCAGTTTGGAGATCGCCTGCAGCGGATTGGCCGCACTGCCGCCATGCCGGCCGGAATGGAGATCCTTGCTCGCGCCGGTGACGGTGAATTCGAGAGCCGCGAGCCCGCGATTGGCCACGGTGATGGAGGGTTCATCCGGCCGCCACATGGCGCCATCGGCGGAGAGAACGAAATCGGCGGCAAGCCGCTTGGCATTCTCGGCCACGAAGGCGCCGAGATGGGCGCTGCCGCGCTCTTCCTCGCCCTCGATCACCAGCTTCAGATTGATCGGCAGCTTGCCGACCGTCTTGAGAAAGGCCTCCGCCGTCTTCAGGGGAATCAGCATCGGCCCTTTGTCGTCGGAAACGCCGCGGGCATAGAGGCGGTTGTCACGCACCTCCGGCTTGAAGGGCGGGCTCTTCCACTTTTCCAGCGGGTCCGGCGGCTGCACGTCGTAATGGCCATAGACCAGGATCGTCGGCGCGCCCTTGGCATGCAGCCAATCGGACGTCACCACCGGATGGCCTTCGGTCGGATTGATCTTGATGTTTTCCATGCCCGCCCGGCGCATGCGTTCGGCCACGAAGGCCGCGCCTTCCTGGATATGCGCCGCGTAGGCCGGGTCGGTGCTGACGCTGGGGATGCTGGCAAAGGCGATCAGATCGTCGAGGATCGCCTGGCGGTTCGCCACCACATACTCCTGCGGCGTCTTGGGTTCGCAGCCATGGCTATTTGCCTCCGTCCACGCTCAGCACCTGGCCGGTGATCCAGCCCGCAAGGTCGGAGGCGAAAAACATCACTGCATTGGCGATATCCTCGGGCTTGCCGAGATGCTTAAGGGCGATGTTCTGCACCAGCCGGCGCTGGCCCTCCTCGCCGTAGGAGTCCCACTGTTTTTCCGTCGTCGGATTGGAGCGCACGAACCCCGGCGCCACATTATTGACGGTGATGCCCCAGGGACCGAGCTCGTGCGCCAGCTGGCGGGTGAGGCCGATCTGGGCCGCCTTGGCCGAGGCATAGGCCTGGATGCCGGTGAGACTGATGCCAAGCCCTGCGCCGCTGGAGATGTTCACGATGCGCCCGAACTTCTGCTTCTTCATGCCGGGTGCCACGGCCTGGGCGCAATAGAAGGCGCCCGTCACGTTGACATCGAAGATGTCCTGCCAGGCGGCCGGGGTGATTTCTTCGATCGGCCGGCCGACCTGGCCGCGCACGCCGCCGGCATTGTTCACCAGGATATCGACCGCGGCCTTGCCCGCCGCTTCAGCAACGAAGGCGGTCACCCCCGGCTGATCGGAAATGTTGACGGTGCGGATCTCGCAATTCCTGCCGATGATCTTCTGCGTTTCCTTGAGGCCGTCGGCATTCACATCGCAGGCCCAGACTGCCGCGCCGTTATCGGCAAAGGCCTTGGCGATGGCCCGGCCAAAACCATGGCCGGCACCGGTGACGATGGCGCGCTTGCCCTCGAATGAGATTTTCATGCCGCCGACCCGCGCGCGGGCAGAGCCTCGCCCAGCACATCGAGGGTCGACCAGTCGAGCGGCCGTTTCCCGTTCTCGATATCGTGGATCAGCGCGACAAGGCGCGCGGTGATGGGCGTGGCCATCTTGTGCTTGCCGCCCGTCGCCACGATCGGGCCCATCTGGAAATCGACCTCGGTCTTGCGCTTGCGCACGGCGAGATCGCGCCAGATGCCGCTATGGGTCTTGGCCGAGCGGCGGTTAAAGGCCACCAGCGCATCCAGCGAGGCATTCGCCGCGGCAAGACGTCGCACCCGGCAGGAAGGCCGACGGATCGAACCCGTCGAAGGCTTCGAGCTTGACGCCCGAGGTGACGCCGACCGCCTCCACCTCGCGGGCGAGCGCGATCAGCAGCGCGCGATGTTTTGGCGAGGCCAGCACATCGGCGATCGAATCGTTGGTCAGCGCGGTTGCGAACAGCAGCGCGCCATAGGCGAGCTTGCTCCAGAGATAGCCCCAGATATTCGCCGTCAGCACGGCGCGGTCGTCGAATTTCTTCAGCAGGCCATGCAGGCGCTCGATGCGCGGCGTCTTGCGGCCGTCGAGCTCGCCGATCACCACCGCACCGCGCCCGGCATAGGTCACCACGCCCGGCGATAGATAGTCGGCGCCGAAATTGATGAAGGCACCGATGGTGCGCGCCTCACCCACCTTCGCCGCGATCACCTGTTCGTTCAGACCGTTCTGAAGCGAAACCACGCAGCCATCATCGGCGACATGGGGGCTAAGTGCTTCGGTGGCGCTCGCGGTGTCCGGCGCCTTGGTGCAGAGGAAGATGGTATCGAACTTGCCCTTGAGGTCGCCGGGCAGAGAGGCCGGGGCGCGCACCTTGAACTCCTCGATCGGCCCGGTGATCTGCAACCCATCGCTGTTCATCGCAGCCACGTGATCGGCGGCGCGGTCGACGAAATGCACCGCATCGCCGGCGCGCTGCAGATAGGCGCCGACGGTGCCGCCGATGGCGCCGGCGCCCCAGATCAGTATCGGCCCGCTCATGATTGTCTCGTCATTGCCAGCCGGTCTCGATGATCTCGCGGGTTTCATGGACCGCAACGTCCCACAGCGCCATGAGCTCGGAATCCGGCCGTTCGTAATAGCCGCCGAAATTGCCGTCGCCGAGTTTGCGGCGCATATCCTTGGCGCTGTCGCCGCCTTCGCGGCTGAATTTCACCATTTGCTTTTGCTGGCTGGGTTGGGTCACGCCCTCCAGCCGCGTCCAGGGGAAATTCTCCATCCAGGAGGCGTGGGAGGCCACCGGATCGATTTCCTGCACCTTTTTCCAGGTCTTCGGCGCGTTGTACCAGTTGTGGAACTTCACTCGCGTGCCGGGGTGGTCGATCATCCATTCCTGCGTCAGGGTCGAGGCCGGCATGTTTCCGCCATGGCCGTTGACGATCAGGATGTTGCGAAAGCCCTGCTCGAACAGGCAGCCGAGAATGTCCTCGATCACCTTGAGGTAGGTCTGCAGGCGCAGGGAGATGCTGCCGGGAAAGCCGCGGAAATAGGGCGTGACCCCGTAATTGACCGCCGGGAAGACGGGCACGCCCGTGGTCTCGGCCGCATCCACCGCCATTCGTTCGGACAGGATGCAGTCCACCATCAGGCTGAGATAGCCATGCTGTTCGGTGCTGCCCAGCGGCAGGATCGCGCGGTTGTCGCGCTTCAGGTATTCCTCCACCTGCATCCAGTTCATGTCCTTAATTTTCATGGGACCTCCTGAGGGTCGCTGATGTCGGGCTGATGGGTTGCGCCGTATCGCCGCGGATTTCTTCCAGCATGGGCAGCAGCACCTGGTCGATCTCGCGCGGATCGGGGGTGTGGCGGTATTCGAAGGAAGGCGTATCGGGCGGCAGCATGCCGATGACGCGCTCGGAGCCCGAGGCGCGCACCACAACGTCCGCGCCCTGCAGCACCTGGGCCAGATCGGCGCTTTCCAGAATGGTCGCGCGGATATCCTGGACATGGGGGGCGAAGCGCTGCACGCCCGCCTTCATGAAGGGCAGGAATTCCGGAAAGGTGGAAACGATGGCGATGCGCGCCAGGGGATCGATCTGCGCCAGCAAGGTGCGCGTGCGCTCGGACGGGATATAGCTCACCCCCATGATGCGCTGTTTGGGTCCCAGGATCTCCTGCACCTCGTTCTTGCGGTTGGCGAGCGTGAGGACGAGGTCGGCATTCACCGCGCGCTTGCGCGCCAGATCGTCGCTCGTAATCGCCCCCAGGGTCGTCGTCTGGATCGTGTCGCCGGCCGGCAGATGCGACTGGATATCGACGCCATAGGCGCGCGTTGCCTCTTCGAAAATGCCGACGAAGACCAGGCGCAAGGCCACGGGTCACCCGGTTGCGCCGGTTGATCCGCGCATTGATCAGGGTGACGAGATCGGCACTCGTCAGCCCGGCGGCGGCGGCCTCGTCGAGCAGGGCATCGATGCGGGGCTGGAGCTCCAATACCTGCGGGCGTATCTGGGCCAGCACCGAGGTGCTGACGAAGGTGCCGTGGCCGGGCTTGGTCTCCAGCAGGCCCGCCGCCTTCAATTCCTTGTAGACCTGGCTGACGGTCATGGGGGCGATGCCGAGCTGGCTTGCCATGGCGCGCACCGGCGGCAGGCGATATCCGGGCGCCAACTGACCGCAGACGATGCCGTATTCGATCACCCCGCGAAGCTGGCTGCCCAGGGGGACCGGCAGGTCGGGATCGATGTTGAAGGGCATCGGTGCTTTCAGTGTTGTGTTATCATACACTATAACACCAGCCCTTCCGCTTCAAGGCGCGGAAGCATCCGATTTGTTCCTGCTTTGTACAGGTTTTGCCGAGTCCGATCAACGGCTTCACCGATACCGGTCTCCGCAGGTTGAACACGCTTGGGACAAGTTTGGCACCCGCTGCCCCGCTGCGTTGACAGGGCCGGTATGGCATGGTGTCATAGCTGACTATAACAATATCAAAATTACCGTTCTCTTTCGCAGGGAGATCTTCCGATGAACCGAGGGTTACGATTGCTGGTGCTGGCCGGCGTTCTGCTCGGCCTGAGCGTAAGCGCGCAAGCGGCGACGCGGGGCGGGAAGATGATTTTTGCCCGCTATGCCGATTCGCTCCAACTCGATCCGGTGCTGACCGACGCCAATGTCGACATCTGGATCATGACCAATCTCTACGACACGCTGCTGCAGCCCACGGCCGACGGCAAAGGCGTGGTCCCCGGTCTCGCCAGCGACTACAAGGTCGCCGACGACGGCCTCTCCATGACCCTCACCCTGCGCCAGGGCACCAAATTCTCCGACGGCTCGCCGATCACGGCCGACGACATCAAGTGGAACGTCGATCGCGCGCGCGATCCCAAGGAAGGCATCTGGAGTTTCATTCTCGGGAGCGTTGATTCCGTCGAGATCAAGGATCCGCAGACAATCGTGCTGCATCTGAAGAATCCCGATCCGACGCTGGCCAGCGGTCTTGCCACGTTCAACACCGGTATCCTGCCCAGCAAGCTGGTGATGGCCCAGGCCGGCGCCACCATCGACGACAAGGTCAAGGCCTTCGCCGAGCATCCCGTCGGCTCCGGCCCCTTCATGTTCGATAGCTGGCAGCGCGGCACCCAGATGGTGCTGAAGCGCAACCCCAACTATTGGCAGATGGGCGAGGACGGCAAGCCGCTGCCCTATCTCGATGAGGTCGACTTCCCCGTCATTCCCGACGACAACACCCGCATCCTGAAGCTGCAGGCGGGCGAGGTCGACGGCGCCGAGCTGATCCCCTACGCCCGGGTGCACGAGCTGCAGGGCGATGCGAACCTCAACATGGCGCTGTTCCCCTCGACCAAGGTCCAGCTGATCACCATGAACGTGCGGCCCAAGCTGACGGACGGTTCGGTCAATCCGCTGGCCGATCCCAAGGTCCGCCAGGCACTGAACTACGCCGTCGACAAGCCGGCGCTGATCAAGATCGTCACGTTCGACGTCGGCAAGCCGCTGGTCTCCTTCATGTCCTCGGCGACGCCGCTCGTCTACGATAACGGACCCGCCTATCCCTACGACCCGGCCAAGGCCAAGGATTTGCTGAAGCAGGCGGGAATTGCCGACGGCACGGAAATCCACAGTTTCGCGCTGGCCGGCAGTGCCGACGAGACTGCGATCTTGTCCACCCTGCAGCAGATGTGGGGCGCGGTCGGCATCAAGCTGGTGATCGACCAGGTGGACAACGCCACCCGCACGGCAAAGTACCGGGCCGGTGACTTCCAGATGCGCTGCTCGCTGTGGACGGACGACATTGCCGATCCCAGCGAAATCACCTCGTATTTCGCCGACTTCCGCAACATCCAGTCACTGCACAGCGGATACGAGGACAAGGATATCGAGAGCTGGTTCGATGCCGGGCAGAAGGAGACCGACGCCGCCAAACGCGCCGATATCTACAAGCAAATCCAGATGCGTTACATGGAAGCGCCGCCGATCGTGTTCCTGTACCAGTCGCCCTATCCGGTTGCCTTGCGCAAGAACGTGAAGGGCTTCAACCAGATCCCGCTCGGCAACAACATCTTCTCGGGCGCCTATATCGAGAAGTAAGCTGATCGGCAGCTGACGATGGGCAATCCGCCGGGACTTTACTCAGGTCCCGGCGGCGCCTTTCCCGCAAGGGCCGCAAGGCGGCGCGCTGACGGCATGGGTGTCCGGTGAGCCTCAACTATCTCGTGGTGCGGCTGGCTCAGATCCTGCCGACCTTCCTGCTGATCATGCTCGTCGCCTTCGTGCTGGTGCGCCTGCTGCCGGGCGACCCCACCAGCGCCATCCTGGGACTAAAGGCGACCGATGCCGATGTGGTGCGGCTCAACGCCCAATACGGCCTCGACAAGCCGATCCCCGTGCAGTTCCTGTTTTTCCTGCGCAATTTCTTTCAGGGCGATCTCGGCGAATCCATCGTCCTGAAGGTGCCGGTCACCAGCCTGATCCTGCAGCGCCTGCCGGTGACGCTGCTGCTCAGCGCCTTCGCCGGGCTGCTCGCCTTGCTGCTGGCCGTGCCGCTGGCTTTCCTTGCCGCCCTCAACCGCGACGCCCGGACCGACACCGTGATCCGCGTGCTGTTCCAGATCGGGCTTTCGATGCCGGTCTTCTATCTGGGGCTGGTGCTGCTGCGCTTCTTTGCCGTCGGGCTGCGCTGGTTTCCGGTCGGCGGCTTCTCCGACAATCTGGGTTCGGACCTCTATCACCTGTTCCTGCCGGCGCTGACCCTGGCGCTCAGCCTGTCCGCCGTGCTGATGCGCAATCTGCGCAACAGCATCATCGAGGTGCTGAACGCCGACTATGTCGATTTCGCCCGCGCCAAGGGGCTGCGCAGCCGCCTGGTGCTGGGCCGCCATGTGCTGCGCAATGCGCTGATCTCCACCGTCGCCCTGTTCGGCCTCAATATCGGCACGCTCATCGGCGGCGCGGTGATCACCGAATCGGTCTTCGCCATACCCGGCGTCGGCCGGCTGATGATCGATTCCATCTATGGCCGGGATTATCCGGTGATCCAGGGCCTGACGCTCGCGCTGGCGATCCTGGTCTCTCTCGTCTTCCTGGCGACCGACATCGTCCAGGCATCCCTCGATCCGCGGATCGCGGAACGATGAGCGTGACCCTCGCCACCGCTTCGTTTCTGCGCGCTGGTGGACGCCGGCGCCTGTCCCTGGGAATCGGCAGCGTCCTGCTGGCGATGTTCCTGCTGTTCAGCCTGTTTCCGGGATTCGTCGCACCTTACGATCCGATCGCCTTCGACTATCAGCATCTCTCGGCGCCGCCCAGCCTGGCCCATTGGTTCGGCACGGATAATTTCGGCCGCGATGTGCTGTCCCGCGTCATCTGGGCCTCGCGCATCGATCTGCAGATCGCGCTTTTCTGCACCCTGTTCCCGCTGATCTTCGGCACCATTGTCGGCGCGCTGATCGGCTTTTATGGCGGCTGGCTCGATGCGGTGTTCGGCCGGCTGGTCGATCTGGTGGTGACATTCCCCTTCCTGGTGATCGTCATCGCCATCGTCGCCGTGCTCGGCCCCGGCCTGATCAACATGTATATCGCCGTCAGCATCCGTCGGCTGGGTGTTCTATGCCAAGCTGATGCGCGCCGATATCCAGGTACAAAAGCACAGCGACTACGCCGCCGCCGCCCGCGTGCTCGGCTATAACCGAGCTGCGCATCATCTTTCGCCATCTGCTGCCCAACGCGATCACGCCCATCATCGTCTACTGGATGACGGACATGGCGCTCGCCCTGCTGCTGGGATCGAGCCTGGGCTATCTCGGCCTCGGGGCCCAGCCGCCGACGGCGGAATGGGGCGTCATCATCGCCGACGGCAAGAATTTCATGAGCACCGCGTGGTGGATTTCCGGATTCCCCGGCATTGCCATCGTGCTCGCCGGCGTCGGCTTCAGTCTGGTCGGCGACGGCATCGCCGATCTTTTCCGCAGGCGTTCCTGAGCCCGTGACCACCGGCCCCCGTGATCCCCTGCTCTCGGTCGAAGGCCTGCGCGTCTCGTTCGGCACGGCGCATGGCCAGCTGATCGCCGTCGATGGCGTGGATTTCGAAGTCGGGCCCGGCGAGGTGCTGGGCATCGCCGGGGAATCGGGTTCGGGCAAAAGCGTCACGCTGCGCTCGATCCTGCGCCTGGTGCGCCCGCCCGGCCATGTCAGCGGCAAGGTGATCTGGCGCGGGCGCGATCTGATGACGCTGTCGGAGCCGGAACTGCGCCGGGTGCGCGGCGGCGAGATCGCGGTGATCTTCCAGGAGCCGATGACGGCGCTGAACCCGGTGCTGACCGTGGGAGCGCAGATCCGGGAGAACCTGAAGGAACACACCACGCTGGATGCCGCCGGCCGCCAGGCCCGCGCCGTCGAGCTGATGGATCAGGTCGGCATTTCCGCCGGCAAGACACGGCTGGACGATTACCCGCACCAATTCTCCGGCGGCATGCGCCAGCGCGCCATGATCGCGATCGCGCTCGCCTCCAACCCCAGCCTGCTGCTGGCGGACGAACCGACCACGGCGCTGGACGTCACCATCCAGGACCAGATCCTGAAGCTGATCCTGCGGCTGCGCCAGGAATTGAATATGAGCGTGATCCTGGTGACCCATGATCTGGGCGTGATCGCCCAGACCTGCGATCGCCTGGCGGTCATGTATGCCGGCCGCGTGGCGGAGACAGGACCGGTGGCCGCTCTTTTCCGCCAGCCGCGCCACGCCTACACGCTGGGCCTGCTCAATTCCGTGCCGCGCGCCGATCTGGTGCGCCAGCCGCTGGCTTCGATCCCCGGCCAGCCGCCGTCGCTCTCGACCATGCCGCCGGGTTGTCCCTTCGCGCCGCGCTGCCGCTTCAAGGTCACGGCATGCGATGATGCCGTACCGCCGCTGGTCGAGGTCGCCCCCGATCACCGCTCCGCCTGCATCCGCCATCAGGAGGTCGCGCGGGCCGGGGTAGTCGGTGCCGAAGCCGAAGCGGGGGCCTGACCCATGGACGCAATTACCCCGCCGCTGATCGATGTCCATGATCTGGTGATGACCTTTCCCCGCCAGCGCGGCGTCGTGGATCGGCTGGCGGGCCATCCGGTGCAGATCGTGCGTGCGCTCAATGGCGTCAGCTTCAGCGTGAAGCGCGGCGAGACGCTGGGCATCGTCGGCGAATCCGGCTGCGGCAAATCCACGCTCGCGCGCTGCCTGGTGCGCCTCCACGAACCAAAATCGGGGCGGATCGATTTCGCCGGCGTCGAGGTGCTGAAGCTTCAGGGTGCGGAGCGCCGCGCCTATAACCGTCGCGTCCAGATGGTCTTCCAGGACCCTTACAGTTCGCTCAACCCGCGCATGACCGTGCGCCAGGCCCTGAGCGAGGCGATCTCATTTCACAATTTGCGCCAGGGCGAAGCCATCGGCCAAAGGATCGCCGAATTACTGGATCTGGTGCGCTTGCCCGCCGATGCGGCCGATCGCTATCCCCATGAATTCAGCGGCGGCCAGCGCCAGCGCATCGGGATCGCCCGCGCGCTCGCAGTCGAGCCCGAATGCCTGATCGCCGACGAGCTGGTCTCCGCCCTCGATGTTTCGGTGCAGGCCCAGATCGTCAATCTGCTGCTGGAGCTTCAGGCGCGGCTGCATCTGACGGTGTTGTTCATCGCCCATGATCTGCGTCTGGTACGCCATATCTCGCATCGCGTGGCGGTCATGTATCTTGGCGCCATCGTCGAGCTGGCCGAGACGGAGATCCTCTTCACGCAGCCCGCGCATCCCTATACGGCGGCGTTGTTGAAGGCGGCACCCGAGCTCGATCCCACCCGGCGCACGATCGTCGATGCCGTGCGCGGCGAATTGCCGAGCCCGCTGGCGATCCCGCCCGGCTGCCCCTTCCATCCGCGTTGCCCCTATGTGATGGCGCGCTGCCGGATAGAGCCGCCGCTGCTGACCCCGCGCGGCGAGCCTGGCCATATCGCCGCCTGTCATCTGGAAACCCGCCCGAGCTAGGTCGACGAGCCCTTAATTCGGTTTGATCTCATAGGCGATATGGGGGCGCAGCGCGTGGCCTTCCGGCAGGAACGGATTGTCGAATTCGCCCAGCCGCCTCATGCCCAGCCGCTCCATGACCTTCAGCGAGGGTATGTTCAGCAGCGAGGTAAAACTGATAACGCGATCCAGCCCCATCGGGCCGAAGGCATAACCGAGGGCTGCGCGCCCCGCCTCGGTTGCGAATCCCTTGCCCTGCCAGCTGGCCGAGAGCCGCCAGCCGATTTCCACCGCCGGTGTGAAGAAAGCAACGAAGGGAACATGCATCAGCCCGGCACAGCCGATCAGGGCGGTGCTGTCCTTTTCCTCCAGCGCCCAATAGCCCCAGCCGTCCCTGGCGAAATGCGCCTCGTAGCGATCGAGCATGCCGTCGGAACCCGCCCGCGTCAGTGGCGGCAGATAGCGCAGCACCTCGGGCTCGGTATTGATGGCAAAGAACGGCGCGCGATCCTGCGGGCGCCAATGACGCAATCGAAGACGCGGCGTCTCGAGTTCCATGGCGGCGGCCCCGCCTTCTCACGCCACTGCAATGACGCGCGCCGGCGCACCGGAGCCGCCGGTGAAAGGCAGCACGCCGACAAAAATCGTGGCACCGCGCGCCGGTACTCTCTCAAGATTGACCAGGCCTTCGAGGTGCCAGACCCCGTTGGGCAATGTGGCGTGGCGATGCACGGTGAAATTCTGATCCGCACCCGGATCGATGCCCAGCGTATCGATGCCGATGCCGATGATCTTGCGCTGCTCGATCAGCCAGAGCGCCGCCTCGCGCCCGACGCCGGGAAAGCGCAAGCGCCCCCCTTTCTCATCGGCGATATAGCTGGCGGCATCGCGATAGCGCTTGCCCCAGCCGGTATGGACCAGCACGGCAGAACCCGGAGCGATCGCCCCATGAGCCGCCTCGCTGCGCTCGATATCGGCGATGGCGAGCGCGTAATCGGGATTCTTCGCCGATTCCGCCTCGATATCGATGACGGCCAGCGGACAGACCAGGCGCTCGACCGAAATCTGGTCGACCGTCTCCGCCCCATCGACGAAATGCGCCGGTGCGTCGAGATGCGTGCCGGTATGTTCATAAAGGTGAACGGATCGAGCGAAGCAGCCATGCTCGGCATGGTTCTCTATCGTGGTGAATTCCGGCGGGTGGGAGCCTGGCCAGACGATCGTCGAAGGGCCATAGGGCTGGGTCAGATCGATCACGCGCATGGAATTACTCCGTACAATAGGTCGATGATGCCCGTTCGAATTTGAGCCGTCGCCCTGAAATATGAGGCTTGGCACCGACGGGAAACACCCCTGACAGCCGCGTAAATCACGGGCTTGTCTTTTTCATGCTGCCCGGCCTCAAATAGGTCAAACCATGCCTGGCCGGGGGGCGGCCGGTATGGTTGCGGAAATTTTTCATTTCAGGAGGCTTCCCATGAGATCCCTGCATCTTGGCGGCATTTCCCTGCTGGGCGGCGTTGCCGTCGCCGTGACCGTGCTGGCACTTGGCTTTGCCCGGCCGGCAGTGGCCACCGACATGATCGGCAATTGCGAGTTGACCGGCCAGAAAGGCCAGTTCCCTCTCACGCCTGCGGTTGCGGGCCAGTTGACGGTAGAAGTGAACCTGCCGGCGCCCGGCTGGTGGAACGGCGATACGCCGGACACGATCAAGGACGGCTATGAATACTGCATGGCCGCCAACATCGCCTATCGCGCCGGCCTCGATAAGGTGGCGGTGACGAATGTCGCCTGGGATGCGCTGGTGGCCGGCCAGACCAAGGCCTTCGATCTGGCGCTCTCGGAAATCTCCATCACGGATGAGCGCAAGAAGGTGGTCGATTTCTCGGTGCCCTATTTCAGCTCCGATATCGGCATCCTGGCGAACAAAGGGCTGAAGGTCGATGGGCCGACCATGAAAGGCCTGCGGATCGGCGTGCAGACGGCGACGACCGGCGCCGATTTCGTCACCGGCAAGCTGAAGCCGCAGCCGGAGGTCAAACAGTTCCCCGACACGCCCAGCATGTGGGCGGCACTGGCGGCCAACCAGATCGACGCGGCGATGACCGATACCGCCATCGTGCTGGCACAGGCCACAGTCTCCGGTGGAACTCAAGTCGTCGTCGGACAGTACTCAACCGGCGAGACCTATGGCGCGCTTTACCCCAAAGATTCAGCCAACAAGGCCACGTTCGACAAGATCATCCAGTCGCTGATCGACGACGGCACGCTGAAGAAACTGTCGGCCAAATATCTTGCGGCGGCCTGGGGTACCGATCCCTCGACGGTTCCTTATTTCCAGCCCTGACCGGGTTGTGACGTTTAAGCGCAAGATCGCCGGCCGATGACCTCGGCCGGCGATCGTTTCTCGATTTCTGACGGCTCGAGCCGTCGGGGCGGCCGATGACCTCCGGCGGCGGCATGCTTCCGCCCGGTGGTTCGGACCGCATGGGCAGCGAGCGGCAATGGCGCGCCGTCTCGCGGCCCACCGACCCGACAAGCTGGGCCCTGACGGCGCTGGGCGTGGCCGCACTGGCACTTGCCTCGGCCTGGGGCACGCTGAATGGCGTGCGCGGCGCGCTCGCAACATTGGGCCAGGGCGGTGCGCTCGCCGATGGGATCCTGATTCTTTTTGGGCTCGGCTGCGCCTGCCTGCTACTGCCGGCATTGCGCAGCTTCTATCTGGCAAGCCGCGCCCGCGAAGCCCAGGCCAAGGGTGATGTCATCGCGGCGCGGGTCGCCGGTGCCGCCGCCCGCGGCCTCGCCTGGTACAGCTTCGGTTTTGCCGCCGCACTGATGTTGATCTTGCTGGTGATGCAATTCCTGATCGCCAACAACCTCGCGGTCAGCCGCACCTTTTTCATGCTGCCGCTGATCTTCAACACCTTCCTGCTGGTGCTGAAGGCCTTCTGGACGAATGTCTATATCTTCGTCATCGCCGAAGTGCTGGTGCTGATCTGGGGCCTGGTGATCGCGCTCGCCCGCCTGGCGCCGGGGCCTGCCGGCTGGCCGATCCGGGTGATGGCGACACTCTATGCCGATGTGTTTCGCGGATTGCCGGCGATCATCAACATTTATCTCATCGGCTTCGGCATTCCCTTGACCCACCTGGCGTTCCTGCAAGACCTCTCGCAGGAATCCTTCGCCATCCTGGCGCTGACCCTGACCTATGGCGCCTATGTGGCAGAGGTCTATCGCGCCGGCATCGAGAGCATTCACTGGAGCCAGGCTGCCGCGGCGCGCTCGCTCGGCCTCTCCTATATGCAGACCATGCGCTACGTCATCGTGCCCCAGGCCGTGCGCCGGATTATCCCGCCGCTGCTGAACGATTTCATCGGCCTGCAGAAGGATACGGCACTGGTCAATGTCATCGGCACCATCGATGCCTTCAACCAGGCCAAGATCATCGCCAGCAACCATTTCAACCTGTCGCCGGTGACCACCGTGGCGATCCTGTTCGTGCTGATCACCATTCCCCAGGCCCGCCTGGTGGACAGGCTGGTCGAGCGCGACCAGCGCCGCATGCGCGCCAGCGGAAGTGAAGTTGATCCCATGGCGCTGATCGAGATCCGTGACATCCACAAGAGCTTCGGCGAACACGTTGTGTTCAAGGGGCTGAGCCTGGAGGTCGAGGAACATCAGGTCGTCTGCCTGATCGGGCCTTCGGGCTGCGGCAAATCCACTCTGCTTCGCTGCATCAACGGGCTGGAAGAGATTGAATCCGGGGAAATCCGCATCCATGGCGATCGCATGACCGGACCGGGCGTGGATGTGAATGCGCTGCGCCGCGATGTCGGCATCGTCTTCCAGAGCTTCAATCTGTTTCCCCATATGAGCGTGCTGGAGAATGTGATCCTGGCGCCGGTCCGCGTGCTGCGCCTGCCCCGTGCCGAGGCGGAAGCCAAAGCCATGGCCCTGCTGAAACGCATCGGGCTGGAGCACAAGGCACGCGAATATCCCGATCGTCTCTCGGGCGGCCAGCAGCAGCGCGTCGCCATCGTGCGCGCGCTGGCCATGGGCCCGATGGTCATGCTGCTGGACGAGATCACCTCGGCGCTCGATCCCGAGCTGGTCGCCGAGGTGCTGGCCATCGTGCGCGATCTGGCTTCCGACGGGATGACCATGCTGCTGGCAACCCACGAAATGGGATTTGCCCGCGAGGTCGCCAGCAAGATCTGCTTTCTCTATGACGGCCGCGTGCATGAGGAGGGACCGCCGGCGGAAATCTTCGGATCGCCGCGCGAGGAGCGCACCCGCACGTTCCTGAAGCGCATCATCGATGCCGGGCGGCTCTGAGCAGGCGATGCGGCGCTTCTTTTCGCATGGCTGGACATTGCCCGTGGCCCTCGCGGCACTGCTGGCGAGCACATCTGGCCACCCCGCTTTGGCCGACGCAACCGCGCCGCCGCCACGCATTCACCATGCCCATTTCTTCCGGGCCCTGGACCGGGGTCGCGAGCTGGAATTCTACGGCGAGATCGTCGCCGGCGTTGCCGATGAGTTTGCCGCACTGCTGAAAGCCAACCCGAATGCCACGATCATCCATCTGAACAGCGAAGGTGGCAGCGTGCGCGAGGCCCGGCGCATGTCTGTCATGGTGAATACAGCGCGGCTTCGCGCCATCACCGACACATATTGCTACTCCGCCTGCGTGCTCGTGTTCCTGGGCGCCGACGAGCGCTATGTGACACCGGATGCGGAGATCGGCTTTCACCATGAAAGCGCGCCCGGCGCCAGCACCGAGGAGATCCGCGCCTCGGAGAAGATCGACGAGGATTTCATGGCGCGCCGCGGCCTGCCGCAGCCCTTCCTGCAGCATGCCTTTTCCACGCCGGCCAGCCAGATCTGGACACCCACCCTCGGCGAACTGACCGCGGCGAATGTCGTCTCCGGCGTGCGCAGCGATTTCGCCGTGGCGGGATTTCCGGGCAAGACCGAGGAGGAACAGGTGGATGCCATGCTGGAGGAGAGCCATGTGTTCTCGGCGCTGCGCACGGCCGATCCGAAGCGCTTTTCCACCATTCGCGCCTCCTTCGTCGACGCCCTCCAGCGCCAGTCATCCTATGGCCGCTTTTCAGCCCTCTACGACCAGCTTTCCGGCGGGATCGTGGATGACTACCTGGTCAAGGCGAGCGATGAGCTGATGATGGAGTTTGCCGCGGCCGAAATCTCGCTGATGCGCCAGGTGGTGGCGAAGAATCCCGCGGGCTGCAGCCTGATCCCCGATGGCAGCGGCGGATTTTCCCTGCATATGGAATCCGACGGCAGCGTGGATTACGGGCATTTCAACGAGGTGAAGGCGCGTGCGGTCAAGGATGGGGCGGCCCATCCGGTCGCATCCCCCAGCTCCGGCCAGGTCGACACGGCCGTAGCCGCCCTGCATCTGGCCTTTCGCGCGCGCTATCCGGATCAGGTCGACCCGATGAAAGACCTGGGTGCCACCAAGCTGGCGCCGGGTGCAGCTTGCACGGCGCTGGCTGATTACCTCGATTCCTCGCTCACCTTGCCGCATGCCGAGGCCGCGGCCTTCCTGCGCTACAATTATTCCAGCGAGACACCGCCGCCAGAGACCCAGCCGGCGAGGGATATCGTTCCTTCGCGCACCTTGGGCAAAAAGAAATCAGATTAGGCGCGATTACCGCCGGTCGTTTTCTGCGCTAGTCTGCTCGCTGATTGCGGGTCTTCTGTCACCTCCCTGTATGATGGGCGCATGCTTACGGTTTCCCGAATTTCGCGCTTTTCCGGCCGGGTAACGCTGATGGCGGGCCTGCTTGCGCTTGCCGCCAGTGCGGCGTCTCTACCCGCTGCCGCCGATGACAGCGAGCCACCCGATCATATCGTCCGCGGCATTCGCCAGGGCAGCGAGATCGAGTATCTGGGAGAGATCGTTTCCGGGTCGGCCGCCGAACTGCGCAAAACGCTCGCCCAATACCCCGCAGCCAAGGTGCTGCATCTCAACAGCCCCGGCGGCGAGATCGAAGAAGCACATCGCATGCTGGCGCTCGTGCGCCAGCGCGGGTTGATTACCACCGTCGACAAACTCTGCGATTCGGCCTGCACCCTCGTGTTCCTTGCCGGCCAGCAGCGCGTGATAACACCGGGCGCCGAGATCGGCTTTCATCAGCCCTGGGCGCTCGGGGTAAGCAGCGCCGAAATGGATACGCTCGACCAGAACGACAAGCAGTACATGCGCGGCCAGGGCGTGCCGCAGTGGTTCATCGACAAGGCCTATTCGACACCCAGCACCACGATATGGATACCGACGGAGACGGAGCTATCCAAGGCCAATGTGATCACGGCGGTCAGCAATAAATATGTCATCACGGTGGGCAATTACCGAGGCTCGATCGGCGAGCAGGCCTATGCGGTAGAGGTGTTCCTCGAGGCGGCCAGGCAGCGAAGCCCCGAGCGTTATCAGGAGCTGCATGCCAAGATCCTGCAGAATATGAAATCGCCATCGGCGGTAGACGATCTTTCCTCCGACAGCTATTTCATGAACTTCGTCTTGTCGTTCATGGCGCATGCCGAAGACAAGCCAGCCATCGCCTATGTGACGGTATTCACGAGAATAGTCTTGCGTCTGGCCAGCGAAGATCCGGAACTTTGCTACAAGGTCCTATTTCCCTCGCGCAACGCCTCGGGCTTCGACCCGCAGACGGCAATTGGCCGCGACGAGATGCAGCAGCTTACTTATGCGACGTTGCGTGCAGCGACGAACGGGGCCCAGCATAACCTGCCGGCACCATCGGCCGAAGAAGCGGCAGGACCGCTTGCCAGGATTTGGGAAGAATTACGCCGCCAGCATCCGGAGGACTTGTCTGCCTTGTCGGCTGCCGGCTCGACGAGTATGAGTCACAACGCCGTATGCCAGGCCCAGGCACATATGTATGCCCAACTCGGCAGGCTTCCAGAAGACGACCAGGGGCTCATAGCGCGCTTCATCCTTGCTTCGCAATCCCACCAGCTTGGCCCGATGAATAGCGCCCCTGCTTCCCAGACCAGTGTTCCGCCCACGCATCTGAACATCCACCCCGACAAATAGAAGAAGCGACGCATGAAGTTCCGCATGATGTGGCAGAATCCCTTGCGGCCTGTTGTGTTCTGGCTGGCTCTTGCGGCGCTGCTCGCCGCCGCCGCAACCCCAGCACAGGCCGATTCCTCGGGCTACAAAATCACCGTCCTGCCGGGCGGTACCGAGATGGAGTATTCCGGCGAGATCGGCTTCAACGCCAGCGGCAAGCTGCGCAGCGCGCTCAACGATAATCCAACGGTCAAGGTGCTGCACCTGACCAGCAATGGCGGGAATGTCTATTACGCGCGCCAGATGCAATACCTGGTGCATGACCGCGGTCTCACCACCGTGGTCGACGCTCATTGTTATTCGGCCTGCGCGTTCGTGTTCCTGGGCGGGATCGAGCGCTATCTGGTGCCGGGCGCCAAACTGGGCTTCCATCGCGAGAGCGCGCCCGGCCAAAGCCCCGCCGAGATCAACATGGTGGAAGAATCCGATGCCCAGGCCATGCACGCCATGGGTATCTCCAGCAGCTTCATCGACAAGGTGTTCTCCACGCCCAGCAGCGATATCTGGGTCCCCAGCGCCGATGAGTTGAAGCAGGCCCATGTCATCTCCGATGTCAGCACGAAATTCGCCACCCCGGACGATGCGAAGCTGCCGGCCAATCTGGCCGCACAGGTGCTGGATGCCAATCCGTTCAAGCTCCTGGAGACCAGCGATCCTGCACGCTTCAAGGCGATCGGCGATCAGGTGCGCATGGCCATCGGCAAGGTTCCCGCGAAGGCCGACATACCGCCGCTGCCCAGCCGCGAGGTGGCGCCGCTTGCGACCGACTATTGGGGGCTGGCGAGCGACGGCTTGGCAATCGAGTTCGGCAGGGCCTTCGAATCCTATCTGGTGAAGCTCAACTCGAAGAATCCAGAAGAATGCTACCTGGTCTTCTATTCCGGCCATCCGTCTGCCGATTACGCAGCGAGCGAGATATTGAGTGGCGGTGAATTCGCCGATTTCGCCGACATCCAGGCCCGGCTGATCAGCGACGGCGCGGTGCGCAAGGCGCCGATACCAGCCGAAAAGGATATCAACCCGGCCCGCGAGGCGATGTGGGGTGTCTTCAAACAGCGCTACCCCAACCTCGTCTCCACCCTGGAGAACATCGATTCCCCGAATAACGAGCACGGCGACCAGTGCGGCGCGGTGACCGGGATGCTGGATGCAATCCTCTCTCTGCCCGCCAGCCAAAGCGGTCCGCTGCTGCGCTATATCTTCCGGCCGAGCTGAAGGAGCCCCTTACGACTCCTCCTCGCCCCTCAGCCGGTCGATAGCGCGCCGGTCCGCCTTAGTGGGACGGGGGCCACCGCGAACCTCCTCATGCGTCTCGCGCGTATAGGGCGGCGGCGGGGCGAGGTCCTCGTAGAGCAGGCGTGCACTCGCCGGCGGGCCGCGGCGAATGCCGAGCGCCAGCACCTTCACCGTGCGGATATGGGACCCCAGGGGAAACGTCAGCACATCGCCGGGCCTGACCGCGTAATGGGCTTTGGAAATGACGGACCCTGCGATACGCACCTTGCCGGCGGCGGCCAGCTCGGCAGCCATGACGCGGGTGCGGCAGAAGCGGGCATGCCATAGCCATTTATCCAGGCGCAGGCCCGGCTGACTCACAGAAACTTCGCTCGCGAAAACTTCGCTCAAACCGGCCTCATCGGCGAAACTTGAGATCGCCGAGCGCGGCAAAGGGCGAATCGCCCGGTTGCGCCGGCGGTTGCTTTCCGCCACGGCGATTCCTTGCCCGGCGTTGCTGCTTCTTCGATCGGGCATGGAAGCGTAGCTCGCCATCCTCCTCGACCGAGCGGAAACCGAGGGCGGCGATCACCGCCGGCAACGCGGCCATGTCGCATTGGATGGTTTGACGCAGCGCCTCTGTCGGCAGGAAAGGCCCCTGATCGCTCAATCGATGGGCGAGATCGGAAAGCCGCTCCAGCGCATCGGCACGCACGGCGAGCGAGCCCGCCAGGCGATAGCCCACCGCCTGATAGAACTCCGCCGGCAAGGCAGGATCGCGCATCAGGCTCGCGGGCCGGCGTGGCGGCAGGGGTGCGGGCGCGCGGCCGGCCTTGATGCACCACAGCAATGCGGCGAGACCGGCGGCAGAAGCGAGAGCGGGAAACCACGCGGTTTCACGTCCCAGCCGCACACCAAGGCGCCGCAGGGTCTTGAGATCGGCGAGCGGAAGCTGGGCCGCCAGTTCCTGGCGCGCCAACAGCCCCAGCGCCTCGATCAACTGGAACAACACGCCGCGGGTGGCGCCGGTGACGCTGGCATCCGCCGCGGCCTCGCTCAGCGGTTTCATGCGCCGGGCGATATGGCGCTCGACCCAGAGGGCAAGCCGCCGGCGCAGCCGCTCGCGCTCCGCACCCTCCAGCAGATCGCTTTGCAGCGGATCGACCCGGGGGCTGGTTACGCCCTCGCCGGCCACGAGCCTTGCGACCGGCGCACCCTCCCAGCTCAGCACGCCCGCGGGCGATAGCGCGAAGGCCTCGTCGCCCGCGGCTTCGAGTCGCGCCAGGCGCGCCGGAATTTCGCGGGTCAGCGCCCGGCGCGCGGCGGTCAGCAAGGGCCGCTGGTCCTCGATGCCGCCGGAACCATCGGGAATGAAGCGGAACCCGGCGAGCTGGCCGACCGTGTGACCCTCGACGATCACCTCGCCGGCGCGGGTCACCGCCCCCTCCAGCGCGCCGCCATCCTTCATGCGGCGCAGCAGATGGGCCTGGCGGCGATCGACGAAGCGTTGGGTCAGCGAGCGATGCAGCGCGTCGGAGAGCTTGTCTTCTATGGCGCGGGTACGCTCCTGCCATTCGGCCGGGTCGCCCAGCCAACCGACGCGGTGAGAGATATAGGTCCAGGTGCGAATATGGGCGATGCGGCCCATCAGCGTGTCGATATCGCCCTCGGCATTGTCGAGGCGCGCGACATGGCCCGCGACCCATTCGGTCGGCAGCTTTCCCGTGGGCGAGGTCAGATGGCGGAAGATCTGGCCCAGCAATCGGGCATGGGTATCGCTCATCACCTTGCGGAAATCCGGGATCTGGCAGACCTCCCAGAGCAGCCGCACGGTGGCGGGCCCGCCGACGCGCCGGCGGATATCTTCGTCCTGGGCGAGCGCGGCCAGTGCCTGCTGGTCTTCGGCCTCGCGCGCGCGAATGAGAGTTCGGTCAGGGCTGCGGGCATCCAGGCTTACCCGCAGGGAATCGATCGAATGGAAATTGAGATCGCTGTTGCGCCAACGTAGCGCCGAGATCGCTTCGAAGCGGTGATTCTCGATGGCGTCCACGATCTCCGGCGCCAGCGCCCCCACCTCCGCCGTAGTGCCAAAGCTGCCATCGGCCATGTGGCGGCCGGCGCGGCCGGCGATCTGGGCCAGTTCCGCAGCGCTCAACTGCCTGGGCGCGCGACCGTCGAACTTGCTCAAGCCGGCGAACGCGACATGGCCCAGATCCATGTTCAGGCCCATGCCGATGGCATCAGTTGCCACCAGGTAGTCGACCTCGCCCGATTGATACATCTCGACCTGCGCATTTCGGGTGCGGGGGCTGAGTGCCCCCATCACCACCGCGCAGCCGCCGCGTTGGCGGCGCATGGTCTCGGCGATGCGGTAAACCTCGGCAGCCGAAAACCCGACGACGGCACTGCGCGGCGGCAGGCGGGTCGGCTTGCGCGGCCCGTTGTAATGCAGGGTCGAAAACCGCGGGCGCGTCACGACTTCCAGCCCCGGGATCAGCCGGCGCAGCAAGGGCCGCATGGTATCGGCCCCCAGCAGCATGGTCTCGTCCATGCCGCGGGCATGCAGGATGCGGTCGGTGAAGATATGGCCGCGCTCCGGGTCGGCGGCCATCTGCACCTCGTCGATGGCGAGGAAGCCCACGGGCCGGTCCAACGGCATGGATTCGACCGTGCAGACGAAGTAGCTCGCCCCGCCGGGGATGATCTTTTCCTCGCCGGTGACCAGCGCCACGGCCCGGTCGCCCTTGATCCGCCGGATACGGTCATAGTTCTCGCGGGCCAGCAGGCGGAGCGGAAAGCCGATCATCCCGCTGGCATGGCCCAGCATCCGCTCGACCGCGAGATAGGTCTTGCCCGTATTGGTCGGGCCCAGCACGGCCGTCAGCCGGGGGCCGGGAGCGGCGATCATGGAGCTAAGATCGTCGAGCGCCTCCCGCTTTGCAAGACGCGGGCCACGACTCGCCGGTTTTCCTGGCAGGGCACTTGATGGCCCCACTTGATGCCTTGGGGATATACCCCTATATGCGGCGAGGTTTTCAAACCGCAACAGTGGTTTGTAGCGAGCCGACGCGACGATCCGAGGGACAAGACGATGAACAAGGCGGCGGAGGAAAAACACGGCTTCCAGGCCGAGGTCGGGCGGCTGCTCGATATCGTGGCCCATTCCCTCTACAGCGATCGGGCTGTCTTTTTGCGCGAGCTGATCTCCAACGCGTCGGATGCCTGCGACCGGCTGCGCTATCAGGCGCTGACCCATCCCGAACTCGCAGCCGACGATCCGCAATTCCGCGTCATCGTCGAGCCCGACGCCACCGCCCGCACCATAACCATCGCCGATAACGGCATCGGCATGAATCGCGAAGATCTGATCGCCAATCTCGGCACCATCGCGCGCTCGGGCACCGCTGCCTTCCTGAAACAGGCGACCGGCGATTCCGCCAAGGACCTTTCGCTGATCGGCCAGTTCGGTGTCGGCTTCTACGCTGCCTTCATGGTGGCCGAGCGCATCGAGGTGTTCAGCCGCCGTGCCGGGGAATCCGAAGGCTGGCGCTGGGCGTCGGAGGGCACCGGCGATTTCTCGGTGGCGCCGGCCGAGGATGTCTCACGCGGCACGCGCATCGTGCTGCATCTGCGCGCCGATGCCGACGAGTTTCTCGACAAGGATCGCCTGAAGGCCATCGTCGCCCGATATTCCGACCATATCGCACTGCCGATCCTGCTGAAGCAGCCCGGCCACAAGGAAGAAAAGCTGAACGAGGCCGCGGCCCTGTGGATGAAGCCCAAGAACGAGATCACCAGCCAGCAATATGGCGAGTTCTATCGCTTCGTCAGCCACGCCTTCGACAATCCCAGGCTCACCATCCATTGGCGCGCGGAAGGCAAGATCGACTACACCGCCCTGCTGTTCGTGCCCGGGGCGCGGCCGATGGACCTGTTCCATCCCGAGCGCAAGCATCGCCTGAAGCTTTATGTCCGGCGCGTTTTCATCACCGATGATTGCGCCGACATTCTGCCCGGATATCTGCGCTTCCTGCAGGGCATCGTCGATTCCGAGGACCTGCCGCTCAACATCAGCCGCGAAATGCTGCAGCACAATCCCCTGCTGGCAAAGATCCGCGCCGCGCTGGTGAAACGCAGCCTGAGCGAGCTCACCAAGCTCGCCGAGAAGGAGCCGGAGAGCTATGCCGACTTCTGGAAGGATTTCGGTGCGGTGCTGAAGGAAGGCCTCTACGAAGATACCGAGCAGCGTGAGACATTGTTGAAGCTGGCGCGGTTTCGCTCCACCTCGGGCGACGCGCTGGTGAGCCTGGCCGATTATGTCGGCCGGATGAAGCCAGGGCAGGAAGCGATCTATTACATCAGCGCCGAGAGCATCGAGGCCGCGGCCCGGAGCCCGCAGATCGAAGGCTTCGCCGCGCGGGGCATCGAAGTTCTGCTGCTGGCCGATCCGGTGGATGAGTTCTGGATTCCCGCCGTCGGTATGTTCGATTCAAAACCGCTGAAGTCGGCGACCCGCGGCGGCGGCGATCTCGACAAGATGCCCTTGTCGGAGGAGAAGAAAAAGGAAGCCGACAAGGCCGAAGGCCCGAATACCGACGCGCTGATTGCGCTGCTGAAGCTGACCCTCGGCGATGCGGTCAAGGATGTGCGCACCTCCTCGCGCCTCGATACCAGCGCCGTCTGCCTGGTCGCCGATGAAGGCGATGTAGATATCCATCTCGAGCGGTTGCTGAAACAGCATGGCCAGATGGACAAGACGGTGAAGCGGGTGCTGGAGGTCAATGCGCGCCATCCGCTGATCAGCGGCCTCGCCAAGCGCATTTCCGCCAAGGGAAATGCCGAGGATGTCAGCGAGGCGGCCTGGCTGCTGCTGGACCAGGCCCGCATCGTCCAGGGCGAGCCGGTCAGCGATGTCGCTGCCTTTGCCCGCCGCCTCGATGCGACCCTGCTGAAGGCAATCGGCTAAGCAAACCTAGCCAAGGCGGCGCGGAATCCGCTCCGTCCAGCTGCGCGAAAAGATTCGCCGTTCGCCCTCGAAGGCCTCGATATCGGCCTCGACGATGAAATCCTCCTCGCTGCACGCGACCGCGCAGTGGGTGCGGATGCGGGTATCCCAGCCCTGATCGTCACTGTGGCGGATATCGTGATCGGCCGAGGCTCGCGCCGCGGCGGCTGATTGCGGGTCCGCCTCGTAATGCAGCGTTTTGTGAAAATCGGTGGTGACGCCGATCTCCTCGATGCGCGAACGGCCGTCGTCGCGCAGCACCTCGATATGCTGGCGACCGCTTTCCACGTCCTGGCTGATGCGCCGGTAGACCTTGCCCGGACGCATCACGCTGCGCTTCGTCGCGGGCGATTTCTCCGGCGGGGCGAATTTGACCTTGGCATCGTCCGCACATGGTTGGCGCACGGGCAGCAACAGCGATGAGGTGCCGGCATGGATCGTCACCGTCGCTGCCTTGGGCGCGGGCCAGACGATCGGCCAATAGGCCGTCGAGAGCGCCAAGCGAAGCTGATGGCCGGCGGCGAAACGATGGCCGGCATCATTCAGCTGAAGCCGTACTTTATAGCGTTCGCCCGGCACCAGCGCCTTCGGCTCGCCATGGCCCTGGCGATGGGTGAGATTGAGCACGCCGTAGGTCACGCGGGTCACCTGCCCATCGGGCGCGACATCGTTCAGGCGTGCGACGACCTGGGCAACCGGCTGGTCCGATTCCAGCTCGAGCTCGACAACCGATGCACCGAGGAATTCCAATGGCTCGTCCAGCGCGACACCGTCGAACACCAGCGAGAAGGCATCGTCGGCGCGCTGATCGGTGGGAAGCTCAGGCCCAAGGCCGCCCAGGCCATAGGGGCACCATTCGCCGCCCGCCATGCCGGTCGTCTGGGGCGAACAGATGGATCGAGCCGCGGGCTTTCCAGCATCAGCGCCGAGCCCTTCCTTGTTCAGATAGAGCCGGCGGCTTTTAGCGCCCACCGGCGGCCAAGCGGCTTCCGCAACCCAGCGCCCCGGCCTGAAATCGTAGTGGCTCGCCGGCGGTACGGAATCCTGCATATAAGCGCGCAGCATCGGCTCACCCATGATTCCGGTCTCGCTGCCCTTCAGCCAGTGATCCCACCAGCGCAGGGTTTCCGTCAGGAATCCGATCGCCGGCCCCGGCACGCCGTTATGGGGATATTTGTGGCCCCAAGGTCCGACGAGACCCAGCTTCGGCGTCTTCAGGTCGCGTAGCAGCCGGAACACCGTATTCGTGTAGCCATCGGCCCAGCCGCCCACGGCGAAGACCGGGCAGATGATGTCGGCGATATCCTCGCCCACCGAACCGTGGCGCCAGTATTCGTCGCGGGTCTGGTGCCGCAGCCAGGTGGCATAGACCGGCGTCATCGCCTCCAGCCGCTCGAGCCACATGCGGCGCCAGCGTTCGCCCACGATCAGGGGATCGGGCGCCCTGCCCATGATCGAAAAGAAACTGGAGCCCCATTCCAGATTCCCGGTCATGTGGATGCCGCCCATGTAATGCATGTCGTCGGCATAGCGATCGTCTGTGGAGCAAAGTGTGACGATCGCTTTCAGCGCAGGCGGCCGCCGCGCCGCGACCTGGAGCGAATTGAACCCGCCCCAGGAGATTCCCATCATCCCCACCTTCCCGCTGCACCAGGGTTGCGAAGCGAGCCAGGCAATGGCCTCAACCGCGTCATCCTGTTCCTGCTTCAGGTATTCGTCGTGGATGACGCCTTCTGAATCGCCGGTGCCGCGGATATCGAGGCGAATACAGGCATAGCCATGGGCCGCCAGCCAGGGATGGGTCTGGTCATCGCCATCGCGGGTGCCGTCGCGCCGGCGATAGGGGATGTATTCCAGGATCGCGGGCGCGGGATTCTTCTCCGCGTTTTCCGGCAGCCAGACGCGAGCCGCCAGCTTCGTGCCATCGGCCATCGGAATCCACATTGTTTCGATGTGACGGGTCTTGTTCATGCGGCGGCCTTAAGGATCGAGAGACATGAGGCTTCATCCAGCGCTACAGGGTTGGTCGCCGCACAGCCATCGATCGCGGCCAACCGGGCGATGGCCGGGAAATCGCCGGGACCCAGATTGAGGCCTGTCAAATTATGAGGGATGCCGACCTGCCGGCGCAGCTCGACAATCCAGCCATGCACGGCCTCAAACGGATCGCCGCGCAGCTTCAGCGCCGTGGCGATCTGCGCCAGTTGCGGCTCAATCGCCGGCCGGTTGAACGCAATCACAAAAGGCATGACCACCGCGTTGGTCAGGCCGTGATGGCGCTCATGCAGCGCGCCGATGGCGTGGCTGAGGGCATGCATGGCGCCGAGGCCCTTGCAGAAGGATGTGGCACCCATGATCGCCGCCGTCATCATCCCGGCGCGGGCTTCGATGTTCGCCGGCTCGGCGACCGCTGTTGAGAGATAGCGGGCAACAAGCACGATGCCTTCCAGCGCGATCGCATCGGCCATGGGGTTGAAGACCGGCACAAGAAGCGCTTCGAGATTATGGCTGAGCGCATCCATGCCCGTGGCCGCCGTCAGGCGCGCCGGCAGGCTGATAGTCAATTCCGGATCGGCGATGACTATCTTGGGCAACATCCCGGGATGGACGATGGCCTTCTTGGCCGGTGTCGGATCGGTGATCATGGACCCGGTTTCGACTTCCGCGCCGGTGCCGGCGGTGGTGGGAATGGCGATCACCGGATAGCAGCCTTGTTCGGTGCTCGCCGGCTCATGATCGGGCCAGGCGAAGCGCCACAGCGACCCGCCGCACCCCGCCAGCAAGGCCACGGCCTTGCCGCAGTCGAGGCCGCTGCCGCCACCCAGTGCGATGACGCCGTCGCAGCCTGCCTTGTTGAAGGCGGCAGCACCGGCGCCAACATCCTCGCCGGTGGGATTTTCCCGCACCTCGCCATACAGCACCGGCGTCACGCCTTGCTGCGCTGCCGCCTGCATGACCCGGGTCGCGATCGGCGTCGCGGCCAGGCCGCGATCGGTCACGATCAGCGGACGCAACATGCCAAGACGCCGGCAATGATCGGCGAGCTCGGCAGTCCTGCCGGCACCGAAGCGGATCTGGGTGGGAAAGATCCAGTCACCCGCCCGATTTACCGATTGTTGCAACCGCTGATCGATGGTGCGCCCCCGTGATCTTCGGCGAGTATGTTGTTCGGCGACTATGGCCGAGCGGCGTTGACAGTTCAAACACCCGATTGTTCAATTCGATTGCACTCCTGCCCTTCCGCTCTCAGAGACGCGATGCACCGCATCCGCGAAGGCACCATGAAGACTCAACCCATCATCGATGACGTCGCCGGCAAGGTTCGAGCCATCGAGCTTGCCTGGATCCCCATGAGCGACGGGCGGCGGCTTGCCGCGCGCCTTTGGCTGCCGGTCGATGCCGAAAAGAATCCCGTGCCGGCGATCCTGGAATACATCCCCTATCGCCGGCGCGACGGCACCCGCATGCGCGACGAGGAAACGCATCCCTGGATCGCAGCGCAAGGCTATGCCTGCGCGCGCGTCGATATCACCGGCACTGGCGATTCCGACGGGCTGATCCATGACGAATATCTGAAGCGCGAACAGGACGACGCGCTGGAGATCGTCGCCTGGCTCGCAGCCCAGCCCTGGTGCAGCGGTTCGGTCGGCATGATCGGCATCTCCTGGGGCGGCTTTAATGGCTTGCAGGTCGCGGCCCGCCGCCCACCCGCTCTCAAAGCCGTCATCTCGCTCTCCGCCACCGTCGATCGCTATGCCGACGATGCCCATTTCATGGGCGGCTGCATCATCGCGGACAATATGGATTGGGGCGGCGCCTTCTTCGCCTATGCAGCCCTGCCGCCGGATCCCGCCATGGTGGGCAAGGATTGGCAAAAGCGCTGGCTCGAGCGGCTCGAGATCGTAAAGCCCTTCCCGGCGCTGTGGCTTGAGCATCAGCGGCGCGACGATTTCTGGCGCCACGGCTCCGTCTGCGAAGATTACGGCGCCATTCAGTGCCCGGTGCTCTCGGTCAGCGGCTGGGCCGACGGTTACACCGCCGCCGTCTTCGACCTGGTCGAGAACCTGAAGGCCCCGTGCAAGGGCCTGGTGGGACCCTGGGGCCATCTCTACCCCCATCGCGGCGTTCCGGACCCGGCCATCGGCTTCCTGCAGGAATGCGTGCGCTGGTGGGACCGCTGGTTGAAGGGCAAGCAGACGGGCGTGGAAAACGATCCGGCGCTGCGCCTCTGGATTCAGGAAAGCGTGCCGCCCAAGGGTCATTACGATTATCGCCCGGGCCGCTGGGTCGGCCTCGACAAATGGCCATCGGCCGCGACCGAAACAATGCGCCTGGCGCTGAACGCCACGGGCCTGTCGGAGAAAGCCGAAGCGGCTAAATCGTTGGCGATGTCATCGCCGCAGACCACGGGTGTGGCCGGCGGTGAATGGTGCGCCTATGGCCTGGGTAAGGTAGCGCCGGAGATGCCGCTGGATCAGCGCATCGACGATGTGGGATCGCTTACCTTCGATTCCGAGCCGCTCAAGGAACCGCTCACCATCATCGGCTCGCCGGCGGTGACGCTGAGTTTCTCGTCCGACAGGCCAGCCGCCTTCGTCGTGACGCGGCTCAGCACGCTGGGGCCAGATGGCGCGGCTACCCGCGTCAGCTATGGCGTGTTGAACTTGACCCATCGCGACAGCCACGCCAACCCGACGGCGCTCGAGCCGGGCAAGAAGTATCGCGTGACCATCCCCATGACCGAGGCGGGGCATGTCTTTGCCGCCGGCGAGCGGCTGCGGGTCTCGCTCTCGACCTGCTATTGGCCCATGGTCTGGCCCTCGCCGGAGCCGGTGACGCTTAGCGTCTTTGCGGGCGAGAGCGAGATCGCGCTGCCGGCCATGACGGCAACGGGCATGGCGCCTGTGGCCGAGTTCGCGCCCGTGCGCAAGGCGAAGCCGCTGAAGCTCACGAACTTTACGCCCGATCTCGAACAGCGCCAGATGATCTATGACGCCGGTTTCGACAAGACCACCATGCGCAACACCCGCCATGACGGCAGCATGCGCATCGACGACACCGGCACTGTGCGTGACTACGGCAAGGTCAAGGAATTCAGCATCGCCCGTAACGACCCGCTGACTGCCGAGACCATCGTCTCGGTCTTTGCACAATATGACCGCGACGCCGGCCCTGATCAGCAGCCCTGGCATGCGCGGCTGGAAACGCGCATCCGGATGCGCGCCGACCGCACGCATTTCATCTTCCACTCCCATGTCGATGCCTATGCCGATGGCGAGCGGTTCTTCACCCGAAGCTTCGAACATCGCGTGAAGCGGGATCTGGTGTAAGGCCGGCTTCGCCGGCAGATCGGGGATCACATGGCGAAGAAACCGGCGGCCGCGCTGCGCAAGGTGCGCGAGATCGAGAACGTCTTCATCCCGCTGAAGGATGGAACGAATCTCGCCGCACGTATCTGGCTGCCGGTCGATGCGGAGAAGAATCCCGTCCCGGCGATCCTGGAATACCTGCCCTATCGCAAGCGCGACGGCACGGCGCCGCGCGATGCCCTGACCCACCCCTGGTTTGCGGCCCACGGCTATGCGGGCGTTCGCGTCGATATCCGCGGCACGGGCGAATCCGACGGCGTGATGATGGATGAATACCTGAAGCTGGAGCAGGACGATTGCCTGGAGGTATTGGCCTGGATCGCCCGGCAGCCCTGGTGCACCGGCAAATGCGGAATGATCGGCATCTCCTGGGGCGGCTTCAACGGGCTGCAGGTCGCGGCACGACGGCCGCCAGAGCTGAAGGCGGTGATCTCACTCTGCTCGACCGACGATCGCTACGCCGACGACGTGCACTACATGGGCGGATCGCTGCTCGTCGACAATTTCTCCTGGGCGGCGATGATGTTCTCGCTGCAGACCTATCCGCCCGACCCGCTGCTGGTGGGCGAGCGCTGGCGCAAGATGTGGCTGGAGCGGCTGGAGAAGCTGCCGATGCTGATCGATAACTGGCTGAAGCATCAGCGCCGCGACGCCTATTGGAAGCATGGCTCGGTCTGCGAGAATTACGCCGACATTACCTGCGCGGTCTATGCCGTGGGCGGCTGGGCGGATGGCTATTCCAACGCCGTGCCGCGGCTGCTGGCCGGATTGAAATGCCCGAAGAAGGGCCTGGTCGGGCCCTGGGCCCATCGCTATCCGCATTTCGCCGATCCGGGCCCGCGCATCGGTTTCCTCACCGAATGCCTGCGCTGGTGGGATCAGTGGCTGAAGGGCCAGCGATACCGGCGTCATGGACGAGCCCGCCTATCGGGTGTGGATGCAGGATTGGACACCGCCGAAAAGCGGTTACGCCGAACGGCCGGGACGTTGGGTGGGCGAACCGTCATGGCCGAGCCCGAACTGTGAAAGCGAAACAGCTGGCGCTGAACGAAGCCGGGCTTGCGGAAAAAGGCGCGGTTGGCGCGAAACTGACCGTGCCCAACCATCTCACTGTCGGACTTATGGCAGGCCATTGGTGCCCCTATGGCGTGGCACCCGACCAGCCTTCGGATCAAAGCGCCGAGGATGGGCAATCCCTGGTTTTCGACAGCGAGCCGCTGAGCGAGGCGGTTGAGATCCTCGGTGCGCCGGCAGTGGAGCTGGAGGTCAGCGCCGACCGTCCGCAGGCGCAGCTTTGCGTTCGCCTGAACGATGTGGCGCCCGACGGTTCATCCCTTCGGGTCACCTTCGGCATGCTGAACCTGACCCATCATGCGAGCCATGAAAGGCCGGAGGCGCTCAAGCCCGGCAAGACCTATCGCATCCAGATCCGGATGAACGACATCGCCCAGACCTTTCCCAAGGGCCATCGCATTCGTGTCGCGCTCTCGGCCTCCTATTGGCCGATCGTCTGGCCGTCACCGGCACCGGCCAATATCAGTTTCGCGGCCGGCAGCGGGCGACTGGTGCTGCCGATCCGTGCGGCGCGCAAGGAAGACGCAAAATTGCCGGTCTTTACCAAAGCGGAAACGCCGGTGCCGCTGGCGCGTACCGTGCATCGCCCGGGTTGGCTGAAGGAATGGGTCGACCACGATCTGGTGAGCGGGACCCATGTCTTTACAACCGAAGAGGACGAAGGCGTGGTCACCATCGATCATATCGACATGACCGAAGAGCATCACAAGGTCGAGCGCTTCACCGTCACCGAGGGCGATCCGCTGTCGGCCATCGCCGAGATCAGCCATTCCCACAGCTTTGCGCGCGGGACCTGGAAGACGCGGATGGATACCTGGACGCGGATGACCTCGACGGCGAGCGACTTCGTGCTCGAGGGCCGGCTGGATGCCTTTGAGGGGGA
This sequence comes from uncultured Alphaproteobacteria bacterium, assembly GCA_963770335.1. Taxonomy (GTDB): domain Bacteria; phylum Pseudomonadota; class Alphaproteobacteria; order Dongiales; family Dongiaceae; genus DASXQK01. Next base: position 61,262 of record CAVYPG010000010.1, read on the forward strand.
AAAGCGCGTCTTGTCGCGCAACTGGCATGTCCTGCGGCCCCGGGACCAGGTGTGACCACGTTTGACAGGACCTTGTTTGACGGCCCCCCTTGGGCGCAAGATTGCCTGGGTTTAAGGCGAACAACAAAAACGACGAGGCACAGGAAACCCCGAAAGGGATAACAAAAACAGGGAGGAAGACATGTCTGTTGGGAAGCTGAGCCGCCGCGACGTTCTCAAAAGCGCCGCGGGAGTTGCGACGATCACCGCTCTGGGCCTGAAGCCGCATATGGTCATGGCGGCCGACGATGGCGTCCTGAAGGCCCGCATGGTCGAGGACATCCAGATCATCGACCCTGGCTACATGATCGGCGGCGCGGAGACGACGATCCTCTATGCCTGCATGCCGCGACTGGCGGTGCCGGTGCTCGGCAGCGACGGCACCTGGGGCTGGAAGCCCTCGGACTATGTCGAGAGCATCTCCATGGCCGATGACGGCATCCACATCCCCTTCACGCTGAAGCCGGGCTTCATGTGGAGCAACAATCTCGGCGAGGTGACGACCGATGACGTCAAATACTCCTTCGAGCGCATGCTGAAATCCGACTGGAGCGCGCGCTGGCCGACCCTCGACCATGTCGACGTGAAGGACAAATACAGCGGCACGATCGTGCTCAAGAAGCCGTTCGCCGGCACCTTCCTGATGGGGGCGGCGTCGGAATCCGGCTCCATCGTGCCGAAGGCGGCGGTGATGAAGCTCAAGGACGAGAAATTCACCACGGAACTTCCGGCCCAATGCGGCCCCTATACGATGGTCTCGTGGACGCCGAAGCAGAGCGTCGTGCTCAAGGCCAATCCCGACTGGAAGGGCACCAAGCCCGATTTCGCCGAAATCCATCTGATCGATGTCGAGGATACCAAAGCGGCCGAGCTCGCCTTCGAGGCGAAAGAGGTCGCCGTCGCCCATATCGGGTTGGAGACAGCGGCCCGCTACAAGAAGACACCGCCGGCCAACAGCAAGGTGATCGAGCTGCCGGGCCCGCTTTTCACCTGGCTCGGCATGAACACCGACAACCCGAAGCTCAAGGATATCCGCATCCGCAAGGCCATTCAGCGCGCGGTGGATACGAAGTCGGTGATCGCCGGCGCCTATGCGGGTGCAGCACCCGAATCCCATGGCGTGATACCCATCGGCATTACCGGCCATCGCGACAAGTCGAACTTTTCCTACAACCCTGACGAAGCCAAGGCCCTGCTGAAGGAGGCCGGCGTCTCCGGCCTGCAGCTTGAGATCGTGGCGTTGACCGGAGAGCCGGAACAGGTGGCGGCCGCCCAGGTGATCCAGGCGAACCTTGCCGATGTCGGCATCGACGCCAAGGTGAAGCCCACGGATTCCGGCCCCTACTGGAATCTCGGCCTGGAATCCAAGGGCGATGCCTGGAAGACGCTGGAGCTTTACATCATGCGCTTCCGCTGCTCGCCCGATCCGGCCGATGCGATGCAGTGGTTCAAGAAGGATCAGGTCGGCGTGTGGAACTGGGAGCGCTGGAGCGATCCCGAGTTCGAAGATCTGTGGAACAAGGGCCTGGCCGAACTCGATCCGGTGAAGCGCAATGCGATCTATGTCCGCATGCAGGACATCATGGAAAACACCGGCGCCTATGTCTGGGTCACCTTCGATCCATGGGATTTCGCTTCGGTGACCTCGCTGAATCCGGCGTTCGATTCGGGCGGCGAGTATCGCGTCGAACTGTTCAAGAAGGCCTGAGGCAATCCGGCGTGAGCCGTCGGTCCTGCCGCTTCAAGTGGCGGGATCGACGGCAGCGCCGGCGTGATACCGGCGTGGGCCGTCGGGTTCATTTGCGATGCTGATCTATGCCCTGCAGCGGATCGGGCTGTCGTTGCTGATCTGCCTGACTTCCATGTGCCTGCTGTTCACGGCCCTGCATGTCATCCCTGGCGATCCGGCCACGATCATGCTGGGCTCGCGCGCCACGCCGGAAATGCGCACAAGGCTGCAGCACGAGCTGGGCCTCGACCGGCCGGTTCCCGTCCAGCTTGCCCGCTTCCTCGGCCGCGTCGCCAGAGGGCGACCTCGGCACCGACATGTGGACCCAGCGCAGCGTCACCACCATCGTGCTGGAGAATTTACCCAACACGCTGATCCTGATCGCGGCTGGCCTCGGCTGGGCAGTGCTGGTGGGCATTCCGCTCGGCTGTTATTCCGCCATCCGGCGCAACAGCTGGATCGACCGGCTGACCGCCGTTCTGGCTGTTGGCACCATCTCCATCCCCTCTTTCGTCGTGGCGATTTACGCCTTGCTGTTGTTCGCCGTGGAGCTCAACTGGTTTCCGGTGATCGGCGCGGGCGATGATGGCGATTTCGGCGACCAGGTCTGGCATCTGGTGCTGCCGAGTTTCGCCGTGGGCCTCGGCTGGGTCGGCTATCTCTCGCGCATCGTGCGCGCCTCCATGCTCGAGGTGATGGGCGAGCACCATATCCGCACGGCGCGGGCCTTCGGCCTGCCGGAGGGGAAGATCGTCTTCCACTACGCGCTGCGCATTGCGATCCTGCCGACCGTCACCCTGCTGGCGCTTGCCATCGGCGGGCTGCTTTCCAGCGCGGTCTTCGCCGAGAACATCTTTGCCCGGCCCGGAATCGGCAAGCTGATCGTCGATGCGGCCAATTTTCGCAATTTTCCCGTGGTGCAGGGCGCGGTGCTGACGACGGTGGCACTGTTTGCGCTCGCCATGCCCATCGCCGACCTGCTCGTCGCCTGGCTCGACCCCCGTGTCCGTTCTACCTTCTGACGCCCCGAACGTGGTGAGCGAGATCCCGGCCGGGCCGGGCTTCCTGCGCCTGCTCGCCCAGCGTTTGCGCGGCGACCCGCTCGGACTGCTGGGGCTGGTGCTCGTCCTGATGGTTATCTTTTGCGCTGTCTTCGGGCCCTCGATCGCGCCCTACAGCCCCTTCAAACTGGCCGTTCTCGACCGTTTCCAGGCACCCTCATGGGCTCATCTCTTCGGCACCGACAATCTCGGGCGCGATGTCTTCAGCCGGGTGCTGGCCGGCAGCCGCATCGCGCTCGGCGTCGGCGGCGGCTCGATCGCGATCGCCCTTTCCATCGGGCTGATACTGGGGCTGATCGCCGGCTACGGTCCACGCTGGCTCGACAACGCCCTGCTGCTGTTGTTCGATTCCGTTTATTCGTTTCCCACGGTCATGCTGGGGCTGACGGTCATGACCCTGCTCAACCCCAGCATCGGCACGCTGGTCCTCGTCATCGTGGTCATCCAGACGCCCGCCTATTCGCGGCTGATCCGCACCGCCACGCTCTCGATCAAGACGTCCGAATATATTCTAGCCGTCCGCTCGCTTGGCGCCTCGCCGCCGCGCGTCCTGCTGGTCCATATCCTGCCCAATGTCATCGGACCGCTGTTCATCATCGCCAGCATGGACATCCCCTCGGTCATCGCCCTGGAGGCGGGCCTCACCTATCTCGGCATGGGCATTCCCCCACCGGCGCCAAGCTGGGGCCGCATCCTGCAGGAAGGCTTCGACAGCATTCGCGATGCGCCGTGGATCGTGATTGCCGGCGGCATTCCGCTGATCATCACCACGCTGGGATTCACCTTCCTCGGCGAGGCGCTGCGCGACTGGCTCGATCCGCGGCTGCGCCGGGTGATTTAGCCATGGCACTGCCCGCCGAAGCACAAGCAGCCAGCCGGCCCCGTTCTTCAGGTCCGCGATCTTTCCATCGGCTTCCGCACCCCGCGGGGGCCGGTGGCGGCACTGCGCCATGTCAATCTCGACGTGCCGCGGGGCAGCATCGTCGGCGTGGTGGGGGAAAGCGGCTCCGGCAAATCCTCTCTCGCCTTGGCGATCATGGGCCTGATGGCCGCCAATGCCGAGATTCTGGGCGGCGATATCCTGTTCTCCGGCATCGATCTTCGCCGCCTGTCGCCCGCGGGCCTGCGCGATCTGCGCGGCCGGCGCATGACCATGGTCTTTCAAGACCCGATGACGTCGCTCAACCCCGTGCGTGCCATCGGCCGGCAGATGATCGATATCCAGTATCGCGAGCAAAATCTGTCGATCGTCCAGAAGCGCCGGCGCAGCGCGGATATGCTGCGCCGGGTCGGCCTGCCCGATCCCGAGCAGCAGCTCGATCGCTACTGCCATCAATTCTCCGGCGGCATGCGCCAGCGCATCGCCATTGCCATGAGCCTGCTGGAAGAACCGGAACTGCTGATCGCCGACGAGCCGACCACGGCCCTCGATGTGACGCTGGAGGCGCAGATCATCCAGCTGCTTCGCGATCTGCGCCAGGAGTTCAATACCTCGATCTTGTTCATCTCCCACAATCTCGGCGTGGTCGCGGAACTCTGCGACTACATCGTCGTGCTCTATGCCGGCGAGGTCGTGGAAAGCGGGCCGGTGCGCGAAATCTTCTATCGCCCCGCCCATCCCTATACCCAGGCGCTGCTCGCCTGCGATCCGGCGCGTCTCGACCTGGTGCAGCGCGAACTGCCGACCATCGCCGGCGATGTACCGAACCTGATGCGCGTTCCCGCCGGCTGCGTCTTTACGCCTCGCTGCCCGAAGGCTTTCGCCCCCTGCGCGGGCGTAGCGCCACCGGACGTGGCGGTGGCCGCGGCGCATCGCGCGCGTTGCCATCTGTTGACCGGCAAGCGCGATGGCTGAGGCAGCGACCCTCACCCGATCAACGCCAGCCGGCGCGGATGCACCGCTGCTCGCCGTCGAGAACCTGCGGGTGCGATATCCCATGATGGGCGCCATGCGCGCCGCCCTCCAGGGCCGGCAGGACCGCTTCCTCGATGCGGTGCTCGATGTTTCCTTTACGTTGAAGGCGGGAACGACGCTGGCGCTCGTGGGCGAAAGCGGATCGGGCAAAAGCTCGCTGGGCCGCGCCATCGTCGGCCTGGTGCCCATCCATTCCGGCCATGTCCGCTTTCTGGGAAAGGAGCCGGCGCTGCACGGCATGACGCGCGACTACCGCCGCGACGTCGCCATGATGTTCCAGGATCCGGTCTCGAGCCTCAGCCCCCGGCGCAGCGTGCGCTCCCTGATCACGGAACCCTTCATCGTGCATGGCCTGTCGCGCCGCGACCTCGCTGCGGAGGCGAAGCGCCTGCTCGCTCTCGTCGGGCTGCCGGCGGATTTCGCCAGCCGCTATCCCCATCAGCTGTCGGGTGGCCAGGCGCGGCGTGTCGGCGTGGCGCGTGCGGTCGCCTTGCTGCCCAAGCTGATCATCGCCGACGAGCCCACGGCCGGGCTGGATGTTTCGGTGCAGGGCGAGATCCTCAATCTGCTGACCCGCCTGCAGCGCGAGCTGGGCTTGAGCTACCTCATTATCACCCACAATCTCGCCGTCGTCCGTCATGTGAGCGACGAGACTGCCATCATGTATATGGGCCGCTTCGTCGAGCAAGGGCCGACGGCCGACATTTTCGCCCGTGCCGCCCATCCCTACACCGTCGGGCTGCTGGGGGCACAGCCGAAGCCTGATCCGGATCGCCGCCGTGACTATGTCGCGCTGATGGGCGAGGTGCCAAGCCTGGCCCGGCGGCCGAGCGGTTGCGAGTTCCATCCGCGCTGCCCGCATGCCCAGGATATCTGCCGGCGTGAAGTACCGCCGGTCTTCGAGTTATCGCCCCGGCACCGGCATCGCTGTTATTTCCCGGCAATCGTGGATTAACGCCGCCACCGCCAAGACGCGCTCAGGGCTTTTCCATGCGGAATGAGGCAGCGCCGCGAATTGCGCCATAGCCGCCTTCCTGCACCACGACGGCGCAGGCATCGTACTCGTCGGATTCCGGCGTCAGGTTGAGGGCGATCTGTTCGGCCTGGCCCTTCCAGTCGCCGATCTTCCGCCATTCGCGCACGATGTTGTATTCGACCAGGGTCGAGCCTGAATTCTCGCCGCGCGCCACCGGCGTCTTGTGGGCATGGTCGAACAGCGCGAGCCAGACGGTCGCAGTACTGCCCGCCGTGCCCGCCGGAATTTCCACGCGATAGGCGCCCGCAGCGTCGCGCACCACGGTCAGTTTCAGCTTCGGACGGCTGGCATCCATCTCGATGGCACGGCTGACGGCATTCTCATCGGAGCCGACGGCATCATGGGTTCCGCCGATCACCATCTGGGGCGTGTAGACCATGTTGAGACCAAGGGCATGGCCATAGCTGTATTGGCGCTCGGTTGCGATATTGGAGGCGAAGGGATCCTTCCAGCCGATGTAGTCCCAATAATTCACATGGAAGGCGAGCGGCAGGATGTCGTGGCGGTCGGCGAGCTTGCCGAGATAGGCATCGGCGGGCGGGCAAGAGCTGCAGCCCTGGGAGGTGAAGAGTTCGACCACCACGGGCATGTCATCCACCGTTGCCGGCACCGGCTGGTCCGCGCGCGCCGCAACTGAGAGGAGCAGCATCGTGAGCGCCAGGGAAGCCAGCGAGATTGCCTTGTGAGAGTGGCTGTTCATGACCCCACAACTAGCCCAGGCAAACGATCCCGCCGAATCACGTTCCGGTGAGGAAAATGCGAGATTATGCCCCCTCACGCAGCCTGGGCGCGCAGCCGGCGCAGCACATAGGGCAGAATGCCGCCATGGCGGAAGTATTCCACCTCGTCCAGCGTATCGATCCGGCAGGTCGTGGCGATGGTTTCGCTGTGGCCATCAGGGCGCTTCAGCGTGACCGTCACATTCATGCCAGGAGTAATGCCGCCGGCAAACCCGCCGATATCGAAGACCTCCTCGCCGGTGAGCGCCAGGCTGCGGCGCGTGGCGCCCTCCTTGAACTGCAGCGGCAGCACGCCCATGCCGATGAGGTTGGAGCGGTGAATACGCTCGAAGCTCTCTGCCAGGACGGCGCGGATTCCCAGCAGCTTCGGCCCCTTGGCCGCCCAGTCGCGCGATGAACCGGCGCCATATTCCTTGCCGGCAACGATGACCAGCGGCACGCCGTCCCCCTGATAGCGCATGGCCGCGTCATAGATCGAGACGATCTCACCATCGGGCAGATGCTTCGTGATGCCGCCTTCGGTACCCGGCACCATCTCGTTCTTCAGACGGATATTGGCGAAGGTCCCGCGCATCATCACCTCGTGATTGCCGCGGCGTGCGCCATAGGAATTGAACTCCTCGAACGGTACGCCATGGGCCATGAGATATTGCCCGGCGGGACCGTCTTTCTTGATCGAACCGGCTGGCGAGATGTGATCGGTGGTGATGCTGTCGCCCAGCATCGCCAGCATGCGGGCATTGCGGATCTCCGACAGCGCCACGGGCTCCGCCGGCATGCCGGTGAAATAGGGCGGGTTCTGCACATAGGTGGACGCCGAATCCCATTTATAGGTAAGGCCAGCGGAGCCGCCGATCTTCTTCCAGTGGCGATCGCCGGTGAAGACATCGGCATAGCGCGCGCGAAAGCTCGATGGCTTGACGAAGCGCTGTACCGATTGCGCGATCTCGCGATTGCTGGGCCAGAGGTCGGCCAGATAGACCGGCTTGCCCTTCTTGTCGGTGCCGATCGGGTCCTTCAGGAGATCGACCTTCATCGAGCCGGCCAGCGCATAGGCCAAGACCAGCATGGGGGAAGCCAGATAATTGGCGCGGGTCAGCGGATTGACCCGGCCTTCGAAATTGCGGTTGCCCGACAGCACCGAGCAGACGGTCAGGTCGCCCTGGGTGATGGCGCCGGCGATCGCATCGGGCAGCGGGCCCGAATTGCCGATGCAGGTGGTGCAGCCGTAACCGACGAGATTGAATCCCAACTTGTCGAGATAAGCCTGCAAGCCGGCCTTCTTCAGATAGTCGGTGACCACCTGAGAGCCCGGCGCCAGTGAGGTCTTGACCCAGGGCTTTACCTTGAGTCCGCGCTTGACTGCATTGCGCGCGATCAGGCCCGCTCCCAGCATGACGCTGGGGTTCGAGGTGTTGGTGCAGCTCGTGATCGCCGCGATCACCACATCGCCATCGCCCAGATCGTACTTCGCGCCGGCGACGGGCTGGCGCGGTGCCGCCTCGGGCCGGTTGAACGCCTCGCTCAGCGCCTTGCGGAAGGCGCTGGCAGCACCGGATACCGGCACGCGATCCTGCGGCCGCTTGGGGCCGGCGAGGCTCGATTCCACCGTGCTGATATCCAGTGACACCGTATCGGTGAAGAGGGGATCGGGCGTGCGCGCGCTGCGCCACATGCCTTGCGCCTTGGCATAGGCCTCCACCAGCGCCACGCGCGCCGCACTGCGGCCCGTTGCCTTCAGATAGCGGATGGTCTCGGCATCGATGGGAAAGAAGCCGCATGTCGCCCCATACTCCGGCGCCATGTTGGCGATGGTGGCGCGGTCGGCGAGCGTCAATTCCTCGAGGCCCGGCCCGTAGAATTCGACGAACTTCCCGACCACGCCTTTCTTGCGCAGCATTTGCGTGACGGTCAGGACGAGGTCCGTGGCGGTCGCACCCTCCTTCAGCTTGCCGCTCAGCTTGAAGCCGACGACTTCGGGAATCAGCATGGAGATCGGCTGGCCCAGCATGGCGGCTTCCGCCTCGATGCCGCCCACGCCCCAACCCAGTACGGCGAGCCCGTTGACCATGGTCGTATGGCTGTCGGTACCCACCAGGGTGTCGGGATAGGCCACTGTCTTGTCGCCATTCTTGGCGGTCCACACGACCTGGGAGAGATATTCGAGATTCACCTGGTGGCAGATGCCCGTGCCCGGCGGCACGACGCGGAAATTGGCGAAGCCGGTCTGGCCCCAGCGTAGGAAGGAATAGCGCTCGCCATTGCGCTCATATTCCTTGGTGACGTTCTCGGCGAAGGAACCGCGATTGCCGAAACTGTCCACCATCACCGAATGGTCGATGACGAGATCGACGGCGGAGAGCGGATTGATCTTGCGCGGATCCTCACCCATGGCCTGCATGGCATCGCGCATGGCCGCCAGATCGACCACGGCGGGCACGCCGGTGAAATCCTGCATCAGCACCCGGGCGGGGCGATAGGCGATCTCGCGGTCGGAGCGCTTGGTCTTCAGCCAGGCGGCGATAGCCTTGATATCGGCGAGACGAACCGAGCGGCCATCTTCGGCGCGCAGCAGGTTCTCCAGCAGGATCTTCAGCGAAAAGGGCAGTCGCGAAAGATCGCCCAGGCCGTTCTTCTCGGCGGCCTTCAGGCTGAAATAGTCGAAGCGGCGGGTGCCGACCTTGAGCGTGCGGCGCGTCTTCAGGCTGTCCACGGCGGCGGTCACGGGGGAAGAACTCCAATGTCTAAAAGGGTGGCGGAATATGCGGCGGTTCGGGGAAATCCGATGATAGCACTTGGGTCTGCGAGCGCTTGGCAAAAATCACAATTTCGCCATTTTTGCGGCTCATTGCCGCCATGCGTCAGCGACAACGTCAGCCCAAGGACATCTGACCCTGTCCATTACGAGGCTCCCCGGCCGCTCGAACCTGCAAACCCCGAAAGGCCGGGGAATAAGGACAGCACAACGCGACCCCCAGCGGCTGTTCTTATCGACCTCGCGCGCCGCGCTCCGCTCTTCATCCCGGCGGAGCGCGGCGCAACTCTTTCAGGCTCCCATTTCCCCTTGTTGCCTGGCCCCCGAGGCCGAGCCCTATCGCCGACCCCCGGGACCGAGCCCCATGGCTGAATTAGGCGATCCGGGCTAGCTTCGGCGCCGATGACGGGATCGGGGGAATTTCAGACAGAGACCTTCGCGGGAACCGCGCTTTCCTGCCGGCGTGGCGAGCGCCTTGTCTTCGAAGGCCTGAATTTTTCGCTTATCCCCCGGCGGTCTGCTGTTGCTGCGCGGGCCCAATGGCAGTGGAAAATCGAGCCTGCTGCGGCTGATGGCTGGCTTGTTGACGCCGGCCGAGGGCACCCTCACCTGGGGCGGTGCGGCAATCGGTCGCGATGGCGACGCCCATCGCCGGCGCCTCGCCTTCCTCGGCCATCTCGACGCGCTGAAACCGGCGCTGAGCACAGCCGAGAACCTCGCCTTCTGGTGCGGCCATGAGGCGGTTCAACAGGCCCTCACCGCCTGGGGCATCGATCATCTGGCGGCGCGCCCGGCACGGCTGTTGTCCCAGGGCCAGCGCCGGCGCCTGGCGCTGGCGCGCATCCTCGCCAGCAAGGCTGCACTCTGGCTGCTGGACGAACCAACCAATGCACTGGATGACGAGGCTGTAGCGATCTTTGCCCGGTGCCTTGCCGGTCACCGCGCGGCCGGCGGCATGGCGGTGATCGCGCTGCATGGGGAAAACGATCTGCCAGGCGCCACCTTGCTCGACCTCGCGAGCTTTGCGCCCGCGCCGCTGGCGACGTTACTCGCATGAGCGGCGTTAGCTTCATCACATTGCTGCGTCGTGATCTGCTGCTGATCTTCCGCCAGGGCAGCGATGCGCTGATCACGCTGGCCTTTTATCTTCTGGCGGTGATGATCTTTCCCTTCGGCGTCGGGCCGGAGCCCGATCTGCTCGCGCGCATCGCCGCCGGCCTTTTATGGACGATGGCGCTGTTTGCAGCACTGATCTCCCTCGACCGGCTGTTCCAGCAGGAACAGGAAGATGGCGGGCTGGAGCAACTGGCTCTGGCGCCGCTCGCGCTGGAATGGGTTTTCCTTGCCAAGGCGATTGCCCATTGGCTGGCGACCGGCCTGCCGCTTCTGGTCATCGCCCCCTTCCTTGCTTTTCTGCTGGGCCTGCCGGCGCCAGGCATCGGCGTGCTGGTCATCGCACTCGCCCTCGGCGGGCCGGCGTTAACAATTGTGGGCGCCGTGGGCGCGGCGCTGACCCTGGGGGCGCGGCGCGGCGCCGTACTGCTGCCGCTGCTGGTGTTGCCGCTCTATGTGCCGATCCTGATCTTCGGTGTCGGCGCCGTGAATGCGGCCACGGGCGGCCTTTCCACGAGCCCGCATCTGCTGCTGCTGGGTGCATATCTGCTGGCGGCGATTCCGCTCGCCCCCTGGGCCGGTGCCGCGGCGCTGCGCATTGCGGTTGAATAGGTCCCCGGGAGCATAGGCCCCGGAAAATGGGCAGGGGAGGTTCGGCTGGACCGGGCCAGCCGGGCCAGCCTATTCTTCGACAAGATTTCTCGCCGCCCCGGGAGTCGATGCATGCGTCAGACCCGTTTTCTTGGCTTCGCTCTGGCTGCCTTGCTGGCCGGCTGTGCCTCGCCCGATCGCGATGCCCAGAACACGGCCATCCAGGCCGATGTCAGCCAGACCTTCGGCGGCGATGTCGGCGCGCTGATCTATCATGGCTATGAGGCGGCGCGTGAAGGCGAGGCCGCCGACAAGGCGCGGACTGAACTCGCCTCCCAGCCCAGTTATCTCGCCGTCGACAGTTCGCTGAGCGACCAGGCGATGACCATGGCCGATGAATCGGCCGAGCATCGCCGCCAGGCGGAAGCAGCCCTCAACCGCATCCTCGATCCACTGCGCGATCGCATCGCCAAGCTGGAGGCCCATCAGCAGGCAACCGTGCCGGAAGTCACGACCGTGCTCCATTTCGCCCCGGGCAGTGCTGCACTGCCGGCGAACGAAACAGCGAAGCTGCAGGCGGTGGCGCATTACCTCGCCCGCCACCCCCATGCCAGCGTCACCATCACCGGCTGGTCCGACACCACCGGCAGCGCCAAGGCCAATCGCGAATTGTCCCGCGCGCGGGCCAACGCCGTCTATGACGCGCTGAATGCCCACGGCCTTCCGCTGGATACCCAGATCGCCGTCATCGGCGCCGGGGCCGCCGGCACCGAAGGCGGCGATCCCATCGGCCGGCGGGTGAAGATCGAAGTCCGCCCGCTCGGCTGAGCGAGGCGCCAAGCGAGGAGTGTCATGAGCAAGAAAATCACCGGCGGCTGCGCTTGCGGCGCCGTGCGTTATGAGATCGGCGCCGAGCCGGTCTTCATGCTCAATTGCCATTGCCGCGATTGCCAGCGGGCAACGGGTGCAGCTTATGCCCCGGTCTTCGTCGTGCCGCGCGCCGCACTGCAGGTAACCGGCGAGGTAAAATACTTCAAGGTCACCGGCGATGGCGGCAAGTATGTCGAGCGCGGTTTCTGCCCCAATTGCGGCAGCCGCATGCTCGGCAATCTCGAGCGCTATCCCGATATCGTCGGAATCCTCGCCGGCAGTCTCGATGATCCCTCGCTGCACAAGCCGGTGATGGATATCTATACATCCAGCGCCCATCCCTGGGACCATATGGCGCCCGACCTCCAGAAATTCGCCAAAGACGCGCAGCAGTAGCGGCGACACCGTGCGCAATAACAGATGCCTCATGGTGAGCCCGTCGAACCATGAGGTTGCGCGATTGTGCCGCCTCATCCTTCGACAGGCTCAGGATGAGGACCCGAGTAACCAGGGTAAGGGCCCTCCCCCCACGATCAATCCCTTGTGACCGGGCCTTCGCTTTCCTGAGGGCCGGTTCCGCTATATATACCCGCTCGCATGCACCGTTTTGCCAATCCCGGCCGCTTTATGCGCATGGCATCCGCCGTGCTGCCCTGGAGCACTGCGGCCACGATCCTGCTGATCGCGACCGGCCTGGTCTGGGGCCTGTTCTTTTCGCCCCCCGACTATCAGCAGGGCGAGAGCGTGCGCATCATCTATGTCCATGTGCCCTCGGCCTGGATGGCGCTGTTCATTTACACTTGCATGGCGCTGGCCAGCGCCAGCGCGCTGATCTGGCGCCATCCGCTGGGCGATCTGGTCGCCCGCGCCGCTTCGCCCATCGGCGCCTGCTTCACCTTCATCGCCCTCGTCACCGGCTCGCTCTGGGGCAAGCCCATGTGGGGCACCTGGTGGGTGTGGGATGCCAGAACTCACCTCCATGCTGATCCTGTTCTTTCTTTATCTGGGCCATATGGCGCTGCTGAACGCCTTCGACGATGCCAGCCGGGGAAACCGCGCCGCCGCGATCCTGGCCATCGTCGGCTTCATCAACGTGCCGATCATCAAATTCTCCGTCGACTGGTGGAACACGCTGCATCAGCCGGAAAGTGTCTTTCGCCTGGGCGGCCCCACTATCGACCCCTCGATCCTCTGGCCGCTGCTGATCATGGGGTTGGGATTCACCTTCTTCTTCGTGACGCTGCTGCTGCTGCGGGTGCGCTCGGAATTCCTGGCGGCCCGGCTGCGCCTTGCGGCAGCCGGTCGCTGAGCCGACAGCACCCCATGCGCTATGCTGTGAATTATGCTGTCTGGCATGGATAGGATCGCGACATTCTTCGCCATGGGCGGTTATGCTGCCTATGTCTGGCCCGCTTTCACGATCGCCGCGGTGGTGATGGTCGCTCTCGTCATCGCGACCCTGCATACGCTGCGCCGGCGCGAGCGCGAGATCGCCGAGCTCATCAAGGGACGCCCCCCGCGTTCGGGTCCGCGATGACGCGCAAGCGCCAGCGGATGATCTTCGTGCTGCTGGGCCTGTTGATGCTGGCGGGTGCCACGGCGCTGGTGCTGACCGCCTTTCGCAGCAACCTCGTCTTCTTCTTCAGCCCCACCGACCTGCTGGCGAGCCCGCAGCCGCCCGGCCATGCCTTTCGCCTCGGCGGCCTGGTCGAGCAGGGCAGTGTCGACAAGGCCGCCGGCGATACGGTGCGCTTTCGCATCACCGACAAGAAAAACACCCTGCTGGTCGTCTATCGCGGCGTGCTGCCGGATCTTTTCCGCGAAGGCCAGGGCGTCGTCGTCGAAGGCAGCCTCGCCGCCGATGGCAGTTTCACCGCTAGCAGCGTGCTGGCCAAACATGACGAGAAATATATGCCGCCGGAAGTGGCCGCGGCCTTGAAGAAGGCCGGCGAATGGCGGCCAACGCAATGATGGCGAACCGGCAATGATTATCGAGCTGGGGCATTTCTCACTGGTGCTGGCGCTGGTCGTGGCGCTGGCTCAGACCGCGCTGCCGCTCTGGGGCGCGCAGATCAACAACGCGCGGCTGATGAGCATGGCGCGGCCGGCGGCGCTGGCGCAACTTCTGTGCATCCTGATCGCCTTCGCGGCACTGCTGCAGGCCTATGTCGTCTGCGACTTCTCCGTTGCTGCGGTAGCGCATAATTCCAATGCGCAGCAGCCGCTGATCTATCGCATGGCGGGATTGTGGGGCAATCACGAGGGCTCGCTCCTGCTCTGGGTCACCATCCTCGCGATATATGGCGCGGCGGTTGCCGCATTCGGCGACAATCTGCCGACGCGCTTGCAGGCGCGCGTGCTGGCGATCCAGGCGCTGATCGCGCTCGGCTTCCTCGCCTTCATGCTGTTCACCTCGAACCCGTTCCTGCGCCTCGATCCAGCACCTGCCATCGGTGCCGAACTCAATCCGATCCTGCAGGATCCCGGCCTCGCCTTTCATCCGCCCACTCTCTATCTCGGTTATGTCGGCCTCTCGATGGCATTCTCCTTTGCCGTGGCGGCCCTCATCGAAGGCAAGGTCGATGCCGCCTGGGCGCGCTGGGTCAGGCCCTGGACGCTCGCCGCCTGGACCTGCCTTACGGCCGGCATCGGCGGCGGCAGCTGGTGGGCCTATCACACGCTGGGCTGGGGCGGCTGGTGGTTCTGGGATCCGGTGGAGAATGCCTCGTTCATGCCCTGGCTGGTGGCGACCGCCCTGCTGCATTCGGCAATCGTGGTGGAAAAGCGGGATGCGCTGAAAGGCTGGACCATCCTGCTGGCGATTTTCGCCTTCGCCTTCAGCCTGATCGGAACCTTCCTGGTACGTTCGGGTGTCATCACCTCGGTGCATTCCTTCGCCAGCGATCCCGGCCGCGGCGTGTTCATCCTGGCGCTGCTGGTGCTTCTACATCGGCGGCGCGCTGGCGCTCTACGCCTGGCGCGCGCCAAGCCTGAAACCCGGCGGCCTGTTCGCGCCGATCAGCCGCGAGGGCGCGCTGCTGATCAACAATCTGCTGCTGGTGACGGCGGCAGCCACGGTCTTCCTCGGCACGCTTTATCCGCTGTTCCTCGATGTGATGGGGGGCGGAAGCGTCTCGGTGGGCGCGCCCTATTACTATGCGACGTTCGTTCCCATCGCGGTGCCGCTGCTGGCGCTCTCGGCCATCGGCCCCTTCCTCAGCTGGAAGCGCGCCGACCTACCGGGCGCCCTGCTGCGTCTCAAATTAGCTTTTGCCGCCGCCATCGTTTTCGCCGCGCTGGGCTGGTGGTGGCATCAGGGCGGGCCATTGCTGGCGCCGCTGGGCGCCGCCCTCGCCGGCTGGATGTTTTTCGCGGCAATCGGCGAATTCATCGATCGCGTGCGGCTGTTTTCTGCCGGTGCCGCCGGGCGGCTCGCTCGATTGCCGCGGGCCGCATGGGGCATGACGCTCGCCCATGCGGGGTTGGCGATCGCCGTGCTCGGCATGACGGCGAGTGGCGCCTGGAAGCAGGAAGATATCCGCGTGCTCACGCCCGGCGAGAGCGCCATGATCGCCGGCTACAGCTATCGCCTCGATTCCGTGGGCCCCGCGCAAGGCCCGAATTATTCCGTGACCCGCGCGCAGTTTACCGTCAGCCAGGATGGCGTGCCCGTCGCTGCCCTTTACCCCGAAAAGCGATTCTATCCTGACGCCGATACGACCACGACCCAGGCCGCCATTCATGCCCGCAATTTCTCCGACCTCTATGCGGTGATCGGCGAGCCAGACAGTAAAGGCGGCTGGACCGTGCGCTTCTATTACGAGCCGCTGGTGCCGCTGATCTGGGGTGGCTTCGTGGTGATGATGCTGGGCGGGCTGGTCTCGCTCAGCGACCGGCGCTATCGCATCGGTGCTCCCTTGCGCGCGCGGGCAATCGAGGCCGCGCCCGATGATGCGCCGGTTGCCTTTCATCTTGCCGCTGCTGGCCTTCGCTGCCATCGCCGGCTGGTTCTGGCTGGGGCTTGCCCCCGATCGCAACCCGAGCGCGATCCCCTCGGTCATGATCGGCAAGCAGGTCCCGGAATTCGACCTGCCGCCCCTTGCCGCCGGATCGCCCGGGCTGAAAAGCAGCGAGTTGAAGGGCCGGCTGACCCTGATCAGCTTCTTCGCTTCCTGGTGCGTGCCTTGCCGGGCGGAGCATCCGCTGCTGTTTCCGCTATCCCAGGACAAGCGCATCGAGATCGACGGCATCGCCTATAACGACAAGCCGGGCAATACCAGCGCCTATCTGAGCGAGCTGGGTAATCCCTATTCGCGGGTGGTGCTGGATCAATCCGGCCGCGCCGCTATCGATTTCGGGCTGACCGGCGTGCCCGAGACCTATCTGATCGACCGCGAGGGCGTGATCCGTTTTCATCTGGCCGGGCCGCTGAGCGAGGACGTCATCGACAATCAGCTGAAGCCTTTGATCGCCGAGCTGGCAAAATGATGCTGCGCGCCCTTTTGTTGCAGGCATCTCTGGCTTTGGCGCTATTGCTGTCGGTCACCACGGCTGAAGCCGTCGAGCCCAGCGAGATGCTGAAGGACCCGGTGCTGGAAGCCCGCGCGCGCGCCATCAGCCAGCAGATCCGCTGCGTGGTCTGCCAGAACCAGACAATCGACGATTCCAATGCCGATCTTGCCCATGAGCTGCGCATCGTTCTGCGCGAGCGGCTGACGGCGGGCGATACGGATCAACAGGTGAAGGATTTCCTCACCGCCCGCTATGGCGATTTCGTCCTGCTGAAGCCGCCGTTCCTCGCCAAGACTTTTATCCTGTGGTTCGGACCCGCGATGGTGTTCCTGATCGGCGGCGCGATCATTGCTCTGACACTCAGCCGGCGACGACGCGCTGCCCAGCCTGCGCCGCTAAGCGTGGACGAGAGCCGGCGCCTCGCTCAGCTGATCGACCCAAAATGATGTTCTGGGTCCTGGCGGCGCTGCTGTCGGCGGCGGTGATGGCGCTCTTCGCCCGGCCGCTGCTCAGCCGCCGCGAGAAAGACGGTGGAGATCGGGGCCGGCGCCGACCTCTCCGTCTATCGCGATCAGCTGGGCGAGCTCGATCGCGACGTCGCCCGCGGCCTGTTGCCGGAAAGCGAAGCCGCCTCAGCCAGGCTGGAAATTCAGCGTCGCCTGCTGGCGGCAGCGAACGTGACGAACGCGCCGTCTACTTCGGGCGGCCGAATTACGCCGGCCGCCGTCCTGTCGTTGCTGTTTCTGCCGGCGATTGCGGTTGCCCTCTATCTTCATATCGGCAGTCCCAGCCTGCCCGGACAGCCGCTGGCGAGCCGGACGATCGCAGCCAATGGCGACCAGCAGCTGGTCAATCTCGCCGGGCTTTTGGAGACGAAGCTCACGGCCGATCCGAGCGACGCCAAGGCCTGGGCCTTGCTGGGCAAGATCAAGGGCGAGCTCGGCCGCTATCAGGAAAGTGCGGATGCCTATGCCCGCGCCATCGCCCGCCATCAGGCCGATGGCGAGGCACCCGACGCCGATCTGCAATCGCTCTATGGCGAGGCGCTGACGGCAGCATCCGATGGCCAGGTGACGCCCAAGGCCAAGGCCGCCTTTGCCGCCACGCTGGCACTCGAGCCTAAGGAACCGCGGGCGCGATTCTATCTGGCGCTGTCGGATGCCCAGGCCGGCAATCTCGATATGGCGCTCAAGCAATGGGTGGCGCTCGAAGCCGATACGCCCGCCGATGCCGCCTGGCGGGCAGCGCTGGAAGACCAGATCGACGCGGCGGCAAAGCAGCTCGGCCGCGATCCGGCGACGCTGCCCGGGCGCGCCGCGCAGCCGCCCGCTGGCGCTGGCGGACCAACTGCAGACGACATGGCCAAGGCTGCGACCATGACCGACGAGCAGCGCGCTGCCTTCATCGACAGCATGGTGTCCGGCTTGGCGGATCGCCTGAAGGCCCAACCGAGCGACGTGGATGGCTGGCTGAAGCTTGCCAATGCCTATGACCAGCTGGGCCGCGCCGCCGATGCGAAGGCCGCCTGGCGCGAGGCCGCAACCCGAGCGCCCGATCGCCTCGATGTCCAGATCGGCTATGCCAGCGCGCTGGCACCCCTGGCCGAACAGCCGCCGCTGCCAGAGGATTTCACAATCGTGGTGGCGCGCATCCGCAAACTGGCACCGGATAACGGGTTGGGCCTCTATTGCGCTGGGCTGATTGCCCGGTCCCAGGGCGATAAGGCCGGCGCGAAAGCGCTTTGGCTGCAGGTGATCCCGCTGATCCCGGAAGGCAGCCCGCAGCGCAAGGAACTGGAAGCCAAGATCGCAGCACTGGGGGATTAGAGAACCCGTTAGGCGTATCCTTGATCGTCATACCCGGGGCTGCCGCCCTGGCCGAGCCCTTGGGGCAGAGCCCGGGTATCCAGTGTCGTCGCGTGGACTGGATGCCCGGGCTCGGCTGCGCCGCCCCGGGCATGACGAAAGAGAAGGTGGGGGCGATCTGCCGGTTGCAGCACAGGGCGGTTCGCAGCAGTATTCACCCCATGAATCTCGCCATAAAACCCGCCCCGCGCCTGACCTTGCCCGCCGAGTGGTATCACCAGGAAGATATCTTCCAGCGCGAGCGGCAATTCGTCTTTGCCCGCGAGTGGCAGTTCATCGGCCCGGCCTCGGCGCTGGCCAATCCCGGCGATTACATCGCAACCGAAATCACCGGCTGGCGCATCTTCGTCATCAAGGACCGCGAGGGCGAGCTGCGCGGCTTTCACAATCTCTGCCGCCATCGTGCCGGTCACTTCCTCGACGATGGCCAGGGCCATTGCGACGTGCTGCGCTGCAAGTATCACGGCTGGGTCTACAATACGAAAGGCGAGCTGCGCGCCACGCCGGCCTTCGGCGAGGCAAGCTGGTTCGACAAAAAGGATTACCCGCTGAAGCCGATCAAGGTCGCCACATGGCGCGGGCTGGTCTTCGTCAATCTCGATCTCGAAAGCGCGCCCCTGGAAAAATGGCTGGGCGACCTGCCGGCGCTGACCGAGCCTTATCCGATGGAGAGCTTCCACTGCCTGAAGGAGGTGGAGTTCGAAATATCCTGCAACTGGAAGACCTATACCGACAATTTCGTCGAGGGCTATCACATCCCCTCGATCCATGCCGGGTTGAACGCGGCTATCGATTTCGCCGGCTTCGAGACGACCTTTGGCGACAATGTCGTGATCATGAAGGCGCCGCAGCGGGTGAATTCGATCTATGGCGGCATCTGGCTCTGGGCCTATCCCAACATGACGCTGTCGGTTTATCCCAACGGGATGAACACCTCGCGCATCCTGCCGGTGGATCGCCACCGCGGCCGGCTGATCTATCACTTCTATTTCCCGGAAGGCAGCGACGAGGCGGCGAGAAGCCGCACCATCGAGACCAATTGCCAGATCGTGCGCGAGGATTTTGGCATCTGCGAGATCGCCCAGCGCAATCTGGAGGCCGGCGCCTTCAGCAGCGGGCCGCTCAGCCCCAAGCAGGAAGCCGGCGTCGGCTATTTCCACGACCGCCTGCGAACCTCGCTAGAGCAAGATCGGATCAGATGAAGCACCTGATCCGTGAATCTTGCTCTATTTGTTTAAAGCAGCGGCTGATTCACGCCTCAAGTTGATTGAACTTGAGGCGATCAGACGCTGGGC
The DNA here is from genome assembly GCA_963770335.1 of uncultured Alphaproteobacteria bacterium. Taxonomy (GTDB): domain Bacteria; phylum Pseudomonadota; class Alphaproteobacteria; order Dongiales; family Dongiaceae; genus DASXQK01. Next base: position 80,783 of record CAVYPG010000010.1, read on the forward strand.
GCCAATTAGGCGCTATCTCAGCGCTTTTTCACTTGCCTGGGCGGGTAAACCTGCCAAAGCTGGCGCCCACAGGGAATAAGCCAAGCCCGAAAAGGGCCTAACCTGCCTGGACCTGATGTGCCTGGGTTTCCAGCGCGAAAGTCCCGGCCAAGAATGGGGCGAAACGATGGGGGATGCGACACCAGCACTGGTCGTCGAGGATCTGCACAAGCGGTTCGGCCAGCTCGAGGTGCTGAAGGGCATCTCCGTCTCGGCCAATGACGGCGACGTCATCGCCATGATCGGCAGCTCCGGCTCCGGCAAGAGCACCTTCCTGCGCTGCATCAACCTGCTGGAGACGCCGGATTCAGGCCGGGTCTATGTCGGCGGGCGAGCTGATCAAGATGAAGCCCACCCGCGACGGTCACGCGATGCCCGAGGATGCCAAGCAGGTCGACCGCATCCGCTCCGAGCTCGGCATGGTGTTCCAGAGCTTCAACCTCTGGTCCCACATGACGGTGCTGGAGAATGTCATCGAGGCGCCGGTCCATGTCCTGAAGCTGCCCAAGGCGGAAGCCATCGCGCGCGGCGAAGCGCTGCTGAAGAAGGTCGGCATCTCCGACAAGCGCAATTACTACCCGAGCCATCTCTCCGGCGGCCAGCAGCAGCGCGCGGCGATCGCGCGGGCGCTCGCCATGGAGCCGAAGGTGATGCTGTTCGACGAGCCGACCTCGGCGCTCGACCCCGAGCTGGTGGGCGAGGTGCTGCGCGTCATGCGCCAGCTGGCCGAGGAAGGCACGACCATGCTGGTGGTGACCCATGAGATGGCCTTTGCCCGCGACGTCGCTTCCCAGGTCATCTTCCTGCATCAGGGCCGCATCGAGGAACAGGGTCCGCCGGCGCAGGTTTTCAACAATCCGAAGTCGGAGCGCTGCCGTCAGTTCCTGACCGGCAAGCCCTGAGGCGTCTTCCCATGGCCAGAGCTGTGGGCCGCTCGTCGGCCGGCGATCGCCCATGACCAAGTAAAAGTACGCGATGAAAAAAGTCCTGATCCTGTTTGCAGCGCTCGGCCTGGTGGCGCTGGGTTACGGCATCTATCTGCTGTTTCCCGGCGGGCCGGGGCAGTTGCGCATCGCAACCGAAGGCGCTTATCCGCCGTTCAACGCCATCGACAAGGACGGCAAGCTGCATCGGCTTCGATGTCGACATCGCCAATGCGCTATGCGAACGCATGAACATGATCTGCACCATCGAGGCCCAGGCCTGGGATGGAATCATTCCCGGTTTGCTGGACCGCAAATACGACGCGATCATCGCCTCCATGGCGATCACCGACCGGCGCAGGGAACAGGTCACCTTCACCGACAAGTACTACAGCACCTCGGCGCGTTTTGCCGCGCACAAGAACGCCAAATTCGAGATCAGTGCTACGGGTCTTGCCGGCAAGCGTGTCGGCGTGCAGCGCGCCACGGTGTACGAAACCTATCTGCGCGCCAAATTCCCCGATGCGGTGCCGGTGCTCTACGACACCCAGGAGAATGCCGATGACGATCTGGCCTCGGGCAAGATCGATCTCGTGCTGGCCGATTGGGTTCAGCTCTCCCAGGATTTCCTGAAGAACGACGAGGGCAAGGATTATCGAATTCGCCGGCCCGCCCCAGATCGACGCCGCGATTCTGGGCGAGGGCGCCGGCATTGCAGTGCGCAAGGACGATCCGCAGCTGCTGGCCGCCTTCAACCAGGCGCTGAAGGAGATCCGCGCCGACGGCACCTATAAGCGCCTCAACGACAAATATTTCGATTTCGACATCTACGGCGAGTAGCGGGCGGAAGCAAAGCAGTGCCGCATCAAAATCGCGTCACGCCCTTTTCCACCATCGAGGCCGTCGCCGCCCGCGGCACGCTGATGGGCAATCGCGGCATCCTGCATGACGAGCGTGGCCGGCTTGGTGCCGCACGCTGGCGCCATCCCCATTGGGTCACCTGCCTGCTGGAATTCAAATCCCGCTGGCGGCCGGTGCTGCAGCCCCATGCCTATACCGAGCTGTTCTTCCTGGACGAGGTCACCGCCTTTGCCGCCGGCCACCGGCCCTGCGGGGAATGCCGGCGCCCCGATTACTTGCGCTTTCTCGATGCCTGGGCAAAGGCGACAGGCAAGCCCGACCGATCGAGCCTGCGGGCGGTCGCGATCGACGAGATCATGCATGAGAGCCGGCAAGTCAGGCGCTCCGGGCATGGCAGCCGCGAGCAGCGGGTCTGGCGGACGGCCCTCGCCGATCTGCCCGACGGAAGTTTTTTCAAGTTACCGGATGATCCCCATGCCTGGGTCGTGGCTGGATCAAAGATCCTGCGCTGGACCCAAGCGGGCTATGACGCGCTAAAAGCGCGCCCGCGTATCGAGGTCGAGGTGCTGACGCCGAAGGTCAGCGTCGCTGCCTTCAGGGCTGGCTACCGGCCGATGCTTCATTCAAGCGCCCAGGCGCTGTTGGCGCCGGGTTGATTTCTGCCGGGTTGGCGGAAACGCCCCCGAGGCTCGCGGCAAAGGCGCGCCAATCGCCCTTGGGTGACTGGCATTCCTGACCCATGCCTTCCGGAGATTTCCCCATCAGCTTGACGCCGTTGAAGGTCCAGGATTTGCGCCACAGCTTCAGATCGCCCATGACCTTGGCGATAAAGCGCCGGCGCATGCGCTGAAGCACGATTTTGCGCCAGAACAGCCAATAGACGGCAACGAGCAGAAGGAACACACCGCCCACGATCGGCCAGCTTCCCTTCCAATAGGCCAGCACCATCAGCAGCACACCCACAAGGATGAACTGACCCTTGTCGGTCTCGCTGTTGCCGGGAAAGTCGAGATGATTGGTGATGCCGGATGAGAAGGCAACATCGGCGCGCCCGTCCTGGAGCGCCTTTTGCAGCACGGCAAGCGATTCATTGTCTGTCATGGCGCCTGAGGTTTAGCCGACCGACGCGCCGCTGCCAAGACCGCAAGACGGATGATGGGTGGCCTTGAGTCCCGGCAGGGCCCGCCGCCATAATCCGCCCCACTACGCCAGACCGAGGGGTCCCGTTTTATGACTACGCGCACCCATGCCGAGATCGTCATTATCGGCGGCGGCATCATCGGCTGCAGCATCGCCTATCACCTGACGCGCATGGGCAAGCAGGATGTGGTCATCCTGGAGAAGAGCGGCGTCACCCATGGCGCCACCTGGCATGCCGCGGGTCTGGTCGGACAATTGCGCTCCTCGCGCAACGTGACCCGCATGCTTCAGCGCAGCGTCGAGCTTTATGACGGGCTCGAAGCAGAAACCGGCCAGGCCATCGACTGGAAAAAGGTCGGAAGCCTCAGGCTCGCCTGTTCGTCCGAACGCCTGCTGGAGGTCAAACGCGCCGCCACCATGGCCAAGAGCTTCGGCCTGGAAATGCATCTGATCTCGCCGGCCGAGGCGCAGGCGCTGTTCCCGCTGATGACCACCACCGATGTCATCGCCGCCGCGTTTCTGCCCAGCGACGGCTATATCGATCCGGCCAGTGTCGCCCAGGCCCTGGCGCGCGGCGCGCGCATGAAGGGGGCGAAGATCGTCGAGGGCGCGCGCGTGATCTCGATCAAGGTGGAAGGAAAGCGCGCCCGGCGTGTCGTCACCGACCAGGGCGAGTATGACTGCGAGATCCTGGTGAACTGCGGCGGCATGTGGGGCCGCGAGATCGGCCAGATGACCGGCACGCGGGTGCCCTCGCTGGCGCTCGAGCATCAGTATCTGGTGACCGATCCGATCCCCGACATGCCCAAGGGAATGCCCACCCTGCGCGATCCCGATCTGCTGGTCTATTACAAGCCCGAGGTGAGCGGGATCGCCGTCGGCGGCTATGAACCGGATACGAAAGCCTTCGGCGATCGCGGCATTCCGCGAACCTTTGCCCAGGAACTGTTGCCCGAAAATTTCGATCGTTTCGAACAACTCGCCACATTGGCCGCCAAACGCACACCGATTTTGGAGACGGTGGGCGTGCGCCGGCTCGTCAACGGGCCCATCCCCTATTCCGCCGACGCCGATTTCATCATGGGAAAATCGCCCGAGCTGGATAACGCGTATGTCGCCGCCGGATTTCTCTATGGCATCGCCGCGGGCGGTGGCGCGGGCCGCATGATGGCGGAGTGGATCGTCGAGGGTGAACCCAGCCTCGATCTCTGGCCGCTCGATGTACGCCGCTTCGCCTATCACCACAACACGCGCCACTTCATGTATCCGCGCGCCATCGAGCTTTATGGCCATCACTACAAGATCGCCTATCCCGGGCTGGAGCATGAAAGCGCGCGAGGTGTCCGCCGCAGCCCGCTCTATGCAACGCTGAAGGAAAAGGGCGCGGTCTATGGCTCCAAGGCGGGATGGGAGCGGCCGAACTGGTTCGCGCCATCCGGCATGGAAGCCGTCGACAAGCCGTCCTTCCGCAAGCCTAACTGGTTTGCGCCTGTCGGCGCCGAGCACCGTGCGGTGCGTGAAGGTGTTGCGCTGATCGACCAGACCTCGTTCAGCAAATTCGAGCTTAGCGGCAAAGGCGCTCTCGCCGCCCTGCAACATCTCGCCGTCTCCAACATGGATAAGCCCGCGGGCAGCGTCATCTATACCCAGCTCTGCAACGAGCGCGGCGGGATCGAGGCGGACCTCACCATCACGCGCTTTGCGCCGGACCGCTTCTACATCGTCACCGGCAGCGGCTTTGCCGTGCATGACCGGCACTGGATCGAAAGCCATCTGCCCGCCGATGGCTCGGCCACGATCCGCGATGTTACCTCCTCGCGCGCGGTGATCAATATCTGCGGGCCGAAATCACGCGCGGTGCTGCAGCGCGTGAGCGAGGACGATCTCGGCAACAATTCCTTCCCCTTCGCCACAGCGCGCAACATCTCGATTGGCGCGGCGCCGGTGCTGGCGGTGCGCATCGGCTATGTCGGCGAGCTGGGCTGGGAGTTGCACATTCCCACGGAATTCGCTGGCCATGTCTATGAGCGGCTCTGGGAAGCGGGCCAGGAACTCGGCATCGTCAATGCCGGCTATCGTGCCATCGACACGCTGCGCATGGAAAAGGGCTATCTCTATTGGAGCTCGGATGTCACCCCGGACTACAACCCCTATGAAGCGGGCCTCGGCTCGCGCGTCGCCTTGAAGAAAGGCGATTTCATCGGCCGCGCGGCACTGGCGAAGATCAAGGCCGAGGGCATCACCCGCAAGCTTTGCATCTTCACCATCGAAAAGCCGCTGACCGTCTTCGGCGGCGAAGCGATCCTGCATCGAGGCAAGGTCGTCTCCGTCACCAGCAGCGCCAATTTCGGCCATACCATCGGCAAGCCGATCGTCTATGGCTATCTACCCATCGAGATATGCAACGAACAGGGCTTCAGCGTGGAAGCCTTCGGCGAGGAAGCGCCCGCCATACGCCACGACGGCCCGCTCTACGATCCGGAGATGAAGCGGTTGAAGGCTTGAAGAGAGGAACATCCACCATGCCGCTCGAACCCGAAGTCCTCGAAGCACTCAAGCGCATACCGCTGCTGGCCAAAGAGCCCACGGTGAAGCTCACGAGCCAGCGCCTGGGCGGGCTGACCAACCGCAATTACAGGATCGAGGCCTCGTCCGGGCGCTATGTGCTGCGCATTCCGGGCGAGAAGACCGGCGACTACATCAACCGCAAGGTCGAGGCCCATAACGCGCGCGCCGCGGCGGCGGCCAAGGTCAACGCCGAGGTGCTGTTCTTCGACGATGCCGACGGGCTGATGCTCTGCCGCTATCTCGACGATACGGTTTCCATGACCCCGGCATTGTTCCACGAACGAAGAGGCGCGCCAGGCCGCGCCGCACTGGCGCTGAGGCAAATGCACCGCTCCGGCCAGCGCTTCGAGTTCCGCTTCGAGCTGTTCAGCATGATCGACGACTATCTCAAAGTGCTGACAAAGCTCGGCACCGAATCGCCAGACGGCTATGGCGATGTGGTGCGTGAAGCAGAGGCGGTGCGCGAGGCGCTGAACCGACATCCCATGGCGCTCGCCCCCTGCCACTGCGACCCATTGTCGGAGAATTTTCTCGATGGGGGCAATCGCATGTGGGTGGTCGATTGGGAATATTCCGGCATGAACGATCCCTTCTGGGATCTGGGCGATATGTCGGTCGAGGCGGGGCTTAGCGAGGCCGAGGATCGCGAGATGATGAACGCCTATTGCGACAATCGCGTCAGCGCGGCCCAGCAGGGCCGCATGGTGATCTACAAGGCCATGTGCGACCTGCTCTGGACGCTATGGGGCCTGATCCAGTTCGCCAACAAGAACCCGGTCGACGATTTCTGGGCCTATGCCAACAACCGCTTTTCGCGCTGCAAGACGCTGATGGCCTCGCCCGAGTTCCCCCGGCATCTGGAGGCCGTGTCGGCGGGTCCGGCCTGAGAGCAAACGTACGGGCCGGGAAATTGGCCCCCAATTGAATTCGCGCGCAATTTCGGCGCTGGCGCCCCCAGAACGACTATGACAGCATTGCCGTCCGTTGCGTTGCCGCGCGGCGACGCTTCTGCCTTTCGTCACGATCTTTTCGCTGCACAACCATTAGCCGATTTCCAATGAGGGGGTGAACGATGAAGACCACACTGCGCGCGCTATCGATTGCCGGAACCCTTGCCGTCGGCCTTGCCACGGTCATCGGTCTGCCGCAAACGAGCCGGGCTGAAGTGCCTGAATCGCAAGATCCGATCAAGATCGCGCTGTTCGACTGGACCAGCGTCAACGTCAACGCGAAGATCATGGGCGGCATCCTGCACCGCCTGGGCTACAACGTCGATTATGTCACGGCCGACTATCTCTCGAGCCTGACCACCGGTCTCACCACCGGCGATATCGACATCATCACCGAGGAATGGGACACGACCGCAGGCGACGCCATGAAGGCATCGGACGCCACGGGCCAGACCGAGCGGCTGGGCAAGCTGGGGCCCAAGGCCAAGGAAGACTGGTGGTATCCGCTCTATATGAAGGAGAAGTGCCCCACCTTGCCGGATTGGCATGCGCTCCTCGATCCGAAATGCGCTGCCGCCTTCTCCACCGCAGACACGGCCCCCAAGGGGCGCTATCTCGGCGGACCGGTGACCTGGGGCGGTTATGACGAAGAACGCATTGCCGCGCTGAAACTGCCCTTCGAAGTCGTTCATGCCGGAACCGACGCGGCGATGTTCGCCGAGCTGGCATCGGCCTATGAGCGCAAGGCGCCGATCATGCTGTGGATTTATTCGCCGCATTGGGCGCCGGCGAAATACGAAGGCGAGTGGGTGAACTTCCCCGACTACACCGCCGACTGTTACGACAAGAAGCTCTACACCTGCGGCAAGCCCCATGGCGAAATCTGGAAGTACGGCTGGAAGGGGCTGAAGGACAAGTGGCCGGTCGCCTGGAACGTGGCCAAGAACTTCACCATGGATACGAAAGAGCTGGGCCTGCTCGCGGGTCAGGTCGACCTCGACGGCAAGAAGCTGGAAGATGTCGCCGATGCCTGGATCAATGCCAACGAAGCCAAATGGCGCGCCTGGGCCAATCCGCCGACGAACTAATCGGTTGACGGCTTGCGCCGGCGGTGCCGGCGATTTGGACTATCACCGGCCGGCGGCTGCGAAGGCAGCGCCGGCCGGATGTTCCACGCAAGACTAGCCGGCGGCAATTTTCGCGATTGACATGACAACAGTCGATCTCAAAAACCGGTCTGACGCCCCGGCTTCAGGTGGGGCTCCCGGTGCCGCGGCTTCGGCCGGGGCGCATGAAGCCACCCTCAGTTGCCGCCATGTCTGGAAGCTGTTCGGCCATAACGCCGACGCCTTCCTCGCTCGATATCCCGATCCCGACGATGAACAGCTTGCCGGCGCCGGGTTGATCCGCGCCGTGCGCGATGTTTCCATCGACGTCCACCGCAACGAAATCTTCGTCATCATGGGACTTTCGGGCTCCGGCAAATCGACCCTGGTGCGCTGCATGTCGCGGCTGGTCGAGCCCAGCCATGGCGAGATTGTCTTCCAGGGCCAGGATCTGCTGCGCAAGACGGAGCGCGAGCTGATCGAGATCCGGCGCCACAAGATGGGCATGGTGTTCCAGCACTTCGCCCTGCTGCCGCATCTGACCGTGCTCGACAATGTCGCTTTTCCGCTGACCGTGCAGGGCGTGGGCCGCGCCACCCGCGAACGCCGGGCCCAGGAGATCATCGAGCTTGTCGGGCTGAAGGGCCGCGAGTTCCATTTCCCGCGCCAGCTGTCCGGCGGCCAGCAACAGCGCGTGGGCATTGCCCGCAGCCTGGCAGTGGAACCGGAGATCTGGTTCCTCGACGAGCCTTTCTCGGCCCTCGACCCGCTGATCCGCCGCGAGATGCAGGACGAATTCACCCGCCTGCAGGCGATGCTGCACAAGACCATTGTCTTCATCACCCATGATTTCGACGAGGCGATTCGCCTCGCCGACCGCATTGCCATCATGAAGGACGGCGCCATCATCCAGACGGGCACGCCCGAGGAGCTGGTGATCAACCCCGCCACCACCTATGTCGCCGAATTCACCCGCGACGTTCAGCGTGCCAAGGTCGTCTCGGCCCGCACGCTGATGGATCCCGCCCGCCCGGATGGCAATTATGCCGGCGAGGTTGCAGCCCATGCGCGGGTCGCGAGCTTTGCCGCCGAGATCGTCGGCGCGGACCGGCCCTTTGCCGTGGTGGATGCGGATGGCGCCGTGCTGGGCGCAATCGCGCCTGCCAAGGTGGTGGATCTTCTGGCGGGCCGGGTGGCGCGCTGATGTCGGTGGCTTCGCCGACGATGGCGCTGCGTCGTGTGCCGGCGCTGGTTCATCTCGCCTGGATCGTTCCCGCCGCCTTCGCTTTGCTGATCTACCTCTTCCGCAGCTCGATTCCCTGGGCCGATATTTATCCCGCCGACTGGCGCTTGCCGATCGCCGAGTGGATCGGCGCCTTCATGCACTGGGTCATTGCCGTCTTCTTCGGCTTCACCCGGGCCATCAGCGCGCTGCTTCAGCTGCCGCTCAATTTCGCCTTCGGCCTGCTGGCCAAGGGATTCGAGATCGGCCCGCGCGCGAGCGCCATCCATATCCCGCCGCTGTCCTGGGTCGGCGTCACCATCACTGTGGCGATCGCCGGTTATGTCTATGGCGGGCGGCGTCTCGCGCTGGGTTGCGGCGCCTGTTTCCTCTATCTCGCCGTGTTCGGCCAGTGGGACAGCGCGATGCTGACCCTGGCGCTGGTGCTGATCGCCATGCCGCTGGGTGTCGTCATCGGGCTGGCTGTCGGCATCTGGGGCTATCGCCAGCCGCGGGCAAATCGCTGGCTGATCCTGCCGATGCTCGATATCGGCCAGGCGACGCCGCAATTCGCCTATCTCGTGCCGATGCTGATGCTGTTCGGCAACAACCCGTCTTCGGCACTGATCGCCACATTGACCTTTTCGGTGCCGCCCATGGTGCGGGCAACCGTCCTCGCCTTGCAGCAGGTCCCGGGCGAAATCCAGGAATTCGGCCGCATGGCCGGCTGCACGCGCCGCCAGCAACTCTGGCGCATTCTGGTGCCATCGGCCCGGCCGCTGCTGATGCTGGGCGTCAACCAGGTGGTGATGATGACCCTCAACATGGTCATCATCGCCTCGATGATCGGGGCCGGCGGCCTCGGCTATGACGTGCTGCTGGCGCTGCGCTCGCTGAAAGTGGGTGCTGCCTTCGAAGCGGGCATCGCCATCGTGCTGCTCGCCATCGCGCTCGATCGTCTCAGCCAGGCCATGGCGATCTGGCGGCCCACGAGTTATCAGGCGGGCCGTCCCTTTCATCGCCCGCCATGGCTATTTCGCACTTGCCGTCGGCGTGCTGCTGGCCACCACGCTGGCCGGCATGATCGTGGCACCCATCGGCCGCCTGCCGGATTCGCTCACGATCACCACGGCGCCGGTCTGGGATGCCTCGATCAAATGGATCACCATCAATTATTTCGACAACATCGAAGCCGTCCGGGTCTGGCTGCTGCTGAATATGCTGAATCCGGTGAAGGCCTTCCTGCTGTCGCTGCCCTGGCTGACGGTGGCGTTGCTGCTGGCGGCGGCGGGCTTGCGCCTCGCCGGATTGCGCCTGGCCCTGCTGGTCTTCCTGCTCGTGACCCTGATCGCCGCTGTCGGCCTGTGGGAAAAATCCATCATCACCGTCTATCTCTGCGGCGTCTCCACGGTGATCGCGTTTGCGATCGGCTGGCCGATCGGCACCTATGCCGCCCGCCACGATCGGGCAAGGCGGGTGATCGACGTCATTGTCGATACGCTGCAGACCATCCCCGCCTTCGTTTATCTAATCCCGGCGGTGATGCTGTTTCGCGTCGGCGATGTTGCGGCGATGATCGGCATTGTCCTGTATGCGCTGACGCCCGCCATCCGCTACACCGATCACGGCATCCGCAAGGTCAATCCCGGGCTCATCGAAGCAGCGAAAACTTCGGGCTGCACCCGCCGCCAGATCCTCTGGCGCGTCCAGCTGCCGCTGGCGCTGCCGGAAATCATGCTGGGTTTCAACCAGGTCATCATGCTGGCGCTGTCGATGGATATCATCGCCGCCATGATCGGCACCCGCGATCTGGGCCAGGAAGTGTTCGTTGCACTGGCCAAGGCCGATCCGGGCCGGGGCATCGTCGCGGGCCTGGCCGTCGCCTTCATCGGCATTGTGGCCGACCGGCTGATCAGTGCCTGGAGCGCCAAGCTGCGCCTGAAGTACGGCCTGGAGGCAAGCTAAGACGCCAGGCTGACCCTGGCCACTAGCGCCAGATCAGGCGCGCGAAGGCGAGTTCGATTTCTTCCATGGCGATTTCGCTCGCATTGGCATCGAAGACCGGCCCTGACCACCGGCAGGGCCAGGCACCCTCGAGAATCCATGTCGACGATGTTGCCTCGCCATTGTCATCGAGCTGGCGAATTTCGACGCGCCGACGGTCCTTCTTTCCCGCCATGATCGCTTCGCGCCAGGCATAGAGCCGGCGGTCGCGTCCGAGCGCCCGGCGCAGCACGATGTTGGCGTAACGGTGAGTCAGCTTCGGCCGGCCACGCGCCGGCTCTTCCACGCTGGCCGAGGCAAGCGGGGAGATGGCGCTAAACCCGATTTCCACCCCATCGATGGCGACGCTGAAATTGCGCGGAACGAACGGAAGGTTGGCTCGCGGCAAATCGTCACCGGAATCGCGTTTCGTTTTTTCAATCCTGCCGCGGGCCTTTGTTCGGTGAACTATCGTTCCTCGGGCCATGATCAGGCGATCTCGAGTCCTTCATGGACCAGCACCAGCACTTCCATGGCGACGGTTCCCGAAGCGGCGCCGTTCAGATGCGGGCCTGTCCATTTCTTCGGCTGGGCATGGCGCAATTTCCAGCGCATCACCTCGTTATGCGATTCGTCCTGCAGGATGATGGCGATGTTGCGCGGCGCGGCGGCGCCCGCGGCGGCATTTTTCAGCCAGTCGAACAGATCGGTCACGCCGGTGATCCCGCGCTTCAGCGTAACGTCGGAGAATTTGTGCAGGCCCGGCAGTTTGCGGACGTTGTTCGCCGGCTCGTTGCCGTTGCGATAATCGATATAGGCGATCTCCATGCCGAGACCCTCGACCTCGGAGAAGCCGGCGGAGACGACCGAATCGATCTCGACCAGGAAGTTATAGGCCCCGTAGGGATTGGCGCGAACAATGGGCATGGTTTGCCTCCCGCGACAGTCAGGAACAGGCAGCCTGCCTAGCATGGCAGTGATGGTCAATTCATGAACGGGAAGGGCCGGAGGCCGCGGCCGGGATGAGACATGACGGGCGGGACATGCCAAGGGAATATGGTGGAGCCGAGCGGGATCGAACCGCTGACCTCCTCATTGCGAACGAGGCGCTCTCCCAGCTGAGCTACGGCCCCATGTTCCCGAGAACGGGCGCGACTATGTTTATGGGTGAACTACCTGTCAAGCGGGGCCTATCAAGCGGGGCCTGTCAAGCGGGCCTGCTGAACGCCCGGCGGGGCTGGCTCTGCCCTTGCCGTTCTTGCCATGATCGGGGCCTGCCGATAACCTCCGCCCGGCCTCGCATTGGGGCGCATGCCCGATTGGGCGAACTGGGTGGGACAGATGGACTCGCTTAGGCATCTGATAGATGCGGTGATCCAGATCTGTATCTGGGTCTTCATCATTTCGGCGATCCTCTCCTGGCTCGTCGCCTTCGACGTGGTCAATCGCCGCAACCCGCTTGTGAACCGGGCCGGTCAGTTCCTCTATCAGGTGACCAACCCGGTATTGGCGCCGATCAGGCGCATCCTGCCTTTGATCGGCGGCGTCGATCTGTCGCCGCTGGTTGTCATCCTTCTGCTCTGGTTCATCCGCGATCTGCTGTTTCAATACGTCCTCATTTGATTTCTGGCCGAGCGGCCTTGCCGCGGGCCGGCCCGCCTTTGTCCAATCCCGGTTAAGACAACAAACGGAACGATCATGAGCAACATCATCGACGGCAAAGCTTTTGCCGAAGGGCTGCGCGGGCGCATTGCCAAACAGATCGCCGAGCTGAAGGCCAAGCATGATTACGTGCCGGGCCTCGCCGTGGTGCTGGTGGGTGAAGATCCTGCCAGCCAGGTCTATGTCCGCAACAAGGCCAAGCAGACGATCGAAGTCGGCATGGCCTCGTTCGAGCACAAGCTCTCCCGCGAGACGAGCCAGAGCGAGCTGCTGGCGCTGGTGAAAAAGCTGAATGCCGATCCGAAGGTGAACGGCATCCTGGTCCAGCTTCCGCTGCCGAAGCAGATCGATCCCCAGGCGGTGCTCGATGCCATCGACCCGGCCAAGGATGTCGACGGCTTCCATGTGGTGAATGCCGGCAAGCTCGCCACCGGGGGCGAAGCCATGGTGCCCTGCACGCCGCTCGGCTGCCTGATGCTGCTGAAGGATCGCCTGGGCGATCTCTCGGGCAAGCGCGCCATCGTGCTCGGCCGCTCCAACATCGTGGGCAAGCCCATGGCGCAATTGCTGCTGGGCGAAAGCTGCACGGTGACCATTGCCCATTCGCGCACCCGCGATCTGCCGGGCGAGACGCGGCGGGCCGACATCGTGGTCGCCGCGGTCGGCAAGCCCGAGATGGTGCGCGGCGACTGGATCCAGCCGGGCGCCACCGTCATCGATGTCGGCATCAACCGGATCGAGCGCGACGGCAAGCCGAAGCTGGTAGGCGATGTCGCCTATGACGAGGCGGCCAAGGTCGCCGGCGGCATTACGCCGGTGCCGGGCGGCGTCGGGCCGATGACCATTGCCTGTTTGCTGCAGAACACCCTGACCGCCGCACTGCGCCAGCGGGGCATCAAGCGATTTAAGGTTGGCTGCCGATTAAGGCCAGACAGCGAATAAGACCGGCACTAAAAGCGAGGGGCTTGCGACCAGCGCCGAAGCACCAGCCCAAGCCCCTATAGTTCCAAGCCCCTATCGATTCGACACCCAAGAGCAGGACGAACGCTAACGCCACCCCAAACTCGGCATCAGCGTTAACCTATTATTAATACTATTTCGGGAGAGCGCCACAAAAATGCCCGAAAATTCGATCACGACCACGTGAGAGTGGTTAAATTCTCACACTCAGGTGTTGGCATCGCCGCCGCCCGCCCCCCGTTCCCGCGAAGCTTGGCTCGCAGGAACCTGAACCCGCGCCGCGACCGCATCCAGCCGGCGCCAGAGCGCCGGGTCGACGTCGATACCCCTGCTGAGAACCCAATTGAGACGATCCGCCAGTTGTACTGGCGATAGAGCCTTCACGAGGCCCGGCGGTGGTGCCGCCGCCGGCGCCGCCAGCAGCGTATCGCCCTGCGGGATGGCCAGAGCCTCATTAAGCGACATATCGGGCGGCAGGAAGACTGTTGCCTCGCCATTGCCCGCGCTCACGCACACCTCGCCACCATCCACAAGCCAGCCAAGAGAGGCCGGTGGCAACGCTGCCTCGGCGAGCGCTGGAATCAGAAACAGGGGTGTCGTGCAACCGCGCAGGCGAATCCGTGCGCCGGCGGATTGGCGGAATTTCGCGACCGCAAGATCCACGACCGCGCCGGCGCAAGCGATGGCCGAGCCGCCAAGGTCGATGATGGTCTCCGGTTCGATCTGGTCGTGCAGTCGCGCTACCGGCAATCCTAATTCGAGGGGCGCGAGTTCGCGATCGAAGACGGCGAGACCCGGCAGGCCGCGCGCTTCCAGCCAGGCAACCGCGCGCGCGGCATCGCGATCGACGCCATACCCCGCGCCCAGCGCCTCCATGGCGCGCTGGATCAGCCGGTGAATTTCGAACTGGGAGACCTGCATCAGCCGGCCAAGAAAGGGAAAGGCCCAGTCATCGGCATCGGGCCGGCCGAGCTCGTCGATGGAGGGTGCGCCCTGGAACAAGGTGATCCGGGTCCAGCGGTCGGATTTCGGATCGAACTTCGCCGCACCGAAGATGGAAAGCTTGCAGCGCAGCAGATCGACCGGCAGGCAATCCGCGCCCAGCAGATTGTCGTGGATCTCCGCGTAAGGCAGGCCGGCCAGGCTCTGGATCCGGCGCAGGATGCCGCGCCATTGCGGATGGGCCAGCAGGAATTCACCCACGCTCATGCGCTGTTCGGCCTGCGGCAGTTCCGCAATCGCGCGATGCAGGCCCGCCACCATCCGGCCGATGCCGATGGGAAGCTCCAGCTCCGCACCCGGCTCGTTGAAGCGTTCACCCAGCCGCGGCTCGTCCTTTTCCGCCGAGCGGTACCAGAAGAAATGCTGTGCCGCCTGCGGCCCATAATCGATGCCGAGCGCCCAGCCATAGCGCTGTTCGATCAGCGCGCGTAGCGCGGCCAGGCTCATCAGCGGATCGACCGCTTCGCGCTCGGCGGAGCCGGTGGTCGCCTCGAGATCGTCCACCAGCTCGGGATAGAGCTCGATGAGCAGGCTGTTGATGAGCTCGGAAGCTTCGAGGCTGCCATCCTTCTCCAGCTCGCGCGCGATCGCATCCCAGGGATGGGGACGCGTCAGCAGCATGCCCTCCGGCGCGGCGCCTTCGCGCAGCGATTCCAGCTCCTCGGCGAGGCGATCGATGCGTGCCGCCTGCTCCTCATCCTCAGTCACCCATTCGCCGACATGCCCAATGGCGCGATCCAGCAGGATGCGAAAGCGATCCTGCTTTTGCGGCGTGGCAGCCGCGATTGCGCGAATGCGGGCCAATGCCGTTTCGCGCGCCAGGATCCAGTTGTTGAAGAGCGCCGGATGGCCGACGAGAAACGGCGCCATGCCGAGGCCCGTAGCATTGCCGATGCCGAGCGCCCGGCGTGTTGTCGCCGAGAGAGGCACCGCCGCCGGATTCATCCGGCGCGCAATATGCTCGATCAAATCGAAGCTGAACTGGCGGATCATATAGACCATCAGCATCTCGGCCTCGTAAGGCAGCGAGAAGATGCCCTCGCGCCAGAGCCGGCCGAGATCGGCAAGGCCGAACTTGCCGTTCCCGTAAACCGCGGTGGTGCGCATCAGATAGCCCACCCGCACGACATCGGCGAGCGTCGGCTGGCGGCCCGCCGCGAGTGCTTGTGCGACCGAATCGAATAACCGCAGGCTTTTATTGGCGCGGCTCAGCACCAGTTCGTCGGCGCTGAAGCGCGCGGCTTCCTGCCGCGGTGCGCTGCCGGCAAGCCGTGCGAGGGCTTCCTCGCTCAGCCGGCCGGCCGTCAGCGCGAATGCGGCATCCCATTTCTCGGCGATGACGCGGTCGGTGCGATCTTCCGGCGCCAGATAGTTGGAGAACCCGGCAAAGCTGATCAGCCCCTTTGGTGTCTCGATCTCATAGACGAGATGTCCATAGCCCCGCGCATTCAACTCGAACTGCGTGCGGGTGAAACGCCAATTTTCACGGGCAAGGCGCCGCAGCAGCGAACGCGAAAAGCTGAGGCGGGTCGAGTGAAACGAGCCCAGCCGCTTTGCCCGCATGACCGTGGCCGCGGGGCGCAGCAAAGCCTGCACGGCCGGCGGCTCGGGGGCATTTATCGCTGGGGTTTTTTCACTCGATTGCGTCACAGCGGAAGTTGTAGCGCAGGGCGCCTGCTGGCGGGGGCTGAAATCCGCCGCCCCGCAGATCGGATATTCTAGGCCGCCGGGCGCGGACTTTCGGGCCGCACAGCCGTTCCTTCCAGCAGCGGGTAGTGGCAGGCGACCTGCCGGCCCTTGCCGGCCAGCTCCAAGCACCGGCCGCTCTGCCTTGCAGCGCTGGGTGGCATAGCGGCAGCGCGGATGAAAGCGGCAGCCCTCCGGCGGGTTCATCGGGCTGGGCACGTCGCCGGTCAGCACGATGCGTTCCTTGCGGCCGCCGCGATCGACCTCGGGCACCGGCACGGCCGAGACCAGCGCCTCGGTATAGGGATGTGCTGGATTGCGGAAAATCTCTTCTGTCGGTCCCGTCTCGACGATGGCGCCGAGATACATGACGGCAACACGGCTGGAGACCTGGCGCACCACGCTGAGATCGTGGGCGATGAAGATATAGGTCAGGCCCAGCCTCTCCTGCAGATCGGCGAACAGGTTGACGATCTGGGCCTGGATTGAGACGTCGAGGGCGGAGACCGGCTCGTCGGCGATGATGAGGCTGGGTTCAAGGGCGAGCGCGCGCGCCACGCCGATGCGCTGGCGCTGGCCGCCGGAGAATTCATGGGGAAAGCGGTTGAGGTGATCCTGTTGCAGGCCCACCAGTTCCATCAGCTGCTTGAGCCGCGCGTCGATCTCGGCGCGGTTGCGCGTGCCATGAACGCGCAGCGGTTCGGCGATCAGATCGCCCACCCGCCGGCGCGGGTTGAGCGAGGCATAGGGGTCCTGAAAGACCATCTGCATCTCGCCGCGGATCGGGCGCAGTTCTCTCGTGCCGAGCTGGGAAATGTCCCGGCCGTTGAGCAGAATCTGGCCCGCGGTAATCTCGTAGAGACGCATCAGGCAGCGCCCCAAGGTGGATTTGCCGCAGCCGGATTCACCCACCAGGCCCAAGGTCTCGCCTGGATAGACCTCCAGTGAGACCCCATCCACGGCGTAGACCGTGCGGCGCTGGCCCTTGAACAGGCTGCTGCCGACGATGAAGTGCTTCTTGACGTCGACCGCCTGGATCAGGGGCGTCTTGGTCGCGCTCGATTTCACCGGTGGTGCCCCGGTCGGCGGTGCCCCGGTCGGCGGTGCCCCAGTCATGATGCTTCCTTCAACTTGCGGCCGCGGGCGGCACGCAGGCTGGCGCGCTCTTCCAGCGGAATGAAACAGGCAGCTTCGTGACCGCCCGCGCCTTCAAGCTCGGGCCGCTGTCCGCAGGGCGCAAAGCGGAAGCGGCAGCGGGGCGCAAAGGCGCAGCCGGGCGGCAGGCTGAGCAGCGAGGGGGGCGCGCCGGGAATCGACGGCAGGCGGCGCAGCCGTGCCCCCTCCAGCGGCGGAATGGAATCGTGCAGGCCCCAGGTATAGGGATGCCAGGGTTCGGTGAAAAGCTGGCGGGTCGTGCCGCGCTCGACGATGCGGCCGGCATACATGACCATGACGCGGTCGGCCACCTCCGCCACCACGCCCATATCGTGGGTGATGAGGATGATGGACGAGCCGAATTCGCGGCGCAGGCGCTGGATCAGCTCCAGGATCTGGGCCTGCACGGTCACGTCGAGCGCCGTCGTCGGCTCATCGGCGATCAGCAGCGAGGGGTTGCAGGAAAGTGCCATGGCGATGAAGGCGCGCTGGCGCATACCGCCCGAAAGCTGATGGGGAAAGCGATCGATGGTGACGGCGGGATTGGGAATACCCACCGCCGCCAGCAGCTCGATGGCGCGCTTATGCGCCGCGCCCTTGGACATCTTGTTGTGGGCGCGCAGCTGCTCGCGGATCTGCCAGCCGATGGTGTAGACGGGCGTCAGCGCCGTCATCGGGTCCTGGAAGATCATGGCGATCTCGCGCCCGCGGATCGAGCGCAGCGCGCGGTTGGAGAGGCCGGCGAGCTGTCGTCCCTTGTAGACGATGGACCCTTCGATGACGGCGTTGGGGTCGTTGATCAGCCCCATGACGCTCATCAGCGAGACGGTCTTGCCCGATCCGGATTCGCCGACCACGCCCAGGATCTCCCGCTCGCCGACGCGAAACGAGACGTTGTCGACGGCGCGCACCAGCCCTCGCTCGGTGCGGAACGAGACCGAGAGGCCCTTGACCTCGAGCAGGGTATTGCCGGCGGCCTCAGGCAAGGCGCACCCGCGGATCGAGAGCAGCGTAAACGATATCGACCACCGCATTGGCGGCGACGACGAAGAACGAGGCATAAACGACGGTTGCCATGATCACCGGCAGATCGAGATTTTTCAGCGCGTCATAGGTGAGCTTGCCCACGCCCTGCAGGCCGAACACGACCTCGGTCAATAGCGCTCCGCCCCCCACCAACGCGCCGAAGTCGAGACCGAACAGGGTGACGAAGGCGATCAGCGAGGTGCGCAGCGCGTGGCGGAACAGGATGCGTGTTTCGCTCAGGCCCTTGGAGCGCGCCGTGCGGATGAAATCTTCCTGGTTTGCTTCGACGATGTTGGCGCGCAGCACACGGCCATAGATGCCGATATAGAGGATGGCCAGCGTGATCCAGGGAATGATCATTGTCTTGAACCATTCCCAGGGGTCATCCAGCAGCGGCTTGTAGCCAAGCGCGGGTACCCAGGAGAACATCCAGGTGTCGTGCAGCCTGGCCTGGGTTACGAGATTCACCACCTCGCCCAGCCAGTAGACCGGCATCGAGATGCCGATCAGCCCCAGGATCATCAATATTCGATCCAGCGGGCTGTTCTTCGTCGCCGCGGCAACGACGCCGATCAGGATGCTGGTGACGATCCAGACGATGGCCGCACCGAAGACGAGCGAGAGCGTGATCGGCGTCGCCTCCATCACCTCCGGAATCACCTCCTGGCCGCGATTGACGAAAGAGGTGAGATCGCGAGTGACGAACAGCTTCTTCATCATCAGCAGGTATTGGACCGGCAACGGTCGATCGAGGCCGAAATCGTGGCGCACCGCGACCAGCGTTTCGGGTGCCGCGTTGCGGCCGGCGATACGCGCCGCGGGATCGGCCCCGGGCGTGGCAAAGAAGATCAGAAAGGTGACGATGCTGATCCCCAGCATCACGAAGACCATCTGCACCAGGCGGCGGATAAGCACGCTGATCATCGCCAGTGTCCTGCCTCGGAAATTCGCACGCGAATTTCCGGGATAAGCAGGCCACTCGAATCAATAAATTGTGTCCCGCAGCCACGGCGAATCTGCTTCAACGAATTTTGGAATCGGGACACTAGCGGATCCGGAGCTTGGCGCGCGGGTCCAGGGCATCGCGCACGCCATCGCCCAGCACATTGAGACAGAGTACGCAGAGCACGATGGCGAGGCCGGGCGCAATCGCAACCCAGGGCCGGACATAAAGCACGTCCTGGCCGTCCTGGATGATCGTGCCCCAGCTGGCATCAGGCGCCTGCACGCCGATGGAGAGAAACGACAGGGCGGATTCCGTCAGCATGTTGAGCGCCAGCATCAACGGCACGAAGACGATCAGCGTCGTCATCACATTGGGCAGGATGTCGCGGAACAGGATGCGGGCGCTGGGGACACCGAGCCCCGTGGCCGCCAGTACGTACTCGCTCTCCTTGAGGGCCAGCACCTGGCCGCGCACCGGACGCGCCACATAGGGCACATAGACGATGCCGATGATCACGATGGGCAGCCACAGACTGCCTGCTTCAATGGTGATGGGCCCGACCTCGATTCCGTGGAATCAGCACGATCGACAGCGAGATCGCCAGCAGGAATATGGGAAAGGCCCAGATCACGTCGAGGATGCGCGAGAGCACCGTATCGATGATGCCGCCGAAGAATCCTGCGGCCAGACCCATGATCGCCGCAAACGCCAGACAGATAATCGTGGAGACGCCCGCGATGAACAGCGAATTGCGCCCGCCATAGAACAGGCGGGCCATGACGTCACGGCCCTGCTCGTCCGCGCCAAGGAAATAGTTGGTGATGTCCCAGGTGGGGCCGATGGGGGTGGAGCCCAGGCCAAGCCCCTCATCCGAGGGCTGCAGCAGCGGCATGTCCTGGCCACCGAGGCTGATCGTGCCATCGATGTTCGAGGTGAAGGGATCGGTATGGGCGATGTTGTTGGCGTAGATCGGCGCCAGCGCACAGGCGATAACGATCAGGATGAAGACCGCCAAGGCGGTTATTGCCGCCTTGTCGGCCCAGAGTTTGAGCGCCGCCCGGGCCCATGGGCCCAAAGCGGGTCGCTCGAGTGTCGCAGCGATGATGGCAGGATCGGCAGCCGCCGGCGATTGCGCGGTCATAGGGACCTTGTCCTTCGCTTACGCCGGCGGCTGCCTGGTTCCTTCCTTATTGCACCCAGGAGTCAGCAATGACCCAGTAGTACTGGGCATTGAACTTGAAGTTGCCCACGCGCTTGGCGATGAAGTCGACATGCTTGGGCGTGAACAGCACGGCAGCTGCCGCCGTGTCCGTCACCGCCTTGTCGACATCCGCCCACTTCTTGTTGGCGGCCGCGTCGTCGGTGATGCCGGTCGCCAGCGCGTCGTCCATCTTGGCGTCGATATCCTTGTTGCAGAGGCCGGAGATGTTCGGCGAGTTATCGGACTCGGCGTGGAAGCCAGCACAGCTGAACAGCACATGCAGGAAGTCGGAAGCCGCCGGATAGTCCTGGTACCATTCGGACAGGCTGATCTGCACCTTGTTCTTCGTGTTCTGGATGTAGGTGAACTGGATGTTCGAGGCCATCACCTTGACGTCGGCGACATAGCCGAGCTTGTTCAGCAGGCTCTGCATATAGACGCCGATCGCCTTGTTGGGGGCGAGATCCTCGACCACGATCGTGACCTTCTGGCCCGCCGTGCCGGATTCCTTCACCAACTGCTTGGCCTTCACCATATCAGGAGCCGACCACTTCGCTGACGGACTCTTGGTGAAGGGGCAATAGGATTCGAACCCGGGAAAACCGGGCGGCAGGATCTGGCAGGCAGGTGCGGCCAGCTTCGGTCCGCCGAACAGAGTCACCGTCGCCTTGCGGTCGATGGCATAGGACACCGCCTGGCGCGCCTTCTCGTTATTGAAGGGCGGCAGGTTGGTGTTCATCGGCATGTAGTACATGGCCGTGAGCGTGTTGATGAACACGCGGTCCTTGAACTTGCTGCCGATCTCGGCGAGGCGGTCGGTCGGCGGCTGGTCGAACATCCAGTCGGCCTGGCCGTTCTCCACCGCATTGACCTCGGCCTCTTCCGTCAGGCCGAAATCCATGTCGATTTCATCCGGATAACCGTCGGGCTGGGCGTCCGCGCTCCACTCCTTGAAGTTCGGGTTGCGCACCAGCTTGAGCTGCTTGTTCGAATCATATGCTGCGGCCATATAGGCGCCGGTGCCCGGAATGATCGTGCTGCCCATGTCCTTGGGCGGCGTATCGGCCGGCAGGATCGAGGCATGGGGCACGGCGAGCTTCTGGAAGAATTCCGCGTCCGGCTGGGTCAGATGGAAGGTGATGGTGCCGGCCGCTTCGTCGCCGACGACGCCGCCGTCGAGCGTGCAGGTGGCCGCCGTCTTCAGGCAGGCATCAGCGCCGACGATGCCGTTGTAGAAGGTGCCGGAAGTCGGTCCGGAGATCTTGAAGATGCGCTGGAACGAGGCGACGACGTCCTTCACCGTCACCTCCTGGCCGTTGGAGAACTTGATCCCCTTGCGCAGCTTGAAGACATAGGTCTTGCCGCCGTCTTCGGCCTTCGGCAGCGCCTCGGCCAGATCCGGCACGATGGTGAAGCCGTCGGAGCCGGCGGCATGCTTGAAGGTCACCAGAGGATCGTAAAGGCTCTGGTAGAGCTGCCAATATTGCAGCGTGTAGTTGATCTGCGGATCGAAGCTGCCGCCGGCGGAAGCCGCCACCAGCCGCATCGTTCCGCCCACATGCTTTTCATTGCCCGCTTGCGAGGGCGATGCCGCATAGGCATTCGTCACGATCGAGCCCGCTATTACAGCGGCCCCGATCAGCCAAGTCATTCGACGCATGGTTGCTCCCCTTTTCGAGACATTTGCGGATTTCGAGCCCTATCGCTTGCGGTCGTGAGCGTCGAGGAACTGTCCGACCACCTTTAGGTAGCGGTCGGTCTCCTCGACATGCGGCATATGGCTGGAGTGCTCGAAAATCTCCCAGCGCACATCCTTTATATTGTCCTTGAACGGCTGCACCGTCGCCGGTGTTGCCTCGTCATATTTGCCGGAGATCAGCAGCACCGGCACCTCGATGCGCTTCAGGCGATCGATGATGCTCCAGCTCTTGAGCGTGCCGATGACATGGAATTCGCTGGGGCCGTTCATCGTCATATAGACGGTGGGATTGATGCCTATGGCATCGAAGGTGCGCTGCACCTCGGGCGGCCAGGGGCTAACCCGGCAGACATGCTTGTCATAGAAGACCCGCACCGCCGCGTTGTATTCGTCCGCACTGGTGGTGCCGGCCGCCTCATGACGCAGCAGCGTCGCCTGGACATCGGGCGGCAGATCGGCCCGCAGCCGATTGGCCTCCTGCACCCAGAGTTCCATCGATGCCGGCGAATCCGAGATGACCAGTGCGCGCAACCCCTTGGGCTGCGTCACCGCAAGTTCGGCCCCCAGCATGCCGCCCCAGGATTGGCCCAGCACGTCATAAGCGGAATCGATGCCGAGATGGCGCGTCAAATTCTGCAGCTCGTCGAGGAACAGGCGCGGCGTCCAGAAATCGGCACCCTTGTCGCGCAGATGGGTGGAACGGCCATTGCCAAGCTGGTCGTAGTGGATGACGGGCCGGCCGGTACTGGCCAGGCCCTTGAGGGAATCGACATAGTCGTGGGTACAGCCGGGTCCGCCGTGCAAGAACCACCAGCGGCAGCTTGTCGCCGCCGAGCGAACCGGTTACGCGATACCAGGTCTGCCAACCACGAAAATCGGCATGACCTTCGCGCACGGGAGCCATAGCCCCACCCATGCACTTACCTCCCACGCCTGCCTGTATCCCCTTGGTCGTATCTTTGGGCAGGACGGGCGACAGGCTAGTAAGCCGGGTTGCGAAAGTAAAGCACCGCTGCGACTCCACGACGCTGTTGGCAACATGGCTGCATTGCCCGCAGAGCCATACGCCAAGGGGCCTGGCGCAAGTTTTCTCGCAGTGGTTAAACGATTTTGACAATCGGCAAGATTCGGCACGGCCCGCCGTGTCACTCGCGTCTTTTGTGCCAAATTTTGGGTTACCGGTATTTAATATTACATCCTGGACGCCGCCGGCGACCCGCCTTGCGCCGCGTTCACGATTTCGTCAGCCGCCGCCCGCCGAGAACGCGAACGGCCTCAGGCAGGAACCCAACCGGCGGACCCGTTGCAGATTTTGAGCGTGTCGCTTGCCGAGTCGCTGCCATGGGTTGCCGATTGCTGGACGAAGCGGCAGCTGCGTCCGGCTGAATCGCGATAGGGCGCACCCACGGGGGAAGCCCAGCCGGTTGCAGGATTGCTGGTGGCGTTGCTGGTGCCCTGCCAGGTGACTTTTTGCCCATTGGGCAGCGAGGCCGCCTGGGTTGCCGCGAGCGCCGCCGAATGGCGATCGTCACCGCCAAGGATGCCCGCGAGCTTGTCGCCGATCAGCCCTTCCGGGCCGGTACCAAGATCCGTGCTCGCGCCTGAGATCACGGGGGTCGTATTCGCTGGCGCGCTGGCGTCGGGGCTCGCACTGGCCGGCGGCGTATCCGCCGGCGCGGGCGTATCGCTGCCGCCGCTATCGCAGGCGGCAAGCATCAGCAGCGCAGCAGCGGCAAGGCCGGCAAGGATGATGGGTTTCATCGGGTGGTTCCTGAGATGATCGCTAGGCAAATGAGCCTGCGGATTATAGCCAACCTCGCCGCTGAACGTCGCTATCCGTGACCAATGGCCAATTTCCCCTTTGGCCGATCTGGCACCGGAACGCGGCGAGAACGAGGGAAACTCCCGCGTTCGCTTCGGCTTTCGTGAGCGGGGCCCTACGCAAGATGGGTTCAGCACGATAGATTGCCGGCCAACCGGGTTGGAGAAGCGCCGCTGGCTTACGAATTGTCGATTATCGCCCCTACCTTCAATGAAGCAGGAAATATCGAGCCTTTGGTGGCACGGCTGGCGACAAGCCTCGCCGGCATCGCCTGGGAAGTGCTTTTTGTCGACGACAATTCCCCCGACGGGACCTCGGCACGGGTGGAAGATGTGGCCCGGCGCGTGTCCCATGTGCGCTGCCTGACGCGCACCGGCCGGCGCGGCCTGGCTTCGGCCTGTATTGAGGGATTCGCCGCCACCAACGCGCCCTTCGTTGCCGTCATGGATGCCGATTTGCAGCATGACGAAGCACTGCTGCCCCAGATGCTGGCGATCCTGCGCCAGGGCGAAGTGGAGCTGGTCGTCGGCAGCCGCTTTGCCGCCGGTGCCAATCTGGGCGCGCATTCGGCCCTTCGCCGGTTGATCAGCCGCCTGGGCAATTGGGCCGCGCGGCGGCTTCTGGGCGTGCCGCTGAGCGATCCGATGAGCGGGTTTTTCATGCTGCGGCGCGAATTGCTGGCACGCTCGGCGCTGGGTCAGGTATCGGGCCAAGGCTTTAAAATTCTCCTCGACCTGGTCGCCTCCACCCGCCCACCGGCGAGGTTAGCCGAGCTTCCCTTCACCTTCCGCCCCCGCCTTACCGGTGAAAGCAAATTCAATCCGGCGATCGGCCTTGAATTCCTGCGGGCCCTGGCAAAGCAGCGGCTGCGCCGATAGCCGAACACGGGCGAGATGTCGGCGAATTGCAACGGGCCGGCCATCAATCTGAAACACGACTCGGATATCTAGATCGACGTGCCAAGCGATTGGTCTAGTACGCATGCCATGGACGCCGGGCTGGAAGTTCTGCCGCCCCCGACCTTCTCCTATGCCTCCGATGAAGTCAGCCGCATCGGCCAGAAGTTCATCCGCGGCGTCGAGAAGCTCACGGGCCAGCCGCGCATCCGCCGCATCTATGAGGACTACAGCAAGCGCGGCCGCCCGCCCGAGCTGTTCTGGGCCGATGCCATTACGGCGCTACGCCTGAATGTCGAGATCGCGCGCGGCTCGATCGGCGCGCTGGCGCCGACAGGCCCACAGATCGTCATCGCCAATCACCCCTATGGCGTTATCGACGGCATCATCATCTGCCAGCTCGTCTCGCAGGTGCGCACCGACTACAAGGTGATGACCCACAGCATCCTCTACCAGGCGCCGGAAGTCCGCCGGCATATCATCCCCATCGATTTCTCCGGCAGCGAACAGGCGCTGGCCGCCAATCTACGCTCGCGGCGCGAAGCGCACCGGATGCTGGCCGATGGCGGCGTGGTCATCGTGTTTCCCGCGGGCGGTGTCGCCACCGCCAAATCGTTGCGCGGGCCCGCCATCGACAAGCCCTGGGGCACGTTCACCGCGCAGCTCGCGCTGCGCAGCAGTGCCGATGTGCTGCCGGTCCATTTCAGCGGCCAGAACAGCCGGCTCTATCAGCTGGCAGCACAGGTCAATCTGACCCTGAAGCTTTCGCTGCTGTTCCATGAAGTCCGCAACAAGATCGGCCGGCATTTTCCGGTGGCGATCGGCGAGCCGATCCCCAACAACCTGCTTCGGGCGATCGGCGATCTCTGGTCCATTACCGATTATCTCAACGCCGCCACCTTCCGCCTGAAGCCCGCGCAAGACTGACGCCGCGCCAACAGGCGCTTCGAGAGCGGCAGCCGTCTGCGCCTTTTGGCGACCCCTTGCCGCCAGGTGAATTCCGCGACAGGCGGCCCCTTGCACGGCTCAGCCCCGCAGGAATTCCCCTCAAACAGGCGTGTATCGGCCATCGGGTCAACTTTAACCCACGAACTGGAGAAACCCCTGATGTCGCCCAAACGTATTGCCCTGCTGGCCGCCGGCGCCCTGCTCTGCGCCACGGCCGCCTTCGCCCAGACCACGGGCAGCAGCGGGAGCGGTCCGGCCACCGGCCCGGCTCCCCAGGGCTTCGAAAAGCACGATCCCGCGAAATGGATGAAGGGCATGTGCATCGAGCACTATGCCCGTTCCGCCAGCCGGCTCACCTATCTCGAGGCTCGCCTGCAGCTGACCACCGACCAGCAGCCGCTCTGGGCTGCCTGGCGCCAGGCCGTCACCAGTGGTGCTGAGAAAGAGCGCGACGATTGTCTCGCCAACGTCCCGGCGGCGGGCCAGAAGCCCACCTTCCTGGATCGCGAAAGCATGTCCGAGAAGATGATGGCCTCGAAACTCGCCACCATGCAGGCCTCGCGGCCGGCGCTGGAGGCGCTCTATCAGACGCTGTCGCCAGAGCAGCGCGTCGCTTTCGACCGGCCGATGCATCGCCATCACGGCGATTTTCGTCACCACCACGAGCAGGATGGCCAGCCGCAGCCACTGTAATTCCCCAACCGCAGTCCGGAGACTCTTTATTCCGGACAAGCCGCCCGCCGGTTCCCCCCTTCCGGCGGGCGGCATCTTTGAAGTGTTCACCCCGCAGCAACCCGATGCGTTATGAATCGGTCCGGATGAATCGGAGCGGCCGATGACTTCTGCGAATGGCGGCGAAGTGCGTCACGTCGCGATCTGGGATTTGCCGACGCGGCTGTTTCACTGGTCGCTCGTCCTTCTCGTCGGCTGCAATCTGTTCTTCGTCAGTCCACGCGGTGGGTGGCAGACGCCGGTGCATTTCATCTCCGGCTTCTGCATCGCCGGCCTGCTTCTGTTTCGTATCCTCTGGGGATTCGTCGGCAGCCCGCGCTCGCACTTCGCCGATTTCCTGCGCCCCTGGCATACGGTGAAGGCTTACATCGTTCGTCTGGTGCGCTTGAGGCCCGCCACACAGCATCGGTCACAATCCGCTTGGCGGCTGGATGATCGGCGTTCTTCTGGCAACCCTTATCGCCATGATCCTGACCGGCGTCTTTGCCGCCGGGCGGCGCGCGGCAGGGCCTTTCGCCCATCTACTGCCGCCGTCGTTTTCTCATACGCTAGGCCAGATCCACGGGCTCATATCGAATCTCCTGATCGGCTTGCTGGCCCTTCACGTCGCCGGCGTGCTGACCGACTGGCTTCTGACCCGTGACAATCTGGTGAAGGCGATGATCACCGGACGCAAAAAACTGAGCGCCGCGGAGGCAGCAAGCGAAGGAGATCTGGCCCCGGCGGGGCGAGCGTTGATCGTCGCCCTTATCGCCCTGGCACTGACGGTGGGCTTGATCCTGGCGACGAATTTCGCCACGCCCTGAGGGCCAAGCAAAGGCTGGATTCGCCCGTAATCCTCGCCGATGATGTGCCCGTCATCTCTCCCATAAGCAGGATCGCGCCATGACGCTGCGCCGGATCGGTAATTCGGGTCTTCAGGTTTCTGCCGTCGGGCTGGGCTGCAATAATTTCGGCGGCCGCACCGACCTCGAGGGCACCCGCAAGGTGGTGCACAAGGCCATCGACCTCGGGATCACGCTGTTCGACACCGCCGATGTCTATGGCGAGAGCGGCGGGTCGGAGGAATATCTCGGCCGCGTCCTGGGCGAGCGGCGCAAAGATATCGTCCTTGCCACCAAATTCGGCCTGGAGTTCGCCAAGAACCCCGTGAAAAAAGGCGCGGCACGCCGCTACATCATGATGGCGGTGGAGGATAGTCTCACCCGCCTCAAGACCGACTGGATCGACCTCTATCAGCTTCACGCGCCCGATCCGCTGACGCCGATCGACGAGACGCTGCGCGCCCTCGACGATCTCGTGCGTCAGGGCAAGGTCCGCTATATCGGCTGCTCCAACCTGCCGGCCTGGCAGGTGGTCGAGGCGCAATGGACCTCGCGCCTGCACAATCTGGAAAGCTTCATCAGCTGCCAGGATGAATACAGCCTGATACGGCGCGGCATCGTCGAGAAGGAATTGCAGGCGGCGATGCAGAAATACGGCATGGGCCTGCTGCCGTTCTTTCCGCTGGCAAGCGGGCTCTTGACCGGCAAGTACAAGCGGGGTGCCGCGGCACCCGCCGGCACGCGCTTTGCCACGACCCAATACCTGGCCGAGCGCTACAGCACCGATGCGAACTGGGGAATCGTCGAGGCGCTGGAAGGCTTTTGCAAAAAGCGCGGCCATAGCATGCTGGAGCTTGCCTTCTCCTGGCTGCTGGCCCGGCCCTGTGTTTCGAGCGTGATTGCCGGCGCGACCAGGCCCGAACAGCTCGAACAGAATGTGAAGGCCGCGGGTTGGTCCCTCAGCGCCGAGGATCTGGCGGAGATCGACCGGATCACCCTGTCGAAGGCTTGAGACTTACGGCGCCTTGAAACCGATCTTGCCGTGGGTCCCGTCGCAATAGGGTTTGTTGGCGGAGCCCCCGCAGCGGCAGAGATAGGTCTGCATCACCCGGTTCACTGTGTGGCCGGTGCCGGAGACGATCTCGAGTGCCCCTTGAACCTGTAGCGGACCGTTGGGAAGTCCCAGCACCTTCAGTGCACCGTCGCGTCGGGCAAGTGCCTCGGACGGCTTGATCGTCGGCTCGCCCGTCGCCTGAAAACCGGCGGCCGCATGGCTGCCATCGCAATAGGGCTTCTTCTGCGAGTGCCCGCAGCGGCAGAGCGTGGCGCGCAAGGCTTTGTCCTGGCCGGCGATGGCGAGATCGCCATGGATCGCCAGCGGGCCGTTCTCACGGATGCGAACGGTATTCACCAGCGGCGGCGTCTCGTTCTCACCGCCATCCAGGCGCTCGATCGTGATCGCGCCGGAGGGGCAGTTGATCGCGATGTGCACCAGGGCGTCGGGCGAGGCGTTATCCGGCCTGATCCACGCGCCTTCGACATTGGGAACGAAGACATCGGGGCGATCCAGCACGCAGTTGCGCGAATGGATGCATTTGGCCGCATCGAACCGGATGATGGCCTTGCTGCCGCGAACTTCTTCGACGCTCATGAGCAACCTCCATGCTGCGATCGGGAAGCTTAGGCGCGGCAGATCATACGGTCGAGGTCTTCGCGTGGTGCCAGGCCCACGAATGCGTTAGGCTTCAGGCAATGTCCGGTCCGCGACCGCGGGCCAGGTTACAAAGAGGTGCCGCGATGCTGGAACGATTCCTGGCCGAAATCTCGCTGCTGACCACGCAGATGGAGAACCAGCCCCAGGACAAGCATGAGATCTATCTTCAGCTGCGCGAGAAGCTGAATGAGATGAAGGCCACGGGCATGCCCTTGCCCAAGGACCTGGTGAAGCTGGAACACCGCCTGGAAGCGGAGTTCCAGGGCAGAAAAGAAGATCTCTGAGGCCTATTCGAAGATCGCGAAGGGGTTAAGACGCAGCTGGCGATCGTAGACGTCGATCCCCTCGCGCCGCTTCAACAGGGCGACAATGGCGTAGGTCAGCGGTGTGGCCAGCGCCTCATAGGCCGATTTGACCAGCCACTGGGTGACGACGGCCCCCAGCAATACACCCGTGGGCATCATGCCGGCAAAGGCGATGGTGATGAAGACGACGGAATCGAGCCCCTGGCCGATCAGGGTCGAGCCGATGGCGCGCAGCCAGAGATGGCGGCCGGCCATCTTCACCTTGAGGCGCGACATGATCATGGTATTGGCGAACTCGCCCAGCAGATAGGCGAGGAACGAGGCGCCGAGGATCCGCGGCGTGGCGCCCAGGATGGAATCATAGGCCGGCTGGTTGGACCAGAAGACCGCCGCCGGCAAGGCGCCGCCGATATAGATGGCCGCCACCGCCAGCAGGTTGCAGAAGAAGCCCAGCCAGATCACCCGGCGCGCGGCGCGAAAGCCATAGACCTCCGTCAGCACATCGGCCAGCAGATAGCTGACGGGGAAGATGACGATGGCCGCCGGCAGGATCAGCCCGCCCACCGAGATCAGCTTCACCGCGATGATATTGGAGACGACCAGGCAAGTGACGAAGACCGCCGCCACGGCGACGAAATAGGCAGAAAAGCGCTGGTCTTCCCGGATCATCGGCGGTCCTCGTCTCACGAGCCCCGGCGAGAGCGCCGCGGCGCCCGCTTGCTGAAGCATGGGGGCCGAATTGTCAATATCCCGGCGGGGTTTTTCGTGTAAGACGCAGCCGAGCCGAGCCACCAAAACCAGGCCAACCGTGAGCCTTCGCCTCGCCGATTTCGATTTCGACCTGCCCGAACGCCTGATCGCGCGATATCCCGCGAGCCCTCGGGATTCGGCGCGGCTGCTGGCCGTTGGTCCGTCGATGGCCGATCGCCAGGTGCGCGACCTGCCGGACCTGCTGCGCGCCGGTGATCTGCTGGTCTTCAACGATACCAAAGTGATTCCTGCCCAGTTGTCGGGCCGGCGCGCTGGCCGCGCCGGCGGCCCCTCGGCCAAAATCGAGGTGACCCTGCACAAGCGCGAAAGCGCGGACAGCTGGCGGGCCTTTGCCAAACCGGCCAGGCGTTTGGACCTTGGCGATCACATCGTTTTCGCCGAAGACTTCTTCGCCGAGGTCACCGCAAAATCGCCAGAGGGTGATTTGGCCCTGCGCTTCAATCTCTCGGGCAGCACCTTGCGCGACGCTCTGCAGCGCCACGGCGAAATGCCGCTCCCCCCTATATCCGCAAGCTGCGGGCCACCAGGGCTGAGGATGCGGACGACTACCAGACCATCTATGCCCGGGCCGAGGGGGCGGTCGCATCGCCAACCGCCGGACTGCATTTCACGCCGGCACTGCTGGCTGCGTGTGACGCGCGCGGCATCGAGCGGGTGCATTTGACGCTGCATGTCGGCGCGGGCACTTTCCTGCCGGTGAAGAGCGAACGGATCGAAGAGCATCGCATGCATGCCGAGCAGGGCGAGATCACGGCCGAGGCGGCCGCCGCCATCAACCGTGCCCGCGACGCCGGCCGGCGCATCGTGGCGATCGGCACCACTTCACTTCGGCTGCTCGAATCCGCAGCGGATGAGAATGGCCATGTGCGAGCCTTCGCGGACGAAACATCGATCTTCATCACACCGGGTTATCGCTTCAAAGCGGTCAACATGCTGATGACCAATTTCCACCTGCCGAAATCGACGTTGTTCATGCTGGTGGCAGCCTTCGCCGGCCTCGATCGCATGAAGGCCGCCTATGCCCATGCGATCGCCGAAGGCTACCGTTTCTTTTCCTATGGCGATGCTTCCCTGCTGGAGCGCGCGGCGTGAGCGGTTTCAAAGTTCTGGCGCAGGACGGCAAGGCGCGGCGCGGACGCCTCGCCACGGCCCATGGCGTGGTGAACACGCCGGCCTTCATGCCGGTGGGCACGGCGGGAACGGTCAAGGCCATGCTGCCGGAATCGGTTGCGGCCACCGGAGCCGAGATCGTGCTGGGCAATACCTATCATCTGATGCTGCGTCCGGGTGCCGAGCGCGTCGCCTCGCTCGGCGGCCTGCATAAATTCATGAACTGGCCGGGGCCGATCCTGACCGATTCCGGCGGCTTCCAGGTGATGAGCCTGTCGGCCCTGCGAAAGATCGGCGAGCAAGGCGTGGAGTTCCGCTCCCACCTCGACGGCAGCAAGCATCTGCTGACGCCCGAACGCAGCATCAAAATCCAGGACCAGCTCGATGCCGATATCGCCATGTGTTTCGACGAGTGCACCCCCTTCCCCGCTACGCCAGAGCAGGCAGCGAATTCCATGCGCCTCTCCATGCGCTGGGCGAAGCGCTGCTGCGACGCCTTTCGTGAGCGGCCCGGCTATCACCTGTTCGGCATCATGCAGGGCGGCATTCATCGCGAGCTGCGCGAGGAATCGGCGGCCTCGCTGCGCGAGATCGGCTTCGCTGGTTATGCCATCGGGGGATTGGCCATCGGCGAGGGCCAGCAGGAGATGTTCCGCATCCTCGATTTCGCACCGGATTTTCTGCCAGCCGCGGCACCGCGATATCTGATGGGCGTCGGCCGGCCCGAGGATATTGTCGGCGCCGTGGAACGCGGCATCGATATGTTCGACTGTGTCATGCCCACGCGTTCGGGGCGCACCGGCGAGGCCTTCACCCGCTTCGGCGAGCTCAATATGCGCAATGCCCGCCATGGCGGCGATAACCGGCCAATCGACGAAGGCTGTGCTTGTCCGGCCTGCCGCGGCTATTCACGGGGCTATATCCACCACCTGGTGAAGTCCCAGGAGATCCTGGGCTCCATGCTGTTGACCTGGCACAACCTGCACTACTATCAAACGGTGATGGCGGGTTTGCGCGGCGCCATCGAAGCTGGCGACCTTTCGGGTTTCATCGCCCGCTTTCGCGCCGAGCGCAGCCGCGGCGAGACGAGCTATGAAGCTGGGGCGCAAGAAGGCAAGGCAAGCGATGGCTGATAAGCGATATGCGGGTTTGACCCAGCTGGGCGGCAAAAACACGATTTCCACCTCACCCGACAAGGCGGTGCTGGAGCGGGTGGAGAACCCCCATCGCGACCAGGACTATCTCGTGCGTTTCGTGCAGCCGGAATTCACCTCGCTCTGCCCCATCACCGGCCAGCCGGATTTCGCCCATCTGATGATCGATTACGTGCCGGACCGCTGGCTGGTGGAATCGAAGTCTCTGAAACTCTATTTCGCCTCGTTCCGCAATCACGGCGCCTTCCACGAGGCCTGCACCGTCGACATCGCCAAGACGCTGATCAAGCGGCTGTCGCCGCGCTGGCTTCGCATCGGCGGCTATTGGTATCCGCGCGGCGGCATGCCCATCGATGTGTTCTTCCAGTCAGGCCCGCCGCCCAAGGGATTGTGGATTCCCGACCAAGGCGTCGCCCCCTATCGCGGGCGCGGCTGAGGCATGGAATCGCCGCGCCAGCAGATTCGCGCGCGGGCGCTGGCGCTGGGCTTCGATGCGGTGGGTTTCGCCCCGGCTGCACTCAGCAATGAGGCAAAGAGCGGGCTCGAAGGCTTTATTGCCGCCGGCTATCACGGCGATATGGGCTGGCTTGCCGAGAAAGCGCCGCGCCGGCGCGATCCGCAAACATTATGGCCCGAGGCGCGCAGCGTAGTGGTGCTGGGGCTGAATTACGGGGCGGCGGATTCTTCCGCGCCGGGTGAAGGCCGCAACGCCGGCGAGATTTCGATCTATGCCCGCAACCGCGACTACCACGATCTCATCAAGAAGAAGCTGAAGGCGCTGGGCCGCTGGATGGGCGAGAGCTTCGGCTGCGCCATCAAGGTTTTCGTCGATACAGCACCGGTCATGGAAAAACCTCTGGCCCAGGCCGCTGGCATCGGCTGGCAGGGCAAGCATACCAACCTGGTATCGCGCGATTTCGGCTCCTGGCTGTTCCTGGGCGAAGTGTTCACCGATCTCGATCTCGCGGCCAGCGAGGCGGAGAGCGATCATTGCGGGGAATGCCGGCGCTGCCTCGATGCCTGTCCGACGGCAGCATTTCCCGCTGCCTATCGTCTCGATGCGCGGCGCTGCATCTCCTATCTCACCATCGAGCATAAGGGGCCGATCGAGCGTTCGCTGCGCCCGCTAATGGGCAACCGCATCTATGGCTGTGATGATTGCCTTTCAGTCTGTCCCTGGAACAAGTTTGCCCAAACCACAGGCGAAGAAGGGCTGATCGCGCGGCCCGATCTCACGGCACCGCGCCTCGCCGAACTGGCGCGCCTCGACGATGCCGCGTTCCGCGCGATGTTTACGGGCTCACCCGTCAAGCGCATCGGGCGCAGCCGGTTCCTGCGCAATGTGCTGATCGCCATCGGCAATAGCGGGGATGGCGCCCTGCTGCCGACGGTGGCCGAGCGCCTGGATGACGACGACGAGCTGGTTCGTGGTGCTGCCATCTGGGCCTTGGCCCGGCTCGCCCGCGGCGAGCGCATCAGGGAATTGGCGGAAGCCCGGCTATCCAGCGAACCCTCGGCCGCGGTTCGTGAGGAATGGCAGGCAGCATTGGCGGTTGGCTAAGGCCCGAACATCCGGAAATTGTTGCCGAACATGCCCATGCCGTTGCCATAGCCATTGCCTGGCGCGGGGTTATAGCTGACGAGAGCCTGGCCGCTGCCCTGGTTGACGAATTCGATCTGGTCGCCGGTGTTCTCGGTGCACATGCCGGGCTGCAGCAACTGCGGATCGCGGGGCCGGATCGTCACCTTCACATTGGCGATGCTGGTGGCATCGTTGCACACCCGCACGCTCTGGTAGCCGCCGAAGCCGAAGATGGAGACGGTCTGGGCCTCGCCCGCCTTTCAACGTCACCTGGCCAAAATTGCGCGCCAGCGCCGGGCTTGCCACGGCAAGAGCGATCGCAATCGAAGACATCAACAACGTCGTTCGCGTCATGGCCTGCTCCCAGCCAGTCCCGTAGCTGGATTTGGGCAATGGGGTCGATTTCGTCAAGCAGCCTTCATGACCGGTCTATTCAGCCCGGGCGGCATATCGGCTATCGTGCCGGCGTTACCCCTGTAAACAATCCATTCAGAAAGTGCGGCTCATGGCCATTTCGATGTCCCAGGCGTCCGTTCCGGCCTTCATCCGGACGCTCACCAGCCTTTCGGCCATTCTCGACAAGGCGGCCCAGCATGCCGCAGCCCGCAAGGTCGATCCTGCCGTGCTGCTGGGCACGCGTCTCTTCCCCGACATGTTCCCCCTGATCAAACAGGTGCAGTTGGCTTGCGATTTCGCCAAGGGTGGGGCAGCGCGGCTTTCCGGCAGCGAACCGCCGAAGTTCCCCGATGAGGAAAAAACCATCGATGACCTGAAGGCCCGTATCGCCAAAACCATCGACTTTGTGAAGGGCGTCAAGCCGGCTGGGATCGATGGATCCGAAGATCGCGCCATCGCCATTCCCATCGGCGGCCAGACCTACAACTTCAAGGGCCAGGGCTATCTCGTGAACATGGTGCTGCCGAATTTCTATTTCCACGCCACCACGGCCTACGCGATTCTGCGCCATTGCGGTGTCGAAGTGGGCAAGCGCGACTTCCTCGGGCCTATCGATTCGATATGAGGCGGACATCGCATCTGCTCCGCGCATGAGCGGCGGTGAGATCGAACTCACCATCCTGATGCCCTGTCTCAACGAGGCGGCCACCGTCGGCCGCTGCGTGGCTAAGGCAAAGGGTTATCTGGCGCGGGCGGGAATCACCGGCGAAATCCTGGTGTCGGATAACGGCAGCACCGACGGTTCGCAGCGCCTGGCGGAGGCGACCGGGGCGCGGGTGGTCGCCGCCGAACGGCGCGGCTATGGCGCGGCCCTTCAGGCCGGCATCGCCGCCGCGCGTGGCCGCTATGTCATCATGGGCGATGCCGATGACAGTTACGATTTCAGCGATCTCGACGGTTTCGTTGCGAAGCTGCGTGGCGGTGTGGCGCTGGTCATGGGTAATCGCTTTACCGGCGGCATCACGCCCGGGGCGATGCCGTTCCTCAATCGCTATCTCGGCAATCCGGTGCTGAGCTTCATCGGCGCTTTGTTCTTTCACGCGCGCCTGCGGGGATTTCAATTGCGGCCTGCGTGGCTTCGATCGCCGGTCGATCGTCGCTCTCGGCCTCAACATGCCCGGCATGGAGTTTGCCTCCGAGATGGTGGTGCGGGCTGCGGTCAACGGGCTTTCGATCGCCGAAGTACCCGTCACCCTCTATCCCGACGGGCGCGGCCGGCCGCCGCATCTGCGCCCCTGG
Organism: uncultured Alphaproteobacteria bacterium; assembly: GCA_963770335.1. GTDB lineage: Bacteria > Pseudomonadota > Alphaproteobacteria > Dongiales > Dongiaceae > DASXQK01. The sequence continues at coordinate 116,465 of CAVYPG010000010.1, forward strand.
CGCGACGGCTGGCGCAATCTCAAATTCCTGCTCATGTACAGCCCGCGCTGGCTCTACCTCTATCCCGGCCTGGCGATGGCGGGCGGCGGGCTGGGCGCCATGACCCTGCTGGCCTTGGCCGGCAGCGTCACCATCCTGGGCGTGCAGTTCCAGGTCCACAGCATGCTGGCTGCCGGCGTCATCGGCCTGTTGGGCGTGCAGACGCTGAGCTTTGCCGTGCTGGCGCGGCAGTTCGCCGTGCGTGAGAAATTTCTGCCCAGCGCCTCCGCGCTCGATCGCCTGCGCGATTGGGCGACCATGGAGCGGGTCACGCTGGGCGGCGGCGTCGTACTGCTGGCCGGCCTGGCCGGCCTGCTGATATCGGCGATCCACTGGGCAGCACTGGGATTCGGCGCGCTGGACTATGCGCTCACCATGCGCGCCGTAGTCCCATCGCTGGTGGCGATGGGCGTCGGCCTGCAGCTTGTCCTTAGCGGCTTCCTTTCCGGCATGATCGATCTGCCGCGCATCGGCGATCGCCGTTAGCGGCAAAGATCGGCGACAGCGCCCGCGATGCTGGCGGCGAACTTCTCGGCACCGGCCTTGTTGAAGTGGGCCGAATCGGAGAAGTCGTCCGCCGTCCAATCCTGTTCGAGGGGTGCTCCGATATAGGCCGCGCCGGACGCATCGGCCGCATTCTTCAGATCGCGGCTCATGGCCAGAAGCAGCGGCTTGATATCCTTGTACTCGACGAACTCAAACCAGTCGCGCGTGTGCGAGCCTTCCAGCACGGGCCAGTTGGCGACCGCGGGAATGAAAACGACACGCACGCCGAACTGCCGGCCGATGGCGCCGATCAGCCGCATATTCTGGCTGAATATGGCCGATAGCCTCGGATCGGCCTCGCCACCTACCGTTCCCCGCACATCGCTATGGCTGGGCGAAACCAGGGCGATCATCGAGCGCAGGAACAGCAGGTTGTTAACCAGAAAACCGGGATAGGCGAGACCCAGATTGTGCCGCTGGGCGGGCAGGGCGAAATCCGAATAGTCGGCTTTCAGCCCCTCGATATGCGCGTTACGCAGATCGTTGATGCCCTCGAAGTAAAGAGCACAGGCGGGCGGCGAATCGCGAAAGGCAAACAGGCTCTGGATCAGATTCTCTACCGAGGAATAGCCCGGCACACCGAGATTCTCGACCGCAAATCCCGCTCCCAACCGGCGCGAAAGATCGCTTTCCCATGTCTGGGCGTCGTTGTTGGCCAGGTCATAGGTCGTTGAGCCGCCAAAGGCGAAGATCACACGCGCATTGGCCGCCTTGTCCGGATTGTCGGTTCGCCGCCGATGATTGGCGTCCTGCACCAGCCCGGCAAAATTGCCGGGCCGTGGGATGCCCACGAGCAAAGGATGGGGCTCGAACTTTTGTTCGGCGGGCGGCGGTTCGGGCTGATAGATCGCGCCGGTCGTCTCGAAGACGTAAGCCTGCGCACCCGCCTCGGCCAGCAGCAGCAAGAATACCGCGAAGGCGATCGGCAGGCCGCGCCGCCACAGGCAGGCGACGATGCCGGCCATCAGGATGACGAGCCAGGTTGCGAAATAGATGAGATCGGCCGGGCGGTTGGTCGCGCTGTAATCGATATGCGGCTTCTTAAGGAAGACAAAGACGGTCAGTGCCCCCAGAAGCAGGAATACGAGAACGAAGAGCAGAAGAAAAAGCCGCCGGAGAATTTTCCTGCCTGCCGCCGGATCGCCGGCCGGTCGCGCGCTAATCGGCATCGAAGACGTTGCGGTAGTCGCGCTTCAATGCCGGATCCTGATCCTGTTTTTCGAGGAAGCAGTTGCCGATGGCGAGCGCCTCGATTTCGGTCCCCATGAAGCAGCGAAAGGCATCTTCCGGCGTGCAGACCACCGGCTCGCCACGCACATTGAAGCTTGTATTCACCACCACTGGGCAGCCGGTCTTCTGCTTGAATGCGGCGATCAGCGCGTGGAAGCGCGGATTGGTCTCGCGATGCACGGTCTGTATGCGCGCCGAATAGTCGACATGGGTGACGGCGGGAATGTCGGAGCGCGCGACGTTCAGCTTGTCGATGCCGAAGAGCTTGCGCTGCTCCTCGTCCATCGCCCGACAGCGATCCTGTCGCACGCGTGCCACCAGCAGCATATAGGGCGAATCGCCATCCAGCTCGAACCAGTCGCCAACATCCTCGCGCAGCACCGCCGGGGCGAAGGGTCGGAAGGATTCGCGGTATTTGACCTGGAGGTTCAGCGTCTTCTGGATGGTGGGCGAGCGCGCGTCGCCCAGGATCGAGCGCCCGCCCAAAGCGCGGGGGCCGAATTCCATGCGGCCCTGATGCCAGCCCAGCGCCTTCTGCTCGGCAAGCGCTGCCGCACTGCGGGCGATCAGCGCCGCATCATCCAGCACCTCGAACTTGGCACCTGCGGCGGCAAGGCGCCGCTCAATATCCTTCTGCTCATAGGCGGGGCCGAGATAGGAGCCCTGCATGGCATCGCCCAGGGTCGTATTCCCCGGGGCGATATTCCCTCGGGCGGTTCGCGGCTTGTCGAGGCTCAAGTGATAGCCCGCTAACGCCGCACCCAGCGCACCGCCGGCGTCGCCCGCCGCCGGCTGGATCCAGATATTCTTGAAACGGCCGTCGCGCAGCACCTTGCCGTTGGCCACGCAATTCAGCGCCACGCCACCGGCAAGGCAAAGATTCTGCGCGCCCGTTTCCGCCTGCAGCGCGCGGGTCAGCCGCAGTATGACCTCCTCCGTCACCGCCTGGATGGAGGCGGCCAGATCCATATCCTTCTGGGTCACCGGCGCCTCGGGCTTGCGCGCCGGCCCGCCGAACAGCGCGTCGAAGCGGCTGTTGGTCATGGTCAGGCCGGTGCAGTAATCGAAATAGGACTGGTCGACCCAGAAGCTGCCGTCGGATTTCAGGTCGATCAGATTGTCGCGGATCAGCGAGGCGTATTTCGGCTCGCCATAGGGCGCCAGACCCATGAGCTTGTATTCACCCGAATTCACCCTGAAGCCGGTGTAATAGGTGAAGGCGGAATAGAGCAGGCCGAGCGAATGGGGAAAGTGGATCTCGCGCATTATGGCGAGGTCCTTGCCGCGGCCAAGTGCGGCCGAGGTCGTCGTCCATTCGCCCACCCCATCCATGGTCAGCACCAGCGCTTCCTCGAAGGGCGAGGGGTAATAGGCGCTGGCGGCGTGGCTCAGATGGTGCTCGGAAAACAGCAGCCGCTTGTTCCAGTCGATGCCGGGCGCGAGCTTCTTCAGCTCCTTGGTCAGCAGGCTGCGCTGGAACAGCTTCTCGCGCAGCCAGAGCGGCATCGCCATGCGAAACGACGCAAAGCCCCGTGGCGCGAAACTGACATAGGTCTCCAGCAGCCGTTCGAATTTCAGGAACGGCTTGTCGTAAAAGGCGACCTTGTCGATATCGCCGGCGGCAATGCCGCCCGCTTGCAGGCAATAGGCGATCGCCTCGCTGGGAAAGCGGGAATCATGCTTCTTGCGGGTGAAGCGTTCTTCCTGGGCCGCCGCAACGATCCGCCCATCCTCGATCAGGGCCGCGGCGCTGTCGTGATAGAAGGCCGAGATGCCGAGAACGCGCATCGCCGGCTGCGTTCTAGAACAATGTGTAGATGAAGGGTGCCACGGCCGAGCCCTGGCCGAAGATCACCAGCGCGCCGAACAAGGCGAACAGCACCAGCAGCGGCAGAAGCCAGAATTTCTTTCGCGTCCGCAGGAATGCCCAAAGTTCCGTCAGGAATGTCACGCTTCGCCCCCCTCGCTTAAAAAGCCTGGTGCAGACTGTCGGGTGCCGGCCCGGGCGGGCGGCGTTCGATCCAATAGCTGGCCAGTTTGCCGTCGCGCTTGAGGCGCAGCGGGTCTTTGCCGCTGAGGCGCAGGATCGCGGCCACCGGCGTCAGCGCGCCAAAAAAGAGAAGGCCCATCACCAGGGGCGTCGTGATCTTGTGAAGCAGATCGCCGAAGCGCGCCCAGAGCCAATTCAGCGGGGCCAGCAGACGCGGCGCAAGGAAGGCCGCAAGTGCGAAGGCCACAGCAAGTGCAAGCGCCCACCAGCGCAGCGACGAGGCCGTGACGCAGCGGCAGCAGCGCGATGATCAGGAACACGACGGCAAAGGTGAGACCGAAGCTGCGGTCGGAACCGCGCTTCACCTCGCCTTGCCGCCTCAGATCTTCATGAAACCCGTCGGCCAAGGAATGCTCTCTTAAAAAGGCTATGGCAAATCGCGCGCTTGGCAGCCTCTATCCGAAAAGGCATACAGAAGCACAAGTCCCATCGCCGCAGCCGGCTACTGCAGGCCGCCTGTTTGAGAGCTACGAGGTTCGATCGCCCATGTCCGTACAACCCCAGCCGCCATAACGGCCCAGGAGATCGCCGGCGAACGCCGGCTGCGCCAATTGCTGTTCGCAGTAGATCTGCTGGCTTTCCTGGGGATTGGCGCCACCGCCCTTTACATCTGGCGCTTCTGGCCCCGCGGCCATGACGTCTATTCGGACCTCCAGCAAGGCGGCGAGCGAGACCTATCTCCTCATCTGGATGGGTGTCGCCCTTGCCGGCGCGCTCACGGCCCTCAGCCGGAAGACCCGGGTGATTTCCTTCGCGCTCAGCTTCCTGTTGCTGCTGGAATGCCTCGCCCAGCTTTATTTCTTCAGCGCCAATCACCGGCCCTATCACCCCTGGGCTCGCGGCATCCTGGATCGGTTCGAGCCGCATCCCATTCTCGTCGGCATTCCACATCCCGGCCAGTATGGCGGCCTTAGCAATGACAACATGCATCGGCGCACGACGATCAATGAGGGCAAGGCTAGCGATGCCAGGTTGATCTTTGTCTTCGGCGGCTCTTCAACCTATGACATCGGCGTCGTCGATTCAGAGACCTGGGCCAGCAATCTTTCGCGGCTGCTCGGTCCTCACTACGAAGTTCAGAACTATGGTGTGCCGGGCTTCACCACCATGGAAGCCATGCTTCAGGCTCTGTTCGTGTTTCGCGACATCAAGCCTGTCTGCGCGGTCTATTACGAAGGCTGGAACGACCTGTACGTCGCACATTCGACAACCTGTCCAGCGACTACTTCCCGATGCAGCAGTCGCGCCTCCTTGAGGCAGCTTGGCCCTCGGCTATCGGCCCGGCACCTGTCGCCAATTACTGGCTGTTTCTGCAGTTGATCGATCGGGCGATTCAGCAGGGTCCTGGATATCCGCACGTCAGCGGGCACTGTTTCGGCGAAGAGGACCCCCGCTTATCGCAGATCTACACCGAGAATATCAGGCTTATCGCCGACATCGACCGTCATTTCGGCGTGCCGGCGATTTTCGTTCCCCAAATTCTGAACTACGATCTCATCGAATCCCACTATGGCGGATGGTGGCCGATATATTCCTGGCAAGGCTGTCAGAGCCTTGGTGCAAAAATTCAACTCGGACATGAAGCGGGCGGCAGAAGAGTCAGGCGCGTCATTTCTTGCCGCGCCACTCAGCATCACATGGCGTCCAAGCGATTTCGTCGACCAGGGTCATTTTTCTGCCGCGGGTGCCGCGAAATTCGCTCAGGCGATCGCGCCCGACATCGCCGCCAACTGCAAATAGAGGTCAGGCCGCCTGGGTGGCCCGCTCGCGCCGGGCAAGAAGGAGCGCCGGCGCCGGCGGCGCTTGTGCCCAGCAGCAAGGCGAGGCCAGCCAGCATCGGCTCGCCCAGCACGGCCAGATGCCCGACATCGATCAGGCATGATCCGGGCTCGAGCTGCAGCGGTTCGCGCGGCGCCGGCGGATAGGCGCAGCCGCTGAAGAAAGAGGCCTGGCTCGCCCAGCAGGCCGCGTTGAAGAGGACGGCGTAGGCAGCGAGCAATCCGAGCAATCGGCGATAGTGCCATCCGAGCGCAAGCGCGAGAGCGAACGCCGGCGCCACCACCTGAAGATGCCAGCCGGGCGTGCCCGCCATGTCGGGGGTGCCGCTGTATACCCAGACCAGCTGGTGATAGACGAGCCCGCCGGCGAAGGGGGCGACGAAAAACAGCGGTGCCAGGCCGGCAACAGACCAGCGCCGCCACTGCACGATCCAGCGTCAAAAACGCGATCGCCGCCATCAGCAGGATCGGCGCCGCCAGGACCGGCCAGAGGATCGCTCGCGACCACGAGCCGGCCCAGACGAAGGTTGCCGCCATCACCGCCATGCCGCGCAGGAAATGTTCAACCTCGTGGAGCCCGACACCCCGCGCCAGAATGGCGCTGACCATCCCGCCTTGCTGCTCCAGCGGACGGTAATCCTCGAAGTTGGTAAACGATCCCATCGTCAGCCAGTTATGGAGATACCAGCCGCCGCCGACCAGGAGCGGCTATCCGCAAGCGCGATCGCAACCGAGATGATCGGCCGGAAACTTCGCAGCCTGAATGCCTGATACAGGAACAAAAGCCCGACGCCCAGCGAGATGGGAATGAAAAAGACCTTGGTCAGCAGGCCGAGGCCGAGCGCTGCACCCAGGCCGACGGCAGCGAACCAGCCCGGCTCGCGCAAGAAGGCGCAAGGTGAAGGCCCAGGCGATGCCGGCAAAACAGAGCGAAAGCCCGTTAGTGCCGAGGCGCGCCGAGTCGGTAATGAATTCGGGAAACAGCAGCGGCCAGGCCGGGAGCAAAAGCGCGAGCGACGGCGCCAGGCTGAGGTCGCGCAGCACGCGCGCACCGGCAATCGTGCCGGCTGCAAAGCCGATGAAGGCGAGGCCCCAGGAGACCAGCCGCAGAAACAGCATATGCGAGGGCCAGCTCCAGTCGCGCGCCAGGAGATAGGCGGGCGCCAGCGCCACGAAATAGAGCGGCGGCTGCTGGCCTTCGTAATTGCCCTCCCGGCCAGGTTGATATTGGCGTGTCGATGGCTCGGGCAGGATGCCGCCTTGCGGCGAAGAAATCGCGATAGAGCCGCCCGTTGAAGAAAACGGCCCGGCCTTCTGATCGAAGGTCCGCGGGCCCGTATAGGCATCGACATCGGCGGAAATCCGCGTCTGGCCCTGCACCAGGATTTTTCCGGTATCGGCCACCTGTTGAATGCCCGACCAGTACTGGATTGAATCGTATTCTTCGAAGGGCGGCAGCAGCGCGCAATTCGCCACCCCCAGCAATGCTACCGCCAGCAGGATCAGCCAGAACGCCAGCGCGTAGGGCGGTGGCAGGAATTGGCCCGGAAGAGGTGGGGAGAGATCTGCCGCCTTGTTCGTGGCGATCGTCGACAGCGTCATTGCGTCAGCGGAAGATTGAGGAATACGGCGGCAGTATCGGCTCGCCGGCCTGCCAGCGCCACCGGAAATGATCTAGGGATCGAGATGCAACTGGTCTTCGCCTTGGCAGAGCGGATCCGGCTGCCGCGAAGCGCTGATCAGTTGGAACGGCTGCTTGCCCGCTACGCCGATGAAATAGGACGGGTCGCCCTTTTCATCCGATGAAATTTCGATCTGGGTCCAGTCATCCCGGCCAGCGCAGGTACGGATCGATTCGTACTGAAAGCTCCCAATGCTGTCCCTGTAGCGGGTCAAATGGTCGTGCAACGGGCGCAAGGAAGCGCGCACTGCCGGCGCTGTCCAGCCGGAAGCCTCGGCCCAGGACGAGACGATCCACTCATCGGCGAAGTCCCGTGGCGATTCTGCCACCGGCTGGATGCGCATGACCTTGTCGCCGTGGATGCTGAAATGCCGGATCCAAAGTCGGTTGTGTACGCCGACATCGATGCTGTAAGCGTGGAAGCGTACATCGAACCAGTCCTGGGCCGCGGTTAATTTGCCAAAATCGAGGGATGAACCCTCAGAATATGCAGCCCAATAAATCGGCTGATCATCATCGTAGACGATGCGAGGGTTGAGCGTTCCAGGTTGCGGACGCAGCACTGTGTAATGGATTGTTGACCACGTCCCCTCGCCACCGAGGAAAACTGAATCGACCAGCAAATACCAACGCCCGGCATCGTCTGGAGGCGAAATGTCATAGCCATCGCCGCCGCGAATGTCCTGCCACAGCAGGGCTTCGCGCCAAGCGCCCCGCTCTGTCGAGTAGACAAAGAGTAATGAACCATCCAGACCCGCGAAAGAGATGCCGATCAACACAACGCCCGGATTATTGGTCGAGCCCGACGCGCCAACATTGATGGTATAGCCGTAGTGGGACTCATCGGATTTTGGCGGCGCGTTGCGCTGCGCGAGCTGGTCGATGTCGTGGGCAATTGTCGCCTGCGACGTGCCGGGCACACTACAAGACATGTAGGCAGCCACAAGGCCAGCGAGGCTCGCTTTCATCCGGGCGATCGCGCGTTTTGCGCCTGTCGACACCTGCGGCTGATGCCCATCGCCGATGGGAAGATGGAGCAGCGTCTGCCGCGCCGCAGCAGTGGCATCGGCCGCCCGATTGACGGCCTCCTTCGAACAACCCGCCGCATGAGCAGTCGCGCCGGCGCCGGCAATAGCCAGCGCCGCGAGTGCGACTACGAAAATGAAGGTACGCACGAATTTCCCCGAACAAGACGCCACAACCGCCGACGCCATTTAAGCGGGAAATTGTGTCACTACTGCGGCAGCGACGAAGGCTGGCGGGGACCCAAAGCGCTTGCGAGGGAACCCGGGGCGTAGCATCCTTCCGCCGTCGAGATGAAATTGGGGTGACACCAATGCCAGAGCAGCCTGTCGAGGATAACAAGGCGCCCGTTTCCGAAGACCAGGGGGTCCGTGAGGGCCGGCGGCCGATCCTGCGGAAGCTTGGGCGTTTTGCCGCGGTGACGGCGCCCACGGTGGCGCTCCTGCTTGCTGCCAAGACAAAACCCGCCAAGGCGGGCCCGAGCAGCACCCCGCCACTCTAGCTTCCGTACCTTTCGCGACGATTATTCGGTTGCGAGAAGTTCGCGGCGGCCAGTGGGTTTGCGCACCTAGCGCGCGTCGCGCCAGAACCGCCCAACCGCAGCCATGGGCCGCAGCAGACGGCCTGGCCCCGATTGCAGAAGTTCTTCGAGACTCCGCGATCTTGCCGGAGCGAGAAGTCTCCATGGTTCGCGCTTTATCCAGTCCCGCAGGCGCGATTGGCCGGGCGGGGTGGGTTTCAGGCCCAACCGGCGCAGGTAGCGATTCACCTGATACACCCTGGCGCTGCCTTCGCTTTCGCGCAGGCTGTAATTGACGCTGACGCTGACGGAGACTTCGTTTTCGTTCGTCACCCAATGCGGCCCGAGAGACGGATTGTGCACGGCCACGCCCGGGGTCAATTCGCAGATGGCAGCCTGGCCTTGCAGTTCGTCGCGATAGTCCGCCGCGTGCTTGTCGCCCCCGTAATACCGCTCGATCGTGGCATCGCTGACGACCCGCCTGTCGCGGGAATCGAGGATGTAGACGTTCTTGCGGCCGCGCAGCTGAAACAGCAGATTGGACTGATGGTCGATGTGATAGGGCGTGGTCATCCCGGGTGAACTCAGAAGTATGGTCATGGACGACCAGCCAATTTCCCGGCGCAATGCAAAACCGGAGAGCCCGTCGACTTCTTCGAGTATCTGCTCAAGAAGCGATTGATACTCCTTGTCGTAGGCCTGCACCCCCGACAGGCGAATCCGCATCGTTCCCTCAGGAAGTGCGGCGATCAGCGCTTCCGGATTCCATTCGCCTGTGAATTCCCTGGGCCTGGCTCGCGGCGAGCCCGTACTTGCCTGGTAGATCGCCACCTGTTTTGGGTTCACCCTCTCGCACAGTGTGACGAGCCTCGGGGCCTCGAACAACGCGTGAGCGGCCAGGCGGTGAGCGAACAGGAAATGAGATCGGTTGAGCTCGTCCCTGAACTGATGCGTCCGGGATTCGACGATCAACATCCGCTACCGGCGTACGCCGCGTGCCGACAGCGTCTCGACGAATTGCCGCGACACAGGCTTCCGGCGACAGCGCCGCGGTGTCGACGCTCACATCGTAGCTGCAGAACCCGTGAACGACCTCCGTCAGGCCGCGCGCCCTGCCCAGCACGCGGTCGCCGCGCTCTCGCTCGCGGGCCTCGAGCACGTCGAGCGGGCAGGTAACGCCCACGGTGAAGACATCGAGCCCAGCGGTTGCCGCGCAAAAACTTTCATACATCGCGCGGTCGTGCAGCACGTGGTCGAAGATGACCCCGTTGCCGCCGTCGATCAGCGCCCGCACAGCCGGCGCCATCGAGTCAAGAACGCGGCGGAACACGGGCCCGAATTTGGCCGTGACGCTCACCGGCTCGCCGGGCATCGACGTCGTGATCATTTCGACGCCGAGTGCGGTGAAGGCGTCCCTCTCCGCCTGGCGGGCGCCATCGGCGCCGCGGTAATAGCGCGATGCCGTCATGAAAATAAAATCGTCAAACCCGACGAGGAGGTAGGGGTCGAGAATCTTCTGTTGCAGCGCCCGGCAGAGTGTCGTCTTGCCCGCGCTCGACGGGCCGTTCACCAAAATCAGCGGCGGCCTCGACGTCTTCCCGCTCATTCGATCGCTCTCATGGTGGCGTCCCCGGCGTGACTCGAACACGCGACCCCCGGTTTAGGAAACCGATGCTCTATCCAACTGAGCTACGGGGACTTGGACCAACTTCCTAAGCGGCCCGTTCATAGCATTGGCCCCATAAGGATGCCACTGGGAGGGGCCGCTTGCCTGGGTCTACCCCGGACGCGGCCTTGACCCTTCATCGCAGGGGCGCAAGATCGCGCCGAGACTGGGGCGATGGGAGATTGGAGATGCCACAGCGCGAATGGCTCGATCTGCCAGGCGAATCGGCGATGCTGTCCTTGCGCCTGCCGGTCATCCGCTATCGCGGCACGAACAGCGGCCGGCCGGGCGCCTATCTGCAGGCGGCCCTCCATGCCGAGGAGCAGCCGGGCGTCGCCGCCATCCATGAGCTCGCCAGGCTGCTGAACAGAGGCCGAGGCCGAAGGTCGAATCCTGCGCGACATCACGCTGGTTCCCTATGCCAATCCTATCGGCCTGCACCAGGCCGTGGATGGGCGCGTGATGGGCCGCTTTCATCTGGGCAGCGGCGTCAATTTCAACCGCGCCTTTCCCCTGCCCCCGGTGAATCAAAGCGTAAGCCTCAACAGCGGCAAACAGGCCGAACCGCCGGCAACGCCACGCGCCGACCAGGCGCTGAAGGCAGCGCTGGTAAAGCTCGCGGCCGGGCACGACGTCATCCTCGATCTGCATTGCGACAAGGAGGCTGCCGTCTACACCTATTGCCATGCCGAGCTTTGGCCCGGCGCACGCGATCTGGCGGCGCGGCTGGGTGCGGCGGCCGTCCTGCTGTGGTCCGGACCCGAGGAAGGGGGTGCGGCCTTCGAAGAAGCCGTCACCATCGACCGGCTGCCGCCAACATCGGCCAGGCCGTTTCTCTCCGCGACCGTCGAACTGCGCGGGCAATCGGATGTCGATCCGGATCTCGCCCGCGCCGACGCACTTGCTCTTTATGCCGTGCTGGCCGATCGCGGCATGCTGAACGACCCCGCTTTGCCGCCGCGGCCCGCCTGGAACGGCCCCGCCGTGCGCCAGAACCAGGTGCTGAATGTCAGTGCGCCGGCGCTGGGGACCCTGCTGTTCGATTGCCCGCTGGGTGCGCATGTCAGCGAAGGCCAGCTGCTGGCGCGCATCCTGGCGTCGCCGGGCGAAGAATCCGGCGAGGTCGAGGTTCGCGCGCCAGCATCGGGCCTGCTGCTTATCCGCGCCCGCGATCGGCTGGCGCGTCCGGGCGAAACGATCGCCACCCTGATCACCGACCGCCCGGCGAAGGGTGCCGCGGTGGGCCGGACGCTCTCGAACCGCTGAAGGGCTCTGCTAGGCCGCGATTCTGCGGAAGCCGTTCGTCACCCGGACCAGCGCCTTGCGGATTCCCGGCTCCATCGCCGAATGCCCGGCATCGGGGATCACCTCATAAGCGGCCTCGGGCCAGGCGCGATGGAGATCGTCGGCGGCGACCGGCGGACAGACGAGATCGTAACGCCCCTGCACGATGGCTGCCGGGATGTGGCGGATCTTGTGCAGGTTATCGAGCAGCGCATTCTCTTTCATAAAGATGTCGTTGATGAAGTAGTGGCATTCCAGGCGCGCCACGCTGAGCGCCACACCATCGACGTTGAAGGTCGCCATCAGCTCGGGGTTGGGTAGCAGGGTGCAGCAGGTCCCCTCATAGATGCTCCAGATGCGCGCCGCCGGCATATGGATCTTGGGATCGGGATCCATCAGCCGCTTGTAGTAGGCGGCCATCAGATCGCCGCGTTCGCTTTCGGGCAAAAACTCGACAAATTGCCGGCCGATCTCCGGCGCCATCGTGCCCATATGATGCAGGAACCAGTCGATCTCGCTCTTGCGGCAAAGAAAGATGCCGCGTAGCGCCAGCGACAGCACCCGATCGGGATGCGCTTCGGCATAAGCCAAGGCCAGGGTCGAGCCCCAGGAGCCGCCGAAGACATGCCAGCGGCCGATCTTCAGGAATTCGCGCAGCCGTTCGATATCGGCCACCAGATGCGCCGTGGTGTTGTCGATGGTCTCGCCCAGCGGCTTGGATCGGCCGGAACCGCGTTGGTCGAAAAGCACGATGCGGTAATGCGCCGGATCGAAGAAGCGCCGATGCGCCGGCCCGCAACCCGAGCCCGGACCGCCATGCAGGAAGACCACCGGCACGCCTTTGGGATTGCCGACCTGTTCCCAATACATCTTGTGGCGGCTGTCGAGATCGAGCATCCCGCTGTCATAGGGCTCGATTTCCGGATAGAGGTCGAGTTCGCGTTCGCTCATGTCGGGGCTCATGACGGATTTCCCAGAGTTGTGCTGCGGGCCTGAAGGCCGTGCCAGTAAGCCCCAATTCGCTCGTGCGGAGCAACCCCGCAAGGCGGGCCGGCTCTGGTCAATTCCAGCGCCAGGCCCGATGATCCGGCGATGAGCCGGGGACGAGCCCCTATCGGGCCAACGCCACAAGCAGCACCGCGCTGGAGCCTGCCCATCACCGCCATCCTGCTGGTGGGATTCGGCGGGCTGGTCGCGGTCGCGGTCGCCAGCGTGATGCTGATCTCCATCCGCGTCGCCCAGGAGAATACCGACCAGCTGCTGCAGCAGAATGCCTCCCAGCGCCTCGATGCCGCCATCGGCCGCATCGACCGCTACCTGGAGCCGGTAGCCGATGATGTGGGCTTTCTCGCCCATCAGCTTTCCCGCGAGGGGGATCTGAGTCCCGCCGGCGATCCGCAGATCGAATCCCTGATGCGCGGGTCGCTGGGCGCCATTCCCCAGGCCGTGGGCATGGTCTTCCTGCGCCCGGACCTGACGGCGCTGCGGGTCAGGCGCGAGCGCCTGCGCGATCGCATCGGCGCCGATTCCGCCAACATCACCAGCCAGCGCTTTGGCCCCGAGCTGCTGGAGAACGCCAAGCGCATCCAGGGGGTGGCCTGGAATGCGGCCTTCTATATCCAGGATCCGGGCCTCACCTTCATCAGCGCGGTGTCGCCGGTCTATCGCGACGGCCAGTTCCGTGGCGCCATCGTAGCGGCAGTCGCGGTGGATGAGCTTTCCATGCTGATGGATAGCGGCGATCCCGAGAGCACGATGTTCATTCTCAGCGCCAACGACGAAATCATTGCCCATCCCCAGCTCGCCCGCGGCGCCTTCATTCCCACCCCCGATCATTTCCTGCTGCGCCGCAAGGAGCTGAACGATCCTGTCCTGCACGATCTGTGGTCGGTGGCGAGCGATGGTGGGATGGCGGCAAGGGTGCACACGGCTGAGAATGGCAGCCGGCGCATCGAGGTGAATGGCGAGGCCTATGTCGTGCTGCTGCGCCAGGTGACGCATTTCAGCCGCCAGCCCTGGATCGCCGGCATCTATTTCCCGGCAACCCAGATGAACGAGCCGATCACGCGGCTGCGCCTGGCTTTCGCCGTGGGGCTTGTCATCCTGGCGCTCGGCGTGGGCCTGGCCTTGCTGTTGGGCCGCGGCCTGGCGCGCCCGTTTCACCGGCTTGCCGATGCCGCCGCGGCCGTCTCTGCCTTCGACTTCTCCGGCGCGCATCGTATCGGCGGCAGCCCGTTACGCGAGATCGATGCGGCGAGCCGTGCCTGGGACTCCATGCTGTCGGCGCTTGGCTGGTTTGAAACCTATGTGCCCAAGGCGCTGGTGAGCCGCCTGCTGGGCGAAGGGGCCGCCGGCGGGCTCAAGGCCGAGGAGCGCGAGCTGACGGTCATGTTCACCGACATCGCCGGATTTTCGCGCATCGCCACCGGCCGCTCACCCGCCGCCGTCGCCAGCTTCCTCAACCGCCACTTCGGCCTGATCGGCAAGGAGGTGGATGCCGCCGGCGGCACCATCGACAAATATATCGGCGATTCCGTCATGGCCTTCTGGGGGGCGCCCGCCGACGATCCCGATCACGCCGAACACGCCTGCCGCGCGGCTCTCGCCATCGCCGCCGCCTTCGAGGCCGATAACCGCCGCCGCGCGAAGAAAGGGTATCGCCCCGTGCGTTTGCGAATCGGTATCCATAGCGGGCCCGCGGTGGTGGGCAATGTCGGCGCCCCGGGGCGCATCAACTACACGCTGATCGGTGATACGGTGAACGCCGCCCAGCGGCTGGAGCAGCTGGGCAAGGAAGTCGCGAACGAGGCCGCCAACGAACCCGACGTCATCGTGCTGGCCAGCGCCGCCACCGTCGCCAAACTGCCCGCCGATATTCCGCGCCAGGCGCTGGGCGAGCTGCTGTTGCGCGGCATGGGCGAGTTCGAGGTGTTCCGCCTGGGCTAGGAGGAAGCGGCCGGCCTCCAGGAGCCATCAACTTCCTAATTCCGCCGCAATCCGATAGACAACTGCGCCATGTCGATGATTCGCGCCATCACCACCGTCGGCGGCTATACGATGATCAGCCGCGTGCTGGGCTTCGTGCGCGACGTGCTGATCGCGCGCGTGCTGGGCACCGGCGAGATGGCCGATGCCTTTTTCGTCGCCCAGCGCCTGCCCAATCTGTTCCGCAGCCTGTTTGCCGAGGGTGCCTTCAACGCTGCCTTCGTGCCGCTGTTCGCCCGCAGGCTCGAGGAAGGCGGCAAGCAATCCGCCCGCGTCTTCGCCGAACAGGCGATGTCGGTGCTGCTGACGGTGCTGCTCGCCTTCACCATCCTGGCCCAGATCTTCATGCCGCTGGTGATGCATGTCATCGCGCCCGGCTTTGTCGGCCGCCCGGCCAAATTCGCCATGGCGGTGCAGTTCACGCAAGTCTGCTTTCCCTATCTGCTGTTCATGTCGCTGACGGCGCTCCAGGGCGGCGTGCTGAATTCGCTGGGCCGCTTCGCCCATGCCGCCGCAGCACCCATCATGCTGAACATTACGATGATCCTGGCGCTGGTCGTTGTGGCGCCTTCGACGGGGCTGACGGGGTTGGCGCTCTCCTGGGCCGTGGCGATTGCCGGCATCATCCAGTTCCTGTGGATGGTGATCGCCTGTCATCGTGCGGGCATTGCACTGCGTCTGCCTTGGCCGCGGCTGACGCCCAGTGTGAAGCGGCTGCTGACCCTGATGCTGCCCGGGATCATCGGCTCCAGCGTCATGCAGATCAATCTGCTGATCGGAACCATGATCGCAACCAGCCAACCGGCCGCCGTCTCGTATCTTTACTACGCCGATCGGATCTATCAGCTGCCGCTGGCGGTGATCGGTTCCGCCGTGGGCGTCGTGCTGCTGCCGGCACTTGCCCGCGCGCTGCGCTCGGGCGGCGAGGAATCGGGCCGCGACATCCAGAACCGCAGCATCGAGTATGCGCTGCTGCTGACCCTGCCGGCGACGGTGGCGCTGATCGCCATCCCCGATCCGATCGTCGCGGTGCTGTATCAGCGCGGCGCCTTCGATAACGTGGCCGCCTTCGCCACGTCCTGGGCGCTGATCGCCTATACGCTGGGGCTTCCCGCCTATGTGCTGGTCAAATCGCTGACCCCGGGCTTCTACGCGCGGGAAGATACGGCGACCCCCTTCCGTTTCGCCATGATCAGCCTTGTGGTCAACACGATCCTCTCCTTCACCCTGTTCCACTTCATGAGCTATGTCGGGATCGCGCTGGGCACGGCGCTCGCCTCCTGGCTCAACGTTTCGCTGTTGAGCTGGACCCTGCATCGGCGCGGCCATTTGAAACCGGATGCCAAGCTGAAACGCAGCCTGCCCCGCGTGCTGCTTTGCAGCTTGGCCATGGGCGTGGCGCTGCGGGGCGGCGCCTGGCTGCTGGCAGGGCCGCTAGCGGGCCATGTGCTGGTCAAGACCCTGGCCCTGTCATTGCTGGTGGCGGGCGGCCTTGCGCTGTTCTTCGCGCTCGCCGTCGGCAGCGGCGCAATTGCGGCGGGCGAACTCAAGCGGATGCTGCGCCGGGCCTGATCGCCCGAAGACGCTTCAAAAGAGCCGCTACGGCGATTGCCTTGCGCCGCCGCCCTGCTAGGGTTGGGCGGCGCTAGAGGGCGATCGGGGGCCCTGAATGTTCAACAGCATCTTCGGCGACTTCATCAACGACTTCATCACGATCTGGATCATCATCGATCCGATCAGTGCGCTGCCGATTTTCATCGGCCTCACCGCCGGTTTCGATGCGGTCACCCGCCACCGCATGGCGCTGCTGAGCGCGGTAGTTTCCCTGGTCGTTCTCGTCTTCTTCATCTGCCTGGGACAGATCATCCTGACGGCGCTGGGCGTATCGCTGACCTCCTTCGAGGTCGCGGGCGGAGTGATCCTCTTCGTCTTCGCCATCCAGATGGTGCTGGGCGAGAGCAAGAAGGCGGAGGAAGGCGATACCGCGACGGAAAGCCCGCTGCAGCTCGCAATCTACCCGCTGGCGATTCCCAATCTTGCCGGACCCGGGGCGATGCTGACCGTCATCCTGCGCACGGACAATACGAGGGTCAATTTCATCGAACAGGCGCATACCGTGGCGGCCGTCGCCCTGGTGCTGATCATCAGCTATGTCCTGCTGCTGGCGGCCGGCGGCATTACCCGCGTCATCGGCATCGGCGGCGCCAATGTCATCAAGCGGGTCATGGGCATGATCATCGCAGCCTATGCGGTCAACCTCGTGCTCGCCGGCATCGCCGGCTGGCTGCATTTGCCGGGTTTGTAATCCGCCCCGCTAATCGTTGCGCAGCAGCGGCGCTGCCTTCTGGCCCAGCGCGCGCCAGGTACCGGCAAGCCCGATAAGGATCGCCAGCGCTGCGCCGATCCCAGCCGTGGCCACCGCTACACCGGGCAGAAAGCCGAACGAACTCTCCATCACCCAATGGACGAAGCCATAGGCGGCGGCGGTACCCAGCAGGAGGGCGATCAGCGATGTCGCCAAACCCATGAATCCATATTCCAGCGCGAGGCCCGCCAGCAGATTGCCGCGGGTGGCGCCAAGCACCTTCAGCACCACGGCGTCATAGATCCGCCGGCGCCGGTCGGCCAGCACGGCACCAGCCAGCACGGCAACGCCCGCCACCAGCGCCACGCCCGCCATGGACGCTACCGCGGCACCGAGCCCATCGAGAATGCTTGTCACACTCGCCAGCGCCTCCTTCACCCGGATGGCGGAGATATTGGCGAAACGGTCGGTGACGGCGCGTTCCAGCGCCACCTCGCCAGCGGGATCGATGCGTACCGTGGCGATCTCGGTCTGGGGTGCCGCCTTCCAGTACGCCGGGGCTGAAGACCATGACAAAATTGATCGACAGGCGAGACCAGTCGATCTCGCGCAGATTGGCGATGGCGCCGGTGATTTCACGCCCCAGGAGATTGACCGTCAGATGGTCGCCGAGCTTGAGGCCGAAATCCTTCGCCACCTCGCTATCGAGGGAGATCAACGGCGGCCCTTTATAGTCAGCCGGCCACCATGATCCCGCCACCAGCTTGGTGCCGGGCGGCTGTGCGGCGGCCCAGGTCAGGCCGCGATCGCCCTCCAATACCCAGCGGCCCTCGGCGGGGGGCGGCAGTTGTTCCACCGGAACATCCTTCAGCCGCACGATGCGCCCGCGCAGCATCGGTACGCTTTCCAGCTCGTGGAATCCCGGCTGGCCGCGCACGAGGCTCGAAAAATCCGCGAGCTGATCGGGCTGGATATCGATGAAGAAAAACGACGGTGCCGCCCCGGGCATGGTATCGGCCAGTTCGCGGCGCAGATTGCCCTGGATGCTGGCGACCGCCACCAGCACGGTGAGGCCGAGACCGAGCGAGAGCACGACGCTTCGCGTCGGCGCGCCTGGGCCGGCAAGATCGGCCAATGCGCGACGAGTGATGCCGGTGCGGTGTTTGGCCAACCAGCGCGCCAGCGCCATGATGGCAAAGGCGAGCAGGCGAAAGACGATGACGGTGGCAAAGGCCGCCAGCACGAACCAGAAGGCGAGCATCCGATCGTCGGCCGAGAGGATCGTGAGCGCGATCAGGGCGGCGAGCACGAGGGCGAACCACAAGATGTCGGCCCCGCGCCGCCAGAGTCTCGCCGGCTGGATCATGTCGCGGAACAGCTGGCCGGGCGGCAAATCGCGCGTTCGCATCAGGGCCGGCAGCGAAAAGGCGAGCGCCACCAGCAGGCCGAAGACGGCGGCTTCCAGGAGAGCCCTCGGGTAAAGCCCAAGGGCAAGATCGAGGCCGAAACCCTGCGCCAGCAGGGGTGCGGCGATGAAGGGCACCGATGCGCCGACGCCAAGGCCGATTACGATGCCGCAGGCTGCGAGCAACATGATGAGACAGAGGTAGAGGGCAAAGATGCTGCGCGCCGGCGCCCCCAGGCATTTCAGGATAGCCACGGTCGCGGTCTTGGAGCCGAGATAGGCGCGCACCGCATTGCCGACGCCCACACCGCCGATCAGCAGCGCGCTCAAGCCTACCATGGTCAGGAACAGCGCCGTGCGGTCGACGAAGCGCTTGATGCCCATGCCGGCATCGTCGAGGCCGCGGATGCGCCAGCCGGCATCGGGAAAGTGCTGCTTGATGCCGGCAAGCCACGCCTTGGCGTCGAGGCCCGGCGCATAGGCGATACGATAGACCTGATAGATCAGGCTGCCGGGCTGGATGAGGGCGGTGCCGGCGAGGCTTTCATCGGCCACCATCAGCCGCGGCCCGAAGATGAAGGCATCGCCGCCGCGATCGGGCTCGTGGGCTATGGTGGCGCGGATCTCGTAATCCTGCGATCCGACACGCACGATCTGTCCGAGTGAGATGCCAAGTCGCTCCAGCAGCTCGCGATCGGCGACCGCGCCCCAATGACCGCCATGCATCGCCAATGCATCGGCCAGCGATCCAGCCGGCGACAGATCCATCGCGCCGAACAGAGGATAGGCATGATCGACCGCCTTCAGCTCGACCAATTGCCGCTCATCGGTCACGGGCGATTTCGCCATGGCGCGCAGGGTGCGTAGCGCGCTGACCCGGCCGGCGGCATCAAAGGCCTGCAAGGCCGCAGGATCGGCCGGGCGGTAGAGCAGGCGCAGCTCGATATCGCCGCCCAGCAAGGCCTTGGCGTCGTGGTTGATGCCCTCGCGTACTGAATCGGCGAGCGAGCCGATGCCGGCGATCAGCGCCGCGCCCAGCGCCAGGCAGAACAGGAACAGGCGGAATCCGCGCAAGCCGCCGCGCAGCTCGCGCCCTACCAGGTGCAAGGTCAGAGGCAATCGAAGTGTGAGTGGCAGGCGCGCCGCTTCAGGCATCGAGGATGCGGCCATCCACCAGCCGCACCAGGCGCCGACAGCGCGCGGCGAGCGCCGGATCATGGGTGATCAGGATCAAGGTGCTGGATTGGCGTTCGGCCAGATCGAACATCAGATCGATCACCTGCCGGCCGGTCTCGCCATCCAGATTGCCCGTCGGCTCATCGGCCAGCAGCAGGCCGGGTTCCACGGCAAAGGCGCGAGCCAGCGCGACGCGCTGCTGCTCGCCGCCGGACAACTGGCCGGGATAGTGCCTCAGGCGATGCTGCAGCCCGACGGCGGCGAGCGAAGCGGCGGCGCGCTCGAAGGCATCGCCGCGGCCCGCGAATTCCAGCGGCACGGCGACATTTTCCAGCGCCGTCATGGTGGGGATCAGATGAAAGGCCTGGAAGACGATGCCGATATGCCGGCGGCGAAAGCGGGCGAGATCGTCCTCGCTCATCGCCGTCAGATCTTCGCCCGCCACTTCGACGCGGCCGGCGCTCGCCCGCTCCAGCCCGGCGATGATCATCATCATGGTGGATTTGCCGGAACCCGACGGACCGGCCACGCCCACGGTCTCGCCGCGGGCAACATCGAGGCTCAGGCCGCGCAGGATATTGACCTCGCCCGCGGCACTCGCCAGCTTAAGCGTCACATCTTCCAGACGAATCATTGTGCGATTATCACCGGAGTTCGCTTTCATGCGCCTGCGTGCCGTTCTCTGCGATCATCATGTCTTTTTCGCGACTTTCCTGGCCGTCGCGATTCATCTTGGCATGGCCGTGCCGCAAGCGGCGAGCGCCGAGCCGCTGAAGATCCTGGCGCTCGGCGACAGCCTCACCTCCGGCTATGGCCTGCCGCCCGGCGAGGGATTCACCGACCAGCTGGGCCAGGCGCTAAAGGATGTTGGTGTTGCGGCACGGGTGATCAATGGCGGGGTGGCGGGCGACACCTCCGCGGACGGGCTTGCCCGCCTCGATTGGTCGCTGGCCGACGATCCTGCCATCGTCATCATCGAACTGGGCGGCAATGACGCGCTGCGCGGTCTCGATCCCAAGGTCACGAAGAAAAATCTCGACAAGATCCTGACCAAGCTTCAGCAACAGCATCGCGCGATCCTGCTGACCGGCATGCTGGCGCCGCCCAATCTGGGCGATGAATACGGCGCCAGCTTCAATCCCATCTTTCCGGCACTCGCCAAGCAGCATGACGTGGCGTTCTATCCCTTCTTCCTCGACGGCGTGGCTGGCAATCCATCGCTGGTCCAATCGGATGGAATTCATCCCACGGCCCAGGGTGTGGCGATTATCGTTCAGCGCATCCTGCCGGCACTGCGCCAGGCAATCGACGGCGCCCGCAGCACGGATTAGTCAGCCACGGTCGTCATACCCGAGATCGGCCCCACGGCTCGGCCAAGGGGGGCCGAGGCTCGGGTATCCAGTCCAACCGACAGAAACTGGATGCCCGGGCTCTGCTCCGCAGCCCCGGGCATGACGGTGGATATAGACGAGCATTTAGCTCCCGATATACCTATCCCCGCTCCAGATTCCTTCTGCTAGAGTCGAGTCTCGATTCGTCCAGGGCAGGCCGCCATGCGCTTGTTTGTCGCCCTCGCACTACCCGAATCCATTCGCTGGCAATTGCGCCTGCTCTCTGGCGGTTTGCCCGGGGTGCGCTGGGTCGAGCCGGAGAGCTTTCACATCACCCTGCGATTCATCGGCGAAGTGGATGGCGCCCAATTCCACTATATCGACGCTGGCCTCGCCGGCATTCGCGCGCCCAGCTTCAATATCAGCCTCGCCGGCGTCGGCCATTTCGGCAGCGGCTCCAAGCTGCGCAGCCTGTGGGCGGGGGTCGACAAGCAGCCGGCCCTGCATCATCTGCATGACAAGATCGAATCCGCCATTGTGCGGGCGGGCCTGCCGCCCGACGGGCAGAAGTACCAGCCCCATGTCACGCTGGCCCGCAGCAAGGGCGAGGCGACGCCGAAACTGGGCGAATATCTGGTGCACAACAATCTGTTCCGCACCCCGCCCTTCGAGGCGACGCATTTCACCCTGTTCTCCAGCTTCCTCAGCCATAGCGGGGCGATCTACACGCCCGAGCGCAGCTACGAGTTGGCGACCCGGCTATACTCCAAAGTGTCGTGACATCGGCCGGCCAATTGCGCCACAGCTTGAACGGCTGAAGCGCGAGGCGAGCGCGTGCCGCGTTTGCGAGGCCTTTCTGCCGCTGGGGCCGCGGCCGATCTTTCGCGTCTCGAGCACGGCGCGGATCCTCGTTATTGGCCAGGCGCCGGGCCGCCTGGTCCACCAGACGGGGATTCCCTGGAACGATTCCAGCGGGAACCGGCTGCGCGACTGGCTCGGCGTCGATCGCGAGACATTTTATGACGAAGAGCGTATCGCCATCCTGCCCATGGGATTCTGCTATCCCGGCGCCGGAAAACATGGCGACAACCCGCCGCGGCCGGAATGTGCCCCGCTTTGGCAGCGGCGGTTTCTGGCCCTGATGCCCCGGATCGAGCTGACCCTGGTGATCGGCAGCTACGCCCAGGCCTTCTATCTCGCTGGCAGGCGAAAGGCTTCGATGAGCGAGAATGTTGCCGCCTGGCGCGAGCATCCTTCGCATCTGCTGCCACTGCCCCATCCCAGCTGGCACAACACCGCCTGGCTGAAGCGCAACCCCTGGTTCGAGCGCGAACTGCTGCCGGTCCTGCGCCGGCGGGTGGCGAATCTCATGGAACGCTGAACAAACCGGCCTCTGGAACGTTATTATCGCATAACTGCAAAACCCGAGGGGGTTCCCGATGAAACGTATGGCCTCGCTGGCTGGCGCTTTTGCGCTGCCGCTATTGAGCTTTCTGCTGCTCGCCCTAGCCCCGGCCGGGCTGGCGCCCGCCGCACTCGCCGCCGACTATCAGCCCTGGCAAGGACCTTACAACTCGGGAAATCCGGGACAGCCGGGCGACAATCAGCAGCTCATCAAGCAGCTGCGCCAGCTCATCCGCAGCGCCGAGAAGGCCAAGGCCGCCGATCCGGCCTTCCTGCGCGATCTGAAGGATCTGGCCGACAGCTATGACAATCCGTGGCCGAACCAGATCTTTTCCGACAATTTCAACAGCGGCCAGTATCCCGATACGCGCCGCTGGCAGGTGACGGCGGGCAATTGGCGCATCGTCACCCAGCCTTCGCCGGGGCTTTTGACGCGGGTCGACACGCAGCAGCAGGGCCAATACGGCAATAACGGCCAGAACGTGCTCTCCGGCCTGCTCGGCGCTCTGATACAGCCGCAAGGCGGCGGCCAGTCCCAGAATCAGCAGAACAATCGCTACGCGGGCATTTCCGCACCGGTCAATATTCCCAACGCCTTCAATCTGCATTTCGAGTTCGCTGCCACGGGTGATTCCACCCGGTTTGATCTCGGCATGTATCGCGGCAACAATGATGGCGGGTATTTCCTCACCTATACCCCCACCGCACCACGAGGCCTGACCCTCAGTGCTATCGTCCCGGGCCAGGGAAATCAGCAGATCGGCAGTTCGAACGGGCCGCTGAACCTGAACGACCGCGCCAATCACGCCATCGACTGGAAGCGCGATCGCGATGGCCGCATGACGGTCATGGTCGATGGGCGGCCCGTCATGACGGTGAGCGACACATCGCTGCACAGATCCTTCGACGGTTTCGTCATGGGCAATAGCGGCGGCTCTTACATCATCCGCTCGGTCACCATCACCGGCGGAAACCGAGGCTATTAAGAGACCGGCGGGCGAAACGGTTAAGCGTTAGCCCGCCAGAATTAATCTGGTGAGACTGGAATTGCGACCCCCAGCCCGATAAATTGCGCCCGGCTGCCGTCTGGCAGCCGGGACTTTATCGGGGGGCCGGAATCCATGTCGTCGCTGGCGGAAGCCAATCTCACGCGCCGCAAGGTCGTTGCCGCCGGCATCGCCGGCAATGTGATGGAGTGGTACGACTTCGCGGTCTACGGCTATTTCGCGCGAACCATCGGCAATCTTTATTTCCCGGTCGGCGATGACAAAGCGAGGCTGCTGGCCGCCTTCGGCGCCTTTGCTGCCGGCTTCCTCATGCGCCCCATCGGCGCCATCCTGTTCGGCTATATCGGCGATCGCGTCGGCCGCGGACCCTCGCTGCTCTGGTCCGTCGTCCTGATGGCGGCGCCCACCTTCTGCATCGGGCTGCTGCCCAGTTACGACAAGATCGGCCTTGCCGCGCCCATCCTGATGATTCTCTTCCGTTTGATGCAGGGCCTTGCGGTGGGTGGGGAATATACCGGCTCCGCCGTGTTCCTGGCCGAGACCGCCCATCCAAATCGCCGCGGTTTCGCCACCGCCTGGGCGCCATTCGGCGCCATCAGCGGCATCCTGCTGGGATCGCTCGCCGGCGCCATCGTGCTGAATCTGCTGCCGCTGGAGGATGTCGTCGCCTGGGGTTGGCGCGTGCCTTTCTTGCTGGGCGTCGTGGTGGGTGGCGTGGGCTTCATCTTGCGCCGGCGCATGCCCCATGACAAACCGGCGGCGGCCAAGGGCTTTCCCCTGTTCAAGGCGCTGCGAGAGTACCCCAGGCAGATGCTGCAGGTTGTCGGCCTCAGCATGATCAACGCCGCCGTCTTCTATATTCTCTTTGTCTACATCATCGCCTGGCTGAAGCAGGCCTCGGGCATGGGGGCGTCGACCGCGACCATCATCAACTCCGTCAACATGGCGATCATGGTCGTGTTGATCATGGGGTTCGCCTGGCTTTCCGACCGCATCGGCCGCAAGCCGATTTTGGTGGGCGGCGGCCATCGGCCTCGTGATCTTTGCCTGGCCGCTGATGTGCGATGATGCAGACTGGCGACATCCCGCTCGTCTTTCTGGGACAGCTGGGCCTCGCCGTCCTTGTCGGCGCCTATGGCGCGGTACTTCCGATTACCATGTGCGAAATCTTCCCGCGCGGGGTGCGCTGCTCGGCCGTATCCACGGCCTACAACATTTGCGTGGGCCTGGCGGGCGGTACCGCGCCTGCTCTCTGCGCCTGGCTGATCGACCAGACCGGCTATGTGCTGGTCCCCGCGCTCTACATCATGCTGGCCTCAGCCTTCTCGGCGCTGGCGGCGCTGTCGATCCACCCCGAATCCCGCAAGGCCATCGCGGATTCGGTCATCCCGCATCTGGCGAGCGAGCCCGCTTAGCGAGTCCCCTATGGCGAGCCAATTGCATAGCTAGTCTGCGCAACTTCGGTTTGTCGGCGGGGGCGGCCATGGCATGCTTGCCCAGCGGTGAATGAGCAGGGGTAACGGGCGATGAGCAAAAGGCTGGACGCGCTGCTGGACACATTGGCCGAATATCCGGGCCTGGCCGATACGGCCTGTCTCTCGCTGCCGCGCGAAGCCTATACCTCGCCGGAACTCCACGCGCTCGAGATCAAGACCATCTTCGAGAAATCCTGGCTCTGCGTCGGCCGCGCGGAATATGTGCCCAATGCCGGCGACTATTACACCATCGACGTTATGGGCGAGCCGGTCATCATCGTGCGCGGCAAGGATGGCGAGGTGCGCGCGCTGAATGCCGTCTGCCGGCATCGCGCCATGCCGGTGGCCCAGGGCAAGGGCAATACCGGCCGCTTCACCTGTCCCTATCACGCCTGGACCTATGCCCTCGATGGCCGGCTGATCGGCGCACCGCATATGGAGCAGAGCCAGGTCTTCGACAAGGAGGCCTGCCGCCTGCCGCAATACCGGCTGGAAAGCTGGATGGGATTTCCTCTTCGTCAATCTCGACGACGACGCCGCACCGCTGCAGCCGGTCATGGCCTCGATGGACAAGGCGGTGGCCAATTACCGCATCGGCGAGCAGACGGAGATCTTCCACTACGAGACCGAATGGGCGGGAAACTGGAAGCTCTCGGCCGAGAATTCCATGGAGTACTACCACCACATTGCCCTTCATTTGACGACCGTGGGCGTGCAGATGCCGGCGCGCGGCACCTACATTCCGACCAACCCGCCGACCGACGAGACCTTCACCCATGAGCGCTGCAAGATGGGCGACGAGTTCATCGGCGGTGCCGACCATCCGATGAATCCCAAGGGCGATCTCCGCGGCCTGACGCAGGAGGAGCTGACCACCGGCTACATGGTCTATGTCTTTCCCGCCTTCACCATGGCGATGCGCGCCGGAACCAACAACTGGCTCTCCTTCCGCCCCGATGGGCCGGAACGCACGAAGATCCTGGGCGGCTATCTGATGTGGAAGGACGTCGTGGCGTCCGATCCCGGACTCGGCGCGGCGCGGCGCGACATGATCGCCAAGGTCAATGAAGAGGATTCACTGGCGACCAGCGAACTCGCCAAGGCCATGCGCTCGCGCAAGACGGGCCGCGGCGCGCTCTCGCATTTCGAAGGCACGGTGGCGCAGTTCTACAAATACCTCGCCCGCACGCTCGCCGCCGACCGGCTGGCCAAGACGGAGCCACGCAAACTGCGCGCCTGAGGCGGCCCTTTAATCGTCCTCGGTTTCGGCCTCGATGCGATGCATATCGGCATCGCTGAAGCCGAAATGATGGCCGATCTCGTGCACCAGCACATGGCGCACGACATCGAACAATGATTGTCCGGTCTCGCACCAGTAATCCAGCAGCGGCCGGCGATAGAGGAAGATCATGTCATTGCCCTGGCGCACCAGCTGGGTGCTGTGATGGGGAATCGCGATGCCGCGATAGAGGCCCAGCAGGTCGAAGGGCGATTCCAGCCCCATCTGCCGCTCGGTCTCCGCATCGGGAAAATCCTCGACGCTGAAGACGACATTGGCGACATGCTTGCGCAGTTCTTCGGGGATGGTGGCAAAGGCCTCATTGGCCATCCGCTCGATATCCTCGATGCGTCGGCGAAAGATTCTTGGGATCGTGGCGCGCCATGACGCATTAGACGATAGTGAGCGAAACGCTCTTTGCAAGGGAGAGACGCCATGGTTGCGAAATTGACGACGGCCGAGCGCGAGGCGGCGCTGAAGGAACTGGGCGAATGGAAGGCAGCGCGCAACGGCGAGGCCATCCAGCGCTCCTTCAAGTTCAAGAATTTCAGCGAGGCTTGGGGATTCATGGCCCGCGTGGCGCTGCTGGCGGAAAGCCAGGACCATCACCCCGAATGGTTCAACGTCTACAACAAGGTCGATATCACGCTCTCGACCCATGACTGCGGCGGGCTATCCGCCCGCGACGTGAAGCTGGCGAAGTCGATCGATGCGCTGGGATGACGACGGAAGTAAGCGACTTTCGTCGTCATCTTAGGCGCCAACCTGCAGCGCGCCGTCGAGGCGGATCACTTCGCCGTTCATCAGCGTGTTCTCGATGAGGTGCAGGGCCAGCCGCGAGAACTCATGGGCGTGGCCGAGGCGCGAGGGAAACGGCACGGAATCGCCCAGGCTCTTCTGGATGTCCGGCGGCAGGTTCAGCATCATCGGCGTTGCGATCAGGCCTGGCGCTATCGCCAGCACGCGGATGCCGCTGCGCGCCAGGTCGCGCGCCACCGGCAGCGTCAAGCCGACGATGCCGGCTTTGGACGCCGCATAGGCCGCCTGGCCGATCTGGCCTTCATAGGCGGCAACCGAGCTGGTGGAAATGATCACGCCGCGCTCGCCATCGGCCAGCGGCTCGAGCTTCGCCATTTCGGCGGCGGCCAGGCGCATCATGTTGAAGGTGCCGATCAGGTTGACCTCGATCACCTTGGCGAATTTCTCCAAGGGCAGCGGCCCATCCTTGCCGATCACGCGGCCGGGAATGAGGATGCCGGCGACATTGATCAGGATGCGCGACGGTCCGATCGCCTTTGTCGCGGCGGCGACGGCGGCCTCGGCGCTGGCCGCCTTCGACACATCGCATTCGATGGCCACGCCGCCGATTTCCTTGGCCACAGCCTCGGCGCCCGCCTTGTTGACGTCGAGTACAGCCACCTTCGCGCCAGCTTTGGCTAGATGCCGCGCCACATCCGCGCCGATACCGGAGCCCGCCCCGGTGACGATGGCCGATTGACCCTTCACATCCATGATCTGTTCCCCTGATCCGAAAAGGCGGCGGTTTCTTAGCAGCTAGCCCGCATTTCTCACAGGGTCTTGCGAAGCACGGGGGCCCGGACCACATTTCCAGCCATGGCCGGCCAGGAACTGACCATTTTCCAGCGCGACAAGATGCACCGCGACCAGCGGCGCGTCGAAGATGGTTTCTGGCGCAAGGTGCGCCGCCATGCCGGCAGGCTGCCCTTCATCGACCAGCTACTCGCCGCCTATTTCTGCGCCATCGATCCCAAGACGCCGCTCCAGGCCAAGGCGATCCTGTTCGGCGCCATCGCCTATTTCGTCCTGCCGTTCGATGTGATTCCCGATTTCATCGCCGGGCTTGGCTATACCGACGATGCCGCGGTGCTGGCCGCCGCCGTACGCAGCATCTTCCCCCATATCAAGGACGATCATCGCAGCCGCGCCAAGGATGCGATGAAGAGGCTCGGCGGCGCCTAGTTCCCCGTCACCGGTACCGGCACAGGCGAGGCCGCCGCGGCCAGGGCCGCCTCCTTGCGGTTGAGCACGGCTTCGCGCCGGGCGATGTAGAACGAGGCGGCGGCAATGATGCCCGAGCCGATCCAGGTATAGCGGTCGGGAATTTCGCTGAAGGCGAAATAGCCGATGGCCGCGGCGAACAGCATGCGGCCATAGTCGAAGGGCAGCACGGCGGACGCATCCGCGATGCGGAAGGCCCGCACCCAGCAGAGATGGCCGATGGTGCCGAACAGGCCGCTTGCCACCAGATAGGGCCAGACCGACCAGGCCGGCCATTGCCAGACGAACAGCGCCGGCACCAGCGACATGGGCGTCATCAGCAGCACCATGTAGGTCACGATCGCGCTGCTCGATTCCGTCCGCGACAGGCGCTTGACGATCAGGGTGACGGCTGCGTTCAGCACTGAGGAGCTGATGGCGAGCACGACGCCGAGGCTGAGGCCCACCGCTTCCGGCCGGGCGATGATCAGGACACCGATGAAGCCGATGAGCGTTGCGGTCCAGCGTCGCCCCCTCACCACCTCATGCAGGAACAGGGCGGCCCCAACCGTCGCGAACAACGGCGAGGTGAAACTGAGCGCCACGGCCTGGCCCAAGGGCAGCAAGGAAAGCGCCGTGAACCAGCAGAGCATGGAGATCAGGCCCAGCGTGGTGCGGAAGGTATAGAGCTTCAGCCGGGCGGTCTTGAGCCCGCCCATACCGGTGCGGAACAGCCAGGGCAGCATGAAGGAAAGGCCGAACAGGCTGCGGAAGAAGGCGATTTCGAAGGGGTGGAGGAAATCCGAGAGATAGCGGATCTCGGCATTCAGGCAGGAAAAGAAAAAGCCGGAATTCAGCATCCAGAATATGGCCTGGAGCGGCTGGCTGAGACGGCTATGGATGGCGAGCGCTTTCATGCCCCCGCGTCGGACCCCCGGGAATTCAAGCTCAAGCCTAGACGCTTGACCGCGAAGTCACCATGGCGCGCGAACGCCGGGCAGGGCTGCGGAAGGCGCTTGCCAGCGGCGCATCGCCCCTGTTTGATCCGTGCTCCGACCGCCCGAAAAAGACGCCGCGATGACCGATCAGGAACCCCTCTGGAAGCCCGGCGCCGATCGCATCGCCGCCAGCAATCTCGCCCGCTTCTGCCGCCAGGTTGGCAAGCCCGTGGACATGGCGGCCCTCCATGCCTGGTCGGTCGCCGAGCCCGAGGCCTTCTGGCGCGCCATCTGGTACTTCGCCGGCGTGATCGGCGATGGCCCGGGCAAAATCGGCATCGAGAATCCGGGCAAGATGCCGGGCGCCCGCTTCTTTCCCGAGGCGCGGCTGAACTACGCCGAGAATCTGCTGCGCCGGCGCGATGATAGCGATGCGATCGTCTTCCGCGGCGAGGACAAGGTTCGCCGGCGATTCAGTCATGGCCAGTTCTACGATCTGGTGTCGCGCCTGGCCCAGGCCATGCGGGCGGCCGGTGTGAAGCCGGGCGACCGGGTCGCCGGTTTCGTGCCCAATCTGCCGGAGACGCTCGCCGCCATGCTGGCCGCCGCGGCCATCGGCGCCACCTGGTCTTCCTGTTCGCCGGATTTCGGCGTGCAGGGCGTGCTCGACCGCTTCGGCCAGATCGCGCCCAAGCTGCTGATCACCGCCGACGGCTATTGGTATGGCGGCAAGAGTTTCGATTCGCTGGAACGGATCGGCGAATGCCTGAAGAGCCTGCCCAGCGTCGAGCGCGTCGTCGTGCTGCCCTATCTCGCCGACAAGCCCGATCTTTCGAAATTGCCCAAGGCCGTCAGCCTCGCCGATTTCATCGCACCCTATAAGGCCGGTGACATCGCCTTCGAACGCCTGCCCTTCAACCATCCGCTGTTCATCATGTATTCCTCGGGCACCACAGGCGTGCCGAAATGCATCGTCCATGGCGCCGGCGGCACGCTGCTGCAGCATCTGAAGGAACATCAGCTCCACAGCGATATCAAGCCGGGCGATCGCCAGTTCTATTTCACCACCTGCGGCTGGATGATGTGGAACTGGCTGGTCACGGGGCTGGCCTCGGGCGCTACCTTGCTGCTCTTCGACGGCTCGCCCTTCCATCCCAGCGGCAATGTGCTGTTCGATTTCGCTGCCGAGGAGCGCTGCACCTTCTTCGGCACCTCGGCGAAGTTCATCGACGCCTGCCACAAGGCGGAGATCACGCCGATCAAGACTCACGACCTGGCTGCGCTGCGCACCATCGCCTCTACCGGCTCGCCGCTGCTGCCCGAAAGCTTCGATTACATCTATCAGCAGGTGAAGAAGGACGTCTGCCTGTCGTCGATCTCCGGCGGCACCGACATCGTCTCATGTTTCGTGCTGGGCAATCCCATCGGCCCCGTCTGGCGCGGCGAGATCCAGTGCCGCGGCCTCGGCATGAAGGTCGAGGTGATGAACGAGGCGGGCAAGCCGGTGGTGGGCGAAAAGGGCGAACTCGTCTGCGCCGCCCCCTTCCCTTCCATGCCCATCGGTTTCTGGAACGATCCCGACGGGCAGAAATACTTCAACGCCTATTTCGCGCGATATCCCGGCATCTGGTGCCATGGCGACTATGTCGAGCTGACGCCCCATGGCGGCATGATCATCTATGGCCGCTCCGACGCCGTGCTCAATCCCGGCGGGGTGCGCATCGGCACGGCGGAAATCTATCGCCAGGTCGAGCAACTGCCCGAGGTGGCCGAGAGCATCGTCATCGGCCAGGATTGGGAGGGCGATGTGCGCGTCGTGCTGTTCGTGCGATTGCAACCCGGCGCTAGCGCTGGATGAGGCGCTACGCAAGAAGATCATCCAGCAGATCCGCCGCAACACGACGCCACGCCATGTGCCGGCGAAGATACTGCAGGTGACGGACATCCCGCGCACCAAGAGCGGCAAGATCACCGAGCTTGCGGTGCGCGACGTGGTCCATGGCCGCGACCATCAAGAACCGCGAGGCGCTGGCCAATCCGGAAGCGCTCGACCTGTTCCGCAACCGCGCGGAGCTGAGTGAGTGAAGATGGATTCACCACCAGATCGAGAATGAAGCACCGCCGGAGCCATTTTCTTCAGCCGTCATGCCCGCGAAGGCGGGCATCCACGTCTTTCTTTATTCCGCTCCGAAAGAAGTCGTGGATGCTCGGGCTCGGCCTTCGGCCGCCCCAAGCATGACGGTCGAGTGGTTGCTCGCATCGACGTATCTCTGGGCGCGGTAAAGGTGTCCGAATGAAACTCTCGCCCAACCGCCTGCTCGCTGCCGTGGCCCCGCCGCCGATCCCCGAGGCCCATAGCTGGATCGCCGGGCGCAGCTTTCCCGCCGACAAGCCGCTGATCGACGTGGCCCAGGCGGTGCCGGGATATCCGCCGCCCAAATCGCTGACCGATCATCTGGCCTCGGTCATCGGTGAGGCAGCGAGCGCGCGCTATACCGACGTGCCGGGCCTGCCGGCGCTGCGCGCCGATCTCGCCGCCGACATGGCGAGCTTTTACGGCGCGCGCATCGTGGCTGACGATGTCAGCATCACCGCCGGCTGCAATCAGGCCTTTTGTCTTGCCATCATGGCGCTGGCCGCGGCGGGCGACGAGGTCATCCTGCCGCTACCCTATTACTTCAATCACCAGATGTGGCTGGATATGCAGGGCATCACCGCCCGCCATCTGCCCTTCCGCGCCGATCGCGGCGGCGTGCCGGATCCCGATGAAGCGGCGAAGCTGATCGGGCCGCGCACGCGGGCCATCGTGCTGGTGACGCCCAACAACCCGACCGGCGCGATTTATCCGCCCGAGGTCATCGCCGCCTTCTTTCGTCTCGCGCGCTCGCGCGGCCTGGCGCTGATCCTGGACGAGACCTATCGCGATTTCCTGCCCAAGGATGGCGCGCCCCACGATCTGTTCGCCGAACCCGACTGGCGCGACACGCTGGTGCAGCTCTACAGCTTCTCCAAGGTCTATTGCCTGACCGGCTATCGCGTCGGCTCGATCATCACCGGTGCCACGCCTGGGCAATGAGATCGCCAAGGCGATGGACACGATCTCCATCTGCGCGCCGCGCATCGGGCAGTTGGCGGCGATCTATGGCCTGGGGCATCTGGGCGAGTGGCGGCGCAAGAATACCGGCCTGATGCGCGAGCGCCTGGAAGCGATCAAGCGCGCTTTGGCGCGCAACGATCTGGGTTACCGGCTGATCAGCGCCGGCGCCTATTTCGCCTATCTTGCCCATCCCTTCGGCCAGCGCCCGGCCATGCAGGTGGCAAGACGGCTGGCGGATGAGCAGAACATCCTGGCGCTGCCCGGCAGCATGTTCGGCCCGGCCCAGGACGGGTTCCTGCGTCTCGCCTTTGCCAATGCGGACGCCGCCATGATGCCGGAGCTGGCGAAGCGGCTAGCAGCCGACGCCGCCAAGGGCTGATCGGTCTTACTTGTCGCCTGACAATCCGATACAGGGCCCTGGATGCCCGTCTTGGCATGGCAGTCTTGCACCCGGCGTCTCTGGCCGGACGCCCGGCCGGTCTTTAAAACAGAGCACCGCAATCGCCGGCTGAGGACCATATGAACCTGCCCATCCGCCAACAGATCGAAGAGCTCGAGGATTCCAAGATTGTCGATGTCTGGCGCCGCGGTTTCGGCAAGCCGGGCCTGATCATGCTGGGTGTCGGCGAAGGCGATCTGGCGACGCCGAAATTCATTGCCGACGCAGCCTACAAATCGCTGCTCGCCGGCGAGACTTTCTATACCCACAAGCGCGGCATTCCCGAATTGCGCCAGGCGCTGGCCAGCTATCACAAGCGGCATTGGGGCGTGGAGATTGCCGATGAGCGCATTGCCGTCACCTCGGCGGGCATGAATGCGATGATCGTCATCATGGAGATCGCCATCAATGCCGGCGACAACATGGTCGCGGTCTCGCCGGTCTGGCCGAACATCTTCGCCACGGTGGAGATCATGGGCGGCGAGGTGCGCATGGTGCCGCTGGTGAACGAGGCGGCGCACTGGCATCTCGATCTCGACAAGCTGTTCGCCGCCTGCGATGCGCGCACCAAGGTCATCTATGCAGCATCGCCCGGCAATCCGACGGGCTGGGTCATGCCGGCCGATCAGATGCAGGCGATCGTCGAATTCTGCCGGCGCAAGAATATCTGGTTCGTCTGCGACGAGGTCTATAGCCGCCTGATCTATGACCGGCCGGTCGCGCCCTCGGTCCTGCAATTCGCCAAGCCCGACGATCCGGTCATCGCGGTGAACAGTTTCTCCAAGACCTGGGCGATGACCGGCTGGCGGCTCGGCTGGATGGTGATGCCCAAGGCTCTCGCACCTCGTCGTCGAACGCCTGCTGGAGTTCAATACCAGCGGCGGCCAGCCTTTCCTGCAGCGCGCGGCGGTCGCGGCCATCGAACAGGGCGAGCCCTTCGTGGCCGAACAGCTCGAGCGTTTTCGCGCCGGGCGCGATCTGGTGACCCAGCGCCTGGGCGGCATGAAGCGGGTGAAGGTGACGCAGACCGATGCGGCCTTTTATCTGATGTTCCAGGTCGATGGCGAACCGGACTCCCATAAACTCGCCATCAAGCTGGTGGACGAGGCCCGCGTCGGCATGGCGCCGGGTGCTGCCTTCGGCACCGGCGGCGAGGGATTTCTTCGCCTGTGCTTTGCTTCCAGCACCAAGCGCCTCGGTGAGGCGATGGACCGCCTCGAACCCTTCCTGAATTGACGGAGACACACATGCAGCCGCAGGCCCAGAGCCCCGATCCGCATCGGCGGGCTTGAGATCCGCTATCTCGTCGACGGAACCGTCAGCGGCACGGCGACGGGCATGTTCGAGTTGACGGTCGGGCCGGGTGCGCGCGTGCCGCCGGCCCACAGCCATAGCGGCAATGAAGAGATCGTCTATGTGCTGGAGGGAAAGCTGCGTTATTCGGTGGGCGATGAGACGCGCGATCTCGGCCCCGGCGATCGCATGCACACGCCGCGCGGCGTGGTGCACGCCTTCAGCAATCCCCATGAGGCGCCGGCCAAGAGCCCTCATCATGCTGACGCCGGATATCGGCGCGCAGTATTTCCGCGACATCGCCGAGATCGCGGGCGCTGCCGGCGGACCGGACCCGGCGAAGATGGCAGCGATGATGAACAAATACGGCCTCGTGGCCGGCCGAGAGTCTGCCGAGGCGAAGAAAGACGAACCACAGAGACACAGAGGCACAGAGAGATCGAGCCGTTCACCTGCCTCCTCGATGTCAGCCCTGCCCTTGAGGCGGGCATCCACATTGATCTGCGAAGAACGAACCAGTGGAGACAGCTCGGCCTGCGCCGCCCAAGCATGACGGATGAGGGTAGCGACGAGCCGTTTACTCGTCTCATGCCTCTGTGCCTCTGTGGTTTTCTATTCTTCCCCTCGAACCCGCCCCTACCCCGACCGATCCTCGCGGTCGAGACCGGCCTCATCCAGCAGCCAATCACGGAAGGCGACGATCTTCGGCCGCGTCGCCGTCAGCGAGGGCGTCACCACGTAAAAGGCATAGTCTGTCGGCAGCGTCACGTCGAACAGC
This sequence comes from uncultured Alphaproteobacteria bacterium, assembly GCA_963770335.1. GTDB lineage: Bacteria > Pseudomonadota > Alphaproteobacteria > Dongiales > Dongiaceae > DASXQK01. The sequence continues at coordinate 151,192 of CAVYPG010000010.1, forward strand.
CGCACCAGGCGGCCCGCCGCAAGATCGTCGCCGGCAAGCGCATTCTGCGTCAGCGCCACACCCAGCCCGTCGATGGCGGCCTGCAGCATCAAGTTGGAATAATTGAAGCTGAGCGCATGCCGGGGCACCAGATCGTTCACCCCCGCCGCATCCAGCCAGAGCTGCCAGAAATCGACGCGCCAGTCGTAATCCGTCAGCAGCGTGTGATGGCTTAGATCCGCGATCGTCTTCAGAGGCAGCGGCCCTTCGAGCAGCTTCGGACTGCAGACCGGAAACATGCTGTCGCGAATCAGCAGATCGAAGCGAAGATCGCCGCTCCAGTTGCCGCGGCCATAGCGCACCGCGACATCCACATCCTCGCTGTCGAAATCGGTGAGATCGGGTGATGCCGAAATCCGCACGTCGATATCGGGGTGGCGCTCGCGGAAGCGGCGCAGCCGCGGCACCAGCCATTTGCTGGCGAAGGAGGGCATGACGCTGACCGTCAACGGCCCGCTGCGGCCCTTCGCCTTAAGCCGCCATGTCGCCTCGCCCAGCTTCTGGAAGGATTCGCGCACTGGCTTCAGATAGGCCTGGCCCGGTTCGGTGAGCAAAAGTCCCCGATTGACCCTGCGAAAAAGAGGGATTCCCAGCCATTCCTCCAAGGCCTTGATCTGATGGCTGATTGCGCTGTGGGTGACGTGCAATTCCTCGGCGGCCTTGGTGAAACTGAGGTGGCGGGCGGCCACTTCGAAGCTTCGCAGGGCGTTCAGGGGTGGCAATCTTTCAGCCATATTTCACCTGTTAGTTTTTCTAACAAAACATATGAGAAACGATCGTTTGAGATCAACTCATTTCGCTGCCAAATTCCTCTCCAACAGCAGCACAAACGCTGCTCAACCAGAGGAGATGACGATGAACCGGTTATATGCGAATGGGACGAGTTCTCATGGTTCCGGCCTGCACAACAATGGTTGGTCACGTTTTGTTCACGCCCTGGATGCCGGCGTGGAAACCGTCATCGATGGTTTCGTGACCTGGCAGCGCCGCCACAAGGACCGCATGCATCTGATGGCGCTGGACGACCGGCTGCTGCACGATATCGGCATCAGCACCGCCGATGTCGAACACGAGGTTTCCAAGCCGTTCTGGAAACCGTGAGCGGATGGTGGACCCGAAGAGGAGGAGCCGATGGATGCCGCCTATTTTCGCCAGCTGGCCCGTTACAACGCCTGGGCCAATGAGCGGATCTATGCGGCGGCGGCCGAGCTCTCCGATACGGAGCGCAAGGCCAGGCGGCCCTCCTTCTTCGGCTCGATCCACGCCACCCTCAACCATATCCTGGTGGGTGATCGCGTCTGGCTCTCGCGCCTGACGGCAACACCTGGGCGGACCCCTGGTCAGCAAGCCCGCGGAAATCACCGCCCTCAACCAGGAACTCTACGACGATTTCGACGAGCTGCGCGCCGCACGGGCTGCAAGGAAGATGCCCGCATCGCCGATGTCGTCGGCCGCTACGCCGATGCCGATCTGACCGGCAAGCTCGACTATGCCAACATGGCCGGCGAAGAACGCCACACGCCGCTGGCCCAGGTGCTGGCGCATCTGTTCAATCACCAGACCCATCATCGCGGCCAGGTCCATGGCCTGCTCTCCGATACCCACATCGCGCCGCCTTCGCTGGACATGATCCAGATGAGCTGGGCCTAAACCGCCGCTTTGCGTGACGGGCACGCTGCCGACCGCGCTTGCTGGGCCCACCGCGGCGCAGGCATCATGGTCCCATGCGCTATGTGAGCGAATTTCCCGCGCCCGGTGCGCGAGATCATGACCGAGTGGATTCCCATGCCCGATGGTACGCGGCTCGCCGCGCGCATCTGGCTGCCGGAAGACGCCGAGAAAAATCCCGTGCCCGCCGTGCTGGAATACCTGCCTTATCGTCGGCGCGACGGCACCGTCTATCGCGATTCGATCACCCAGCCTTGGCTTGCCGGCCACGGCTATGCCGCCGTTCGCGTGGATATCCGCGGCACCGGCGATTCCGAAGGCGTGATGCTCGACGAATATGACGGGCCCGAGCGGCGCGACGGCGCCGATGTCGTCCGATGGCTCGCTTGCCAACCCTGGTGCAGCGGCGCCGTCGGCATGTGGGGCATCTCCTGGGGCGGCATCAACAGTTTGCAGGTCGCCGCCCTGGCGCCGCCGGCGCTGAAGGCCATCATGCCCATGGGCTTCTTCAACGATCACTACAACGGCGACTGCCACTACATGGGCGGCTGTCTGCTGGAAGGGCATATGGGCTGGGGCCACACCTTCTTCACCCAGATGGGAAGCCCGCCCGATCCGGCCGTGGTCGGCGAGGATTGGCGCCGCCAGTGGCTTGAGCGGCTGAACAACATCACGCCGCCGATGGCGACATGGCTCCAGCACCAGCGCCGTGACGACTACTGGAAGGTGGGCTCCATCTGCGACGACTACGCGCGGATCAAATGCGCGGTCTACGCCATCAATGGCTGGCAGGACAGCTACGCACGCTCGATTCTGCCGCTGCTGGAGGGTCTCAGCGTGCCGAAGAAGGCGCTGATCGGGCCCTGGGCCCATTCCTGGCCCCATATCGCGCGCCCGGGCCCGGCCATCGGCTTCATGCAGGAAGCGCTGCGCTGGTGGGATTACTGGCTGAAAGGCATCCGCAACGGAATCATGAAAGAGCCCATGGTGAGGGTGTGGATGGGCGAATGGACGAAGCCCCGCAAACTGGTGCCCGAATGGCCAGGCCGGTGGATCGGCGAACAGACATGGCCGCCGAAGCGCGCGGCGAAAGCCATGGCGCTGGCCGCATCCGGGCTGGGCCAGGCGGCGCGGCGTGCCGAGACCTTCGAGATCAGTAGCCCGGAAACCACCGGCTATCGCGCCGGCTATCAATGCTCCTACGGACTCGGTCCCGATCTTTCCGACGACCAGCGCATCGACGACGCCCAAAGTCTCTGCTTCGACAGCGTGCCACTGAACGCGCCAATCGAGATCTTCGGCGAGCCGGCAGTCGAGATCGAAATCGAATCCGACAGGCCGCAGGCCCATCTCGCCGTCAGGCTCTGCGACCTCGCACCGGATGGCGCTTCGCTGCGCATCACCTATGGCCTGCTCAATCTCAGCCATCGCGAGAGCGACGAGAATCCGGCGCCGCTGGTGCCGGGCCAGCGCTACAAGATTCGCATTCCCCTCTGCGCCACCGCCCACTCTTTCGCGCCGGGCCATCGCATTCGCCTTGCAATCTCCAGCGCCTATTGGCCCATCAGCTGGCCCTCACCGGAAAAACCCAGATTGACGCTGCATGGTGCTTCGAGCCGGCTGCTGTTGCCGATCCGTGAGGCCGAGCGCGCCATTGATGAAGGCCTGGCGCCCTTCGGCGAGCCGGAAGGCGCGGAACCCAAATCCATTGTCGAGACCCGGCCGCGCAGCACTACGAAATCGCAGGATCGGCTGGAAGAAGAAATGAGCGAGGGCAGGGTGACCCTCATCCGCAACCGCGACCGCGGCGCCTGGAAGACCATCGATACCGATGTCGAATACGACGTCACGGGCCATTCGGAATTTTCGATCCAGGCCGACGATCCGTTGAGCGCGTCGCAGGATTTCGTCCTGACCACGGTGATGGGCCGGCCAGGCTGGCGCATTCGCGTGGAAGCACGCAGCCGGCAGAGCGTGACGGCGACCGATTTCGTACTCAGGGCCGAGATGAAAACCTTCCTGAACGACAGCCAGGAATTCGCGCAAGTCTGGGACTACAAGATTCCGCGCGATAATCTTTAGCGAACCGCCCTTAGCTCACCGCGCGGCGATAGACCCAGACGCTGGCCGGCGGCAGGTTGATGCCGACCCAGCTCGCCACCTTGCCGGTGATGCCGAGGCGCTCGCGGCTCACGGGCGAATAGGGCCCATAGGTGAACTGGATGAAGGGCGCGCCGGGCTTCAGCAGCTCGAACACGCCACGACCGATCGCATCCTGGACCTCGCGCGGAAAGATCAGCAGCGGCAGGCCGGAGACGACCGCATCGGCCTCGGTGATGCCCAGCGGCCGCACGGCCTTGGCAAGTTCCGCGGCATCGCCCAGCACCACATGGATCTTGGGGTAGTGCTGCTGCAGCAGGCGATGAAGGTGGGGATCGCGTTCGATCACGACCAGACGCGAAGGATCGATGCCGGCGCGCAGCAAGCCGGCGGTGATCTTGCCCGTGCCGCCGCCGAGTTCGATCACCGGGCCGCTGCCGCCGCGCGGCACCTGGCGCGCCATGGCATTGGCCAGGCGGGCACTGCTGGGCGCAATCGCGCCGATCTGTCCGGGGTTCTTCAGCCAGCGTTTCAGAAACAGCCGGTATTCGCGAGAAATCATCGCATCCCCTTCATGCGCCAAATATTCCGTCAGCTTGGGCGGCGGATCGTCATGCGCCCGATGCCATTCATCACTTTGTAAAGGGCGGCAAAGTCTTTGTCGAAGGCAGCAGGGCGAATGCCCGCCTCGGCCTCCAGCCGCCGGTTTATTTCAGACAGCGACTGCTTGCCATCGATACGCGAGAGGATAGCGGCGGCAAGACGGGGCAGGGTGAAAGACATCTCCAGCCCGTCGCTGCGAACGGAAATCCGGTCGTCCTTGATGGCGCGCGCAAAGGCAGCGCCATCCGCCTCGCGCAGCACCGGAATGGCGGCGGGATCATCGGGCCGCGCCATGGCCGAGGCAGCGCGGCCAGACGCCACCACATAGCAGATGTGGGATTTGATATTGCCCGCCAGCATTTCGGCAAAGCTGGCGCGCATCAGCGGCGCAAGCGGTGCCAGCCGCGCTTTCAGTTTCGCATCGCTCAGATAACTATCGGGATCGTAGCGCCAGGGATTGATGAAGGAGACGATCTCCAGCCCCGCGCCCTCGACCAGGCCAGCGATCTCCGCGACGCGATAGGCGCGGTCGCGCCGATGCAGCAGCAGGTCGACCAAAGCCGCATCCTCGCCGCGCCGGTAATCGCCGATGGCGGGGTTGCGCGCCAGCGCGTTCGTCGCTGGGCAGTTGCCCGATCAGTCGTTTGGCCAGATCGATGCCGGTCGAAAGATCGCTCAGCTGCGGCACCCAGCGCCTTCAACATCGCCTGCGCCTCGTAGACGCCGCTACGCCCCAGCGCGCCATAGAGCATCAGCCCCATGCCGCCATCGGGCGCCATCGCGGCGGCCAGTGCCGCGAGCCCGGCGGGGGGATCGGCCAGATGATGCAGCACGCCGCAGCAATCGATGTAGTCGAAGCGGCCGAGATCGAGGCGCGGCAGATCGAGCAGCGAGCCGGTATGAAAGCGGATATTGCTCAGGCCACGGACCTTGGCGCGGGCTTCGGCGATGCGCCGCGAGGCTGCCGAGAGATCGAGATAATGAACTTCCGCCGGGCAGTTCCGGTCGGCAAGGTTCTGCGCCAGCAGGATCGCCGCATCGCCGGTGCCCCCGCCCGCGACCAGCGCGCGAAACGGCAGGCGAAAATCCCGCGCGCCGGCGAAGATATAGTGATCGACCTCGTCCAGATTGCTGGGCGATCCGTCGATCAGCCGGGTCTTTTCATCCTGCGGATTGCGGCTGGGATAGGGATAGGCTTCGTATTGATCGGCGACAGGGTCGCTCATTATCCGGTCGTGAGCACGATCTTGCCGATGGCCTTGCGCTCCGCCACCACGGTCAGCGCCGTCTTCACCTCCGCCAGATCGTAGCGGCCTGAAATCCGCGGCTTCAGCTTGCCTTGCTGCCACCACTCGAACATCTGGGCAAAGGCGGGCGCCAGCAGCGCCGGCTGCTTGAAACGATAGGAGCCCCAGTAGAATCCCAGTGCCGCGAGATTCTTGACCAGCAGGATATTGGCGGGAATTTGCGGCACGGTGCCGCCGGCGAAGCCGACAACGATGAGACGCCCGTTCCAATTGGTCGAGCGCATGGCGATATCGAAACTCTCGCCGCCCACCGGGTCATAGACCACATCCACGCCGACGCCATCGCTGATCTCGCGCAGGCGGCCGCGCAGATTCTCCTCGCGGTAGTCGATGGTGAAATCGGCGCCATGGGCCTTGGCGATGGCGAGTTTCTCCGCCCCGCCGGCACAGGCGATGACCCGCGCACCCAGGGCCTTGCCGATCTCGACCGCCGTCAGCCCGACGCCGCCGGCCGCACCCAGCACCAGCAGCAGCTCGCCGGGCTTGATATCGGCACGCCAGGTGAGCGCGCCATAGGAGGTGCCATAGGCGATGGCGAATCCGGCGGCGACAGCGAAATCCATCGCATCGGGAATGGCGAAGGTGTCGCTTTCGCGCGCGATCGCCTGTTCGGCGAAGCCGCCTCTGTCGACGGCGGCCAGAACGCGTCGGCCCGCCTTGATCCTGCTAACACCGGGACCCACGGCGCGAACCAGGCCCGCGATCTCGAATCCCGGCGTGAAGGGCGGCAGCGGCCGCTCCTGGTATTTGCCTGCGGTGATCAGCAGATCGGCATAGTTCAGCCCGGCCGCCGCCACATCGATCAGGATTTCGCCCGCGGCCGGAGCGCCCGGTGCAGGAATATCGTGAAGCTCCAGCTTTTCCAGGCCGCCCCAGGCCATGCATTGAACGGCGCGCATCGTGGCGGCCCTAGAAAGCAGCGTCGGCCGCCGTGCGGATGCGGCCGATTTTGGTGCCGGCGCGGTTCGAAAGGATCGGCGTCAGCCGGCCGGCGAGGCTGGCGCGCTCGTCGTCGCTCAGCACGCCCAGCTCCACCAGCATCCGGCCGATGGCGGCTTCTGCGCCTCGCGAGGTGCCGTCCTCGTTCTTGATGCAGATGCCAAGACCCTGGCCCGGAACGATGCCGATATAGACTCCCTCCGCGCCCCCCTTGATCGCAACCTTGCCATGGGCCGTGCGCATCACCTCGCTGCCGAATTCGCCGGTGCCGCTCACCATCACCGGTTCGGCGGTCATGGCGTGGATGATGCGCCGGGCCGCCGCCGCGCGCGCCGGCGCCAGGTCGCTGGGATCGGCAAGCCTGGCCATGGCGCGCGCGGTATTGGAAATCGGGATGGCGATGGTGGGAATGCCGCAGCCATCGATGCCGCGCGCCGCATTGCCCAGCGGCAGATCGCAGAGCTGCTCCATGATGGCCAGCAGGCGTTGCTGGATCGGATGCTCGTACTGGATATAGCCCTTGGTCGGCAGGCCGAGATGAACGGCGGTGGTGAGGAACCCGGAATGCTTGCCCGAGCAATTGTTGTGGCTGGCATCGGGCTCGATTCCGGCGCGCACCATGGCGCGCATCGCCGCTTCGTTATAGGGCATATGCGCGCCGCATTCGAGATCGCCAACGGAAAGGCCGACACGCTTCAGCCAGGCGCGCACCCGGTCCACATGCTGCGGCTCGCCGCTATGGGAAGCGCAGGCGAGGGCGATTTCGGCATCGCTCAGCTTGAAAGCATCGGCAGCGCCGCTTTCCACCAGCCCCAGGGCCAGAATCGGCTTGATCGCCGAACGGGCATAGATCGGCTGGTCGATATCGCCCCAGCTTTTGACGACGCTGCCATCGCGCGTCACCACCGCGACATGGCAGCGATGGCGGCTTTCGACAAAATCGCCGGCGTCTTTTTTGCCGCGGGTGACTTCGACGATGAGGGGCGGTTGGCGATTAGCCATGGGAATAAATTCGCGGAATGGGTGAACGACGCTGGACCAAAACACCTTGCCGCGCGGAAAGCGCCCATGCAAGCTCCGCCCTCATGCGCGGCTATTTTGGCATCGGGGTCGAGGGCATCAGCAAGCCGATGAATCTCGGCAGCCTGCTGCGGAGCGCCCATGCCTTCGGCGCCGGCTTCGCCTTCACCATCGGCGCGGCATTCGATGCCAAAGCGGCGGCCCAATCGGATACCTCGGCAGCGGTGGCGAGCCTGCCCTTTCATGCCTATGGCAGCCTCGACGATCTGCAGCTTCCCCATGGCTGCCGGCTGGTGGGGGTGGAATTCCGCGACGACGCGTCCGACCTGCCGAGCTTCACCCATCCTAGCCAGGCGGCCTATGTGCTGGGCGCGGAATTGTCGAGCCTGTCGCCAGCATTGGTGGAACGCTGCGATTTCCTGGTGAAGATCCCGACGAAGTTCTGCGTCAATGTCGCCATCGCCGGCGCCCTGGTGATGTATGACCGGATGATCAGCCTGGGACGTTTCGCTGAACGCCCAGTGCGGGCCGGCGGGGCCGAACGGCGCGCCGCGGCGCATGTCCATGGCGAACCGCTATGGAAGAAGAAGCAGCGGAAGCGGGCGGCGGAGTAGCGTCTCAGAACCCCATCAAGCCCGAGACGATCCGCCCCAGCCAGCTCGTCGGGCGGAGCGAGCCTTCCACCATCACCAGACAGAGACAGGGACCGTCCTGATCGGTGATCGGCTCATGGATCGTCTCCGGCCCGGACACATGCAGATCGCCGGGGCCATAGCCGACTGCGCCATCGTGATAGCCGCCGGAAAGCACCAGCACCATCTCCTGGCCCGTATGGCCGTGATGGGGGATGGGCCGGCTGGGCTGCAACTCCATCATCCAGACCTTCGCCCCTTCGGCCTTCAGCTTCAGGACGCGCAAGCCCGGCATGGCCTTGCGCCAGTTCGCCTTATCCGCCCAGGCCTGAGACATATAGTCGCGCAGCGGCTGAGGCAGCAGGAAAGCCTCGTCTAAGCGTGGCGCGGTTCCGGTCGTCTTAGGGGCGGCTACCTTGGGGCGAGCGCCTTCGCATCAGTCGCATCCAGCCGGGCCAGGGTCTGGCTCAGGCTGCCCTCGGCCAGGGGTTCGCCCGGCAATTCGTTCAGCAATTCGCCGCCCAGCGCCTCGTAATCGGCGACCTGGCGCCGGCAGGCAGGACACAGCGCCAGATGGGTTGCGATCACCAGCGAGGGCGCCTCCGCCATCTCGCCGGCGGCATAGCCTGCCAGCTGCTCTTCGGCCGGATGATGGCCCGGGCGATAGGTGGGACGATAAGGGGGGCGCTCGGAGGCCATTATTCGTACTCCTCCAGCGCCCGGCGCAGCTTGACCAGGGCCAGGCGCAGCCGCGATTTGACCGTGCCCAAGGGAAGCCTGGTCTCGGCGGCGATGTCGCTATGGGCCCGATCGTCGAAATAGGCAAGGCGGATCAAGGCAGCCTGTTCCACGGGCAAGGCGGCCAGCGCCTCGGCCAGGCGGCGGCCGCGCTCATTGGCCAGGACGGGCTCTTCGGCGCTGGGCGCGGGATCGGGAACCAGGGCCGGATCGGCCAGATCGATCTCCGGCCGGTGCTGGCGGCGCAGCGAATCGATCCGTTTGTTGCGGGCAATGGTAAACAGCCAGGTTGTGGCCGATGCGCGCTGGGGCTCGAAGCTGGCTGCCCGGCGCCAGACCATGACCATGGTTTCCTGCATCAGCTCCTCGGCGAGGGAGAAATCGCATCCCTGCCGCATGAGATAGGATTTGAGCCGGGGGGCGAACAGGCGGAAAAGCTCGGCAAAGGCGGCGCGGTCGGCCTTGCGGGCGATACGCGCGATCAGCTCGCCGGCCAAATTGCCGGCAAGGCGTGGACGGACCGGCCCCTGGTAAATCAGCCGTTGGCAAACCGTCGCCGAGGTAAACCGGTCCGCGGGCGCTGCGGCCTCGGGAACCTGGACAGGTCTGTCGCGGTTCCCTTCGCGGGTCGGGGAGCGGGTCACCGGGCTTATCTAGCCCCAAGCCCGACCAGCGGGCAAGGCGAGGGCCGGTTGTTGTTCTGGATGGGTATGGAAGTGCCCCAAATGAAATTTCTGAGAGGCGCGGGAGTGAAATTGCCTGTTGCACAGCAATATGATACGGGAACGAGCCTCTGGCGGATCACCGCTGGCGAATTGCGCCAGACAGCACCATCTTTCACCTTCAGTCGGATAGCAGGGTTAGGGCCAGGATGATGACGAACTTGTTCAAGGCGCGTGGCATTGCGGTGATGGTGGCGGCTCTCGGTCTGGCCCTTGGGGTTCTGGCCGGTAGCGCCGGGTTGGCCCATGCTGCCGGCAGCCCGACACCCATCAACAAATTCACCGATTGGAGTGCCTCCACCTATGACGATGGCGGCAAGACGCTGTGCTATGCCACCAGCGATCCGAAGAAGCAGGCGGGCAAGTTCGCCAGCCGCGGCAAGCCCTATATCGCCATCACCCACGCGCCCCAGGCCAATGTGCGCGACCAGGTGAGCTATGTCGCCGGCTACGATTTCAAGCCGGACAGCGTGGTCAAGGTCACCATCGGCAAGCAGAGCTTCCAGCTCGAGCTGCTGCAGAAGGATCGCGCCTGGGCCAAGAACTCCGACATCGACAAGCAGCTGGTCGCCGCCATGCGCAAGGGCAGCACCCTGACGATCCAGGGCACGTCGGCGCGCGGCAATCAGATCACCGATACCTATTCGCTGAGCGGGTTCTCCAAGGCCTATCAAGCCATCGGCACTGCCTGCAAGGTTCAGTAGGGATCGCGATGGGCCCGGCATGAGCACGGCGCAGCACGCCGAACTGTTCGCTCCGCCGGCGCCGGCAGCGGATTCACGCAAGAATCTGATCGGTCTCGACCGGGCCGAACTGGCCGAGGAGCTGAAAGCCATCGGCCAGCCGGCCTTTCGCGCGCGCCAGCTCTGGCACTGGATCTATTTTCGCGGGCTGACGGATTTCGCGGCGATGACCACGCTGTCGAAGGATTTCCGCGCCGAACTCGCCAAGCATTATGTCGTCGAGCGCCCCGGCGTGGTCGTCGACCAGCAATCCATCGACGGCACGCGCAAATGGCTGATGCGCTTCGCCGATGGCCAGGAAGCCGAGACGGTCCATATTCCCGAGGAGGATCGCGGCGCGCTCTGCGTCTCCTCGCAAGTGGGCTGCACGCTCACCTGCCGCTTCTGTCACACCGGAACCCAGCGCCTGGTGCGCAATCTTTCGAGCTGCGGAGATCCTGGGCCAGCTGCTGCTGGCCCGCGATACGCTGGGCGAATGGCCCTCACCGCCCGATGGGCGCCTCATTTCCAACATCGTCATGATGGGGATGGGCGAGCCGCTCTATAACTACGATCATGTCGCCAAGGCGCTGCACATCGTCATGGATGGCGAGGGCATCGCCATCTCCAAGCGGCGCATCACGCTGTCGACCGCCGGCGTCGTGCCGATGATCCGGCGCTGCGGGGAAGAGCTGAACGTCAATCTCGCCATCTCGCTGCATGCCACCAATGACGAACTGCGCGACCGCATCGTGCCGATCAACAAGAAATATCCCATCGCCGAGCTGATGGATGCCTGCCGCAATTATCCCGGCCTCTCCAATGCACGGCGCATCACCTTCGAATATGTGATGCTGAAGGGCGTGAACGATTCGCCGGCCGATGCCCGCGCGCTGATCAAGCTGATCGAGGGCATTCCGGCAAAGGTGAATCTGATTCCCTTCAACGCCTGGCCGGGCGCGCCCTTCGAATGCGCGAGCGACAAGGCCATCGCCGCCTTCAGCGACATCGTCTTCAACGCCGGCTATGCGAGCCCGGTGCGCACGCCGCGCGGCCGCGACATCATGGCCGCCTGCGGCCAGCTGAAGAGCGAGAGCGTGCGCAAGAGCAAGGCCGAGCGCGAGGCGGCGGCCCCGGCCGCTTAGGCTTCTGACCGGCCGGCTCGCCTCCGGGCCATGCGCGCGCCGCAGCGGGCCAACCCCGAGCCCGGCGAGACCCGGCAATCCGATAGCCGCCGCCGAGATCAGGATCATCGCCGTCATGCCGACGACCGGCAGCAGCAGCCCGGCAAGGGCGCTGCCCACCGGACCGAAGGCCTGGATCGACAAGCGGATCAGGGCGAAGAGCGCGGCCGCGCAGTTCCGGCGGGATGATCGCCATGCGCAGCGTCTGGGCCCAGATGGTGAGCGGCGCATCGAAAAAGCCCAGCAGGAACAGGCCGGCGGCCGCACTCGCAACACCCGGGAGCAAGGCGATGAGAGCGATAGCCAGGCCGGCGAGCAACTGCGCGGCCATGATCTTCAGCCCCAGCGAGCGATTGCCGCCGATGGCGCCGAGGCCAAGCGCGCTGGCGGATTCGCCCAGCGCATTGGCCGCCTGGAGCAGGCCGTAGAGCGCCGAGCCGCCGCCCAGCGGCCCCGTCACATAGAACGGCAGCCAGACGCTGAGCGCCCCCATGCCGGTGTTGAAGACGATGAACATGATGGTGATGCTGCACAGCACCGGATTGCCGGTGAGCAGCCGCAGATGCAGCACCCAGGCCCTGCGCGCGCCGCTCTCCCGCCGCTGCGGGAGCCGGGGCGGGCAGGCGAATGCCGGCGATCGCGATGCGCAAACACAAGATAAGAGACGACATCGATGAGCACCGTGGCCGGCGCGCCGATGAGCAGCGATCAGCAGGCCGGCCAGCGCCGGGCCGGCGATTCCGGAGATGGTATAGCTCAATATCTCCAGCGCATTGGCGGTGCGCAGTTCCCTCTCGTT
>CAVYPG010000011.1:0-16958 GCA_963770335.1 uncultured Alphaproteobacteria bacterium
GTCGAAGAACTTGAGGGCCGTCAGGGAAGCGTCGGCATCGGCCGGCTGCTTGTACATCAGGATGAAGCTGGCGCCGGTGATCGGCCAGGAGTTGTCGCCCGCCTGGTTGGTCAGGATCAGGTAGTAGTCCTTGGCATTGGCCCAATCGGCCTTGGCAGCGGCGGCCTGGAAGGCCTCGATGCTCGGCTCACGACCTTGCCGTCCTTGTTGACCATCTTGGTGAAGGTCATTTTGTTCTGCTTGGCATAGGCAAATTCGACATAGCCGATGGCGCCGTCGGTCTGTTTCGTCATGTTGGCGAACACCTTCATTGCCCTTGGCGCCGATGCCGACCGGCCACTCGACGCGCTGTTGGCGCCGATCTTGCCGGCCCAATCCGGGCTCGCCTGGGAGAGGTAGTTGGTGAACAGGAATGTGGTGCCTGATCCGTCGGAGCGGTGACCACGGCAATCGCCTTGTCCGGCAGGCTGACGCCGGGATTGAGGGCCGCGATCTTCGGGTCGTTCCAGTTGGTGATGTTGCCCTGGAAGATGTCGGCCAGACCGGGACCGCTGAGAATGAGCTGCCCTGGCTGGATCCCGAGAGGTTCACGACCGGCACGTCGCCGCCCATGATCATGGGGAACTGGATGAGGCCCGAGGCTTCGAGATCGTCCGGCTTCAGCGGCATGTCGGAGGCGCCAAAGGTGACGGTCTTGGCCTTGATCTGCTTGAGACCTGTTCGAACTCTCCCACGGAGTCCAGGGCGACCCGGCGATCTGGACCTATATGGGCTATGGGCCCTTTGCCGATTTCGCGTCCTTTGAAACCTGGCTCGTCGAACGCGCCGCCTCGAAGGATCCTCTGTTCTATGCGGTGATGGACTTTGCCACGGGACGGGCGGCGGGCATGGCGAGTTATCTGCGCATGGCGCCGGCCGACGGCGTGATCGAGACGGGCCATATCTGGTTCACCCCGCTCCTGCAGCGCACCCGCCAGGCAACCGAAGCCATCTTCCTCATGGCCAGATACGCCTTCGACACGCTGGGCAATCGCCGCTTCGAGTGGAAGTGCAATGCCCGCAACGCGCCCTCGCGCCGCGCCGCCCAGCGCTTCGGCTTCACCTTCGAGGGCATCTTTCGCCAGCACATGGTCATCAAAGGCCGCAACCGCGACACCGCCTGGTACGCCATGACCGATCGCGAATGGCCGGGCATCAAAGCGGCCTTCGAGGCCTGGCTTGACCCGGCGAATTTCGATTGAGCGGGCGTCAGAAGAAGAAGTTGGATGCCGAGGCTGCGGCGGTTCTCGGCCGTTCTGACGCAAGGCACGCGCAATTATTTAATTAGGGGCGGAGGTCCGTATCACCGGGGGGGGGAAAATGGTCGGCCCGACCGGAGGAAGGCGCCACCAGCCTTGTCGTTGGCCGCCGCCGGGCGCAGGCGGTGTTTCTAGCTGCCGACCAGCGGCAGAGGCTTGCGTTGCAAGCCCGGCAGGATGAGGACCGTGACCAACGAGGCCAGCACCAGCGCCAATGCGACGATCTCGGTCAGGCCGATGGGATCTCCCAACATGGCGGCGCTACTCCACACGCCCACGACAGGAATGCCCAGGGTGCCGATCGCCGCGACCGTGGCCGGATAGATCTCGACGATGCGAAACCAGGCCCAGTAGCAAAACACGGTGCAGACCACCGAGGAATAGAGTGTCGCCGCCCAGGCATGCCAGCTCACGTCCGCCAGCGAGACATCGTGATCGACGACGAGGGCGCCCAGAATCACCGGCACGACGCCGAACACGAATTGCCAGGCCGTCACCGTCGTGATCGGCGCCGACCAGCGATGAAGCTTGAACCCTACCGTGCCCAGCGCCCAGACAATCGCAGCAGCCAGCATGTAGATCGGCCCCAGGGGATCGACCGCGAGATGGGCCATATCGGGCAATATCAACATCGCCATTCCGGCCAGCCCGAGCATCAGGCCGACGATGCGGGTCAGCGTCATCAGTTCCTTCAGGAGCGGCACCGCCAGCAAGGCCGCCCAAAGCGGCATGGTGAAGGCCAGGATCGAAGCACGGCCAGGCGCCATATGCTGCAGCCCGAATGTGGAGGCCACATTCCATCCCGTGATGTTGAACATCGCGACATAAAAACACGGCAACAGGTCGCCTCGCGGCAGGCGCCAGGGCTTGCCTTCCAGCCAGCAAGCGAAAAACATGCCGACGGCGCCGATAACAAGGCAGATGCTGCGAAAGGTGAAGACCGGGATCTCGCCCACGGCGATTTTCAATACCGGCCAATTGCAGCCCCAAAGCAGCGTGATGGAAGCCAGGAGGACCAACCCGGCCCGCGATGGGCGCGCGGGCGCCGCGCCTGGCGAAATCTCGGGCATCTGTCGGTCGCTTTCCCGGGCTAACGTCGCCCCGGCAAGGCGTCCAGCACACGCTGGCGCTCGTCGGGCGGCATGATCATCCATTCGCGGATTTCGTCGATGGTGCGCTTGCAGCCCAGGCACCAGCCCGTGGCATCGTCCATCTGACAGACGCTGATGCAGGGCGAGGGCGGCCCGCTGGCCAATAGCCTCAGCCGCTCGGCACGGCGCTGTTCGCGGTGCCGGCGGCGGATGTCGGGATCGATCGCCTCGCTCATGCCGCCCGCACGCTCGCCGGCGGCGCGGCCGACGATCTGTCGATAGAGCACTGGGTCTGTATCCCCTTCTCGCTGCCGAACAGGAGCACGCGGGCCGATTCATCGAGGCCAAGCCAACTGCCTACGTGCGGGTCGGCCGATGCTGCCAGCAATCCGGCAAGACCGCCCACGCCGGATTCGCCGCCCACGATGGGGACGTCGCCGCTGATACCCTCGGCCA
The DNA here is from genome assembly GCA_963770335.1 of uncultured Alphaproteobacteria bacterium. GTDB lineage: Bacteria > Pseudomonadota > Alphaproteobacteria > Dongiales > Dongiaceae > DASXQK01. The sequence goes on from CAVYPG010000011.1 coordinate 2,846, forward strand.
GTGCCTGCATCGCCGAGATCGCCGCACTATCGGGGATGGCCAAGGCATCGCTGGTCGCGCCGCGCAGGATCTCCCAGGCGATGGTCGACACCTCGCCGCAGGCAAGCCCGGCCATGATCGTGTCCAGATCGCCTGCTACTTGGACCCGGGTATCGGCCTCGATGCTGCGATAGACGCAGTCGGCGCGCTCGGGCTCCACGACGATCAGGCGCGGGCGCGACGGCCCCCAGGTTTCCCAAAAATAAGCGATGATGGATGCAGCGAGCCCGCCGCAGCCTGCCTGAACAAAGACATGGGTCGGCGGCTCGCCAGCCAATTGGCGCACCGCCTCTTCCGCCATCACGCAATAGCCCTGCATCACCCGGCGCGGCACGTCGACGTAATCGCCATAAGAGGTATCGGAAACAACCTGCCAACCCGATGCCTTCGCATCGGCGGCGCAGCGGTAGACCAAATCGTCGTAGTTGCCGGTAACGCGGCGAACCTCGGCACCATAGGCAGCGATGGCCGCGCGCCGGCCCTCGCTCACCGTGGCATGGATATAGATGATGGCTCGCGCACCGAACAGCGAGGCGCCCCAGGCAACGGAGCGGCCGTGATTGCCGTCGGTCGCGCTGGCGACGGTGAGATTTCCGGTGATGTCGAGATGTTCGCCGGCGATCAGGGCCGCGGCACTCGGCAAGCTGCCCCGTTGGGCGTGCACCGCCTCGGCCAGATACCGATAGACGGCGTAGGCGCCGCCCAAGGCCTTGAAACTGCCGAGCCCGAAGCGCCCGCTTTCATCCTTGTACCAGAGCCGGGCGATGCCGAGGCGGTGGGCCAATCCGGGTAGTTCGTGGAGCCCCGTCGGACGATAGCCCGGCCAGCTCTCGATCTCGGCCAACGCCGCCAAGCCTTCGGCCCGGGAGAGGATGGCGCGCATTTCCGTCGGATAACCCGCGGCCGCGGGTCGCACCCGCGGGTTGGCGAGATGGCGCAATCCAAAGCGCTCCAGTTTCCAACCTGTCATGGCCGGGTCTATTATCACAGAAGCGGCGAACTGACAGCTTTGCCCGCCGCGCTTTCGACAACAGGCAGCCATGCAAAACACGGCGTATCTGCGGCGGATAAGGCTGGCCAGCGGACTGGTCCTGTTCGGCTATGTGACGACGCATTTTCTCAATCATGCCCTCGGCCTGATCTCGCATCAGACGCTGGCCGACGGCCGCGCGATCTTCTTCTGATCTGGCGCAACCGGGTCGGGACATTCGTTCTCTACGGCGCCATCATCCTTCATCTTTCGCTGGCGCTCTGGTCCTTCTATCAGCGCCGCAGCCTGCGCGGGCTTTCGCATGCCGATTGGGCCCAGCTGGTGTTGGGCCTGGCGATCCCGCCGCTCATCCTGCTGCATCTGCTGGGCACGAGGGGAGCCCATCAGTTCTTCGGTACCGAGGACAACTACGATTACGTCCTGCTGGTCATCTGGGTCTTCAAGCCCATGGAGGGCCTGCTGCAATTGACCGCCCTGGTGGTGGCCTGGATGCATGGCTGCATCGGGTTGCGCGGCTGGCTGCGGTTGAAGCCTTGGTACCCGACGGCACAGCCTTATCTTTTCGGCGGCGTCCTGCTGGTGCCCACTTTGGCCGTTCTCGGCACCGTGTCCGCCGGGCGCGAGGTGGCGGCGCTTTATCTTCAGCCCGGCTGGTACGACCGGGCCGCGGCGATCATTCACTTCGCCGATGCCTTCCCAATTGGCGAGCCTCTATGAGGCGCGGCAAATTCTGCTGGCCGCCTATGCCGTCATTCTGATGGCGGCGATCTCGGCGCGCCTCTTTCGCAGTGAGATGCATCCGGCGCCAATCGGTCAGCGTCACATATTCCGATGGCCAGGTCGTCGAGCTGCATCGGGGCCGCCCCTCCTGGAGGCAAGCCGCCAGGCCGGCATTCCCCATGCCTCGGTCTGCGGCGGACGCGGGCGCTGTTCCACCTGCCGGGTCCATATCGCGGACGGGCTCGAAGACTTGCCGTCCGCCAGTCCCGAGGAGCGCACGCGTGCTGGATCGTGTCGGCGCGCCGCCCAGCGTGCGGCTCGCCTGCCAGACTCGGCCGACCAAGCCGGTGGAGATCGTGCCTCTGCTGCCGGCCGTGCCACGACGCGCGATGCCGGGGCAAGACCCGGCTATCTGCAGGGCCGCGAGCAGGAGATCGCTATCCTGTTTGCCGATTTGCGGGCCTTCACCCAGCTGGCGCATAAGAAACTTCCCTACGATACGGTGTTCCTGCTCAATCGGTATTTCCGCGCCATGGGCATGGCGGTGGATGCCCGCGGCGGCCATCTCGACAAATTCATCGGCGATGGGGTGATGGCGCTCTTCGGCATTGGCGAGCGACCGGCCGACGGCAGCAGGCGCGCGCTCGCCGCCGCACGCCAGATGTCGCTGAACCTGGTGGAACTCAACCGCTCGCTGGTGCCGAACTTAGCGAGCCACTGCGCATCGGCATCGGCATTCATGCCGGCCCGGCCATCGTCGGCGAAATGGGCTATGCCCGGGCGACGACGCTGACCGCCATCGGCGATGCGGTGAATACCGCCAGCCGGCTGGAGACGCTGACCAAGGACTATGGCGCCGAACTGGTCGTGTCGCAGGCGGTCGCCGAACATGCGGGCCTTGGCGATCGAGAATTACGAACGCCACGAGGTCACGTTGCGCGGTCGCGATCAGCCATTGACGGTTATCGTTGTGAAGCGTGCCGCCGATCTGCCGCCCGAATTGGCGGCCGCATTGACGGGCGACGAGAAGGGCGGACAAAAGAAAAGCCGCGGCGACGTCACCAGGACATCGCCGCGGCCTGCTGCCTGAACTGGCAGCCTGACTAACCAGATCGACGTTACGATTTGTACTGGTCGATCTTTTCCTTGAGCTCGGTGTATTCCTCGCAAGTGCCGCCGCAAGCGCTCTTCAGCACCTCGAGACGCTCCTTCGCCTTGTCCGGCATTTTCATATCGAGATAGAGCTCGCCCAGATACTCGTTGGCGCCCAGATGCTTCGGGTTCAGCGCAAGCGCCTTGTTGTAGTATTCGAGCGACTTGTTCATGTCGCCGGTCTTGCGCTCGCTGAAGCCCATCAAGTTCAGCGCATCGGCATCGTCGGGCTTGGCCGCGATGACGTTCTGCAGATGGGTCATGGCCGTCTTGTAGTCGGATTGCGCGATCGAGGCCTGCGCGGCCTTGTACTCATCATCGACAGTGGGGGCGCCGGTGGTGACCGGGGTACTGCTGCCTGCTGCCATGGCGACCGCGATCGGCAGGGCCAGGGCAAAGGCGCCGGCAGCGGCGCTTGCTAAAAGGTTACGGGTACGCATGGTGGATTTCTCCTGTTGTCAAAACCTGTGCCGGGCTAACACCGTCAGCGCGGAAAGCGCGCAGGACGGAAGTGGGGGAGTTTGCATCGCTCGCTTGATCTCATGTCAAATCGCAAAACCGGTGCCTCATCACACCGCTGACCACGGCCCACGATCCGTGACTCGTCTTACAATAAGAAGCCCGGCGTGATTGCGAAAGCCACTCTCACGCAGGCGTGATCCGCCGCGAGTTGGCGCGACGCGGCGAGCCGGCATTGCAGTCGGCCGGATGGATCCCTCTCGAACAGCAGATGCCGGGTGGCGAAGAACTCCGTGAGCCAACGCACGACCAGCAGTGCCACCACTGCGCTGCCGATGACATCGCCCAGGTGATGGACATTGAGAAAATCACGCGCGAGGACGCCACCACAGCGGCCAGGATCAGGAACAGCCAGCGCAGCCGTGGCAGGAGGGCGGAAAGTCCAAAGGCGAGGCCAAAGGCCGTGGCCGCATGGCCCGAGGGAAAGGATTGATAGTCGTAGCCGAAGTAAAAGGGCCGCAATTCCTGTGGATTAATCTGCGGCCGGGCGCGTCCGACGAACTCTTTGACAATGTCATTGGCAATACCCGACAGCGCCACGGCAAGGAACAGGTAGAGGGCAAGCCAGGCCCAGCCCCGCGCAAACCGGCGCAGCTCTTCGCTGGGCACCCGCCAGGCAACAAGCGCCAAGGCTATCGCCGCCACGCCGAAGGTCACCAGATAGCTAGTGGAGCGGCCGAACCAGGTGACCTGCTCGGCGATGGCGTGAAGGCGCGGATCGACATTCATCAAGAGGGCGGCCAGCGGCCGGTCGATGAACACGATGCTTAGGGTCATCGCGGCCAGCAGGACAACGATGGCGATCAGCAGGCCACGGCGGTCGGCGGCAGAGGTATTCAGGCTTATCGTCATGACAGGCAGAAAGGCATAGCGAAAACGCGGAAACAAGTCACGGCTGCTTGGCCTGTCTTACCAAGGCGTAAGGCTGCCCTTGGCCCCGTTCCGCGCCAGGAGCTCAAGGCAGCGCATAGAGGGTCAAATGCTGGCGACGGCTGATGGTGTAGTTAAACCCTCGACCTGTTCCAGCATCCGCGGCGCGACGCCGCCGAGGCTCTCGCGGAACCGCTGGTCGTTTTCGCTGGCGATCAGCGCCAAGGTGCAGGATTGGCCGCGCTGGCCGATGAGATATCGGGCCGCTTCCTCTGGCTCCAGCAAGGAAGATCTGCTGGCCCAGCAGGAAGACCAGGCTGGGTTCTTCATAACCCGACGACACCACGACCGGTTGCGAACAGGGCGAGAGCGCCGCCACCAGCCTCTGCGCATCGCGGCTGAGCCAGAGAGCATCAAGGTGCGGCAACAGGATGCCGAAAATCCCGGTCTGCAGCACCAGGGAAGCGACGACGAACATGGCGAGCGCCGCCTGGCGATTGTCGCGCAGAAGCAGCCATAGCGCCGCAGCCATGGCCGCCGCCAGAGCGACGCCGCGCCACGACCTCGATGGGTTCCACGCTGCCGGTCACCCGCCAGCCGCCGAGCGCCAGGACCAATACACCGGCGCATCCCACGAGAATCCAGAGGCCGATCGCAGCCTTGCCCAACAGATGCCGCCAGACCGACGCAAGCGAGATACCACGATCGGCAAAGATGGAAGCGGCCATCAAGGCAAGGGCGGGGTAGAGCGGCAGCACGTAGTGGACCAGCTTGGTCGGTATCACCTCCATCGCGATCCAGGATGGAATCAGCCAGGCAAGCAGGAAGCGATAGGCAGGAAGCCTGCGGCGGCGCCATATCGCCGGCAACGCTGCCGCGACGATGAGCCCCGATGGCCAGAAGGTCACCGCCAGGGCGACGAAATAGAAGCCCGGTGGGAAACCGTGCAGCTCCTGCGCGCTGGTGATCTTGGAAAGGAAATCGTTCCCGAGCGAGGCCTGATAGAAGGCGCCGTGGCTGGCAAACGCAATCGCAATCAGCCAGGGCGCCACGATCAGGGCGGTGAGCGGTATCCCCATAGCGGCTGAAGCCGCTTGAGCCAGATAACGGATCGGTCGGCGATAATCAGGGTCACGATGGTAAGGGCAGAATTCAGCGCCAGCACCGGTCCCTTCAGCAGGATCGAGGCGCCGAGCGCGATCCAGAACTGCATCGCCAGGATGCGGTTGACGGGGCCCAGATAGGCGGCGGCCAGCGCTTCGCAAGCGGCAAGGGAAGCCGCCAGCAGGCCGGCGTCGGTCGTTGCGATGCGCGCCTCCACCGACATCAGAATGCAGGCGCCAAGCAGGATCGAGGCGACCAGGCCGCTGCGCCGGTCGAACAATCGCTCCCCGAGGCGAAGCAGGAAATAGAGGGCGAGAATCGCGCCGATGAGCGAGGGGATGCGATAGGGCCAGATGGCGTCGGCGGGGCGGCCGGCGAGAAATGCTGCTGCCGATTGCAGCCAGTAAATGCCGATGGGTTTCTGATAGCGCGGCTGATCCTGGAACCGGATATCGACCAGATTGCCGGATTGCAGCATCTGCCGGCTCGCCTCGGCAAAGCGCGCCTCGTCGCGGTCAGTAGGCGGCAGGGTGAAGAAGCCCGGCAGATAGAGCAGCAACGCGAGCGCGATCAGGGCGGCCAACGCCCAGCCGCGGCGCCTCTCGATGATGGAAGGGTTTTCGCTCAGCTGGCCTGCCGGCGCTCGCGCCGGATCAGATAGATGTTACGCAGATAGATGAAAATGCCGCAGCCCTGGCCAACGATGAACACCGGGTCCTTGCGCTGGATGGCATAGACGAACAGCACCAGCCCGCCTGCAATGCTGAAATACCAGAACGCTTCCGGCACCACGCTGCGCTTGGCGGCTTCACTGGCGAGCCACTGATAGAAAAACCGGAAGAAGAAAAGGATCTGTCCGACAAAGCCGAAGACGACCCAGAAGGTAATCTGCATCTTCTCAACTCCGCTCTTCGCTAACGAGGGGGCGCCGCGCACGGCGCTTCAGCCACCAGACCCCGAACAGATCGGTAATGCCGACCAGCGCGCGGCCGGCATTGGTGACCTTGGAAACGCCGCGCTGGCGCGGGCGATGATTGACCGCAACATAGACCGCACGATGGCCCTGGCTCAGGAACAGAGCCGGCATGAAGCGATGCATGCCGTCAAAACCGGGCAGCGTCAGGAAAGCGTCGCGGCGGAAGATCTTCAACCCGCAGGCGCTGTCGGTGCAGCCATCCTGCAGGATCGACTGACGCAGTTTGTTGGCGAAACGGCTGGCAAGCCGGCGCGAGAGCGTATCCTTGCGCTTCTGGCGCAATCCGGAAGCCAAAGCGAGACCGGAATCGGCGGCAAGCGCGGCTGCCGCAGGCGCTCGAGATCGGCGGGATCGTTCTGGCCGTCGCCATCGAGGGTTGCAATCCACTCCCCCCGGGCTGCCCGTCCGCCGCTCAGCAGTGCTGCGCTCTGGCCGCTGCGCCGGTCATGGTGCAGGACGCGCAAATTGGCGTGCCGGGCAAGCGCGCCCTTCAACTGGCTGAGGGTGGCATCGGTGCTGCCGTCATCGACCACGACGATCTCCGCCGGCAGGAAGCCCGCGAACCCCGGACGGCCGAGCACCGCATCGATTTCCGCCAGCAAAGGCAGGATGTTATCGGCCTCGTTATGCACCGGAATCAGGATGGAAAGCCGCACGCCTCGCCTCGTCGCGAACAGGGCTGAAAGCCGGCGGGTTATACCCCCCGTCCGGGCCTTATGACAGGAGTATTGCTGCCGAAATCGCGCCAGAGCGGGCCTCGGCCCGGCCACCCGATGGCTTGCCACCATAAGAGGCCGGTTCTACCTTGCCGGCCCATGCAATCCGCCCTTTGTCCCGTTCCGCGCCAGCTGGGCGCCGTCAACTGGCTTGGCCTGTGGAGTCTCTATCTCAAGGAGATCCGCCGCTTCGCCAAGGTCGCGACCCAGACCATCGTCTCGCCCCTGGTCACCACGTTCCTCTATCTCGTGATCTTCAGCCTGGCGCTGGGGCGCAGCGTGCAGCAGCTGGGTGGCGTCAGCTATTCGGAATTCCTGGTGCCCGGCCTGATCATGATGGCCATGGCCCAGAACGCCTTCGCCAATACCTCCTCCTCGCTGATGATCGCCAAGGTGCAGGGCAACATCGTCGATCTGCTGATGCCGCCGCTCAACGCGGCCGAACTGACCCTCGGCCTTGCCGCCGGCGGCCTCACCCGCGGCCTGGTGGTCGGGCTGACCTCCGCCGTGGTGGTGCGCCTCTTCCTGCCCTTCGGCATCCATGACTGGTTCTTCGTCATCTTCCACGCCGTCGCCGCCTCGCTGATGCTGGCCTTGCTCGGCATCCTCGCCGGCATCTGGGCGGAGAAATTCGACCACATGGCCGCGGTGACCAATTTCATCATCACGCCGCTGTCGTTCCTGTCGGGCACGTTCTATTCGACCGACCGGCTGCCGGATCTGTGGCGCCACATCGCTCATCTCAATCCGTTCTTCTACATGATCGACGGCTTCCGCTACGGCTTCATCGGCCATGCCGATGGATCGCTCGCCATCGGCGTGGCGGTGCTGACAACCGCCGATCTGCTGCTGGGTCTCGCCATATGGCAATTGATAGCCCGCGGCTACAAGCTCCGGCCCTGAAGCGCCGTGCGGCGATGGCCGCGCCGCGCCGCTTCGGCCGGGTGAACTGGCTGGGCACGGCCACGCTCTATCGGCGCGAAATGCTGCGCTCGCAGAAAGACTATATCGACGGCCTGCTCGGCCCGGCGCTAACCAGCCTGCTGATGATCCTGATCTTCAAGGTCGCGGCCGGCGGCACCGGTGCGCACGGCGGGCGGCCTGCCGCTGGTGGATTTCGTGGCTCCCGGCCTGCTGATGTATGCCGCCGGTGAGCGGGCGTTTTCCGGCGCCTGCAGTTTCCTGATCTTCGACAAGCTGGAGGGCATCATCGGCGATGTGATCATGGCGCCGCTATCGCGCGGCCGAGCGCCTGGCCGCCTATGCGGCCGCGGCCGTCTCCGCCGGTCTCCTCGCCGCAGTTGCCAGCGCTGCCCTGATCTATCCCTTCGTCCATCTTGCGATCGCCTCGCTGCCGGCCCTGCTCTTTTTCGGCATCGCCGGCACGCTTGATGCATTCGCTGCTCGGCATCCTCGTCGGGATCTGGGCCGAACGCTGGGAGCATTTCGCGGCATTGCTCACCTATTTCCTGCGTCCCCTTCTCCTTTCTCTCGGGCGTGTTCTATTCCGTGGCGGGCTGCCGGAGATCGGCCGCCGGCTGATCGCCTTGAACCCGCTCTTCTATGTCATCGACGGCTTGCGCTATGGCCTGACCGGCAAGGCCGAATCCGATCTCTGGGACCGGCGTGGCGGTGATCCTGGCGATGAACCTGCTGCTGGCAGCCCTGCTCTACCGCTTGTTCCGGCGCGGCTAGCGGTTGAAGGCCTGAGGACTGGACCTCTCTGGCTTGACCCGTTGACGGGGCCCTCGTTGACACAGGCGGGGCGAATACCGATATCTCCGCCTTTTTGGCGGAGAAGCGCCATGATCCCGGCCGTTATGCCCACCTACAACCGGGCCGATCTCGCCTTCGAGCGGGGCGAAGGTGCCTATCTCTTCACGGCGGACGGCGACGCTATCTCGATTTCGCCAGCGGCATCGCGGTGACCGCGCTCGGCCATGCCCATCCCCATCTGGTGAAGGCGCTGACGGAGCAGGCGAACAAGCTCTGGCACACCTCCAACCTGTTCCGCATCCCCGGGCAGGAGCGGCTGGCCGAGCGCCTGATCGCCGACAGCTTCGCCGACAGCGTGTTCTTCACCAATTCCGGCGCCGAGGCGGTGGAATGCGGCTTCAAGCTGATGCGCAAGTACCATGACGATTTCGGCGATCCCAAGCGCTACCGGGTCATCACCTGCGAAGGCGCCTTCCACGGCCGCACGCTGGCGACCATCGCCGCCGGCGGCCAGGAGAAGTATCTCAAGGGCTTGCGCCCGACGGTCGACGGCTTCGACCAGGTCGCCTTCGGCAATCTCAACGAGCTGCGCGCCGCGATCGCCCCGAGACCGCCGCCATCCTGGTCGAGCCGGTGCAGGGCGAAGGCGGCATGCGCACCGCCATGGCCGAGTATCTGCAAGGCCTGCGCACCGTTGCCGACGAGTTCGGCCTGCTGCTGATCTTCGACGAGGTGCAGTGCGGCATGGGCCGCACCGGCAAGCTGTTCGCCCATGAATGGGCCGGCGTCACGCCGGATATGGTCGCCACCGCCAAGGGGATCGGCGGCGGCTTCCCGATCGGCGCCTGCCTCGCGACCGACAAGGTGGCCGCTCGGCGCTGACCGCCGGCAGCCATGGCACGCACCTTCGGCGGCAATCCGCTGGCCATGGCGGTCGGCAATGCCGTGCTCGACGTCATGCTGGCCGACGGCTTCTTCGAACGTCGTGCAGGCATCGGCCGGCGCCTGCGCGCGCGGCTGGAGGATGGTGCTCGCACGCCATCCGCGGTCTATCGCCGAGGTCCGCGGCGTCGGCCTGATGCTCGGCCTCAAATGCCGCGTGCCCAATGCCGACGTGGTCGCCGAGCTGCGCGCCAACGGCCTGCTGACTGCCGGCGCCGGCGACAATGTCGTCCGCCTGCTGCCGCCGCTGATCATCGACGAGAGCCACATCGACGCGGCGATGGCGATTCTGGAGCGCACGGCTGCCGCCCAGGCAGCGTGATCGTGCCCAGACCCGAACAGCCGACCGCCGCCCCGGCACTTCCTCGATCTCGACGTCGTGCGCGCGACGACTGCGGCGGATCCTCGACTCGGCGCTGCCTTCAAAGCGGGGAGCCGCCGGCGGGCGAGGCGAAGCCGCTCGCCGGCAAGGCGCTGGCGATGATCTTCGAGAAGCCCTCGACCCGCACCCGCGTCTCGTTCGAGCTCGCCATGCGCCAGCTCGGCGGCGACGTCATCGTGCTGGAGCGCGAGAGCTCCCAGCTCGGCCGCGGCGAGACGGTGGCCGATACCGCCCGCGTGCTGTCGCGCTATGTCGATGCCATCATGCTGCGCACGACCAGGGAGAAGAAGCTGCTGGAGCTGGCGCGAGCATGCCACCGTGCCGGTGATCAACGGCCTGACCGACCGCACCCATCCCTGCCAGCTGATGGCCGACGTGATGACCTTCGAGGAGCATCTCGGGCCGATCGCCGGGCAAGGTCATGCCTGGAGCGGCGACGGCAACAACATGGCGACGTCGTGGATCCATGCCGCCGTGCAGTTCGGCTTCGAGCTGCAGCTCGCCTGCCCGGAGCGAACTGATGCCGCCGGCCGACGTCGTCGCTGGGCCGCCAGCGCGGCGGCAGCATCCCGGTCACCACGATGTCGAGGCAGCGGTCAGCGGTGCCGACTGCGTCGTCACCGACACCTGGGTCTCGATGGGCGACGAGGACACCAGCGACCGCCACAATCTGCTGCGCGCCTTTCAGGTCGACGAGCGGCTGATGAGCTCGCCAAGCCCGGCGCCATCTTCATGCATTGCCTGCCGGCCCATCGCGGCGAGGAGGTGACCGCCGGGGTGATCGACGGGCCGCAATCGGTGGTCTGGGACGAGGCGGAGAACCGCCTGCATGCGCAGAAGGGCAATCCTCAGCTGGTGCCTCGCGGGCGCTGACTATCTAAGCGATGACGGACCATTCACCCGTCGAGCCAACGATGGCGCCGGACCGACAAGCGCCGACGATCGCATCCAGCCGTTCCAGATCGAGGCGCAGGGCATGCGCGGCCGGCTGGTCCGGCTCGGCCCGCTGGTCGACACGGTGCTGCACCGCCATGACTATCCCGGCCGGTGGCGCAGCTGCTGGCCGAGATGCTGTCGCTCGCCGCGGCGCTGGCCAGCGCCCTGAAGTATGACGGCGTCTTCACCCTGCAGACCAAGGGCGACGGGCCGATCCGCCTGATGGTCGCCGACGTCACCAGCGCCGGCGCCGTGCGCGGCTATGCCCAGTTCGATGCCGGCTCGCCTGCGCAGCTGGAGGGCCGACGGGCGTCGGTGCCGCGCCTGCTCGGCGCCGGCTATCTCGCCTTCACCGTCGACCAGGGCGACTTCACCGAGCGCTATCAGGGCATCGTCGAGCTGACCGGCGCCACGCTGGTGGAATGCGTCCACCATTATTTCCGCCAGTCGGAGCAGCTCGAGGCGCATCGAGCCTGGCCGTCGCGGATCGACGGCCGCTGGCGCGCCGGCGCGCTGATGCTGCAGCGCCTGCCCCCCGCCCGAGGCGAGCCGGGAGGCCGAGACCGCCGACGATGGCTGGCGCCGCGCGCTGGCGCTGATGGCGAGCGGCACGCAATGGCGAGTTCACCGACCGGTCTGCCGCCCGACGACCTGCTCTACCGCCTGTTCCACGAGGATGGCGTGCGGGTCTTCCGCGCAGACGCTGCACGCGGGCTGCCGCTGCTCGCGCGGGCGGGTCGAGCTGGTGCTGCGCGCCATGCCGGCCGATGAGCTGGCCGCCATGCAGGAAGAGGGCGAGGCCCTCATCACCTGCGAGTTCTGCAATCGCAAATACCGCTTCGATCGCGAGAGTTCTGGCGAGCTTCGCCGCCGAACAAAATTCGTAAGCCCCGCCGCCGCGCTTCTCCGCCCCAGGATGGCGCAGCAGGTTTACGTTTACGCAATCCGCCGACAGGTCCTGGCAACGATGAAACACAAATCGATCGCCGCAACGCTGCTTCTGGCCCTGGTTGCGCTTGCCGCCTGCAACACGCCGCCAAGCCGTGAGCCGTTTCCCAAGCTGACCTACGTCCATCTGCCCACCTATCGCCTGGCCGTCGGGCGGGTGGAAATCGTCGATACCTATCGCCCGCCGCTGACACCACCCCATGTCGAGCAGAGCTTTCCGGTCTCTCCCGATGCCACGGCACAGCAATGGGCCCATGACCGCCTGCAGGCCGCCGGCGGGCCAGGCCGGGCCGTCTATACGGTGCTGCGGGCCGATGCGATCGAGACTCACCTCGCCGGCGATCAGGGCAGCGGCCTCTTCGGCGATTTCACCATTCCGCAATCGGAGCGCTATGACCTGACCATCGCCGTGCGCCTGCAGATCGTCGATGCCGGTGGGCGGGCGGTCGCCAGCGTCGACGCCACGGCCACGCGCAGCCGCACGGTCGCAGCCGACGCAACGCTGAACGACCGCGAGCGCGTCTGGTTCGACATGAATGAGCAGGCGATGGTCGACCTGAACGCCTCGCTGGACAAAGCATCCCGCAATATCTGCGCGCCTATCTGCGCTGAACTGCCGGAAGGGACAGATGAAACGCTTTCCCATCGCCATTCTTCTTGCCGGTCTTTGCTGGGCGGCAGGCGCGAGCCCGAGCCTTGCCGGACCGGACGTGACCAAGCCCTATTACTATCTGGGCGCCGGGCGGACGCTCTCGGCGCTGGACCAGCAGCAATTGACGGTCTACCGCGATCAGCTGCAAGCCCAGCAGCGCGCCCAGCAATTGCAGCTCTATCAGGGTAGCGTCGGCCAAGGCACCATTATCGGTGCGCCGAACTTCTCGGGTCCGTTGCGGCCGTTCGCCAATCCGGCGATGGCCGGGAGCAATCTCTATCAGACCCAGAACGAGCTCGGCCGGGTGAACGGCCTGCTGAACAGCTCGCGCACGAAGCAGATGCTGACTGTCCCACCGGTCATGGTGGTGAAACCGTTCAAGAGGCCGTAGGGACCAGCACCAGCACCCCCTCACCTCAATGCTCTCCCCAAGGGGGAGAGGAAGAACGGCGGCGGGGTGCCCCCCCCGCTGGCGGGGGCAACGAGCCGAAGGGGGGGATGACGGGGGGGTGGGGTGTGCTTTCCTTATGCCTTCGCCCAATCGATAAGGCGGCGCAGGAAGGCCTCGCCCTCGGCGAATTGCGAGAGCTCGATGAATTCGTCGGGCTCGTGGGCCTGTTCGATGCTGCCGGGCCCGCAGACGATGGCATCGATGCCGATCTCCTGGAACTGGCCGGCTTCGGTGCCGAAGGCAAGGCCGATCGTATCGTTGGCGCCGGTGAGGTGACGGGCAAGTGCTTCGGCCGGCGAACCCGGACGCGGCACCAGCGGCGGCACGACGCAGGCTTCGCTCATCGCGATGCCGGCCTCGGGCGCCTTTTCGCGCATGCGGGGTGCCAGATCCTGAACTCAGGATCCGCTCGACCTCGGCGACCACCGTCTTCGGATCGACGGCGGGAATTCGGGCGGAATTCCCAGGCGACCTTGCATTGGCGGGCAATGATGTTGACGGCCGTACCGCCGCCGACCTCGCCCACATTGAAAGTCGTATAGGGCGGATCGAAGCCGGGATCGAACGGGCCCTCGCGGCGGAAGCGCTCGGCCAGGCGTCGAGATAAGCGATGGCGCGGCGGCATAGGCGATCGCGTTGACACCGCGATGGGTCGCACTGGAATGGCCATCGCGGCCGGTCACGTCGAGATCGAAGCCGTAGCAGCCCTTGTGTTGTTGCCGAGCTTGAGGCGCGTCGGCTCGCCGACGATCGCGACATCCGGCAGGCAGGTTGGCCTTGATATCGGCGATCATGCGCGGCGCGCCGAGGCAACCCAGTTCCTCGTCATAGCTGAGCGCGAGATGGATGGGGCGCTTCAGGCCTGCCGCCTGCATCTCCGGCACCAGGGTTAGGGCGAGCGCGATAAAGCCCTTCATGTCGCAGGTGCCGCGGCCGAAAAGCTGCCATCGATTCGCGCAAGGTAACGGATCGGTCGACCAGGGCTGACCTGCCACCGGC
>CAVYPG010000012.1:0-103791 GCA_963770335.1 uncultured Alphaproteobacteria bacterium
TCCAAGCACGTCGCACAATCGTTGAGCCGCCGGAGTCTGCTCTGAATATCAGTGGGCGACAGCGCGAATCGCTTTACTCCGGTTCCTTGGGCACCGAAGGTGCGTAGTTGCGATAGATCTGACAGCAGTCTCTGCGCGTTGATTTGCGGAACTCGTTCTTTGTGTTGCCAAGGATTTCGCGCTCAACGCGTCTGGAGGAATCGACAGAGCGAGGCCCCTCTTCTATTCGGCGACCATGCTGATCACCGTGGTCGCGTTTCAGCCATCGCCATGTCCGTTCTTGCTGAAGGACTCTGCCCGTGTGCCTGCCACCTATGTTTCAGGTTTTCCTTTAACGTTATGGCTCTGTTCCGCCTATTATCGAGCTATGAGCGTTCAGCCGACATTGACGGCGATCCCGGCCGACGGACCCGCCACTCCGGCATCTCTTGCCGAGCTTGGCGCCATGATCGGCGATCCTGTGCGCGCTGCTATTCTACTCCATCTGAGCGATGGCACGACGCGCCCAGCGGGCGAGCTAGCAGCTCTAGCCGGCGCGTCACCCCAGGCGGCAAGTACTCATCTGGCGCAGCTGGTAGAGGGCGGGTTGTTGACGGTCGTAAAGCAGGGACGCCATCGCTTTTTCCGACTTGCATCGGGGAGGTGGCTCGATCATCGAAAGCCTCTCCAACTGGGCGAATCCTCCCTCTAGGCGGCCCCGCCAGGATCCAATGCTGTGCCAGGCTCGGCTATGTTACGACCATCTGGCGGGGCGTTTGGGCGTGACGTTGCTCGACCGGCTAACTGAGCGCGAGTTACTGGCGCTCGGGCCGGACGGCCTTGGCCTCAGCCAAGCAGGCTGGAAATGGCTTGAACACCTAACCGAGAGTTCATTTCGGCCTGCTGGCGGGCGACGGCCTCTGGTTCGGCTCTGCCTTGACTGGACCGAACGTCGCAATCATCTCGGCGGCTTTCTCGGCGCAAAGCTGGCCGAGCTAATGCTGGAGCGGGGGTATGTCGCTCCAGGAGCGAAGCATCGGTCATTGCTTGTAACGTTGGCTGGCACGCGATTCTTCCGCGACGAGTTTGGTATCGCAATCGAGCCTTGAAGATCGCTTCGACTAGAGACGAGGTGGCGGTTCGGCGCAACGGAAAGGGTTGATTTACCTCCATTGAACGGGCTTCGCGCATTTGAAGCGGCCGCACGTTATGAGAGCTTCAAGTTAGCAGCAGAGGAACTTGGGGTTACACCCAGCGCCGTCGGCCATCAGGTGACGAACGGCAACGAGTGGAATCAAGGATAGAACACCTCGCGGCTCTAAATTCTGAATCGCCCTGCTAAGCACGGCCTTCCACTGCGCCCCTGTCTGAGAGTCGTCAGGGTAGGCAGTTTCCCGATTTGAAATAAGTTGCCAGCCGGTGGCGGAAGAAGGCCCACATACAACGCAAACGTCGAACATCCTTCACACATTGCTGACGACCCAAGCTTCCCGAACTTCGGAAAATCATCGTTATCTCGGAGGCTTTCAGCCCATGCCGAAACGCTGGCGATATTCGATCGGTGGGCATGCGCCCAGGCGACAACCTCCGGGCCATAGCTGCGATACTCGCGTAAACCTCGCTCGATCAGAGCATCGAGGGTTACCCAATTTTGCCCCGCGCCACCCTCACCTACCCATTGCCCTGGGCGATTGCTACCACCAAAGTAGTACGTACTGAGGCAGTTTAAAAAAAGGTCCGCCCTATGTCGGACTCGCCCAGCGTCATCCGCGCACAAGGCTACCGAGCCGAAGCAAAACGGTGGCGCGAGCAGGCTGCGCAAAATCCCTGGTCCGATCTCCGCGAACAACTCGAAAAGATTGCCCGCCAGCATGAGTTGCTGACCGACAATGCTGAGCGGAAGCCGGGCGGCGAGGGCTAATGGCAGACTAACAGGGCCATGGGAACGTCATTCGACCCGCCAGTACTGGAGGCAGCAGAGTTGCTGATCGAGCAACGGGGCGATGATGCTTTAGCCCAAGCGCTCTGGCGGGCTGATTGGTGCGCTAGGGCCCGCGATGAGTGCGGCGTTGCGCTCTGGCACCAAGTCGCAGAAGCGATCTTGGAACAGCAATCGCCGGGGGTCATGCGAGTCACGTGAGCTAAGCTAAGGCAGCTTTACGGTCACCGTATTGGACCATAGGTGGCTCCGGATTAGTCCGCTTGAGCCTGCACGGTTGCTGTCATCCGCACCGCTTAGCGAGCTTTTGCCGGTCAGCGAGCGATAATTTCCTGCGCCCGAACCCAGATAGCGTCGAGCTTCGGATCTTGCTTGCGGACAGTTTCATCAGCATGGCCGAAGATCTCGGCAATGTCGGCCTCTCCCAGCAACTTCTTTGTGTGTAGTTGGCGGACCAACGAGGCAACGAGAACGGTAGCGGCTTTAGCTCTAAATCGACGGCCATGTGGAACCTGCTGACATTTCGCGGACAGTGCCACCAAAACCTAACCCAGGACCGCCTAGCAGGACTGTCTAATCTTGAACGGGGACACCTAAGGGCTAAGGCAAATACATCCGATCAGTCGGCGTACTCTACCGAGGATCTAGGCCGCTGCATCAGTTGCACCAACACCCGGGTTTGATCTCTCTGAATTTCGTATCCGGCTAGGCTCTCAGCCCCAGGCTGGTGTTGCATAAACAGATCAGCCGCCGCCGCCCTGGCTTCCCGCGTCCGTCTTACATTTCAGGGGAATGGCGCGGACAACCCGCAAGTCGCGATCCAGTATCCGGCACTCGTATGTGTGGAATGCAAATGACGCTAACTGACCCATGGGAACTCCCATACAAGCCTAACATCGATGCGAAAATTTTATGGCTGGTTTCGCGGTTGTCAAGATACTGAATGGTAAAAAAATACCGAAAAATTCGTTGAGTTATAACGGCATAGGCCGGGAGGGCCCCCCCCCTCGCACCCTGCGGGCAAGCCTCAAATGATCGCGGCCAAGCCATATCTAGCTGGCCCGGCAAGTCTTCAGTTTGCTCATCTCGGGTGGTCGAGCGTCATCATTCACCAGCCTCTACAGCCTGTGAACTACTTGGCCCGGGCACGCCATGATTGGCGGTGCCTGGGCTGGTCCTGCTGGTAACGATGGCGGGGCGGGCCGGGATGCCAGAGCAGCCTTAGAAAAGGGGTTGGGACTGTCTTTGGCTGGCATCCGAGAGCCGATCAGCGGATGACTTGCGTGGGGAGAGCCAGTCTCGCCGCACGGTTGCCCACAGGCATCTTCTCTCGCATCAGGGCGGGGCCACAGTGCCAACTTGGTACTGAATTGACACTGGCGTAGGAGTGGCGCGGGGAGCCGGGAATCAATGTTCGCTTTCGGGGGAAGAGCGGACGCCACAGTTGGAGCGCGCTATGTCTGCTAATAACCAAAGCGGACATCTGGTGCATGGCTCACTGGTCGACGACGATGCAAATCCCGATAGACGGTTTAGGCCACTGCACAGACCGTCTGGTTTGGGTGGCAATTCGACGCCGATGTAGGCAGGTTCAGTCGCTGACGAATGGACAATCGAATGCTAACACGCGTGGTCATCGTCGGGGGCGGCCCTGCCGGCCTTGCCGCCGCCTTGGAAGTGTCGCGCAAGGGCGGCCGGCCCCTGGTGCTTGAGAAGCTGGCCGAAATGGGTGGGCTCGCACGTACCGTCGTCTTCAAGGGGCACCGCTTCGATATCGGTCCGCATCGTTTCTTCACCATGAACGAGGAGGTGAAGGCGCTGTTCCGGGACGTCGGTGGCGAGGATATTGTCAGCGTTCCGCGGCTCACCCGGATTTTCTACCGCAACAAGTTCTTCAGCTACCCGCTCACGCCGGTGAACGCCCATTCGGCGTCGGGTTGCTGCCCAGCCTCGGTATAGTCTCCAGCTACGTCGCGGCGCGGCTCCGCCGGAAACTGTTCCCGCGGCCCATCCTTACGTTCGAGGATTGGGTCGTAGATCGCTTCGGCCGCCGCCTGTTCATAACGTTCTTCAAGACCTACACGGAGAAAGTTTGGGGCATTCCCTGCGAGCGTATCGACGCTGAATGGGCCGGGCAGCGGATCAAGGGCCTGAGCCTCGGCCTTGCGCTCTTCGCGCGCTGGGCTGGGGCAAGGGACCCGTGGTCAAGACGCTGGTGGACGAGTTCCTTTTACCCCCGGCTCGGTGCCGGCCAGGTCTACGAGAAGATGTCGGCCCTGGTAGAAGCGGCCGGCGGCAGCGTGCTTCGCCAGACGGAAGCCCTGCGCATCGATCGCGAAGGCTTCCGGGTTCGCGGGATCGCGTATCGTAAGGCCGACGGCTCGAATGCCGTGGCGTCGGCCGACTTCTATCTTTCCAGTGCTCCAGCTCGACAGAGATTTTGACCCAGTTCAGCCCGCCGCCGCCCGAAGAGGTGCAGCGCGCCGCGGCGGCGCTCGCCTATCGCAATCACATCAGCGTGCAGCTCCTGCCAAGGGCGCGGCGCCATTTCCCGACAACTGGATCTACCTGCATTCGCCCGAGGTGAAGATGGTCAGAAGGTCAGCGGCTACCGCAACTTCTCCCCTGCCATGGCGTCGGCCCCTGATATCCGATCCACTGACGGCGGAGTATTTTTGCTTCGCCGACGACTGGCTGTGGAAGGCCTCCGACGCCGACCTGATCGGCCTTGCCCAGCGGGAGCTCGACTCGATGAAGCTGCTGTCCGGCGCCGTTATTGTCGACGCCTTCGTCATTCGATCGCCAAAGCCTATCCGGTGATCGAGGCCGGCTATACTGACAAGGTCGCAACGATCAAGCGCTGGCTCGACGGCTTCGATAATTTCCTGCCATCGGGCGTTCCGGTATGTTCAAGTACAATAATCAGGACCACGCCATGGCGACGGGACTTCTGGCAGCGCGCACGGCCCTAGGGCTCGGGCATTTTGACCCTTGGCTGGTCAACATCGACGGCATCTATCAGGAAGGCGGAGAGGCATAGTTGGGCCACTCCTGGTCGTGTGGGACTGGCAGACGCTTCAAGGTGCGCGCTTCTCAGCGATGGTAAATCACGTAGTTTTCGCTTGGAATAATGGCACCTTGGAAGTGCGCTACCACTCGAAATCCGTGCCGACCTAGGACGGCCGCATCGACATGTTCACTTTCGGAAGCGACGAGTGTGACGGCAGGGCCGAATTGATCTATGTCGTGCATGACGGTCTCAAAGTCGATGGGGCTGAGACGTTGGCTGTCCCAAACGACGAACGATCCCCAACGCCGCCCATTCGCGTAGTAGAAGTGGTCCGACTCAGATAGCCGACAACTGTGCTTACAAAATTGTCAGGCACGCCCACGATCGGATCGGTCTCCGGAGCCCTGGTCCCGGAATAAATCGAGCCACGGCGCTGGCGTTCGATATGGCCTTGCAATGTCTCGCACTGCCGACCCAAGCCCTAGAAACGCCTGAATGACGAGCACTGCCACCAGCACGCCCGGTGGAATTAAAAAGCTTGATGTGCTCCGCTTCACTTCACTGGGGACGATCTTCGTCCGATCAATGGTACCGCGGCAAGGAACGCGGACCTGGCCCCTGAGCCCAAATCCCCGCCGAGAGCTTTACATAAGCGAATGCCAGAAGGCCCCCCACTTGTCACGAGCAGAAAAACAGCAGCGGCCGGACTTTTGCCGGAAACGCGAACAAACGATCGCGAGGACGACCAGGCCAGCAGCGACGGCAGGCCAACGGCCGGAGCCGATCAGCGCCCCGAGAACCCGCAACGAACTCAGGATGCGATCGCCGGATATACTGAACGACCAGCCCGCGGCATACCCCGAATCGGCCAGCGGCCACGCCACCATGGCTGCAGCAACCCAGCCCACGCCTAGGATCAAGACGGCTGGAAAGACCCAATAGCGATCTGAGCGCTGGCGGCTGAGTTCAGGGGAATCGTCCGCGATTCGATCGACCACCAAGCACGCGAGTGCTGCAGCTGACGCGATGGCAAAATACAGGTGCACATTGGCCAGCTCGGCTAGCAAGACTGCCATAAGGATGGAATGCTTCCGGCGCTGGGGCCACAAAGAGCAGAAGAGCACGAGCAGTAGAAAACCGAGTGTATAGCTACGGCTCTTCACGCCATACTCGAAGAAGGTAAAATAGCCAAAAGGGAAGACGAGCCGCTCGAGGCGTAATAGCGGCGCCCGCCACAGACAACCGCCACCGTCACGGTCGCGATGGTAAACTGCAATCCCTGCATGAGCACGGGGTTACGCTGAGGCGTGTCAGCGGCATCAGAAGCAAATACCAAAGCGCAGGATGGCCTTCGTATCTCAGGTTGTGGATCAGATCGACGATGTCGTGGCTGTCGCGCGCTATGAGCCAAGCCTGGATCTCGTCAAACCACATCTCATGGGCCAGCATCGTGATGACAGTGAGTAAGATATAAAGCGCGAGGAGACTGAGGTTGAAATTCTGTTCTGGTATTCGCGCGAGTCTCTTCTCGAGTTCTCCAAGCGCTAGCCCGACCCCGCAACCATGCCCGCCGTCGATTGGCTTGATTTGCCCCAATTCACCCAACATTCTTTGCGCTGAACCCGCTACTTACAGTGCCCCGCTCGAAGTCTGAGTGCAAAAACTCAGAAGCTGCCAAACCAGCCAGGAGGCGGAGAATAGGGCTAGGCCTCTAACATCGACAATTTTCTAAAGCAATGCCGCCAAGGTGTCGGCCTGTACGGGTCTGGCACGAAGCCGTCATGCGTAAGCTGCCGATCAGAGACCGCAATTGGGGTAAGAACAGACATCACAGCGCGAGGGCGTCATGTCAGCATTTGACCCAAAGCGGACATCGACGACTCTCGGCCGCCGGCCGGCGCCCACAATTGTTAGGTGGCCTCCGGTTGACAAGTCTGGGCTGCGAGCCTCAAACCGCGAAGGCGCATGATCCTGCTCTAGTGTATTTGGAAAACACAACACATTGATATAACGCGATAATTTTTGAGCCGGGTTCTCTGAGGAAAAAGATTGCAACGTGCTGGAACTTTAACCTCCTGCGCGCATTGCAGTTGATGGGGCAATAGCTGCGAAACCACCATGAACAGCTTTGACAGTCGCGACGCTGATTGTCGCGACGCCGATTGTCACGGTCGAAAGAGTTCCATTGGCCATACTACTGATCGTCGACGACGATGTGTTTATCCGCATAGTTGCGGAGTTGATACTTAAGGATATGGGCCACAGCACTCTTCCAGCCAGTGACATTGACGAAGCTCTTTTACTGCTGCGTTCTCCTCAGCACTTCGACGCGCTCTTAACCGATATCCGTCTCAAAGCAGCGGTGCTTGGTGGGTGTGAACTTGCGCACCAAGCTCTCGTGCTCCGACCAAAATTGCGTGTTCTCTACATAACGGGCAATTCCGTTACCGACACAATGAAAGCTTCGTTTGTTGAAGGCGCGTGTTTTCTAGAGAAGCCGTATGCGCCACATCAGCTTAAAAACTCTGTGGAAGAGCTGCTGACAGCGCACATTTGAGATCAAATAAGCAGCCCTTTGAGCGCGGCGAACACAAGTTATCGGAGGCAACTCGATGACTACGGGCGACCATAACGCATGGACGCGAACCGGCATTTTCGAGGCCACTGACCATACAACACGCCAGCGGGCGGAGGAGGTATTGCTCAAGGCAGGGGCTCTCCAAAGCGCGATCTTCAACAGTGCCAATTTCTCGAGCATCGCCACCGACGCGAAAGGTGTCATTCAGATCTTCAACGTCGGGGCCGAGCGTATGCTGGGCTACATGGCTGCCGAAGTGATGAACAAGATAACGCCGGCTGACATTTCCGACCCGCTGGAGCTGATCGCACGCGCGAAGGCGCTCAGCGCCGAACTCGCAACCTCGATCACGCCGGGCTTCGACGCCCTGGTATTCAAGGCCTCGCGCGGTATTGAGGATATCTATGAGCTGACTTACATCCGCAAGGATGGGAGCCGGTTCCCGGCTGTTGTGTCAGTTACGGCGCTCCGCGACGCTCAGGGTGCCATCATCGGTTATTTGCTTATCGGCACAGACAACACAGCGCGCAAGCGTGCGGAAGAGGCACTCCTCAAGGCGGGAGCTCTCCAGAGCGCGATCTTCAACAGCGCCAATTTCTCGAGCATTGCCACCGACGCGAAGGGTGTCATTCAGATCTTCAACGTCGGGGCCGAGCGTATGCTGGGCTACACGGCTGCCGAAGTGATGAACAAGATTACGCCGGCCGATATTTCCGACCCGCTGGAGCTGATCGCACGCGCCAAGGCGCTGAGCGTCGAACTCGCAACCTCGATCACGCCGGGCTTCGATGCCCTGGCGTTTAAGGCGTCGCGCGGTATTGAGGATATCTATGAGCTGACCTATATCCGCAAGGATGGGAGCCGGCTCCCGGCGGTGGTGTCCGTCACGGCCCTGCGCGACGCGCAGGATGCCATCATCGGCTATCTGTTGATTGGCACCGACAATACCGCCCGCAAGCTAGTCGAAGCCGATCAGAGGAAGCTTGATCAGCGCTTGCGCGACCAGCAATTCTATACGCGATCACTAATCGAATCCAACGTCGACGCGCTGATTACCACCGACCCATCCGGCATCATCACGGACGTCAACAAGGAGATGGAAGCCCTCACGGGCTGCACGCGCGACGAGCTGATCGGAGCACCATTCAAGGACTGCTTTACCAATCCCGAGCGAGCCGAAGCGGGGATCAAGCTCGTGCTAAGTGAAAAGAAAGTCACCGACTACGAGCTGACCGCGCGTGCGCGCGACGGGAAGGAAACGGTTGTGTCCTATAATGCAACCACCTTTTACGACCGAAGTCGAACGTTGCAGGGCGTCTTCGCCGCGGCGCGCGACGTCACGGAGCGCAAACGGGTGGAGGTCGAATTGCAGCAAGCCAAGGCCGTGGCCGAGAGCGCGAGTCGGACCAAATCGGATTTCCTGGCCAGCATGAGTCATGAGATACGAACGCCAATGAATTCGATCATGGGCATCGCAGATCTGCTCGCGAAGACCACGCTCTCCCCGGAGCAAGACAAATATGTACAGATCTTTCGCCGGGCCGGCGACAACTTGCTAAACCTTATCAACGACATCCTCGATCTTTCCAAGGTCGAAGCCTCGCAGCTTGAGCTGGAACGAACCGGCTTCTCGTTGAACGACCACTTGGAGAAAGTTATGGAAATGGTGGCGGCCCGTGCCCATGAGAAAGCGCTGGTCATGGTGTGCGAGATCGCTCCGAACGTGCCCACCGATCTGGTCGGCGACCCGACACGGCTGCAGCAGGTGCTGCTGAATTTGCTTGGCAACGCGATCAAGTTCACGCAATCCGGCAAAGTGTCCCTTCGAGTGGCACCGGATGGGGACGCCGCCGTCCCGACCGCATTGCGGTTCACAGTCTCGGACACCGGCATCGGTATTCCGCCCGAAAAGTTGGGCCGGGTGTTTGAACGCTTTACGCAAGCCAACTCATCCACCACGCGCAGGTTCGGAGGTTCGGGGCTGGGGCTCACGATTTCGAAGCGCTTGGTCGAACTGATGGGCGGCCGCATTTGGGTCGAGAGCGAAGTTGGGGAGGGCAGCGTGTTTGCCTTCGCTGTGCCACTTGAGATCTGGGCGGCGGCCAAGCGGCCGGCGGCCGCGCCGGCCGGCACAGATTTCGAGCCGTCGATGCCAGCGTTGCGTATACTTCTGGCAGAGGATTCACCCGACAACTGCACGATCACGTTGGCCTATTTAGAGGACACGCCATACCGGGTCGAGATCGCCGAGACCGGGGCTATTGCGTGTGAAAGGTTTGCAGCCGGAATCTATGACCTTGTCCTGATGGACAGGCAAATGCCAGTCATGGATGGCTTGACCGCCACGCGGAAAATTCGAGCGTGGGAACAGGCGAACGGGCGGTCGCCCACGCCAATTATCGCTCTGACGGCCTCCGCTCTGAAGGGGGACAGGGAGAAATGTCTCGCCGCCGGATGTACGGCGTTCCTGACGAAACCAATCAAGCAGGAAGTCCTGCTGCGAGCGATTAGGGAGCATGCCATGGGCGCTCCGGCGTCCTCGAGACAGGACAGCAGCCGGATGGACTTAGATCCGCTTCCTGCTAATCATAAATTCGCGGACCGGATCCCTGCCTATCTGCAGAACTGCAGGCAGAATGTCATCGCGATGCTGGCCGCCCTGGATCGGGTTGATTTTGAAACCGTGACAATCTTGGGGCACAATATGAGGGGCTCCGGTGGCACCTATGGATTCCAGGCCATCACGGACATCAGTGCCGCCCTTGAGCAGGCGGCCGAGAACGCTGACACCGACGCGTCCCGCAAGTGCGTCGGCGAACTGTCGAGCTACCTGCTTAGTATCGAGACTATTTCCGGCTAGCCCGTCACTCAATCTCAAGACCGTCCCCGCCTTGTGCACAAATGAGCCAAATGTCCGGTTGTGGCACTAAGCGGAAGTGCCGCCGGCCCGCTCCTATGTCCGCTTTCGGCGCTGAATCGGACATTGGCCCGCCGCCCGGCCACGTCCGAGTCTGACCCATGGCGGACATCCGCGTGGGCCACAGTTGTATATGGTGGCTCTGGCCGGGTATCGCGATATATCAGGATGACACCGTCGCCGTCACTAAAGTCACGCACCACGCGGTGCCCGTCATGACTTTTGGCCTTCAGGCTTTCGCCCGACGCGCGGGACCGTAATTCGATAGCAACCAGACTGCGAAGATCGCCACCCCTGCGGCCACAAAAAATACCTGGCCACCGGCGAAAAGCATTGGAAGAGCCAGTGCTCCCACGACGAGAATCGGCCCCACGGCCAGTTCGACAAGGGCATGGAGCTTGAGCGGGATAATCCTAGCAATTCCAAGCGGCATGTCGCTCAAGGCTGTCATGGCGAAGTGAATAAGAGCTAGTGCGTATGAGATCAGTGCTGCCGTCCCGGCCAAACCGAGAACAACAGGCGCCAATGCGAACACCAGGACAGTTATATAGTCGAGTATTCCGTGCATCCTATCGGAGATGATCTTCATGATTTCCTCCCTGTATTGAACCAAGACTTTGAACGCCGTGGTGTCCGAGCGCACCCTCGCGCTAGGGGAGTGTCGCGAGCAAAACCTTACGGGCGGCTCTGATGTCAGTTTCTGCCAGCCCGGATTTGGCTAGAACGAGCAACCCCTGAATGTTGGCGACGAGATGCAGCGCAAGCCGGTCGATTTCAATGTCAGAGCGCCCCGCGCGGGTAGCCGAGGGCAGCGAGAGTGCTCTCTTAAACTGAGCCTTTAAGACCCCAATCCCGACTTCTAGTCGATCCGCGATCTCCCGGTCATTGGCGCCAAGTTCGAGCGCCGTGTTGCCCAGGAAACAACCGCGCCAGCTGGTGGCGCTGGTGCGCGCATTTCTGGCAACGTCGAGAATGCCGTCAACGAGCGCGGTGACAGCACGTTGGCTAGTTTTTGCGTTTGCTGTGAGCGCGGTTAGATGTG
Source organism: uncultured Alphaproteobacteria bacterium (assembly GCA_963770335.1). Taxonomy (GTDB): domain Bacteria; phylum Pseudomonadota; class Alphaproteobacteria; order Dongiales; family Dongiaceae; genus DASXQK01. The sequence goes on from CAVYPG010000012.1 coordinate 11,466, forward strand.
CGTCGACATTCGCGAAATAAACATCGAGGCATTTGAGGAACACTTCGCGCTTGGAATCGAAAGTGTTGTAGAAGCTCGCGCGGCCAAGTCCCATTGACTCCAGCAATTCCGGCATGTTGGTGCCTTCGAAGCCGAACTCCCAGAAGGTCGAAAGCGCCGCGAAAAGAGCGTCATCAGGGTCGAACGCTTTCCGTCTCATGGGGCGTATATTAGACCAGATGGTCTAATAAGAAAAGCACCCAGCTCTTCAAAAAGACAGCCAGCTCGCCAACTCGTCAGCTCATTTGGCCACGTCCGCTACTGATGCTGTGGACGGCTCCTCCACCGGCACGTAAGTGCCATTGAGATGGTCGCCGCTGTGGTGACCACGATTTGGAGGATGCCGCCATGCAAGAGGTTACGACTATCGGTCTCGACATTGCCAAGTCGGTTTTTCAGGTCCACGGCGTCGACGCGCTCGGCAAGGTGGGCATCCGCCGCCAGCTGAAGCGACGCCACGTGCTGGCGTTCTTCCAGAAGCTATCCCCGTGCCTGGTGGGCATTGAAGCCTGTGCGTCGTCGCATCATTGGTCACGCGAGCTCAAGGCGCTTGGGCACAACGTGCGCCTGATGCCGCCGGCTTACGTGAAGCCGTATGTCAAGCGACAGAAGAACGATGCCGCCGACGCCGAGGCAATCTGCGAGGCGGTCACCCGGGCCAACATGCGGTTTGTAGCGACCAAGACGCCCGAGCAGCAGAGCTGCCTGATGCTCCATCGCACGCGCCATCTCTTCATCCGGCAGCAGACCGCCGTGATCAATGCGATCCGCGCCCATCTAGCCGAGTTCGGAGTGGTCGCACCGGTTGGACGCAGGGGTGTCGAGGAACTGCTCGACGTTGTCGCTGATTCAAAAGAGGAACGGGTACCTGAGGTGGCCCGTGCTTGTGTGGGCGCTCTCGGTGCTCAACTGCGGATGCTGAAAGCCCAGATCCTGGCGTTTGATCGCCAGATAATGGCCTGGCACCGGTCCAATGAGACGAGCAAACGGCTCGATGAGATACCCGGGGTCGGTCCGGCGCTGGCCACCGCCCTGGTCGCCAGCGTGGCCGACCCGAAGGCCTTTCGTTCAGGAAGGAACTTCTCGGCCTGGGTCGGGCTCGTGCCGAAGCAGCACTCGAGCGGCGGCAAGGACAGGCTCGGCAGCATCAGCAAGCAAGGCGACCGCTACCTGCGCAGCCTGTTCACGGCAGGTGCTCTTGCGGTCATCCGCTATGCCAAGATCCACGGCACCAAGCATCGACCCTGGCTCACGGCCTTGCTGGCTCGCCGGCCGAGCAAGGTCGCCGCGATCGCGCTCGCCAACAAGATCGCCAGGATGGCGTGGGCGATGATGGCCAAGGGTGAGCGCTACAAAGAACCCGCCGCGCTGGCGGCGTGAACGAAGTCGCGCCGATAATCCGGCGTGATGAGAAGGTTGGGAGGGCGAACAGCACGTAATGCAGTGCCGGTCGATCCGGCGATCAGGACAACCCACTTGTGCCAGCGCATGGTCGAATGCGGGCTTTTGACCGGGACCTGATCCGCGGAGGGCATTATGGCCAGCGGTCATGTGAGCCGCACAAACAGGCCGAACACATGGCTGCACCGACCTAGCTGCAAACGTGAAGAAAGTCCTTGCCAACGGGGAGCCGTCCACACATGGCACAAAGCGGAAATTTCGACTGCGGGTTGCAACGTCCGCTTACGGAGCTAAAGCGGACGCGAGGACCTGCATCAGGGCTTTGCCGCGGTTGCGCTGATACCCCGAGAAATAGCCAATTGCTGGGGCCACAGGTGGTCCGAATGACTTAATCATTTGAGTTAATGCCCTATTGCTAGGGAATTTTGATCCTTTTTCTCATCGTCAAAGGTCGGCTGACCAGCGGAATCGGTGACCTTAACGCTTGCAAATAACGCTGGTTGCGCTTCCCCGCGACCAAAAGGCCTCGCGATCCCCAATGGGGGTCATGAGGCCTTTTTGATTGCTCGGGTCGGTGAATGGACCTGTCGCGACCACGGAGCCAGGAGAAAGCATAATGACGTCATAGCAGCGAGCACTGTAGACGATTTAAAATTCAACTATTTCCTAGCAAATGTGGCATCGCCCTTCTGACCCAGCAATTTGCCTAGCGTGCTCCAGCTGAACCAGAAAGTTCCGTTTTTTCGTCCGCCCCAAGTCGGACCCCATGACTGATAGCACCACACTCGCTTTTTCGCGGCGTCGATACCGAACATCTCGATTTCATGCCCACCGCGGATTTTCGCACCAGCGCCGAGCGGGCATTCCCCATCGGGCTTCGGAGAATCAAAGGAATTGTACCAGTTGATGCCGAGGATGCCGGGGCCGAGCGTGAGCGCACCCAGCAACTGCTCTAGGCTGAAGGTGTGGGCGTAGCCGGAAATGTATTTGGCCTTCACCGCCGCCTTCATCACCGCGAGGCCGGAACTACCTGTGTCGTCAGGCGGATACTTGCCTGGTACATTGTCGAAGGAGGTCGCCACCTTATAGAGAGCGACCGCATCGGCCTCGGTCAGATTACGGCCCTTTACCCAGAATGGATCCGTCATCAGCAGTCCGGCCATCGCATTGCCGGTGCAGGAGCCGAGATTGCCTTGATTAAACGGCTTGCCGTGCCGCTTGTGTGTCACGGTCTTGATCGCGGCAGTGCCAGCGGAATACGACCAACTGCGCGAATCGTGCTCGACTTGGCGGCCAAGGCGCCCTGGACCGGGCATTTCGGGAATGACTTTAACAACAGTCGTCATATGGAGCCTCCCTGATTTGGCATTCCTTGCGTCGAATCCTGCGCTTCAAGGGTAAAGACGACACTAAGACGCTACGGTGGCAGCAATACGCCGATGCCGTGCTCATTTCCGCTTCTACCACCAATAAACTCTGTTCGACCGAGACTGGCTTGGCGGCTTGGCTATCTATCGCGTTCGACATTGGCACGAGACACTAAGGCCGACGATTTCACTCCTTAAACTTTCGCCAACCGGCCGGCGGGGTTCTTGTTTGCGGCCGTCCACGAAGCGCTACCAGCGCCAGGTCAGCCGCGGCTATGAGGCAGCAGAAAGACTCCAGCCTGGAATGTTGGCGGCCTGCGGTGTTTCAGCCTTCCCGCCATGCCGCGCCACGCACCACCCGGCAGCATTCGCCGTTCGATAGGCAACGCTGCCGACAGAGGGCACGGCGCAAAGCCGCTGCGCAATACTTTCGCCGGTCCTGTTGTGCGCACGCATGGTGCGAATCTCGATCAGCAGGGCGGAAGCCGCCGATCGATGGACTTTGAATGCAAGCGGTGCCAGGCCCAGCTCGGCCAGATGGCGCAGGCAGGTTGCAAGCACATCCATGCTGCTGCCGGTGGCGCAGACAAGGTAATCCGCGTGATCTGATGGCGTCCCCTCCGGAATTCGGGGCGAAGCGAGCGTCCACTGGATCTGGGGCTCAGCGGCGATCCGCGGCCTGGTGCGGTGCCCGATATCCGCCAGCCAATTGGCGATCAGGAGCTGGCCATGAGCGCGCCAGGTGTTGACCGGCCGACGATCCGGATCGTCACCCGGGAAATAGTTCTCAGGGATTTCGATCGCGCGGCCAGACTGACGGTCGCGCTGAAACTCATCGCGGAGCGTGGTTGCGTCATATTCCAGATGATTGAACATGAGGAGAGCGCGGTTGCGCGCATCCTCAATCAGACAAAGCCCGGAAGCGGCCGAGGATGCGAGTACGCAAAGCCCCGCATCGTCCGGTAATTCGGCCTGGCGAACTTCCGTGTGCCGGGAAACTGGCACAGGGAATGTTTCGCTGAACCCCGTCAGCAGGGGTGAGCGTGCGTTCATGACCTGCTGTTCATGGATCCCGAACAGCTTCCTGGCCAGCTGATGTTTGGCTACGCCGTGATAACGATAGAGTGCTGCCTGCGCCGCCCAGCAGATGAAAAGGCTGCTAACCGGATGCGCCCGCGCCCAGTCGAAAATCGCGCAAAGCCCCGGCCAATACGTCACCTCCTCGAAGGCAACCTCCTCGACCGGCGCGCCGGTCACAATGAGGGCATCGATCGCCTCATGGCGAAGATCGGACCATGGCCTGTAGAAGGCAAGATGCGCCGGCGCCGTCGATTTCGGGCGATAGCCATCCGGCAATGCCAGCGAGAGCTCGACCGGGATCGGTGTTCCCGCAAGCAAACGCCCGATCTGCGCTTCCGTCGCGGGCTTGTTCGGCATGAGATTGACGAGACAGACCCGCAGCGGCCGCCGACCCCATGAGCTGAGCGTCCCCTCCTCGAGCACAACGAGGCCTTCTGCCTTAAGCAGGTTATGCGCCGGCAGGCCCGTGGGAAGGGAAATGGGCAATGTCTGACTCCCGGAGTTTGCAAAGGATGCCGGGCGGAGCGCTGACGCCCCGCCCGGCAAAGCGATCAGGCGGCCGCCGCGATCTCACGCGCGGCGCTGAGGCCGCGATCGAGATCGGCCAGGATGTCATCAATATGCTCGATGCCAACCGACAGCCGCACATATCCCTCCGTCACACCGCTCGCCTTTTGCTCCTGGGGAGAGAGTTGGGAGTGGGTCGTGCTGGCCGGATGGATCGCAAGGCTGCGAACATCGCCGATATTGGCAACGTGGTAGTGCATCTGCAGCGCATCGATGAAACGCTTGCCGGCATGCATTCCACCCTTGAGTTCGAAGCCGACCAGCCCGCCATATCCGCCCGAGAGATAAGTATCCGCCCGCCGCTTCTGGACCGGATCCTCATGCAGGCCGGGATAGATGACCCGGACGACTTCGTTGCGGGCCTTGAGATAACGGGCAACCTCGGCGGCATTGCCGCAATGCTCGCGCATCCGCAGTGGCAGCGTCTCCAGCCCCTGGATGAACTGGAACGCGTTGAACGGACTCATCGATGCACCGAGATCGCGCAGCAAGGTGACGCGCGCCTTGAGAATGTAGGCGATCGGACCCAGTGGCTTTGCCGCTTCGGTCCAGACCGCGCCGTGATAGCTGGGATCGGGCTGGGTCAGCAGCGGAAAGCGCTTCGCATGGCGATCCCACTCGAAGCTGCCGCCGTCGACGATCACGCCGCCAATGGAGGTACCATGGCCACCGATATACTTTGTGGTCGAGTGGACGACGATGGCAGCCCCATGTTTAAGCGGCTGGCAGAGTACGGGAGCGGCGGTGTTGTCCATGATCAACGGCACGCCGAGCTTGCGCCCAATGGTGGCGACTTCGGCAATCGGAAATACCGTCAGCTTGGGATTGGGCAAGGTTTCCGCGTAATAAGCGCGGGTGTTGGCGTCGGTTGCCCGGCGGAAGGCATCCGCATCGGCAGGATCGACGAAGCGAACCTCGATGCCCATCGTGCGGAAGGTGTTGGCGAACAGGTTCCAGGTGCCGCCATAGAGATCCGTGGAACTGACGATGTTGTCGCCGGCCTGGGCGATGTTCTGCACCGCGAAAGCCGAGGCGGCCTGACCGGAGGCGACGGCGAGTGCCGCAGCGCCGCCTTCGAGCGCCGTCACGCGCTGCTCCAGCACGTCAGTCGTCGGGTTCGTGACGCGGGTGTAGAGGTTGCCGAGCTCCTTCAGGGCGAAGAGGTTCGTCGCATGCTCGGTGCTGCGGAACTGGTAGGCGGTGGTCTGGTGGATCGGCACCGCTACCGAACCGGATGCCGGATCGGCGCGATAGGTACCGCCGTGAATTGCAAGCGTCTGGGGATTGGTCGACTTGATCATTTCAGTCTCTCCTTGGGTGGGTTTGGCTTGGAAAGGCAGTCAGGCGGCGGCCGGGCGCCGGCTGGCGCTGCAGCCGGACAGATGCTCGACGATCGCCCGGTTGACGACATCGGCATGGGTCAAGGGCAGCATGTGACCGGCGCCCTCGATGGTTTGCAGGCTTGATCGCGGCAGGTTTCCGGCGACGATTTCGGCGATGCGCCGCGCCGGCGCCGGCGAAGCGGATCCGCGCAATACCAGCGTCGGCGCCTTGATCCGACGATAGTCCGAGGGCGCCGTCGGCTCGGTCATCGCCGCCCAGAAATCGAGGGCGATCTTGGGCACCCGCCGCGCCAGGTCGGCCTGCAGCATCGGATCGAGCCGCTTCCACGCGCCGGTGCCGTTCCAGTAGTCGACGAAGCGCGCCATGGCGCTGCGGTAATTGCCATTTGCTGTCGCCTTCGCGATCCGGGAGGCGACATTGCGCAGCTCGCGTAGAAGCTGGCGTCTCCCTTCATGCGGCGCCTGCTCGTTCAGCAGGTGGAAGGCGACCGGCTCGATCAGCACGAGGCTCCGCACCCTTTCCGGCCGCTGCAAGGCCAAGCGCAAGGCAACCGCGCCGCCATAGGAGTGGCCGACGATGTGCAGGGCACCAGCGGGCAATGTCGCCTCGACCAGGGCTGCTTCGTGCGCAAGGGCAAAGGGCCCCGCACCGGACCAGGCGCCGCTCTCGCCGTAGCCGTAGAGATCCGGTGCCACGACGCGGCAGTCGCCGGCCAGCATCGCCGTGAGCGAGCGCCATTGGCCACTCGAACTCGCGGAGGCATGGATCAGCGCGACCGTCTCGCCGCAGCCCGTGTCGCGCCAGGCGATCCGGGTTCCGTTGTGATCAGTCGCGGGCATGGCCGCTCCCCGTCCGGCGAAACGAGAATCCATGTTGTAGGCCGCACCGGTCGATGCCGACGTCCTTGAGCTGCCAATCGCTCATCGTCTCGAGCTGGCGCAGCGCGGTCGCGCTGCGGTAACGCTCGCCAAGACGGCGGAGAAAGTCGGCTATCCGGCCGAATTTGGGGTGGTGCGATTTGCCGGGCCGGCTAGGCACAACGGGTAGTGTTACGCTTGTCATCTTCTGTTTCTTTCTTCCTCGGGTCCGGAGTTCGGGCCGCAAAACCCCCATAAGCAGTGTTGCAACTGCCGGGGAGTTTGTGGTATCTGCCACAACCATTCGCGAGGTCCTGCCAGAACTCCAACATGGCCGAAGATGGGCATGGGGCGTGGGAGGTACCGTGTGAGCCCGCGTGGTATTTCGCGGGGTCGGCCGTGTAATTCGCCAAGGGTTTGTTATTGCTTGGCAATTCAGAAGATGCGTGCCGTACTGCCATTGCCCATTGCGTCTGCAAACCGAAACCGAGGGGGTTCCGCCGGTGCTGTCGCTCTATTTCCTGGGTGAGACGCGAATCGAATTGGATGGCGAAGTTCTCGAACTGCCGCCGTCGCGAAAGACGCGCGCATTACTGGCCTATCTCGCCGTCACCGGCCGGGCGCATCGGCGCGACCGGCTGTGCTCCCTGCTATGGGATCTGCCGGACGACCCGCGTGGCGCTCTGCGCTGGAGCCTCAGCAAGCTTCGCCGCCTGGTGGACGAGCCAATACGGCACCGAATCCTGACGCAGGGCGATGCGATCCGCTTTGACGGCGCCGATGTCCAGGTCGATATCCTGGACCTTCGGCGCCGGGCCACTGCTGGCCCTGGAGACCGGCAATACGGGAGAACTCGCCCTGCTGGCCAAAGGCTTTGCCGGTGAATTCCTTGCCGACAACAATCTCTCGGATTGCCACGAATTCCACACCTGGTGCATCGCCGAGTGCGCCGAATTGCAGTCGCTCCATCTGCGCGTTCTACGCAGCCTGGCCCAGAGTTCGCGCGGCGATCCGGAGGCGGCATTGCCCCACGCGCGCTCACTGCTGCAGATCGAGCCCCATGATGAAAGTGCCTGGACGGGACTCATCGGGCTTTTGTCAGCGACAGGGCGCCGGCGCGAAGCCCGTGAACAGGCAACGCTCGCCGAGCAGGTCTTGAAACAAGCCGGTGTTTCGCTGTCGGGCGCGCTGCCGAAAGCAATCCGCGAGCTAAATCAGGTATCGAGCCATCCGAGCTCGGCGTTACCGGCGGCCTTTGATGGCAACGCTGCGCTCGCCTACGCGCCGCCAGAGCCGGCAGAGCCCGAAGCTGCCGAGGTGCCGCGCTTTCAGGCCGTCACCGATCCGGGCAAACCGACGATCGTCGTGGTGCCTTTCAAATGCATCGGTCATGACGACGAACATGAGATCTTCGCTGACGGCGTGACCGAAGAGCTCACGACCATGCTCTCCCGTATCCTGGGCCTTTTTCTCATCGCGCGGGATTCGGCTTTTCAGATCAAGGATCGGACGGCCTGCGCCATGGATGCCGCGCGCAGGCTCGGCGCGCGCTACGCGCTGCATGGCAGCGTACAAATAGCGGCGGAGCGCATCCGCGTTCACGCCTATCTGCTCGATTCGGAGAGCGGCATCGAAATGTGGTCAGAGCGTTACGATGTGCCGCGCCGGGATGTCTTCAGCGTCCAGGACGAGATCTCTATCAATGTCGTGCGCGCCCTGCAGGTCGAACTTCTGGACGGTGAGCACGCGCGAATCTGGCATCACTCGACGACCTCCCTCGAGGCATGGTCATGCCTGACTCAAGGGCTTTCGTACTACAGGCGCCAGACGAAGGATGGCGTGCTGAAGGCCCGCGCCATGTTCGAGAGAGCGACGGAGTTGGACCCGTCCTACGCCTCGGCCTGGGCGTGGCTGGCCTATGCGCATTGGCACGATGCCCGCTTTCTGTGGGCCGCCGATCCGCAGGCAGCTCTCGCGAGGGCCTCAAGGATCGCCAAGCGCGCGCGCTCGCTCGATCCGTCGCTGCCGGAAGTCCATGGCGTACTTGCCGTGATCCGCGTGCTGCGCGGCAAGTTCGATGAAGCTATCGCCGCAGCGCGCCGGGGTGTTGCGCTCGAGCCAGGCGGACCGGAAAACACGGCTTTGCTGGCCTTCGTGCTTGTCTGGGCTGGAGAGGCAGAGGAGGCGGCACGCACCGCCCAGCGGGCCATCGCCTATTGTCCGCTCCATTCGCCCTGGTATCTGGATACGCTGGGTCACGCCCAGTTGCTGCTTAGGCAACATGAACGCGCCGTGGCCAGCTATCGCGAGGCCATAGTCCATCTGCCGGACTACGTCATGCCCCGCATCGGCCTTGCTGCCTGCTACGCGGAGATGGGCCGCCTGGTCGAAGCGAGAGAGCAGGCCCGCGAGGTGTTGCGGATCTGGCCCGACTTCTCGGTCGAGCAGCATACCGGCATGAGCCGGTACCGGTTACCCGCCCACGCGGAGCGGCGTGATCGTGCGCTCAAGACGGCCGGGCTGCCTTAACCAACCATTCACCACGTACAAGCGGGGGCGCTAATCACCACGCAACGCAAAGGCTGAACGGTTTGCGGGCCGAGCCATCCCCCCATCATACCAGGCACGGATTGCCGGTTTGCCGGCTAGAGCCTGCGGAGCAAAGCGCAGGTAAAACAGGCAGCTGATCACATTGAGATCGGCAACAGTGAAACGCCGAGCGACCAGGTAGCCGCTGCCTTCCTGTAGTTTTCTCTCAAGCACCATGAGTGGGGCATTCAGCGCACTCAGTGCTGACGCCAGTGCAGCTGGGCTGCGTTCGGCTTCGGGCCGTTCCGCGGTGTTGTACAAAACAGTACTGGCGTGAGGCTCAATCTCATTGACCGACCAGAAACTCCACATGGTCATCTGCCCGTCTTCAGTAAGACTTCCGGGCCCGACAGGCGCGCCATGCTTCTTGGCCAAATAGAGATTGATGGCCATCGATTCCCAGAGAATGAGGCCGTCATCATCGATGAAGGGCACTTGTCCATTGGGATTCAGCCGAAGATATTCTGGCTTTCGACTGCCCTCGGCGCCGGGTGTTACCTCGATGAGATCGAATGGAATACCGAGCTCATGCGCCATCCAAAGCGTACGGGTGGCACGCGAGCGTGGAATGCCGTAAATCTTAAGCGTCATTGTGCCTCGCAAGCAGCTGCTGGTGTGATGCTACACTGTTTGCCAGTGCCCAGGAAATGGGGCGCACAGGAAATGGGGTGCCCGTCGCGTGCTCCGCGCCGCTCATGGGCCGCTGTGCGGTCAGTGCATCGCCATCCCTCAGACCTCGGGTTCGGCTGGTTTGATTTCTGCCGGTGCGCTCGCATCCGCTTCGGCAGCTTCCGCGTGGCTGCGCTTGAGATAGCCGCGGACAGTCTTCAGTAGCGGCGCAAAGCCGCCAAGATCACGATCCGCGGCGCCGTCCCCTCCCTGGCCCGAAGGTTTGTCCGCCGAGATGGTCTCCACGATGTAAGCGCCGAGCGCTCGATAGCTCTCCATCTGGGATTCGCTGAACCACTGTTTGACAGTCGATTCGTGCGGGAATTGGGTGCTCGCCGAGGCGTAGGCGCGCACATCCGCCGGCTCGGTGCCGTAATAGCTGGGCTTAATATAAACGAGATAGCCGGGCCGCTCCGGCGCCTCCGGATATATCAGCCGCGCCAGCGTGCAATAGGCCCCATTGGCCGCCGGCGGGGTCTGGCGTGCCCGGATGTTGATACTGTCGAACTCGGCGCGAACGCCGAAGTCGATCCAGACCTTGCGAAGCGCATTCCCCAGATCGCCGAGAGCGCAATCCGGATCGCAGCCAGCGTCGCTGACAAGGATGAAACGACAACGCCGCCTGATCATCTCGTAAATTCCGAGATTATCGAAATGCCCACCGTCGGACAGATAAACCCAGTCCATCTTGTCGTTGGTGCGGCCGAACATCTCCCGCAGAACCGGCAGGAAGCTCCATCGCGGTCCATCTCGCTTCCAGATTCTCTTTGCGCTGGCGGGGTTGCCCAGCCACCAGCCAAGCCGCACGTTGAAGAGCATCATGATGAAACCGATGATGGGCGACGAGTGATAGCCCTGGTTCGGGCTGGCGGCGGCACCGGAGATCGCCATGGCTGTGCCCAACGTCAGGCCACCTTTGGGCCCGCCATAGTGCTTGCTGGGCCGGTAGCCCACGGCAGGGTTTCCGCAGTGCAGCGATGTCGCCGTGAAACTTTCGGCCTTGCGCTGCTGCCAGGCGAGATTGTCGCTCTCGACCAGGTTCAGCGCGATATTCACCACGTGGAACAGGCGCCCCGCCGCGGCACCCGACAGGCTTTCGTCCAGCGCACTCATAGGCAGGTTGTCGCTGGGACTAAAGCCGGTGAAGGGATCGCTGGTCTGCGGCGCATGCTGCGCAGCACTGGCACGTGCCGAGCCAAGGAAGGCGCGGATCAGCCGATTGCGATAGATGTCATGCAGAGAGAACCGGTTGACGTTGACGAAATAGGAAGCGCCGGCGCCTAGACAGAAACACACCACGGTCGCTGCAGCGGTGAACATCAGCTTCGCGCCCGGCGACATCATGCTCAGATGAAATTCGAGATAAAGAAGCGCACTGGCAGTAAGGCCGGACAGAAACACGCCGGCGCAGAATATGAAGGCTGCCGTCGCCAGCGTGAGCACCTTGGACAGCGGAATCCGCTCCACCCATTTGCGCGCCTGGTCTGCCGCCGTTTGGGGACTGAATCCGAGGATGACGGTGACGAAGCCGGAGATCGTGCCCGCCAACGCCAGGACCTGGTTGGGGAATTGGGCGAGGTTCGCGAATGGCTCTCGGATGTCGGGCCGCCCGATGCCGAGCAGCGGCGGCCCAAACAGCACCGTGCCGGACCAGACGAGCCAGGCGAGGCCGGCCACCCCCAAATAGCCGCAGGCCCGCGCCGAGAATTCGCGGTCGATGTCGCCATTGCGAGCATAGCTGGTGAGCCCGGTAAACAGGAGGTCTGCGACCAGGATGGACGACATGACCCAGGCAACGCCGAGGGTCGCCAGAATTTCCCACTCCCATTGGCTGGACGCATTCAGACGATAAAGCTCCATGCCGATGGCGACCAAGAAGTCCGGCGACGCCACCCGACACAGCCGAGGTGCCCAACAGCCGGGCGGCCGACAATCCGCTATCCGCGCGCTGTGGCCGGCGCGTCAGCATCCGGGCCGTAATCCAGGCCGCGACGTAGATGAGGGCACCGATGACAGCCCCGCACATCAGGATCTCTATGGCCATCTGATCGAAACCTGGGCTGAGTGGCGGCGGGACCTGAGCCTGGGCCTGCACCGTCTTTGCCAGTGTTGCGGCGGCCTTCTCCCGCTCGGCCGCCTGGCCAACGGTGAAGACCGCAAAACACGTCGCTGCCAGATATGTGGGAAGGAGGACCCAGAACACGCATGCCGCATTGTCGAATGGCCGATTGCCGAACGGCGCCGGCAGCAGGCCCCTGCCAGGGCGGACAGTTCCCCGGTTGAGCGGCCGGTTCGCCGCCATAACCAGTTGAGCGACATAGAGGGAAATGACGGCCAGCCCAATGACGGTCCAGTGAACCCATGTAAAGAAATGGACCCAGCCGAGAAAGAGGCTGGAGCCTTGGGGCACCAGCACCACCGCTATAAGCAAGGGGCCGAAAATCGTCCAATTCAGCAGAAGGTTTCGCCCGCAGAGGGCCGCGAGCGTCCAGGTGTCCGCCGATAGTGCACCCAGCTTCGGCGTCAGGAAGTTGCTGTTCTGGCGCAGCCCCTGCAATTCCTGCGGCTCGGCATAGGGATCGGGAGCACCTTTTCCCGATGCCGCCGGACCAGTGTCGGCATGGGGAAGGCGAGTGCCGAGAGTCCGAAACACGTCATCGTCATTTTGGGCATGGTGGCGCCAGGCGGTGAGCCAGCTGCCGACATAGCCGCCGCCGGAGACCGTCGAGAGAAAGTGGAAGCGGCCAAGCTGCCCGCTACGGGCGAGTGCCTGAAGCACGCCGAGTGCAAATGATGCGCTGCGGATGCCGCCGCCCGACAGGCAGAGGGCGGCGCGCGAGAAAGGCAGAGCATGCACCGCAGCAAAAAACTCATCCAGCGAGCGCCCCGAGGGCTTGCTGGCCGCGTCCGGGTGCATGCACTGAAATTCCGCGCTCAGTACCGCCGCGACGGAAAGAGCATCCTCCGATCCGGGCCCGGTGGCCTGGTTCTGCTGGTGTTCGGCCATCGCCGCAATGCCCCCGGCATGTTCGAGAGAAGGCGGATTATCGAGGCCGCAGGTAAACCAAGCGTGAGCGGCATGATCCGGGCCAGGACGGCCGCCATTACCCTAAGCCGTTATCGAAAAATTCATTTCAACGGCGCAGGCTTTTTGTAGGGGCCTGCCGGGCGACGTGCTGACCATGACCATGAACCCAGGAGGTGATCCGTGGCACTTGTTCCCTTGGAAAGGCTGAAGGCAGCGATATCCGGTCCGGATGCGGATTCCATCGCCTGGACCCATTCACCCTCTGACATCGTAGAAGGCGTCGAAGTCGTCTTCGCGACGCTGACCGAGGAGGATGAGAAGGAACAGGACGCTGTGGAGAAGATGTGGGACGCGGTCGAGAAGATCGCCGAGTTGGCCGGAGAAGCCTATGCATGGCCGATAGAAATCGGCGCAGCAGCGATATTCGCCGAATTTGCCGCGATCGGCGCAGGCTATGCCGAGGCGGCGGAGGAGCTGAAGAAGAAACGGGCACCCATCGGCTTCTGCCATGGGGTGGCCATGGGCGTATCTGAGGCGAAGCCCCCGTTCATCAAGGCCAGATTTTGGGAGGCCAATCCAGAGGCCAACGATTTCTATCCCGAGGGCGGGAAGGTCGCACAGAACTATTATAACGCGGGCCTGGCTCTCGGTTACGACTATGGGCGCGAGCTCGTTCCCGGCGGTTTGGACAAGGTCTTTTTCAAGGAAATCGAGCAAAACAAACCCAACTTCCAGCCCAGCGCCAAAATCCTGGCGGGCGACACCGGGAGCTGGAGCGATACGGATTGGTGGGACTACTACAACTACCTCGGCTCATCCTTTTACAGGATGCACATAGCCAGCTGATTGAGCGTCGGGCATCCCGTCGCAACTCGGCGCCGGGCATCTCACGAAGGAAGGTTCGCTGTTTGTCGCCCGATGGCTGAAGGCGACTGGCAAGAGGTCAGGTCTGGTTACCGTTCAGTTTTGGCCCATCGACCGTTGAGAAATCGCCCGCAGCGGTGCCACAGCTGACCGGCGGCGACCAGTTTACGGTCCATTGGGTAACGTCGCCGGCGTATACGTCGACCGCAAGCATCGCGGCAAGTCCGGTAAGGAGCTTCTTGCCCGGGTCGCCGTCACCGACGCTGCAGCCGCGCAATTCGATCCAGCCGCTTTGCGTAAATAGCCCCGTCAAGCCGTCAATTCCGACCTTGTCATAGTTGTCTTGCGTTAGACCGGAAAAATCGGCGTTGGCAGAGCCGCCCGCGGCACCTGCCGTAACATTCTGCAGGCCCGGCCCCCCATGTCCCCAGATTCGAAGCACATCGATTTGCCCGTCTGCCAGCGCATTCTTGATGTCCGACACCATCTGCGCCACGCCGTTGCTCATTCCATAGAATTGAAGCTGCGTCGATGCGACGCTGAGGTTGTTGAGGCCCTGGATCCGATTGTTGCCAAGATTGGAGTCGGTCATGTCGATGATGTCGAAGTACATGGATCCCTCCTGACTTGTGTCGAAATTCTTGCTGTCGCTCTGGCTCGCTATCAGGATGGCCCGGCGGCTTTTGCGTCTGGCTGGCCGGATTGGGGCGTGGCGCTGGGGCTATCGGGAGGCGCTGGCTGACTGGTGCTCACGCCGCTCGACGTTGCGGTATCGGCCGTATTTCCGCCGGGGGTTGCTGTCGTATCGGCTGGGGGCGGGGATCCGGAATTTGTGGCGGCGGTCGGGGTGTCCGACGTGCCGGCCGCCGTCGTTGCCGCGACATCGGGTGCATCCTTCGGCGGCAATACGGGCAACAGGCTGCATAGCAGCGCCACGACCTGCATGCCAGGTCGCGAATACGTCCACGATCCGTCCGGCGCGTTGGACGCCGAAGCGCCCGCAAGAGAGAACGGCCCCAGGAAGCCCCCGGAATTGCCCAGGCTGGACTGTTCCTGACCGTTCCATTTCACCGAGATCGTAAGGTCTTTGACGACGATGATGGCGATTGGCAAACCGTAGGAAAGCGTGCCCTCGCCCGGTGCTGCGGCAACATTCGGCGCCGGCAGAAGGCCGCCCTTGGTCATACCCGGCACGCACCAACTGGTGTCGGCAAGAAAGGCCCCGTTCCAGATGGAAGCGCCTGCAGCCATGAAGCCGATGGTGGCCGACATATAGGAGAAATGAACGGTCATGCTGGAACTGGGGGGCGGTGGAGGCGGCGGCGGTGGCGGGGGCGGCGCCACTTTCGTCGGTGGCGGGCGAAGGATCGCGCCGCGGCGCGCCAGCGACGAAACGGCGGCATTTCGGGAGAATGCGCGAATAGCCGGTGCGCTCGCCGCCGGTTGGGCGGGCTTCATCACCATCGCGCTCATCATCGCGGATTGGGCGGGTTGCTTTGCCACTGCGCTCAGCGTGACGGACGGGGCCGGCATCGCGGCGCGCAGGATCAAGGGGCTCGCCTCCGCCGGGGCGAGGGCATGAAGGTAGGTCAGGTTTTCGACAGGGGCCGCTTGAGCGGCGGCCGGCTTGATCGTCCACAAGGCGGGGCTGAACGCCAGATGCATTTGCCCGACCGCGCCGCTGCCCACGGATGCGGCCGGGCCGGCGTCCGGGGCCTTTGGCGCACCTTGCGTTTGGGTAGAATCGAACGTGGACCAGTAGCTGGCACTGCCGGGCAGCATCCAGTCATCCGGAACGCACGCCATTGCGGCCGCCACGCCCGAAGGATTCAAAAGCGACTGCGCCATCGCGATTTCGGTATTCATGCGCTTCCAGGCATCGCTTCCGACGGCGGCGGTCGGCTGTGCCAGACCGACGGCAAGGGCGTAGATCTGGCTTGCGGAACCGTAATAGAGGTCCTTGCCGTGGACCGAATATTGCGAGGCTGACATCAGATACGGCGCGTCGAAATTGGGCGAGAGGAACGACGCCAACCGCGTGGGATTGACCGTGCCCCCCTGCACGATGTCGTCGGGTGCTGGCAGTGCGAAGGGAAGGAACACGAGCGAGACGTTTGGATTCCCGCTCGCAAAGGCGCTCACGAAGACGTCGGTCACCTTCCCGCCAAGGGAGGCTAGGGTATCGCCCCCTGCCATGAGGCTCAGCTTCCGGGCTGAGCCGCGCCTGCCCCCGTGCCGGCCCCAGCACCCGCCATCGCCTGAGGCGTGTTAGTGGATTTGGGCTTCGGCAGGGTTGGGTCATCCATCAGGGGGCATGCCGGTTGGATCTGGCCGATCCAGCCGGCGATCTGGGAACCAAGAAGCTGTAGCGTTCCTCCCTTCTTGCCGTCCGAAGAGAAGCTGAATCCCGAGGTCGTCTGTTGCGAGCCGAACGCGCCGCCGGATTGCTGATCCTGATGCTGGCCCGAAGCACTGACGAACAGATAGCTCCCCGACACCGCCACCGAGTTCGCACTCGATTGCCCGGAACCCTGGCTCGCCTGCATCGCGCCGTTGAACGTCGATCCAAAATCCCCGAAGTCGTCGCAGGTAATGGTGAGATTGCGAATGATGAGGAAGCCTTTGGGCAGCATCGGCAGAATGGCGGGCGTCTTTTCCCCGATCTGGTTGGCGACGGTTCCATCGCTGACGCTCTTGGCCCGCTGGCCGACCAGATACCATCCTTTGATGTTGAAGATGTCGCCCAGGAACCAGGGCCGCTCGATCGTGGCGATGAAGTATTCGAGCGTTATGGTCGCAGAGCTGGAATTGTCCTGGTGTGTCGTCCAATTGTACTGGTTTGCGTGATTGCCAAACGCATTCGAAGCGTCGGAATGGCTGGCACTGGCGGAGGCGCTGTAGAGGCCGACGTTGAACCCGCCGCTGCCGCTGTTCGATTCCGACTGCTGCTGTTGCCAAGTGTTCGCAAAGGATCCTGAGCCGGAGCGAGCCTTCGAGTCATGGGAGGCGCTCGATCCCGTGATTTTCTGCACGCCGAAGGAATCGTCCGAATAATCCCACCACGAAATCGGGCTGATGTAAGACCAGGGAACATTGGCCGAAATACCGCCTGAAAGCTGGACCTGGTATGCGTCGTACATCTGCTTCGCCATTGCGGCCAGTGCGGTGACCGCGCTTTCCCCTTGGGTGGCAATCGTGTCCAGGGCGTCCTGGACCTGTTGGCGGCCCATGGAATTAAAATCGTTCAGTGCCGCGGTGACTTTGTTGGCATAGGTCTGGGCGACGATCGGCCAGGCCTGTCCCGCGACGGGATCGCTCATGGCCTGGGCATAGGCGGCTGCCTGTGCCGCGATCGCATCCGTCCAGGCCTGCCGGTTGCGACGAAAGTTCGCATACAGCGGCGTATAGCCGATGAAGTTTCCGCTGGCGTCCTTGATGTACAGAAGGGCCTGCGCCGCTGCGACCGCGTCCAGCACCGCCTGGGCAGGCTGGGACTGGGATACCGGCTGCATGCCCTTGATGACCGTAAAATATTCGATGCTCACGTTGCGATCGGGCCATGCCGTGGCGACGCCATTCTTCGTCACTTCCAGCATCTGGTCGACAAGCTGCGAGGTAAAGAATGCCGCCTGGATCGACGCCTGCAACTGCGGGTCGGGCTTGGCCGGCGGCGGATAGACGGAGCCAGGGGGGCCTGCCGGCGGTGTGGTGCTTGCGGTGGCCTGCGCCGGTGCCGAGAAAGTTCCTTCATTGCTGAAGCTGGCCGAAGAACTGCCACCCGCGGGCGACCAGGGATTGGCGAACATCTTGGGGTCGATCGGATAACCGGTCGGCATGTGCATGTAGATAGCCGAGCCGAGTGGCTTGCCATCGGGCCCAATCTGGCTCGAGGCCACCTGATTTTCGATTTGATCCAGACAATCGAGCAGGGCCTTCGTGATGCACCCGACATTTCCCATTTGCGAGACGGCGTCCGCCATTGGCGTATCCTCCTTGGGTTAATTGCATGCGCCGGCCACTACGGCGCTCGGCTCGTTCCCAGACCAGTTGTCGACGGCGAAGGCATCGATGCGCCTCTCAACGCGAGGCTGCAGCCATGCCGATCGCCAAGTCAGCGATCTTCGCGATCACGTCCTGCAACTTTTTTTCGCGGCTTCCACAACGTCGGCGAGATCACATTCCGACGGGGTGCCGTCGAGAAATTCTGGGATCTAAAAGTGAAGACTTGCATAACGGACGGGGCGGAAAATTGGCGATTTATTCTTAACGCCATGTTGATTGTTCGATCATGAGGCGGACGCGACAGTTGCGATATGCGTCGGGTCAATACGCCTGCCGCAAATGCCAGCATGCGCGTCATTGCGGAGGTACGAATTGCGGTGTCGTCGCTACGCGAAGGCAGCACCAATCGCTCTGCTGCAATTGTCTGTTAACCGGCCGGAGTCAAAGTGCTGAAGGGAAGTGTCCCTGCTGTATTCACGTCTGGTGAATACTTTGCAGGGTCGAAGACGGCACGGCCATTCGGTTTAGCGCAGATCCATCAACCGGTCCGACGGACGACAAGGAGAGCGAGATGGCAGATTGGCACGACGTGGCGAAGCGAGCACTGACACTGCTGGACGGCGATACCTCGGACGAGGGCAAGCGAACGCAGTGCATGATCAATCACATTCTCGATGAGAGCCATAGCGACGGCTACATCAGTAAAGACTTCTATAACGTTCAGCAGACGGCCGGCGGCCTGCCGGATACGCTCACC
Source organism: uncultured Alphaproteobacteria bacterium (assembly GCA_963770335.1). Classification (GTDB taxonomy): domain Bacteria; phylum Pseudomonadota; class Alphaproteobacteria; order Dongiales; family Dongiaceae; genus DASXQK01. The sequence continues at coordinate 30,030 of CAVYPG010000012.1, forward strand.
ATGGACCAATTTCTCGGCATGATTACCGGCCATATTCGCGACGAACTCGCGATGAGCAATTTCGATTCGGGGAGTGATGACGATTTTCGGGCCGCCTTGCTGACCTTCGACGCCAACATCCGCCGCCACATTACGTTCCTGAATGGCGTGGTCCACCAGATCGCGCCTGGCGATGTTCATGTGGCGCTCTGGAACCAGATTTTGGCTTCGCGGACCGATCCCAGCAGCATCTACACCTGCTACGCCAGCTATCTGGTCGACGCCTGAACGCGAGACGCAAGAGCGGGGGATAGGTGCCATGAACACGAATGCGGTGATCGATGTCGGGATCGGTATTATCTTGATGTATCTGCTGCTGAGCCTGCTCTGCACGGTCATCAACGAAATTGCCGCCAACATTGTAAGTCTGCGGGCCAGGGTCCTGGCTACGGGGCTGAAGAATTCTCATTGACGATCCAAACGTGCTCGCCGCGTTTCAGGGTCATGGGCTGATCGCAAGTCAGACAGACATGGCTCACGGGAAGCCCTCCTATCTCCCCGGCCGCACCGTGGCCATGGCTCTGATCGATTGCCTCGATCCGAACAAACCAGTAGCGCTCGTCTCGGAGGTGGTGAGTGCGGCGTCGAGCCTGCCGCCCAGCAATGTCCGCGACGCGATCCTGACGGCGGCGACCGCCGCTGGAACCGATATTGAAAAGCTGCGCACCAATATGGCCGAATGGTTCGACGATTCGATGGATCGGCTCAGCGGTGTTTTCAAGCGATATGCGCAGTGGCTGTCAATGGTCGTGGGCCTGACGATCGCCGTCGCACTCAACGCCGACACGATCGCGGTGGCCAACAGCCTTTGGCACGATGGCGCGCTGCGTGGCCAGATCTCAAGCGCCGGAGCCGCGGTCGGAAGCAATCCGACAGCCGATCAGCTCAAGAACACGATGCAGAATTTGTCGGTGATCGAAGCGGATCTGCGCCCCTTTCCCATAGGCTGGAGCGATGCCGCTACCCGCTCCGACCTGAACTGGTCGCAGAGTACCTGGACCATCGCGCAGAAAATCGTCGGCCTGCTGGTCACGGCCTTGGCGCTCTCGCTTGGCGCACCCTTCTGGTTCGACCTGCTGAGCCAATTCGTCAACCTGCGGACGACGGGCACCAAGCCCGAGAAGACGAACGCGGCCTAAGCACGCCATCCGATCGGACTGCAGGGGGCGGACTGCAGGGGGCTTTCTTGCGAGGCTGGAGCCACTGCGTTTAGCCAGGGAGGATTTATGGACCCGCTGCAGGAAGGCGCATCAGGCGACCAGGTGGTGACACTCCAGACCAAGTTGAAGGCGATGGGGTTTTCTCCCGGCTTGATCGACGGAAATTTTGGACCTGGCACGGAGGCTGCCGTGCTCGCGTTCCAGAAAAGCCAAGGCCTGCTGGCCGACGGCGTCGTCGGCCAGTCGACCGCGACGGCCCTGGGGTTCGATGCCGCCGATGTGCCCCAGCCTACAGCCATGCCCAACGTGACGCTCAACATCGTCGCGAAGATGTTTCCCTTCACGCCGCTGGATAACATCAATCGCAACCTGCCCCATGTCCTGACTTCCCTGCAGGCGGCGGGACTTACGGGTCTGCCCATCGTGCTCGCTGCACTGTCCACGATCCGGGCCGAGACCGAGGGATTCCTGCCGGTCGCCGAGGGAATCTCCCGCTACAATACCAGCCCGGGCGGTCACCCCTTCGATCTCTACGACAATCGCCGCGATCTCGGAAATCTAGGGCCGCCGGACGGCGCCAGCTTCAAGGGACGGGGTTATGTCCAGCTCACGGGGCGGGTCAACTATGCCAAGTTCGGACCGCTCGTGAATGTCGCCAATCTGGTGGAGGCGCCGGACCAAGGCACCGATCCGGACATCGCCGCGCGCATTCTTGCGGCGTTTATTTCTTCGCGGCGGGTGCAGATTGCCCACGCGCTCCTCACGGGCGATCTTGCAACCGCGCGGCGCCTGGTGAACGGCGGCAGCAACGGTCTTGACCGTTTCAGCGAGGCTTACAATATCGGGAACCGCCTGCTGGCCGCATGATCCGATCTACCGCCGGTAGAGAAATTGGCGACCTCAGACGGGAAGCCCGAGCTTGCGTTCCAGGGCCAGCAGCGCTGCGGGCCTTCCATCGGAGCGGAACACGGTAAGGAAGGTGTCCCAGTAGGCCTGGTCCGCGCCGATCAGGCTGAGCAGAGCATCGGGATCGTTGCCCTTCTCCGCTTCGTCCATGAGAAAGTTGAGCCGATCCATATCGTTGTCCAGTTCGTGGAAGAAATGGATCTGCGCCGCGACCACCAGTACCTTGTTCTTGAAGGGCGGAAAGACTTCGTTCCAGACCTGCTGCTTGATGTCGTTCAGATCGGGCTCCTTGATGCCGAGCGCGTCACAGAGGCTCGCGTAGAATTCGTCGTCGCCGGGTTTGAGCGGCTGCGGATTCTGCGTGATATACGAATCGAGCGCCGCACCTACGGCATTTTCCGCGGCCTGCTTGATCGGCAGGGCCTTGTCGGTGACATCCTCGGCAAACGTCTTGGTCAGCTCCTGCAGGTAGCTCGTGGCTTGCTCGACGCTGTCGGCGACGACCTACTCATTGGCCTTATCAATCAGCTCCTTGGCCGGCTTCAGCGTCTCGTAGGCGGTCTTGGTTGCCTCCACAATCTCGGCCGCGAGCCCGACCTCCGGAACCAACAATACGCACGCCGCCATGACGCTTTCGACGAGGGCGCCGAAGCCCGAGAGGTGGCCCGGTGGCTTTTTGATCGCGTCTTTAACGAGGGTGTCGGCATCATCGCGGAACCACTGAGCCCCCTGGATCACGGCGTCGTAACGGGTCTGGAGGCGATCTCTCGCTACGCCGTGCGCGCCCTCCTTCACTTGCGGCCACCGTGGGGAGTTTGTGGTCTCGAACTCGATTTCGCCACTCATCGAGCGGACCTTTCTCTCGCGGCCCAACCAAACCCGGCCTTGTTGTTCTGGAAATGAATAGTGCCGACCATTGCATCCCCCCGAAGTGGCGGCCTGGCTCTTGCCGTGCTCCACCCTGAAACGAGAGGCTTGCAGCCCCGTTAAAATTCTGTGGCATCAAAGAGCGTGTTGACGCGAAAAGTTCGTTAATTGGCCATAAGGGACCGCTAACCTGATTGCAGTTGCCCGATTCCTCGGATTTTATGGATGACGAAGCCAGCCGACAAAAGCCTGTGTGAATCGCGCGGAATTTCATTCCGAGCGCCCCAAGATCGGACCAGGAAATCGCCATGCCCAACATTCGCAGCGCCGGCACATTTGCTCTTGGCGATCGCACCGTAAGGCGGCTCGGCTATGGGGCCATGCAGCTTGCGGGGCGCGGCGTCTTCGGCCCACCCAAAGACCCCGATGCTGCCCGCGCCGTGTTGCGCGAGGCGGTTGCCGCCGGGGTGAACCATATCGATACGAGCGATTACTACGGCCCCTACGTCACCAACCAGCTGATCCGCGAGGCCTTGCATCCTTATCCGGACGAGCTCGTGATCGTCACCAAGATCGGCGCGCGCCGCGGCGCCGATGGTTCGTGGCTACCAGCCTCCTCGCCGGCCGAATTGACACAAGCCGTGCACGACAACCTGCGCAACCTCGGGCTCGATGCGATGGCGGTGGTGAACCTGCGCATCATGGGCGATGGCCATGGGCCGACCGAAGGGTCAAACAAGATGCAGCTCGAAGCGCTCGCCGAGCTTCAGCGCAAGGGCCTGGTGCGCCATGTCGGCATATCAAACGCCACGCCGGCGCAGATTGCCGAGGCGCGCCGCATCGTCGAAATCGTCTGCGTGCAGAATATGTACAATGTGGCGCAGCGCGCCGACGATGCCTTAATCGACGACTTGAATCGCCAGGGGACCGCCTATGTGCCGTTCTTTCCCTTGGGCGGCTTCACGCCGCTGCAGTCATCGACTTTATCCACTGTCGCCCAGCGTCTGGGCGCCACGCCGATGCAGGTGGCCCTTGCCTGGCTGCTGCGCCGCGCGCCCAACATCCTGCTGATCCCCGGCACGTCGTCGTTGGCGCATCTGCGCGAAAACCTGACGCCGGTCGATCTGCCCGATGACGGTGTTAGCGCGCTGGACGGCATCGCCGCCGAGGGCGCGGCGTCAAAAACGTGAAACCCGCCGGGCACCGCGAGGGCGAAAGGGTGGCTCTCGCGGCGTCCGGGGGATCAGCAGATTACTGCGGGCATTTATTATCGACGACGTTCTGAGCGAAGCTCGCGTCGACATAGCTCGACACGGTTTCCTGGCTGGGCGCTTCCTGGATCTTGCCCTGTTCCTTCATCCAGAGGCCGGTCTTGTAGAGAACCTGGGCGATAATGCCCGAGCCGGGATTATCGACGCTGCCCATGCCTCTCGGGCCCATCTCCTCCGACAGCGGCCAATAGGGCCAATCGGCGCCCAGCTTCACCACCTCGTCGGAGTTCGGCACGCCGCCGCTGTAGGCGCCGGCCTTGTTGAGTACGTCGACCGCATCCGGGCCCTTCACCATCGTCTGTGCCTTGGCGAGAGCGCAGATATAAGCCTGAACGATTTCCGGGTGGTTTTTCACCAGATCGGCATTGGCCGCGATCACGTTGATGCCGGGATAGCCTTCCTTAACCATATCGGCGCTGGTCACCACCATCTTGCCGCCGCTTCCCACCATCATGGTGGGGAAGGGCTCGCTGACATAGCCGCCGGCGATCGCCTTGCTCTTGAAGGCGGCAAGCATGGCCTGCGGAATCATGTTTACGAGTTTCACCTTGCCCCAGAGGCCGCGATTCTTGAGCCAGCCATAAAAGGAAAAGGCTTCGGAGGAGCCGACCTGCTGGCCCAGCTCCTTGCCGACGAGGCCGTCGGGAACCTGAACGTCGCCCTGCACGGCGAAGCCCGCCAGGTCATAGTACTGAGCCCAGATGATCTTCATGTTCGTCTTGTTGGCGATGGCGCTCAGCACCGGCGGGTTGCCCACGCCGCCGACGAAATCGTAAGCCCCGGCCTTCATGGCCGCCAACGCCGCCGGGCCGCTGGTGATCGGCCGGTAGGTAATCGTGGCCGGGATCGTCGCCTGAAGCGAAGGCTGGGTTGCAAGGATGGTTTCCGGCAGTGCGGTTGCCTGCTGCCAATAGGTGACGATGACCGATGGCTTGTCCTGCGCCACGCCCACCTTTGCCGCCCCCAAGCTGAAAGCTGTCGCCGCGGCGGCGGCGGCCAAAACACTAAATCGACTTGCACGCATTTTCAGGACTCCCTCTGTTAAGAAACCGAACTTTGCTGCGATTGGGGCTGCGGCCGGCTTGGCGGCCTGAGTTATTGGTGCGTCGGGTCTAGGCGGCGAAGCAGGAGCCTGAGCGCACGGTCCATGAGAAGCCCGACCGCCCCGATCAAGACGATTGAGGAAAAGACCATCGCGGTATCGAGGTAGTTGCCCGCCTCGAGGATGACGTAGCCCACGCCCTTGTCGGCCGCGATCATTTCGGCGGCGACGATGCTGGTCCACGACACGCCGACGGCAACCCGCATGCCCGTGACGATGGAGGCCAGCGCTGCCCGGATCTTGACGTGGATCAGCGCATAGTTGCGCGAGGCGCCCAGCGATGCGGCGGCATCCAGCATCTGCTTCGGCACGCCGTCCAACCCGCTCAATGTGGCAATGATCATGACCGGTACGACGCCGATGAAGATCAGCATCAGTTTCGGCGGCTCGTTGATGCCAAACCAGACAACGAACAGCGGAATGAAGGCTAGCGGCGGCAGCGGCCGCAGCATCTCGATGATCGGATCAATCGCATATTGAATGTATTTGTTCGTCGACATGGCGGCACCGATGGCAATGCCCACGATGCTGCCGGCCACGAAACCCAAAAGAATGCGCAAGAAGCTGACGAGAAGATGCTCCGGCAGCGTCAGGCCTTCCGACGGGTATGGGTTCCACAGATGGTTGACGAATACGCTCAAGACGGCGGAGGGCGAAGGCAGGATAGCGACATCATGGATCGCGAAGCGTGCAACGAGTTCCCATACAACCAGCAGGCCGACGACGGAGGCCAGGCTGACGATCGTTTTGGTGCGGTGATCGCTCTTGCCCGGCATCCCGAGCACTTCGTCTTCCCGCTTCGTCTCTTCCAGGCTGGGGTCGGCCGACGAGATTGCCTGTGCTATCCGGCCTTCCGCGCTCGATGCCTTAGACATGGGCGGTGCTCCCGACCAGATAGGCCCTGACCGCACGGCGTGCCGTCACCTGTTCTTCGGAGTCGACCGCGTCAGGCGATCTCGGACGCGCAATATCGATGGGGATGACGCCGGAGATGCGGCCGGGCCTGGCCGACATCACGACCACGGTATCGGCCAGCAGGACTGCTTCCTCGACATCGTGGGTCACGAACACGACGGTCGTGCGATGCGAGGCCCATATATCGAGCAGAAAGGCTTGCATATGGCTGCGGGTGATGGCGTCAAGTGCGCCGAAAGGTTCGTCCATCAACAACACACCCGGCTTGTTGATCAGGGCGCGTGCAATTGCCAGACGCTGCTTCATGCCGCCGGATAGCTGGTGCGGATAATGCCGCGAAAAGGCGCTGAGCCCGACGATCCTGATCAGTTCGTCCGCCTCGCGCGCCACGGCGAGCGAATTTTCGCCCTGCGCCTTGGGCCCGAACAGGACGTTGTCGCGGACCGACAGCCAGGGAAACAGGGTCGGCTCCTGGAAGATCATGCCCCGGTCCGCGCCCGGCGCCTGGATCGGCCGGCCGCCGGTGGTGATCTCGCCGCGATCGACCTGCAGAAATCCGCCGATCATGTTGAGCAGCGTTGACTTGCCGCAGCCCGATGGCCCGACCAGGCAGACGAAGGTGCCCGCGCGGATCGAGAGCGACACGTTGAGAAGGGCTGCCTGCGGCTCCTCCGACTTGGTGCGGCGGAAGTATTTGCTGACGTTTTTCACTTCAATGCCGACGCCGGCATTGCCGGTGGCTCTCAGCTCATGGTCCGGGCCAGATGTCGCAAGGCTCTGCTGCATCGCTCTCTCTCTGATTGGTCCGGGCAGTCCAATGTCTCGGGGTATCCAAACAGAACCGTGGCGCCGCCGGTGTGCAAAAAATTCACATCAGAGCCGCCTTAAGGCAACCCTCGCGGACAGGATCGATGAGCTCCATCGGCGTGCCGTCGGTACCGGTATCAAGATTTGAAACGCGGAAAATGTTCCCGATCCATTGGCGGCGTCATTGCTCCCGGGTCAGGAAAGCTTTTTTGATTGATTTTTTATAACTCTGACCTCGCCGCACCCTCGAACGCTTAGGTGGAGAGACTTAAGTCCAAAGCTCCAAATTGTGCATGGAGCTTTGCGTGGAAAAGTCAAAACTACCCCGTTCATCGGCAATTGCCACAGCGATCGGGCTATTACTCGCCGGCGTCTCTCTCGTTGGTTGTGGCTTGAAAGCGGATCCCATCCCCCCTTGCGACAATTCGAATGGCCTGCAGATGGAGCGGCCTGCACAGGGTGGATGCACGGGCCTCATAAGAGGGACGTCCGCACTGGATCATGCATAAATCCCGCAAGGCTATTCGACGATGCGTTGCCCGTGCTGATGATTGCGGGTATGCGGCGTAACGAAGAGATCGTTAGAGAGCGCAATGCCGGAAGCCACGTCTCGAAGGGTGATTTCGATCTGTCTGCCTTGCGAATCTGCAGCCGTCCACCGCTTCAATTGCAGAGGATTGTCGGCCAAAATGAGCGAGGTCGAGCCCGCATCGGGATTCCCCGTCTGATAGAACGACACGCGCAACAGGCCCGCAGAGCGCTCGATGCGGGGCACTGTCGTTGACGGCGTGAAATCGATCTTGTCCTGCAGCAGGAACCAGAGTGGACTCTGGGCAATCGGGATCCGGGTCCGCTGATCCAGTTCGCTGTCGTAGTAGGTGACCCAAATGCCATCGGCCACCAACAGCGTATGTGCCGGGGGATCGTATTCGACCCGCATCTGGCCGGGCCGTCGCAGATAGATCGTGCCGGAGGCAAACCCACCATCGCTGGCCTTCTGCTCAAACCGCGCGCGCATTGTATGAATGCCATCGAGATAAGCCGCGATCCGCTTCAGGTCGGCGCGGTCGTTTTCGGAAAGCGTCATCGCCGCCTCGGCTGGCCATGCCGCCCGGGCCGCGACGCCGGCAAAAGGCGCCAGGATCAAGGTGCCCAACATTGCCCGGCGGCTCATGCCGGGCGAAGAGCGGGTCGCGCCGGGTTTCACTGCCATGCTCATGGGATCCAGCGCAGCTTGTCGGCCTCCAGCTCGACATCGATGCGGCTCAGCCCGACATCGCGCAGCGCAAGATCCGAGAGCTTGGCCAATGCGACCCCCTGACGCCGGCGCCGAATACGCTGAATCAGCCGGCCGAGCAGGGAGCCTGTTTCGGGGCGTGCCGGGCGGCGTCGATCCGCGACGGTCTCCCCGGAAATTGGCCCGGGTCGCCCAGCTCGACCCTGGCCAATGGATGTTGCGGGGCAAGACATCAGTGATCCGAGTTGTAGGTCGGCCGAATGAGCGGCGGGCAACCGGTTTGCGTCGGCGACAAGCTCGCCATGCCCTGTTGCTGCCGAGCGGAGGGGTCGCATGGCGGTGGGGGATCGTCCTTCGTGCTGGTGCAGCCAACCAGGCAAATGCCGAGGACCGACAGAACGATCATAGCGTTGAGTGCCGGCCGAACCCGGCCCACTGCATATTCCGCTAGCATTGCCATCTCCTATTTCTTGTTTCTTGTCGGGCAGCGCATACGTGTTGATGACAGAGGCGGTTTGAAACCCCATATCCATTGCATGCGGTGTTGAGAGGAATTCACCAATGGATCGCGGTGACCTGGCCAATCTGACAGCCTTCGTTGCTGTCGCCGATCAGCGGAGCTTTCGGGCTGCGGCGACGCGCCTTGATGTCACGCCCTCGGCGCTCAGCCATTCGATGCGGCAGCTGGAGGCGCGCCTGGGCGTTCGCCTGCTGCATCGCACGACACGCAGCGTCTCGGTAACCGATACTGGCCGGCGCCTGCTCGAGCAGCTGCGGCCGGCAATCGATCAAATCGCCGGGGCGCTGGAGAATCTGGACCAGGAACGGCTTCGTCCCATCGGGTCACTTGCGGATCTATGCGGCGAGCCATTTGGCAGCGACGGCCGTGATCGTACCAATGTGGGAACGGTTTCTTGCCGACATACCCGGAGGTACAGCTCGAGGTCCATCTGGGAGATGGGCCCGTCGACCTTGTTGCGATGGGTTTCGACGCCGGCATAGGCCCGCGCGACGCCGCCGCCGCTGATATGATCGCGGTACGGGTGACAGGACCGATCAAGCTGACCACTGTCGGCGCGCCCGGCTATTTCGCGCAGCGGCCGCCGCCGCGCACACCCGGTGATCTCGCCCGCCACAGCTGCGTTCAATACCGCTTGCCGGGGGATCGCCTGCTTGAGTGGCCCTTGGCGAAGGACGGCAAAGCCTGCCGGGTGGCGGTGGATGGCCGCATAATGGTCAACGATCCTCATTTGGCCGCTCGCGCGGCGGTCGATGGGCTGGGTATTGCACTGACGCTCGAAACCCTGGCTGAACCGTTCCTGCAATCGGGGCAGTTGGTCCGCGTGCTCGAGGATTGGTCACCCTCGTTTGAGGGATTCTTCGTCTATTACCCAGGGCGCCGGCAGGTCGCTGCCGGCCTGCGCGCCTTCATCGACATGATCCACGCCTCGTCCAGCCCGGCGCCGGCCAGGAGTTCGCGCAAGAATCCCTTTTTGCCAAGAACTGAGCGGGTCGATTAGGCGCCGATCCCCACGACGAGCACCTGCCAGTCCACCCCTCCGCTACGCCGTTGCGCGCGCCGACAATGCCAATTTGGCAATGCGCTGGATCATCGCGATGTCGGCACGTGCATGCTCGGCCGTGTTACGCACCGGCGTGCCATTGACGATCGATTCCCAGAATCCCACCAGCTCGCGCACGAAAGCCTCCTCGAAGCCATTGCGATGTTCGGTGGTTGAGAGATGCATGCCTTCCGACTTGCAGGCGATCAGCCTGGTCTGGAAGTGGTTTAGATAAGGCGAGGGGAAAATGAGCTCGAAACGACGGTCGTCGAAAAGCAGCGAAATCCGCTCCTGATAGTCTGCGAGCTTCGGGACGACAACATGCGAGATCTGACAGATCGCCTGCTCGCCATTGAGCGCCAGTACTGCTGCGGTTCCCTGGCCGCCGGCAAAGAAGTTGCCCGCCACGGGACGGATGTCGTCGATTCCCATATGGGTGAGGAGTCCGAGCACGACGTTGAGGTCATGAATCATGCTGGAGGCCATTGAATCCGCATAGGCACGAATGGCCACGTCATCCGCCTTCGTGCCGATGGCCTTCGAGACCTGGGCCGCGAGGCGCGCCTTGTTGTCGGCAATCAACCCTGCCGGAACATCGGAAAAACGTTGGAACCCCTGATGCACGGAAAAAGGCCAGGAGTCCGGATCGTTCACCTCGACGGCAATGTAGCGTAACCGTGAGCCGAGGCCTTCGACCTCGCTCAGCAGCATCTCATAGCTCGGATCCCAGCGCTTCATATAGCCGACCTGCAGCACGCGTTTCGCCGCATCACGCCTGGCGATCAGGCCGTCGATATCGGCCGTCGAGAAGCAAAGCGGCTTTTCGCAAAAGACATGGACGCCTGCATCCAGTGCGCGGCCAGCGAACTCGGCATGATAGGAATCGGGTGCTGCGATCAGCAGGGCATCGGGGTTGCGGGCCATCAGCTCGTCAAACGACGCGACCGTCGGCACGCCATGGCGCTGTTCGATCAGCCGCCGGCCCGATGGCGAGGGATCGGCAACGCCGACGATTTCAAATCGATCCCAGAGCGAGATCAGGTTGGGAATGTGCTCGACCTGGGCAATCAGGCCGGCGCCGGCAACGGCGATTTTGACTTTGGTCACGGGCATACCTGCGATTGGTGTGGATAGGGAACATCGAACACGCACCGCCGGATGCTCCGCGCGGCGGTCCGTCCACTGCCCGTGGGGGCCATTACGCCCGGCAAGAAAGGTATCGATTTTCTATCCACAAAGCCATTGCGAATTTAATTTCCATGTTCTAGCGTTGGTTTTCGTAGCGCCATGGATGCCGTTGTCGGCATCGTGGCTACAGCAGGGGCGGTCCGGCTAGCCATGCCATTCGCCACATTATTCGGATGCAGCAATCATCGTCGACCGTCGGTCATCGACGGCCGCGATCTTTCTCGCCTGAGGCCCTTCTCCGGCCACGTCTGAGCTTCGGCCAAAATCTGCCCGTAGCGAGATGAACGTCGCGGCGGCACTGCCGTGCCGCGACGGAACGAGACTTTCCCAACCTGGCTTCAGCGCATAAACAGCCGGCGAACCGGCCCTTTAGGGGAGTAACACGCATCATGAAACCACTCAGAATTCTGCTTGCATCGACCTGCATTGCGCTGGGCCTTGGCCTCGTGCTCCATCAAACGCCTGCCTTCGCCGAGAACATCAAGATCGCCGTGGTCACCCACGGGCAATCCTCCGACAGCTATTGGGGCGTCGTGAAGAAAGGGGTCGACGACGCAACCAAGCTGATGGGCGTCCATGTCAGCTATCAAGCGCCGCAGACCACCGACATGGTCGCGATGTCGCGCATGATCGATGCCGCCGTCACGCAAAAGGTGAACGGCCTGGTCGTCTCGATCCCCGATCCGACGGCGCTCGGCAAATCGATCAAGGCTGCTGTTGCCGCCGGTATTCCCGTCATCATCATCGACAGCGGCGAAGACCAGGTCGAAGCCATGGGCGCCAAGCTGTTCGTCGGCACCCAGAACTACTTCGCCCAGGGCGAAGCCGCCGCCAAGACCCTGATATCGGAGGGGGTGACCGACGGTGTCTGCGCCAATGCCGAACCAGGCAATCTGGTCAATGAATCCGCCTGCGATGGCTTCAAGAAAGGGATGAACGGCCACGGCGATCGCGTCGACATCTCGATGGATCCGACCGACACCGGGGCGCGCATCGTGGCCTATGTCTCCTCACACCCGAAGGTGAATGGCATCCTGGCGCTGGGCGCTCCGCAATGCGTCAACGTCATCAATGGGCTGCGCGCGAAGGGCATCCTCGGCAACTACAAGGTCGGCAATTTCGACGTCTCGCCGGATACGCTGGTCGCCCTGCAGAAAGGCGAAGTCCAGTTCTCCTTTGATTCCCAGCAGTATCTCATGGGCTATCTGCCGATCATCATGCTGACGCAATATGCCCGTTACGGCGTGCTGCCGACGCAGAACATCTATACGGGCCCGACGCCGGTCACGAAGGCCGACGTTGAAAAGATCATGATGCTGAGCAAGAAGGGCATCCGCTAGGCAGGCATCGGCGTCGTATAGTATCAAAGCGTGAAATCCCGGCCCGCCAGCCACATGGCGGGTCGGGCGGAGGCATGCGCGGTGAGCGAACTGGCTAATGAAAAGGCCTTTGCCCGCAAAGGTATGGGCAGCGATACCGCGCGGCTGAAGAAGCCCGGCGCTTTCGCGCCGGTTGATGCATCGCCCGGAGCTGGGTGCTCTTTCCGGCGTCATCCTGGTCTATGTCGTCTTCTACGTTCTCGCCTCCGACAGCGGCATGTTCAGCCTCAGCGGGCTGGTCAATATCTTCCAGGTATCCGCCGAGATCGGCGTGCTGGCGGTCGCCGCCGCCCTGCTGATGATCGCCGGCGAATTCGATCTCTCGATGGGCTCGATGGTCGGATTTGCCGGCGTGACCATCGGCCTCTGCGCCACGACGTTCGAATTGTCGCTGCCGCTCTCGATCCTGATCGCCTTCGCGCTTTGCCTGTTGATCGGCGCTGCCAATGGCTGGCTGACCGTCAAGACCGGGCTTGCCCTCGTTCATCGTGACATTGGCCTCGTTGCTGATCTTGCGCGGCCTCGCCATTGCCGTGACGCGGCTGCTCAATGGCTATACCCAGATTTCCAACATTACGGCGAGCGATCCTGACGGGTTCATCGTTTCGCTCTTTGCCGGGCGGGTCGGCCATCCGGTCTTCCTGTGGATGGCCGACCATGGCTGGATCGACAAAAAGCTCGACGGCACACCGGGCGTGGATGGGCTGCCGGCCTCGATCGTCTGGTGGATCGCGCTGACGGCGATCGCGACATGGGTGCTGTTGCGCACCCGCTTCGGCAACTGGATCTTTGCCGTTGGCGGCGACGAGAAGGCGGCGCGCAACGTCGGCGTGCCGGTGAATCGGGTGAAGATCATCCTGTTCATGCTGACGGCGCTGGCAGCGGCGGTCTTCGCCGCGATCCAGGTATTCGAGGTGGGCTCGGCCGACACGCTGCGCGGCACGCAAAAGGAGTTCGACGCCATCATCGCCGTCGTGATCGGCGGGACGCTCCTGACCGGCGGCTACGGCTCTGCTGTCGGCGCGTTTCTGGGCGCCCTGATCTACGGCACGGTGCAGATCGGCATTTTCTATACCGGCATCGATACCGACTGGTTCAAGGTCTTCCTTGGGCTGATGGTCCTGGCGGCGGTGCTGTTCAACAATTTCGTGCGCCGCCGCGCCACGTTGGCACGCTGACCATGGCATCGCGGCGATCCGCCGTCCCATCGTCGAGCTGAAGGATGTCGCCAAGACGTTCGGCACCGTGCTGGCATTGCGTGGCGTCTCGTTCGACATCTTCCCGGGCGAGGTGCATTGCCTGCTGGGCGATAACGGCGCCGGCAAGTCCACGCTGATCAAGATCCTATCCGGCGTGCATCGCGCCGTCGAGCGGCGAGTATCTGATCGATGGCCGGCCGGCGGAGATCCTTTCGCCGCGCAACGCCCTCGATGCGGGCATCGCCACGGTCTACCAGGATCTTGCCATGGTTCCGCTGATGAGCATTACGCGGAACTTCTTCATGGGCCGTGAACTGGTTCGCGGTTGGGGGCCGTTTTCGCGCTTCGACATCGCGAAAGCCGACGCCATCGTGGTGAAGGAGCTGGCGCAGATCGGCATCGACCTGCGCGACCCTGCCCAGGCCGTCGGCACGCTTTCCGGCGGCGAACGGCAATGCGTGGCGATCGCGCGAGCGGTTTATTTCGGTGCCCGGGTGCTGATCCTGGACGAGCCGACCTCCGCACTCGGCGTGCATCAGGCCGCGATCGTTCTTAAATACGTGGCCCAGGCCCGCCAGCGCGGGCTGGGTGTGGTCTTCATCAGCCACAACATTCACCACGCCTATGTGGTGGCCGATCGCTTCACCCTGCTGAATCGTGGCGCCAGCAAGGGCACGTTCCGGCGCGCCGATATCTCCCGCGACGAGGTGTTGCAGGCCATGGCAGGTGGCGAGGATATGCAGCGCATCCAGGCTGAAATCGACAGCATCGGGGCCAGCACCAACGCCGGCGGCGTGGTCAATGATTGAGGCAACGGCCCGCAGCCGGCAGGACTATCGCCTCGTCGGCGGCGCCGGCGAGCAGGCGCACAGCCGCGGCCTGGTCAGCGCGAGCTGGTACAAATCCGCAATTCCCCGCGCGGCGATGAAGGAACTGATGCGCCGGTCCGATCGCGAAGCGATCCGCGATACGCTTATCTGGTATGCCCTGATCCTTGCCTCCGGTGTTCTCGCCTTATGTCTCACTGGGAACGGCGTGGGCCATTCCGGCATTCCTGCTGTACGGCACGCTTTATGCCGGGCCAGCCGATTCACGATGGCATGAGACCGGGCACGGTACGGCTTTTCGCACCCGCTGGATGAACGACCTGCTTTACCAGGTCGCTTCGTTCCAGGTCATGCGGCGTCCGACGGTCTGGCGCTGGAGTCATGCCCGTCATCACACCGATACGCTGGTTACGGGACGCGATCTGGAGGTTCAGGCGCAGCTTCCCATCAGCCCGCTCCGCCTTATCGCCGATTTCTTCGGCCTGAAGCTGGCGCCGGAGGAATTTCTCAAGGCGCTGGCCAATGCCACGGGATATATCTCGGCGGAGGAGAAGAGCTTCATCCCTGCCGTCGAGTGGCCGCGCGTCGTCAGCCAGGCCCGGGCGTGGGTTGCCATCTACGCGCTGCTTGGCGCGCTCTGCCTCTATCTTGGGTCCTGGATTCCCCTGCTTTTCATCGGCCTGCCGTCGATCTACGGCGCCTGGCTCTACAACGTTTTTGGCCTGCCGCAGCATGCCTGCCTGCCGGAAAACGTCCTGGATCACCGGTTGAACTGCCGCACCGTGATGATGAATCCCGTTTCGCGGTTTCTCTACTGGAACATGAACTACCATGTGGAGCATCACATGTTTCCCATGGTCGCCTATCACGCGCTGCCGCGTCTTTATGAGGCGGTCAAGGATGATTGCCCGGCGGCCTATGCCAGCAACTGGGCAGCCTGGCGCGAGATAATTCCGGCCCTGCTTCGGCAGTGGCGCGATCCGACTTATTATGTGCGGCGTGAACTGCCGGCGCAGCGTCCGGCAACCGGCGCGGGAGGGGTGGCATGACGGGCTGGGTCAAGGTCGGGCCGGCGAGCGATCTGGGCGATGACGATGTCAGGCGCTTCGATCTCGGCGAGCGTACCTTCGCGATCTATCGCGCGGACGGAAAGGTCTATGCCACGGACGGGCTCTGCACCCATGAGCAGATCCATCTGAGCGACGGGCTGGTGATGGATCACGTCATCGAATGTCCCATGCATAACGGGCGCTTCGACATCCGAAACGGACGCGCCTTGGGTGCGCCGGCTTGCGTGGATCTCAAAACCTATCCCGCCAAGGTCGAGGAAGATGCCATCTTCATCCAGGTGGATTGACGCCACCCGGACGGCGCCGTCGGCCTCAGCGTGAACGGCAGGCTTCCCTTCGTTATCGCCGGTGCGGGCCATCTCGGCGGTCGTGCGGCGCATGCGTTTCGCGAATTTGGCTGGCAGGGCCCTATTCTGCTGATCGGGGAGGAGCGGCACCTGCCCTATGAGCGGCCGCCGCTTTCCAAAGGCATACTGCTGGCCCAACGCGACGGCGCGTCATGCGCGCTGCGTTCCGGCGAATCTTATGAAGCCGCCAATATCGAGCATCTCATCGATCCGGTCGCAACGCTCGACCCCGCCCGGCGCGAGATCACGCTTGCCGGAGGCAGGACGGTCACCTTCGAGAAGCTGCTGCTGGCGACCGGTGGCGTTGCGCGGAAGCTGACCATTCCGGGCGGCGACCTGGCCATGACCTTGCGCACGATGGACGATGCCATGGCGCTGGCGCCGCGTCTGGCGCCTGAGGCCCGCATTCTCGTGGTAGGCGGCGGGTTTATCGGTCTGGAGGTAGCAGCGGCGGCGCGGCAGCGCGGCTGCCGGGTGACGCTCGTCGAGGGTGCCGACCGGCTGATGGGACGGGCGGTTCCCTCGGCCATTGCACAGCGTGTGCTCGATCTGCATCGCGCGCGGGGGATCGATATCCGGCTTCAAACGGTACCGACGGAGATCTTTCGTGCCGATGAACGCACCCTTGGCGTATCGCTCAGCGATGGCAGCGATATGTCGGTGTCGACGATCGTCGTGGGCATCGGGATCGTGCCCGCGGCGGACCTTGCGCGCCAGGCCGGCCTCGCGGTGAATCGGGGCATCATCGTGAACGAGCAGCTTGCGACCAGCGAGCCGGGTATCTTTGCCGCGGGCGATGTTGCGGAATTTCCCAGCCCTCTCTCGGGGCAGCTGATTCGACAGGAGAGCTGGTTCAATGCCGAGAGTCAGGCGCGTACAGCGGCGCGCAACATGCTGGACGGCGGCGAGGCCTATGCTGCCACGCCGTGGCTCTGGTCGGACCAGTACGATCATGTGGTTCAGATTGCCGGCGAACCCGAGCTTGGCGCCAATAGGGTCATCCGCGCCGCGGGGGAAGCCGAGATCCACTTCCATGTGCATGAGGACGGCGCTCTGGCCGGAGCCAGCGGCTTCGGCCCGATATCGGCCATGGCGCGGGAATTCATGCTCGCCCGCAAGCTGGTGGAACGGCGTTACCGTCCGCGCGCAAGCGAGCTAGGCGATGCCGGCATAGCTCTTAAATCGCTGCTGCGCGCTGGTTGATCCTGTTATCGCCGGCGGACAAAGGATCCACCACATGCCCAGGAAGTCTCCGACCGCGACTATGAGCGTCGAGCAATTGCTCGAGCGCATCTCGGCCGAGTATGAGGGCCTGAGCAGGCAGCTCAAGGTCATCGCCCGCTACATCGAGAAGCATCGCGACCGGCTCGGCATCGAAGGTATCCGCGAACTGGCCCAGCATTGCGAGGTCCAGCCATCGGCGGTCGTTCGCTTCGCCAAGCATTTCGGCATGTCCGGCTTTGCCGAAATGCAGCGTATTTTTCGCGCCGGCCTGGCTCGCTACCTGGAGCAATCGCGCAATTACGAGACGCGCATTCGCAAGGGAATCGAATCCGGCGTCGGGCGACTTTCCAGTCCGGAGATTGCAGATGAGCTACTGCGCGGCGGTCTGGCCGATATGGCGGAGTTGCGCGAGCGTTTGGACGGGCAAGCCTTCAGCCGCGCGGTAAGGCTGCTCGCTGCAGCCGATGCAGTGGCAATCTGCGGCTCACGGCGGTCTTTTCCGGTCGCCGTATATCTGGAATATGCGCTCCAGCATTCCGACAAACGGGTCATGCTGATTACCGGCATGGGTGCCATGCAGCAAGGCCAGCTTCGCTCGGTCAGAGAGGGCGATGTGATGATCGCAATCTCCTATTCACCCTATGCGCAAGAGACGCTCGACGTCGCGGCGGCGGCCCGCCGGCAAGGAGCCCGCGTGATTGCCATTACCGACAGCCGGATGAGCCCGCTGGCCCGCAAGGCCGATGCTGCCCTCATCGTTCAGGATCGCGCGACGCTCGGCTTTCGCTCGCTCAGCAGCACCATGAGCCTTGCCGAGAGCCTGTTCATCGCGCTGGCCTATCATCTCGAACTCCCGAATGCAGCGACCCGGCAGAAAGCGCCGGCACGCGCCAAGCGATCAGGTCGCCCTCTCGTATCGGAACGCAAATCGCGGCGCTGAGTTTCGGCAGATCGAGGCGACTTGTTCCGGCTTGCCCGCCGAAGGCGGACTGCCTATGGCGCGTGGCGTTATGATTGGCTGGCTCGAATCGCCGCTGGCTGGGCTATGATCGCCGCACCAATCCGGGGGAGGCATCATGCGGCTTGCGGTTTTCGTTCAAGGCCCTGTCTTTGCGATCGCAGGTTCGCTGGCACTTGCCGCCTGTACCTCGACGCAACCCGCGGCCCCTTCCGCGCCGGCGCCGGCATCGACATCCGCGCCCGCAGTGCCACCGATCAATACGGCTTCCTTCGATAGCTGGCTCGACGGATTCCGTGGCGAAGCAGCATCTGCCGGCATATCGGCGCCGACGATCCAGTCGGCCTTGTCCAACGTGCAGCCGATCCAGGACGTGCTGGACCAGGAGACGACGCAGCCCGAGGTCAAGCTAACCTACGCGCAGTATCTGTCGCGCACGGTGACCGACCAGCGCGCGGCCCAGGGGCGCAAGCTGCTGGCGCAGTATCGGCCGTTGCTGGACCGGGTAAGTGCCGCCTATGGCGTCCAGCCGCAATACATCGTGGCGCTCTGGGGCGTGGAATCCGATTATGGCCGGGTGACCGGCGGCTATCCCGTGATCGGCGCACTCGCCACGCTTGCCTATGGCAGCCAGCGCAAGGATATGTTCCACACCGAGTTGATCGACGCGCTGAAGATCCTGGACGAGCACGACATCACGCCCGATGCCATGACCGGCTCCTGGGCCGGCGCCATGGGCCAATGCCAGTTCCTGCCCTCCAGCTTTCTGCATTACGCCGTCGATTTCTCGGGCGACGGGCGCCGCGATATCTGGACCGACCAGGCCGATGTATTCGGCTCGATCGCCAACTACCTGCATAATTATGGCTGGCTTGCGACCCAATCCTGGGGCCGCGCCGTGCAGCTGCCGCCGGGGCTGGATGAAAACCTGATCAGCTGGAAGACGCCGCGGCCCGTTTCCGACTGGCAGAAGCTGGGTCTGCGCAACGCCGATGGCAGCGCCCTGGTGGATCCGGGCGTGCCGCTGGCGCTAGTCGCTTCCGACGGCGTCAGCGGGCCAGCCTATCTGGTGACGCCCAATTTCGGCGTCGTCATGAAATGGAACCGCTCGACCTATTTCGCGACCTCAGTCGGGTTGCTGGCGGACCGGATCGCCGGCGGATGACCCAGCGGACGACAACGAAGCGCTTCGGCCGAAAACACATTTTTCTCAGCATCGGCGCCGCAGCGCTGGTGGCGGCCTTCATCGCCTGGCAGCTCGATCTGTTCGCCATCGTCGACGACAAGGGCGACTGCGCCGAGACGGTTGCCATCTTCGGCCATGATCCAAAACATGCCGCCGCGGTCTGCCTGCGCCAGGCGAAAGAAGGCAATGCGATTGCGCAAACGGATATCGGCAAGATGTATGCCGAAGGCCGCGGCGTGAACGAGGATTTCGATCAGGCGAAATTCTGGTTCGAAAAGGCGGTCCTGCAGAAGCAGCCCGACGCGCTCTATAACTTGGGTCTGCTATATGCCAATGGCGATGGGGTCGAACAAAACTGGACTGAAGCAGTCAGATGGTATCGGCCCGCGGCCGATCTGGGGCAATCGGATGCGGAGAACAGCCTCGGGCTGCGCTATGAGAAAGGCCAGGGCATCGATAAGGACCTTGTCCAGGCCTATAAGTGGTACGTGCTCAGCCTCGATCACACCGACCGCCCGGCCGATCGCGCCATGGCCATCGCCAACCGCGACCGCGTCGTCAAGCTGATGACGCCGGAACAGGTGGCCGATGCCCAGAATCAGATCAAAGCGTGGAAGCCGGCTTCACCCTAGTCAGAGGCTGTGGCGCATCGCATCCACGGTGATCCGCTCGACGATCTGGCCGTTGCGCATGCCATAGATTTCCCGCTGCAGATCCATCCAGACACAGACATGGATGGGCATGATCTCGACCCGGTCGCCGACTGCAAATTGGCGCAGGGCGTCCGGGACGCTAAGAACCCCATGCTCTTCCGACAGACGCGTGAACCGGCTGGTAGGCAGGTCGCGCAGATGGCCGAAGCCGAAACTGCCATCGCGCGACATGGTGAGGGTCTTGTTGCCCGCATCAACGGTGACCCGCTCGCCATCCCGGCTGACGACGGTGGCCAGCACCGTTGCCGCGAGCGCATCGGGCGTGCAGGCATAGGTGCCCAGCGTGCGCAGGTCGTTGTAGATGTAAGTGCCGGGGCGTATCTCGGTGATGCCGTCGGCGGCCTTGAGATAGGGCGCAGTGATCGTCGAGCCGGCGGAGACGACCGGCACATCGAAGCCGGCCTTTTCGAGCTCCTCTCGCGCCGCACCCATCACGGCTGCTTCCTGGCGGGCGACCGCGGCAATGCCAGGCTGATCCTTGGCGTCATGGGTGTGACCGGCATGGGTCAATATCCCGCGGAAATCCAGTTCGTTCCCGCGGGTCACCTCGCGCACCGCTTCGACGACATGTCTGGGGTCGACACCGACGCGATGCATGCCTGAATCGACTTCCACCATTACCGGTACGGTGCGGCCAATAGTCTGGGCGAGCTGCCGATAGCTCGCGGTCACAGCCGGCGAATCGCTCACCAGCGTCAACACACCCTCGGCGAGCAGTGGCGCCACACGCTCGAGCTTGCGTGACCCTACCAGCGGATAGGCCAGCAATACGTCGCGAATGCCACCCGCGATCATGGCCTCGGCTTCGGTTGCGGTGGCACAGCAAATGCCGGCAGCACCCGCCTCGATCTGGCGCCGGGCCATCGCCACGCTTTTATGCGTTTTGATATGGGGGCGCAGCGCCATGCCGTTTCGCCGCGCAAAGCCGGCCATATGCGCGATGTTGGCTTCAACCACGTCGAGATCGACCAGCACCGCCGGCGTGTCGAGGCGTTGATCCGACAGGGCAAGGGGCAGGCCGACATCGGCGGCGAGCGGTGTGGGAAGCGGGTCGGTGCTCATGGGCGGGCTCTTGGGGTTTCGACTATTTGGCGGTAAAGCCGCCATCGAGGACGAGGCAGCTGCCCACGGCAAAGGAACTCTCATCGCTGGCCAGGAACAGCGCCCCTTGCGCGATCTCGCGCGCATCGGCCACGCGGTTGATCGGCGCCCAGGTGGCCTGGGCGGCAGCGACTTTCTCCGGCTCCAGGCTGTTGTCGATTTCCGCCTGCAGCAGGGGCGTGCGCGTGATGCCGGGGCAAAGCGAGTTCACCCTGATGTTGTGCCGGATCAAGTCGATGGCGATGGATTTGGTGAACATGATCACGGCGCCCTTGCTGGCGTTATAGGCCGGGGATTCCGGCACCGCGACGATCCCCATCTCCGAACCCAGGGTGACGATCTTGCCGCCACCCTGTTTGATCATCTGGGGGACGGCCTGTTTCACCATGGTGAACATGCCCTTGACGTTGGTGGCGAGCACGCGGTCCCACTCCTCCTCGCCCAGCTGCTCGATGGGCATCACGCTGGTGATGCCGGCATTGCAGACCAGGATGTCCAGGCCGCCGTTGCGCTCGACGGCCTGCTGCACAATGCGCCCCGCATCGGCCATGAAGCGGACATCGGCGACGATCGAGGAAACCGTGCCGGCCCCGGCCAGTTCTTTGGTCGTCGTCTCGAGAAGCTGCTTGTTGATGTCGGCGATGACGACGCGCGCACCCTGCTCGAGAAAAAGCTGGGCAATGGCCTTGCCGATACCCGAAGCGCCACCGGTCACGATCGCACTCTTGCCGCTCAATCTCGCCACCGGGCTCGCCATCGGGCCAACTCCACTTCCTGCATCGACAAATCTTAAAAGTCCCCGCCGGACAGTGCCGGCGGGGTTTTCAGTTGCGCTGTGTGCGGCCGGATTGAAAGCGGCCGCGGGGGAATCGGAAGATCAGGGCTTCTGGCCTCCATCCATGAACAGCACGTCGCCCAGCCGCTTCAGGACCGGCGAGTTGCTGCTCTTCAACACGAAGCTCCAGATCGCGGCCAGGACGATGACCGCCAGGACGACGAACGGGAAGGTGTTGAGAGGTGCCGCCGGCCAGGGAACGATGCTGAGCCAGATCGCCGCGATAAAGATCAGGATCGAGACGATCGGGAACAGGCCGTGCAGGATCGGAGAGAATTCCTTTGGATATTGCCGGCGCATGAACACGATCAGGGCAAGGTTGGTGACAATGAACACGGGCAGCATGCCGAGCGAGGACAGATAGCCGATATTGCCGAAGGCATTCATCGGCCCCCAGGCAATCCCGGCGATGGCGCCGACAACAAGTGTGCCGATGGAATAGACGATGATGGCCACATGCGGCGTCTTGTGGGTCGGATGGGTGTGGCCGAGTATTCTCGGCAGCAGCCCATCGCGGCCCAGCGCGTAGAGCAGGCGAAAATTGGCAGTATGGATCGCCAGCAGCACCGCGATGATGGCGGAGATGGCGGCGAGGTCGACCAGGTTCGAATACCAGTTGCCGATATAGCGCACGGCGAGGTCGTGGACCGGTGCCGAGGCCGCGGCCAGCGTATCCATATGGCTGGCACCGTAGCCGACGACAACGGCGTACATGGCGAAAGCGAACCAGGCACCGGTGAGTGCCACCGAACCGATGAGAGCGATCGGCAGGTTTTTCCGGGGATTTTTTACCTCCTCGGCTACCGTAAGGCAGGATTCGAATCCAAAGAAAGCAAAGATGATAAAGACGAACGCCTTGCCGATACCGCCGAAGCCAGTCGGCGATCCGCTGGGCGTAAAGGCGGCGGGAATTTGTCCGCTATCGCCACCTTTGAAAATCATAAGCAGCAGCAAGATTCCCACCACGGTCACTTCGGCGATGACGAAGGCGATGCTGAACCGCAGGGAGGTCGTAACCGAATACCAGCCCAGGATCCCGACGAGCACCACGACGCCCACCATCAGGATCCACCAGGGAATGACGATGCCGAAATCGGTCTCCAGTGCATTGCTGACGAAGGCGCCGAACAGATTGATGTTAAGCGGGCTCTGCAGGACATAGGCGAACAGCAACAGGACGCCGAGGATGAAGCCGGTCTGGGATCCGAAGGCGAGGGTGACGAACTTATAGAAGCCGCCGGCCGAGGTGACCCGCTTGGCGAACTCCGCCAGCGTCCAGCCCATGAGTGCCACCCCCAGGGTGCCCAGGATGAAGGCGAAGGGGGAAGAGATTCCCGCCTGTCCGCCGATGAGGGCGGAAATGAAGATGACGCCGATCGTGGGCGAGATGAAGGCGATTGACATGACCATGGCGCTTGGCAGGCCGATCGCATTGCGTTTTAGCTCGTTCGCGCCACCCGCGGTCGCGGTCGTTGTTGACATGGATTCCCCCTTGGTTGGCGGCCATTCTTCACGGCCTGCGCCACGATTCGATTCGTAGCGGCATCTACCATCGGGCAGGGGGCCTCGGCGCAGCCAATGCCAAGAAATGATCGCGCGATGCCGGCCCGGCATCGCACCTGGTCAGCCCGGGCTCATCACCCGGTCTTGTTCCTCGCGCGCCGGCTTTCCGGCCTGCGCCATGTCCGGGGTCTGGGCGTTTGCGGTGTTCCAGAACGCTTCGGCCGCCGCCGGCAAATGATCGCGCGGCCGGAAAATGGTGATTTCGACCTCGAGATCCCAGGCCGTGGAACCGGCGCGCACGAGTTGACCCGATGCAAGCTCCTCGGCCACGTGGCTTTCCGGCAGCCATGCCAGCCCCTTGCCGTCGAGCACCATGGATTTGAGAACCGCCGCAAGACGGGAAACGAAGATCTTCTCAAGGTGCACCTGATGGGGCGGCCGCTCGAGCAGATGCCCAACTGCCCGGCCGATCGCCGATGTCTCGGCATAGGCAAGATAGCGGCAGGTGTGGCCACCCGGCGTATCCAGGCAATCCGCGGGCCGGCCATTGGCATCCGGCCGGCAAACAGGAAGCAGGCGATCGCTGCCCACCCGCCGCGATGTGAACTGCTGCGCATTGAGGCCGATATCGACCGAAGGATGGGTGTGGCAGAGCATGAAATGGCAATCGCCACGCTGCATCATCTGCACGCAAGCGCCGGCATCGCCGCTATCGAGCCGGATGCTGACCGGCCCGGACGCTTCTTCGATGGCGTGGATCCACCGTGGAAAGAAGGTCAACGACAGGCTGTGCGTTGCCGAGACCTTGATAGCGCTCGCCACATTGACCGAGGCCAGGTGGATTTCCTCGCGGCCCTGATAGAGCAGCCGGACGAGTTCCTCGGCGAGGCTGCGAAAGCTGGCGCCCGCCTCAGTAAGAGCGGCTGGCTGAGCCGAACGATCGATCAGAATGGCGCCTACCCAGTCTTCCAGCGCCTTGATGCGGCGACTGAAGGCAGGCTGCGTGGTGAAGCGCAGCTCCGCCGAGCGGGAAAAGTTGCGCGTCTCCGCCAGGCTCAGGAAATCTTCGAGCCATTTCAATTCCATGGCCGATTGTTGCAGGCTATGGCGGCGCCAACAAGCGGTTGTCGCATAAGGTCATGCTGGCGCGGCATTGGCAGCCATCGGCTCGGCAAGCTACGAAGAAACATTCGGTTCGCCTTACCCGGGATTGTTCATGCTTATTGTTGCTGAAAGCCTCGCGGCCACCCTCGTTTCTGCCCAGGACGCAATTGACGTTGTGGGCGATGCCTTCGTCGCCGCTTACGAGCAGAAAGCCCGCTCATATCCCGTTGTGCGCGAAACCGTGCCGGGGTTCGAGGCCGTGTTCGGGGTCAAGACCGGCTTCGATGCCAGCCTGCCCGCTCTCGGCCTGAAGGCCGGCGGCTATTGGGCACGCAACGCCGCGGCCGGCCGCAGCAATCACCAGTCGACGACCCTGTTGTTCGATCCGCTATCCGGCCAGGCCATGGGGCTGGTCGGCGCCAACTATCTGACCGGCGTTCGCACGGGGGCGGCGAGTGCGCTGGCCAGCCGCCATCTGGCGCGAGCGGATGCGACGGTTCTGGGCCTTATCGGTACCGGGACCCAATCGGTCCATCAGCTGCGTGCGGCGATGGCTGTGCGGCCGTTGAGCCGGGTGCTGGCCTGGGATCCGGACAAGGCCAATCTCGCCCGCTTCGCCAACGTGGTGGCGGAACTGGGCCTGGCCTTCGAAGCGCCCGATATCGCCGATGTCGCCCGCCGCGCCGATATCATCATCACCATCACGCCCTCGCGCCAGGCCCTGCTGCAGCGCGAATGGATTCGGCCCGGGACCCACATCAACGCCATGGGGGCGGATACGGCCGGCAAGCAGGAACTCGATCCGGCGCTGGTTCAGGCGGCCAGCATCGTGGTCGACGATGCCGAGCAGGCGATCTCCATCGGCGAATGCCAGCACGCCTATCGCCTGGGCCTGATTGGCCGCGAAAGGCTGGGCTGGAGCCTCGGCGCCGTCATCGCCGGCGCCTTCTCACGCAGCTCAGCCGAGGAGATCACCCTCTTCGATGGCACCGGCGTGGCCCTGCAAGACCTCGCCGTGGCCGTGCTCGCTTATCGCCGGGCGCGCGAACGAGGGCTTGGCCTGGACTGCGAATTCGCCGAACCAGCCCGGCGGTAGGCCCGGAACCAAAATTCGTGCCTGGAAGCCGGTTTCCCCTAGGAAAGGCTGGGCTGGCGGCTCTTTGGCACTGGCGCAGGGGCCGCCCCGGATAGTAACGTTTGCCCGCCGGAGCGGCACCTGAATGGCCGCTGCGAGGGGTGGTTTTGGTGTTCAAGCGCAATCTGAGCCAGGAGCGGATCGTTCTTGCCCTGGCGGTGACCCTGTTCGTCGCCGCCTCCGCGCTGCTGCCCGGATTCTTCACCACCGACAATCTGGTTTCCATCGTGCGCAGCGTCAGCGTGCTGGGCATCCTCGCCGTCGGCATGGGGATCGTCATCATCGGCCGCGGCATCGATCTTTCGGCCGTCGCCATCATGGCCATGTCGGTCGCCTGGTATCTGCAGATGATCAACAGCGGCACGGCAGACCTGACGGCGCTCTCGATCACGCTCGCCGGTGTCCTGGCCATCGGGCTGATCAACGGCTTCTTCGTCGCCTATGCCGACGTGCCGGCGATCTTTGCCACGCTTGCCAGCGGTTCCTTCGTCTTCGGCTATGTGCGCTCGCAGCTGATCACCCAGGATGCAACGCCAGTGCCGCCCCATCACTGGATCGAGCAGCTGGGCCGGGTACGCTTCGAGAACGTGCCGATCGAGGTGTTCCTGTTCTCGGCCGCGGCGTTCCTTGCCTATCTCTTCCTGCGCTTCACCAAATGGGGCCGCTACACCTATCTGATGGGCGACAATTTCATGGCCGCGCGCAATATGGGCATACCGGTCAGGCCCATGATCGTGCTGCGCTATGTGCTGTCGGCGCTGATCGCCTTTGCCGCAGGCCTGCTGAGTGCCGCCGGCCTGCTCAGCATGAATACCCGGATCGTCAATTCGACGCTGCTCTATGACATCATCCTGGTGGTGGTCATCGGCGGCATCGGGCTCAGCGGCGGCAAGGGCGGGATGCGCAATGTCATTGTCGGAGCGCTGCTGATCGGCATCATGCTGAACGCCATGACCATCCTGGATATCTCGGACATCTATCAGAACCTCATCAAGTCCACGATCCTGCTTGTCGCCATCGTCGTGGACAGCGCGCTCAATCCGCGCGACGAACAGACGGCGCAGCAAGGTGACATCTGAGTTCTTCGACCATGCGTGACAATCAACAAATAACCGGAGAGGGAAATCATCATGAAACGGAGCGCAATCACCACCGCGGCAGCGGCACTTGCCATGCTGGCGGTATCGGCTTTCTCAGGCGCGGCGCAAGCCCAGCAGGATCCGGGTCCGCCTGCCTATGAGTCGGCCATGCAGGGCAAAAAGGTCGTGCTGGTTCCCATGGCCATGGGCTTCGATCTCGCCCAGGGCTGGGCCTATTACGTGAAGAAGGAAGTCACCGGTTTCGGCGGCACCTTCGAGACGCGCGATCCGAACTGGGTGGTCGATGCGGGCGCGCAGGCGATCACCGAGGTGATCTCCTCCGACCCCAAGCCGGCGGTGCTGATCATCCATTCGCCCGACCTGAACTCCTATTCCAAGCTGATGAAGAAGGCCCAGGCCAACGGCATCTATGTGATCCTGGTGGATAACCCGGCCAACTTCGCCGCCGACGCCTTCGTGGGCAGCGACTGGGACCGTCTGGGCCAGCTCGAGGCCGAAGCGGCGGTCAAGGGTTGCGGCCCGAACTCCACCAAGAAGCTCGGCCTGGTCCAGGGCGACCAGGTGAATTCCTCCAGCCTCTATCAGTACAACGGCATCATGAAGGTGCTGGCCAAGCATCCGGATTTCCAGGTGGTTGCCAAGCCGGATTCCGATTGGGATGCAACGAAGTCGCGCACCGTCACCACGACGATGCTCCAGCAGCATCCCGACATCTGCGGCGTCATCGACTTCTGGGATGGCGATGCCACGGGCTCGTCGGCGGCGATCCGCGATGCCGGCCTGCAGGGCAAGGTGTTCCTGGTCACGACCGGCGGCGGCGAGAAGGTCGATTGCGACAACCTCGAATCCGGCGTGTTCGGCGCGGTGGTCATGACCGAGCTGCAGAACCAGTCCCGCGACATGAACGCGGTGATCAAGTTCCTGCTGCAGAGCGGCCAGAAGCCCGGCACCTCGCACACCTATATCTACACGCTGGAGAAGGCGACGACGAAGGCGGATATCAAAGCGGATACCTGCTGGGACCTGAAGGCGCTTCAGGCTTCGGCACAGTAAGCGGCTAAGGCGAAAGGCGGGGCGGGCGGCACACGCGCCGGCCGCCCCTTCCTTTGTTGCCGGCAGAAAGAATCATGATCCTGAGAGAGCGGTTAGCGCGGCTGCGCTACAATTTCATCCCCGATCATCTGATCGGCGAGATATTGACCAAGCGCTGGACCGACAACGCCATTCCGTTCCTGGCGCTGGTTGCGACCGTGGCCGGGTTCGGCTGGGCCATACCCGGATTCTTCAAGCCGGAATCCCTCAGCGGCTCCACCCGTCAGCTCGGCGAATTTTCCATTGTCGTGGTCGGTCTGACCGTCGTCATCCTGGGCGGCGGCATCGACCTTTCCGTCGGCTCGATCTTCGCGCTTGCGACGTTCGGGGCGGTGGGGAGCTTTCTCATTCTAGGCTGGCCGGTCTGGGCGGCGCTCGGCGTGGCGCTGCTGACCGGACTCGTCTTCGGCAGCGTCAACGGCCTGCTGGTCGGCTATTTGCGGCTGCGCGCGTTTCTGACCACGCTGGTCACGCTCATCATCGGCCGCGCGCTGTACGACATTCTCGTCGTCAATTTCGCAGCCCAGATCCAGCTCTCCACCATGCAGTCGGACCTTTGGGACTTCATCGGCGACGGCACGGTCTATGGCTTTTCCATCAGCGTGATCGTGGCGGTCGTCATCGCCATCATCGCCCATGTGGCGCTGACCCGCTCCAGGCCCGGCTGGCATATCCTGGCGGTCGGTGGATCGCGCCGCTCGGCTTACAATTCCGGCATCCGGGTGCGCCGGACGGTCTGCATGACCTATATCGTCTCGGGCCTCTGTTCGGGCCTGGCCGGATTTCTGCTGGCCTGCCGTCTCAGTGGTGCCGGTCCCGGCACCGGCGGCGGGCTGGAGATCGCCGCACTGACCGCGGCCGTGGTGGGCGGCAACAGCCTCGGCGGCGGGCGCGGCTCCATCGTCAAGGGGCTGATGGGCGCCATCATCGTGCTGGTGATGACCAACGGGCTGATCCGCCTGGGTTACGGCACCGGCACCAACCAGATGGTGCTGGGGCTGATGCTGGCGGTGGCGGTGACCATCGACATCCGCTGGCTGAAGAACCGCCACAAGGTGCTGAACGATATCTATGTGGCGCCGATCTATTCGCGCATGGGCGAGACGCAGTCGGCGCTGCCCGGCAGCGCCAGCCCCTATGCGCTGAACGACAAGATCTCGCGCACCGACTATATCGGCCTGGGCGAGCTGGAGGGGCCGGAGGATGTGATCCTGGATGCCGAGGATCACCTTTATTGCGGCACCCGCCATGGCGAGATCGTTCGTTTCTTCGCCCCCGACTACAAACGCTCCGAAGTCTTCGCCCATACCGGCGGATTCCCGCTGGGCCTTGCCTTCGATCGCGCCGGCAATCTGATCTGCTGCGTCGGCGCCATGGGACTCTATTCGATCTCCAAGACTCGCGAGGTCACCAAACTGTCGGCGGAGACCAACCGTTCCTGGACCTCCATCGTCGACGATGCGCGGCTGCGCGATCCCAACGATTGCGATGTGGCGCCGGACGGGCGGATCTTCTTCACCGATTCCACCACGCGCTACGACGCCCATGAATGGGCGCTGGATTCGATCGAGAGCCGGCCGACGGGCCGCCTGCTCTGCTACGACCCGCGCAACGGCAAGACGACCACCATCCTCGACCGCTACCGCTATTCCAACGGCGTCTGCATGGCCCATGACGGGCAATCGCTGTTCATGGCGGAATCCTGGGCCTGCCGCGTGCACCGCTACTGGTTCGCCGGACCCAAGGCAGGCAAAGTCGAATGCGTCATCAAGGACATGCCGGGATATCCCGACAACATCAACCGCGCCTCTGACGGCACCTACTGGATGGCCTGGCTCGGCATGCGCACGCCTAGTTTCGATCTGGCACTGCGCCACCCCGGCATGCGCAAGCGCATGACCCGGCGCCTGCCCCAGGATGAGTGGCTGTTTCCCAACATCAATACCGGCGGCGTGGTGAAGTTCGACGAAAGCGGCAAGATCATCGAGACCTTGGGCGATCTATCGGGGCAATCGCATCCGATGGTGACATCGATGCGCGAGCATAAGGGCTATCTCTATATCGGCGGCATCCTGAACAACCGCGTCGGCCGCTACAAGCTGACGGGCGTCGATCCGGCCTGGACGAGCCCAAGCGCCTATTGGAAGGCGGTCGGCTGATGCTGCAGCGCGCCCTCGATGTCTTCCGCGGCAAGGCGATCACCATCCCGCCCATGGATGGGGCATTGCGGCCCAATACGGCGCTCGATGAGGCACCGGTGCTGCTGCAGGCCGACGCGCCGGACAATCTTGCCTGGATCGAAGGCCGGCTGGTCTTTTCCAGCGCCAACAAGGTTCTGGCTTTCGATATGGCCGCAGACAATTCGGCGCCGGAAACGCTAGTGGAATTTCCAGTGCCGGTGGCCTGCCTGGCCGCCCGCCCGGACGGCGGTTCCGCCGTGGGGCTGGATAATGGCGAGATCAGAATCTGGGATGCCGAAGGCGCGGAGACGACCTTAACGGGCGTCGGCCCGCAATCTCTCAAATGTCCGACGGCGCTTGCTGTTCCTGGACCAGGACACGCTGATCGTCTGCCAGGGCTCTGCCGCGGTCGCACCCTCCGGCTGGGCGCGCGATCTGATGAATCGAGGATCGAGCGGCTCGCTCTGGCGCATCGATCTCAAGGCCGGCAAACAAACCTGCCTGGCCTCCGGGCTGGCATTTCCTCAGGGTGTTACAGCCCGCGGCGCGGAGCTGGTCGTGGCCGAGAGCTGGAAATACCGGCTGATCGCGCTCTCCGCCGAGCGGCCGGGGAGGCCGCGGGTAATCCTGCCCAATCTGCCCGCCTATCCTTCGCGCCTGTCACCCACGAGTGATGGCGGGGCCTGGCTCTGTCTGTTCGCGCCACGCAATCGGCTGATCGAATTCGTCCTGCAGGAAGACGTCTATCGCCGCGCGATGCTGCAGGATGTGGCGCCTGAGTTCTGGATCGCGCCGGCGCTTTCCAGCCATCGCAGCTTCCTCGAGCCCCTGCAATGCGGCGGCGTCACCACCATGGGCATCAGCAAGGCCTGGGCGCCCAGCCGCTCCTATGGGCTGCTGGTGCGGCTGGATGGCGGAATGCAGCCGATTGCGAGCTACCACAGCCGCGCCAATGGCACGCGCCATGGCGTGACCAGCGCGCTTGAGGCGGAAAACCATGTCTACGCCGCCGTCCGGGGCGGCGATGTCATCCTCGATCTGCCGAAGCGAGGCGACTAACCATGGCCGCTCTCATCGACATGCAGAAGGTCACCAAGATCTATCGCGGCGCGGTGGCGGTGAAGGAGATCGACTTCGATCTTCAGCAAGGCGAGATTCACGCGCTGCTGGGCGAAAACGGTGCCGGCAAATCGACGCTCACCAAGATCATGGCGGGCGTGGTCAATCCGACCAGCGGCACGATGCTCTATGACGGCAAGCCGGTGAAATTCGCCAATCCGGCGGAAGCGCTCAGCCAAGGCATCGCCATGGTGTTCCAGGAAACGAGCCTGGTGCCCTCGATGACTGTGGCCCAGAACCTTTATCTCGGTAATGAGAAGTTCCTCAACCGCCTGCGTGGCATCTACATCTCGGCCCAGCAGTTCCTGCAATCGCTGAACTTTCCGGTCGATCCCACGGCCATCGTCGCCACGCTGGGCGCGGCCAAGCGCCAGATGGTGGAGATCGCCCGCGCCGTGCGCCTCAACGCCCGGGTCATCATCTTCGACGAGCCGACGGCGGCGCTGACGCCGGAGGAAAAGCGGCATTTCTTCGCGCTGATCCGCCGCCTGAAGCAGAGCGGGGTTTCCATCGTCTTTATTTCCCATGCGGTGGAGGAGGCGCTGATCCTGGCCGACCGCATCACCATCCTGCGCGATGGCGAACATGTGGTGACCGATACGGCCGCGAGCTTCGACCGGCCACGCATCATCCGCTCCATGGTCGGCCGCACGCTCTCCGACGAGCTATACAAGACGCGCGGTGCCGCCGGTGCGGTGCGCCCGCCGAAGGCGAAGGTGCTGAGCGTCCAGGACATTTCCATGGGCAGCGTGGTCCGCAACAACTCCTTCTCCGTCTATGCCGGCCAGATCACCGGCATCTTCGGCCTGATCGGCTCCGGCCGCACGGAGACCGCCAAGGTCATTGCCGGCATCTTCAAGCGTGATTTCAACGGCGGCGGCGAGATCGAGCTGAACGGCCGGCCGGTGCGCTATGTCGTGCCGGGGCCTGCCGTTCGCGACGGCATCGTCTATGTGACCGAGGACCGCAAGACCGAAGGTTTCTACGAGACCATGTCGGTCGCCGAGAACCTGTATTCCGGCGTGCTGGCGGCCAAGCTTGAAAAATCGACCTTCATCAATTTTCGTGAAATGCGCGCGCTGGCCGAAAGCTGGAACAAGACCCTCAACATCAAGACCATCAATAACGATGCCAAGGTTGTCGAGCTCTCCGGCGGCAACCAGCAGAAGGTCGTCATCGGCAAGGGCCTGGTCCAACAGCCCAGCATCATCATTTTCGACGAGCCTACCCGCGGCGTCGATGTGGGCGCCATCGCCGAGATCCATCAGGTGATCAACCGGCTGGCCGATGAGGGTCTGGCTATCGTGGTGATCTCGTCATATCTGCCGGAGGTCATGAACCTCTCGGATCGTATCCTGGTCTGCCGTCAGGGCCGCATCGTCGAGGAGTTCTCGCCGGCGGAAGCGACGGAAGAAAAGATCATGTATGCGGCGGTTCACTGAGGTGTGAATCGATAAACGCACCTTCCGGCGGTTTGCAGGAGTCCGCGTTGGGGCCAGAGCGGCCTTCACTCGCCGCAGCGTCTACTTGCAGGCCTTTCTTGGGCCGCACTCTGTCCGGTTTGGGTCGAGATCGGATTTGGCCCACTGGAAGGCCGATGTCCGCTGACTACCCAAAAGCTGCCTCAAGACTAGGCCGATGGAACTTCTGCTTGGTGCCATGAGCAGACATATGAGGTGCTGGCTGCGCGCGTCCAAATTTCTCATGCTGACAGCACCTCTTCTGTTCGCACCCGTGAACAATCCGTCAACCTTTGGCTCGGTCGTCGAGTAGGACCAAAGTCCAATTGCGGCCCTTAGTTGGCCATGCGCGAATAACCTGAACCGTCACAATCGCCTCAAATCGGCTGCTCTTGTTGAGCAATTGGATGAACGGGGTACATGAAGGCGGACCCTGAGCGATGGCCGTCATGTACTGTGCACCTCGTGCCACTTCGGACGCTTACCAATAGTTCACTGGTGCATTGCCGGTGCAAAGACTTAACTGGAAGTTCGGTGCAGTTGCTCCCCTCGAATCGCATCAGTCCGGCGAACTCGACTGCATCTCATTTAGTTAGACGGCCCAGCATAGTCCTGGTTCGCAGTGAATTATTTGCCATCCCGATTCGCGTGGAATCCGACGACGGCGGTCCTCGCAATCATTGCGATCTCTAGTTCACTGCGACTCCTCCTCGCTTCCGTAACCGGCCTCGGTGTGGATGAAGCCTATACCGTCGCGGTGGCCCGCCACTTCAATTGGAGCTATTTCGACCATCCGCCCCTTCATATTTGGCTGGTCGGCAGCTGGGTGCGCATTTTCCAAAGCCAAACTCCGCTGGTTGCACGAGCCCCGTTTATTCTAATCTTTGCAGCGTCGAGTTGGTTGATGTTTCGTCTGACGTCGGCCCTGTTTGGTGAACGCGCTGGGGCGTTTGCGACACTCGTCTTCAGCCTAGTGCCGGAATTCGGTGTGGCGGCCGGCAGCTGGGTTCTGCCAGACGGGCCGCTCGACTTCTTTCTGCTCTGGGCCTGCCTCGTGCTAGTGCGGCTGCTCTTCGCGCCACGAAGTAATCGGACGCACTTGATATTGTGGATCGCTCTGGGTGCGCTCGTCGGCTTGGCTATGCTTTCGAAATATTCGGCGATTCTATTCCCGCTGAGCGTACTCATCTTTCTTGTCAGCACAACGTCATCTCGACGCTGGCTCGCAACTCCGGGACCGTGGCTTTGCGCTGCGACTGCCGCGATAATTTTCCTTCCTGTGATTGCGTGGAACATGACCCATCAATGGGAATCCTTCGCGTTCCAGGGCAGTCGTATCTTGCCTCAAGCGGTTCATTGGACGTGGGTTTTGCAATTTCTTGGTGGTCAGTTCGCCTATCTCCTGCCTTGGCTATTTCTTCCATTGGCCTACTCTTTGTGGCAAGCACTGCGACGCGGGCCGAGCGATCCCGCACGTTGGTTGCTGGCTTGCCTCGCTGTCTTGCCCATTGCTGTGTTCACGGTGTCCGCAAGCTGGTCCCATGTATTGCCTCATTGGCCGGCACCAGGATGGTTGTTTGCGATTCCACTCCTGGGCGAGGCTATCGTACGAAAGGAGCAAATTAGGCCACGACTAGTATGGCGAGCGGAGCGAGCAGCCGTGGTTTTTATGGTGGTAGGAATTGGTTTCATCGCGAGCGAGACCGAAACCGGTTGGTTGTTTCACGGCAGTCCCGCGTTTCTCACCAGAGCTGACCCCACTCTCATGCTTGTTGACTGGCGGTCGCTCGACGGGCAAATCGACAAAACAAATCTCTTAAACGGGATGAGTTTTGTTGCCGGAACGAACTGGATTGAGAGTGGCGAACTCAACTATGCTTTGGGAGATGATGATGCAACCGTACTCTGTATATGCACCCAGCCTCATCAATTTGGCCTCAGTGAACCACTGAAGGCATTCAATGGGCTTAACGGAATTGTCGTGGGAACCGATCGGACGATCTCGAGTTCAATTCCTTGGCTAAAGGCGCATTCTAGGCAGATCGAAATACTCCCTGCTCTAACTTTGCTGCGAGCAAAGTCACCTGTACTCGAACTGCAACTTGTTCGAGTCATCGGATTTGAGTCCGACTCTCCTCCATCGTAGTATTATTTCGCTTGAATGTGGCTCCGGGATTTTACTCTCGGGCCTTACGTCCGCTACGGGTCAAATGCGGACTGGGCGTACTTTAATCGTGATGTCCGCACTTACCTCGTTAGCAGACATTGTCGGGTGGCTCGCGCCCGTCCGCTTCGTGCCAATACCGGATACGCCGGCGGAGGCGACGGAAGAAAGATCATGTATGCGGCGGTTCACTAATGCCCGCCAGTTCAGGACCCGAGGCGCGTCAGCTCCGTTAGCGCCGCGCCATAGGCGTGGCTGAACCAGGCATAATTCGTTTTGTATCTCTCGCAGCCCTTCAGCGCCGCCTGGAAATTGTAACGCGCGCCATTCTTGTCGCCGGCAAGCAGATCTGCCTCGCCCAGATAGAAAAAGGCGTCGCAAGTCTGCTGCATTTCGATCACGAGGTTTTGCGAGCCGGCGAGGATCGGCAGATCCTGTGCGCTCACCTTGTTGAGAAAGAAATAGACGGCGGGGCCCGACCAAATCGAGGGATTGATCCTGGCCGCATTGGCCGCCAGCTCGGCCGCATCCTGCTGGCCTGCGCGGGCGCGGGAAAGGTGCAGCCAGAGCACGAAATCCGGCTCGGTCGGGTCATCTTTCTGCGAATGGGTGAAGTCCTCGGCTGCGGCGGCGAAATTGCCGGCGTAGAAATTCGCCAGGCCGCGGTTGGTATAGGCCAGCGTATAGGCCGGTGAATGGCCGATCGCTGTGGTCGTGTCCTCGATCGCATGGGCGTAGTCGCCTATCTGGCGATAGACGATGCTGCGCCCGACATAGGGCGCGGGCTGGCCAGGGATCACATCCATGGCCGCCGCGTAATCCGCCAGCGCCTTGTCGAATGCGCCGGTGGCGCCATAGGCGTTTGCCCGCAGGCCCAGAACCTGGGCCTTGCTCGTTCTGGCTCAGATCGCCAGCGGCCAGCGCCTGGGAATAGAAATTGATCGCTGTCGGCCAATCGCCCTGCTGCTGGGCGGCAAGACCCTGTTTGGCAAGATCGGGCCCGCCGGCATGTGCCGCCGTCGTGGTCATGCCCACCACCATTATCGTCACCATCATTGCAATGAATGTCCGGGCCAGGCGCATGGGGTTAATCTTATTTTCCTTTGGGCAAACGGCAATATGATCGGCAAACAAAAGACGATGCGAAAACGGGGGCTTTCATGGCGATGAGCAAGGCTGCGATCGACAAGGCTGCCGGTATCCTGTGGCGCGCGCGGCTGGAATGCCAGCGATTGCAGAGCCTTCCCGAGGATTGCCGGCCCGCCACCCTCGATGAGGGCTATGCAGTGCAGGACGCCATGGCCGCCTCCTGCGGGCAGGCGGTCGCCGGCTGGAAGATCGCGGCCACCAGCGAGGCAGGCCAGCGCCATATCGGCGTCAGCGAGCCGATCGGCGGACGCTTGTTCGCCGATTTTGTGCTGGCAGGATGGCGCGGTTCTGCCGGCTCTACCGTTGCTGATGCGGGTGATGGAGGCGGAATTCGCCTTCCGCATGGGGCAGAACCTCGACCCGCGCGGGAGCGCCTATAGCCAGGCGGAGGTCTGCGAGGCGATTGCCGACATGCATATCGCGATTGAAGTGCCGGATGGCCGCTTCGAGCGGTTTGCCGAGGCCGGCCCCGGGCCGATCGCCGCCGACGATGCCTATGCCGCCTGGTTCATCCTGGGAGCGAAGGTCGCCGGCTGGAGAGATGTCGATTTGCCGCGCCATCCCGTGCGCGTGCTGAAGAACGGCAAGGTCGCCGCCGAGGGCAGCGGGGCGGCGGTGCTGGGCGATCCGCGCATCGCGCTCACCTGGCTGGCGAACGATCGTGCCAGGCGCGGCATCGGCTTGCGCACCGGCGATGTCATTACCACCGGCACCTGCATCAAGCCGTTGGATGTGGCGCCCGGCGACAAGATCATCGCCGATTTCGGTGCCCTAGGCCGGGTTGCCTTGAATCTCGCCTGATCGACCAGCACCGCTATCGGCGGCTTCGCCAGGATCGGTCGGAACCTGCAAATGCGGGGAGGGCAAGGCGAGGTCGAGATTGAACAGATAGTCCTGTCCGCCGCCGAAATTGCCGGCCTTCGTTACGCAAGAGAAGACAAGCGAGACTGAGGTATTCAAGCCCCGGTTTCCGCCGTCGCCACTCATTGATTGGCGATTGAGATTACAGAGCGGCATGATGCGCCCGGTCACCACGACCGAAACGCCGGTGCTCTTTGCAGTGCCGGTGATCGTCACGTCGATACCGGCGCCGGTTAAATGACCGGCGAGGTTGTAGCCATCCAGTGTGAGCATCCCGCTGACCTCTTCCGAGGCGTTCGGTGAATTGAGCTTTGCCTTGATGGCGTCGCCGGCCTCGGCGGCCAAAGCAGCGGCCAGGAATTGGCCGAGCAGCAGGATAACCAGCGGGGAAATCGAGGGCCGGCTCATGAGTCCCCTACTGATCGGGCGGAAACGTGACCTTGTTCAGCGCGTCTTCGACCACCCGGTAGAAATTGTCGATGGGATTGATCAACGCGGCCTGGCCTGAGAAGGCGCAATAAATCCCTTCGGCCAGGTTCTTGTAACCGACGCCATCGTCGAATTCGTAATTGCCCGGATTCCCGCTGTAACGTGCGAAGGCCGCGCAGAGGGTGGGCTGGCTGCCGCTGCTCTCATAGCCGTTGAAAGCAGCGATATCGAAACCGGCGTATTTTGTTTCCGCCTGCCAATTGTCCGTTTCGCTGAAGTATCGTCCTTCAGTAAGGTTGCGCAGCGGGCGAAGCAGAAGATAGGTGCGGAACTTGCTGGCCGTATGGCTGACGATCAGCTCGCTCGTTCCCGTCTTGACGATGAGGCGCTGATCGACGGTCTCCGTCTGGTTTCCCACATCGTCGTAATAGAGGCACTTCGTCTCCCGAGCTTCGCCGTTGTACTTCAAGGCGATGGTGCTGCACGAGACTTCTTTCATGTCGCCGGCGCGGGCCGGCCCCGCGAAGGCGACGGCGGTGATCGTCAGCGCGACAAAAACGCTGCTTCTCAAGAATCGGATTGTCACTTGCCCCCCATACGCAATCAGAAGACTCCAAGCACATAATATCGATAGTTGCGATTTTGCGCCAATTTGAGGGCGGCAATTCAATTGTTGAATGTATGAGTTTTTGCCGCGCCGATTCCCCCGGGGCGCCCGGTGTCGCCTGGTTATTTCGCGATGGAAAGCGGCGGAATTCGGCCAATCGGCGAGCGGAGATCGCGCGTCGCGTTGACGGCTGGCTTGGCGCCCTCTTTTATATCGTCCGACTTGTGGGCGGCGTGCGTCAGGCGCCGGCAGGTACGGCAAGAATTCGAGCAGGAAAGTCATCGTCATGAAATCGCATACCAGGGTCGCCGTCATCGGCGGCGGCGTCGTCGGTTGCAGCGTCCTCTATCACCTGACCAAGGCGGGCTGGAAAGATGTCGTGCTGATCGAGCGCGACCAGCTGACCTCCGGCTCGACCTGGCATGCGGCCGGCGGCTTTCACACCCTGAACGGCGATCCGAACGTCGCCAAGCTGCAGGGCTATACCATCGGCCTCT
The DNA here is from genome assembly GCA_963770335.1 of uncultured Alphaproteobacteria bacterium. Classification (GTDB taxonomy): domain Bacteria; phylum Pseudomonadota; class Alphaproteobacteria; order Dongiales; family Dongiaceae; genus DASXQK01. The sequence continues at coordinate 68,323 of CAVYPG010000012.1, forward strand.
ATGACGAGCTGGAAAAGATCTCGGGCCAGTCCTGCGGCCTGCATCGCTCCGGTGGCCTGTTGCTGGCCGATACACCGGCGCGCATGGAATGGCTGAAGATGGCCCATGGCCGCGCCCGCTATCTGGGGCTGGAGACGGAACTGCTGACGGCCAAGGAAGCCAAGAAGCTGCTGCCGCTGATAGAGGAGAAGTATTTCGTCGGCGCCATGCTTGATGCCGCCGACGGCAATCTCGATCCCGCCGGCACGACCCATGCCTATGCCAAATCGGCGCGGATCGGCGGGGCGGAGATCTATCTGCAGACCCGGGTGACCGAGTTGAAGCCGCGCACCGACGGGACCTGGGACGTCATCACCGACAAGGGCAACATCCACGCCGAGCATGTGGTGAATTGCGGCGGGCTCTGGGCACGCGAGGTCGGCCGCATGGTCGGCCTCGAACTGCCGGTCCTCGCCATGGAGCATATGTATCTCGTCACCGACGAGATGCCGGAGGTGGTCGAGTTCAACAAGACCCATGGTCATGAGCTGCCCCATGCCATCGACTTCAAGGCCGAGATCTATATGCGCCAGGAGCGCAGCGGCATGGTGCTGGGCACCTATGAGAAGGCTTGCGTGCCCTGGCAGCCGCGCTCCACGCCCTGGAATTTCGGCACCGAGCTGCTGGCGCCCGATCTCGACCGTATCGCGCCCTCGCTGGAACTGGGCCACAAGCATTTCCCGGCCATGGCCAAGGCGGGCATCAAGCGCATCATCAACGGGCCTTTCACCTTCTCACCCGATGGCAACCCGCTGGTCGGACCGGTGCAGGGCCTGCGCAATTTCTGGTGCGCCTGCGCCGTGATGGCGGGATTCAGCCAGGGCGGCGGTGTCGGTCTCGCGCTCTCGCAATGGATGGTGAATGGCGATCCGGGCTTCGATGTCTGGGCCATGGATATCGCCCGCTTCGGCGAATGGGCGACCCGCAGCTATACCAACGAGAAGGTACGCGAGAATTATTCCCGTCGCTTCTCGATCCGCTTCCCCAACGAAGAACTGCCGGCGGCCCGCCCGCAGCAGACGACATCGCTCTACGACGTCATGATCGGCCAGGGCGCGGTGATGGGCGATAGTTGGGGGCTGGAAACGCCGCTCTGGTTCGCGCCCAAGGGCGTGGAGCCGAAGGACATCGTCTCGTTCCACCGCTCCAACGACTTCGCCCATGTGAAGGCGGAGTGTCTGGGCGTGCGCAACGGCGTGGGCGTGACGGAGATCGCCAACTTCGCCAAATACGAATTCACCGGTGCGGGCGCCGAAGCCTTCCTGTCGCGAATGATGACCAACAAGATGCCGCGCAACGGCCGCATCATCCTGACGCCGATGCTGAACCCAGAAGGCAAGCTGATCGGCGACTTCACCATCGCCAAGGCGGCCGACGAGCGCTTCATGATGTGGGGCTCTTCGCAGGCGCAGAAATACCATATGCGCTGGTTCGAGCGGCATCTGCCGGCGGATGGTTCGGTTGCGATCCGGCGCTTCGATATGGATCTGGTCGGCCTTTCCATCGCCGGGCCCAAATCCCGCGACGTGCTGCAGCGCCTGACCGACGAAGACGTGTCCAAGACCGGCTTCAAGTTCATGGACCACCGCGCCATGGATATCGGCAATGTCCCGGCCATGATCAACCGCGTCACCTATACCGGCGATCTGGGCTACGAAATCTGGGTGGCGCCGGAATACCAGCGCAAGCTCTACATGGCGATCATGGCGGCGGGTCGTGAATCCGGCATCGTCAATTTCGGCATGCGCGCGCTGCTGAGCATGCGCCTGGAAAAGAACTTCCCGACCTGGTTCCGCGAACTTCGGCCCATCTATGGCGGCTTCGAAGCGGGCCTCGAGCGCTTCATCGATCTGACCAAGAACGATTTCATCGGCCGCGACGCGGCGATGAAGGAAAAGCAGAGCGGCGGCAAGCTGCGCCGGGTCAGCATGATCGTGGATGCGACCGACGCCGATGTACTGGGCGACGAGCCGATCTGGCATGACGGCAAGGTGATCGGCTGGGTCACCTCCGGCGGCTATGCCCATTATGTCGACAAGTCGCTGGCCCAGGGCTATGTGCCCAAGGAAATCGCCGCGGAGACGAAGAAGGGCGCCTTCGAGGTGGAAATCCTGGGCGAGCGCCGGCCCGCGACCGATCATCCTCGAGCCGCTGTTCGACCCCGAAGGCGCGCGGATGCGCATGTAAGCTGCCGGGGGAATGGCAAAGCCCAAGCGCGGAGAAAGCATGGCGGCCACGGCTTCGGCCGGAATCGGGCTGCCGATGCTGGCATGGCGCCTCGCCGAAACCCTGCCGCGGGCCGAGCGGCGCAAGCTGGCTCTCCGGCTGATCGAATCCGACGCCGAAGAGATCGTCTTTCGCCGAGGCGGCTGCATCTGGACCGGCTTCGTCTGGGATCGGATCATCACCGGCAATCTGTTCGCCCATGGCAGCATCCAGCGCGCGGAGATCGAGGCTGTGCTCGCCTGGATGAAGCGCCACCGGCGTTTGGCGCCACCGCGTGACGTGATTGTCGATGTCGGCGCCAATATCGGCACCTCCGCCATTCCCTTTGCCAAAGGCACGGGCTGTCAGATCGTCGCGATCGAGCCGGTGCCGGAACTCCATGCGATGCTCTGCCGTAACATTGCCGCCAACGGCCTCGGCGGCAGGGTTCATCCGGTTGCGGCGGCCATCGTCTCCGGCCGCAGCGAAGCGCGTGCGCATGGTGCTGCCGTCGGATAATAGCGGGGCCGCGGAAGTCGTCCGCGCCGGGCGCAAGGCGAGCTTTGAAGGAAAGCTTCCCATCCGCCGTTCCATGACCGTACGGGCCACCGGCCTGGACGCGCTGCTGGCCGAACACCGTATCGAGCCGCGGCGCATCGCTTTCGTCTGGGCGGATGTCCAGGGTTCGGAATGCGACGTTATTGAGAGCGCCCCGGCATTATGGGCGGCGGGCGTGCCGCTATTCTGCGAGGTCGATCCCGGTCTTTGGGCAAATGGCGGCGATGCAGGCGGCTTTCTGCGCCAGGCCCTGCAGCATTTTTCGCGCTTTATTCCGGTGACGGCCCTGACCGGCACGGCCCGCCCCAAGGCCCAAGGCGATTGGTGAATTACCGGCGTTCTGTCGCAGCCTCGGCCCGATGGGCAGCGACGTGCTGTTGTTGAGTGAAGGCCGGGCAGTCCGACGGGCCAGCACGAGGCGTTAGACTGCCGGCGCCGGCTGCGGCTCCCGCTTGCGGTGGTGCAGGCGCTGGCGCGCGGATTCGAGCGCACTTGCAACGCTTGCCTTGAAGCCGACTTCGGGCGCGCCCAGCCCATGAGCGACAAGCCGTCGACGCACCTCCGGCCTCGCCGCGGCAAGATAGATCGCGGCACCCCGTCGATGCGCATGATGCACGAAACCCTCGATGGTCGCCGCGGCGGTCGGAATTGATCATCGGCACGGCGGAAAAATCGATGACATAGGCGCGCGGATGCTCGCCGATACGGTCCAGTGCGGCGGCGACGCCAGCGGCGGCACCGAAGAAGAAGGCGCCGGAGATGCGATAGAGCATGATATCCCGATCCGTGGCGAGGGCCGGGTCGTAAGGAACGCGCCTGTCGCCGTTCGCGCTGTCCGCCATGTCGCTTCCCATCTGCGGCACGCCGCCCTCGACCTCTACCGATTTCGCCATGCGGTGCAGGAACAGCAGCATGCTGAGGCCGAAGCCGGCCAGGATCCCCGTGCTGAGGTCGCGGAAGACGACGAGGCCGAGCGTCACCAGCAGCACCAGCCCATCGCCGAGCGAGGCGCGCAGCAGGGTGGCGAAGGCCTGTTTTTCCGCCATGTTCCAGGCGACAACGGCGAGCACGCCGGCAAGGGTGGCCAGCGGAATGAAACTCGCCAGCGGTGCGGCAGCGATCATGAAGGCGAGCACGAAGCCGCGATGGAACATGCCCGATAGCGGACTGCGGCCGCCGGCGCGCACGTTGGTGGCGGTGCGGGCGATGGTGCCGGTCACGCAGATTCCCCCGAACAGAGACGAGGCGATGTTCGCGAGCGCCCTGTGCCACCAGCTCGCAATTGGAGCGGTGACGCCGGCCGGTCATGCTGTCGGCGACGACGGCCGAGAGCAGGCTCTCGATACTGCCCAGGAGCGCGAAGGAGAGTGCCGCGGGAAGGACCGTGACGATCTCAGCCAGCGAGATGAAGGGCAGGTGCGGCAGCGGCAGCGAGCGCGGAATTCCGCCGAAGCGCGTGCCGATGGTCTCCACATGCAGATGCAGAAGCAAAGGCGAGGATCGACGCCGAGGCAGACGGCGATCAGATAAGAAGGCCAATGCGGGCGGATAGCGGCGGACCAGCAGGATCGTGCCAATGGAAAGCGGCGGAAATGGCGACAGCGGCGACGTTGACCGTCGGCAAGGCGAGCCCAGAGGGCTTCCAGCTTGGCGACGAACGGACCGGGTTCCGGCCCCGGCAAGGTCAATCCCAGCAGATCAGTGATCTGGCTGGCGAAGATGATGATGGCGATGCCGAAGGTGAAGGCGACCGTGACAGGATAGGGGATGTATTTGATGAAGGTGCCGAGCCGCAGCAGGCCCGACGCCAGCATGATCAGTCCGCTCAGCAGGACCGCGAGCAGAAGCCCGTCGAGGCCGTAGCGGGCGGCAGTTGCCGAGACCAGCACAATGAAGGCGCCGGCAGGCCCGCCGATCTGGAAGCGGCTGCCGCCCAGCGCCGAGACCACGAAGCCGCCGACGATCGAGGTATAGAGGCCGCGATCGGGGGTGACACCGGAGGCGATCGCAATCGCCATGGAGAGCGGCAGGGCCACGATGGCGACGGTAAGGCCGGAAACCAGATCAGCGCGCAGATCGGCGAGGTGATAGCCCTCGCGCAGCACCGTCACGAGCTTGGGCGTGTAGAGCTCGATAAAGCTTGGCCCGGTCGTTACCGCCATCGTTCCTGTCCCGGCGCCATCGGGGCGCCCGCCCGATGCTACACCGCCGGGGCCCGCTTGACTTGCGGCAGATCGACCACCGGCTTCAGGCGCGCGGCAGCTCGACCTCATAGCCGAAGGGCAGCGCCGCGTCGCTCAGCCATTCCCAGACCGACAGCGCGAAGGTGCGCATGGCATAGATCTCGTAGCGCTGTTCGCCGCTGCGATGGACCAGCACCGGCGTGTGATGGATGCCGGTCAGCGCAAACTGGCCGATGACGAAGGCCGAGGGATGGAAATCCAGCGGAATACTGCGGGCCAGTACTTCGCGCGCCGGCTCTCCCTCGATGAAAATGCGCGTGCGGCTGTGGGAGAGCGAGGTGACGGCACCCATGGTCGCCGGCACGACCTCCTGCAGCCGTGTGGCTAGGTTATCCGCCGACGGGTGCGGTGACCCAGAACTGCTCCGGTCCGGTCCTGAAGATGCGCCGGGCGCCGGCTTCGCCCGCCTTGCCGATCTTGTCGGGGAAGCGAGGCGACGCCGAGTGCCGCGCTGACGACGCGCTCCAGCTCCGCTGCCGTCGAGGCGAAGGCCGCCACCTGGACCAGGTTCCAGCCGCGCACCTCGCCGAGACGAAGCGCGCGGTTGCCGTCGCTGCCGGAACGGCCGGGCTGGCGCAACGCTGCCGCGAGCGCGGATTGCCGATCAAGCATGCAGACGCTCTCCCTTGGGATCGACGAAATGCGGCGAGACGATGCGGGCACGCACCTGCTCATCCTTCAGCGGGAAGGCGCAGATGATCTCCTCGCCCACATGCTTGAGCCCGCCCTGGAACAGGCCAAGCGCGATGTATTTGTCGAGCTCGATGGACCAGGTGACCGAGGTGATATAGCCGCGGCCATGGCCCTCGATCTTGTCGGCGGCGGCGAACAGGATCGAGCCGCCACGCAGCTTCTTGCCCAGCTCCAGGCATTCGATGCCGATCAGGCTCCAGCGGTCGGGCGCCTGCATGGCGGGGCGCTGGCGCAGCGCGCGGCCGATATAGGGCTTTTCCTTGGCCGCCATCTTGCCGAGACCGAGATCGTCCAGCGAGTTGCGGTGATCGAGCTCGAGGCCGGCGACATGGCCCTTTTCGATGCGCAGCGCGGCGAGGGATTCAAGCCCGTAGGGCTTGATGCCGAGCGGTGCGGCGCGGCGAGGATCTTCTCCCACAGCGCCACGCCGTGATCGGCGGGCGTATAGACCTCGTAGGCCAGTTCGCCGGAGAAGCTGAGGCGGATGAAGCGCACCGGCACGCCCTCGATCTCGATTTCGAGCACGCCCATATAGGGCAGCTTCGCATCCGAAAGATCGGTGCCGGGGAAAGCAAGCCGCAGCGCCTCGCGCGCCTTCGGGCCGGAGACGGCCATGGCGGCCCATTCATCGGTCAGCGAGCTGACATGCACCTTCAGATCGGGCCAGACCGCCTGCAGCAGGAATTCGAGCCATGACATGACCTCGCCCGACTGCGCCGTGGTCGTGGTCATGAAATAGCGGGTCTCGGAGAGCCGCGTCGTGGTGCCGTCATCCAGCACGATGCCGTCATCGTTCAGCATGACGCCATAGCGGGCCTTGCCGACCGGCAGCTTGGCGAAGCCGTTGACATAGATGCGGTTCAGGAATTCGGCCGCATCGGGCCCCTGGACATCGATCTTGCCCAGCGAGGAGACATCGGCGATGCCCACGCCCTGGCGCACCAGCCGCATCTCCTCGATATAGGCCTTGGCCACGGAATCCCCGGCCCAGCGATACCACCAGGCGCGCATCCAGGGGCCGGCCTCGATCAGCTCGCCGCCATGGGCGATGTGCCAGTCATGCATCGGCGAGCGGCGGACGGGGCGGAAATGATGGCCGACGCTGCGCCCGGCAATGGCGCCCATGGCCATGGGCGAATAGGGCGGGCGGAAGGTGGTGGTGCCGGCGGTCGGGATATCGACCTCGCGCAGGCCCGCCATGATGGCGAGCGCGTTGATGTTGCTGGTCTTGCCCTGGTCGGTGCCCATGCCCAGCGTGGTGTAGCGCTTCAGATGCTCGACCGACTGATAGCCCTCCTGATGGGCGACGGCGAGATCGTGCAGGCTGACATCGTTCTGGAAATCGACGAAGGCCTTGCCCTTGCTCTTTTGCGCCGCCTGCCAGACCGGCTCGATCGCAGCGGATTCCCCGGCGATTGTCAGCGAGGGGATGTCGTCGCCCGGCGCCTCATGGCCGCTGGCCGATGCAGCCTTGCGGCCGGCGGCAACGCCGTCGCGAATCGCGCCCGCCGTCGAGAATTCGCCGGTGATGGCCCCGGCGCCAAAGTGATTGGGCGCGAAGCCGCCGGGCACGAAGGCGGCGATGTCGGCGCGATAGACCGGCTTGATCCCGGTATGGGAGGTGAGATGGACGGCGGGCGACCAGCCGCCGGACATGCAGAGCACGTCGCAGGGTCGGCGCTGGCTGCTGCCGGTGGAAAGCGGCGCGAGCTCGACCTCATTGACGCCGCGATTGCCCACGACCTCGGCGACGGCCATGCCGCGCAGAATTTCGATGCCGGCCTGGCTGCAGGCCGCGCCGATCGCTTCATTTGTCTCACTGCGCAGATCGGCGATCGTAACCGCGACACCCTTTGCCGCCAGGTCGAAGGCGGTGCGATAGGCGCTGTCATTGTCGGTGACGACGACCGCGCGCTTGCCCGGCGCAACCGCATAGCGGTTGAGATAGCTGCGCACGGCAGAGGCCAGCATCACGCCCGGCCGGTCGTTGTTGCCGAAGACCAGCGGGCGCTCGGTGGCGCCGGTCGCAAAGACGATCGCCTTGGGGCGCAGCGTGGTGACGATCTGGCGCGCCTCGCCTTTGGCGGGATCGGGCCGGCGATGGTCGCGGCGCTCGATCAGCGTGACGGTGCTGCCGTCATAAAGGCCCTGGGCCGTCGTGCGGCGATAGATTTGAACATTGGCCAGCGCTTCAAGCTCCGCCAGCGCGCGCCTTGCGCCAGGCTTCCGCCGGGCTGTCGACGGCCTCCGACAGCAGGCTGCCGCCAAGCTCGATATCCTGTTCGACCAGCACGACGCGCGCACCGCTGCGGCCGGCGGCAATCGCCGCGGCCGAGGCCCGCCGGGCCGCTGCCGACCACCAGCACGTCGCAGAATTCATGGCGCGTCTCGTAGCGGTCGGGATCGCGCTCATAGCCCGCCTCGCCCAAGCCCCGCCGCACGGCGGATGAACGGCTCGTAGAACATCCAGGATTTGCGGGTCGGCCCCATGAAGGTCTTGTAGTAGAAGCCGGCCGAGAACAGGGGTGCGGCCAGCGAGTTCATCGCCATCAGGTCGAATTCGACCGAGGGCCAGCCGTTCTGCCGACGTGCCACGATGCCATCGACCAGTTCCGTCACCGTGGCCGGAATGTTGGGCTCGCGCCGCCCGCCTTCGCCCAGGGTGAGAAGGGCATTCGGCTCTTCAATGCCCGCGGACAACAGCCCGCGCGGCCGGTGATATTTGAAGCTGCGGCCGACCAGAGTGAGGCCGGAAGCGAACATCGCCGAAGCCAGCGTATCGCCCTTGAAGCCGGCGATGGTTTTGCCGTCGAGCTGAAAGGAAAGCGGCGTGCCGCGATCGATGCGACCGCCCTGGTTCAGGCGATAGGGTGCGGCGCTCATTTGCCGGCAACCTCGCGCGCCGGCCGCGAAGCGCCCACGATGTTGGTCGCCGTATTGCGTTCCAGCACCAGCCATTGCCGGCAGCCCAGCACATGCTGCCAGAACTCGCGATGCGGCCCTTTCGGGTTGTCGAACAGGAAGATGTAGTCGTGCCAGGCCTTGCGGTCCTCGCTGGCCAAAGGCGGGCGCGGCTTGCTCGCATCGCTGCCGTAGCGGAATTCGGTGTAGTCGCGCTCGCCGCAATGGGGGCAGGTGATTTTCAGCATGAGGCGGCGCCTACTGCTTGTATGTCCAGTTGCCGGAGCCATGCTCGTCCATCTCGCGGCCTGTCTCGAAACGGTCGAGACGGAAGTCCTTGTTGTATTCATGCTCTTCGTCATGGGCGATGGTGTGGGCAAAGCACCAGCCCGAGGCCGGCGTCGCCTTGAAGCCCTGATAGCACCAGCCGCCGTTGAAATAGAGGTTGCGCAGCGGCGTGCGGCCGATGAAGGGGCTGCCATCCGGCGTCATGTCCATGATGCCGCCCCAATGGCGCAGCAGGCGCAGCCGCGAGACGCAGGGGATCAGCGAGACAGCGCATTCCGCGACGGTCTGCACCTTGGGGAACTGGCCGCGCTGGGTATAGGTGTTGAAGCCGTCGATATGGCCGCCGAAGACCAGGCCGCCCTTGTCGGATTGCGAGATATAGAACAGCTCGGCGCCGAAGGAGACGACATGGTGGACCAGCGGCTTGATCGGCTCGCTGACGAAGGCCTGCAGGATATGGCTTTCGATCGGCAGGCGCAGGCCCGCCATGGCGGCGACATGAGAGGAATGGCCGGCAACCGCAATGCCGGTCTTCTCCGCCAGGATGCGGCCGCGGCTGGTCTCGACGCCGCTGACGCGGCCATCCTGCATGACGAAGCCGGTGACCTCGCAGTTCTCGATGATGTCGACGCCCAGATTGCTGGCGGCGCGGGCATAGCCCCAGGCGACCGCGTCGTGGCGCACCGTGCCGGCGCGGCGCTGCAGCAACGCGCCCCAGATGGGAAAGCGCGCCTCGGGTGAATAATCGAGATAGGGCAGCAGCTTCATCACCTCGCCGCGGTCGAGCAGCTCGGCATCGATGCCGTTGAGGCGCATGATGTTGCCCCTGCGCGACTGCACATCGAGCTGGGCCGGGCTGTGGCACAGCACGACCTGGCCGCGCTGGGAGACCATGACGTTGAAGTTGAGGGTGTGGGACAGGCCCTCCCACAGCTTCAGCGAATGCTCGAAGAAGGCGGTGTTGCCGTCCATCATGTAGTTGGAGCGGATGATCGTCGTGTTGCGGCCGACATTGCCGGAGCCGATATAGCTGCGCTCGATGACGGCGACGTTGGTGATGCCGTGATTGGCGGCGAGGTAATAGGCCGTGGCCAGGCCATGGCCGCCGCCGCCCACGATGATCACGTCATAGCTGGATTTCGGTTCCGGCGAACGCCAGGCGCGCGGCCAGGGCTTGTCGGGCGACAGCGCGTGACGGGCGAGGGAAAAAACGGAGTAACGGTCGGACAAGCGTGCGATTCCGGCTGCGATGGACGGGCCGCAGCATAGCCAGCCGCAGCATCCAGCGCCAACCGGATTAGCCTTCCTTGATGCCCGAATCCCGACTAGTTCTTTGCCGTTTTCGCCGGGCTGCTGGCCGGCGCGTCCAGCCCCATGCCTTTCTCGGCCAGTTCGGCCAGCGCCTTGTCGTTCTTGGCGAGATCGAGGCCCATGCCGCGCAGCACATCGGGCGCCTTGGTGAACTGGATATTGGCGTATTCCACCACCTCGACGCGGTTGCCCCAGGGATCGAGGAAATCGAGGAACGGGCCTGCCAGCAGCTTGCCGCCGGCAGCTTGCGCCAGTTCCTTGACCCGCGAGCGGTCGTCGACCACCACGGAGAAATGCCGCTCATCGTCCTTATGCGGCTTGGCTACCTTGGCCAGGGCGATGAACTGGTCGCCCATGTCGATAAAGGCCTGGGTCTTGCTCTTGCTGCGCAGGCGGAAATCGAAGATGGCGCCGTAGAAGGCCAGCGCTTCCTCGATGTCGCCGACCTCGAGCGCCACATGGTTCATCCCGACCAGGCGGGGCTTCTTTCCTGCAGATTTGGCGGCCTTGGCCATCACGTGGCTCCTCTATTCCACAATTGTCCGGGAGGGGAATATGGGTCGCCGGTTTGCAAATAAAAGAAGGCTGCCATCCCGGCCTGCGATTTGACCCTGTACCGGCGAGAGGCCCAGAATGTCCCTGGATTGGGTGCGGGGAGTGTTTTTGCATGTTCAGCTTGCAGCAGTTGGAACAGGCGGCGGAGATTGTTCATGCCGCCATGCCGGCGACCCCGCAATATGCCTGGCCGCTGCTGGCGCAACGCACCGGCTGCGAGGTCTGGGTCAAGCATGAGAACCACACGCCGACCGGGGCCTTCAAGATGCGCGGCGGGCTTGTCTATCTCGACGATTATCATCGCCGCCAGCCCGGCGGGCCGGGGCTGATCAGCGCCACCCGCGGCAATCACGGCCAGAGCCTCGCCTTCGCGGCGAAGCGGCTCGGCGTGCCTGTCACCATCGTCATTCCCCAGGGCAACAGCCGCGAGAAGAACGCCGCCATGCGCGCGCTCGGCGCCGAGCTGGTGGAGGTCGGCCGTGATTTCGACGCGGCACGCGAAGCGGCCGGCCGCATGGCAGGCGAGCGCGGGCTGGAATTCGCGCTGTCGTTTCATCCGTTGCTGGTGAAGGGTGTTGCCACATATGCGCTGGAGCTGTTCCGCGCCGTGGCCGATCTCGATACCGTCTATGTGCCCATCGGCATGGGTTCGGGCATCGTGGGCATGATCAAGGCCCGCGACCTGCTGGGGCTGAAGACGAAGATCGTCGGCGTCATCTCGGCAGAAGCGCCGGCTTTTGCGCTCTCCTTCGAGGCCGGCAAGGTGATCACCACGCCGACGGCCGATACCTTCGCCGACGGCATGGCCTGCCGCGTGCCGCCGCCCGATGCGCTCGACATCGTGCGGGCCGGCGCCGATCGCATCGTCGTCGTCGGCGAGGAAGAGATCGCCGAAGCCATCCGCGCCTATTTCACCGACACGCACAACATGGCCGAAGGCGCGGGTGCCGCCGGGCTTGCAGCCCTGATGCAGGAGCGTCAGCGCATGAAGGGCAAGCGCGTGGGCGTCATCCTCTCCGGCGGCAATATCGACCGGCCGATCTATGCCGGCATCGTCGCGGGCCATAGCGTGCCCCAGGCGCGGGCTGCAGCCGCAGCCTGATCTTTTTCAACCACCCAGAATTCATCGTGGGAGAGTAATCGTGAAGCAGGAAACGCGCGTCGTCCGGGCGGGGCGGGAAAAAGGCTATTACAAGGGCTGCGTCAATCCGCCCGTCTATCACGTCTCGACGGTCCTGCACGACAGCCTGGCCTCGTTCCTGTCGATCAGCAAACCCGAGCAGGGGCGGATGATCTATGGCCGCTGGGGCACGCCGACGAGCTTCACCTTGACCGACGCGCTGGCGGAACTGGAGGGCGGCGAGGGCTGTGCGCTGTTTCCCTCCGGTGCCGCGGCCATCGCCGCCTCGCTGCTGGCCTTCGTGCAGCCGGGCGATCACCTGCTGATTCCCGACAATGTCTATGGCTCGACCCGGCGCATCTGCGATGATCTGCTGCCGCGCTTTCAGGTCGAGACGACCTATTACGATCCCGCCATCGGCGCCGGCATCGCGAGCCTGATCACGCCGAAGACGAAGATCGTCTATGTCGAAGCGCCAGGCTCGCTGACCATGGAAATGCAGGACGTGCCGGCGATCGCCAAAGCGGCCAAGGCCGCGGGCGCCATCACCATGATGGACAATACCTGGGCGACGCCGCTTTATTTCCGCCCCTTCGATCACGGTGTCGATGTGTCGATCACCGCCGGCACGAAATATATCGTCGGCCACTCCGACGCCATGGTCGGCTCGGTGACGGCCACGGCCAGAGCCTGGCCCGCCATCAGCAAGATCAGCTATCTGCTGGGCCAATGCATCGGCCCGGACGATGCCTATCTTGCCCAGCGGGGCTTGCGCACCCTGGCCGTGCGGCTGGCGCGCCATCAGGAATCGGCCCTCAAGGTCGCCCAATGGTTCGAACAGCAGCCGGAGGTCGAGCGCGTCCTCTATCCCGCGCTTGCCGTCGGATCCCGGCCATGCCTTGTGGAAGCGCGATTTCACCGGCGCCTCTGGGCTGCTCGCCGTCGTCTTCAAACCGGTCGAGATGAAAAAGGTCGAGGCCATGGCCGACGGGCTGAAGCTGTTCGGCATCGGCGCCTCCTGGGGCGGTTTCGAGAGCCTGGTCTGTCCCACCAGCCGGGCCGTGCGGACCGCAACCAAACTCGATCCCACCCGGCCGATCCTGCGCTTCCATATCGGGCTGGAGGATACCGGCGATCTGATGGCCGATTTGCGCGCCGGCTTCGACCGGATGCATTGAGCAAGCGCCGGTGCGCAATTTCGACCATCTGGTCCTCGCGGCCCAGGATCTGGATCGCCAGCGGGATTTCTATGCCCGCCTCGGATTCACGCTGACGCCGCGCGCCCAGCATCCCTTCGGCACAGCCAACAGCCTGGTGCAGCTGCAGGGCAATTTCCTGGAACTGCTGAGCGTTGCCGATCCGGCGGCGATTACCGAAGGCCGTGCCCGGGAAGTTCAGCTTCGGCGCCTATAACGAGGCCTTTCTGGAAAAGCGCGAAGGCTTTTCCATGCTGGTGCTGGCGAGCAAGGACGCCGCGGCGGATGCGGCCGAGTTCAAGAAGCTCGGCCTCGATGCCTATGAGCTGTTCAGGTTTCGGCCGCGAGGCGACGCTGCCGGACGGCAGCAAGGCGCGGGTGGATTTCTCGCTGGCCTTCGTGACCGAACCCTCCATGCCCGAGGCGGTTTTCTTCACCTGCCAGCAGCATGCCCCGCAGTATTTCTGGCGGCCGGAATATCAGCGCCATGCCAATGGTGCGATCCGCATCGCCGAGGTGGTCATGTCCGCCGGCGACCCGGCGCGCTATCAGACCTTCTTCACCCGGCTGATGGGTTCATCAGCCGTGGCAGTGCCTGGCGGAATATCGGTCAGCGGCGAACGGCGAGCAGGTGACGGTCCTCAATCATTCGGCACTGGCGCACCGATATCCGGAGATCGAGCGCCGCGGGCCAGGTGAGCCGCCACGCTTCGAAGCCTATGCGATCGAGGTTGAGGAACTGGGTGTGGTGAAGGCGCTGCTGGCGAAAGCGAGCATTCCCTTTCGCGCGGCAGGGCATTCTCTTGTCGTGCCGCCCAGCGCTGCCTTCAACCTCGCGATCGAATTCACCGGGCGGCGCTAGCTCAACGTCAATTATCCGGCCTTACGTGCCGGCCGCCGCAGGCGCTCGCCGCCATTCGCCGCATCGCCCTCGCCGGTGACGCAGAAGCCGGCGCGATGGCATCGGCATTTCAATCCCCAGTTCGTCGAAGCGGCGTTTCAGCCGGCGATTGAAGGCGCGCACCACATCGCTTTGCTTGCCGGGTGGCGTCTTGATTTCCATGTGGATGATCATCGCGTTGTCGGTGAAGCGGTCGAGGACCGGCTGCGTCGGCGGGCCCATGATCAGCGGGCTGAGGCCGGGGTCCGCCTGCAGCTCGGCGGCGGTCTTCTGAAGAATATCCACCATCCGGTCGTAATCCTCGCTGAAGGCGATGGGGATATCGAAGACGGCCCGGCCGAAATCACGGCTGGAATTGGTGACGCGCGTCACGTCGCTGAAGGGAATCGGTATGCACCCCGCCGACGCCATCGCGCAGCCGAAGGGTGCGCATGGAGATGGCTTCGATCGTGCCGGTATCGGCCCCGATGGTGACGGTATCGCCGACGCCGATCGTATCCTCCAGCAACAGGTTCATGCCGTTGATCAGATCCTTGACGAAGTTCTGGGCGCCGAAGCCGATGGCGATGCCGACCACGCCGGCACCTGCCAGCAAGGGCGCGATGTTAACGCCCAGCTCCGACAGCCCGATCAGCACGACGAAGATGATCAGCACGATGGCGACGGCGCGGCGGATCAGCGGTACCAGGGTGCGTACCCGGCGCTGGCGAAACCGCTGCCGGCCTTCGGCGCGGGGGCGGAAGAAGTAGTATTCCATGCCCAGCGAGACGCCCTCCCAGATCGCGACCGCGACCACAACGGTGACGGCGATGGTGGCGAGATCGCCCACGATCTGGCGCCCGAAATCGGTGCGCAGCCAGCTGAAGGCGCGCAAGCCCCAGGCTTCGGCCAGGATCAGGGCTGCGATCGCATACAGCGCCACATGCAGCACGGTGACCAGGATAGGCAGATAGCGGTCGGCGCGGGATTCCAGGCCGGGGAAGCGCTGCTTCAACTCGTCGCCGATGGAGAAGAAACGCCGCAGCAGCCCGTCGCCCGTGCCCACCAGCATGCGCACGGCGACGACCACGAGCACCGAAACGATGGAGGCGCGCGCGATGAAATCGAAGCCGCCGGGTATCTGGGCGGCCCAGACGCCGTAGATGCCGATGACGTAGAGCGAGGCCAGGATGTGCCAGACATCGGCCAGGCGCGCGCGCAACAGGCGCAGGCCCGCCGGTGCCCGTTGTTGTGGGGTTTGTTGCCCGTGGGACTGCTGGTCGCCGCGCAGCCATTGGGCCATGACGCCGCGGTTCTGGAAGATCAGCACCACCAGCAGTGCTGCAAGGCAGAAGCCCAGCGCCTTGAGCAGGATGTCGTAGACCGGCAGCGGCAGGCCCACCAGCAGCGCCACGGCGGCAAAGGCCGAGCCATAGACGGCAAGGCCGATCAGCCGCCACAGCCAGACGAACCAGTAGCCCGCCGTCTCCGCGCTCATGGGCAGGATGCGTGGCGCGGTTCCGTCGGGCGCCAGTGCTGCGCGTGCACCGGCCAGAAGGGTCCGGACGATGACATTGGCATTCACGAAGGCCAGAACGGCGGCACGGGTAAAATCATCGGGGCTGGTGAGCGGCAAAAGGATGTAGGCGACAGCGCCGAAGACCGCGATCTGTATCAGCTCGATGCCCAGCCGGGCCGCTATCAGCAGCAGGCGGACCCATTTCACCGCGGTTTCGCGGTCGGCGCTGGCCCGCCGGGCACCACGCAGAAGAAAGCGGGTGAGCTGTTCGGCGGCAAATGCGGCGGCCAGTACGCTGGCGATCTTGAGGGCGACATAGAGCCAGACAAGCCGTGTCGTCTGATTGCTGAGCTGCCCCTCGATCCAATGGATCAGGCGCGGGATGTCCAGCAGGGCAGCCGCTCCGCTCACCAATACATCGCTGATGCGTCGGATCTGGCTGGACGTCGCCTGGATCGCCTCGACGCCCGGCGCGCCGGCAGCGTCGGTGGCTACGGGGGTCGTGGCGGGTTGTGGCGCCGGTGTGTTCGTAGCAGGGCTTGTCGTCTGCACGCCCGCTTTTTGACGCAGCTCGATGAGCGATTGAATCTGGCCGATCAGTTTTTGGCGCGCCGATGGGTCCTGGAGCGTTGTCAGCAGGTTTTTGAGATCGTCGGTTGAGGCTGAAATGGATAAGGCTGTGGCAGTCGCGGGCGCGGTCGGAGTTTCCGGCGACGGTGTGGATGCCTTGCCACCATCCAGTGCCATTGCTGCCGGCGCCAACGCAAAAAGCACCGCCAGCAACAGGCCAGCGGCGGCCATGTGAAAATAGCGTCTGAACTGCGTTGATCCCACGCTCATATCCTCATGATGGCTGAGCCTATCGATGCGTGGTCCGCGGGATCGTGACAAATCGGGGCTGGTGTGTGGACCCAGCCCGTCGCTGTCTCAGTTCGCTACCATTCGAGCGTGCCGGCGCAGGCCGTTCGGGCCGCGTGAAGCAACCGTTCCTGCCGGGTTGCTTGAGGCGTCTCCACCCGATCCGTCTCGGGCTGAGTGCTGCTGAAGGCGGAGCGCAACAGATCGCTTAACCGCCCGAGAGGGCGCGTTTCGGACACTGTCTCTGCATGAATGGACATGATCCGCTACCTCCAGACGGCGTCAGGCACGATGGGCCCAGGTTCTAAACCCAATTTTGCGGCGTCTGGTTCCCGGCTGAAAATGCCGTGTTGTTATGGTCGCGATGTTCGATCGTATGGAGGGGCAAAAATCAGGCGAGGCTGCTAAGCGCCTCATCCAGATCGCGGATGATGTCGTCGGCCAATTCCAGGCCGATGGACAACCGCACCACATCAGGCCCCGCACCGGCGGCCAGCCGTTGCTCGTCGCTCAGCTGGCGATGGGTGGTGGAGGCGGGATGCAGGATCAGGCTGCGGGTATCGCCGACATTGGCGAGATGCGAGAACAGGCGCACCGATTCCACCAGCCGGATGCCGGCCTCATAGCCGCCCTTGACGCCAAAGGTAAAGACGGCGCCCGCACCCTTCGGCAGGTATTTCTTCGCCAGCGCATTGAAGGGATTTGAGGGCAGCCCAGCATAGGAGACCCAGCTGACCCGCGGATGGCCAGCTAGGAATTCGGCCACCTTTTGCGCATTCGCCACATGGCGGTCCATGCGCACATGCAGGGTCTCGATCCCGGTGATGGTGAGGAATGCGTTCAGGGGCGCCAAGGCGGGGCCGAAATCGCGCAGCGCCACGGCGCGGGCCTTGGTGGTGAAGGCAAAGTCGCCAAAATTCTCGAAGAACTTCAGCCCGTGATAGGCGGGCTCGGCATCGGTCAGCGAGGGAAAGCGATTGCCCGCCGACCAGTCGAACTTGCCGGATTCCACCACGACACCACCCAAGGCATTGCCGTGGCCGCTGAGGAACTTCGTGGTCGAGTGGCAGACGATGTCGGCACCCCAGTCGATGGGCCGGCAGAGATAGGGTGTGGCCAGGGTGTTGTCGACGACCAGCGGGATGCCGGCTTCGTGGGCGATCTTCGCCACCGCCTCGATGTCGACGACGATGCCGCCGGGATTGGCGAGGCTTTCGATGAAGATCGCCTTGCAGCGCGGCGTCAGCGCCTTGCGGAAGTTTTCCGGCTCCGTCGGATCGACAAAGTGACAGGTCCAGCCGAGCTTCTTGAAGGAGAGGCCGAACTGGGTGAGCGAGCCGCCATAGAGATTGCGCGAGGCGAGGAACTCGTCGCCCGGCTCCATCAGGGTGAAGAAAATCAGGAATTGTGCCGCATGGCCCGAGGCCGCAGCGACGGAGGCGCGCCCGCCTTCCAGGCTCGCCACCCGCTCCTCCAGCACCGACACGGTGGGGTTGGTCAGGCGCGAATAGATGTAGCCGAAATTATGCAGGTTGAAGAGCGAGGCGGCATGGTCGACATCCTCGAAGACATAGGAGGTCGTCTGATAGATCGGGGTCGAGCGCGCGCCGGTGACGGGATCGGGCGCCGCCCCCGCATGGATGGCGCGGGTCTCGAAGCCGAAACTCTGATTGGCCTGCGGGGGCTTGCGTTCCTTCACCGGCTTTTCCGTCGGCGCCTGCGGCGGGCGGTTGCGGATGATGCCGGAATTGACCCCGCTCCAGGAGAGCTCGCCGCCCAGCCGCCCGAACTCGATCTTCGGGCAGCGGTTCATGACGACCTCGAGCCCGGCGGCCTCGGCCTTCTTCGCCGCCTCGTCGTTGCGTACGCCAAGCTGCATCCACAAGACCTTGGCGCCGATGGCGATCGCATCGTCGGCGATGGGCGGCACTTCGGCGCTGGTGCGAAAGACGTCCACCATGTCGACGGGCTCGGGAATGTCGCGCAGGCTGGCATAGGCCATCTCGCCCAGCAGCGGCTTGCCGGCGATGCCGGGATTGACCGGAATGACGCGGTAGCCCTTGCTCTGCAGATATTTCATGACGAAGTAGCTCGGCCGGTTCCAGTTCGGCGAAGCGCCGACGAGCGCGATGGTCTTCACCCGCTGCAGGATCGAGCGCAGCTTGGCATCGGAATAGGGAATGAGCCCGGCTCTGTCATTCTGCTTCAGCGATGGGCGCGATGTCTATTGGAATGACTAGCGCTTTCGGCGTGACGGTTCATCGCTGGAGGGCGACATGTGATCCGAGCGGGCCTGAGCGGCGGCCAGGCAAGCCGTGCACATCTTGATGGTGCACGAGTGGAGAGCTGCCAGGCCGTCGCCATAGCGGCCTGGACGTGCGGGTGCATCTCGTTTCCTTGCTGCAATTGCAATAGCCCAGCCCGATCGGAAGATCGAACGAATTGCGGCTAGCGAACGGCGACCAATTCCGTTCGCGAGCCAATACCGCATCCATGACGCGGCCGATCTGCGCCGCACCGGCGAGATCGGGGCCGGCGGGGCGGCCGGCGGCCACCAGCTCCATCAGCTGCTCGACTTCGATCACCTTGTGATCGTTGAAGCCCAGGCCATGGGCGGCACCTGGCACGAAATTGCCATAGGGCGGGTGGGCGGGGCCCGAATAGATCGTACGAAAGCCCTCGCGGTCGGCGGGATCGCGCCGCGAATAGAAGCGGATCTCGTTCATCCGCTCGCCATCGAATTGGATGGCGCCGTCGGTGCCGGTCAGCTCATAGGTCATGTCCATCTTGCTGCCGGTGGCAACACGGCTCGCCTCCACATGGCCGGTGGCGCCGTTGGCGAATTCGGCGATGAACTGGACCTGGTCGTCATTGCCGACAGCACGTTTCTCGGCCGCACCAGCCTTCACCGGCCGATCCTTGATGACGATGGTCGTCATGGCGCTGACCCGGGCGATCGCCCCGCACAGGGCCTGGGCGACGCTGATAGCATGGCAACCGAGATCGCCCAGCGCACCCGCCTTGCCGGCGATGGCCGGATCGCAGCGCCAGATGAAGGGATGAGCGGGGTCGGCAAGATAATCTTCGTTGTGTGCTGCGCGGATATGCAGGGGCCGGCCGATGGCGCCTTCGTCGATCAGCTTGCGCGCGAAGGCGACCAACGGGTTGCGCAGATAGGTGAAGCCGACAAGGCTCTTCACGCCGGCGCGCCTGGCGGCTTCGGCGATTTCGCTCGCCTGGCCGCCATGCAGGCCCACGGGCTTCTCGCAATAGACGGCCTTGCCGGCCGCAATTGCCGCCAGCGCGATCTCGCGATGCAGATTGCTCGGCACGCAGATATCGACGATGTCGATATCCTTGTCGGCAACCAGCGAGCGCCAGTCGGATGTATGCCGGCGAAAGCCTAGACGTTTCGCGCTTGCCGCCGCCAGATCCGGTGTCGCTTCGGCCAGCAGTTCCAGCATCGGATGGGCGGTGGCATCGGGAAAGATCATCGGCATGGTGGTATAGCCATAGACATGGGCGCGGCCGATGAAGCCGGCGCCGATCATGCCGATGCGAAGCGTCCGGGCCATGGTGCTCAGGCGGCGACGGCGAGCCTGGCGCCGGATGCGAGCTTCTTCAGATGCGCGCAGCCAAGTTGGGCATAGGTGAGGGGGTGGGCAATGCGCGGATCCTGCTCCGCCTCCTGCACCAGCCAGCCGCTGTAATTCGCCTTGGCGAGGATGGCGAAGACGGATTTGTAATCGACGATGCCATCGCCCGGTGCGGTGAACAGGCCCTCCAGCACCGCGGCGGAGAAGCTCACATCGCGGCGCTGTGCGGCGGCCAGCGCATAGCCGCGGATATCCTTGCAATGGACGTGCACGATGCGCTTGGCATGGCGCTTGGCCACAGCCACCGGATCGCCGCCGGCGAAGGTCATGTGTCCGGTATCGAGCAACAGGCCGACGGACGGGCCGGTGTTCTCCATAAGCCGATCGACATCTTCGGCGCTCTGGATGACCGTGCCCATATGATGGTGCACCGCCATGCGCACGCCCTTGTCCTGCATGAAGTTCGCGCATTCGGTGAAGCGCTGGCCGAGCTGCTTCCATTCGGCCGCCGTGTTCAGCTTGGGCCGGCTGGAGGCAGCCGCCGCCGCATTCAGGATGATCTCACCCGTCGTCTCGGCGAAGACCATGACATCGGATTTCAGCGCCGAGAGCAGGGTCAGGTGATCCTTCATCGCCGCGATCTCGGTTTTCGAATCGCGGCGCAGCAGTTCCGCGCTGTACCAGCCCGAGACCAGTGACAGGCCGTGCTTCTTCAGGATCGGCCCCAGCTTGCCGGCCTGCCTTGGAAACTTGCGGCCGAGCTCGACGCCGCTGAAGCCCGCCTGTCTTGCTTCGGAGAGGCACTGGTCGAGGGGGATGAAGTCACCCAGCCAGTGCAGGCAGTCATTGGTCCAGCCGATGGGGTTGATGCCAAGCTTGACGGTCATGGTCGTTATCCTTGGATTGGAGAGTTGCGTGGGATTGAAAATGGGTCAGCGATCGTCGCGCCGGGCCGTTGCCTCGACGTAGCCCGCCCGCGCCTTGCGGACCTGTTCGCGCTTGGCGGTCTCGGCCACCGGCACGTCCCACCAGGCCCCACCCTCGCGGGTCGAGATGGCGGGATCGGTCTCGATGACGATGACATGGCTGCGCGGGGATTTCTTCGCGCGATCGAGGGCCTTTTCCAGTTCGGCGATGCTGCCGACGGTCTCGGCCTCGGCGCCCAGGCTGCGGGCATGGGCGGCGAAATCGATCTCGGGCGCGCTCTCGGGCAGCAGGTTATTGAACGGCTTGTCGCCCACCGATTGCTGCAGGCGGTTGATGCAGCCATAGCCGCGATTGTTCAGCAGCACGACGTCGAGCTTGAGGCCCATCATCACCGAGGTGGCGAGCTCGGAATTCATCATCAGATAGCTGCCATCGCCCACCATCACCACGACCCGGCGATCCGGAAAGGCCATCTTCACGCCGAGGCCGCCGGCGATCTCGTAGCCCATGCAGGAAAAGCCGTATTCCAGGTGGTAGCCCTTGGAGTCCACCGTGCGCCACAGCTTGTGCAGCTCGCCCGGCAGGCCGCCGGCAGCACAGACCATGATATCGCTCGGCCCCGCCTTGCGATTGACCGCACCCAGCACCTGGGCGTCGGAAGGAAGGTCATTGCCCCTGGGCGGTGCGGTGACCCTGTCGATGACCGCCTGCCAGGATTCCCGCGCCGCGCTGGCGCGTTTCGTCCAGGCGGCGGGCGCGCGCCAATCGCCCAAAGCCTTGCCGATGGCGGCAAGACCAGCCTTGGCGTCGGCCACCAGCGGCAAAGCGTTCTGCTTGCCGGCGTCGAAGGCCGCGACGTTGAGCTGGATCAGTTTTGCTTGCGGCGACCAGAGCGCTTGCGAGCCGGTGGTGAAGTCCTGCAGCCGCGTGCCGATGGCGAGGATGACATCGGCCTTGCGCACGAGCTCATTGCTGGCGGCCGATCCGGTGACGCCGATGGAACCCATGTTCAGCCCGTGGGTCCAGGGTAGCGCCCCCTTGCCGGCCTGGGTCTCGCCCACGGGAATGCCGCGGCGCTCGGCAAAATCAGCAAGCGCTGCGGCCGCTTCGCTGTAGTGCACGCCGCCGCCGGCGATGATGAAGGGAGCCTTGGCCTTGCGCAGCGCTGCAATCGCCTCACCCAGCTCACGCTCATCGGGGCCGGGGCGGCGCGGATGATGGAGGCGGCGCTCGAAGAAGCTCTCCGGGATATTCGCCGGCCTCGGCCTGAACGTCCTGGGGCAGCGAGAGCACGACCGGCCCGCAATCGGCGGGGTCGGTCAAAACCCGCATTGCCTGGGGCAGGCTCGCCAGAAGCTGCTCGGGCCGCGTGATGCGATCCCAGTAGCGGGCGACCGGCTTGAAGCAGTCATTGGCCGAGATCGTCGGGTCGCTGAAATTCTCGATCTGCTGCAGTACCGGATCGGGGCGGCGATTGGCGAAGATATCGCCGGGCAGCAGCAGGACAGGCAGCCGGTCGACATGGGCGAGGGCAGCGGCGGTCACCATATTGGTGGCGCCCGGGCCGATGGAGCTGGTGCAGGCCATCATGCGCCGGCGATTGCTCGCCTTGGCAAAGGCAATGGCCGCATGGGCCATGGCCTGTTCGTTATGGGCGCGGTATGTCGGCAGCGTGTTGCCAACCTCGGCCAGCGCCTGGCCGAAGCCCGCGACATTGCCATGGCCGAAGATCGCAAAGACGCCGGCGAAGAGCGGCTTTTCCTCGCCATCGATAAGGGTCCATTGCGCCGCCATATAGCGCGCGAGAGCCTGGGCCATGGTCATTCTGGGCATGGGATCACCCGACGTTTCGCATTGGTTTTGGTTGCTGCGCGTTCGGTTGCCGTGCCGCCCGCCACGCCTCGATCAGGCGACCGTAATATGTCGCGATCTGATTGACCGCCGCATCGTCATTCATCGTGCCGGCAAGCCAGGCTTCTGCCGCTGCGCCGAAGATGCTGCGGCCCACGGCAAAGCCCTTGCAAATGGGATGCGCTGCAGCGGCGATCAGTTGACGGATCAGCTCGGCTTCCGGCGCGTCGAGGCCCAGCAGCAGCACGCCACGGCACCAGGGATCTTGTTCGCGAATGGTCGCATCGAGCAGCGCCCAGCCCGCGGCATCATTCGGCGCGGCGAGCTTCCACCAATCCGGTTTCACGCCGAGCTTGTAAATCTCGCCCATGATCGTCGTGACAGCCCCGGCATCGCCGGGGTTTTTCTTGTCGGTGATGATCTCGAGCAGCAGTTCGCGGTCCGAGGCGATGCACGCCTCTGCCAGCATCGCGATTTGCCGGCGCTGGGCATCGGCAATCGCCGGCGGGTCACCGGGATGCCAATAGACCAGGCATTTGGCGACATGATGGGCGGGCCATTCGCGCATGATGACGGCGGGATCGAGCCCGCCTTCAAAGACCAGCGGCGTATTCTCCGGCAATTCCATCGGCCGGGCGACCCAATGGCTGCGGTCGCCGGTTTCCTCCAGCACGGCACGGCCGAAGCGCTCATCGACCAGGATGCCGAAAGCGGGGTTGCTGCCCGCGGCGCGCCAGGCGGCAGCGTAAATGAGCTTCTTGAAATCGGCGATGCGGGAGAGCGGCTGGTTATGCTTTTCCACCATGCGTTCGAATTGAATCCGGTGATCGAAGGCGAGCGCGCAGATCTCCGGCCAGTCGCCGCGCCGGGTCGTTGCCCGGTGCAGATGGTTGAGTGCCGCATCCTGCCGCAGCGCGTGTTCCGCACTGCCATGATCGAGGAAATACCTGAGTTCCTCGGCAGTCGGGCTCGCTGGCGCACAGCCATGGCGCGAGACGACGAGCGCCCCGCAGGCATTGGCGAGGCGGCAGGATTCCTCGATCGACTTGTCGCGCAGATAGCCGCTGAGAAACCCGCTCATGAAGGCGTCGCCGGCGCCCAGCACATTATAGACCTCGATGGGAAAGCCGCCGACAACGAGCCCGTCCTCGAGCCGTGCCGGGATGGCTTCCGGAAAGGCGATGCAGCCCTGATCGCCACGCTTCAGCACGATCAAGGCCGAGGTCTGGCCGCGGATGCGGCGCAGTGCTGCAAGCGTATCGGTGCTGCCGCCGGCGATATGGATTTCTTCGGCCGTGCCGACGACGACGTCGCTGCCGGGCAGGATCGCCTGCAGCCGGCGCGTCACCTCGGCGTTGTCGACGAAGCGGTTCTCACCCAGGCCGCGGCCTGTGAGGCCCCAGAGGACCGGACGATAATCGATATCGAAGATCACCTTGCCGCCCCGGCGCCGGGCAATCTCCATGGCGCGGTAATTGGCGGCGGCGGTCAGCGGGTTGGAGAAATGCGTGCCGGTGACGACGATGGCGCTGGCCGAGGCGATGAAGGCCTCGTCCACATCGCCGATCTCGATCGCCATATCGGCGCAGTTTTCGCGAAAGAAAATCAGCGGAAAGGTTTCGCGGTCGCGAATGCCGAGAATGACCAGCGCCGTCAGCCGCTCGGGATCGGTTTTGAGGGCCCGGACATCGACGCCCTCGCGCAGCAGCTGCTCGCGCACGAAGCGGCCCATATGTTCATCGCCCACCCGGCTGAGCAGAGCGGATTTAAGGCCGAGGCGTGCCGCCCCTACCGCGATATTGGCCGGGCAGCCGCCGATATATTTGGCGAAGCTCGCCATATCCTCGAGCCGGCCGCCGGTCTGCTGGCCGTAGAGATCGACGGAAACCCGGCCGATGGTGATGACGTCTAGAAGCCAGGCTCCATTCAGGCTTCCCGGGGCTTCCAGTAGTCGGCCTTGGGATCGGTGGTCCAGCGATGCTCTTCGGTGAATTCGGGAATGCCGTAGGGGTTGTCCGGCAGATGGCGGATCACCCAGGCGTAATACATGCCATAGCCGGGTGCCGCGCATTGCGCGTGGTCCAGCCCGTCCAGGATCTTCACTGTGTCGAATTGCCGGACCTTCATCACCTCTTCGCCCAGCTCGGCATGGCCGAAGCCCTGGGGCTTGGTGAAGCGATAGTGATAGATCTCCGGCTGGGGATGATGATGGGGCGGATAGCTCGACCAGCGCCCTGGCATGGTCACCACCTCGCCCAGCACAAGCTCGGCATTGGGATCGGCGTTGTTGCGATCGAAGATGGTGCGCACGTAGCGATAGCAGGCATCGCCCACCTGGCCCTTGCCGCGATGCTCGTTCGGCACATCGGCGGGCCCATAGAAGCGGGCGGGGAAGGGCTTGCGGTTGGCGCTGGCATAGACGGTGAATTCGCAATCGCTTCCGGCCTTGATGCGCACCCGTTCGCCCGCTGCGACATGCAGGCAGCTCGGCGATTCTTCGAACAGGGAATGGCGCTCGAAGGAACGGGTCTGGTTGCCGGCTGTGATCTCGGCACGGCCCTGCATCAACAGCCAGGCCGTCTCGTTCTTTGGCTCGAGCGCCGCTGTTTCGCCGGCCGCGAGCTTCAGCACCGCGAAGGAAATACCGGTCGGCTCCTTGGGATCGTCGAAACGGGTGATTTCCGTCAGGCCGGCGGCAAATCCCTTGCGGTTGCTGGTGACATGCAGCGACATGGAAAACTCCGTAATTTTGCCGTTAGATCAGCTGATTAGATAAAATCACGCCATGATTGGACCGTTCCAATTATCGCGACTATAGAAGCCCATGCGCGCGCCGACAACAGGGCCTAAATGCCCGCTTATGTTCGCGCTATTTCCAGACGGCGGCGGCGACGCGGCGGAAATTCCCGCCCATGACCTTGCGCACATCCTCCTCGGCATAGCCGCGTTCGAGCAGCATCTCGGTGATCTGCGGCAGCTGGCTGGGTGCCGCAACGCGCATGTTGGAGCCCTGGCCATAGCCCTCGCTCTGCGGCCAGAACTTCGGGTTGGCGGCGGTCAGGCCTTCGAGATTCTCCGGCGTCCAGTCGAGCGCCACGCCCACATGATCGATGCCCACCATGTCGGCGACGTAGGTGATGGCCCGCACCAGCGTCGGCGTCGAGGCGACGGGATCGCCGAGGAAGAGGCCGATGCCGTTGATGCCGACCACGCCGCCGGTGCTGGCACAGGCCTTGATCTGCTCGTCCACGATGTTGCGGCCATGCTTGTGCAGGGTGACCGGATTGGAGTGAGAGAAGATGCAGGGCGCAGTTGAGGCTTCCATCGCCTGCAAGGTGGTGCGCAAGCCCGTATGGGAGCAATCGACCAGCATGCCCACGCGATTCATCTCGGCGATGACCTGGCGGCCGAATTCGGTCAGGCCTGTATCCTTGTCGTGACAGCCGCTGCCGGCGAGGTTGTTGAGGTTGTAGGCGAACAGCATCTGGCGCACGCCGAGCCGGTAATAGAACGAGACCATATAGGCCTCGCCATCCAGCGAATTCATGCCTTCGATATCGAAGGCGATGGCGAGCTTGCCCTCGCGCTTGGCCGCATCGATGTCGGCGACGGTGCGCACCAGGGTAAAGCGGTCGGCGTTCTTCTCCAGCCAGGTGATGAAGGCGCCGATGTTCTTGATCGTCTTCTGCCAGGGCACGACGTCATAGCCGACATTGACCGAGAGATAGTCGACGCCGGCGGCCCGCCAATGTTCGAGCAGTTCGAGATCGACCTTCGGGTCCGGCTCGAACCCGGCATGATCGTCCCAGACCAGCGCCTCGGCATGGATCTTGCGGGCGCGCTCGGACACGTTCCAGTCGGTCTTGCTGAGATCGGGCATGGCGATTTCTCCCCGGACAGAGTTTTCCCATCATCCCGATAAATCGGGGCTGCGGCAATGCGCCCCAGGAAATAAGCTTGGAAACGTAAATAGGCTGGAAACCGGCTGCAAAACAGGGTTACGTCGCCCATGGATTCGCACTCGCCACCCGATCGCAATTTTCTGTGGATCAACCGCCTGTTGCTGCTGGCAGTGGCGCTGGCCGGCATTGCCCATGTCGCCTTCCTGCCGCCCTTCGAGGGGTTCGACGAGACGAATCACTTCTCCTATATCCAGCAGATTGCCGATGCCGGCACGATTCCCCGCTATGGCATCGACAAGGCGTCGAGCGATGTCGATGCATACCCGGGACCGCGGCACTACTCGCCGAGCCCGCCCTATGACAGCGTCGGCGGCCTGACCTATCGCAGTTTTTTCAACGGCAGTTCGGTGCCGAGCCTGACGCCGGAAGGCGGACTCGCCTACCGGCCCGGGCGCGAGGTCAATTCCGAGGCCCAGCATCCGCCGCTCTATTACCTGCTGATGGTGCCGGTCTATCTGCTGGCCAAGAGCTGGAGCTGGCCTGGCGTATTCCTGCTGCTTCGGCTGGTCTCCTGGGCCATCGCCTTTGCCGGTTTCGTGATCGGCTGCCGCGTCACCCAGCAAAGCCTGATGGCGCTCAAGGTCTCGCCGCGGCTCTGCCTGCTGGCGGCCATCTGGCCCTTCCTGTTTGCCCAGTTCTTTCCCGAGATGGCGCGAATCGGCAATGACAGTCTTTGCCTGCTGCTCATGGGGATCGCCTGGTGGCTGATGCTGCGTCTGTTGGCTGACCGCAAGATCGCCACGACGCTGTGGCTGGGGCTGATTCTGGGGCTGGGCCTGCTGACCAAGGCCTTTTTCGTGCCGATCCTGGTCGGCTGCGCCGGGCTACTCTGTTTTCATGAACTGCGCGAGCGCGATGGCCGGCAGATCCGCAATGCCGCGATCCTGCTGGTCAGCGCCTGCGTGGTCGGCGGCGGCTGGTATCTCTATCGCTTTCTGACGGTGGGCAACTTCATCGTCGCCAATGACATCATTGCCGTGCAGCAGCATGGCTCCATCCTGACGCAGATCATGAATAGCGTCGGCCTGGGCGGCGTGTTGCGCGGTATCGGCCAGCTGACGGTAAGCTTTGCCTGGGCCGGGACCTGGTCCTATGGCCGCTTTCCGCCGATCTTCACCTTGCCGGTGATCCTGCTGGCGCTCTTGCCGCTGTTCAACTGGCTGATCAAGCTGCGCTGGGCGCCGACGCCGGTGATCGCACCGCTGTTCGTCGTCACGCCCATGGTGCTGGGGCTGGGCTATTACACGCTGACCCAGATCGCTCGCGGACCGGGGGCGGGGGGCACGCCGGGCTGGTATCTGCACATCATGGCGGGGCCGCTGAGCCTGGCCCTGATCATGGGCTGGCGCCAGCGCATCATCCTGGCGGCCCTGGCGGCCTATGCGCTCGTCTATCACGCCGTGCTCTGGGCGATGCAGCTCTCACTCTTCAGCGGCTGCGCCTTCAAGGCGGGCGACTACAAATACACCCAGTTCGACTTCGGCAATTGCTTCATCCTGCCGGAGCGTCTGTCGGTGCTTGGCGAGCCGCTGCTGGGCGGGCTTGCCCTGGCGGCAGCGATTGTGACGGGCATTGTTGCAGGCTTGCGCTGGCGCCGTGCCGCCACTGCTTGATGCCCTGTCGGCGAGGCCTGTCGCAGCGGGGAAAGCCCTCGTCGGATTGAGGCCTTGCCTCACCCCGGCCCTTGGATAAACATCCGCCGGCCCTATCGGGCGTCACTTTAAGGAGCCAGCAATGGCCACAGGCATGATGCGTGCGCTGGTCAAGCGCAAGCCCGCGGAAGGCATTTGGATGGAACAGGTGCCGGTCCCCAAAGTCTCTACCAATGAGGTGCTGATCAAGGTGGAAAAGACCGCGATCTGCGGCACCGATCTGCATATCTACAAATGGGACGAGTGGTCCCAGCGCAACATCACGCCCGGGCCTCGTCATCGGCCATGAATTCGTCGGCCGGATCGTCGAGATGGGCCCGGGCGTCGACAATTATCAGATCGGCGACCGTGTCTCGGCGGAAGGCCATGTCACCTGCGGCCATTGCCGCAATTGCCGCGCCGGCCGGCGCCATCTCTGCACCCATACGCGCGGCATCGGCGTCAACATGCCCGGGGCCTTTGCCGAATATGTCGTCGTGCCGTCCTCCAATCTCTGGCTGATCCCGGCGCAAATCCCCTCGGAGATCGCCGCATTCTTCGATCCGTATGGCAATGCCACGCATTGCGCGCTCTCCTTCGACATGGTGGGCGAGGATGTGCTGATCACCGGGGCCGGCCCCATCGGCATCATCGCCTCGGGCATCTGCCGCTATCTGGGCGCTCGCCATGTGGTGGTGACCGATGTGAACGATTATCGCCTGGCGCTGGCCGCCAAGATGGGTGCCACCCATACGGTCAACGTCAAGAACGAGACCCTGGCCGATGCGATGAAGAAGCAGGACATTCATGAAGGCTTCGACATCGGCCTGGAGATGTCCGGCAATCCGCAGGCCTTCAACGACATGCTGCATCACATGTATCACGGTGGGCGGGTGGCACTGCTCGGCATTCTGCCGTCGAAAACCCAGATCGACTGGGACCAGGTGATCTTCAAGGGCCTCCACCTGAAGGGGATCTATGGCCGCGAGATGTTCGAGACCTGGTACAAGATGACCCAGATGGTCCTCGGCGGACTGGATCTGCGGCCCGTGCTGACCCATCACATTCCCATCGACGAATTCCAGAAGGGCTTCGATCTGATGGCCAGCGGCCAGTGCGGCAAAGTCGTCTGCGCCTGGAACTGACGCCATGGACATTAAATCAACGCCTCGCCGGCGAGATCGAGCGCATCCGCCAGGATTCGCTGTTCAAGGAAGAGCGGATCATCACCGGCCCGCAAGGCGCCCATATCAAGGTGACGCCGGGACGCGAGGTGCTGAATTTCTGCGCCAACAATTATCTGGGGCTCGCCAACCACCCGGCGATCATCGCCGCCGCCCACAAGGCGCTCGACGATCACGGCTTCGGCCTGGCTTCCGTGCGCTTCATCTGCGGCACCCAGGATCTGCACAAGCAGCTCGAGCGCACCATCGCTCGCTTCCTCGGCTTCGACGATGCCATCCTCTATTCCTCCTGCTTTGACGCCAATGGCGGGCTGTTCGAGACATTGCTGGACGAGCAGGATGCGATCATCAGCGATGCGCTGAACCACGCCTCCATCATCGACGGGATCCGGCTCTGCAAGGCGAAGCGCTACCGCTATCGCCATGCCGATATGGCCGATCTGCGCGAACAGCTGATCCAGGCGAAGGATGCGCGCACGCGTTTGATTGCCACCGACGGCGTCTTCAGCATGGATGGCGATATCGCGCCGCTGGAGGAGATCGTGAAGCTTGCCCGCGAGCATGACGCCCTCGTCATGGTCGATGATTCCCACGCCAGTGGCTTCGTGGGAAAGCGCGGGCGCGGCACGCCGGAACATTGCGGCGTTGAGGGAAAGATCGACATCATCACCTCGACCCTGGGCAAGGCGTTGGGCGGTGGCTCGGGCGGGTTCGTTGCGGCGGGCAGCGAGGTCATCACCATGCTGCGCCAGCGCTCGCGCCCTTATCTATTCTCCAATACCCTGCCGCCGACAATCGCCGGCGCCGGTGTTGCTGCCTTCGATCTGCTGGACAAGGCCGACGATCTGCGCAGCAAGCTTCGCGAGAACACCGCCTATTTCCGCGAGCGGATGAAGGCGGCTGGTTTCGATATCAAGCCGGGCGAGCATCCGATCGTCGCTGTCATGCTGTATGAATCGACGATCGCCCAGCAGCTCTCCGCGGCCTTGCTCGATCTTGGTATCTATGTGATCGGCTTCTTCTATCCCGTGGTGCCCAAGGGCCAGGCGCGCATCCGGGTGCAGATCTCGGCTGCCCATGAGCGCGCCGATCTCGACCGCGCCATCGCAGCCTTCACCGCCGCCGGCAAGAAGCTGGGCGTGATCTAGCGCTCGTTATCGGGCTGGCTTTGGCGGGGCGCGCGCGCCACAGTCGCCGCATGAGCCAAACGGGCGCCCGTCATCCTCTGTTCCGACCTTGGTCTTCCCTGACCCGGCTGACGGCGTCCGTCGTCATAGGCCTGGCCGCCGAGATTGCGTTGCGCCAGGTATTGCGGCCCTCGCTTGCGGCCATCCTGGCCTGGGATGCGGCGGTGGCCTGCTTCCTGCTGCTCACATATGGGGTCATCGCTGATCGCAGCATCAATTCCATCCGCCGCCGGGCGGCGCGGCTCGACAACCGGGCCTGGGTCATGATGCTGCTGACGGTGGCGGCGGGCTGCATCAGCCTGTTCGGCCTGGCACTCTGCCTGCGCGGGGCCGATGGCGCGCTGCCGGATGAGCCGGTGCTGCGGCTGGCGCTTGCCGGCCTCACCGTGCTGGGCTCCTGGTCGCTGATCCACACGATCTTCGCCCTGCACTACGCCCATCTCTTTTATGGCACGGCGGCGGGCGGGCTGATCTTTCCCGGTGGCGGCGATCCGAACTATTGGGACTTTCTCTATTATTCCTTCGTCATCGGCATGACCTGCCAGGTCTCCGATGTGCAGGTGGCCTCGCCCCGGCTGCGCCGGCTGACGCTGCTGCATGGCGTTCTGTCGTTCTTCTTCAACACGGTGATCCTGGCGCTGGCGGTCAGCGTCGGCGCCGGGCTGATCTAACTTCCGGCAGGTTCGCGCCGGCCGCGCGCCCCGCCGCGCCGCCGGCCGCCGGCTTCGCGCAATTGCGCAGCCGAATAGCGCGCTGTCTCATGTAGCAGGCGGATCAATTCGCCCCGCGGGGTCGCGGGAAGGGCGGGCCGGAGAGGCCATGACGCTCGATCAGGGTCGCGGCGGCACTCGCCGGCTCGACGCGATCCTTGAGTTCCAGCAGCCAGGAGAGCAGCACGTCGCGCGCCGGTCCGGGAAACTCCTCGCCCATGGCGAGGACCTGGCGGATCAGGCCCTGCGGGTCTTCGGCCTCATGGGCGCTCATGTGAGCGGCCCACCGGCTGCGATGCGGGCGAGATCGGCCTCGATCATCATGGCGATGAGTTTCTCAAAATTGAGGGCCGCGCGCCAGCCGAGCTCGCGCGCCGCCTTGGCCGGGTTGCCGACGGTCAGCGTGATATCCGCCGGGCGATAAAAGGCAGGATCGATCTTCACCAGGACCCGGCCCGATTTGCGCTCGATGCCCTCGGCCGCACTGCCGCTGCCGCGCCATTCGATGGCCAGATCGACGCTAGCCGCTGCGGTCTCGATCAATTGGCGCACGGTATGAGCGACACCGGTCGCAAGCACATAATCTGCGCCCGCGGGCTGCTGCACCATGCGCCACATGCCCTCGACATAGTCGCCGGCAAAGCCCCAATCGCGCGCGGCGTCGAGATTGCCGACTTGCAGCGTCACATTCTGGCCGGCGGCCATGCGCGCGAAGGCCAGCGTGACCTTGCGGGTGATGAACTGTGCGGGACGCAGCGGCGATTCATGATTGAACAGGATGCCGCAGGAGGTGTGCAAGCCATAGGCCTCGCGGTAATTGACCGTGATGTGATGGCCATAGAGCTTGGCGATGGCATAGGGGCTGCGCGGATGAAAGGGCGTCTCCTCGTCCTGCGGGGAGATTTTTGCATTGCCGAAGAGCTCGGATGTGGAGGCCTGGTAGAAGCGCGCCTTTGCCCGGCTGTTGCGCAGCGCCTCCAGGATGCGCGCCACGGCAAGGCCGGTGACTTCGCCGGCATAGATCGGCTGCTCGAAGGAGGCGTGTACGAAGCTCTGGGCGGCGAGATTGTAGATCTCGTCGGGCGCCACGCGGTCGAGCACGCGCTGGATCTGGCCGGAATCGGTCAGCTCGAGCTGGACGATGGTGAGATCGCCGGCAACGCCCAGCCAGTCGAGGCGCGCGCGTTCGGTGGGCTGCTGGGCGCGTTCCGTGCCGAACACGTGATAGCCCTTGGCCAGCAGCAGGCGCGCCAGATAGGCGCCGTCCTGGCCGGTAACGCCCGTGATCAACGCGGTTTTTGCCATGCCGGCCCGTCGGTTACCTTCATCGGCTCGGTGGGCTAGATCGCATGGCGGCCCCCGATTTGCAACCCAAGCCGCCCGGCAATGCTAGTCTTGCCGCCGGAAGGATCGAACGAGATGAGCGACGACCGGCTGGCGACCGAGACCTGGATCAAGGCGCATATCCATCGTCTCAATGTCGAGGGCATCGCCGCCGTGGTCGTGCGCCGGGGCGAAGCCATGGGCGGCAGTTTGATTTTGAAACTGAACCAGCGCGACCTCGGTTGCCGCCTGCTGACGCAAGCACGGGTGCCCGATGGCTCTCTCGGCTGGCTGGCGGCCTTCGAGGGCAGGTTCGTCGAAGAGCCGGAGGCTGACGCCTATATCGCACGCGCGGTGAAGCGCGATCCCGATCTGTGGGTCGTCGAGATCGACGACCGCGCCGGGCGGCATTACTTCGAGGGAAAGGTGATGTAGGGCGAGCTAGCCTGTCATTCCCTCATCCTGAGCTTGTCGAAGGATGAGGCGGCAAAATAGAGCAATCTCATGGTTCGGCGGACCCGACAGAGACCTAGCTACAATTAGGTATTGTGCCCCCGGAATTCCCCCTGCAGGGTGACCGCCGAGGCATTTTTGGTCTGCAGGCCCAGCACCCATCCGCGGGCGGCGGAATAGGTGGTGTTGGTGCCCACCCCATTTGCCCGGGTCTGCTGGCCCAGCGCATCGGTATTGTGCCCCCGGAACTAGGGCCTCGTAAATATACTGTCGACTCCCCGGCTCGATTTTCCCTTGGTGATAAGTAAATTTAGAACCTGATTTAACATATGGAACGAATACTATTTTGGCGCTCTCCGTTAAGTCTTCGAGTTCTAGAACGATGGCATCCATTATTTCAGCTTTTCCGTCTAATCTGACGCGAGTGTCATATACAAGCGCGGACGCAAGGATTTCTCGACGAAGAGCTTTTTGCGAGAGCTCACTTCTTAATATCTCCAAAAAAGTCACTGATGGAGACCACTCGCGGCCCTCTTCCCCTGCCATCAAGTAAGTCACTTCCCCTGTAGTACTGATGTGAGCTGAGATGGGGAAGAATTCCCATTCTTCGCTTGTAGCGCTTGAGCAATAGGAAGCATCGTGGCCAGGAGTTGTGTTTGACGCGGAGACATACGGCCTCGTTGAACGCCGAAGTTTGATTAGATTTATGCTACGGGAGTTCCGGGACACTATACTTAATTCGAACCACGGTTCTCTTCCCGTGGTTTTGGGCCCGGCTTTTGCCGCATCAGTGTTCGCCCGAGACGCCTTTCAAGGCGCTTTGCGAAACGCTCGGAGCCCAAGTGGCCGGCCGGTTCTCTCGCCGGCGCGAATTGCCTTGTGATCCTCCTCGCTCAATCCCGCACGCAGAAGCGCTTTCCAATCGGGTGCAAGTTCGAGGAGAGGACGAACAGTCACCAATCCATCGTCGCGCCCGGTGAGATGCGCCCGGGCGCTTGACCAGGGCCAGTCGCGCGCCCGACTCACAATCTTTGCCCGCACCGGGTTCAGCTCCACATAACGAGAGCAGGCAAGCAGATAGCTTTCATCCATGGGAAACGAGGCAAACCGCCCCTGCCATAGATAGCCCCGCCACTGCTCACGAAAGTTGACGTGACGGGTATACCGCCGGTGCGCCTCGCCCAGCGCGGCACGCAGACCGTCATCATCCGACGGCACAAGAATGAGATGTACGTGATTAGGCATCAGGCAGTAGGCCCAGACTGCGACGCCAGCCGCCTGACAGCCTTCGGCGAGGAGCGTCCGGTAGACCTGGTAGTCTTCGTCGTTGAAGAAAACCTGCTGGCGGCGATTGCCACGCTGCGTCACATGATGGGGAAGGCCGCTCGCCACAACTCTTGCCAGTCGCGCCATAGAACCAGTCTACGCCGGTCGAGAATTGCGATCAATTAAGTATTGTGTCCCCGGAACTGAACAGTCGCGCCATAGAACCAGTCTACGCCGGTCGAGAGTTGCGATCAATTAAGTATTGTGTCCCTGGAACTAGCTGAAGCGCGATCCTGATCTCTGGGTCGTCGAGATCGACGACCGCGCGGGGCGGCATTATTTCGAGGGAAAGGTGATGTAGGGAAGCGCTCGCCCGCTGCTCCTCATCCTGAGCTTGTCGAAGGATGAGGCGGCACGGTCAAGCGGCCTCATGGTTCGACAGGCTCACCATGAGGAACCACACAGCGCGCAATACTGCGACGCTACGGAATCCTGACGATGATCTTGCCGATCACAGCGCGGTCGGCCATGCGCTGCAGGCCCTGGCGGAAATCGGCCAGCTCGATGACGCTGTCGATGACCGGGAGCACGTTGCGCGTTGCCATCTTGGCAAGGCCTTCGGCGACGTTGCGCAGGTTGCAGCCGAAGGAGCCGAAGATGTGGATCTGCTGCTGGAAGATCTGGAACAGGTTCGTCTCCGCCGTGATGCCGCTGGTGGAGCCGCAGGTGACCAGCCGCCCGCCGCGCTTCAATGCCAGCAGGCTGCCGGCCCAGGTATCGGGTCCGACATGCTCAAACACCACGTCGACGCCTTTCTTGCCGGTCTGGCGCCGGGCCCAGCTCTCGAAGCGGTCCTTGCGGTAGTTCAGCACCGCATCGGCGCCCAGCGCCTGGACGCGCGGGATCTTCTCGTCGCTGCCCACGGTCGCCAGCACCCGCGCGCCCGGTTGCCTTGGCCATCAGCACCGCGGTGCTGCCGATGCCGCTGGCGCCGGCATGCACCAGGATCGTCT
>CAVYPG010000013.1:0-138808 GCA_963770335.1 uncultured Alphaproteobacteria bacterium
TTATCGGGCTGACGACGATCTTTGCCAGGACGCTGCAGACAAGGTTCATGATCGGCGTGGCGGCTGATGGGCCCCCCGTGTTTGGCTCCTATCATTGGGAGCCGAGCCCGGAATTCTCGATCGAACTGGCACCGATTGCGCCCGCGGAGCAACGCGCCGCGCGCGCCTGAGACCTGGCCTGGCCCATAGAGGATCGTGCAAGCCCTGAAGATCAGCATCATCGTTGCGACATATAACCGGCCCGACGCATTGGCGCTGGTGCTGCGCGCCCTGTCCGATCAGCGTGCCGGCGATTTCGACGTGCTGGTGGCCGATGACGGCTCCGGCCCGGCGACCCGGCAGATGATCGAGGCGATGGCGGCCGGACTGCCCTATCCCCTTCATCATGTCTGGCAGCCCGATGAGGGCTTCCGCCTGGCCATGTGCCGCAATCGCGCCGCGGCCAAGGCTGGCGGCGACTATCTGGCTTTCATCGATGGCGATTGCCTGCCGCTGCCCGATTTCGTCGCCCGCCAGCGCGCCATGGCCAGGCCCGGCCAGTTCGTCACCGGCAACCGCATCCGCCTCAGCCGGCGCCTGTCCGAGCGCGCGATCGCAGAGGCGACGCCGCTCTGGCGCTGGGGCCGCCTTCGCTGGCTCGGCGCGCGCATGCAAGGCGACATCAACCTGCTGGTGCCGCTGCTGCGCCTGCGCAACCGCTCGCGGCCGAAGACCGATTGGGTCGGCGCGGAGGGCTGCAACATGGCGGTCTGGCGCAAGGATTACCTGGCGATCAACGGCTTCGACGAGATCTTCCATAGCTGGGGCTTCGAGGATTTGGATTTCGTTCATCGCCTGATCCGCGCTGGCTGCCGGCGGCGCGCGACCCGCTGGAACGTGCCGCTGCTCCATCTCTGGCATGACGAGCAGGCGCGCGAGCGGGTGGAAAGCAATCGGGCGCTGTTCAAGGAAACCCTCGCCTCGGATCGGATCCGCGCGCTGCACGGCGTCGATCAGTACCTGGCATAGCGGTGCTGCGCCTGTCGCCGCGCCGATGATGCGACGCTGGCGCCCGCCGTGTCAGCCTCGCGCGCCGAGGGCGCACCGCAATCCGATGCCCTTCGCAACTGCCCGTTCGTATAGGCGAACCGCCGATGCGACGTCCTCAATCGCCGTGCCGGTGGAATCGAAGATCGTAATCTCGCTGGTTCGCTACGCCCGCGCTTGGTCCCAGCGACAGATCGCCGAGTCGGCATGGACGTCTTCCGGCCGCATGGTGCCGGCGCGGACGGCGTGATGGAGGTCGCCCATGACGACACATCGGCGAGGACGTCGGCCACCACGATCGCCTGGGCCATCAATTCCGGCTCGAGCTCGCTTTTGTCGTGGCTATCGGCACCGACGGCAGCGATGAAGGTGCCCGGCC
Organism: uncultured Alphaproteobacteria bacterium; assembly: GCA_963770335.1. GTDB lineage: Bacteria > Pseudomonadota > Alphaproteobacteria > Dongiales > Dongiaceae > DASXQK01. The sequence goes on from CAVYPG010000013.1 coordinate 1,406, forward strand.
TGACACCGGCACGGCCGAGGAAAGGCGTGCGTGCGGTCGTGCAGGTAACGATCACGTCGCTGGCCAAGGTCGCCGCGCTCAGGTCGCCGGCGGGCTCAATTTTGAGATCGAGTTGCGGGGCCAGCTCATCGGCAAATTGGCGGGCCTTGGCCGGATTGCTGTCCCAGGCGTGGATTTGCCGCAGCGGCAGGATATGCAGCAAGGCTGCCAGTTCGACTCGCCCCTGATCGCCGCAGCCGCAGACGGTTGCCGTCGCCGAGATCGGGGCGCGCCAGATAGCGAGCGGCAAGGGCGGTTGCCGCCGCGGTGCGCTGCAACGTGATTTCGATCGAATTCCATGATGGCAAGAAGGCGCCCGTTGTCGGCATCGCAAAGAACGATGGCCCCCTAAATCGTCGGCAGCCCGTGTTGGGCCGGATTGCCGGAAAGTTCCCGTTGATCTTGATCGCATAGTAGGGCCGCTCGACCCGCAGCAGGGCGGCCTTGGCATGAAAGCCGCCGCCTTGCGCTGGTATGTGCAGGGGCGCAGGCGAGAGCGTCTGCCCTGCCGCACTTGCCCGAAATCCTTGTTCGACGGCGGCAAGGTAATCGGGGAAGTCCATTAGCCGGGCGATATCCGCGCTGGTCAGGATCAATGGCGGGCCGGTGTCCGGCGCGATCGAGCTAGGCAAGATGGAGCCTCACTTGCGTCACCATGGCCCGGAGCGAGAGCGATGCCGACGGGCAGCTGGATTCGCGGATTGGTTGCGCGTGTGATTCTTTACACTAGTGGCGGCATGGCACAAGGCAGCCCTTGCGGCTCCGGGCTGTGCCGGTTGATTTCGGTATTGAAGCCGTCGATGCCGCGTTTGCCCTCGGCGGGATCGCCGAGTTCAGCTGTTCCGGAGCATAACCTGGCAACGTAAGATGGGCAGCAAAGAGGCTCAGAAATGGACAACGCACCCGACGACCCGAGCAAAGCCACCAAGACCCGCCCCGCCTTTGCCCGCTGGCTGGGGACGACCAACGACGTCACCCGCACCTTCCTGGCCGCGGGACAAATCCCCGATCTCATCAACCTGGCGGGCGGCCTGCCGGCGCCGGAGGTCTATCCCGCCGCCGAGATCGCCGAGATCGCCCGGCGGGTGATCGCAGCACACCCGGCCGACACGCTGGGATATGGACCGATCGAGGGCCTGCCCGAATTGCGGGATGTCGTGGCCGAGCGCTATTCCTCGGCGACCCTCAAGCTCAGCCGCGCCAACGTGCTGATAACCACCAGCGGCATCCAGGGGCTCGATGTCATCGGCAAGGTGCTGCTGGAGGAAGGCGGCATCATCGCCTGCCAGTTTCCCACTTATCTCGGCGCGCTCGATTCCTGGCGCACCCGCATGCCCGCCTATCGCAAGCTGCGGCTCGACAGCAACGATTGCGATCCGCTGGCCCTCCTCACCGGCGCGCAGTTCGCCTATACGGTGCCGAACTTCTCCAACCCCACCGGCAAGCTGGTCGGCATGGCCATGCGCGAGACGCTGGTCGACGCGGCGCATCGCACCGGCACCTGGCTGCTCGAGGACGATCCCTATGGCGGGTTGCATTACGACAGCGAGGCGCTGCCGCATCTGATCGAGCTTTCGGCGCTGAGAAACCCGGGCGTGCCCTATGACGGCCCCGTGCTGCATGTGCGCACCCTGTCGAAGGAGGTGGCGCCGGGCCTGCGCATCGGCTGGGTGATCGCGAGCACCGGAGATGATTGCCGCACTGACGCTGGCCAAGCAGGGCTCGGATATGTGCACCAGCGGCATCACGCAACGGATCGCGCTGGAAGCCCTCAAGGGCGGATTGATCGAAAAGAACCAGCCGGGTGTCGTGGCGCTCTATCGCAGCCGGCGCGATGCGCTCTGTGCCGCCATGGCCGAACATCTCGCCGCCGATTTCGATTGGGAAATTCCCTCGGGCGGCATGTTCGTCTGGGCCGTGGCGCGCGATTCGGCGCTCAATACCGACATGCTGCTGAAGCGCGGCATGGAAGCGGGTGTTTGCGTCACGCCCAGCAGCGTCTTCGATGCCAGTGGGGAAGATCGCCGGGCGATCCGCATCAACTTCACGCTCAACGCCCCGGAAAAGCTGCGCGAGGGCGTGCGGCGCCTGGCGGTGGCGGTGCGGGCGATGCAGGCGGAGAAGAAATGACGGTCACGATTTTCACGGCCGCGGCCGGCGGCCTGAGCGAGGCCGAGATCGCGCGCTGGCGCGACGTCCCCGTCGCCGTTGCCGTCGATCTCTCGCCCGAAAGCCAGATCGATCCCGCGATCCGCCCGATCAACCCGCCGGGAAAGCAGCCCCGCCTCTTCGGCCGTGCCGTCACCGTCTCCTGCACGCCGCCGGATTTCGGCGCCGTGGTGCATGCGCTGGAACATGTGGGCCGCGGCGAGGTGCTGATGATCGCAGCCGGTGGCGATGGCGTGACCGCGATGATCGGCGAGATCCTGAGCGGCCATCTGCGCAATCGCGGGTGCCGCCGGCGTCGTCTGCGACGGCGCGGTGCGCGATGTCGCCACATTGAGCGGCTGGCCGGATTTCGCGGTTTACAGCCGCTCGATCACGCCGCGCGGCCCCACCTCGGCCGAGAACGGCACCATCAACGCAGCCCGTCACGATCGGCGGGCGGCGCGTGGCATCCGGCGATCTCGTCATCGGCGATGACGATGGCGTGGTCGCTCTCTCGCCCGACACCGTCCGCGGGCGGATCGGCGATGCCGAGGCGAGGCTCGCCCGGGAAGCCGGCTGGATCGAGAGCCTCGCCGCCGGCCGCTCCGTGATCGAAACGTTCGGCGTCAAACCGGCGAAGCGCGGCTAGCGACGAAGTGAACGCCATTCGCCGCGAAAGCAAGACCGGTCTTCGCCGGTTCCTGGATCTCGAGCAGCAGCGCGGCTGGATGCAGGGCAAGACGACCCTGCACGACACCGGCGAACGAGCGGAGTCGCCGGAATTGCGACTCAGATACGTCCCGCGCTTCGAGAAGCTGCGCCGCATGCCGCAGGCCGACGAGGTCCTGAAGATTCTCCGGCGCTATGGCCGCGATTGCATCCCGATCCCGCGCACGACCGAGCGGCACTACTGGTCTGTCTCCTGCCTGCCCTCGACGCCGGGCAAGGCGCTCGTGCGCGTCAATGCGAGCTGGATGGAGTTCTTCGCGCTCTACGCCGATGGCGAGGGCATCCGGGCGAAATTCCTGGTGCATCTGTCGGATTTCACCGCGAGCCGTTCACAGGCACAGGACCAGGTGGACGAGGCTTTTCTGGAACGTTGCGTCATCGCGCCGGAAGACGTCGGCTATTTCTTCCCGAACGGCGAGGACATCTTCGGCATCAAGGTCCGCGGCTTTCGCTCGATCGGCAAATTCCTCTCAAAGCCCCGCGTGCTGCGCGCCATCAGGGCTTTCAACCTGACGCATATGAACCGAGGCCGGAACGCCTATCAGGCGAGCCACTGCTACAGTTTGGGGGACGTTATGTTGGAAGAGGGAGCGGCCAATACCCGCTGAGGATCGCAGCGCTCACTGCATAGATCGCGCATAGAGTTGTCCCGCCGGCAAGGTTGAAGATTTCGGCAAACATCAGGCCCAGAGTCGTGCTTTCGGCCAGATTGACACAGCGGGTGACGTTCAGGAGCGAAATGATTTCGTTGCGGGAAAGCGCCCCTACCGCCGGGCACTAACCAAAAGGTCATTACACTAAAAATTAGAGACGATACCTGATCGCTTTGGTAGACTTGTCGAGTCGGGGTCCGATACGGTCTTGCGGGATCGTCGGAGCCAAGAAGGGGCGAAAGCGTTATTACCAAGAAGTGAAGGCTGTGCACCTTGTACGGGGCCAGCCTTTAGCCATTTGGTGGGGCGCGGGCGCGGTTTACGGCGGAGTGGAGGATGAGCGATGCCTGAGTCACAGTTGGAAGATCTCGGTTTTCCAAGCCATCAAGAGCGGCAAGAGCACCCCTGGGGAACTTATCTCCGCCGTCAAGGGCGCGTCCCGAGAAGCAATCCTCGAAGCCGTTTGGCGGCTGGCAGATTTGGGCGAAGTGGATTTCACCGCCCAGCGCAAAATCGTAGCCAAGAAGCGGCTCCACGCAGCCTAAGCCATACTTCATCGATCGTAGTTGCTGTGAGCAAATCTCGGGCGCCTGCAGCCGCAACCAGCCCGCGAAAACTGGCTCACAGATTCACGCGCCGCTATAGCCCAGACCCAGACGACCAGCGAACACGCCCGCAGAAAGACAGAGATCGACTGCTCTACAGCGGTAGTCTGCGACGACTCGCAGGTGTGACTCAGGTCGCCTCGGCGAATGAAGTCGATATGCTTCACAATCGCCTGACGCATACGCTGAAAGTCGCTCAAGTGGGGCGCCGCGTTGCCGAGCTGTTGCTAGTCAAGCATCCGCGCCTGCGAGGTCAGATAAGTCCTGACGTAGTAGAAGCCGCTGCACTCGCGCACGACCTTGGACACCCACCCTTCGGTCATATCGCTGAAGAGCAACTCGACGAATGCCTGCGGAAGGTTGGTGCCGGTGATGGCTATGAGGGGAATGCGCAGTCATTCCGCATCGTGACCAAGCTGGCCTACAGCAAGAGCAAATTTGTCGGGTTGAATTTGACTCGTGCCACTCTGGCAGCAACGATTAAATATCCGTGGTTTCGTGAGGCAGATGGGCGGCACAATCCGAAGTTTGGCGCGTATCAAAGTGAACGTGAGGACTTTGAATTTGCACGCGAGCGCCTTCATTCTTCTTCCGAGAAGACAATAGAAGCGCAGATCATGGACCTAGCCGATGACATTACCTATTCAATCCATGACATCGAAGACTTCTATCAGGTGGGGATGATCCCTCTGGATCGTCTCGTCAAAGACCCAAGTGAGCGCGCAGTATTTTTCGAAAACACTAAGCGGCGTTGGGCGAAGCGGCCTGAGGTCAACCACTTCGCAGACTACGAAGATGCTTTCAACCATATATTCGACTGGATGCCACTGCGCGGTCCGTACACTGGCACCGCAGCACAGCGCCGCGCATTAAAGCCATTCGTGTCGAAGATGATTCTGAGACTATGTCATGCCGATCAAAGTCAAAGAGGTGGACGGTCCCGTTAAGTTCAAATTGGTCGTCAGCAAGCGAAAGCTGCGTGAGATCGCTATGTTGAAGGAATTGACGTGGAACTACGTCATTCAGAGCGCGTCGCTTGCAACGCTCCAATTTGGCCAACGGAAAATCATACGCGACCTCTTTGAAATCTACTCTAACGCGGTGAGCGACAAGAAGAAGCGTAACATAATACCGCCTTGGTTTTCGCTTCCGGACCCATTGCCCTCGAAGGACAGCGAGATCGCGAGACTCGCAGCGGACATAGTGAGCACGCTCACGGACCGTCAAGCACACATTCAATACATGCGGCTGAAGGGGATGGCACCAGGTTCCGTCAGGGATTGGACATAAACACGATGAGAAGCAGTTGCGGTCACTACGCGACGGATCGCGGCTCTCCCAACGAGATGGATGCCGCTTAACGCGCTTGCGCTACCGGACGGTGCGTTTCCGGACTACGGTTTGGGACACGATCCGCCGATTTATTTTGACCTTCCACGCGATCTGCGCGTTTGAGAGATTCCTCTTTCGCATCGTCTGCGTCAGGAATGTGTATTCTTTTTCGCCATAGAGGTAGCCCATCCGATAGGCGTGTTCGATCAGATCACTATTCGCGTTGGCGGTGAGGTCGTTAGCGATCCGCTTCAGGCCATCGAACAGATTGCCGGTGTCGATCTGGATGAAGCGATTGATACATACATTGCCGACATAGGTCTCGTTACCGTTGAGGCGGTTGCGTATGTAGCAATGTTCCTTGATGTCTTGTCCGCATGGACATTGGTCGAACTCATCGCTGATCTCCACGGCGACGAGCGACCATTCGGTGCGCGCGATGTCGAAGCGGTCCGACACGGAAAGGGGCAGGATGTGGTCCTTCAGCCTTTCGAAGTTGTGCCCCTCCATCGTCGTGCCTCTGGTTACAAGACTAGCGCATGAACCCGTCATGAGGATCTCGCGCGTCGAAAATCCATGTGGAAACATTACGCCAAGGAAGCGTGAGCGGCCAACTTAGGAGGCCGTTCGCACAATGCTGATTTTACTGAGGAAATTTGGAGCGGGCGAAGGGATTCGAACCCTCGACCCCAACCTTGGCAAGGTTGTGCTCTACCCCTGAGCTACGCCCGCGCTCCGGTCTTTCGGGAGGCCGGATAATACGGATAGAGCCGCGATTTGCAACCCCGGGCCCGCACCACGCCATTTGCCTTGCCGCCGGGCCTTGAGCCCCCTGCCGCCTTCCGCTAAACCCTTGCCGCCATGACATCAATCGATCAGAACGCGCCGACGGCCGGTGCCGCCGCCCCCGTCACCCTGCCGACCAGCCCGGAGCAGCTTCTGACCCGGCTCGACGGAACTGGGCATCGCAAGCCGCACCGTCAGCCATCCGCCGGTCTTCACGGTGGAGCAGGCCAAGGCGCTGCGCGGCGAGCTGCCGGGCGGGCATGTGAAGAACCTGTTCCTGCGCAACAAGAAGGGCGCCATGTGGCTGGTGGTGGCCGAGGAGGATCGGCGCATCGACCTCAAGGTGCTGGGCGAGCGCATCGGCGCCGGCAAGGTCAGTTTCGGCAGCCCCGAGCGGCTGCTGCAATATCTGGGCGTGCTGCCCGGCTCGGTCACGCCGCTGGGCCTGATCAACGATTCGGGCCACGCGGTGCAGATCGTCATCGACCAGGCCCTGCTGGCCCATGACCCCATCAACGTGCATCCGCTGACCAACGACCGGACCACGGCGATCTCGCCCAAAGACCTGCTGACCTTTATCGAGGCCTGCGGGCACAAGCCCCAGATCCTCGATCTGGGAGCCTAAAGGCCGCCCCTGCCCGTGCCTTGCACATCAACCCTTCGAGGGCCATGTTAAGGCCGCAAATATCGGGAATGGAACGGTAATGGACACGATGATAAGCGCCGGCAATGGCGCGGCCCCGGCTGCCAATGGCGCCGGCGCCCTGATCAAGAACAGCGACACCAAAGGCTTCATGGCCGATGTGATCGAGGCATCGCGCACGGTCCCGGTGATCGTCGATTTCTGGGCCCCCTGGTGCGGCCCCTGCAAGCAGCTTGGCCCCGCTTTGGAAAAGGCGGTGAACGAGGCCAAGGGCGCCGTGCGCATGGTCAAGATCGATATCGACAAGAACCAGCAGCTGGCAGCGCAAATGCGCATCCAGTCGATTCCCGCCGTCTATGCCTTTTATCAGGGCCAGCCGGTGGATGGCTTCGTCGGCGCGCTGCCCGATAGCCAGGTGAAGACCTTCGTGACCAAGCTGGCGGGTCTCGCGGCGGGCGGTGCTGAAGCCGGCCCTTCGCCGGTGGAAGAGGCGCTGGAACAGGCGGAAGAATCGATGACGGCCGGCGACCATGGCACGGCCAAGGCCATCTTCGACCAGGTGCTGACCCATGAGGCGGGCAATCTGAAGGCTGTTGCCGGCCTGACACTCGCCGAGACTCGCGGCCAAGGATGTGAAGGCCGCGCGCACGGCGTTCGAGCGCGCGCCGGCCGACAAACGCGCCGATCCGGCGCTGGCCAAGGCCAAGGCAGCCCTCGAGCTTGCCGAACAGGGGGCAAGTGCCGCGGGCAAGCTGGGCGAATACGAAGCAGCCCTTGCGGCGGATGCCAACAACCACCAGGCGCGCTTCGACCGCGCCATGGCGCTCTACGCCTCGGGCCAGCAGGAGCAGGCGATCGACGATCTGCTGGAGATCGTGAGCCGCAAGCGCGACTGGAACGAGGAAGGTGCGCGCAAGCAGCTGGTGAAATTCTTCGAGGCGCTGGGCCCCACCCATGCGCTGACGCTGTCGGGGCGCCGGCGGCTCTCCTCCCTGCTCTTCCGATGAGCCCGGCGGCTGAGCGCTCCGCCCCGGGCGCGCGCAGCCCGTTCGATCCAGCGTTTGCGGACCTGCCGCAGACGATCCCGATCTTTCCGCTGCCGGGCGTGCTGTTGCTGCCCGGCGGCAAGCTGCCGCTGAACATCTTCGAGCCGCGCTATCTCGCCATGGTGCGCGTAGCATTGGCTGGCCAGCGCCTGATCGGCATGATCCAGCCGCGCGATCCCGATGCCGGCGGCAGCCAGCCCGAGGTGCAGAAGGTGGGTTGTGCCGGCCGCATCGTCTCCTTCGCCGAGACCGATGACCGCCGCTATCTGATCACGCTTTCCGGCCTCTGCCGCTTTGCCATCATGGGCGAACTGCCGCTGACCGAGGGCTTTCGCAGCGTGGTGCCGGATTGGAGCGGCTATGCCAGCGATCTCGATCCGGTGACGCCCTCCGTCGACCGCACGCGGCTGATCGGGGCCTTGCGCGCCTTCTTCGCCGACCAGCCGGTGCGCATCGACTGGTCGGCCATCGAGCAGACGGCCGATGACCGGCTGATCGTCTCGCTCGCCATGAACTGCCCCTTCGAGGCGGCGGAAAAACAGATCCTGCTGGAGGCGCCCTCGCCCAGCGAGCGCGCCCGGGTGATGATCGCGCTGCTGGAAAGCGCGGCGCTCACCCGCGACGATGGCGGCGCCGCACCGGTACGGCATTAGAGAGAGCGCGACGACCATGGCCGAATCCAATCGCGTCGATCCCAAGCTGCTGGAAATCCTGGTCTGCCCGCTGACCAAGGGGCCGCTGGAATACGATGCCGCGGCACAGGAATTGATCAGCCGCCAGGCGGGCCTGGCCTATCCGATCCGCGACGGCATTCCCATCATGCTGATCGACGAGGCGCGCCGCCTGGACGACAAGTGAGCGCGCCCGGTGAGCCGCCGAATGCGCCCCTGGGCGCCGCCCATTGGCCCATCGAGATTCGCCTGAAGCGCGCCGAGAAGCTGCTCGAGATCGAATTCGACAATGGCGTACGCTTCCACTACCCGGCCGAGCTGCTGCGGGTGGAAAGTCCCTCGGCCGAGGTTCAGGGACACGGGCCCTCGCAGAAACAGGTCGTCGCCGGCCGCGCCCATGTGGGAATCCTGGAGCTGGAGGCGGTGGGCAATTACGCCATCCGCATCAAGTTCGACGACATGCACGATACCGGCATCTTTTCCTGGCGCTATCTCTATGAGATGGGCGTGAAGAAGGACGAGCTCTGGCGGAACTATCTCGCCGCCCTCGACAAACAAGGCCTCTCCCGCGAACCGGGGAAGAGGTAACGCTCGTGCGTCATGGCCGGGCATTGACCCGGCCATCCAGCGTTCTTCAGCAGCAAGACATGGATGCCCGGCTCAAGCTGTTCTGACCGCCTTCAGGCTTCTTTGCTTAAGGCGTGAGTCAGCCGCTTAGCTCTTCAAATCAAAGCCAGAGATTCACGGATCAGATGAAGCAATCTGGATCCGATCTCTGCTTTCGGGGCCGGGCATGACGAATGAGATTGTAACGAGCCTGAACTGAGCTCCCTCGGCGGACCTGCGGTAGGGGTGGCCGTTTCACCGCATGTTGGCCGATTTGGGTTAATCGAGGTCGAATCGCTGCTGGACGGCCCCGCAATAGCGGGCGGAAACTGGCGTCAGCCTGTATTTCCAGCGGAGTCCTTATTTCCCCATGGCGCCCGATTCCAACGGTTCGAAACCGCTCCCGCAATCCTTTACCCATCCGCCGATCAGGCTCGCCCGCGACACGCTGGGTTCGGAGCTGATCGACAGCTTCCATCAGCCCGACATGAAGCGCATGCGCGCCTATCGCCTGGGGCGCCTGCGCGAGCAGCTGAAGAAGCGCGATTACTGCGGCGTGCTGCTCTATGACCCGATCAACATCCGCTATGCGACCGGCAGCCGGAACATGCAGGTCTGGACCACGCATAATCCGGCCCGCTACTGCTATGTGCCGACCGACGGGCCGATCACCCTGTTCGACTTCCACAACTGCGAGCATCTGGCCGACGGGATCGAGACCATCGCCGAGGTGAGGCCCGCCAAGGCCTGGTACTTCTTCGCCGCCGCCGAGAACGGCGAGAAGCGCGCCAAGGCCTGGGGCGACGAGCTGGCCGACGTCATCGCCAAGAGCGCCGGCGGCAACAAGCGCCTGGCCGTCGACCGGCTGGACCCGATGGGGGTCCATGCGCTGGAAAAGCACGGCTATACGATCCATGACGGGCAGGAATGCTCCGAGCTCGCCCGCGTCATCAAATCGGCCGACGAGATCGCCTGCATGAACATCTCGATCAGCGTCTGCGAGGCCGGCATGGCCAAGATGCGCGAGATGCTGAAGCCCGGCATGACCGAGAACGAGGTCTGGTCGCATCTGCACCAGGTGAACATCGCCAAGGGCGGCGAATGGCTCGAGACACGGTTGCTCAGCTCCGGCGGGCGGACCAATCCCTGGTTCCAGGAATCGAGCGACCGGGTCATCCGCGCCGGCGAGCTGGTGAGCTTCGATACCGATCTGATCGGGCCGTTCGGCTATTGCACCGATCTGTCGCGGACATTCTATTGCGGCCATGGCCGGCCGACGCGCCGAGCAGAAGCGGCTCTACGGCATGGCGCTGGAGCAGATCCATTTCAATCTCGATCTGCTCGGCCCCGGCATACGCTATCGCGACTTCGCCGAGAAAAGCTTCAAGCTGCCGCCTTCCTTCGCGCCCAACCGTTATTCGGTGATCTTCCATGGCGTGGGGCTGTGCGATGAATATCCCGCGAGCCTCTATCTCGAGGATTACGCCGCGGGCCATGGCTATGACGGCATGCTGGAGCCCGGCATGACGGTCTGCGTGGAGAGCTATATCGGCGAGGTCGGCGGCGATGAAGGCGTGAAGCTCGAGCAGCAGGTGCTGATCACCGAGACGGGCTATCAGCAGCTCTCGACATTCCCCTTCGAACCGGAACTGATGCCCTCGCGCTGGCTATAGAGGAGCGATTGCCATGCTGAAGATGTCGTCATCCAAGGCCGCCTTCGGCGGCAGGCTGAGCGCCGCCCAGCTCGCCGAGTATGAGCGCGACGGGTTCGTGCGGCTGCCCGGATTCTTCGCACCCGACGAGATCGAGCCCTTGGCCAGCGCCTGCCGCGCCGATCCGGAAGTGGAAGGAGCCCTGCTGGCGGTCGCCGATAGCGACGGCAATCCCCAGGAGGTCACCACCTGGACGACCCTCAGCGACGATCTCGTCGGCGTCATGCCGCGGGTGGCGCGCCTCGTCGAAGCGGCCGAGGATCTGGTCGGCGGCCCCGCCTATCACTGGCATTCCAAGCTCTCGATGAAGAAGCCGGGCAGTGCGGGACGCTGGGATTGGCACCAGGATTTCGGCTACTGGTACTACGATGGGTGCCTCCGCCCCGACATGACCACCTGCATGATCGCCATCGATCCGGTGTTCAAGGAGAACGGCTGCGTGCAGCTGCTGCGCGGCTCGCACAAACTGGGGCGCATCGATCACCAGCGCATCGGGGAATCGAGCGGCGTCGATCCGGCGCGCCTTGCTTTGATCAAGGAAAACTTTGAGGCGGTCGATTGCGTCATGCAGCCGGGCGATGCGATCTTCTTCCACTCCAACACGCTGCATGCCTCGGGCCCGAATACGAGCAAGAGCCCGCGCACCCTGCTGCATTGTTCCTATAACGCGGTCGACAACGAGCCGCTGCTGGGCAAGGACCAGGAGCATCACATGTACCGGCCGCTGGAGAAGATGCCGGACGATGCGATACGCGAAGGCAAGTACCGCAGCATCTTCACCAACCAGGCCTTCCGCCAGCCCGATCCGGACAAGGGCGTCAATCTCTACGGCTACAAGATGCTGAAATATTCGCGCCGCCCGCGCATCGCGCCGAAGGGGAAGGATTTCTAGTACGCTCACCCCGACCCTCTCCCGCATGCGGGAGAGGGAGTCGCACCGAATCCCTCGCTCGCGATAGCGGGAGAGGGAGGGGCCCATCGCGTAGCGATGGGAGGGTGAGGGCCTACAGCGGCAGCCCGCGTAACAGCCGCGGGCGTGGGCCGGCGGCACCCATGGCGTGGCGCATCAGCAGGCGCTTGACCGGCGCCATCCGGTTGACGGCGGCCAGGCCCACATCGCGCAGCAGGCGCACCGGCGCCAGATCCGTCGAGAACAGGCGGTTGAGGCTGTCGGTGACCGCGATCAGCATCATCGAATCGAAGCGCCGCCAGCGCTGATACTCTTCCAGCACATCGGCGGCACCCAGATCGCGGCCCAGGCGATAGGCATCGATCAGCACCTCGGCGAGCGCCGCGACATCGCGCAATCCGAGATTGAGGCCCTGGCCCGCGATCGGATGGATGGCATGGGCCGCATCGCCGATCAGGGCCAGGCGCCTGCCGACATAGCTTTCGGCATGGATCAGGCGCAGCGGATAGGACCAGCGCCGGCCGAGTACGCGGATGCGCCCGAGGCTGTCGCCGAAGCGCCGCTGGATCTCGGCCGAGAATCCGTCATCGTCGAGAGCGACCATCGCCGGCACCAGCTCGCGTTTCTCGGTCCACACGATCGAGGAGCGATGCAGGTCGCCGTGATCGGTCATCGGCAGCATGGCGAAGGGACCGGCGGGCAGGAAATGCTCATGAGCCACGCCCTCATGGGCGAGCTCATGGGTCACGGTGCAGACGATGCCGGTCTGCGGATAATCGACCATGGATGTGGCGATGCCGGCGGCGGCGCGCAAGGCCGAGCGCGCGCCGTCGGCGGCGATCAGCAGCGAGGCAGCGATGACCCGCCCGTCATCGAGCGTCACATCGATTCCGGCGGGGCGCTCGGATGTCGCCACCACGCGGCCGGGCGAGATGATCGTCACATCGGGCAGATCGGCGAGGCGCGCGAGCAGGGCGCGCCGGATCGCGGTGTTCTCCACGATCGAACCGAAGGGTGCATCGAGGCCGGAATCGCGGTGGTCGTAATGCAGGAACAGCGGTGGTGCTGCCTTGCCGATCTGGCCATCGGAGACGCGGATATCGAGGATCGGCTCGGCTGATTCCGCCATGCCCCACCAGAGGCCCAGCGTCTGCAGCGCCTGCTGCGAGCCATAGGCGATGGCCGAGGAGCGGCCGTCATAGCCCGGTGCTGCGCGTGCACTCGCGGGTTCGGGATCGACCAGCACGCAGGCAATGCCCGCCTCGGCAAGCGCCACGGCCGTTGCCATGCCGACCATGCCGCCGCCGGCGATCGCGACTTGTGTCTTGAGCCTGCTGTCAGCCATGGCGGCGATCCTCGGCTGGCCCCAGCACCTTGTAAAGCGGCACCCTGTCGCGCGTTAGCAACGCCCTCGACCGCCAAAAGAACTCCCTCTCCGCCCTTTAGGGGGGAGAGGGTTGGGGTGAGGTGGGCTTCATCAACATTCGAGCGCTCCCCACCTCACCTTGCCTCTCCGCCCCAATGGGGCGGAGAGGGACAAGAAGGGACAAGGGTCTGCCTGCCCAGCAATTGGGCAAGGCGCACTCGAATCGATCAAGTTCGGTCAGCAGACACGTCCAATTTTCACGCAGACCCGCAATGCGCCGGGAGTCTGGCCTTTGGCACGGCGCTTGCTGAGTGAGGTGGGCAGGAGCCCGTTTCACCCGGAGGTCGCCTTATGTCCCGAGTTCTCCCGCTTCTTGCCTGCCTGTTGCTGCTGCTTGTGACGCAAGCATCGCCTGCCTTCGCCGCGGGGCTCGATCGCGGCGACACCGCCTGGATGCTGACATCCACCGCACTGGTGCTGATGATGACCATCCCGGGGCTGGCGATGTTCTACGCCGGCATGGTGCGCAAGATGAACGTGCTGGCGACCATGGCGCAGAGCTTCGGCGTCTGCTGCCTCGTCACCGTGCTGTGGATGATCGCAGGCTACAGCCTCGCCTTCACCGGCTCGGGCAGTTTCATCGGCACGCTGGAGCGCTTCATGCTGCACGGCCTGACCGTCAACAGCATCAGCCCGCTCGCCGGCAGCATTCCCGAGAGCGTCTACATGTGCTTCCAGATGACGTTCGCCATCATCACGCCGGCGCTGCTGACCGGTGCTGTGGCGGACCGCATGAAGTTCTCCGCCATCATGGTGTTCTGCGGCTTGTGGCTGATCGCCGTCTATTCGCCCATCGCCCATATGGTCTGGGGCGGCGGCCTGCTGGGGGCGGCCGGCGTGCTGGATTATGCCGGCGGCACGGTGGTGCATATCAATGCCGGTGTGGCCGGGCTGGTCGCCTGCCTCGTGCTGGGTCCGCGCAAGGGTTACCGCAAAACAGCGTTCCCGCCGCACAATATCGGCCTCAGTCTGATCGGTGCGGCACTGCTCTGGGTGGGGTGGTTCGGCTTCAATGCGGGCTCGGCCGTGGCCGCCGACATCCGCGCCGGCATGGCGATGACGACGACGCAGATCGCCACGGCCGCCGCCGCCCTTTCCTGGATGGGCGTGGAATGGGCGCTGCGCAAGCATCCCAGCGTGCTCGGTATCATCTCGGGCGCGGTGGCGGGCCTCGTCGCCATCACGCCTGCCTCGGGTTTTGTCGATCCTGAGGGCGCGCTGATGATCGGGCTGGTGGCTGGCGCCATCTGTTTCTTCGCCGCTACCACCCTCAAGAACAAGTTGGGCTATGACGATTCGCTGGATGCCTTCGGCGTGCATGCGGTGGGCGGCATCGTCGGCGCGCTGCTGACCGGGGTCTTTGCCACCAAGGCTGTCGTCGGCGGGGATGCCGCCATCGGCTGGATCGACGGCAATCCGGGCCAGATCATGACCCAGCTCTATGGCATCGGCGTCACCATCGCCTACGACGCGATCGTGAGCTTGGTACTGCTGTTCATCATCGACAAGACGATGGGCCTGCGCGTCTCGCCCGAAGCAGAGCGCGACGGTCTCGATATCGCGCTGCACGGGGAATCGGTGGCGTGACGCCACGGGGTGAATCGGTGGCGTAAGAACCACCCACGCTACGCGGATGCCCTCCTTGGGGCATGGCGGAACGATCGGCCACGTTCTTACCGTCATATCCGGCTGTCGCTTTCCCTGCGGCAGCCGGATATCCGCGACCACCTTTCCCCGCCCCCGTCGACGCGCCAAGAAAACACCCCTTCCGGCAGGGGAGGGGAGGGCCCGAAACCCTGATTTTCCTTCACTTGTAAGCGAGTTGGCCCGCCGATAAACTCGTTGGCGTTTTGTCCCGACGGCGAGTCGCTTGCCGCCGGCCTTATTGCTTTGGCCGGTGAAAGCGAGGGTCTTGCGAGGGACGATGATGCGCGCATGCGCAGCTAGGCATGCTTTAGAGGACGGGTGCTGTCATGACCGACCGGCTGGAGCCGCTGCTGAAGTATCACCCCTTCACGCGGCTGAACGCGTTGCTCGACGGCATCAAGCCGGGCGGTCCGGTGATGGCGCTGTCGGTGGGCGAACCGCAGGGAGCACCCCCCGCCTTCCTGGCCGAAGTCATGGAGCGGGAAAAGAAGGACTGGTCGCGCTATCCGCTGACCGTCGGCTCGCCGGAGTTTCGTGCAGCCGTCAGCGACTGGCTGAATCGGCGCTTTCATCTGCCCGCCGGCATGATCGATCGCGATCTCGATATCCTGCCCGCCGCCGGCAGCAAGGAAGCGCTGTTCCATGCGGCCCTTGCCGCCGTGCCGGAATGGAGCGGCGGCGCGAGGCCTGCCGTCGTGATGCCCAATCCCTTTTATCACGTCTATGCCGGCTCGGCGGCAGTGGCCGGTGCGGAGCCCCTCTTCCTGCCGGCCAACCGCGCCAACGGCTTCCTGCCCGAGCCCGATTTGATTCCTGCCCAGGACCTGTCCCGCGTGGCCATGGCCTATGTCTGCTCGCCCTCCAACCCGCAGGGCGCGGTCGCCTCGCGCGAGTATCTCGCGCGCTGGGTCGCTCATGCGCGCCGGCACAATTACACGCTGGTGGCCGATGAATGCTACGCCGAGATTTATCGCGGCGAGGCGCCGGCCGGCGTGCTCGAGGTCGCCGAGGGCCGTCTCGACAACCTGCTTTCGATCCATTCGCTCTCGAAGCGTTCTTCCGCGCCGGGCCTGCGCTCCGGCTTCGCTGTGGGCGATCGCAAACTGATCAAACGCATGGCCCAGCTCTGCAATTATGGCGGCGCCGCCATCTCGTTCCCGGCGCTGGCCGCCTCGGCCGCACTGTGGCGCGACGAGGTGCATGTCGCGGCCAATCGCGAACGTTATCGCCAGTGTTTTGCGATCGCCGAGCGGATCATCGGCAAGCGCTTCGGTTTTTATCAGCCGCCCGGCGGATTCTTCCTCTGGCTCGATGTCGGCGATGGCGAGGCGGCGGCCAAAAAACTGTGGAGCGAGGCCGGCATCAAGGTTCTGCCCGGTGGTTATATGGCGCGGCCCGATGCATCGGGCGTCAATCCGGGCCAGCCCTATATCCGCGTGGCGCTGGTGCATGAGCCCGCCCAGGTCGAAGAGGCGCTGGGCCGCCTGGTGAAAGCGCTCGATGGTTCATCGAGCAGCTCGGCAGCCGCCTCGGCATCTGGCGCCTCTTCAGCCGCAGCGGCGCAATAGGCATGGCCGACGACACCGCCAGCCTGAACGACCCGGCCGCGGCAACGGCAAGCCGCACGACCTTCGTTTCCCACGGCGCGCGCATCTTCCTGCGCCGGCGCTGGGAAGAACTGCTGGGCCTGCTGCTGATCGCCATTGGTGCTGCCTATCTGGTGGCGCTGCTGACCGCCAGCGCCTCGGACCCCTCGCTCAATCTCGCCGTCGACGGGCCGGTCCACAACATGCTGGGCCTGCCCGGCGCCTATGTCGCCGATCTGATGCTGGAAAGCCTGGGTGTCGC
This sequence comes from uncultured Alphaproteobacteria bacterium, assembly GCA_963770335.1. GTDB lineage: Bacteria > Pseudomonadota > Alphaproteobacteria > Dongiales > Dongiaceae > DASXQK01. Next base: position 18,207 of record CAVYPG010000013.1, read on the forward strand.
CTGTTTCATCCTGGCCTTGGCCCTGCTCGTCTGGGGCTGGCAAATGATGTGCCACCGTCCAGCGCGCTGGTGGCTGCGTCTGCTGCTGCTGCCGCTGGCGATGATCGTGGCCTCCATCGGCCTCTGTGTTATTCCCTGGTCCACCGATTGGCCGTTCAGCGGCGGGCTCGGCGGCTTCGCGGGGCACCTGCTGGTGGATGGCGGCGGCAAATGGCCGGGGCTTGCCGGCTTGAGTGGCGTGCCAGACTGGATGATCCAGCTCGCCTGCCTGGTGCTCGCATTTCCCCTCACCTATTTCGCGCTCGGCATTTCCTGGCGGCGATATCACCAGGCAGGCCAGGCGATTGCGTCGGTGGGTGCTGCCGCAGGTGCTGCCGCAGGCGCTGCTGCGGGCGCCGTTACGAGTGGAGGCGCGGGCCGCGCCGGCAGCTCAAGGTTCCGCATATTCGGCCGCAAGCGGCCCGAGGCCGCCGCCGAATACCGGGCCGAACGCCATGAGAAGGACCGTTCGCGGCGCATGGAGCCGAGCCTGGGCGCCAGCGCGCTCGACGAGTCCACGGAAGATTCCGCGCTCTATGCCGGGCCATCTTTGAGCGGTCCGACATTGGGCGGCGTCACGCGCAGCCAGCGCGAAGACGGCGAGCCCCTGGTCGAACCGCAAAAGGCCAAACCGAAACCGGGCAAGCGCGCGACCAAGGCGGGACAGGCGACGCTGGATCTCATTCCCGATGCGGAATATTCGCTGCCCCCGCTCGAGCTGCTGCAGCTGCCGCCCAAGGACAAGGGGGCGCAGCGCGTCAACGAGGAATCGCTGGAGAAGAATGCGCGGCTGCTGGAATCGGTGCTGCAGGATTTCGGCGTCAAGGGTCAGATCGTCAAAGTACGGCCGGGTCCCGTCGTCACGCTTTATGAGCTCGAGCCCGCACCCGGCACCAAGACGAGCCGTGTCGTCGGCCTGGCCGATGACGTGGCGCGCTCCATGAGCGCGGTCTCCGTGCGCATCGCCGTGGTGCCCGGGCAGAGCGTCATCGGCATTGAACTACCCAATCGCCTGCGCGAGCAGGTGGGCTTGCGCGAATTGCTGGCCTCGGAGGACTACGAGCGCACCGCGGCGAAACTCTCGCTGGTCCTGGGCAAGGATATCGGCGGATCGCCCATCATCGTCGATCTGGCGCGCATGCCCCATCTGCTGATCGCCGGCACCACCGGCTCGGGCAAGTCGGTGGCGATCAACACCATGATCCTCTCCCTGCTCTATCGCCTGCCGCCCGACCGCTGCAAATTCATCATGATCGATCCCAAGATGCTGGAGCTGTCCGTCTATGACGGCATTCCGCATCTGATCGCGCCGGTCGTCACCGATCCGCGCAAGGCCATCGTCGCGCTCAAATGGTCGGTGCGCGAGATGGAGGGCCGCTACCGCAAGATGTCGCAGCTCGGCGTGCGCAACATCGAGGGCTATAACCAACGGGTCGAGCAGGCAGCAGCCAAGAGCGAGACGCTCACCCGCAAGGTGCAGACGGGATTCAACCCGGAAACCGGCGCCCCGATCTATGAGGAGCAGCCCTTCGATCTGACCCCACTACCCTTCATCGTCGTGGTGGTCGACGAGATGGCCGATCTGATGCTGGTGGCGGGCAAGGAAATCGAAGGGGCGGTGCAGCGCCTGGCCCAGATGGCGCGGGCCGCCGGCATCCATATCGTCATGGCGACCCAGCGCCCCTCGGTGGATGTCATCACCGGCACCATCAAGGCGAACTTCCCCACCCGGGTCAGCTTCCATGTCACCAGCCGCATCGACAGCCGCACCATCCTGGGCGAGCCGGGGGCGGAACAGCTGCTGGGCCAGGGCGATATGCTCTATATGGCCCAGGGCGGCCGGATCATGCGGGTTCATGGTCCGTTCGTGTCCGACCAGGAAGTTGAAACCGTGGTCCGGCACCTTAAAGACCAGGGACAGCCGTCCTATATAGAGGACATAACCCGGGAAGAAGAGGAGCCGGAGGGAAGCGGCGAGTCAGGCGCGAGCGAAGAGGGCGGCGACGATCTTTACGACAAGGCCGTCGAACTCGTCTGCCGCGAACGCAAAGCCTCGACCAGCTTCGTCCAGCGCCATCTTCAGATCGGCTATAACCGCGCCGCGCGCCTGATCGAACGCATGGAGAAGGAAGGGGTCGTGAGCTCCGCCAACCATGTGGGCAAACGCGAGGTGCTCGCCCGCGATAGCGGGCGAGGAATGGACTAACCCCCGCGACAGCGGGTGCGGGATGGCCAAACCCGCGAAAGCGGGCACGGCATAAACTAACGAGACGGCCATAGTTGGGCCATAGTTGAGCGACATAAGCGAGATCACATGACCCGAATTTCTTCCCAAGTCTTTTCTCTCACCCGTCGAAAAATGCTGGGTGCGTTGGCATTGGCGCCGTTTGCAGGCTTCGCCGTCTCAAACGCGTTCGCCGCGGCACCGGCGCTGAAGCTCACCAGCGAGGACCAGGCCGATCTGGCGCGCGTCGCGACATATCTCGACGGCATTCACACCATGCGCGCGCGCTTCCAGCAGGTGGCGGCGGGCGGTGGACTGGCCCAGGGCAAGATCTATCTGCGCCGCCCCGGGCTGATGCGCGTGGAATACGAGCCGCCGGTGCCGGTGCTGCTGGTGGCCGATGGTCTGTGGGTCAATTACTACGACAGCGAGCTGGATCAGCTGACGCAGATTCCGATCTCCCAGACGCCGATCTGGTTCCTGTTGCAGGAGACCATCGATTTCTCGCCCAAGATCACGGTGACGAATATCGAACGCTCGCCGGGCGCAGTGCGCATCTCGGTCTACCAGACCGAGAATCCCGATGCTGGCTCGGCCTCGCTGACCTTCGCCGACGAGCCGCTGCAATTGAAGCAGTGGAGCATCACGGATTCGCAGGGCACCAGGATCGAGATCGCCCTGCAGGACGCGGTCTTCGGCGGCGCGCTCGCCAATGATCTGTTCGCCACGCCGCGCACCAAGAAGCAGCTGAACGGCGGAACGAAGGGCTAGCTAGAGCCCGAGTGGGCTAGTTCAGCCCGCCCAAGTTCCGCACTTCTTTCTCGCAGCGCGCCGCGACTTCCACCCAGCCATCGCGATCATTGGCGCAATCGGCCATGCCCACGGGCTTGCCGATGACGAGCCGCAGCCGCGCCGGCCGCGGCAAGCGGCGGTGCGCCGGCAATGCGGCGAAGGCGCCCTCGAGATAACAGGGCACCGCCGGCACATCGCCCGCCGCCAGCAGCGCGCCAATACCCGCCTTGAAGGATGCCAATTTGCCGTCGCGGCTGCGCGTGCCCTCCGGGAACAGCACATAGATCAGGCCATCCTCGCTGAGGCGCTCGCGCAACAGGGCCAGATCCTTGCCTCGCGCGGCCTTGCGCTTCAGGGGCAAAGCATTGACCGCCATGGCGGCAAACAGCGAGCCGGCGAAAGAAGCAAAGAAATGATCTTCGGCTGCGATCGGGTGCACCCGCTCGAGATAGCGGGCCGGCAGGGAGGCGGTCAGCGCCAGGATATCGAGATGGCTCGAATGATTGGCGACGAGCACGAAGGGCGGTTCGGGAAGATTCTCCAGGCCTGTCACCGACAGGCGATGGAAGAGCCGCAGATAGAGGCGTGTCGCCCCGCGCCAGCACCAATGGCTGACGAGCAGCGCCAGGCCCCCTTCCCGCTTCAGGCTCGACAGCTTTTCGCGGGGGCCGAGATCGTGATCGCGTGCGGGCTTCAGCTGCCACTGCATCAGACCTGGGTCATCAGGGTTGGCCATCAGATCAGAACCAGAGACGCGTCGGCTGGTCGAGGCCGAAGCCGATGAAATAGCCGATGTAGTGAAAGGCGGACGGCGCCACGAGCAGCAGGCTGTTGAAGCGGTCGAGGATGCCGCCATGGCCCGGGATCGCATGGCCCATATCCTTGATGCCGATATCGCGCTTGATGGAGGAGAGCATCAGATCGCCCAGCTGGCCCGCCACCGAGACGATGAGGCCAAGGCCGATCAGGATCAGCGGCGTATCCATCAGCGTTCCAGCGAAAACAAAATGGCCCAGCAAGGCGACCACCGTCGTTGTCGTGACGAGCGCGCCAAGGGCGCCCGAGATCGTCTTGTTGGGGCTGGTATGGGGCACCAGCTTCGGCCCGCCGATGGTCTTGCCGAAGCAAAAGGCGCCGACATCGTTCAGGCCGACGGCGAGCAGCAGCATCAGCATGATCGGCCGGTAATTCGGATCGTTGGCCATATAGCCGAAATGGGCGAGTGCGGCGCCAAACAGGAAGAAGCCATAGACGCCGAGGCCGACGCGCTGGACATAACCCTGGGGCCGGTCCAGCGGGATCGAGGCAATCGCAATGAAGCCGCAGCCGAGCGGCAGCAAGTGCTACGAAGAATCCGTACCAGTGATCCGCCGCCGCCAGATTCACCGCGACGATGCCGAGCACCACGATGGATGAGACCAGATGCTCGCGGAACAGGCCCGTGGCGCGGGCGTATTCGCGATAGCAGGCCAAGACCCAAAATGAACACGGCGGCGATGACCCAGAGCCGGCCGAGCAGGATCGGCACGATCATCAGCGGCGCCAGCACGCACCACGAGCCGAGGCGAAGCCATAATTCCCGGCGCAGAGCGGGGTTTACGCGGCCGGCAGCAGAGAGCGCAAGAATCAGCAGTGCGCCGAGGGCGAGCACCGCGGCGACGCCGATGACGATCCACAAGGTGACCGGATTGGCGAACGCCGCGTTCATTTACGCTCCGTCGCGCAACGCCGATGCGATATGGCGCAAGCGGCGGCCGGCGGTCAGCCCCGCCAGCACGATGATGAGCAGCAGCACGGCGCGCAGCAATTCGCCGGGCGGCATCGCTTGCTGCACGGATGCGGGCGCCAGGCCGAGCCAGAGCTGCCGCAAGCGTCACCACGAACATGCGCTGCTGCTTGGCCATGGGCCCACCGAAGTCGCTGGCAGCACCAGCGGCCTTGCCCACCGCGCGGACATAGGCGGTGGCCATGGCGGTGAGTGCGGCCAGAGCGCCCAGACCCCAATCGCCGCCGGCAATACCGAGGCCGATGAGCACCGCGCTATCCGAGAGGCGATCGGGAATCTCGTTATAGAGTTCGCCCACCGGCGAGGTGACGCCGCGGGCGATCGCCACCATGCCATCGAACATATTGGCGGCGAGGCGAAGCTGAACCAGCAGCGCGCCGGCAAGCCAGAGCCAGCGCGCGACATCGGGCAGCTCTGGTGTCAGGGCAAAGGCAAGGCCGGCCAGCGCACCGGCAGCAAGCCCGGCGATCGAAATGCCGTTGGGCGAAGCGTGATGCGCGGCGAGCCAGTTGGCGACAGCGACCGAGAGGCGCAATTGCCGCGCTGCGATCGGCCGCCGGTCGCCGGATGTTGTCATGGTCTTCTGCCCCCTTTCGAGCGGAGTCTAGCATGGCTGTGCGCGATCTAGGCGGACGGGCCGGCCCTGCAGGGGCCGCAGGATCAGCCCGGCCAGATCGCGCTCCTCCTCGCCCTCCACGCCGATGGTCATGGCCGGCCGGCGCGCCGTGGCATTGGCGCTGCCGAACAGCCGGTCCCAGAAACTGAACACCGTGCCGTAGTTCGAATCCGTGTCGCGCTTGAGCCGGTGATGATGCACCCAGTGGATCGATGGCGTGATGATGAGGCGCGCCAGCGCTGCCTCGAGCCTGGCCGGCAGCAGCAGATCCGAGTGATGAAAGATGGTGGCGATCAGCACCAGGGTCTCGAAGACCAGGATCGAGTTCAGCGGAAAGCCGATCAGCAGGATCACGCCGGCGCGCACGAGTGCGGAGATCAGCACCTCGCCGAAATGAAAACGCAGCGCGGATGTGGAATCGAGGAAGCGGTCGAGATGATGCACGCCATGGAAGCGCCAGAGGAATGCCCATTCGTGATTCCAGCGATGCCACCAATAGATCAGGAAATCGAGCAGCAGCAGGTCGAGCGCCAGGCCCGCAGCACCCGACCACCAGCCCGGCCGCCAGGCCAGCGCATGGCCGGACGCAAACGCCGTCAGCGGCAGGACGATGAGCGGCGAGAGGATGAGATTGACGATCGCCAGACCGGCATTGCGCAACAGCCGGGCAAGGCCCTGGCCGGGCGGAAAGGGGGAGGCGGGCCGCAGCCGCTCGGCGACGAAGAAGATCGCCAGCCAGAGGCCGACGGCGATGCCCTTATAGGCCAGCAGATGCTCCATGGCGGCGACTATGGCGGTGGGGTGGTACTTGCCAATCGGGGCGAGATCGCTGTCTCGACTGCCCCCTCACCCTACCCTCTCCCCCAGGAAGCTGGGCAGAGGGAATCCTCTTTTCCCTCTCCCGTCGGGGGGAGCAGGGTCGGGTCGGGACATCTCAGGCCATGCCATTTGCGAAAGGCAGCATGGCATTGCGCTCAGGCCCGGCGGCGTGACAGGGCGGGGGAAAAGGCCTAAATCTTGGGCATTCGCGATTGCCTTCGGAGCGGTCATGAAGCTCGATGCCCAAAGTCCCCTGATCGGCATTCCCGCCTGTGTCAGAAGCCTGGATACCCAGCCCTTCCACACCGTGGGCGAGAAATACATCACGGCGGTGGCCGATGGCGCCGGCGGACTGCCGCTGATGATTCCCTCGCTGGGCGATACCTTCGACATGGCCGATCTGGTGCGCCGGCTCGACGGGCTGCTGATCACCGGCAGTCCTTCCAATGTCGCTGTCGATCTCTATAGCGGCAAGCCGGACCGCCCGGACAGTCCGCAGGATCCCAAGCGCGATGCCACCACCCTGCCGCTCATCCGTGCTGCCTTGGCGGAGGGCCTGCCGCTTGTTCTGCATCTGCCGCGGCATCCAGGAACTGAACGTCGCGCTGGGCGGCACGCTGTTCACCCAGGTGCATGAACAACCGGGCGTGGCCGACCATCGGGCGCCGAAGACCGCCGACATGGATCTGAAATACGCCGCCCGTCATCGCGTCGATCTGACCGCCGATGGCGAATTGGCCAGCCTGCTCGGCACGAAAGAAATCCAGGTCAACAGCCTGCATTGGCAGGCCATCGACCAGCTGGCCCCGCGGCTCGCGATCGAGGGACGCTCCGATGATGGCGTGATCGAAGCGGTGCGGGTGAGCGATGCCGCGGCGTTTGCCCTCGGCGTGCAGTGGCATCCTGAGTACAAGGTCACCGAGAATTCCGTCTCGATGGCGCTCTTCCAGGCCTTCGGCAAGGCGGCCCGCGCCCGCTTCAAGGGCCGGCGCGCCCGAGGCTTGGCGGCTTAGCCCGCGTTTCTCAGATACAACTTTAAGCTGGCTGGCTAAATTTTCCCAAGCCCCTGTTTAGACTGATTTAAATAAGCTCTGCTAAGCTGCTTGGCAGCCTTGTCAAGCTTGCATGGGCCATAGTCCCAATGGTCTTGAATTCCCCGCCCTGGACGCCAAATAGACGCTCATACAGTGGTCGCTGCCGCAAAGGGAGTGATCGTCCGAAAGTGGTTTCCCCCACCATGACGGACTCCGAAAGGAACTGACGAACGCCCGGTCCTCCCCTGGCCGGGCGTTCACTTTTTGGGGCTCCGCTCAATGGCGCCCGGTCCTCCCCTGGCCGGGCGTTCACTTTTTGGGGCTCCGCTCAATGGCGCCCGGTCCTCCCCTGGCCGGGCGTTCACTTTTTGGGGGATTCGAACCCGCCCCGTTCGCCGTCCCCCTGGTCTATAAACCCGGCCTGGCTTTCAGCCCCCAGTATCGTCAGCCCTCGGAACCTGCCCTTGCGCCTCGCCACCTGGAATGTGAACTCGGTCCGGCTGCGGCTGGATATCCTGGCGAAGCTGGCGGCCGAGCATCAGCCCGACATCGTCTGCCTGCAGGAGATCAAGGCCAGGCCCGAGGATTTTCCGTTCGATTCCGTGCGCGCGCTTTACCCCCATATCCATCTGCGCAGCATGAAGGGCTATAACGGCGTCGCCATCCTCTCGCGCTTGCCGCTCACCGATCCGCAGGGGCGCGACTGGTGCGGCAGGGAAGATGCCCGCCATGCCGTGGCTAGTCTTCCCGGCGGGATCGAGCTGCATAATTTCTATATCCCCGCGGGCGGCGATATTCCCGATCCAAAACAGAATCCGAAATTCGCCCATAAGCTCGATTTCCTCGACGAGGCCACCGGCTGGTTCGCCGACGGCAGGTCCAACGCGAAGAAGATGATCCTGGTGGGCGATCTCAATGTCGCGCCGCTGGAAACCGATGTCTGGTCGCATAAACAGTTATTGAAGATCGTCAGCCACACACCCATCGAGGTGGAAAAGCTGGGCCGCTTGCAGAATTCGGCAGGCTGGGTCGACGCGGTGCGCAAGATCATTCCGCCCAGCGAGAAACTTTTCAGCTGGTGGAGCTATCGCGCGGCCGATTGGGCCGCTTCCGATCGCGGCCGGCGGCTCGACCACATCTGGGTGACGCCGGACCTCGCCGGTGACGTGAAGGATGCGCGCATCCTGCGCGATGCAAGGGGCTGGACCCAGCCCTCGGACCACGTCCCCGTTATCGTCGATTTCGCTTAGCTACGCAGCAGCCGACCCCGCCGGCGGGCCAGAAAGTAGCGTCCGGCCTCGCCGCCCGGCAGCGGCAACAAGGTGAAATTCGATTCGGCGATCGGCTGGTCGGAAACCAGGATCCCCTCATCCTTCAGCAATTCCGCCCAGTAAGGCGCGAGTGCAGCCGACAGCGCCCGGCTCGCCGCATCATCGCCGCTGCCGACATCGCCGTGGATCAGCGCCACCTGGCCCGCGAAGCGCTCGATGGCCTTGGGTGCGGTATCGCGGAAATCGCCGAGCCAGAGAAGATGCTTTGGCGGAATGCAGTCGGGATGGGCCGCCACGTGGCGATCGAAGACATGGATGTCGCGGCCGGGCAGCCGCTTGCGCAGATGATCGTAACTGCGGCCGTTGCCGAGCCCGAATTCCATGATCGGTCCGCTATGCGGCGCCCGCCTCCATCGCCGCCCAGTCGAGACAGCTGCGCAGCGTCTCCAGGCGCCGGATCGCGCTATCCAGCCGGCTGGCGGCGGGGGAACTCATGGCTCGACGGCGCCGGCAGCTATTGCCGGCGCATGGCGGCGAGCTTGTCCTCGCATTGGCGCAACAGGGCGTTGGTCGTTTCCATGCGATGGGCCAGCACGCGCATCACTTCCACCGCCATGGTGGGAAAATCGCTGACCATGCGGAAGAACAGCTCTTTGCTGATCTTCAGCGTCGTGGTGGGCGACGTGGCGGTCACGGTCGCGGTGCGCGGCACGTCGGCCAGGATGCCGATCTCGCCCACGATCTGGTCCTTGCCGAGTTTGGCGACCCGCGTACTGCCGCCGCCCGGCAATTCAACGTCGATGGCGACCTCGCCCGCCACGATGATATAGGCGCTGTCGGCGGCGTCGCCCTGGTGGAACAGGATCTCCTCGGCCTGGAACACCGCGCGCTCGCTGGTGAAGGCGAGCAGCTTCAGCTTGGCCGGCTCCACCTTGGAGAAAAGCTGGATTCGCCGCAGCATTTCGACTTCTTCATTGAGGCTCATCGCGGTTCCCTCACTGTGCCGCTTGCTCGGCCGGCACACCGGTGATGCGGTCCAGCACCTCGGCGGGCTTGCCCTGATCGGCGATGCGGCCATCCTTCATCACCATCAGCCGATCGAATTCCTTTGCCGAACCGGCATGGCGCATCACCCACAGCACGCCCTTGCCGGCCCGCGCCTTCAGCACATTCTTGACGATGCGGCTCTGGGCCGAGATCGTCCAGCAGCGCCACCGCCTCGTTGACGATGAGAAAGTCGGGCCGCTTCAACAGCGCCCGGCCGAGGCCGATCTTCTGGCGCTGTGGTGCCGTCAGCCGCTTGCCGGCGATGCCCGAGGCATAGTCGAGGCCGACCCGCAGCACCGCGGGGCGCAGGCCCAGCTTGTCGACGACCTCGCCGATCACCTTGCCGATGCGCGAAGCGGCCTGGGCCTGGCCATAGACCAGGCGGCCGAACAGCATGTTGTCCTGTACCGAGGCCGCGGCGACATAGCGCTCGGCATCGTAGAACTCGACGGACGCTTTCAGATCGTCGGGCAACGATTGCGCAAAGCTGCGCCGCGCCGCCAGCAATCGGGTTTCCAGCTCGGCATCGATCAGGCCCAGCCGGTGGCGCGCCTCGATATAGGGGAAGGCGAGCGAGGCGAGACGATCGCGATCGGCCTCGGCCAGCGAGGCGACCGGCGCCTTGCCGAGCTTGCCGAGCAGCGCCCGGTATTCCGGCAGGTCTTCAGCCGAGATGAAGCTGAACTGCTCGAAGAAGGGATGGCCCGGCGGCAGATCGGCGAACAATTCCACCATGGTCTCGGCGATGCGCCGGCCGACATCGGCAAGCGCGTTACCCAGGTCGTTTTCCGCCAGCACCTTGTGCAGATAGACGTTGGTGGCGATGCGCTCGGGCTGGAAGGCGGGTCCGACCGGCGCGCCGAACATCAGGTTTTCCGCCACCGACATGTTCTTGTTGTAGCGGTCGACATCGAAAGGCTCGACCAGCCCGGCCAGCGCCGGATCGGCCAGGCGCGAGCGTAGCGCCCTGCGCGCTTCGACAAACTTGCCGGCAAGATCGCCCTGCTTCTTCACATCGATGGTGCCTCGCAGGCCGAATTGATAGACGTCATCCTCGAGATCGATCACCTTCAGCGTCTCGACGATGCGCTGGTCGAGGCTCGCCATGTCCTCGGCGCCGGCGGCTTCGTAATCGACCCAGTCGGCGCGGATATCCAGCATCGGGTTGCCGGCGCGTTTGGATTCGCGGTCGGTCAGTGCGCGTTGGCGCGTCGCCTCCTCGTCATAGATGAATGGCCGCAGCGGCGCATGCTTCAGCCCATAGATCAGGTTGTCGCGCACGGTGACCGGGAACAGATAGGCTTCCGGGCCCGCATAGCCGAAGCGCCGGCCGATGAAGGATTCCGGCAGTTCCATCAGGTTGCGCCCGGCGACCGAGATGGTGCCGGCGGCCAGCGGCATCAGGCGCATCAGCGTCACCGCCACCGTCTCGTTGCCCGATGTCGAATCGCCCAGCAGCGCCAGCTGCTCAGCTGGCGCGATGGTGGTGGTCAACCCGTCCAGCAGCTTGCTGCCATTGTCATCGAGCGCCACGACGCCATTGAAGGCGATATCGCCGGATAGCGGCTCGACCGGCTTGTCCGGCACCGCCTGAAGCTCGACGGCCAGGGTTCCATCCGGCTCGAACTGTTCGACCACCTGTTCGTATTTGATCTGCACATCCTGGCGCTGCTGATCCCAATCGATCAGCTCCTTCACCGGGCCGGGCAGGTCTTTGTAGGCATTGATGACGGCGACGATGATGCCGAGGTCGACCTTGCCGGCGAAGGCAAGCAGCCCGCCCAGCAGGTAGAAGGTGAAGGGCGTCACCTGGGCCAGGAAATTGTTCAGCCCCTTGACCGCGAATTTGCGCTGGTAGAGCTCGAAGCGGATGTCGTAGATGCGCGACAGCCGATCGACGATGTCGGCGCGTTCGTAGTTCGAGGTATCGTGGACATGGATCTCGACCGATCCGTCGGCGCATTCGGCGATGCGGCCGGCGAGCGTGCGCGCGGTCAGCTGGCGCGCCTTGCCCAGCCGCAGGATCTTCTTGCGCAGCCGCGGAATGACCACCGCCTGGACCAGAAGGATCACCACCGCGACCATGCCCAGCCACACGCTCTGCAGCAGCATGAAATAGAGGGCGGTCAGCGCATAGCCGCCCAGGAAGGCGGGCTGGATGAAGGCATCGCCGATGAACCCGCCCAGCGGCTCCACCTCGTCCTTGATCATGGTGGCGATTTCCGCCTGCTTCACCTTGCGGAACTGGGCCTGGGGAAAGCGCAGCAGCCGGTCGAACAGGTCGAAGCGCAGGCGGCGCAGCATGCGCTCGCCCAGCTTGCCCTTGGCGGTGTTGATGTAGGTCTTGAACCAGTTGTTGATGACCACGAAGATCAAGAACAGGGTGCAGATCGCCACCAGATAGCCAGTGCGGTCCAGCCGGAACCCATCGAACAGCACAAAGGATTGGCCGCCCAGGAATCCGGGCAGGCCGAGTTCGATATGCATGAAGGTCGTCATGCGATCCGAATGGGCCGAAAGCTTCGTGATCGCGTTGACGATGGTCTTGGGCAGATCGAGTGAAGCGTAGTAGAACAAAAGGGAAACAACGACGACGGCCAAGATCGCCAGCTGCTCGCGCCGGCTGTATTTCAGTATGTATTTGAAAAGATTGGGTTCCATTGTTGCGTTATGAACCGCCCCGATCAATCAGCCGAGACTATCCCATCTCGGCCGCGCAAGAAACGCCCCATGCCGGAGTAACTGCCATTGCCAGGGCCCATGCAACGGAATCTTCGCTATTCGGGACCGGGGCCCCATGTCATAGTCCCGGCCCTACGGGGACCCAGTGACATAGCAACTATCGGTTTGCCGGCATGAGCGATGCCCGGATACTGATCTATAGCCACGATACGTTCGGCCTGGGTCACTTGCGGCGCTGCCGCGCCATAGCCCATGCGCTCGTCGAGCACGACAAGGAACTCTCGGTCCTTATCCTTTCCGGCTCGCCCATTATCGGCAGCTTCGATTTCCGCGCCCGAGTAGATTTTGTGCGTGTCCCCGGGGTTATCAAGCTCCGCAGCGGCGATTACACGCCACTCAACCTGCATATCGACATCGAGAAGACCCTGCAGATCCGCAGCTCCATCATCCATCACACGGCCGATATCTTCGATCCCGACATGTTCATCGTGGACAAGGAGCCGCTGGGCCTGCGCGGCGAGGTCGAGGATACGCTGACGATGCTGAAAGATCGTGGCGTGCCGCTGATCCTGGGCCTGCGCGACGTCATGGACGATCCCGATCTGCTGGGCCCCGAATGGGAGCGCAAAAAAGTCGTCCCCGCCTTGCGCGAGCTCTACGACGATATCTGGGTCTATGGCCTGCCGCAGATCTGCGATCCGATGGAGGGCGTCGTTCTGCCGAAATCGGTGCGCAAGAAGGTAACCTTCACCGGCTATCTGCCACGCTCGTTGCCCACCGTGCCGCTGCCGCCCACCCACTTCCAGAAGATCAACGGGCCCTATCTGCTGGTCACCACCGGCGGCGGGGGCGATGGCGAGGCGGTGGTCGATTGGGTGCTGCGCGCCTATGAGCATGACAAGGCCATGCCGCTGCCGGCCTTGCTGGTGCTGGGGCCCTTCATGCAGTCGGAGCGCCAGGTCGAGTTCCTGAACCGCGCCGCGCGGCTGAAAAAGGTGGAAGCGATCACCTTCGATGCCCAGCTCGAGACCCTGATGGATCGCGCCGCCGGCGTGGTGGGGATGGGCGGCTACAATACCTTTTGCGAGATCCTGTCCTTCGACAAGCGGGCTCTGATCATCCCGCGCACGGTTCCACGCCGTGAACAGTACATCCGCGCCACGCGGGCCGAGGAGCTGGGCCTCTGCCGCGTATTGATCGAGGACGAGATCAAGGATCCCCAGGTGATGGCAACCGCCTTGCGCCATCTGCCGCAGCAGCAACTGCCCTCCCAGTCCGTGGTTCCAGGATTGCTGGACGGGCAGGAGAATGTCGACCGGCTGGTGGATAAATGGCTTGCCCGGGGCCGCCGCCCGCAGCTCGCTCTGGCTCGCCGCCGCGCCCGTCGCTAATCTCGATCATGGCCAGCGAACTGCCGGTTGCGTCGGCCGGGCCCGGCCAGACGCTGTTTGTGCTGAAGGGCTATCCGCGGCTTTCCGAGACCTTCATCGCCCAGGAAATCCGCGCGCTGGAGCAGCGCGGGCTTGATATCCGCATCGCCTCGTTGCGCAATCCCACCGACCGCAAGACCCACGCCATCGTGGGCGAGATCAAGGCCAGCGTCGATTACCTGCCGGAATATCTCTACCAGGAACCGCTGCGCGTATTCCGCGCCTGGCGCAAAGCCCAGCGCCTGCCCGGATATGCCAAGGCGCTCACTGCCTGGCTTGCCGATCTCAAGCGCGACATTTCACCCAATCGCGGCCGGCGTTTCGGCCAGGCGCTGGTTCTGGCGGCCGAGCTGCCGCCAACCGTAACGCGCATCCACGCGCATTTCCTGCACACCCCGGCCTCGGTTGCCCGCTATGCCGCGATGATGACGGGCCGCCCCTGGAGCGTTTCCGCCCATGCCAAGGATATCTGGACCTCGCCGGAATGGGAGAAGCGCGAAAAGCTCGCCGATTGCGACTGGCTGGTGACCTGCACCGCCGCGGGTGCTGCCCATCTTCGCGCGCTCAGCGCCTCGCCGGACAAGGTCACGCTGGTGCATCACGGCCTCGATCTGCATGCGCTTTCCCGCCGCCACCAAGGCAGCATCCCTTCGTGACGGGCATAACGGCAACGATCCGGTCATCATCCTTTCCGTCGGCCGGGCGGTGGAGAAGAAAGGCTATGACGATCTGCTGGCCGCACTGGCGCAATTGCCGGCGAATCTCTCCTGGCGCTTCGTTCATATCGGCGGCGGACCGCTGCTGGAATCTCTGAAAGCGCTGGCCGGGCGCCTCGGCATCGCCGCGCGCATCCAATGGCGGGGGCCGCAGGATCAGGCAGGCATATTGGCCGAGCTGCGTGCCGCCGATGTGTTCGCGCTGGCAAGCCGGATCGCCAGCGACGGCGACCGCGACGGTCTGCCCAATGTGCTGCTGGAGGCCCTGAGCCAGTCGCTTTGCGTGGCGGCAACGCGCGCCGGCGCCATTGCTGAACTGATCGTCGATGGCGAGAACGGCTTGCTGGTCGAGCCGGGCGATCCGGCAAGCCTCGCCGCGGCACTCGGCCGCCTGATCGGCGATCCCGACCTGCGTGCAAAGCTGGGTGCGGCCGGTGCGATAAGGCTGCGCCAGGAATTCTCGCTGGATGCCTGCATCGAGCGCCTCGCGGTAAAATTCGGCCTGGCGTCGGCCGCACCGGCGCTGTCGCGTTCGGCCCTATCGCGTTTAGGCCTGACCCATGCGCATCGCCTTCTATGCCCCGCTGAAGCCGCCCAGCCATCCGGTTCCCTCCGGCGACCGGCGCATGGCGCGGCTGTTGATGCAGGCCTGGGAAAAAGCCGGCCATCGCGTGGAGGTCGCAAGCAGGCTTCGCACCCATGAGGGCAAGGCCGATGCGGCGCGCCAGGCGGATCTGGCGGCCATCGGCGCCGTCCATGCCAATCGGCTGTTGCGCGATTATGCCAGACGCCCGCCGAATGAACGCCCATCCGCCTGGTTCACCTATCACGTCTATTACAAGGCGCCGGACTGGATCGGCCCGCGCGTGGCCAAGGCGATGAACATCCCCTATCTGATCGCCGAGGCCTCTCTCGCCAACAAGCGCGCCCGCGGGCCTTACGAACTGGGCCATCTGGCGACACTCGAGGCGATCCGCGCCGCCAAGGTCATCTTCAGCATCAATCCGAGCGATGCCGAGGCGCTGCAAAGCGTCGTGGGCGAAGGAACGCAGCTGGTCGACCTGCCGGCCTTTGTCGACACGGCACCCTATCGGCGCATGGCGGAACAGCATGATCGCCTGCGCCGCGACATTGCCTATCGCCACAATCTGGAGACCGGCCATCTCTGGCTGCTGACGGTTGCCATGATGCGCTCGGGCGACAAGCTCGCCTCCTATAAACTGCTGGGCGAGGCCCTGGAGCAGGTGCTCGACCTCTATTGGCAGCTCATCGTCGTGGGCGACGGCAATGCTCGCGAGGAAGTACATCGTGCGCTCAGCCCCCTGGGCGAGGACCGGGTGCGTTTCGTGGGAGCGCAAAGCGAATCGGCGCTGCCTTCTTTCTATGGTGCAGCCGATCTCTGTGTCTGGCCCGCGGTCAACGAGGCCTATGGCATGGCGCTGCTTGAGGCACAGGCAACCGGACTGCCGGTCGTCGCGGGCGGATCGGGCGGGGTTTCCTCCATTGTCGAATCTGGCATCACCGGCCTGTTGAGCGAGCCAGGCGACCAAGCCGCCTTTGCCCGTGCGCTACGCAATTTGATCGACACGCCCAAGCGCCGCGCCGCCATGGCGCGCGCGGCTTTTGAGAAGACACGCCAGCTGCACGACATCGCCGCCGCCGCCCAGCTCCTCGATCGAGCGCTGCACCAGGCGCTGCTCGTCGCATTGCCAGGGGCCTGATTCCTATGGCTCGTCTCGCCCTGCTGCGCCACGGGCCGACCGCCTGGACCGCCGAGCGGCGCCTGCAGGGCCGCACGGACTTGGCGTTGAGCCCGGCGGGCCGCGCCGCCGTGACCAATTGGCAGATGCCAAGGGAGGTCGATGGCTTCGCCTGGGTAACCAGCCCGCTGAAGCGGGCAAGGGAGACTGCGGCCCTGCTGGGCCATGGCGAAGCGCACACCGATCAGCGCCTCATCGAGATGAGTTTTGGCGAATGGGAGGGAAAGCGCCTGGCGGAGATATCCGCCGAGCTTGGCCCAGCCATGGCGGCGCTGGAAGATCGCGGCGTGGATTTTTGCGCACCCGGCGGCGAAAGCCCGCGTCAGGTGCAACAACGCCTGGCCCCGTTCCTGCGGGAGACGGGGCAGGGCGGCGTCGACCGGCTGGCGGTGGCGCATAAGGCGGTGATCCGCGCGCTCTATGCACTGGCGACCGGTTGGCCGATGCTGGGAAAACCGCCTCAGCGCCTGACGGAATTTGCCCTGCATGTCTTTGCGGTTGCCGCCGATGGCGGGATTACGCTCAGCGAACTGAACCTGCCGCTGACGGGAAAAGCGAACCTGACGGCATGAGCGGCGTCTTTTTTTATGTGCAGCATCTGCTGGGCATCGGCCATCTGCGCCGGGCGGCGATCATCGTCCGCGCGCTTCGCCGCCGCGGGATCGCTGTCGCCTTTGTTTCCGGCGGGGCGCCGGACGGCGACATGAATCTGGAGGGCGCCACGCTGGTGCAGCTGCCGCCGGCTTTTTCCGCCGATGCGCAATTCTCCGCCATTCATGACGAGAGGGGGCAGCCCATCGACGATGCCTGGCGGGCAAAGCGCAAGCAAATCCTGCTGGACCGGTTTGCCGAGATCCGTCCCGAATTGCTGCTGATCGAAATGTTCCCCTTCGGCCGCCGGCAATTCGCCTTCGAGCTGGAGCCGCTGGTGGAAGCGGCCAAAGCGCGCGGCATTCCGGTTGCGATTTCGCTGCGCGATGTGCTGGTGGCCAAGAACAAGCCAAAGCGCAATGCCGAGATTCTCGCCATGGTCAATCGCCATGTCAGTGCCGTGCTGGTCCATGGCGATCCGGCCCTGGTGCGGTTGGATGCCACATTCCCGGCCGCCGCTGAGATCAAACCGCCGGTCATCTATACGGGCTATGTCGCCGAAGCCGCTGTCCTGGAGCGCCGGGGGGCGCCGGGCGAGGAAATCCTGGTTTCGGCCGGCGGCGGTGCCGTGGGCGGACCGTTACTTCGTGCCGTGCTGGCCGCCCGGCCTGCCACGACAGTAGCTGAATCGCCCTGGCGATTGATTGCCGGACCCAATCTGGCCGAACCGGAATTTTCGAGCCTGGCCGCGAACCTGCCCGCGACTATCACCCTCGAGCGGTTTCGCCGTGATTTCCCGACTTTGATGGCCAAAGCCCGTTTGTCCATTTCGCAGGCGGGCTACAATACCGTCATGGACATCCTTGCCACCGGCGCGCGCGCATTGGTTCTGCCCTTCGCCGAGGGAGCGGAGAGCGAACAGACATTGCGCGCCCGCCTGTTGGCCGAGCGCGGCCTGCTTGCCCTGCTGGAGCCGCCTTTCGAGCCCGCGAGGGTCGCGCGCGCCATAGACGAGGCGCTGCTGCGCCCACCACCGCCCGCCGGCGGGATCGATCTTGGTGGTGCGGCTGCCAGCGCCCGCATCCTCCACGACTTGATCGATCGCCGCTGATGGCTTCGTGCGCATGACAAGCTGGACCGATCTTTTCAGCGAGCTCGACCGCTGGCCGGCGGGCAAGGCGACGTTCTGGTGGCGCGATGACGATGCGACCATCCGCACGGCAGCACTCGCCCGCCTGCTCGCGCTGTCCGATCTGCCGCTCTCCATCGCCGTCGTGCCGGGCCATATGCGCGTCAGCCTGGCGGAGCAGATCGCCGAACCGCGCATCGATGTGCTGCAGCATGGATTCACCCATACGAATTACCAGGCGGATGACCAGAAGAAAGCGGAACTCGGAGACGGCCGCCCGCTTGCGGCGATCCAGGAGGAATTGCGGCGCGGCTGGCAGCGCCTGTCCGTGCTCTACGGCAAGCGCGCGCTGCCGGTACTGGTGCCGCCCTGGAATCGCATCGACGACAAGCTGGCCGCCACATTGCCCAGCCTTGGCTATGTCGGGCTCTCGACCGGGCTGGAGCCACGGGAGGCTTCAGGCGACGGGTTGATCCGCAACAACACTCATATCGATATCGTCGACTGGACAAAGCAGCCGCGCTGCTTCGCCGGCGAGACTGTCGCCCTCGATCATGCCGTCAGCCACCTGGCCGCCCGGCGCACGGGCGAGGCCGATAGCGAAGAGACGACCGGATTTCTGACCCATCATCTGGCCATGGATGATGACAGCTTTGCCTTCGCGGCCGAGTTCCTGAAACGAACATCCGCGCATCCGGCCGTGCAATGGCGAGCCGCCCGCGATATCTTCGCCGTTGGGAAAAGCTGAAGTGCACGGGGGAAGGGCTGAAGTGCACGCGATGGCTGTATACCGCTATCCGTTAACCCGGATTTTGGCAGATTATTTCCTGGGCATCGGCGGCGCGGTCATGGCGGGCGGCCTGGTGGCGCTTGCGCCCGGTTCTCTGTTCGTACTGATCCTATTCGGCGGGTTGACGAGCGTGTTCTTGCTGTTCACCATACGCACAGCATTTCGGCAACGCCTGCGCATCGCGGCCGACGTGGATGGGATAAGGGTAAGTGGGGGATGGGTGCGCTCCCTGCGATGGGATGAGGTGGAGACGGTGACGCTGCGGTATTTTTCGACCCGGCGCAGCCGCAAGGGTGGCTGGATGACGCTGACGTTGCGCGGGCGAGGCCGGAAGATCGCGATCGATTCCCATCTCGACGGGTTCGAGGCGCTGGCACGGCGCGCCGCAGCTCTTGTGAGTGAGCGCGACCTGCTGCTGGATCCCGCCAGCGCCAGCAACTTCGCGGCCCTCGACATCGGGCTGAAGAACATCGCCGCATGAGCACCAGCCTGATCTCGGTCGAAGATCTGGCGATCTCCTTCAACGTCCATGGCGGCGTCGTGGATGCGGTGCGCGGGGTTTCATTTCGTATTCCCGCCGGCGGGTCGGTGGCGCTGGTGGGCGAATCCGGATCCGGCAAGTCGGTTATCAGCCAGGCGATCATGGGCCTGCTGCCGCCCGCGGCCATCCTGCGCAGCGGCCGCATCCTGTTCGCCGATCCCAATGCGCGCGGCCGCGTCGTCGATATCGCGCAGATGCCACGCGACTCCGCCGATATGCGCGCCATTCGCGGCGGACGCATCTCCATTATCTTCCAGGAGCCGATGACCTCGCTCTCGCCGATTCATACCATCGGCGATCAGATCGGCGAGGCGCTGATGCTCCACCGCAATGTCCGTGGCGCCGCCGCCAATGAACTGGTGGTGGAGATGCTGCGGCTGGTGGGATTCCCCGATCCGCAGCGCGCGCCCAGGACCTATCCCTTCGAACTCTCCGGTGGCTTGCGCCAGCGCGCCATGATCGCCATGGCGCTTATCTGCCGGCCCTGCCTGCTGATTGCCGATGAGCCGACGACGGCGCTGGATGTCACCATCCAGGCGCAGATCCTGAAGCTGATAAAGGATCTGCAGGCCGAGCTGGGCATGGCGCTGCTGATGATCACCCATGATCTGGGCGTCGTCGCCAATGTGGCTGACGAGATCGTCGTGCTCTACCACGGCAAGGTGATGGAAAGCGGAACCCTGGATGATATCTTCCGCCATCCGGCACACCCTTATCTCAAGGCGCTGCTGCGCGCCGTGCCACGATTCCATATGCAGCAGGGCGAGCGGCTGATCCCGTTGCGCGAGATTCCGCCGCCCACCGGCCAGATGATCGATGCACTCAAGCCTTGGCCTGCCGGTGCCGATGCCGCGGGCCCGCTGCTGCGGGTCACGGATCTCAGCAAGCGCTTCAAGGTGCGGCGCGCGGGCATGGGCGGCGGCTCGGCCGGCTTCAAGGTCGCCGTCGACAATGTGAGCTTCGATATCAAGCGCGGTGAATCGCTCGGCCTGGTGGGGGAGAGCGGCTGCGGCAAGACCACGCTCTCCAAGCTGATCATGCGGGCGCTCAGTCCCGATACCGGTCAGGTGACGTTCAACGATCGTGGCAAGCTGGTCGATGTACTTGCGCTCAAGAACGGAGCGCTCATGGAGTTCCGCCGCAAGATCCAGTTCATGTTCCAGGACCCCTTCGGCTCGCTGAACCCGCGCATGACGGTGCTCGATATCGTCAGCGAGCCGCTGGCCATCCACCGGGTGGGTGACCACGCCCATCGCATCGAACGGGTCAAGGAATTGATGCAGCTGGTGGGGCTGAATGTGCGCGACCTCAAGCGCTATCCCCACAGCTTTTCCGGCGGCCAGCGCCAGCGCATCGGTATTGCGCGCGCGCTGGCCCTCAAGCCCGATCTGCTGATCTGCGATGAGCCGGTCTCGGCACTCGATGTCTCGATCCAGGCGCAGGTATTGAACCTGCTGAAGGATCTGCAGGAGAAACTCGGCCTCACCTATCTGTTCATCTCCCACAACCTGGCCGTGGTCGATTACATCGCCGATCGGATCATGGTGATGTGCGCGGGCCAGATCGTGGAGATCGCCCCTTGCGGCGTATTGTTCGCCAATCCACTGCACCCTTATACCAAGGCGTTGCTGACGGCGGTGCCGGAGCCCAATCCGGACTATCGCCTCGCCTTCGACAAGCTGATGGAAGACAAGGCCTCGCAGCCCGGCGCCTGGCCCGCGCCTTTCACCGTCAACGAGACGGAGAGGCCCGGCCTGATCGATATGGGCGATGGCCATTTCGTGCGCGCCAGCAAGGCACTGGTGGCGGCATGAAGGCGTTGCTGGCCCTGCTGCTGGTTGCGTTCAGCGCCGGTGCGGCACTGGCGCAGACGACGACACCGCCGACATACCAGGAAGTGCCGTTCTTTGCCGATGACGTGGCCAAGGGCGATCTGCCGCCGGTCGCCCAGCGCTTGCCTGACAATCCCGCTGTTGCCCAGTTCCAATGGCAGGGCCAGGTGCCCGGCAAATACAGCAAGGAACTGGACATGCTGATGTCCTCGGCCAAGGACACCCGCTACCTGGTGATCTATGGCTATGCGCGGCTGGTCGGCTATGACGCGCATTACAATCTGGTGCCCGACATCCTGGAGAGCTTCGACGTCCAGGAAGGCCGCATCTTCACCTTCCATCTGCGCAAGGGCCATAAATGGTCCGATGGCTCGCCCTTCACCACCGAGGATTTCCGTTATTACTGGGAAGACGTCGCCAACAACTCCGATCTCTCGCCGGTCGGGCCGCCACGCGAGATGCTCGTCGATGGCGAGGCGCCCAAGGTCGAGGTGATCGACAAGCAGACCATCCGCTACACCTGGTCGAAGCCCAATGCGGAATTCCTGCCGGCGCTTGCCCGCGCCGACTGCCTGTTCATCTTCCGGCCCAGCAAATACCTGAAGAAATTCCACATCAAATATGCCGACAAGGATGCTCTGGCTGCCGCGGTTAAGGACGCCGGGGCTCGCAACTGGGCGGCGCTGCACAACAAGCGCGACAACCAGAACAAGCGACGACAATCCCAAGCTGCCCACCCTCGATCCGTGGGTCCCGACGACCAAGCCGCCGGCCGATCGTTTTGTGTTCAAGCGCAATCCTTATTACTACCGCGTCGATCCGCAGGGCCATCAGCTGCCCTATTTCAACAAGGTCGCCTTCCAGGTCGTCGATTCGAAACTGATCCCGCCCAAGGCCGAGGCGGGCGAGACCATGCTGCAGGGCAAGGATCTGCGCTTTGCCGACTACACCTTCCTGAAAGAAGGCGAAAAGAACGGCGGCTATTACGTGCTGCTGTGGCGCAACAGCCCGGGCTCCAACGTCACGCTCTATCCCAACCTGAACGACCAAGGATCCCGTCTGGCGCGCGTTGAACCGCGATGTGCGTTATCGCCGGGCGCTGTCGCTGGCCATCGACCGCCACCAGATCAACCAGGTCGTCTTCTTCGGCCTGGCCAAGGAAGGCGCCAACACCGTCCTGGCGGCAAGCCCGCTGTTCAAGCCGGACTACCAGGCCGCCTATGCGATCCATAATGTGCCGGAGGCCAATCGCCTGCTGGACGAGATCGGCCTGACCAAGCGCGACGATGAAGGGTTCCGCCTGTTGCCCGACGGCCGGCCGCTGACGGTCATCGTCGATACGTCGAACCAGACCTCCGAAGAACCCGACGTGCTGGAACTGATCAGCGACGATTGGGCCAAGATCGGCGTCAGGCTGTTCACCAAGCCTTCGGTGCGCGATGTTTTCCGCAACCGCATCTTCGACGGCAGCAGCGTGATGTCGGTCTGGACGGGGCTGGAGAACGGTCTCGCCACCGCGGATTCAAGCCCGGCGAACTGGCGCCAGATCAGCAGCAAAGCTGCAATGGCCCGCCTGGGGCCAGTATTGGGAGACCGGCGGCAAATCCGGCGAAGCCCCCGACATGCCCAAGGCCAAGGAGCTGATGGATCTGATGGCGCTGTGGCGCGGCGCCGCCGATACCTCCACCCGCCAGGCAATTTGGGACCAGATGCTGGAGATCTATACCGACCAGGTCTTCACCATCGGCACGGTCGCCAATGCGCCCTGGCCCATCGTGATCTCCGCCAAGATGCATAACGTGCCGCGCGAAGCGGTATGGGGTTTTGCCCCCGGCGCCTTTTTCGGCGTCTATCGGCCCGATCTGTTCTGGATGGATAAATAGGCGCCCATGTTCCGCTACATCGTTCAGCGCCTCGGCATCATGATCCCCACCTTGCTGGTGATCAGCTTCCTCGTCTTCGTCATCATCCAGGCCCCGCCGGGCGATTATCTCTCGACATACATGGCGGAGCTGCAGAGCCAGGGCTCGGCGGTCGATCCGGCGAAGATCGCCGCGTTACGCGCGCAATACGGCCTCGATCAACCCTTCCTGGTGCAGTACCTGACCTGGCTCGGCGGGCTGCTGCACGGCGATCTCGGCTACAGCTTCGAATACGACCTGCCGGTATCGCAGATGGTCGGCGATCGCCTGCTGCTGACCATGGTGCTGTCGATCTCGACGATCCTGTTCATCTGGATCGTCAGCTTTCCGATCGCAATCTATTCCGCCACCCATCAATACAGCCTGACCGACTATTTCGTCAGCTTCCTGGGCTTTTTCGGCCTGGCGACGCCCAGTTTTCTTCTGGCGCTCATCCTGCTCTATTTCGCCCATATCTGGTTTCACATCTCCATCGGCGGGCTGATGGATGCGGTCTATCTCGACCAGCCCTGGTCCTGGGCCAAGGTTCAATCCGTGCTGGCGCATCTGTGGATCCCGGTGGTGGTCATCGGCACATCCGGCACGGCGGGCATGATCCGGCGGCTGCGCGCCAATCTGCTGGATGAATTGCAGAAGCAATATGTGACCACCGGCCGCGCCAAGGGCCTGTCGCCCGGCCGGCTGCTGATAAAATATCCGCTGCGCATGTCGCTGAACCCTTTCATCGCCGATATCGGATCGTTGTTGCCCGAAGTCGTCTCCGGCGCCGTGGTCGTATCTGTCGTCCTGTCACTGCCCACCACGGGCCCGATGCTGCTGGACGCGTTGCGCAGCCAGGACATGTATCTCGCCGGCTCGTTCCTGATGTTCCTGGCGCTGCTGACGGTGGTCGGCATCTTCATCTCGGATCTGCTTCTGGCGGTGCTCGATCCGCGCATCCGCCTGGGCGGGGGGGCAACGAAATGACCAGCCGCATCGACCAACCGCTGGCCCCCGCTAGCGTCGGCTCGGGCGATTCCGTGACCCATATGGTCTCGACCGCGCCCTTCGACCCGATGTCGGTGGAGCAGCTCTCACCGGCGCAGGAGAAATTCTACCTCGCTTCCCAATGGCAGATGATGTGGTGGCGCTTTCGCCGGCACCGCGTGGCGGTAATCTCCGGCGCCGTGCTGTTGCTGCTCTACGGCTCGATCCTGATCAGCGAATTCCTGGCCCCCTATAATCTGCATACGCGCAATATCGACTACATCTATGCCCCGCCGCAGACGATTCACTTCTTCCAGGGCGGCACGTTCATCGGCCCCTATGTCGAGGGTTTCGATTACGCGCTCGACCTGAACAACCTGAAGCGCGTCTACACGCCCGATCCGGCCAAGGTCGAGCCGATCCGCTTCTTCTGCCATGGCGACAGCTACAAATATTGGGGCCTGATCGAAGGCGATTTTCATCTGTTCTGTCCGGCCGAAGGGGGAACCCTGTTCTTGCTGGGCACTGACCGCCTCGGTCGCGACATGCTGAGCCGTATCCTTTACGGCGCGCGGATTTCGCTCACCATCGGCCTGATGGGTGTTTCGGTCACGTTCCTGCTGGGCATCACCATCGGCGGGCTTGCCGGCTATTACGGCGGCTGGGTCGACAACATCGCCCAGCGCATCATCGAGGTCGTGCGCTCGATTCCCCATGTGCCGCTGTGGCTGGCGCTGTCGGCGATCCTGCCCGTGGATTGGAGCCCGCTGCTGATTTATTTTGGCATTACGGTCATCCTGGGCCTGATCGATTGGACAGGCCTGGCGCGCGCCGTGCGATCGAAGCTGCTGTCGTTGCGCGAGGAGGATTTCTGCGTCGCCGCCCAGCTGATGGGGGCGAGTCCGCGGCGCATCATCTTCCGCCATTTGCTGCCGAGCTTCGCCAGCCACCTGATCGCCTCGGTGACGCTCGCCATTCCGGCCATGATCCTGGGCGAGACGGCATTGAGTTACCTCGGCCTCGGCCTGCGCCCGCCCATCACCAGCTGGGGCGTGCTGCTGAACGAAGCGCAGAACATCAATGCGGTGGCCCTATATCCCTGGCTGCTGCTGCCGGTCGTGCCGGTGATCGTCGTGGTTCTGGCCTTCAATTTCCTGGGCGACGGGCTGCGCGACGCCGCCGATCCCTACAAATAAGCAATGAAGAAACCCGCCAGGTCGGTGGGAGCGCGTAAGGGACAGGTGCCGCGCGCAGCGGCGGCAACTGCAAAGGCCACCCTGCAGATGTTCAAGCGCGCCATGGAGGCGCAGCAGCGTGGGCGCCTGGCCGAAGCGGAAAATCTCTACAACGCGGCGCTGAAGCATGAGCCCCGCCATGTGCCGGCGCTTCTGAATCTTGCGACGCTGCTGCGTATCCTGGGGCGGGTAGCAGAATCCCATGCCGTCAGCGAGCGCGCGGTGGCGGCAGCACCTGAGGATGCCCTGGCACAATTCGCGCTTGGCGTGTCGTTCCGCCGCCAGCGCCGCGACAAGGAAGCGATCGCCGCCTATGAGAAGGCATTGACGATCGATCCGGGCCTGATCAAGGCCTGGACCAACCTCGCGGTCTCCGCCGAACGCGCTGGACCGGACCCGTTCCAACGAGGCCCTGGACAAGGTCCTGGCAATCGATCCCGACAGCCCGATCGCCCTGAATGTCCGGCTTAAATACGAGCTGCAGGAGGGCGACTTCGAATCCAGCGAAGCCATCATGCGGCGCCTCGTCAAAGTCATCGGCGGCAATCTCGAAAAACTTCACGAGTGGCGGCTGCTGGCCAATACAGTCTATCGCATGCTGATGGTGCCGGCACCCGCGGCACTGGAACGGCGCATCACCGATCGCATCGACGAGCTGCATCGGCGAACGCTGAGCGAGACCGGCACCCTGCCGCCGCTGCCCCCGCCGGATCGTGTCACCACAAAACGCCGGCTGCGCATCGGCTATATGACGCCCAATCTCACGGATCATCCGGTCGGCCATGTGACGCTGCAGCTTTTCCCCGCTCATGACCGCAGCCGCTTCGAGGTCCATGCGTTTGCAACCGAGGGCCGGCGTGGCGGCGATCCCAGCTATACGCGGCTGCATCGCAAGGGCGTCGACTTTTATCACGATGTCGGCAAGCTGGCGCCGATCGAGATTGCCCGGCGCATCCGCAATCTGGGTATCGATATCCTGGTCGATCTCGACGGTTATATGGAGACGATGGGCACGACGGTGCTGGTCTTCCGGCCCGCACCGATCCAGATCTATTGGCTGGGCCATGCGGGCGGTCTCGGCCTCTCCTTCGTCGACTACCTGATCGCCGACGCTATCGTGGTGCCGCCGGGCGAGGAGGGGGCCTATCGCGAATCCATCCTGCGCCTGCCGGAGTGCTATCACGTGGCCTCGCGCGCCACCATCGCCGAGGCTACGCCCGGCCGCGCGGAATGCGGCCTGCCAGAACAAGGATTCGTCTTCGGCGCCTTCAACAATCCGGAGAAGATCGACCGCACCGTGTTTATGGCCTGGATGAAGATCCTGGCCGCCGTGCCAGGCAGCATCTTGTGGCTCTCCACTGTGCGCGGCGTCCCGGCCCAGATCGAATCGCTGCGCCGGCGCGCCGAAAGCCACGGCGTCGACCCCGCCCGGCTCGTCTTTGCCGAACGCCTGGCGGACAAGGCGGCACATTTCGCCCGCCACCGGCATATCGATCTCTTCCTCGATACCCTGACGCTCAACGCCTCGACCACGGCGCTGGATGCGCTCTGGGCGGGGGTGCCGCTGCTGGCGGTGCGCGGCCGGCGATTTGCCAGCCGTATCTCCAACACCATGCTGACCCATATCGGCATGGCCGACATGATCGTCGCGGATGTGGACTCCTATATCGCCAGAGCCGTGCATCTGGCCCACCACCCGGATGAGCTGGCGGGAGTGCGCCGGCGGCTCGCGGCAAACCGCGAGCAGATGCCCCTGTTCGACGTACAGCGCTTTGCCCGTCATCTGGAATCGGCCTATGAAACCGTTTGGGCGCGGTATTGCCGGGGCGAGGCGCCTGCCACGCTGAATATACCGGCGCTGCCGGGAAGGCCCCCCGTACGGCCCACCGCAAGGCCCGCGCCCATGCCTGTCGCGCCCGAAGCAGGGCAAAAGGATAAGTCCGGTTTGGTGCAGATCAATGTCGAAGGCGGCGAGGCCAAAGAAGGCTGGACGATAATCGCCGCGGCACCTGGCCCAGGCGTGGACAAGGTCAGCGACCCACGCCACCTGGCGGAGTTCCCCTCAGAAAGTGCGGATGCCATTTACGCCAGCTGGTTCTATCAGCGCCTGTCCCATCGCGAGGAGCTGCCGGCAGCGCTCGCCAGCGCCTGGCGCGTGCTGAAGCCCGGCGGCACATTGCGCCTTGCGGTGCCGGATTTTCAGCTGCTGTCGGCCATGATGGGCGATGCAGCCGTGCCGGCGGCCGAACGCTTCACCATCATGGCCTTGATCTTCGGCGATCAGACCGGCCCCAATTGCCTTAACCGCGCGGGGCTGACGGCCGATTTCCTCGGTGCCTTCCTGAAACAGGCCGGATTTCGCAGCGCCCGCCGGGT
Source organism: uncultured Alphaproteobacteria bacterium (assembly GCA_963770335.1). Taxonomy (GTDB): domain Bacteria; phylum Pseudomonadota; class Alphaproteobacteria; order Dongiales; family Dongiaceae; genus DASXQK01. Next base: position 45,805 of record CAVYPG010000013.1, read on the forward strand.
TCAATCATTCGGCCTGTTCAACGACCGCAGCAACGCCATGCTTCTCGGCCGCGCCATCAGCCTCAACATCGAGGCGGTGAAGTAGGATCGGCCTAATCAGCTTTCGGCGCCGTCCGGCGTCCGAAACCAGCGAGCCTGCTGGAGAATGTTGGCGAGCCCGATTCGATAATCCTCATCTTCGTGGATGTTGATGAACGCTTCGAGCCGTATTGCCGTGTCTGGATTCTGAACCAGCTTGGCGAGGATCATCAGAGCCTGGTTATAGTTGAAAAGCTGATAATCAAGGTACTTCGGATTGGCCCAGGGTAGGTCGTCGCCGAGATGAAACGTCATGTTGGGTCGAGTTCAGCATCAGGAAGCGTTTGGACGCCGCAACGAGATTGAACAACAGGCTTCGCATCACGCCGCCGGCTCCGCAGCAGGCATCATTGATGACGAATTGCCCAATCATTGAGGCCGGAAAGACGAAGCAGTCAAAACCAGGATGGTCTTTTCCGGGCTCGACCATGAACAACGGCGAGAAGGCACGATCGCCCGGCGCAACATCGATGGTGCGGCGGTTGACGGAGATAACGTCATAGCCTTGCCGAATGAGCGTCGCCAGAGCCCGATAGAAGGCTGGCTGCAGGTGGATGTCGGAATTCGTGAAGACGACGTACTCGACAAAATCGGCCGTTTCCGCAGGCCAGACATCGGCGGCAAAGCCATTGCCGATCACATCGAACAGCAGCGGAAGCAGCCGGGGGCTCTGAAAGCGGGCAACATCGCCGACCTGTCGTGTCAGGTGGGGCGCCCTTCCCATGTCGGCCGGAACCAGGTCGGCATCATCGGCAAATGTCACCATCACGGGCGATACGGCGAGCCCCGGCGTGCAGAACCGGCGGGCCTGGCGAATGGTATCGAGCGTGATCGATTGAACCGCGGTGTTCTCGGGAGTGGCCCGATCGCGGTAAAGGTGGACAATATGGCGGAAGCGCACATCGTTTGGACCATCGTCGAAACACGGCAGGCGGGTGAGGGGCTCCTCAGAGCCTTGTTTGAATACGACGGGCGTCAGCCAGGGCATCGGCAGACAGCGGTAAGGGACACCGCTCTCGTCAAGGGCCGGGGGCCGGGGCAGATCCTATTCAGGGAAGTCATACTCATGCATCGCCTCGCGGTGGGTATGCCAGAACAGCCGTGCCTGCGCATCCGTCATCTGGGCGATGTTCTTGGCGTCGGAGCCGGAAGCAAAGAACTCGGGATAGAGGCGATGCAGTTCGGCAAAATTATCGCGCCAGGCCGCGATGCGGGGCTTTCCGACAAAGCCGGAAACCCGCTCCAGCACCGTCTCCGGCTGCGAAATGAGATCGCGATAGTAGACGAGCAGAATGCGGGGGTTGTGCTTGGGCTTCCACATCTGCAGGTGACCGCTCCAGTCGCCGAAGGCGACGTTACGGCCAAGGATGACGTCCTCGAGGGTGATGTCCGTCCGCTTCTTCGCGCGCGTCAGCATATTGTGCCAGGAGACGATCGAGGACCGTCCGTCCCTGACAATGTATATTGCGAGATTGCTGTCGCCGGGGGCGCTGTGCGTCTTGACGAACACGGGCTCGATCGTGCCCAGTTCGCGAAAATAGAGGTCGCGAAAGCTCGTTTCGAGAGGTTTGTGCCCCACCGCCCGGCCGACCTCGGGGATCATGCCGATATCGGTGGGATCGTCGTACATTGAGTAGGAACCGGCGCCGAATACCTGCCGCAACATCGCGCGCAGCATGGTGTTTCCCGACCGCGGGTACGAGGCAAGCCATACGATCATAGGGGCATGATACTGTGCTCGGTGGCCCTGAGGCAGCGGCCACTTCTTAGCATCGCGCGCGCGCCGCCGGAAGCGGGATTGGCGGCGGGACTTTGCTTGTTGTGCATGCGCCGGGCATGCTACGAGCCATCGCCCCGTCGCGTGCCCGCCGCGGCGTAGAGTGGGCGTCATCTCCATTCGGTGTTGCATTCGATGGTATCGGACAAATACAAATGCATCTTCATCGAAGTGCCCAAGACGGCATCGACCAGCATTCGCGAGATCATCGGCGAACCTCGCAGGCCGCACCTCAATATCTGCCAGATAGCCGCGGAGATCGAACCGGACCGGTTCAGGTCCTATTTCAAATTCGGTTTCGTGCGCAATCCCTGGGACCGCGCCGTTTCGCTTTACGAGCGCAAAGAGGGACTTCAGTTGCGGGACAAGATGAGCTTCGAGGCCTTCATCGTGTGGATGCGCTTTGCCAGTTCGACCTGCATTCATCCCGTGCCCCATCGCCATCAGCTGGACTGGTTCGTCAGTCCGAATGGCGATGTTCTGGCCGATTTCATCGGCAAGTTTGAAAACCTTGAGAGCGATTGGGCGAGTATAGCGCGACGGCTGGGCATAACGGTGCCCTTGCCTCGGCAGAGGGCTAATCCGGACAGACGGCGCGACTATACGACCTACTACAATGAAAAGACCCGTCGCATCGTCGCCGAGCGCTTTGCCGTGGATATCGAATATTTCGGATACAGCTTCGGCGGCTGAAATCTCAGGACGCCGAGGCTCTGTCCGGCCATGTGGTTGTACCAGGAGGCCGACGGTCCGCCGGTTCCGCGCTGTCCGACAATACCATCGGCCGAAACAGTCTCGGCAATCCCATGGCGATCCACCGCACCGCGGCCCTGCGGCAGGCAGGCGTCCTCAAAATAGATTTCCACCGACGCGCTGGCCGTCTTGAACGTCTTTGTGTGTAGATGAATCGATGCCGGTGACTTACAAGCAACAGGGCGCGGCTCTTGTTGGCCGGGATAGGCACATGCTAGGAAGCGCTCGGTTGGCTGGGCCGCCCCCGGCCTGCGAAGGACGGTTCGTGCTGGGGTCGCAGATTCACATGGCTTCCAGAAAACGCGAGAACATCTTCCTTTACATGCGAGGCCGTTGATTGACGAACGACAGGCAGTTCGTTTTCACGATGTCGACCGGCCGCAGCGGCACGGCCTATCTGACCGAGCTGTTGGGCGCCAACACGCCCGATGTGGAATCCCATCACGAGTTTCTCGGATGGCGCGATTTCGGCCTTAACACGCCTGATGTATCGCACCTTGCCCTGTTCAACGCCGAGGGCAATGTCGAAAAGGTCCAGACATTCTGGCGCCACAAGCATTCCGTCATTCTGAACAGCCGCGCCCGCTGCTACGTGGAGACCGCCCACGTGCTGATGAAGGCGGGGCTGGTCGAGAATATCGCCCCACTCGCCAGTGCCGGCCATATCCATCTCGTCGACCTGCAGCGGGACGTGGGGGCGACAATTCGCAGTTTCCGCGCCCGCTACGACTTCTTCAACAAGGGCGACCAGTGGTTCTGGTATCTCGACCAAGCTTACCCGAGAAATCTGTGCAGCTTCGAAAAGTTCAGCAAATATGGCCATAGCGGTCTCTGCCTCTGGTACATAACCGAGATAAGGCTCCGGGCCGCCTACTATGCCCGCCTCGTCAAAACCCATCCGAATATCACGGTTCATCGTGTTCGCCTGGAAGACATTGCGCGGCCGGAGGGTGCCTTGAGATTTCTCGCCGACCTCGGCGTGAGCAGGTCCCGTGATCAACTCAAGATGCCGCCGCCGCAAAATGTGGGCTCTCCCGCCCTCGACATGTCCGCGGCGGAGACGGACTTGCTGAACAAACTCGTTGCGGCGGCGCAATTCGATGCCGACGCGCTCGCCGATGCCGCGATACGCCAGGGGTTGAATTTCGACCCGAAATGAAGCGCGGCCTAGCCGGGCAACTTGCCGGCCGGCGGTACCGCAAACGCCTCGGCGGGTCGCCTCGTTGCCAGATGGACCACATTTCCAGATACGCGGCTTCGAGATGCGCGCGATATCGCTCCGTATCGAACAGGGGAGCGATCAGGCGGTTCTGTGCCAGCTTTTCCCTCAGCCGCGCAAGCTCGGCCGGCTGCCTTGCCAATTGCAGGGCCAGACGCTCGTATTCCTCGGGGCTGGCTGTGACGAGTTCGGGCAAGCCGACGGCGTTCAGCAGGCTGCCGGCGACCCGCGCCGCGAATCCGGTGCCCGCGCAAGTAAGGACGGGCAACCCCGCCCAAAGCGCGTCGCTGGCGGTGGTGTGGGCACTGACGGGCAACGTGTCCAGAAACAGGTCGGCCGCCTTCTGGCGCGCCAAATGGTCGGCCAGGTTGGTGCGGGGAGCGAAGACCAGCCGCTCGGGCGATACGCCCCGCGCCTCGGCTTCGCGGCGCAGATTAGCCATGGCCCATACATTGTCGCCCAACAGCCACAGGACGCTGTGCGGTATGGCCTTCAGCAGGCGCATCCAGACGTCGAAATAGGCCGGCGTCAGCTTGTAGCTGTTGTTGAAGCTGCAGAAGACGAACCCCTTCTCCGGCAATCCCAGATCTGCACGGGCGGGCGTCAGCGCACCGATCGCCCGGTACCGGTCGTTGACCTGGTAACTGTCGGGCAGATGAACCAGCTTCTCGGTAAAATTCGGTTGCTGGGCAGACGGCACGACGAAAGGGTCGACGACGACATAGTCCATGAAATCCGCGCCCGTGGTTCCGGGATAGCCGAGGTAGTTGACCTGAATCGGCGCGGGGCGATAGCTCAGTATCCTGGGGCGGGCGAATTCGGTGTGACCCTTCAGATCGACGGCAATGTCGATTTCCGCCTTTCTTAGCTCCTCGGCAACTTCGCGGTCGGTCAGGCGGCTGACGTCGGTAAACCGGTCGAATGCCTTGACCAGACGACGGCGCATCGGGCTGCCGTCATCGAGGCCGAAGGAAAACGCGGAAACCTCGAATCTCGACCGGTCGTGACGCTCGAAAAGCTCCGCCATGAGATAGGCCGTGGCGTGCTCATAGAAGTCGGCGGACAGATAGGCGAGCCGTATCTTTGAATGCTGGTATCGCTGGCCCTGCCACAGAGCGGGGACGCCGGCGGTGCCGAGCGTGCGTATGTCATGGCGGGCCATCAGCAACTGTGCCGCAGGGTCGTCGGCGATCGTCAGGAAGTAGAATGCCAGCGTTCCTTTTTCGTCCGATCGAGCCATGTCGATGAACGGCTGTGCCATGGGCCCGGACCCGGAACCGGAACCGCGCCAGTCGCACATGGTGCGCTGCATGAACGTGTAGTGCACATAAGCCTGACGCGAAGTCCGGCTTGAGTTCGACAGCGCGCCGGAGACAGGCGGCCGCCTCGCTGAAGTTTTTCAGCCTGCGCAGCACACCGCCCAGGCTGGCATAGGATTCAGCATCGTCCGGTTTGAGTTCGATCGCACGGCGCAGGCTGGCGGCGGCCTCCGGCAATTGTTCCAATCGCCCTAAGGTGACCCCCAAATTCGCGTGGGCCTCGCGCAGCCGTGGTTCGATTTCGATCGCGCGTCGATAACTTTCGACCGCCTCTTCGAACCGCTCTCGTTCCGCGAGCGCGACCCCGAGATTGTAGTGAGCCATGGCCAGGCTGGGATGCAGCCTGGTGGCCTGGCGATGAGACGCGATCGCTTCTTCGAACTGGCCCAGCTCACCGAGGGCGAGCCCCAGGTTGGTATGGACCGTCGCGATGCCCGGTTTCAGTTTGGCGGCAAGCCGGAGGCTTGTTGCAGCCTCAGCGGGCCGACCTGCCGCGCGGAGCGCATTGCCGAGGTTGTTGTGGATTTCCGCGTAGCGCGGCGCAAGCACCGCCGCCCGCCGATAGAGCTCGATTGCTTCACTGAACTGGCCAGACTGGTGAAGCTTCCAGGCAGAGGCCGCAAGAAGTTCGGCAGGTGATTGCACCATGGCAGAGCTTTACTATTGGCCACCAAGCAGGGTCAATCGCATGCCTGGAAATGGCTGGGCTGTTTGAGGGAAGGGGGCGGCGCCAGGCTACCGTCCGATCAGATCGGCCAGACCAGGCGGGCAGCGCTCAAGGCTCCAGCGTCATGCCCTCGCGTGCGACCTGGCTGCCGGGCCGCGCTTTCGCCAGATCGGCGCCGAGGCGATCCATGAAATTATCGTCGTGGCTGGGATCATGGTGAAAGGCGACGAATGTTTTCACTTTCGCCGCATCGGCCAGGCGCACACCCTGCACCCAGGTGGAATGGCCCCAGCCGGCGAAGTGGGGATACTCTTCTTCGGTGTATGTCGAATCGTAGATCAGGACATCGGCGCCGGCGACCAGCTCCAGGATGTTGGCATCGAGCTGCCCCGCCACATGCTCCGTATCGGTCACATAGCAGATCGATTTGCCGCCATATTCGACCCGATAGCCCGTCGCGTCATTGGGGTGGTTCAACCTGGCAGTCTTCAGTGTCAGCCCCTCATGGGGCCGCAGCACTTCGCCGGCACTGAAATCGTTGAAACTGGTGGCGGCAGCGAAAATATCGATGGGCACAGGAAACAGCGGCGCCACCATCATGGTGCAGATGACATCGCGCAGCCGCCGGTCGGGCAGCAGATGGCCCGCCCAGAAACGCACCTTGCAGTGCGGATCGAAGAGGGGCGGAAAGAACGGCACGCCGACGATGTGATCGAGATGGCTGTGGGTCAGGAACAGATCGATATCCCGCGGTCCCTCGGCCTTCAGCTTGTTGCCCAGCGGACGCAAGCCCGTACCCGGCATCGAAGACCAGCAGATGGGGCCCGCAATGGACTTCCAGGCAGGAGGTGTTGCCGCCGTAGCGCTCATAGGAATGCCCGGGGCAGGCGATGCTGCCGCGCACGCCCCAAAAGGTGACCGATAGGTTCCCCGACATGGCCACAAAAAATCAGAAACCCGGGGCCGTGGCAACCGCGAAGGTCGGGTTCAGGCGCTAACTACCCTAGTCGGGGCATGGGTTTAGCGCCCGCAGCCGCATGTGGAAACGATTGCGCCCCCACAGGGAAGGCGTCACGCTTCGGTCATGAATCAGGGACTTCAAGGCGCTACAGCTGTCGCCGAGAGCGCCACGGGCGGTGCAGAAGGGGCGCATCCGCACCGATTGGCCGGCGGTGGCATTCGGCATCGCGCTCGCCTCTCTGGTCGCCTTTCAGCAGTTCAAGCTGCCGCCGGTCCTTCCCGTCCTGCTGGCCGACTACCATTGGGACCGCACACTCGCCGGCGCCATGATGGCGGTTTATGCGGTTGCCGGCCTGCTGTTTTCCATTCCCATCGGCAATGCCCTGCAGCGTTACGGCATCTTGCGATCCGCTGCTGGCAGCTTTGCTGCTTGCTGCTGGGTGGCGATCTTCTGACGCCTCGCCTTGCCACAACAGGGATGGCTGGTCCTGGGCTCACGCGGCCTGGAGGGCGTCGCCTATCGCACTCGGCGCCATTGCCGGGCCGGCACTGGCCAATCGCAGCGCATCGCCACGAGACCTTGGGCTTGTCGTGGGTTTGACCGCGACCTGGATTCCGATCGGCCAGCTGCTGGCAACCGGGCTTGCTTTGGTTCTTCCCAATTGGCAGAGCCTGTGGCTGGCGGGGGCGGCGGCGACATGCGCCACGGCTCTGTGGAGCGTGAGCCTTCGCCGCCATGAAGCGCTCGCACTTCCGCCCGTTTCGGCCCGGCGCAGCTTGTCGGCGACCGCAAACCAGCGCCGGCTCCTCTATCTGGCCGGCACGATTTTCCTGCTGTGGTCGATGCAGTACTTCGCCTTCATGCACCTGGCTGCCGCAATACCTGGTGGAGGTGATGGGGCTGAGCCCGGCTGTCGCCTCGGCTGCCTATGCCCTTCCGGTTGCCATACTGCTGGTCTTCAACATCGTCACAGGATTGGCGTTGGGGCGCGGCCTGCCGCTGGGGCCGACGCTGGTGGTGGCGCTGTTCTCCCAGGCCCGGTCTGGTGGCTGATCCCCGTCAGCCAGGGCCCCGTGGGCGGCGTCGCTTCGCTGGTGCTCTATGGCATCGGCGCCGGCGTTACGCCGACCTGTTTGTTCGCGATGCCGGGCGCAATCCTCGGTGCGCGCCGGCGCACCAACGGCCTTTGGCTATCATCATGACCGGCCGCAATATCGGCGTATTTCTGGGCCCGATCCTGCTGGCTGAAGTGACGAAGACATTGGGAAGCTGGGGCGCTGCCTGGCCGGCGTTCGGATCGACGAGCCTTGTAGCGGTGTTTGCGGCGGGCGCTCTTGCCACACTGCTGGGCCGGCGCGACGCCGTTCAGGGCACGAGGCGATAGCCACCGGGTTCGGTCACCAGAAGTTCCGCTTGCGAGGGATCGCGCTCGATCTTCTGGCGCAGGCGATAGACATGGGTCTCCAGCGTATGCGTGGTGACGCCGGCATTGTAGCCCCAGACCTCGCCCAGCAAAGTTTCGCGTCCGATAACGCGAGAGCCGGCGCGATAGAGATATTTCAGGATCGCCGTTTCCTTTTCGGTCAGGCGGATCTTCTTCTTGCTGGCTGTATCGAGCAGCAGCTTCGTGCTGGGACGAAAGCTGTAAGGCCCGATGGTGAAGACCGCATCCTCGCTCTGCTCGTGCTGGCGTAGCTGCGCACGCAGCCGGGCGAGCAGCACGCCCATGCGGAACGGCTTGGTGATGTAATCATTGGCACCGGAATCGAGACCCAGGATGGTGTCGGAATCCGTATCGGCGCCGGTCAGCATGATGATGGGCGCGCTGACGCCAGCGCGGCGCAGCAGGCGGCAAACCTCGCGCCCATCCATATCGGGCAGGCCGATATCCAGAAGGATGGCATCGAAGCGCTCCTGCCCGGCGATCTCGAGTGCGGCCTTGCCGCAATCGGCTTCCCGGCACTGGAATTCATCCACCAGGCGCAGCTGTTCGACCAGGGACTGGCGCAGTGTCTTGTCGTCATCCACCAGCAACAGGCGCTTGTCGCTGGCGGGGCGATCCATGGCCGCCGTCACCGGCATGGCCCCGGGTGCTGCCGGCCCTTGTACTGCCAGATCACGTAACTATTTGAAGAAGCGGCAGGTTTTTCTTTCATTGGCCCATCGATCAAGGCCGCAAGGCTGCGGCGGGGTTGGACATGATGGCTCAAGGTGAGATAACACCCTCCCATCCGGGGCGCAAGCCGAGGGACCCAAGAGCCTTCCGCCGCCCGCGGGCCGCTGACGTCAAAGGACCATGAGACAGATGCCTGATTCGCTTGCCCAGAACCGCGTAATTCCCGGCCGGCGCGCCTTGATGGCGGTGGATCGCGCCATCGCCGAGCTGCGCCGGGGCTCGCCCGTGATCGTGGGCGATGGTGCGGCGGTGGCCGTGGTGCTGGCCGCCGAGACTGCGGAGCGCGAACAGCTGGGGCGGTTGCTGGTGCTTTGCGGCGGCTCCGCCTCGCTGGCACTCACCGCCCAGCGGGCAAGTACGCTCGGCCTGCTGACGCCGGCCGAAGCCGCGGGCAGCGGCGCTATCGCCACGCTTGCCGTCAATGGGGCGAGTGAGGCCGACAGCCTGCGCAGCCTTGCCGACCCGCTTACCGATCGCAGTGCCGTTGGTGTCGAGCGCTTTCGCCTGGTTGCCGGTGGCGATGTGGCAGCCTATGCCCCGGCGGCCATCGAACTTGCCAAGCTCGCGCGCCTGCTGCCCGCCGTGGTGTTGGGCATGCTGCCCACGGCACGCACGGCCGAGATCGCGCGCCGCGAAGATATTCTGACCGTCGGCGTCGGCGATATCGCAGGTTATGAAAGCGTGGGCGCGCGCAGCATGTCGCCGGTCAGCGAGGCGAATGTGCCGCTGGCAGGCGCGGAGAATACGCGGATCATCGCCTTTCGCCCCGCCGATGGCGGGGCCGAGCATCTTGCCATCATCATCGGTGAGCCGGCGTCGGATGAACCAGTACTGACCAGGCTGCATTCAGCCTGCCTGACCGGCGATCTGCTGGGCAGCCTGCGCTGCGATTGCGGCGACCAGCTGCAGGGCGCCATTGCCGAGATCGCCCGCCACGGCAGCGGCGTGCTGCTCTATCTGGCCCAGGAGGGGCGCGGCATCGGCCTGGTGAACAAGCTGCGCGCCTATCGCCTGCAGGATCGAGGAGCCGATACCGTGGAGGCCAATCTGCAGCTTGGATTCGAGGCCGATGAGCGCATCTATCTGCCCGCCGCCGAAATGCTGCGTCAGCTTGGTTTTCCCGCGGTGCGGCTGATGACCAATAATCCGGAGAAGGTCGCAGGCCTCGCGCGCTCCGGCATCGAGGTTGTCGAGCGCGTGCCCCATATCTTCCCTGCCAATCGCCACAATGAAGGTTATCTGGAAACCAAGGCGACGCGCTTCGGCCATATGTTCTGACGCTGGCCGCGGTTTTTTACGGGATCGAGCGATGGATCTGATCGTAACAGCCAATGGCAAAACTGGTGGGTGCGAAGCGCGCTGGGGTGAGCGGCTGATGCGTGCAGCCATGGGCCCAGCGGGACCCGCCAGCGCCAAGCGCGAGGGCGACGGCACCACGCCTTCGGGTCGCTTTCCCTTCCGCTATCTCATGTACCGGCCGGACCGCCTGCGGCCCGTGCCAACGGGCCTGGCACAGCGTCCGCTTTCGCCGGCAGATGGCTGGTGCGACGATCCGGCGGATGCGCTCTACAACCGGCCGGTGCGCCTGCCTTACCCGGCCCGCCATGAGCGGCTGTGGCGCGGGGACGACATCTACGATTTGATCGTCGTTCTGGGGCATAACGACGACCCGGTTATCCCCGGCGCAGGCAGTGCCGTATTTCTGCATGTGGCGCGGCCCGACTTCAGCCCCACCACCGGCTGCATCGTGCTGAGCAAGGACGATCTGCTCACGCTGCTTGCCGGTGCGGGGCCGGGCGATTGTTTGGCGGTCGGCTCCTCTGCCTAGTTACCGTCGGCAGGGTGAACATGACATCGAATCAGATTTTTCTGGCCCAAGCGATCGAGCTTCATCGCGTGGGTCGCATCGTCGAAGCATCGCGGCTTTTTGAGACCGTTTTGAAGGACGAGCCGCACAACCTGGCTGCGCTGCAGCATCTGGCAATCGTTCATGCTACGCGGGGGGAGTTCGAAGTTGCGGAAGTTCTTTTCCGGCGAGCCGCCGCCGCGGCGCCGGACAATCCTGACGTTCAGAGCAATTTAGGCCGGGTTCTCTCCGAGCGCGGGCGGCACGAGGAAGCCATTGCTTGCCTCGAGCACGCTCTGTCGCTGCGCCCCGGAATGGTAGAAGCAGAATTCAATTTGGCGGCGCTTCACCAGAAGTTTGGGCGCCCGGGGCCGGCGATCGAGTATCTGCGCCGTGTCGTCGCCCGCCAGCCCGATTTCACGGCGGCGATCTGCCTGCTTGCCACCGGCCTGCAGCAAGACGGCAAGGAAGAGGAGGCAATCGCCGTGCTCACGAGGGCTGCCACGGCTCGTCCGCAGGAGGCCGTCCTGCGACATGCGCTCGGCCGGTTGCAAGCTGCCGAGGGTGAAATGGCCGAGGCGCGCAAGAATTTCGAGGCCGCGATCGCGTTGCAACCCTCTTGGGGAGTTCCCTACTACGACTTGTCCCGAATCCACGCCTTTGCCGCCGGCGATCCGAAGATTGCCACGATGGAGCGCCTGCTCCGCAGCCCGGCGATGCAGAGCCTGGATGAACGGGTCGGCCTGCATCTGGCGCTTTACAAGGCCTGTGGCGACACCGGCCAGAACGAGACAGCCTTCTCGCATCTGGCGGCGGCAAACACGGCGCGCCGCAAGGCTATTCCCTATGACGAGCAAGCTGCCGGCGACCGTTTTCGCACAATCCGCCGAGTCCTTGATGCCTCGCTGCTCGCACGGCACGCAGACGCCGGTTCGCCGTCGCGTCTGCCCGTCTTCGTCATCGGCTTTCCGCGCTCGGGCACGACAATGGTGGAGCAAATCCTGGCGAGCCATCCCCAGGTCTACGGCGCAGGCGAACTGGCTGACATCAGCGACCTGGCGGAAAATCTCTCCAAACCGGGGGTCTCTTTTCCGGAATCGCTGACCGACGGCACCGAGCCGGAGTTCGGTTCGCTGGGAGAAAGCCATGTCAGGCGCCTTGCCGCGTTGGCACCCGGCGCAACACGCGTCGTCGACAAAAACCTGGGAAACTATCGGCGCCTTGGCCTGATCCATCTGATTTTGCCCAATGCTGCGATCATTCATGTCCGGCGCGACCCCATGGACACGTGCTTCTCCTGTTTCGAGAACGACTTCGGCGACCACCAGGCCTTTTCCTATGATCTTGGCGAACTCGCGCGGCGCTACGTCCTCTATCGCGAGATGATGGCCCACTGGCGCCAGGTCCTGCCGCAGGGACGCGTGCTCGAAATCGACTACGAGGCGATTGTCAGCGATCTTGAAGGCAGCGTGAGGCGGCTGCTTGTTCATTGCGGACTTCCCTGGGACGAGCGCTGCCTGAATTTTCACGAAACGCGCCGCGCCGTCTTCACCCAGAGTCAAACCCAGGTTCGCCGGCCGCTTTATGCATCGTCGGTCGGCCGCTGGCGCCGATTCGAGCGGCAGTTGGCGCCGCTGGCCGCGGCGCTACGAGAGGGCGCAGGTTAGTCTTGCGGTGAAGCGCGCGCCTCCTCTGGCGCGTATGGACCGAGGGACCGGAACAAGGATCCCAGGTGACGCTCATAGCGGCGCCAGCGCCCGGTCGCCGCGCCATGGATCGGCGAGCGGACCTGCAACTGGCTGGCGGTGCGTACCGGCTTTGGATTTTCATGGGGCCTCAGGCAGCGATCGTCCCACGGCAATTTGCAGGCCTCCAACAGCTGTCGAATTTGTCCTTCCGGGTCGCGCACGAGGTCTTCGTAAACGACATCGATGACGCGCCCCGGTAGTACGCGCTGCCAGTGCGCCATGACGCGGCGATATTCCTGGTAATGTTTGCCGAGCAGGCCAAGGTCGTAAGTTGTTTCGTTGCCGGTGTGGAACAGACGCTTGTAGCAGCCGAGACAAGTGTCGACGGGATCGCGCACCGAATGAAGAATGATCGCGTTCGGCAAGCAGAGATGGATCATGCCAATATACATGAACAGCCCGGGCATCTTATTGACGATGCGCTGCGCCTTGGGCGCAAGCGGCCGGATTGCCTTCACATAGCTGGAGCCGAGGATGCGGAAATGACGGGACTGTGGCTCGCCAGGCGACATGGCGCCCAGGGCGTCCTGCCGATAATAGCCCTCGAAGGGCCACTGTCCGGCAATGCAGCAGTCGCGAAAGGCGTGGATTTCGCCCGCACCGTATACAACGGGATGACTGGACAGGATCTGCTCGATGAGGCTGCTGCCTGAGCGCGGCATGCCCACAACGAAGATCGGAAGGCTCGAAGGATGGCCGCTGCCGGCGAAATGGCGAAGAAACTCCGCATTGAACATCGTCTCGGCGAAGGCGCGGGCCTCGCCAATTCGCCTTAACGCCTGGTCCGCCGGGATGAATTTCGGGCGCTCCCTTTGGGGCATGATTGAGAGCGGAACGTCATCAGCGCCGGCAAAGCTGGCGCGCATCAAATCATTGCCCGTCGTCAGGCAGGCAAATTCCTGATCGAATTCACCGCGCGATTCATGCGTGGCGGCGAGGGCAAAATTCGCGAATGCGCGTGCCCGCTTGTGCGCTGTATCGTCCGCGGCCACTTGCCGCAACGTCTGCAAATGTTCGCTCGTGAACGAGTGCGGCGATAGTTCGGCCAGTGCCGCATAGGCAGCGATGTCGCCCGGGTCGACCTCAATCAGGCGAAGCTGCGTTGCCTCGGCCTCCTGGCGCCGGCCGAGGATGGCAAAAATCTTCGCCAGCTCGCTGAGGGTGTCGGCCAACCTCGGTTGCAAGGCGAGGGCCGCCTGGAATGACGCGATGGCCTCTTCGTACCGGCCCATATGTTCGTAAGCCAGCCCCAGAAAGTGGCGCGGATCGGGAGCATCGGGCTTGAGCATCACCGCCTGGCCGATGGCGCGAACCGCCGATTCCAATTCCCCGCGCTGGAGTGCGATGACACCCAGGATATTCAGCGCGGCGGCATCGTGAGGCGCCAGGCGCAGCGCGTTCTGGGCGGCGGCTTTCGCTTCGTCGAGACGGTCCTGATAGAGGAGTTTCTCGGCATCGGCGCAATAGGCGCGAACGAGGGCGTCCTGCCCGCCGCTCGGAACGGTCGCTGGCAAATTGTCCGGCGTGGATGGCATCGCGGCGGTTTAGCGGCGAGCCAGTCGAACTGTCAAGTCGGCCCCGCTATCGAGCATCGTCAGGCTGAGGGTGTCTTCTCGCGCTGACCGAAGATGGCGCTGCCGACGCGCACATGGGTTGCCCCCCGGGCGATGGCGATCTCGAAATCGCCACTCATGCCCATGCTCAGGCCGGCGATCGAGTGACGGTGCGCAATGCTGGCGAGAAGATCGAAATGCGGCGCCGGATCGTCGGCGGCCGGCGGAATGCACATCAATCCGACCACCGGAAGGTTCAATTCGTTCCGGCACAGATCGATGAAGCGGTCGGCGTCCGTCGGTAAAATTCCGGCCTTCTGCGGTTCGGCGCCGGTATTGACTTGAATAAAACAATCGAGCCTTCGCGCCTGACGCACCATTTCCTGTGCCAGGATGCGGGCGAGCTTTTCCCGGTCGATGGATTCGATCGCATCGAACAGCGCAACCGCATCCGCGGCCTTGTTGGTCTGCAGGGGCCCGATCAAATGAAGCTTGATGCCGGAGGTGGCCTGGCGAAGCATCGGCCACTTCACCGCTGCCTCCTGGACCCGGTTTTCGCCAAAGACGCGCTGGCCCGCCTTCAGCGTGGGCTCGATCGCCGCCGCTGTCTTGGTCTTGGAAACCGCAACCAGCGTGACCGCGGCTGGATCGCGGCCCGCCCGTCTCGCGGCTTCCGCCAGGCGCCGCCGCACGTCAGCCAGTCCGCTGAGATCAAGCTGCGCTGCCATGGCCAGGTGTTTGCCGATGTCGCCGTTCAGGCAAGCGACGCAAAAGAAAAAGGGGGAGCGGCGAACCGCTCCCCCTGAAGATAGCCGGTACGATCGATTAGAAGTTGACCGCCGTGCCGATGTCGATTTCGTAAGAATTGACGCTGTTCTCCGGACCGAAAGTCGTCGGCGGAGTGTCAAAGCTTGTATCCGAACGCGTCCAGGCAACCTGACCTTCGAGCGAAATGCCCGGGCCGAGTGCATAAGCCGCATTCAAAGACACACCCAGATACGTGGCATTGCCGTTTGAGTCACCGCCGGCCGCATGACCATCGAACGCTTGATAGCGGTTGTATAGACCCTCGAGGCCGATTGAGATGGCATCCATCGTGTAGCTGCCACCGGCCGTGATCATGTATGCGTTGTCGGATTTTGTAGACCGACAGGCGAACTCGCTGTTGACGCAGCCATAACCGGCATTTGCATAGTGCTTCACATACTGGCCGGACGCACCAACCGCCCAACCGCCGCCGAACCCGACCTGGAAGCCGGCCTGGTACATGGACGGCTTGTTGGAAAGACCACTGGCGCTATCGGTGTTGCTTGACTTGCCTCCGAGCGCCCATTCACCCGAGACGCCGGCCGAGAGCGTAATGCCACCGCCGAAATCGTGGTTGAAGTTGACGCCAGCGGACAGGAAGTCGTGGAACGCAGCGCCCGTGGTGGTCGGTGCACCTTGGCCATTCGAACCACCGATGCCGCCCGAGCCACCGGCCGAGCGAATATGATCGGGAGTGAACGAAACGGCGAAGTTGAACCCGCCGAAGGTCGGCGAGAAGTATAGGATCTTCGTGCTGCGGGTCTCGAGACCGAAGCAAGTGCCGGCGCCGGAAATGGCCGTCGGCATATAGCCACCGAGGTTTCCATTCACCTGCCGCTTGCCGGCATTGCTGAACGACTCGTTCGGGCTGTTCAAGCCAAAGTTGGCTGTCACGTTGCCGGGATCGCCAACGCACATGGACTGGTAGGCGGAGTTCGCATCGCCGAAGCGAACCTGGCCGAACTTGCCGCTGAGATCCATGTAGGCACGGTTGATGCGAGCCGGAGCGTTCGAAGTGACCTTGTTTTGGCCACCGGCGTTCAAGCCAACCAGCACGTCAACGGTGATGCCGTTGTCGAGGGTGGTCGAGCCTGTGAAGTTGACGCGAACTTCCTGGCGGAAGGTGACGTTGTTACGGCCGGACTGGCCTGCGCCGTAACTTGGTCCAGAAGTGTTGTCGTCGCCGAAACTCGCGCCGATCGCTCCACGATAGAAGCCGGTAATGCCGAGCTTCAGGCCCGACGCAGCGTCCGCTTGTCCCGCCACGATGGTGGCCGCGACAAGGGCTGTCGTTCCATATAGTGCTTTCTTCATTACGAAGGTTCCCTTCTCTAAGTGCTGAACCGGATGCCCTAGGAGCGACCGATCCGTTGGTTTAGAGCCCCCTTTTGTGGGCCCCGTCGCGGCCAAAGACGACAAGCCCCCATAAATGGATGCCGTCAGTACGTCACGATGGCCTTTAACGCCGCCATCCTTAGCCGTTGGGCGGTTGAGGTCAAGCAGTCCGGCCAAGGATGGTGTCTTTTGGGCGAAACTGTGGCGAAAACGCAACGCAGTGCCAATCCTACGCCACGAAATGTACATCTGCGGCCCGGTTTTCTATAGATACGGAACAAAAGCGGAACATATTGTGGCGCCTGAGCGCGTCGAGTTTTTAGCCGATGCTGTGCTGGGGCACCACCAGGCCGTGGCGCTTATCGCGCTGAAAGATTTGACATATGAGGCCGCGCCGCCTTATAGGCGCTGGCCCAGGATCGCCGGTGTGTTGCGATATACAGCAAGGGCTATAAGGCTTGCTCCATGCCCAGTCAGGATGCCCACAAGATCGCAATGAAGGCCTATGCGAAGGGCGATTTCGCAACGGCCCAACGCCTGTACGAAAGGCTTATCCGCCAGGCGCCTGGCGATTTCAATGCCTTGCACATGCTGGGCGTCATCCGGGCAACACAGAGGCGATTCAAAGAGGCCGAGAGTCTTATTGCGAGGGCGCTTTTGCACGGCCGTAGCGCCGAGGCGTTGAGCAATCACGGCAACGTGCTTTCCGAGCTGGGCCGCCACGAAGAAGCTGTCCGTCAGTTGACGCAAGCAACATTGATCAATCCCCAATCGCCGCAAAACCACTTCAACCTGGGCAATGCCCAAGTCAAAGCCGGGAATTTTTCGGCCGCCATAAAATCATTCAGCGCGGCAATTTCATTGCAGCCGCATTTCGCCGAGGCCCTGCAAAATTATGCGGACGCGCTTCGCGAGCTTGACCGCCCTGGCGAGGCCCTCGCCCTGTTGAAACGCGCCGTCGCACTTCGTCCGAGCGATGGCGAAATGCGGATCAACGTTGGCGTGATCTTGCAGGAGATGGGCGAGATCGAGGAATCGAAGCAGGTGTTCGTGAATGCGCTGCAGCACGACCCTTCGGCGGTTGGCGCCTACTATCACCTGGCGCGAGCCGAAAAGGTTGGCGAGCAAGACAGCCTGCTCGCCCGCATGGAGGCGCTGCGTCTGGATCGCGGTTCGCTTTCCGGCAAGTCGCGCGCCATGCTGGATTTTGCCTTGGCGAAAGCCTACGACGATGTCGGGCGTTACGAGGACGCGTTCGCGCGGCTGAGCGAAGCCAATCGCCTGGTCAGGGACGAAGTGGTATATGACGAGACGGGAGAGCGTGGCCGATTTGAGCGGCTGCGGAAATTCTTTACGGCCGAACTTCTTGATGGTGGCAAAGGCCACGGTTGCTCTTCCGAAACGCCGGTCTTTATCGTCGGTTTCCCGCGATCCGGCACGACGCTAACGGAACAGATCCTCGCCAGCCATCCGGCCGTGCATGGCGCGGGAGAGAAATCGATCTTGGCCAAGGTGGTCTCTTCGAACATCGTCAGGCTCGAACGCGCCGACGGGACGGATCTGACGTTCCCCGAAAGCGTTGCCGGATTGCCGAAAGAGCGCTTCCAGCTCGCCGGCGAGCGGTATGTAGGTGAACTGAGAGAAGGCGCTGGAGACGCCCTGCGAATAACTGACAAGATGCCTGCGAACTTCATGTTCATCGGATTCATCCGGATGATCCTGCCCCGCGCCAGGATCATTCATGTCAGGCGCAACCCGATCGATACCTGCCTCTCTTGCTATTTTCAGCGCTTCCGCAAAGAAAACATCCCTTATGCTTATGAGCTCGGCCAGCTCGGCCGCCACTACAGGATGTATCTCGACTTGATGGTGCACTGGCGGCGCGTTCTGCCCGCGGATTCATTTGCCGAGGTGCAATACGAGGAACTGGTGGGCGGACTCGAAGGTGAGGCGCGGCGTATCGTCGAATTTTGCGGACTTCCCTGGGATGATCGCTGCCTTTCTTTTCACCGGACCGAGCGCTCGGTGAAAACGGCCAGCGTCGCGCAGGTTCGCAAGCCTATCTATCGTTCGTCGGTTGCGCGCTGGCGCCGGTATGAAAAATCTCTGGCGCCGCTGATCGAGGCCATCGCAGAGCCGCTCGAGCTGCCGCTCGCCGGTGCTTCAGCGGCATCATGAACCGCGGCGCGCCGCCAAGCGTGTCGCCACAGCAAATGGCGTTGCTGCAGCAGGACATGAAGGCCCACCGCGCGGCTGACATGGCTGCGGTCGAGCGCCTCTACAAGAAATTTTTGAAGGCGGCTCCGCCTCAAGTTGAATAAACTTGAGCCGTAAATCAGCCGCTAATTTAAAGAAGTTAGGGCAAGCTTGACGGATCAGGTTGCTTCAACCTGATCCGATCTTGCTCCAGGGCGAGCGCTTGCCTGGCGTCTCAGCGTCGCCGTCAGCAGACAGCGTCGCCCGGCCGATACCGGGGCCAGATTGCGCAGCAGCGTGCCCGCATGAATGATCGCCCCGCCCGGGCCCGGCTGATAGCGATGGGGGCCAAACTCCGGAAACGACACCTCGCCGTCTGAATATCCAGCCGCGTCAAGGTCGACGATCAGGTGGAAAGGCCGTCCCTCCACCGCCGGATCGTTGATCGCGCGGCCCTTGTCGGCCGCTGAAGCTGGATCATCCCAGCGCAGCGCGAGGGACTCGAGGGAAATGTCGTCGAAGGAAAAGGCCTTCTCGATTTCGGGGCCAATTCGCCGCAAGAGAACTTTTGACATGTGCTCGCCGAAGACCCGGTCTTCGATGGATGCAGTTCCCCGGGGCCGGCCGCTGGCTTCGATCTGAGCAAGCAGCCTGCCGCATTCCTCGCCATCCAGCACCATGGGCAACATCAGGACGGGTGCCACCTGTCCCAGTCGCCGTGATTCTTCCCTGCCCATCGCTTGCAATACTCCCAATGCCCATTCGGCCTGGCCGGCGGCGGGACCGCGAACGGCATGAATGCGCTGGTTGGCGTCCAGCACGAAACAGACCACGCCGGAAAACTCGAACTGCGCAGCCGTGCGCAGACCCAGATTGACCGCGCCCTTGATGTCGGCCAGCCAGATGGCATGCTCGGGAATGATCTTGGCGACCATTTCGAGGGATTCGACGCCGTCATTGGAGACAATGAACAGGTCAGCGTCAGCGTCATGAATGGACGTGGCCAAGGCGGCCAGCGCCTTAATCTCGTCCCATTGCTCCTGGGTCGCTGTGTTCGCGGCCATCATGAAGACCGCCGGCGCCCCGGTAACCGTTTGATAAAAGAAACGGGACTGACTCGTCGGATCGGGCAGCGCGAAATCGGGCAACCGATCGCCCACGCCAAGCAGACGTTCATTGAACAAGGTCTCGGGGCGAACCGGCAGATCGGGGCGGCGCCCTTGCTCAACCCGCTTGTATTCAGTGGCCATGCGTCAGCTTTTGAATGATCAGCCTGTTTTCAATCGCGCTGTCAGGCAAGGGCCCCCGCTTTTTCGACTTGGGCGGGCCAGTCCTTCACCGGCCAATAACCGAAACGACGCATCTGTGGCTCATGAGCTGCGACAACTGCTTCCACCTGTTTTGGGGTCAGCACATCGCGCCAGCCACCGACCTTGCCCTCGCGGAAGAAACGGGCCGACTTGTCCGACCGCTCCTGGAAGCCAGCCTCGTCCTCCAGTTTCCGCAGGGTCTTGAACGACGAGTTCTCGATCGCGCGGCGAAGCCGCGCCTGCCCGACGGGCAAACGCAGGAACTGAACCAACCCGCCGAAGGCCTCGACCGGCCGCTGATTCATGTCCTCATAGCGCATGACGTGAAGCCCGGGCGAGGGATTGGCGGTCCAGCTCTCGACGTGGCGGGACCACGAGCAATGGATTTCATAAGTGAACTTGCCGCTGTCCATCTTCAATTCTTCGATCGCCGTATTGGCGATGGATTCGTCGATACTGAATCCGTAATGGTCCGCGTGGCTCACGATCATATCGAGAGGATTGCGCACGATATAAATCGCCCCGGCCGTGTACTCCATCGCATGCATCGGCCGATCGAGGTAATCGATCAGTGCGTTGTGCGTCTTGACAAAGATGTTGTCGGGACTCATTTCCGTGTACATTTTTTGCACCCTGGGGCGCAGGATTGCGATCTCTTCGTCGGTCATTTCCTTGACCGGCTTGCGCAGAAATTTCTGGTAGGACAGGCCATAGCTGTCGCCCACGGAATAGTCCGTTATCTTGTCGAGCGAATAGGCTTCCTTCGGGTCGCGCAGCAGGTTGTGCAGGAAGGCGCGCAGCCCAGGTATTGCCCGGATTTTGGGTAGGAGGCGAGCCAGATGATCTTGCCCATAAGCGATCCATCGCGGAAATTTGGCGTGATTTGAGGAGTGAATAGCCAAAATTTCCCGTCATGCAAAGCGAAACGTGGTCCAGTGGCGCTGCGTTGCCTGACCGGTTTGCTTGACCGGGGGGGCGAGTTTTGCTTAGGTCTGCCGCTTGGGCCACCCGATGCGCGTTGGCCCAGGGAGAAGCATGTGATTTCAAGCTCCGCCGACAGCCAAAGCCGTCGCTGGCTGCGCGCAGCCCTGACCCTGCCGGCCCTTGCCGTGGTCTGGACCCTGGCCGGTTGCGGGCCCGACGTGCCGATCGAGGACAAGTATCCGATCGAGCGCCTGCCGGGCGACAGCAAGGCTCGCTATGCCAATCCGCCGAGCGTTTTCGGCGGCGGCGGCCTGTTCGGCGGCGGCGATTCGGGCAAAGACAGCGATTCCGGCAGCGGCCTCATCGGCGTCAACAGCCTGCTCTGGCGCGCTTCCCTGGATACCGTCGCCTTTATGCCGCTGGTCTCCGCCGATCCCTTTGGCGGCGTGATCATCACCGATTGGTACACGCCGCCGGCCACACCGACGGAACGCTTCAAGGTCAATATCTATATCCTGGGCCGCCAGCTGCGCGCCGACGGCATCAAGGCCTCGGTCTTTCATCAGGTGCAGCAGGGCACCGGCTGGATAGACGCGCCGGTAGCGCCGAATACGGCAACCGACATGGAAGATGCCATCCTGACCCGGGCGCGCCAGATGCGCATCGCCGGCGGCACGTCCTGATCAGCTGAGCCAGCGCTTCGCCGGCGCCTTGCCCGACCATGCCGCCATCGCCCAACTCGCCCGCCCACAATTCGCCCTCTCCCGCCGCGCGTTATAACTTTCGCGATTCCGAGCGCAAATGGCAGGCTCTCTGGGCCGAGCGCGGCAGCTTCACCGCGCGCCTGGAGCCCAAGCGGCCCAAATACTACGTGCTGGAGATGTTCCCCTATCCCTCGGGGCGCATCCATATGGGCCATGTGCGCAACTACACCCTGGGCGATGTGATCGCCCGCTTCAAGCGGGCGCGCGGCTTCAACGTGCTGCATCCCATGGGCTGGGATGCCTTCGGCCTGCCGGCCGAGAACGCCGCCATGGAGAAGAAGGTCCATCCGGCGAAATGGACCTACGACAACATCGCCACCATGCGCGATCAGCTGAAGTCGATGGGCCTTTCCCTCGACT
This sequence comes from uncultured Alphaproteobacteria bacterium, assembly GCA_963770335.1. Lineage (GTDB taxonomy): Bacteria > Pseudomonadota > Alphaproteobacteria > Dongiales > Dongiaceae > DASXQK01. Next base: position 67,598 of record CAVYPG010000013.1, read on the forward strand.
GGACGCGCGAGATCGCAACCTGCCACCCGGACTATTACCGCCACGAACAGGCGATGTTCGTCGACCTGCTGGAGCAGGGCCTGGTCTATCGCCGCGAGGCCAGCGTCAACTGGGATCCGGTCGACCAGACCGTGCTGGCCAATGAGCAGGTGATCGACGGCCGCGGCTGGCGGACGGGCGCCATCGTCGAGCGGCGCAAGCTGGCCCAATGGTTCTTCCGCATCACCGCCTATAGCGACGAGCTGCGCGCCGAGCTGGAACGGCTCGATCGCTGGCCGGCCAAGGTGCGGCTGATGCAGGAGAACTGGATCGGCCGCTCCGAAGGTGCGCGGGTCTTCTTCGCGCTGGCCGGGCGATCCGACAAGCTGGAGATCTTCACCACCCGGCCCGATACGCTGTTCGGCGCCTCCTTCGTTGCCATCGCCGCCGATCATCCGCTGGCGGGCGAACTGGCGGCCAAGGGCGATCGCGAAGCTCGCCGCCTTCGTGGAGGAATGCCGCAAGACGGCGACGACCGCCGAGGCGCTCGAGACGATGGAGAAGAAGGGCTATCGCACCACGCTGGAAGCGGTCCATCCCTTCGATCCATGCTGGAAGCTGCCGGTCTATGTGGCGAATTTCGTGCTGATGGAATACGGCACCGGCGCCATCTTCGGCTGCCCCGCCCATGACCAGCGCGATCTGGAATTCGCCCGCAAATACGATCTGCCGGTGAAGCCGGTGGTCATTCCCACCGGATGCCGATGCGGCAACGTTCCACGTCGGCGACGTCGCCTATGTCGATGATGGCCGCCTCGCCCATTCCGATTTCCTCGACGGCCTCGATGTGCCCTCGGGCATCGCTGCGGCTATCGCGCGCCTGCAATCGACCGGCATGGGCCAGGGCACCGTCCATTACCGCCTGCGCGACTGGCTGGTGTCACGCCAGCGCTATTGGGGCTGCTCCCATCCCGGTGATCCATTGCGAAGCTTGCGGCATCGTGCCGGTGCCGAAATCCGATCTGCCGGTGCGGCTGCCCGATGATGTGACCTTCGACAAGCCGGGCAATCCGCTGGAGCATCACCCGACGTGGAAACATGTTGCCTGCCCCAAATGCGGCAAGCCGGGCCGGCGCGAGACCGATACGTTCGACACCTTCATGGATTCCTCCTGGTACTTTGCCCGTTATTGCTCGCCACGCAGCGAAGCGCCGTTCGACCGGCCGGCCGTCGATTACTGGATGCCCGTCGACCAGTATGTCGGCGGCGTCGAGCATGCGATCCTGCATCTGCTCTATTCGCGCTTCTTCACCCGCGCCATGCGCCGCATCGGCCTGATCGGCATCGACGAGCCGTTTGCCGGCCTGTTCACGCAGGGCATGGTCTGTCACGAGACCTATCGCGACGCGGCCGGCAACTGGCTGCTGCCCGAAGAGGTCAAAAAGGGGTCCGCGGGCGGGCTGGTCTCGACCCTCGATGGCTCTGCGGTTGAAACCGGCCGCTCCGAGAAGATGAGCAAGTCCAAGAAGAACGTCATCGATCCGACGGAGATCATCGGGACCTACGGCGCCGATACGGCACGCTGGTTCATGCTGTCCGATAGCCCGCCGGAACGCGATCTGGAATGGACGGAGGCCGGCGTCGAAGGCGCCTGGCGCTTCGTCCAACGCCTGTGGCGCATGGTGACCAATGCGCCAGCCAAAAGCGCCCCGGCGGCCAACAAATCCGGCTCCGACGGCGATCCCGCAGCGCTGGAACTGCGGCGCACCACTCACAAGGTGATCGCCGGCGTCACGGACGATATCGAGAAATTCCGCTTCAACCGGGCGGTGGCGCGGCTGTATGAATTCGCCAATGCGCTGGATGACGCCAAGACGCTGGACGCCAACTCTGGGGACGCCAAGGGTGGCGGCCTGACGGGCGCCAGGCGCGAAGCGCTGGAGATCATGACCCGCCTGTTGGCCCCGATGATGCCGCATCTGGCAGAAGAGCTCTGGCAGAGTCTCGGCCATAAGAGCCTGCTGGCGGAGATGCCGTGGCCGGAAGCCGATCCGGAGCTGATCATCGACGACACGGTGACCGTCGCAGTCCAGGTGAACGGCAAGCTGCGGGCCACGTTAAGCCTGCCGCGCGACATGGCCAGGGATGCGGCCGAACGCGCTGCTTTGGCGGATGAAAATGTCCAGCGGGCGATTGCCGGCATGCCGCTACGCAAGGTGATAATCGTGCCGAACAGGATCATCAATGTTGTGGTCTAGGCCCACCATCGCCCTGCTCGGTTTCGCCCTGCTCGGCCTGCTGACGCTCGGCGGCTGCGGCTGGCAACCCCTCTACGGCAAGGTCAACACCGCCGATGGGGCGGTGGGCGGCAACGCCGCCCCTCAACTCGCGAGCGTTCACATCCTGCCCATCGCCGACCGTACCGGGCAGAACCTCTATAACGCGCTACGCGACCGGATGAATCCGGCGGGTGCGCCAAGCAATCCGCAATACGATCTGGTGATCCATCTGCAGGAGCACGCCAGCCAGCTGCTGATCCTGCAGGACCAGACGGCAAGCCGCACAAATCTGACCCTGAACGCCACATTCCAGTTGTACCAGCGCGGCAATGCCACGCCGGTCCTTCAGGGCACCAGCCGAACGACCACCAGCTACGACCTGTTGGACGACGAATTCGCCACGATCCAATCTACCAACAATGCGCGCCAGCGCGGCGCCTCAAGCCTGGCCGAAGACATCGCCACCCAGCTTGCCGTCTTTCTGGCCCGGCCGAGCGGCGGCTAAGCGCGCATGAAGGTGGCGCCGCGCGATCAGGGCCGCTTCCTGCAATCGGCCGAATCGAAGGTCGCGGCGGTATTGTTTTATGGACCCGATCAGGGGTTGGTGCGCGAGCGGGCTCTCGATCTCGTCACGCGAATCGCAGGCGATGCCGGCGATCCCTTCCGCGTCGCCGAACTTTCCGCCGCACAGCTGAAGGACGATCCCGCACGCCTGGCCGACGAGGCCGCGGCACTATCGCTCTCCGGCGGGCGGCGCGTGCTGCGGCTGCGCGAGGCCGGCGACAATCATGCTGACGCGCTGGACGAGCTTCTGTCCGGGCCGCCGCCCGCATCCTTCCTGGTGCTGGAAGCAGGCGAGCTTGCACCCCGCTCCGCCTTGCGCAAGGTCTTCGAGAGCGCCACCGCCGCGGCGGCCATTGCGTGTTATCTGGACGATGAAGAGGCGCTCACCCGCGTCGTGCTGGATTCGCTCAAGGCCCATGGACTTTCGATCGAGCCCAAGGCCCAGGCCTATCTCCTTGCTCATCTCGGCGGCGACCGCGGCGTGACGCGCCAGGAGCTGGAGAAGCTTGCGCTTTATGTCGGCAGCGGCGCCAGGCAGGTGACGCTCGAAGATGTGGCGGCGGTAATCGGCGACAGTTCCGTCGCCTCGCTGGACGATTGCATCTTCGCGCTCGGCGATGGCGACCGCGCCGCCATCGACCGCGGCTATGCCCGGGCGATGGAGGATGGCCATGGCGAGGTGGATATCCTGCGCGCCGCCGCCCGCCACATCATGCGCCTGCACCAGGTGGTGACAGCCAGCGAACCGCGCGAGGCCATGCGCATTCTTGCGGCCGCCGGTTTTCTTCAAGCTGGAAAGCCGTTTCCTGGCTCAACTCCGTCTCTGGACGCCAGCACTTCTGGGCGAGGCCCTGGACCGGCTGATCCGGGCAGAGATCGACATCAAGACGAACGCCCAGCCCAAGGCCGCCATCGCCGAGCGTGCGCTGCTCGACGTCGCCGGCCTGGTGCGCAGCCGGCGCTGACGGCGAAATCCGGCTAGTTAATCGTTCCGGTTAAGCCGGCGGATCACGTCATCCAGTTGCTCGAGGGTGCGATAGCGGATGGTCAGCGAGCCGCCCGCCGGCCCATGGGCGATGTCGACCGCAAGCCCCAGCAGCTTCGCCAGATCGCGTTCCAGCGCACGGGTATCGGCATCTTTCTCGATCGCCTTCTTGCGCCTGGCCGGCGCTGTGGCACTGCGCGCGGCAAGTGCTTCGGCCTGGCGCACCGACAGGCCCTCGGCGATGATTTTGCGCGCCAGCGCCAGGGGATCGCGGGCGCCGAGCAAGGCACGCGCGTGGCCGGCGGTGATGCGACCCTGCATCAGCAGCGCCTTGACCGCGTCGGGCAGTTTCAGCAGGCGCAGCGTATTGGCGATATGGGCGCGGCTCTTGCCCACGCGCCGGCCGAGATCCTCCTGCGCCAGACTGAATTCCTCGATCAACCGGCGATAGCCCTCGGCTTCTTCCAGTGCGGAGAGGTCGTGGCGCTGAAGATTTTCCACCAGCGCCAGTTCCAGCACTTCGCGGTTGTCGAGTTCGCGTACCAGTACCGGTACCTCGTGCAGGCCGGCCATCTGGGCCGCCCGCCAGCGCCGCTCGCCGGCGACGATCTCATGCATATCGGCCTTGGCCGGGTGCCGGCGCACCAGGATCGGCTGCAGGATGCCGTTGGCGCGGATCGATTCGGCGAGCGCTTCCAGTTCATCCGATCGAAATGCCGGCGCGGCTGCAGGGGGCTGGGCTCGAGCTGGCCGATGGCCAGATGGCGCTGGCCTTGCCTTGCCGCGGCGGGTGCTGCTGCCCCATCGCCCAGCAATGCAGAGAGGCCACGGCCGAGGCCGCGCTTGCTGTCGGCGCTCATGCGCTCGACGCCCGCCGGCACGCTCGCCGGCTGTTCGCGGCGCAACACCTCGCCGGCCAGATGGATATAGGCCTGCGAGCCCGCACAGCGCAGATCGTAGAGCAGTGCGGGCTTGCCATGCGAGGGCGCTTCGGAGAGGCGGATATTGCGCGGGATCATCGTGTCATAGACCTTGGCGCCGAAATGCTGGCGCACGTCGGCCGCGACCATGTCGCACAAGTTGTTGCGCCGGTCATACATGGTCAAAACCACGCCCTGTATTTCAAGTGTTGGGTTTAGATTTTGTTTTACCAGATCAACTGTCTTCATCAACTGACTGAGACCTTCCAGAGCATAGTATTCGCATTGTAAAGGCACGAGAACTGCGGACGCGGCCGAGAGCGCATTCACCGTCAAAAGATTGAGCGAAGGCGGGCAATCGATCAGCACGAAATCGAAACGGCCGGCAATGGGCGCCAGTGCCTGGCGCAGGCGGAATTCCCGCGCCATCACCTGCGCAAGCTCGAGCTCGGCGCCGGCGAGATCGACCCCGCCGGGAACGATCGAAAGCTGCGGCACCTGGGTGGGCAGGATGGCCTCGGCCATGGCCACGCCATCCACCAGCACGTCATAGGCATCGCGCTCCACCTGGTCGCGGGCTATGCCCAGGCCCGTCGTGGCATTGCCCTGGGGATCGATATCCACCAGCAACACCTGTTTGCCGCAGGCGGCCAGTGCTGTTGCCAGATTGATGGCCGTCGTCGTCTTGCCGACGCCACCCTTCTGGTTGGCGATGGCGAAGATGCGGCCGGTACCGGCGGCGTTCAGGTTCACTGATGTAAACCTTTGATTCGCAAGATAATTCCTGACGGCTCGGCGGGATTTGGGAAACGTTCGATCGTCATTCTCCATCTTTGACTGGCGAGGGTCAATTCATCGCCGGCCTGGCGGCCCTTGAGGAAGAGGCAAACGCCGTCCGGCTTTACGAAGCGGCTTGGCATAGCCCAACAGCGTATCGAGATCGGCCAGGGCCCGCGCCGTCACCACATCGGCCGCAACAGGCTCGATTGCTTCGATGCGGCCACGATGGACCTTTACCGGCAGCGGGGCGAAAAGCCGCGCCGCTTCACTCAGGAAGGCGCATTTGCGGGCATCCGATTCGACCAAATGGACCTCCGGGCACCCCAAGAATGGCCAAAACCAGTCCCGGAAACCCTGCCCCGCTGCCCAGATCGACCAAAACCCGGCTGTTTCGGGGGATGAGCGGCCAGATTGCCGCCGAATCCAGCATATGGCGGCGCCACAGATCGCGCAGGCTATCGCGGGCGACGAGATTGATGGCCTTCTGCCATTTGACCAGCAGGGCCGCATAGCCCTCCAGCCGCTCCAATGTTTCACGTGAAACACCCGTCGCGGCGGCAAAGCCGGCGGGCGTCAGGGGCGCCGGTGTCACGCCGAGAGGGCCTCGGCTCCCTCGCCCTTGCGCTTGCCTCGCCCCGCCTTGCCGCCCCGAACATGGCCCAGCAGCGCCGTCAGCGCCGCCGGCGTCATGCCCGGGATTCGGGCCGCCTGGCCCAGGGTCGCCGGCCGGGTGGCCGTCAGCTTCGCCCGGCATTCCGCCGAAAGGCCGCCGATCGAGGCATAGTCCAGGTCCGGCGGCAGATGCAGCGCCTCGTCGCGCCGGAAGGCCAGAATGTCGGCCTCCTGCCGATCGAGATATCCCGCATAGCGACCATCGATCTCGATCTGCTCGGCCACGTCCGGACGCAGGCCGCGCAGTTCGGGCCATAGCCTGGCAAGGGCCGCGAGATCGATTCCGGGATGGCCCAGCAGCTCGGCTGCATTCCGGCGCACGCCATCCTGGGCGATGGTGAACCCAGCCGCCTTCAGCTGGCTGGGGCTCGCCGACAGTTCGCCCATCCGGGCGCGGGCCTGCGTCAGCGCCGCGGCCTTGGCGGCAAAGGCGGTTGAGCGATCCCGGCCCACGCAGCCCCAGGCCTCGCCCCGGCGGGTCAGCCGCTGATCGGCATTGTCGGCCCGCAGCCGCAGCCGGTATTCGGCCCGCGAGGTGAACATCCGATAGGGCTCATCCGCCCCCCGTGTCACCAGATCGTCGATCATGACGCCGATATAGGCCTCGGCCCGGTCCAGCACGGCCCCGGCGCCATGCTGCATTCAGCCCGGCCATCAGCCCTTGCGCTGCGGCCTCCTCATAGCCCGTCGTCCCGTTGATCTGGCCAGCCAGGAACAGGCCCGGCAGGCGGCGAACTTCCAGCTCGCTGGTCAGCTCCCGCGGGTCGACGAAATCATATTCGATGGCATAGCCAGGCCGCAGCATGACCGCCCGCTCCAGCCCGGGAATGGTCTTCAGCAGATCGAGCTGCACATCCTTCGGCAGCGAGGTGGAGATGCCGTTGGGATAGATCGTCGGATCGTCCAGCCCCTCCGGCTCCAGGAAAATCTGGTGGCGGGCCTTATCGGCAAACCGCACCACCTTGTCCTCGATGGAAGGGCAATAACGCGGGCCTGTGCCCTCGATCTGGCCGGAAAACAGGGGTGAGCGGGCGAGATTGCGCCGGATCAGCTCGTGGCTCGCCGCCGTGGTTTCGGTGATGTGGCAGGGGATTTGCGGCACCTCGATCCGGGCCGTCAGATAGGACATTGGCTCCGGCGGGTTGTCGCCCGGCTGGATAGCAAGCCCGGCCCAATCGATGGTCCGGCCGTCGAGGCGCGGCGGGGTCCCGGTCTTGAGCCGGCCCATGGCCAGGTCCAGCCCCTTGAGGGTCCGGGCCAGACCAAGGCAAGGCGCCTCGCCCACCCGGCCGGCGGCAATCGTCTCCTGGCCGATATGGATGAGGCCGCCAAGGAAGGTGCCGGTGGTCAGCACCGCAGCCTTGCAGGCGATCGCCGCTGCCATCCGCCAGGCGAATCCCGGCGAGCCGGCCATCGCCGCCGATCAGCAGATCCTCGACCGCGCCGGCCCGGATCTCGAGATTGGCTTGGCCGGCCAGCAGATCCTGGATGGCGCGGCGATAGAGCTTGCGATCCGCCTGGGCCCGGGGGCCGCGTACGGCTGGGCCCTTGCTGCGGTTCAGCATGCGGAACTGGATGCCGGCGCGGTCGATGGCGCGGGCCATCAGCCCGTCGAGGGCATCGATCTCGCGCACCAGATGACCCTTGCCCAGCCCGCCGATGGCCGGGTTGCAGGACATCTCGCCGATTGTCGCCTTGTTATGGGTGACCAGCAGGGTCTTGGCGCCCCGGCGCGCCGCCGCGGCCGCGGCTTCGCAGCCGGCATGACCGCCGCCGACAACGATGACGTCGAAGCTTTCCGAGGTTGTTTCCATAGCGGGGCGCAATCTACTGAGGACGCCCGGTCAGGTCAAAGAGGCCGCGGCCCCAAGGGAATGTTTCACGTGAAACAGGTCACTTCCCGATACAGAAATCGCGGAAGATCCGGTCGAGGATGTCCTCGACATCGACCCGGCCGGTGATGCGCCCCAAGGCGCGGGCGGCGAGGCGAAGGTCTTCGGCCATGAGTTCGGGGCTGGCGGCGCTATCGGCTCGCCCCAACGCCACCTGGCATTCGCTCGAGCGCCTCGCGGTGGCGCTGCCGGGTCAAGGCCGGCAGTTCGCCCGCCGCGGATCGGTCGGCGATCAGATCCCTCAGCCGCGCCAGCATCGGCTCGGTGCCCGCGCCGGTCTTGACCGACAGCGCCAGCGCCGGCTGCCCCAACACCGAGGGGTTATCTGGCAGCTCCGCGGACAAGTCAGATTTCGCCAATAATATCAATGCATTATCGTCTATCTGGGTCGCCGTCGCGTCATCGGCGGCCGGCCAGAGGGCCGCGTCGAACAGAACCAGCTTCAGATCCGCCGACTCCGCCCGGGCCAGCGCCCGGCGCACGCCTTCGGCTTCGATCTCATCCGCCGTCGCCCGCAACCCGGCCGTATCCGACAGGATTACCGGATATCCGGCCATATCGAGATGAACCTCGACCACGTCGCGGGTGGTGCCGGCCCGCGCCGAAACGATGGCCGCATCCCGCTGGGCAAGGAAATTCAACAGGCTCGATTTCCCCACATTCGGCGCGCCGAGGATCGCGACGCTGAATCCCTCACGCAGCCGCTCCCCTCGCCGGCGATCGTCGAGATGGGCTGCAATCTCGCCCCGCAGGACTTCGATATCGCCCTTGAGCCGCGTCATCAGCCCGGCCGGCAAATCCTCGTCCGGAAAATCGATCGCCGCTTCGCCATGGGCGAGGTTGGCCAGCAATTTCTCGCGCCAGCTCTCATAGAGCCTGCCCAGCGCCCCATCCATCTGCCGCAGTGCCTGGCGGCGCTGGGCCGCCGTCTCCGCCTCGACGAGATCGGCGACGGCCTCGGCCTGGGTCAGATCGAGCCGGCCATTGTCGAAGGCCTGGCGGGTGAAATCGCCGGGGCCTGCCGCGCGATAGCCCGGCAATGGCGCGAGTGCTGCGAGTGCGGCCGCGGCAATCGCGCGCCCGCCATGGAGATGGAATTCGGCCATGTCTTCGCCGGTCTCGCTTCTGGGGCCGGGAATCCACAGCACGAGCGCATCGTCGATGCGCTCCTCGCCCTCGAAGATATGGCGCAGCGCCGCCATGCGCGGCTTCGGCAGATCGCGCTTCGTCAGATGGCGAATCGAGTCGGCAGCACCGGGGCCGGAAACGCGCAACACGGCGATCGCGCTTTTGCCCGGCGCGGTGGAAAAGGCGTAGATCGTGGGTTTGGTCGCGGTCTTGCTCACCGCGCCGGTGGCACCTTGTCCTCGGGCTGCAGCATCAGCCGGCTCACGCGGCCGCCGCCGATCAAATGCGTTTGCAGGATCTCGTCCACATCCTCGCGCGTCTGCACGCTGTACCACACGCCTTCAGGATAGATCACCATGGTGGGCCCGAGTTCGCAGCGATCGAGGCAGCCTGAGGTGTTGATCCGCACGCGCGACAGGCCGAACTCCTTGGCCCGCGCCTTCATGTAATCGCGCAGCTTCTCCGATCCCTTGGGCTTGCAGCTGCCGCGCGGATGGCCGGCCGGCCGCTCATTGGTGCAGCAGAAAACATGGGCTTCGTAAAACGGCGCCGGATCGCCCGCCTGGTGGCGGTCCGGTTTCGACAGATCGTTCATTCCAGTTCCTTCGTTAGTTCTTCTTGGCGTTATTTCTTCTTCGGATCGCCGAAACCCGCCCACATGGCGCCGCCCGGCATCCAGGCTTTCATCATCGCCTCAGGATCCATGCTCGCCATGGCGGCGCGCATGCGCTCCTGCATCTGCGACATCATCTCCTTCTGCAGCGGCCCCAGATCGGGCTGGCCGAAAAACGTGCGCGCCTCTTCCGGCGTGCAATCGATATCGATCTTCACCTTCATATGGGCGCACTCCTTACAAATTTGAGAGGAAGTTTAAGGTTGAGTCATCCTCCGGCGCCAGCTTGTATGCGCAGCTAGCATGGAAGGACGTCGATGAGCGAGCGCAACCGACTGGGCGATGAGACCAGCCCCTATCTGCTGCAGCACAAGGATAACCCGGTGCATTGGCGGGCCTGGGGGCCCGATGCGCTGGATCGGGCTAAACGAGAGAACAAGCCGATCCTGCTCTCGGTCGGCTATGCCGCCTGCCATTGGTGCCATGTCATGGCCCATGAAAGCTTCGAGAATGAGGCGACGGCAGCGCTGATGAACGAGCTCTACGTCAACATCAAGGTCGACCGCGAGGAGCGGCCGGATCTCGACGCCATTTATCAATCCGCCCTCGCCTTGCTGGGCCAGCAGGGTGGTTGGCCGCTCACCATGTTCCTGACGCCCGAGGCCAGGCCGTTCTGGGGCGGAACCTACTTCCCGCCGCAGGAGCGCTGGGGCCGCCCGGGCTTTCCCCAGGTGCTGAAGGGGATCGCCGATGCCTATCGCAACGATCCCGCCAAGGTCGGCGAGAACGTCACGGCGCTCAGCAATGCGCTGGCAAAACTCGCCGATCCCCAATCAGGATCGCCAGCCAGCCGCGAAATCCTTGACCGCATCGCCGAACGGCTGCTGCAGGAGGTCGATCTGCAACATGGCGGCATCGGCAGCGCGCCCAAATTCCCGCAAGTGCCGGTATTCGAGCTGCTCTGGCGCGCGGGCAAACGCAGCGGCGAGCGCCGCTATCCCGATGCCGTGCATCTCACATTGCTGCGCATGGGCCAGGGCGGCATCTACGATCATCTGGGCGGTGGATTTTCGCGCTACGCCACCGATGCCGAATGGCTGGTGCCGCATTTCGAAAAGATGCTCTACGACAATGCAGCCCTGCTCGAGCTGATGGCCCATGCCTGGCAGGACACAGCTTCGCCGCTCTATGAACAGCGCATCCGCGAGACCGTCGCCTGGCTTTTACGCGAGATGCGCGCGGCATCATCGGCCGATGGACAGCGCGCCTTTGCCAGCGCGCTGGATGCCGATAGCGAAGGTGTCGAAGGCAAGTTCTATGTCTGGAGCGAGGCCGAGATCGACGCGGCGCTTGGTACCGACGCAGCCCTCTTCAAGCAGTATTACGACGTGACGCCGGGCGGGAATTGGGAAGGCCACACCATCCTGAACCGCAGCGCCAACCCGTCCTTCGCCGATGCTGCGACGGAAGAAAAACTCGCATCCTGCCGCGCGATCCTGTTGGCGCGGCGCGACAAGCGCATTCGTCCGGGCTGGGACGACAAGGTGCTGGCCGATTGGAACGGGCTGATGATCGCAGCCTTGGCGCGCGCCGCCGATATCTTCGGCGAACCGGATTGGCTGCGGGCGGCAAGCGAGGCTTTCGCTTTCGTGCGCGAGCAGATGACCGCCAAGGGCCGTCTGCTGCATAGCTGGCGCGCCGGCAAGGCGCGCCATCCGGCCAGCCTGGACGACTATGCCAATATGGCGCGCGCGGCACTGGTCCTGGCCGAGATCACCGGCGACAACACATACATCGCCCATGCCGAGACGTGGGTCGCTGTCCTCGATCGCCACTACTGGGACAAGGAAGCGGGCGGTTATTTCTTCGCCGCCGACGATACGGACGATCTGATCCTGCGCAACAAGAGCGCCGTCGATCACGCCACACCCGCCGGCAACGCCACCATGGTCGAGGTGCTGGCGCGCCTCTTTTATCTCACCGGCAAATCCGCCTATCGCGATCGGGCCGATGCGCTGATGGGCGCCTTCTCCGGCGAGATCCAGAAGAACTTCTTTCCGCTGGCGAGCTTCCTCAATGCCTGCGAGCTGGCGCAGGAGGCACTCCAGATCGTCATCGTCGGCCAGCGCGGCGAGGCCGATACCGACGCCCTGCTGATCACGCTGCGCTCCCACTCGCTGCCCGATCTGGTGCTGAGCGTGATCGAACCGGGGGAGCAATTACCGGATAGCCACCCGGCGGCGGGTAAGGGACAAGAAAACGGCCGCGCCACTGCCTATATATGCAAAGGCACGGTCTGTTCATTGCCGCTTGCCGACCCGACCAGTTTTGACAAGGCATTGCTCCATGGTTGAGAAATCAGCACCGAAGAAGGCAAAGACCTATACCGCCAGCGTCGAGACGCCGGTGGGCCCCCTCACCGTCGTCGAGCGCGATCAGGCCATCGTCAGCGTGCATTGGGGCAAGGCGAAGCAGGAAGACGAGACCCCGCTGCTCGCCGCCGCCAAGGCCCAGCTCGACGGCTATTTCTTCTGTGGCCTGCGCAAATTCGAACTGCCGCTGAAGCCCGACGGCGCCGAATTCGACCAGCAGGTCTGGCAGGCCATGCTCGACATTCCCTATGGCCGCACGCTGACCTATGGCGAAATCGCCCAGAAACTGGGCGGCACGGCGCGCAATGTCGGTGCTGCCTGCGGCCATAATCCGATCCCGATCATCATTCCCTGCCACCGGGTGGTCGGCGCCGACGGCGCCATGATCGGCTATAGCGGCGGCGCCGGGGTGGAGAGCAAGGTCGCCCTTCTCGCCCTTGAGGGCGTGCTGCTGCCGCTCTAGGCTCCTCTTTTCCCGAAAATGCCGGAGGTCGTCATGCGCACTCATGCCATCCGCTTTGCCAAAACGGGCGGACCCGAAGTCCTGAGCTGGGAAGAAGTCGAGGTGGGCGAGCCGGGCCAGGGCCAGGTGCTGCTGCGCCAGACCGCGGTCGGCCTCAACTATATCGACACATATCACCGCAGCGGGCTCTACAAGGTCGAGTTGCCCTCCGGTCTCGGCACCGAAGCTGCCGGTGTCGTCGAAAAGGTCGGACCCGGGGTCGGCGACCTTAAGGTCGGCGATCGGGTTGCCTATGCTGCCGGCCCGCTTGGCGCCTATTCGCAATACCGCCTCTATCCGGCCGATCGAGCAGTCAAGCTTCCCGCCAATGTTTCCGACCAGCAGGCCGCAGCAATGATGCTGCAGGGCATGACGGTCGAATATCTCATCCGGCGTACCTTCACGGTAAAGCCGGGCATGACCGTGCTCCTCCATGCCGCCGCGGGCGGCGTGGGCTCGATCGCCAGCCAATGGCTGAAACATCTCGGCGCGACCGTCATCGGCACGGCCGGCAGCCCCGACAAGCTGGCGCTGGCCCAGAAGAACGGCTGCGCCCATGTCATCGACTACACCAAGGAAGACGTCGCCAAGCGGGTGCGCGAGATCACCGGCGGCAAGGGCGTGCCCGTGGTCTATGACGGCGTGGGCAAGGATACCTTCCAGGGCTCGCTCGACAGCCTCGCGGTGCGCGGCATGTTCGTCTCCTTCGGCAATGCCTCCGGCCCGGTGCCCGCCTTCGAGCCGATCCTGCTCTCGACCAAGGGCTCGCTCTATTTCACCCGGCCGACCCTGTTCAGCTACACCGTTACCCGCGAGGAGCTGCTGGAATCCGCTCAGGCGCTGTTCGATGTGGTCGGCAAAGGTGCGGTCAAGATCGCCATCAACCAGACCCACCCGCTGAAGGATGCAGCCCAGGCCCATCGCGATCTCCAGGCGCGCAAGACCACGGGTTCGACCGTCCTCATTCCATGAGTTGCGGGGCATGAGCCGCGAGCGCTCCATCTTCTGGGCCCCTTGGGATGGCCAGGGCATGGAGCATCTGCGTCTGCTGCTCGACGACGAGGAGATCGTCGCCAAAGGCCTCGTCCTGGGCTTCGCCGCCGGCTCTCCCTTTCGATTGCGCTACAAGATCAAATGCGATCGCCATTGGCGTACCCGCAAGCTGGAGATGGAGGTCAGCGACCTTCACGGCACAAGGGAGCGCACACTGCGCAGCGATGGCGAAGGTAATTGGCGCGAGCATGAGGGCGGGCATCTGAGCGAACTCGCCGGCTGCCTCGATGTCGATATCTCCGCCACGCCCTTCACCAACACGCTCGCCATTCGCCGGCTCGAGCTTCAGCCGGGCGAGAATGCGGCCATCACGGTCGCCTATATCAAGATGCCGGAGCTCACCTTGCAGCCGGTCTCCCAGCGCTATACCTGCAACTGGCGGGCGTCGACCGGCGCGCTGGTGACCTATGAGGGGCTCTTTCGCGGCTTCAAGGCCGATCTGGCGCTGGATGCCGACGGGCTGGTGATGGATTACCCGCAGACCTTCCGCCGCCTGGCGCCGCGCTAGCGTCGCGTCAAGCCGTGAGAGCTGCCTCCAGAGCCGGGATGACGGCCTGCCACTTCGCGGCACGGGCCTGATCGAGCAGCAGGCGGATTTTCACCTCGTCCTTTCGCCCCTCGCCGGCAGCAGCAATAGCGCGTCCCCGGGCCGTGAGAAAATCGGTCATCGGCAAGGGTTCTTCGGCCATGCTGCGTTCCAGTGCCGCGGCGTAGCGCTCAGTGCCCGTCCCAATCCTCCGCTGCCAGACAGGCGTCGATGGCATAGCGATTGAAGAATAGATAATTGTGGCTGATGGCGCCCGCGGCCAACAGGGCTTCGCCTTCGGACAGTGCCGCCAGACGCGTCTTGCGGTCCGGCGCGATCATGGCGGCAAGACCAAGACCCAACGGAAGGATATAGCTCGGCGTTTCCCGGGCGATCTCATTGGCCCGGCGCAGCGTCTCAGCGGCGCCAGGATCCCCGGTCAGAAATTCGTAGTGAGCGTGGATCATCAACCCTTCGCCGATAAAGCGGCGGGCCCCCAGCGCCGTTGCGATCGCCAACCCCGCGGCGGCGCCATCGCGCGTCACGGTCATGTCGCCAAGCTCGAAACCCAGAAAGGCGATCCCGTGATGGGCGATCATCGCCCCGCGGCGGTGGCCGATCTGCTCGGCCATGGCGGCGGCGCGCTGCGCCAGATGGAGGGCCTTTTCCAGCTCCATATCCATCATCACCATCATGCCCAGCATCGGCAGGTTGGCGGCCTCGATGCGGCGGAAACCTTGGCTGGCGCTGATATCCACGCAGCGCTCGAACATCTTGCCCGAGGTGCGGAACAGACCGCGCATGTAGTAGGCGTCAGCAAGGCCCCCCAGGGCGCGCGCCTGCTCCTCCATGGCGCCCGAGGCTTCGGCCAGGCGCAGCGCCTCACTGTGTTCGGCGAGGCAGCGCGGAATATCGCCCCGGGGAAAATAGGCATTACCCCGCAGAGTGTGGATGCGCGACTGCTCCGCCAGAAGCTGCATCGCTTCGGCCTCTGCCTGGGCACGGTCCATCACCTCGGCGGCTTCATCGAATTTGTCGAGAACACAAAGGCCATGGGCGAGGCCCAGCAGCGCGCGCAGATGCGGTGCGCCGGGGGGTGCCGCCTCACTGGCCAGCCGGAAGGCGTCGATCGCCTCGGCGGTCCGTCCGACGCCTTGCAGCAGCTCCCCGGCAAGATTGGCGAGCGATGTGCGAACCGGGCCGGCCTGGGCGAGAGCAACCCCACGTTGAGCGAGTGAGACAGCCTGGTCGATGCGATAGGCACCGGCGGTCGATTCTGCCGCGACCAGATAGGCTGCCGCCGCGTCCGGATCCTCCGCCATCTCCAGGTGCTGGGCGCGCAGCGGCAAATCACGCTCGGCAAACCAGCCGGCGGCGGCGCGGTGCAGCTCGCGCCGGCGCGTCTTCAGCAGCGAGCCATAGATGCCGTCACGCATCAGCGCATGAACGAAAGCAAGCCCGCCGCCATCCTGGCGCAGAAACTGCTGGTCGATCAGATTTTTCGCTTCATAGGCCGCATCGGCGAGCAGATGGCGCAAGGCCGACAGCGAGACGCGCTGGCCCAGGATCGAGGCCGCCTGCAAGGCGCGCTTCTCCGCCGCCGGCAGCCGGTCGGCTCGGCCCAGCACCAGGCTCTGCACCGAAGCGGGCACGGATGCCGCTGCGACTTCGCCGGTGTGGCGCAACAATTGTTCGAGAAAGAACGGGTTGCCGCCGGCGCGTTCGACGCAGGCTGCGATGCGCTCGTCGCCGCTGCCCAGCAGATCGGCGGCGAGTTCGGCGGATTCAGCTGCGCTCAGCGGCGAAAGATCGATGGTGCTGACGGCGGCCGAACCGATCTTTGCGCGCCAGCTGCGATCGAGCGGATCGCCCTCCGGCCGCGTCGTGATGGCAAGGACCAGCGCTGCCTCGGTGGTGACGGCCCCCAGGGCCGCAAGATCGTCCAGCAACGCCGCATCGGCCCAGTGGGCATCCTCCACCGTCAGGAACAAGGGCCGGTCGGCGGCGAGCCGTTTCACCAGCCCGGTCAGCAGGCCGCGGCGGCGCGCCTGGCGAGTGCCTTCATCCATGGCCTGGTACAGCGTGCGTTCCTCGCTCTCGCTCGGGATATCGAGCAGATCGTCGAGCGAGGGACGGTCTTCCGCAGACAACCAACCGATCGCGATCGCCTGATCGGCGGCGGCCTTGCGCTGCTGCTTGTCGCTGCCCGGCGGTATCATCAACAGTCCGCGCGTCAACAGCCGCATGGCGTCCTGGCCCTTGCCCGTGCCGAAATCGAGAATCAGTGTGCGGTGGGTGATAAAATCCCGTGCCCGGGCCAGCCGTGCGATCTCCTCGGTCAGCCGGCTCTTGCCGATCCCGGCCTCGCCCCGCAGCACGACGATTCGCCCCCGACGGCTGTCACGGCAGGCCTGCAGCAATCCGCTCAGCATCGAAAGATCGGCATCGCGACCCACAAAAGCCGTTGCCGGGCCCCGCTCACTCGCCAGACCCTCGACGCGCCAGCCGGTAACCGGGCCGGCGATGCCCTTGAGATTGGCCGGCATCAGGGCCGATGCGCGGATCTGGCCCTGAAGCTGGCGATGCAGGGCATCGGCGATGACCGTCTCGCCCGAGCGGGCCAGCTCGACCAGCCGGGCGGCCAGGTTGACCGCATCGCCCAGGACCGTGTAACCGCGGCCGATGCCGCCCGCGACGACCTCGCCGCTGGCAATGCCGACATGGCTTGCCAGCGGTTCGCCTGACGGACCTTTCAGTTCGGGCACTGCCTGCTGGATATCGAGGGCGGCGCGCACTGCGCGCAGCGCGTCGTCGCCATGGGCGACCGGCGCGCCGAACAGCGCCATCACCGCATCGCCGATATGCTTGTCGACGGTCCCGCCATAATGGGCGATGACGGCTTCGACCTTGGCATAGAAGGCTTCCACGAGCTGGCGCAGGTCCTCGGCGTCGAGCTTGCTCGACAGCGCCGTGAAGCCGCTCAAATCGGCGAACAGGATGGCGACCTGGCGGCGTTCATCGTCCGGGGTTGCAGGCTTGGTTTGCGCCGGCGCGCCCGCGGCGGATTTGAGGGCAGCGTGGCCGCAGCCGCCACAGAAGGCTTCGCCCGCGGCATTCGCATAGCCGCATTTGGCGCAAGCCCAGCCGAACTCGGCGCCGCAACCGGCGCAGAACCTGCGTCCCTCGCGATTATCGAGATCGCATGCCGGGCAACGCATATCTCGCACCCCGCAGTCTTGCCCGCCATGCTAGGCAGGCTTGGGGGCGACCGGCAAGAGAGCCTCGCAACCTCTCAGGGCTGCGGCGGGCAGGTCTTCGTGACGTCGTTGAAGGTCGCGTTATCGTCGTCATAGCTGGGGCGCAGATCGGTCCGGTTTTCCACCAGCAGCTTCTCGCGCGAGTCCGGCGTCATGTGGCGCGAGAACACCGGCGACACGCAGCTGCAGAAATCCCGCGTCTTCTGGTCGAGCCCCCCGCTATGCAGCGCGGTCGCCAGGCATACCTCGTTCATCTTGGCGATCAGTTTTGGATCGTCGGGCGCAATGGTGGTTTGCGCCCTGGCCGGCACTGCGCAAACGAGCAGTGCCGCCAGCATCAGGCCCGCATTGCGCCCGTACGCCATGCCCGGCCGCCAGCCAGCGTTACTGATTCATCGACTGGAAGAAGTCGGCATTGACCTTGGAATGCTTCAGCTTGTCGACCAGGAACTCCATCGCATCCACCACGCCCATGGGCATCAGGATGCGGCGCAGGACCCACATCTTGCTGAGGGTGCCCTTGTCGACCAGCAGCTCTTCCTTGCGAGTGCCGGACTTGGTGATGTCGATGGCCGGGAAGGTGCGCTTGTCGGAGAGCTTGCGGTCGAGAATGATTTCCGAGTTACCGGTGCCCTTGAACTCTTCGAAGATCACTTCGTCCATGCGGCTGCCGGTATCGATGAGCGCCGTTGCGATGATGGTGAGCGAGCCGCCCTCTTCGATATTGCGCGCAGCGCCGAAGAAGCGCTTGGGGCGCTGCAGCGCGTTGGCATCGACGCCGCCGGTCAGAACCTTGCCGGAGCTGGGAACGACGGTGTTATAGGCGCGCGCCAGACGGGTGATCGAATCCAGCAGGATCACGACGTCGCGCTTGTGCTCGACCAGGCGCTTGGCCTTTTCGATCACCATCTCGGCGACCTGGACGTGGCGCACCGCCGGCTCGTCGAAGGTGGAGCTCACGACCTCGCCCTTCACCGAGCGCGCCATGTCGGTCACTTCTTCCGGGCGCTCATCGATGAGCAGCACGATCAGGTAGCACTCAGGGTGGTTCTTGGCGACGGCGTGGGCGATGTTCTGCAGCATCACCGTCTTGCCGGTACGCGGCGGCGCCACGATGAGCGCGCGCTGGCCCATGCCGAGCGGCGCGATCAGATCGATGACGCGGGTCGTCAGATCCTTCTTGGTCGGATCCTCGACCTCGATCTTGAGGCGGCGCTCCGGATATAGCGGCGTCAGATTGTCGAAGTTGATGCGGTGACGGACCTTGTCCGGCTGGTCGAAATTGATCGTGTTGACCTTGAGGAGCGCGAAATACCGCTCGCCCTCCTTCGGCGCGCGGATCTGGCCCTCGACCGTGTCGCCGGTGCGCAGACCGAAGCGGCGCACCTGGCTGGGGCTGACATAGATGTCGTCCGGGCCGGGCAGGTAATTGGATTCCGGGGAACGCAGGAAGCCGAAGCCGTCCTGCAATATCTCCAGCACCCCATCGCCGAAGATGGCGGTGTCGTTCTCTGCCAGCCGCTTCAGGATGGCGAACATCATGTCCTGGCGGCGCAGGTTGCTGGCGTTCTCGATCTGCAGGGTTTCAGCGAAAACCAGCAGGTCGGCGGGGGATTTCTTTTTCAGTTCTTGAAGGTTCATGGCGTTCCGGAGGGGCGATAGGGGGAATTGGGAGATCGGGTGGATTTGCGCGAAGCCGGGCCTATGGGGCCAGGGCAGTCCACCGAAATTGGGATGTCAGACGACACAAAGACGCGGTCGCCCGCGAAGGGCAGGCCTCATGCACTAAAGAACGGGTGGGGCTTTGTCAAATGAAGATTCGGAAAAACCCGGCATGGCGCCAAGGTTCAGAAGGGTTTCAGCACCGCCAGCAGCACGATCAGGATCAACAGCACGGTCGGCACTTCGTTCATGACCCGATAGAAGCGATCGCCATGGGTGTTGGTGTCCAGGGCGAACTGCCGACGCCAGCGGGCATAGCCCGCATGAACGAGCTGCATGCAGACGAGCAAAGCGAGCTTGGCGTGGAACCAGCCCTCGCCCCAGTGGTGCCCCTGCCAGGCGAGCAATAAACCAAAAATCCATGCGGCAATCATCGCCGGGTTGATGATGCCCCGCAGCAGGCGGACGCTCCATCACCTTGAACGTCTCCGACAGCTCCGAACCCGGCTTTGCCTTGGCGTGATAGACGTAAAGCCGCGGCAGATAGAGCATGCCCGCCATCCAGGCGATGACGGCGATGATGTGGAGTGCCAGCAGCCAGGAATAAAGATCGCTCATACTTGGTCCGCTCCCACCTTGCAGGGGCATTGCTTCGATTGCGCGCCGCAACTGCCAAACGCGACAAGCGGCCGGCCGTCGGCCAAGGCTGCGCGCGCGATGTTCGCAAGCCCGGCGATAAAGGCCGGATGGGTCGAGACCGCGGGCGCGCGGACATAGGCCGGGGCGCCGAATTTTTCCGCCAATTTGCGAAATTCGATATCGAGTTCCACCAGCGTCTCCGAATGTTCGGATACGAACGCAACAGGCAGGATGACGATGGAGCGCTTCTCCTCGGCGGCTTGCGCGATCAACTCATCGGTCCAGGGGCCGATCCAGCGCACCGGTCCCACCCGGCTCTGAAAGCCCAGATCCCACTCCCCGATAGTGCCCTCGATCGGATCGCCCGGGTCAAGATTGAGGCGCTGAACGATGGCCTGTGTTGTCGCAAATACATGCTCGACGTAGGGATCGCCCGCCTTAAGGATCCGTTCCGGCAGTCCGTGGGCGCTGAAGATCACGGTGGGTTCGGCCATCGGCGCCAGGCGCTTGGCCTCCGCGCGCGCCTGTCGCGGTCAACTCGATCAGCGCCTCGATAAAACCTGGTTCGGTGGGATAGCAGCAGATGAGCTGGGTGGGGACCGTGAGCCCGATGGCTTCTGCCGCCCGGTGCCAATCGGCGGCCGATGAGGCCGTGGTCGTTGTCGAATATTGGGGGTAGAGCGGCAAAAGCAAGATCCGGTCGGGAGAAAACTCCTGCACGGCCTTTGCCGTCTCATCGGCGAAGGGATGCCAATAGCGCATGGCGATGAAGACGCGCACCTCGCCGGCGGCATCCTTGAGCGCCGCCTGCAGCGCCTGGCCTTGCGCCTTCGTATTGGCCAGCAGCGGCGAGCCACCGCCCAGATGCGCGTAGATCTTTCGCGCGACCGGTGCCCGCCGGCGCGAGATCAGTTTGGCCACCAGCCAGCGCAGCGGTTTCGGCAGCCGCACGATCGCGGGATCGTTGAACAGGTTGAACAGGAACGGCTCAACCGCGGCCGGGTTGTCGGGCCCGCCCAGGTTGAATAACACCACCGCCAGCCGGTTAACGGGGTCGTTAGCCGCGCCAGCCATGAACCAGCTCGACCAGCTCCGCCACATGTTCGGGCGGGGTTTGCGGCAGGATGCCGTGACCCAGGTTGAAGATCAGCGGGCCCTGGCCTAGCCCCTCCAGAATTCGCTTGCTGGCTTGGCGCATCGATGGTCCGCCCGCCACCAGCAGTTCAGGATCGAGATTGCCCTGCACGGCTACGTGGGGCTGCAGCACCTTGGCGGCCCACGCCAGATCGATCCCGCTATCGAGGCTCAACCCGGACAGGCTGGGAATGCGGGCATAGCCTGCATAGCTTTCACCGGCGCCGCGCGGGAACAGGATGATCGGGAATCTGCGGATGGGCCGCCTGCAGCGCCGATACGATCCGGGTGAGCGGCTCGAGCGACCATCGCCGGCGTTGCTCTTCGTCAAGATCGCCGGCCCAGCTATCGAAGATCTGGATAGCTTCCGCGCCTGCTTCGATCTGCGCCGAGAGATAGACAATCGTTTGGTCTACCAGCAGATCGATCAGGCGAGCGAACAGGATCGGTTCCCCGCGCGCCATTTTTTTCGCTGCCTCAAAACCTGTTCCGCCACGGCCCTCGACCATATATGCGGCAACTGTCCAGGGTGCGCCGGCAAAGCCGATCAGCGCCACTCGCTGCGGCAGTTCACGGCGAAGCCGTCGCAGGCTCTCAAAGACCGGCGCCAGGCGTTCCCGCAAGCCATTGCCCGACAAACGTTGAATATCGGCCGCAGAGCGAAGCGGATCGAGGCGCGGTCCTTCACCTTCCTCAAAGCTCACTCGCTGCCCCAGCGCATGGGGCACCACCAGGATATCGCTGAACAGGATCGCCGCATCAAAGGCAAACCGGCGCAGCGGTTGCAGGGTTGCTTCCACCGCCAGATCCGGGGTGAAGCAGAAATCGAGGAAGCTCTTCGCCTGTTTGCGCAAGGCCCGGTATTCCGGCAGATAGCGGCCGGCCTGGCGCATCAGCCAGACAGGCGGCGGCACCTGGCGCTCGCCCGCCAGCACGCCCAGCAGGGGCTTGGTTATCGTCTTGCCGCTCATAGCCCGCGTCATGACCGTCAGGGGATTATCCACGCCGTTGCGCCTCACTACTTCCTACTACAGTACCTTTAGATAATAGGTAGATTTAGTAGTAGGGGGCGCGAGAGTCGGGGATTAGTTCTCATACCGGGCCAGGCGGTGAGATATGAACCGCGCGGCGCGGGAAAGCCGATCATGGGGATGGATTGCTCGAAACAAGGTCAAAGGACCGCAAGCCGGTGCAGCGCGAAAGATGGGGATTGCGGGGATTGAAGAGGTTTCAGTGATATTGATCCCGTTATCCGCAGGGCCGAATGGAATCGCCGTCTGCCTCTCGGACTCGCTTATGACAATACGGTGTACGCCCGTGAATCGGTGCGTAACCGGCGATGACGGGCTTATCGACAATTCACACACAGGATGTGCACAGGGATGAGCGAGACGATCAGCGAGGACCGGCGGCGCTTTCACCTTCATCTGGTGTCGGATGCAACGGGCGAGACGATCAACAGCGTCGCGCGTGCCTGCCTGGTCCAATTCGAGGGCATCGATCCGATCGAACATGCCTGGACCCTGATCCGCACGGCGGGTCAGATGGAAAAGGTGCTCGCGGCCATTGCGGCCCATCCGGGCATCGTGCTGTTCACCATCGTCAATGACGATCTGCGCAGCCAGCTGCGCGAGGGCTGCCGCAAGCTGCAATCGCCCTGTATTGCCGTTCTCGAACCGGTGCTGGGTGCGCTCGCCAGTTTCCTGGGCCTGCAGGCCAGCGGCCGGCCCGGGGGCCAGCATGAGTTGGACGCGGAATATTTCGCTCGGATCGATGCCATGACCTTTGCCCTTGCCCATGACGACGGCCAATCGGCGCGCAATTACAACGAGGCCGACGTCATCCTGGTGGGCGTCTCACGCACCTCCAAGACGCCAACCTGCATCTACCTCGCCAATCGCGGCATCAAGGCGGCCAATGTGCCCATCGTGCCGGGTTGCCCGGTGCCGCCGGAGCTGACGCAGGCGCGCCATCCTTTGGTGGTGGGCCTGACCAAGGATCCGGGGCAGCTGATCCAGATCCGCCGCAATCGCCTGCGGCTGCTGGCCCAGGATGAACAGACCGATTATGTCGATCCGGAATCGGTGCGCCAGGAGGTGGCCCAGGCCCGCCGGCTCTGCGCCGAACACAATTGGCCGGTGCTCGACGTGACCCGGCGCTCCATCGAGGAAACGGCCGCCGCCATCATCCAGCTGCTGGGCGAGCATCGCGCCGGCCCCTCGCCAAAGTGACGGACGCCGAAGTGAAGCGCTGCTGACACCATGGCTATCGTGCTTGCCTCTGCCAGCCGGGCGCGGCGGGTCATGCTGGAACAGGCGGGCGTGGCGCTCATTGTCGACCCCGCCGCCATCGACGAGACCGCGATCAAGGAATCCTTTACGGAGGACAAGGCTGGCCCTGCCGCCCTTGCCGAAACCTTGGCCGAATTGAAGGCCCGGCGCGTATCGCCCCGCCACGGGGGCAGGATCGTCATCGGCAGCGATCAGGTTCTGGAATGCGAGGGCCGGCTGTTCGACAAGCCCGCCGACCAGGCCGAGGCTCGGCGCCAACTTCTGGCGCTGCGCGGCCATACCCACCGGCTGATTTCCTCGGCGGTGGCACTGCGCGATGGCGCCCGGCTGTGGCATCATACGGCCGAGGCAAAGCTCACCATGCACAACTTCAGCGATGAGTTTCTCGACCAGTATCTCGCGCGCGTCGGATCGCGGGCGCTGGAATCCGTGGGCGCCTATCAGCTTGAGGCCGAGGGCGCGCAGCTTTTTACCAGCGTGCAGGGCGATTATTTCACCATCCTGGGCCTGCCGCTATTGCCGCTGCTGGGGTTCCTTCGCGCCCAAGGCGAGCTTGCGTCATGAGAACACTATCCGGCCGGGCGAAGCTCGCCGGCGTCATGGGCTGGCCGGTCGCCCATTCGCGCTCGCCGCGCCTGCATGGCTTCTGGCTTGCCCAAAACGATATCGATGGCGCCTATCTACCGCTGCCGGTGCGGCCG
This sequence comes from uncultured Alphaproteobacteria bacterium, assembly GCA_963770335.1. GTDB lineage: Bacteria > Pseudomonadota > Alphaproteobacteria > Dongiales > Dongiaceae > DASXQK01. The sequence goes on from CAVYPG010000013.1 coordinate 91,547, forward strand.
GAAAATCTCGCGGCCGCGCTCAAGGCCTTGCCCGCCCTGGGCTTCGCTGGCGTCAATCTGACCGTGCCGCACAAGGTGGCGGCTCTTGGCCTGGTGGATCGGCTGAGCGATGAGGCAAGACGGATCGGCGCGGTGAATACCGTGGTTGTCGGCAGCGACGGGCGCCTTGAGGGCAGCAATACCGACGGTTACGGCTTTCTGGCGCATCTGAAAGCATCCGCGCCGCAATGGCGCCCGAAGAACGGCCCGGCCGTGCTGCTGGGTGCCGGTGGCGCTGCCCGGGCCATCGCGGTGGCGCTGCTGGATGCAGGCGTGGAGGAGCTTCGCCTGGTCAACCGCACCGCGGCGCGGGCCGAAGAACTGGCCGCTGCCTTCGGCAAGCGGATCAAACCCGTGGCCTGGCAGGATCGGGCTTCAGCGCTCAAGGATGCAGGCCTGCTGGTGAACAGCACGACCCTTGGCATGAGCGGCCAACCGGCGTTGGAAATCGGCCTGGATCAGTTGCCGCGATCCGCCGCGGTCTATGACATCGTCTATGTGCCGCTGGAGACGCCGCTTCTGGCCGCGGCACACTCGCGCGGCAATACGGCCGTCGACGGGCTCGGCATGTTGCTGCACCAGGCCCGGCCGGGCTTTGCCGCCTGGTTCGGCATCGAGCCCGAGGTGACGCCGGAACTGCGCGAATTCGTTCTCGCCGGACAATGAAGATTCTCTGCCTGACCGGATCGGTGGGCATGGGCAAGACCACGGCTGCGCGCATGCTGCGCAGCATGGGCATTCCCGTGCATGACGCCGATGCGGAAGTTCACCGCCTGCTGGGCCGGGGCGGGGCCGCGGTCAAGGCGGTGGAAGCCGCATTTCCCGGGGTTAAATCGGGCAGGGTCATCGACCGCGCCGCCTTGGGCCGTATCGTCTTCGCCGATCCGGCGGCACTCAAGCGCCTGGAGGCCATCCTCCATCCGCTGGTGCGCGCGGCGGAGCAAAAATTCCTGGCCCAGGCCCGCCGCGAACATCGCAAGCTCGTGGTCCTCGATATCCCGCTGCTTTATGAGACGAAGGGCGAGCGACGCTGCGATGGGGTCATCGTGGTAAGCGCGCCCAAGGCCATCCAGCGGGCCCGGGTGCTGGCAAGGCCGGGCATGACGAAGGAGAGGCTGGCCGCCATCGAGGCGCGCCAGATGCCGGACCGCCAAAAGCGCCGGCGCGCCGATATTGTCATCGAGACAGGCTTGGGCAAGCGCCACAGCCTGGAAAACCTGCGCCGGGCGCTGGCCCGCTTCGGTTAAGGCTCGCCCTTCGGGCTCGATTCGGGTTTAGGCAAGCGCCACAGCCTGGAAAACCTGCGCTGGGCGCTGGCCCGCTTCGGTTAAGGCTCGCCCTTCGGGCTCGGGGCTTGACAGGCAAAAGAATATACAATATACAACTCTCATCCTCGGCAGCCTTTCGGGAGAGCAACATGAGCAAGCCTGCAGTCAGCTGGAGCGGCGTATTTCCGGCCGTCACCACCCAGTTCCGCGCGGATTTCAGCCTCGATCTGGATGCAACGCGCAAGGTCATCGAAGGCCTGCTGCGCGATGGCGTCTCGGGCCTCATCATCGCCGGCACGGTCGGCGAAAACTGCTCGCTCTCCAAATCCGAGCGCGTGGCGCTGCTGGAAGCGGCGGTCGATGTGACCAAGGGCCGGGTTCCACTGCTGGCCGGCATCGCCGAATACACGACACCGCTCGCCATCGAGATGGCGAAGGAAGCCCAGCGCGCAGGCGTCAATGGCGCCATGCTGATGCCGGCACTGGTCTATTCCTGCAAGCCGCATGAGACCAAGGCGCATTTCGAGGGGGTGGCGAAGGCAACCGACCTGCCGATCATGGTCTATAACAACCCGCCGATTTATCGCAACGACGTGACGCCGGATATCCTGGCTTCCCTCACCCCCATCGACACCATCGTCGCCTTCAAGGATTCCTCCGGCGACACGCGCCGCTTCACCGACACCCGCAACATGGTGGGCGACCGCTTCGTGCTGTTCTGCGGTCTCGACGATGTGATCGTCGAAAGTGTCATGCTGGGCGCCGTCGGCTGGGTCTCCGGCCTCTCCAATGCCTTCCCGCGCGAAGGCGAGACCCTGTTCCGCCTGGCGCGTGCCGGGCGCTTTAAAGAATGCCAGCCGCTCTACGACTGGTTCATGCCGCTGCTGCATCTCGATGCGCGCGCCGATCTCGTCCAGTGCATCAAGCTCTGCGAGGAGCTGGTTGGACGGGGCAGTGCGCGCACCCGTCCGCCGCGCCTGCCACTGCTGGCGGCCGAGCGCGCCGAGGTGGAAGCGATCATGAAAAAGGCCCTGGCGACGCGGCCCAAGCTGGTCGATGTCGGCCTGAAGGCGGCGTAAGACTTCAGGCGGCGTAGTGTCGAAGCATCGCAGGCAGGCGGTCAGGATTTCTTCTTGGCCGCCGCCTGTTTGTGCATGAAGTCCACGAGGCTGCGCCCCGCCTCGCGCACATGATCTTCCACCAGCTTCGCCGCGGCACTTGTCTTGCGCGCGCGGCATAATTCCAGCAGTTCCGTATGCTCGCGCTGGGCGCGCTGTTGGCCGCCGGTCAACAGAAGCTGCATGCGGGTGTAACCATCGGTCTGATCCAGCAGCGATCGCACCAGCGCCAATGAACGCGGACGCTCCGCTGGCCCATACAGCGCCAGGTGGAACTGCGTGTTCAATCGACCCCAGGCCTCCACATCGCGCTGGGCCAGCGCCGTGTTGTAGCCGGTGAGAATTGTTTCCGCCTCGCTGAGATCGCGCTCGCTCAGTTTCGGCACGGCGTGACGCAGGATATCGGGCTCCAGCAGCACGCGCAGATCGAACAGCTCGCCGATCTCCTCCGGTGAACGCACAGCGACGACCGCCCCGCGATGGGGCGCGATGGTGATCAGGCCCTCGCCCTCCAGCAGGCGAAAGGCTTCGCGCAGCGGAATGCGGCTGACGCCGAGATCGGCCGCCAGCACTTCCTGGCGCAGCTGTGCGCCCTCGCTGAGTTCTCCAGCGAGAATACGGTTGCGCAATGTCTCGGCGACGGATTCGGCGACGGTCTTGCGTTCAACGGTCGATCGCTTGGCGAACACGAATTCCTCGAATCGTTAAGCCAACATTTATCACATAAAATACTACGAAAGCTTCCCCACAAAGCGTCACGGAAAGATTTTTGCCAGCGTGTAACACTTGATACAGAGTCGATACAGATTGACGCAGCCTTTATGCATTATACGATGCGCGCCACGCGATGTGCGCCAACTGGCCGGCGGTTCAACGCCGGCCTCATCAGGAGGGAAAACCGATGTTGGATAACACGAGCCGCCGCTCGTTTTTGGCGCTGGCTTCGGCTGCCGCGACGACCGCCATGTTCGGCACGGCGCTGAAATCCGCGCGCGCCGAGGGCATGATCGATGAAATCAAATGGGCGCTGCCTTCGCTGCCCGACACGTTATTCGTACCCCATGCCTGGAGCACCTATACCGGCGCCATCATGTCGCTGGTGCAGGAAGGCCTGCTCGCCTTCGGCGACGACCTCTCGCTGGTGCCGGCCGTCTCCGACACCTGGGAGCAGGTCGATCTGACGACCTTCAAATATCACATCCGCGACGGCGCGAAATTCAGCGATGGCAGTGCGGTGACGCCGGACGATGTGGTCGCCACCATGAAGCTGCACATGACGCCCGATGCCGGCTCGCAGCTCGCCCCCTTCTATAGTTCGGTTGACAGTGTCAGCGCCTCGGGCGCCAGCGAAGTGACGGTCAAGCTGAAGAGCCCGAACGTGCAGTTCCGCTACACCGCCGCTCATATGGCGGGGTTCATCTTCAAGAAGGATCAGCTCGACAAGCATATGAAGGACATCGGCACGCCCCAGGTGCTGCCGATCGGCACCGGCCCCTACAAGCTGGTGGAATTCGCACCGGCCGATCACGCGATCATGGAGATCAACGAGCATTACTGGGGCCCGAAACCGCCGGCCAAGCGCGTCAGCTTCCAGGCCATCGCCGATCGCCAGACCCGCCTGCTCGCCATGCAGAACGGCGACATCGACGGCACCTTCGATATCGCGATCTCCGATATCGACCAGTGGAAGCAATTGCCGAACGTCAAGGTCATCACCGCGCCCTCGCTCGGCTTCTATTGCCTGACGCTGGATAACACCACGGCCCCCTTCGATGACGTGCATGTGCGCCGCGCGATCGCCTACGCCGTCGACCGCGCCGGTCTCGTCCAGGCGCTGCTCAAGGGCAATGGCGAGCCTGCCTGGGTGATCGATTCCCCCAGCATGTGGGCAGGCATCCTGCCGGCCGACGATGTGAAGACCTTCTACGGCACCCTGAACAATTACGGTTTCGATCTGGAGAAGGCGAAGGCCGAGCTCAAGATGTCGAAGCATCCCGACGGGTTCGAGATGTCGGTGCCGACATCGAAGGATGACCCCTATATGGTCAACATGATGCAGAGCGTCGCCGAGAACCTGAAGCAGATCGGCATCACCATGAAGGTGCAGGAACTCGACAGCAACCAGTGGCTCGCCGGTTACTTCCGCCACGAGAATCTGGGCGCCCAGATCATGGCTTATTACCCCGACTTCCCCGATGCGGCGAACTATCCCTATCTGTTCTACGCCAGCGCCAATGCGGTGAAGGACAATATGAACGGGTCGAACTACAAGAACCCGGCGGTCGACAAGCTGCTGGACGTGGCGACCCAGCAATCCGATCCCAAGGTGCGGGCCGACGCGCTGAAACAGATCTTCAAGATTACCAATGACGATGTCGCCCTGGTGCCGATCTTCTGGCCGGCCACCGCCATGGCGATCAGCACCAAGTACAAGTTCACCGGGTTCAACGCCTTCTGGTCGAACACACCCTGGGTGCTGCGCGGCTTTACCCAGGCCTAGCATCCGAATTCGGTGGGCGTGGCCACGATGCACTCCCTCTCCCGCTTGCGGGATCGGCCCGCAAAGCGGGTCGATGGTGGGGTGAGGGTGTTTGGGATGAACGCCCCCTCACCTTGATCCTCTCCCCCAAAAGGGATGGGGGAGAGGAAAAGAGTGGCGGTTGCACCGCTATCCAGTGCGTTGGTCTAAGGTTGTCACATGCATGGCTTGATTGCCTGTCTCGATGCGCTGGAGCGCATCAAGCATCCCTCTCACCTCTCTCTGCGGCGCGATGGCAAGGCGCTTGCCGCGACCATCAGCCCGGCAAGCCGGGAATCAGGCCAATCCTATGCCAGCCGCATCTGGCGCTTCGATCTTGCCGGCGGCGGCGAGCAGCTCACCTTCGGCCCGCGCAGCGATTCGCTGTGTCGCTATTCGCCAACCGACGACCGGCTCGCATTCGCCTCCGACCGGGGTCTTCCCGGCAAGATGGCGCTGTTCCTGCTGGAGGGCCCCGCCACATCCGTGCCGCGGCCGCTGGGCGATATCCCCGGCACCATCGAGGATATCCGCTGGAGCGCCGATGGCCGCTCGCTGATCGTGCTTGCGGCCGACCGCGGCCTCGATGCCGCCGCCACATCGGGTGCGACGCGCCTAGCCTGGGGCAATGACGAAGACCCGGCGGTCACCAACCCGCTCGATGCGCGCCGGCGCCTCTATCGCGTGACGATCGCCGATGGCAAGGCGATAGAAATTGGGCCACCCGATCTGACGGTTTGGGAGTTCGACCTGCTGGGCGATCACGAGGCGGTCGCGGTCGTCTCAGCCGACGCCAGCGAGCGCGGCTGGTATCACGCCAAACTCGCCCGCATCGACCTCGCCACCCGCAAGGCGGCGGTCCTCTATGCGCCGGCATGGCAGATCCAGTGCGCGGCGGTCGATCCGGCCGGCAAGCGCGTCGCTTTCCTGGAAAGCTGGTCCAGTGATCGCGGCCTGGTGGCGGGTGAAATCCGGCTGATGGATCTGGCGGGCGGAAAGCCGGCCACCATTGCCGCCGGCAAGCTTGAGAACGTCACCTCGATCCAATGGCGCGATGAGAACTCGCTCTGGTTTGCCGGCTGGCAGCGGCTAGGCGCGGTCCATGGCGTGGTCCGCCTCGACGGCACAGTCGAATCCGAGAACCACGAAGACGGCATCGTCGGCACCACCAGTTTTCTGGCCAGCGTCCTTCCCGTTCCCGGCGGCGACGGCATCGTCGCGGTGCGCGAAGGCGAAGGCCGCGCGCCGGAGATCGAGCAGCGCGCAAATCGGGCCAATGACTGGCGCCAAATTACGGCGCTGAACAGCGCGGAGCAGAATTTTCCGGGCTATCCCGAGGTTCGTGCCGTCAGCTGGAAAGGCCCGGGCGGCCTCGATCTCGAAGGCCTGGTCCTGCTGCCGAAAGATCGCGCGGACGGGCCGCTGCCCATGATCGTCGATATCCATGGCGGGCCCAGCTGGGCCGCCAAACACGCCTTCAATCCCGGCTACGCCCTGCCCCATGCGGCGGCGGGCTATGCCGTGTTCCTGCCGAATTATCGCGGCAATGTCGGCTGGGGCCAGGAATTCGGGCGGATGAATATCGGCGATCCCGGCGGGGCCGAGTTCCAGGATATCCTCGCCGGCATCGACTGGTGCATCGCCCAGGGCATCGCCAAAGCAGGCCATATCGGCGTTACCGGCGTCAGCTATGGCGGCTATATGACCGCCTGGGCCGTGGCCACGACGAACCGCTTCCAGGCCGCGGTGATGATCTCGGGCATCTGCGACAATGTGAGCAGCCACTATGCCTGCAATCACGATTTCAGCGCCTTCATCGCCGGCGGCCCGCTGACGGAAAAGCGCTACCGCGATGTGGCACTCGATCGCTCGCCGCTGCTGCGCCTGGATAAACCAACAACCCCCACGCTGATCCTGCATGGCGCGCTCGACCGCTGCACGCCGCTGGGCCAGGCCCAGGAATTCTATGCCGGCCTGGTGGAACGCGGCTGCGTTAGCGAGCTCGTCGTCTATCCCCGCGAGGGCCATGGCTTCCAGGAACGAAAGCACCGCCGCGATTCCTGGCAGCGCATGATCGCCTGGTTCGATCGCTATCTGAAGGCCAGGCTGATGCAGCGCTCGGCCCTTCTGCGCTTCATCCTGCAGCGACTGGCGATCGCGATTCCCCTGCTCGTCATCGTCTCCTTCGGCGTGTTCGCCCTGGTGCATCTGGCGCCGGGCGATCCGGCGCGCGCCTTGCTGGGATCGCGTCCCTCCGACCCCGCCACGCTCGCCGCCATCCGCGAGAAATATCATCTGAACGATCCCTTCCTGCTGCAGTACTGGAAATGGCTCTGGCAGGTGCTCCAGGGCGATCTCGGCACCTCCATCCAGGGCGGCCAGCTCGTCACCTTCGCCATCACCCAACGCGTCGGCGTAACCTTGTTCGTCGCCGCGGTTGCCGCCGTCATCGTCATGACCGTCGGCTTTGGCCTTGGCATGTTGGCGGGGTTCAACCGCGGCACGCGCCTCGACCGGGCGGTGGTGACGCTCAGCATCTTCGGCATCAGCTCGCCCGCCTTCGTGACCGGCATCCTGCTGCTCTATGTCTTCGGCGTGCTGCTGCACTGGTTTCCGATCTTCGGCGCCGGCCATGGCTTCCTCGACCGGCTCTGGCATATGACCTTGCCGGCGGTGGCGCTGGCGCTCTCGGTCATGGCGGTGCTGGTGAAGATCACGCGCGTCGCCATCATCCGCGAGCTCGACAAGGACTATGTCGTCTTCGCCCGCGCCCGGGGCCTCAGCCGCTCGCGCATTGCACTCGGCTATGTGCTGCGCAATGCGCTGATCCCGGTGGTCACGGCCGCCGGCGTCATCGTCGTGGCGCTGGTGGCGAGCGCGATCTTCGTCGAGGTGACCTTTGCGCTGCCGGGCCTGGGCTCGCTCACCATCGAGGCGGTACAAAAACGCGATATCCCGCTGGTCCAGGGCACCACCGTCGTCTTCTCCGGCTTCGTCATCATCATCAACCTGGTGGTGGACCTGACCTATGCGCTGATCGATCCGCGCATCCGCTACGGCAGGGCCCAATCATGAGTGACATCGTGAGAGCCCGCTCATGACGCTGATCCCCAATACCGGGTTGATCGACACATCGCGAAGCCGCCGGCGCGTGCCGCTTCTGATCGTCTTGGCCTTTTTCATCGTCGCCGTGGTGACGATCTGCGCCATCCTGGGCGCGGCACTGGCGCCTTATGCGCCGGAGACCCAGCGCCTGCTGGTCGGCGACAAGCCGCCCTCGGCGCTGTTCTGGGCCGGGACCGACCTGCTGGGGCGCGACGTGCTCTCTCGCGTCATCTTCGGCTCGCGCACGGCGCTGATCGGCCCCATCGTGGTGGCGGTCAGCGGCTTTGCGATCGCGACATTGCTCGGTTTGCTCGCTGGATATCTCGGCGGGGTGGTCGATTCCGCCATCATGCGCTGGGTCGATTTCATGTATGCACTGCCCGGGCCGCTGGTCGCCATCGTGGTGGTAGGCATCATCGGCGGCGGCTATTGGATTGCGGTTGCCGTGCTGATCGCCCTTAACGCCGCGCCCGATACCCGCGTGGTGCGCAGCGTGGTGCTGGAACAGCGCCCACGGCCCTATATCGACGCCGCCCGCGCGCTCGGCATCTCGCGTTGGCGGATCCTGTTCATCCATATCCTGCCCAACATCCTGCCGCTGGTGCTGGCCTACATCATCCTCGATTTCGCCTTTGCTCTGGTGAACCTCGCGGGCCTCTCCTTCCTTGGCCTCGGCGTCGAACCGGGCACGCCGGATTGGGGCCGCATGCTGTATGAAAACCGCAACATCCTGTTCTCCAACCCTGTCGCCCTGCTGCTGCCCGGCGCCATGATCGTGCTGACCACCATCAGCATGAATGTCATCGGCGATTGGTTGTTCGAGAAGTTCACCAAATGAACGGCGCTGCACTTTCCGGGCCACCGCTGCTTGCCGTGCGCAATCTGGCGATCTGGACCGAAGAAGCGGGGCAGCGGCGGATGATCACCACCGGCACCGATCTCGACGTTGCCCGCGGCGAGACGATCGCCATCGTGGGCGAATCCGGATCGGGCAAGTCGCTGACGGCCAAGGCCATCGCCCGCCTGCTGCCGCCCGGCGTCGCAGCCTCGGGTGAGATCCGCTACGACGGCCAGGACGTGATGGCCATGGGCGAGCACCAGTTGCAGCGCCTGCGCGGCCGGCGCATCTCGCTGCTGCTGCAGGACCCGTTCACCATGATGAACCCCTTGATGCGCGCCGGCGCGCATATCGAGGAGATGCTGCGCCAGCGTGCGGAATTCGCTGGCCCTTCGGCCCGCGCGGCCGAGGTGCGCCGGCGGCTGCAGGAAGTCGGCATCACCGACGAGGATGTGGCCCATCGCATGCCCTTCCAGCTTTCCGGCGGCATGGCCCAGCGCGTCGCCATGGCGGCGGCTCTCGCCCATGACCCGGAATTGCTGATCGCCGACGAACCCTCCACCGCGCTCGATGTCACCACCCAGGCGGAGATCATGAAGCTGCTGCGCCGCGTGCAGATCGCCCGCGGCATGAGCCTGATCCTGATCACCCACGATCTGCGCCTGGCGTTTTCCACCTGCGATCGCATCCATGTGCTTTATGCCGGTTCGCTGATGGAAGTGGGCAGTGTTGCCGATGTGGAGCGCGATCCCTTCCACCCCTATACGCTCGGCCTGCTGCTGTCGGAACCGCCAGCCGACAAGCGCGTCAAGCGGCTGATCGCCATCCGCGGCACAGTCCCCAAGGCCGGCGATGTCGACGGCATCTGTGCGTTTGCGCCGCGCTGCGACTGGGCGCAGGACAAGTGCCGCGCTGGCAAGCCGGCGTTGAGCGAACAGGCGATCGCGCGCTTCAGCGCCTGCATCCGCCACGGCGAGATATCCAGCGAGATGCACGAGCTGCGTCATCGCGCGCTGGAAGCAGCAGCACCGCTCGCGGTGAATGCGGCGCCGAAGGCGATCCTGCGGGTCAGCGACCTGGTGAAGACCTTTGCCGGCCGCGGCGGCCGGCCGGTGCGTGCGCTCAAGGGCGTTTCCATCGAGGTCGCCGCCGGCGAAAGCGTAGGCCTGGTGGGGGAATCCGGCTCTGGCAAGACTACGCTCGGGCGCTGCCTGGTGGGGCTGGAGACACCTACTGCCGGCAGTATCGATATCGACGGCATTGGCGCGGCGGATTTCGAGGCAATTGCCGCCCAGCAGCGCCGGGCGCTGCGCAGCAAGATCCAGATGGTCTTCCAGGACCCCTATTCCACCCTCAACCCCAAGCACAGCGTGCAGCGCTGTCTTTCCGAGGCGCTGCGGGTGGCGGGCAAAATCGGCGAGGATGCCCAACGGCAAATCCTGCGCCTTTTAGGTGAAGTCGGCCTGCCGGAGAGTTATGCGACCAGGCGGCCTTCTTCGCTTTCGGGCGGCGAGCGCCAGCGCGTGGCGATCGCGCGATCACTCGCGGTCAATCCGCGCATCCTGGTCTGTGACGAACCTGTCTCGGCGCTGGATGTTTCGGTCCAGGCCCAAATCCTGAATCTGTTCAAGCGGCTGCAGGAGGAGCTCGGCCTCTCCTATCTCTTCATCACCCACGACCTCGCCGTGGTGCGCCAGGTGGTAAGCCGCGTCTATGTCCTCTATCTCGGCGAGATCGTCGAGCACGGCCCGACCGAGCAGATCATGACCAGCCCGCAGCACCCCTATACGCGCCGGCTGATCGATTCCATTCCGAGGTCAGCAAACCAGGGGTTGGCCAATCAGGAAGCAGCAAACGCTTAAGGCTGGGCGCGGCGGGATTCCCTTGCGGCGGCACTCCCTGTAGAATCCAAATCACGGGAGCAAAGCCTTTGCGTGAAATCGTCCTCGATACTGAAACCACCGGCCTCGATCCGGGCTCCGGCCATCGCATCGTCGAGGTGGCCTGTCTGGAGCTGATCAACCACATCCCCAGCGGCCGGCGCTTCCAGCGCTATCTCAATCCCGATCGCGACATGCCAGACGATGCCCATGCCATTCACGGGTTGACCGCAGCCTTCCTGGCCGACAAGCCGCGCTTCGGCGATGTGGCGGCGGAACTGCTGGCCTTCATCGATGGCGCACCGCTGGTGATCCACAACGCCGAATTCGATATGCGCTTCCTGAATGCCGAGCTGGCGCGGCTGGAGCAGGCGCCGCTGGCGAGCCATCAGGCGGTCGATACATTGCACCTCGCCCGGCGCAAATTTCCCGGATCGCCCGCCAGCCTGGACGCGCTGTGCAAGCGCTTCAATATCGACAATTCGGCGCGCGAGCTGCATGGCGCGCTGCTGGATGCGGAGCTGCTGGCCGAGGTCTATCTCGAGCTCATCGGCGGCCGCCAGGCGGGCTTCGACCTGGTCCAGGCCGAGGCGCGCGCGGCGGCGGCGGCATCGGCGAGCCAGGCGCAGATCCGCCCGCCGCGTATTCTCGATGCGCCCAGCATCGAGGAATTGGCGGCGCATGCGGCGTTGCTGGTGCGGCTCAAGGAGCCGCTGTGGAACAGCTAGGCGCCGATATTTCGCTTTAGGCCGTCGGGATTACCGGCGCCGGCGCGCCGGCAGCTGCTCGCCTGCTCATCTGCTCGCGATAGACCGCCACGAAATCGACGGGGTTCAGCAGCACCGGGGGATATCCGCCGGCATTGGTGGCATTGGCCAGGATCTCGCGGGCGAAGGGGAACAGCAGGCTCGGCGCCTCGATCATCAGCAGCGCTGAGATGCGTTCCTCCGCCGCGCCGGTCACATCGAACAGGCCGGCATATTCCAGCTCGACGATATAGATCGTGTCCTGCTCGCGCTGCGCGGTTATGCCGAGCACCAGGCTGACCTCGTATTTCATCGGCGCGATCAGCTTGGCCTGAACGTCGAATTTCAGCTGGCCGCGCGGCACTTCGCGCTGCGGAGAGGTCAGCACCGTGACGGCGCCGGGATTCTCGAAGGACAGGTCCTTCAGGTACTGGGCGATCAGCCTGAAGGGCGCCGGCGGCAGCTGGGCAGCACCGGACTGGGCGTTTGCGGCAGCGTTGGCCGGGGCGTCGGGTGGCGTATCGGTCATTTATCCTGATCCTGGAGTCGTGGTCGCTTGCGGCCCCGCCACGGCGTTGCGTCCGCCGGGCAAGAAAATCGGCCTCTGGCTATCATGGAACCGCGGGCGGCGCCAGATCGCGGGCTTCGCCCGAATGCGGATCAAAGCGCAGCAGATGGGCATTGGGCACGCGCTGGCCGGTCAGCGCCCGGATGAAGCCCCAATGGGTCACGACCGCGGTGCTGCGCCAGGTGCTGTGAGCGGCCATGGCGCGGCGGAAATCCTGGCTGCGGGCGGCCAGTTGCTCTTCGGTTTCGTCCAGATCCGGCCACCAACGCTCCGGCAGATGGGAAAAGTCGACACCCGGCCAGCGCTCCGCCAGATGCGAAGCGGGCGAGCCGATATCGCAATGAAAGCGGCAATGTTCGCGCACCAGGGGCTCAATCCTGAGTTCCAGCTTGAGGGCCGCAGCGATGATCTCGGCCGTCTCGAGAGCCCTGGTATAGGGGCTGGCGACGATGCGCGTCAGCCCATGGTGTGCCAGGGCCGCGGCGACCTCCTGGGCCTGGCGGCGGCCCTGATCGGTCAGTTTCGGGTCCGGGATGCCCGGATCGACCCGGGTGACGCTGTAGACCACGTTGAATTCGGATTGCCCGTGTCGAACAAGGATCATGGCGCCCGAAAACGACGCTGGGGATCGCGCTGGGGAACGGGGCAGCGGGCAAACCGTGGGAAGCCGGGCATCTGGCCTACGCAATCGTGACAATTTGAAGTCGGGAAAGCCCGTAGCACAGCTTGCCCTTTATGCGACAATTTCCTATGTAGAGTGATGCGGGCGACCATCTAGCGCAATCCCCCGGCCGGGTCCAGCCGCGGACGAATGGCCGACGAACCTGCGAACTGCGGGGCCAATCCGGACAAAAGGCGGTACCAGGGAATCATGGGTGGCGGCTTTCAGTTCATAGACATCATCGTTTTTGCGGTGATCGCCGTATTCCTGGTGCTGCGTCTGCGCAGCGTGTTGGGCCGGCGTACCGGCACCGAGCAGCGCCGCGATCCCTTCGCCGGCGCTGCCGCCAACGACCAGCCGGTGCGCCGCGAGGCGCCGGTGGCGGTGCCCGATCTTTCAGCCAAGCCAGCCATCGCAACCCCCGGGGCGCCGGCGGACAACACCCCGCAAACGCCGCTCGCCAAGGGGCTTGCCGCGATTCACGAGGCCGATTCCAGCTTTGACGACGCGCATTTCCTTGCCGGCTGCCGCGCCGCCTTCGAGATGATCGTCAACGCCTTTGCCGCCGGCGATTCCGCGGCGCTGCGTCCGCTGCTGAGCGACGATGTTTTCGCCAATTTCAACGGAGCGATCGAGGAGCGGCGCAAGGCCGGCCATATGCACACCACCACCGTCGTCGGCATCCGCTCGGTCGATCTGCTGGAAGCGGAGCTGCAGAACCGCAACGCCGTGCTGACGGTCAAGATCGTGTCGGATCAGATCAACGTCACCCGGGATTCGGTTGGCCGCGTCGTCGATGGCGATGCCGCCGCGGTGGTGCCGGTGACCGATATCTGGACCTTCTCGCGCAATACGCGCTCACGCGACCCCAATTGGACCCTGGTCGCGACCCGCAGCCCGACCTGATCTGACGATGACGCTCAGGATAGGCGCGCTGCTGTTACTTCTGCTGGCGGCTGCCTGCACCGCGCCGCCGGAACGCTACGTTCCCGGCCCCAATGCGGTGACCATCGCCTCGGGCCTGCAGCTTCAGCCGGTGACCTTCGCCGATCTGCCGGACTGGAACAGCGGCCGGCAATCGGAGGCGCTGACCGCCTTTCGCCGCTCCTGCCGCAAACTCGTCAGCCTGCCGGCCGATGCACCCGTCGGCCCCGACGGTTTTGCCGGCCAGGCCTCCGACTGGCTGGCCGCCTGCCGCTCCGCCAACATCATCGGCAATGGCGAAGACGACAACGCCCGTCTGTTCTTCCAGCATCTCTTCCGGCCCTATCGGCTGAGCGATTCCAATAATGGCGATCAGGGCCTGCTGACCGGCTATTACCTGCCGCGGGTGCGTGGCTCGCGCGACCACAGGCCGGGCTATGACGTGCCGCTCTATCGCCGGCCCGCCGATCTGGTGACCGCCGATGATGGGCATCTCGGCCGCATGGTGGATGGCGCGCTGCGCCCCTATTACACGCGGGCGGAAATCGATGCCGGCGCGCTCGCCGGCAAGGGGCTGGAGCTCGTCTGGCTCGCCAGCTCCACCGATGCCTTCTTCGTTTCGATCCAGGGTTCGGCCGAGATATCGCTCACCGATGGCGGCCGCATGCGTCTTGGCGTTGCCGCCAGCAACGGCCATTCCTACACCGCCATCGGCCGCGTCCTCATCGAGCGCGGCGAGATGAAGGCCGAAGACGTGTCGATGCAGAGCATCACCGCCTGGATCTCCGCCCATCCCGCGCGAGGCGCAGGCGCTGATGGAAACCAATCAGCGCTACATCTTCTTCCAGGAAGTCTCGGATGAGGGACCGGTCGGGGCCGAGGGCGTGGTGCTCACCGCCGGGCGCAGCCTGGCCGTCGATCCCAATTACCTGCCCTATGGCGCGCCGGTCTTTCTCGACAGCTACGATACCAAGGGCTCGCCCTGGCGCCGGCTGATGCTGGCCCAGGATACTGGCGCTGCCATCAAGGGCCCGTTGCGCGGCGATATCTATTGGGGCGATGGCGAGGTGGCCGAACAGACCGCCGGCGAGATGAAATCGCCCGGCCGCTTCTATCTGCTGCTGCCCATCGGGGTGACCCCGACCGCCGGAAGTTAGACTTCGTGAGCCGCTCGCGGGATCAGGAGCGCGCGCTGTGGGAAGCGGCGATGCGCGACGTGAAGCCGCTGAAGCGCAGCAAACCGCCGGCGAGCCCCGCCTGCCGCAGCTCCCGTTCCGGCCGAAGCCTCAGCAAGCCCGCTCTGCCACGGTTGGTCATGGGACCTTCGCCGGTTCCCCCGGTGCGAGTAACGGCCGATGGGCCGCCGGAACTGAGCCATGGCCGCGCCACCGGGATCGACCGGCGCTCGAGCGAGCGGCTGCATCGTGGCCGCCTGCCCATCGAGGGCCGTCTCGATCTGCATGGCATGACCCAGGCCGCGGCGGCGGAGCGCCTGGCCGGCTTCATCGAGCGCGCGGAAGCCGCGGGCAAACGCTGTCTTCTCGTCATCACCGGCAAGGGGCTGGCGAGCGGCGGCATCCTGCGCGACCAGGTGCCGCGCTGGCTGAACCTGCCGCCCAACCGGGGCCGCGTGCTCGCCTTCGATTACGCCCGGCCGCAGCATGGCGGATCGGGCGCGCTCTATGTGCTGCTGAAGCGCCGGCGCACCACATGACGCCCTTTGGCCGGCGCCTGCGCGAACTGCGCCGCGCCAAGGGCAAGCGGCTGAAGGATATGGCCGCGGCGCTTGGCGTTTCGGCCGCCTATCTCTCGGCGCTCGAACATGGCCATCGCGGCCGGCCCGGCGGCGGCTTCGTGCAGCAGGTCTCCGCCTATTTCAATCTCGCCTGGGACGATGTGGACGAGCTGAAACGGCTGGCGGAGATTTCCCATCCGCGGGTGGTGGTCGATACGGCCGGCCTCGATCCGCTGGCGACCGAACTCGCCAACCGGCTGTCCGAGACAATCGAGAAACTCGATCGCCGCCACGCTGCGCAAACTGCTGGCGGTGTTGGGGGAGAAGTGACGCTGACTTAGTCAGCGTCATGCCCGGGGCCGGCCGCTTGGCCGGAGCCCGGGTATCCACGACTTGGAACTGAGGCAAGAGACGTGGATTCCCGGGCTCTGCCTCGGCAGCGCCCGGGAATGACGTGAAGAGTGAGGTCCCGACCTTGAGGCCACGTCTTTCTTCGAGGGCGCCCTACAGAATGAACTTGCTGAGGTCGGTGTTCTTCGCCAGGGGTGCCACGCGTTCGCGAACGTAAGCGGCGTCGATGGTGATGCTCTCGCCCGGCCGGTCGGCGGCGGTGAAGCTGATCTCTTCCAGCAGGCGCTCCAGCACCGTATGCAGGCGCCGCGCGCCGATATTCTCAACGCTGCCATTGATCTCGAAGGCAAGATCGGCCAGCGCGTCGATGGCCTCATCGGCGAAGTCGAGCGTCAGATTCTCGGTTGCCAGCAGTGCCCGGTATTGTTTGATCAGGCTTGCTTCCGGCTCGGTCAGGATGCGCTTCAGATCGTCGCGGGTCAGCGCCTGCAATTCCACGCGGATGGGCAGTCGGCCCTGCAGTTCCGGCAGCAGGTCGGAAGGCTTGGCGTGATGAAAGGCGCCTGAGGCGATGAACAGGATGTGGTCGGTCTTCACCGGACCATGTTTGGTCGAGACCTGTGTACCTTCAATCAATGGCAGCAGATCGCGCTGCACGCCTTCGCGGCTGACATCGGCGCCGATGCGCTCGCTGCGCGCGCAGATCTTGTCGATCTCGTCGAGAAAGACGATACCGTTCTGCTCCACCGCGGCGATGGCATCGGCCGTCACCCGCTCCTCGTCCAGCAGCTTGTCGCTTTCCTCGGCCATCAGCAGGCGATGGCTGTCGGAAACGCTCACCTTGCGGGTCTTGGTCCGCCCGCCGCCGAAGGCCTTGCCCAGCATGTCGTTGAGATTGACCATGCCCATGCTGGCGCCGGGCATGCCGGGGATCTCGAAGGTCGGCATGCCGCCGCCCTGGTCGCGCAGCTTGACTTCGATTTCGCTGCTGTCGAGCTCGCCCGCGCGCAGCTTGCGGCGAAACTTGCTGCGCGTCTCGGCCGTGGCGCTCTCGCCCACCAGCGCATCCAGCACGCGCTCCTCGGCGGCGATCTCGGCTTTGTCGGCGACGTCCTTGCGCAGCTTCTCGCGGGTCATGCTGAGCGCGATCTCCACCAGGTCGCGGATGATCTGCTCGACATCGCGGCCGACATAACCGACCTCGGTGAATTTCGTCGCCTCGACCTTCAGGAAGGGCGCCTGCGCCAGCCGCGCCAGGCGGCGCGCAATCTCGGTCTTGCCCACGCCGGTGGGGCCGATCATCAGGATGTTCTTAGGCTGCACTTCCTCGCGCAGGCCCTCGGGCAGTTGCTGGCGGCGCCAGCGGTTGCGCAGCGCAATGGCGACGGCCCGCTTGGCCTCGTTCTGGCCGACGATGTAGCGGTCGAGCTCGGAGACGATCTCGCGCGGGCTGAAGCCGGCTGGTTGTGGCTTGCCGTCCTGAATCTTGCCCTCCGGGGGCTTCGGAAGGTCGTCGCGGCTCATCTCGTTCATAGGATTTCGAGGGTCACGTTGCGGTTGGTATAGATGCAGACGTCGGCTGCGATCCCCATGGCCTTGCGGGCGATCGCCTCGGCCGTCAGGCCGTCGATATCGATCAAGGCGCGGGCGGCGGCCAGCGCATAGGGCCCGCCGGAGCCGATGCCGATCAGGCCCTCCTCCGGCTCCAGCACATCGCCGGTGCCGGTCAAAACCAGGCTGGTCGATTTGTCGGCGACCGCCATCATGGCTTCCAGGCGGCGCAGATAGCGATCGGTACGCCAATCCTTGGCAAGCTCGACACAGGCGCGCTGCAGCTGGCCCGGATGGGCCTCCAGCTTCGCCTCCAGCCGCTCGAACAGGGCAAAGGCATCGGCCGTGGCACCAGCGAAACCGGCGATCACGCCATCCTTGCCCAGGCGGCGCACCTTGCGGGCGTTGGATTTGATCACCGTATTGCCGAAGGTCACCTGGCCGTCGCCGGCGATCACCACCTGGCCGCCCTTGCGCAGGGAAAGGATGGTGGTGCCGTGCCAGCTGGGCATCTGGGCAGGGTCGGACATGGGCTCTCAGATAGGCATTCGGGTCGGCCGGGGCAAGAAGATTGGCGTAGCGGGGGCCATGCTGATAGAACCCTGCCGCCTTCAAGGCAGCGTCAGAGGCGAGGGCTCCCATGCGCAAGGCCGATGTCACACGCAAGACACGGGAGACCGAGATCCGCGTCTCGGTCAATCTCGATGGCGAAGGCCGGGGCAGCGTCGCCACCGGCATCGGCTTCCTCGACCATATGCTGGACCAGCTTTCGCGCCACAGCCTGATCGATATCGAACTCCAGGCGAAAGGCGATCTGCATATCGACTTTCACCACACGACGGAGGATAGCGGCATTGCGCTTGGTGAGGCTATCTCCAAGGCGCTGGGCGATCGCGCCGGCATCCAGCGCTATGGCGACGCGCTGATTCCCATGGACGAGACGCTGACGCGGGTGGCGCTCGACGCCTCGAACCGCCCGTACCTGATCTGGAAGGTTGCCTTCAGCCGCGCGAAGCTGGGCGAGATGGATACCGAGCTGTTCCGCGAGTGGTTCCATGCCTTTGCGCAAGCCGCGGGCCTCACGCTGCATGTCGAGAACATCTACGGCGAGAACAACCACCATATCATCGAGAGTTGCTACAAGGGCCTCGCCCGCGCGTTGCGCACGGCGGTCACCATCGATCCGCGCAAGCCCAACGCCGTGCCCTCGACCAAGGGCGTGCTCGGCGGATCATTGGCTTAGAGAATTCCTTGTCGATAATCGCGACAGTATTTCACCCCCACCCCAGCCCGCCCCCGCGCGGTCTGATCCTGGCGCATTTTGCGCCGGGTGAATCAGCCCGCCAATATTTGAGGCTGGTTCGATTCAGCCATCGACCAAAGGCGGTGATGGCATCGAACCAGCGGGGGCGGGGGTTATTTGGGGCGCACTCCAACTTCTTTCCCCGCCCCCCTTGCGGGGGCGGGTCAGGGTGGGGGGTTGGCGCGCTTGCGCGCAGAAATCTTCTCTGCGTTCTGCGGGGAGGTGAGGAATGGGGTGGGGGTGAACTTTCTTCGCGGGCGAGTTTCCGCCTGTGACCACCGTCGTCATCGATTACGGCTCGGGCAATCTGCGCTCGGCGGCCAAGGCGCTTGCCGCCGCCGGCGGCGATGTGCGGGTGACATCCGATCCGCGCGATGTGGCGAAAGCCCGGCGAATCGTGCTGCCCGGCGTCGGCGCCTTCGCCGATTGCCGGGCCGGGCTCGATGCCCTGCCGGGCATGGTGGCGACACTCGAGGAAACCGTTCGCCAAAAAGGCCGGCCCTTCCTGGGCATTTGCGTCGGCATGCAGCTGATGGCCGAGGCGGGGCTGGAGCATGGCCGCCATCCGGGCCTCGGCTGGATTGCCGGCAATGTCATAAATCTGTCGCCGCGTTCAAACCCGGCACTCAAAATTCCCCATATGGGCTGGAACGAACTTCGCCTGTCGCGCCTTCATCCCCTGTTCGCCGGCATCGAGGATGGCGCCCATGCGTATTTCGTGCACAGCTATCATCTGGCTTTAACCAATGCCGGCGATCTTCTGGCCGCCGCCGATTACGGCGGACCGGTTGTCGCGGCGATTGCCCGCGACAATATGCTGGGCGTGCAATTCCACCCGGAGAAAAGCCAGGCGATGGGTCTGAGACTTCTGGCCAATTTCCTGAACTGGCAGCCATGAACGATATCCAGAAACAAGCCACCCCCAAGACCGCCGTCGAGAAGCTGACCAAGCTTTCGCGCCGCGATCTCCAGGAGCTGTGCGATGCGGCCGATGACGGCATCCGCGCCGGCGGCGGCTTCGGCTGGCTGAAGCCGCCCGAGCGTCCCGTCATGGAGAATTATTGGAAGGGCGTGCTGCTGGTGCCCGAGCGCAGCGTGATCATCGGGCGACTTGATGAGGTAATTGCTGGATCGGCCCAACTCATGCGGCCCTCGCGACACAACGAAGCACAAAGCCATTCCGGCACGATCACGACCAATTTCGTGGCGAGCTGGGCGCGCGGCCATGGGCTGGCGCGCATGATTGTCGAGGCAGTGGAGGACGAGGCGCGCAGCCATGGCCTTGCCATACTCAATCTCGATGTGCGCGAGACGCAGACCGCGGCCGTGCAGCTCTATCAATCGCTGGGCTATACCCTCTACGGGACCCATGCGCGCTATGCCCGCGTCGACGGCGCCTGGGTTGCCGGGCTTTATTTCTGGAAGGATCTGACGGCGTCTTGATCCTTTACCCGGCGATCGATCTCAAGGACGGCGCCTGCGTGCGGCTGCGCCGTGGCGCCATGAACGACGCCACCGTCTACAACCGCGAGCCGGCGGACCAGGCGCGCAAATTCGCGGCCGAGGGTGCCGCCTGGCTGCATCTGGTCGACCTCGATGGCGCCTTTGCCGGCAAGCCCGTCAACCGCGCGGCGGTGGAAGCGATCCTGAGCGCGGTATCGATTCCCTGTCAGCTCGGCGGCGGCATCCGCGATCTCGCCACCATCGAGGCCTGGCTTGCCGCCGGTGTGGCGCGGGTGATCCTCGGCACCGTGGCGCTCAAGAATCCGGCACTGGTGAACGAGGCCTGCAGGAAATTCCCCGGCCGCGTCGCGCTCGGCATCGATGCCAAGGGCGGCAAGGTCGCGGTGGAAGGCTGGGCCGAGACCAGTGAGCTTACCGCGCTTGATCTTGCCCAGCGCTTCGTCGATGCCGGTGCCGCGGCCCTCATCTTCACCGATGTGGATCGCGACGGGCTGATGGCCGGCGTCAATGTCGCGGCGAGCGCGCATCTGGCGGCCGCCTTGCCGATTCCCGTGATCGCCTCGGGCGGTGTGGCGGGACTCGAGGATCTGGTGGCGCTCAGCAAGACCAAGGTCGCGGGCTGCATCATCGGCCGCGCGCTTTATGCCGGCGGGCTCGATCTGGCCGCAGCACTCGCCCTGCTCAAACCGGCCGCATGACGTTAAAGGTCCGCATCATCCCCTGCCTCGATGTCGCCGGCGGGCGCGTGGTAAAGGGCGTCAACTTCGTCGATCTGCGCGATGCCGGCGATCCGGTGGAACAAGCCAGCATCTATGACGCGGCCGGCGCCGACGAACTCTGCTTCCTCGATATCGGCGCCAGCGTCGAACAGCGCGACATCATGCTGGACGTGGTGGCGCGCACGGCGGAGCGCTGCTTCATGCCGCTGACCGTCGGCGGTGGCGTGCGCAGCCTTGAGGATATTCGCCGCTTGTTGCTGGCAGGTGCCGACAAGGTCTCGATCAACAGCGCCGCGCTCGCCGATCCCGATCTGGTGCGCCGTGCGGCAGAAAAGTTCGGCAGCCAATGCGTGACGGTGGCCATCGACGCGAAGGCCACATCGCCAGGGCAGTGGACCGTCTTCAGCCATGGCGGACGAAAAGATACCGGCCTCGATGCGCTCGCCTGGGCGATGCCGGGTGACCGAACTCGGCGCCGGCGAGATCCTGCTCACCTCCATGGATCGTGACGGCACCAAGCTCGGCTACGACCTCGAACTGACGCGGACCATCGCGGACGCGCGTCAGCGTGCCGGTGATCGCCTCGGGCGGGGTGGGGGAACTGGCCCATCTGGTGGCCGGCGTGCGCGCAGGGCCATGCCAGCGCCCTGCTGGCCGCCTCGATCTTCCATTTCGGGCAGTTCTCGATCGCCCAGGCCAAGGCGGCGCTGGCCTCCTCGGGGGTCCCCGTCCGGGCGACCTGAAATTGCCCGCCGGTCAGCACCGCCCGGTGATAGTGGGCTATTTTTCGTGCTGGGGTTCTGGCTTGGCGTTTGGCCCAAGCCAATACGAATGCTCCATACTCTCGGCCAGCAGCTCATACTGCCGAGCGATTGCACCGAGATCTGTGCGGACTTCATGTGTAGCGGCATGCGCTGCCTTCTCGCGAAGGCGCAAAGCCTCTTCCCGATACCACTGAGCGCCAAGCGAGCCCGCCACAGTACGACTTTCAATTGCCCCGATGGACGAGCAACGCAGGGATTTCGCGAATTGTTCCAAATCGTACAGAAGGCAAAATAAGGCGCGCTTATTACCCAATTCTGAAATTCCCGGTAGTGGGTAACAAATGCGGCCGAGGGGCGAAACGCATAACTAATTAAATGTTTTTGCCATCAAATACAGTGCTAATACATCCTATATGGTGGTGCTGGCCCCATTGTAAGGGGCGAAAGCATCGGATATAATGGCATATACTGTCTTTCTGAGGGCATTGCCATGCAACGAGACTGGACAGCGCATGTGAAGGGTATTCTCAAGGCTGAGCTAAAGCGGCGCCATGTGACCTATGGCGACCTGGCTCACAAGCTGGTCGAGATGGGGGTTTACGACACGGAGCCGAATATCCGAAACAAGATCGCCAGAGGCAGCTTTACCGCCATTTTTTTCGTCCAATGTCTAGTGGCCATCGGTTGCCATAGCGTTCACCTCGACTTCTCGTAAATCCTCTTTGTTTCCCTGTTTGATAATGGCCATTCCGTCACCCTTTGATGTGATTGCTACCTGATACCCAAATTCAATACCGAAACTACCCCTTACATCAATGGGTTGTATCCGTTAGACTCGAATCATCGAAATGTAGGGGGTAAGGCCTATGCCGCAGGATACGGCTCGGCCTCTGGATGCCGGCATACTCGACCGGCTCTATAAGGTGATCGAAAGCCGCAAGGGAGCGGATCCGTCCAGCTCCAACACCGCCCGGCTGTTTGCCAAGGGCACGGAGAAGATCGCCCAGAAGCTGGGCGAGGAAGCCGTCGAGACGGTTATCGAGGGCGTGCGCGGAAAGAAGCGCGAGCTGGCGGCGGAATCCGCCGATCTGCTTTATCATCTGCTCGTGCTCTGGGCCGATCGCGACCTGAAGCCTGTGGAAGTCTGGCAGCAGCTGGCCGAACGCGAAGGCTTCTCCGGCCTCGAGGAAAAGAAAAGCCGCAAGGGCTGAGACGCCCGTTTAATGCAAGCGAGAGGGGAGGCCGCCCCTATGGCCTATGACTCCACCAACATTTTCGCGCGCATCCTGCGCGGCGAAATTCCCGCCAAGAAAATCTACGAAGATAGCCACGCGCTGGCCTTCCACGACATCCACCCGCAGGCCAAGGTGCATGCGCTGGTGATTCCCAAGGGCGCCTATGTCTCCTGGGCCGATTTCAGTGCGCATGCGAGCGACGCAGAGATCGCCGGATTCGTGCGCGCCGTCGGCAAGGTCGCCAGGGAGCTCGGCGTCGAAGACAGCGGCTATCGCATCCTCGCCAATCACGGGCCGGATTCGCACCAGGAGGTGCCGCATCTTCATGTTCATATTTTCGGTGGTCAGCGCCTCGGCCGGATGATCCAGCCGCTGAACTAGCGGCGATTCTCAGCGCAGCAGGAATCCCCGGCCGATCTCGTCGCCCTCTTCCAGGGTGAATTTCGCACTGCCGGTGTAATGGGCCTTGCCGCCCACTTCCACGATCACCGCAGCGAAGCGCCCTGTTTTAGTTTCGCGCAATGCCTTGCCCGTGAAGATGGCGCCGGTGATGCTCTCGAATTTCCGTTCCTGGCCCAGCGCGATCTGGTGGCGCGCATGCTGGAGGGCGATGCGCGCGGTCACGCCGCTGCCCGTCGGGCTGCGGTCTACCTCGCGTTCGGCAAAGACGCAAATATTCGCTGTCGGCTCGCTACTGAAGGCATCCCGGCCATCGGTCAGGATGGTGCCGTAGAGAAAGGCGAGATCGGCATCGTCGGGGTGATCGAGCTTGATCTGCGCTTTAACCGCGCGGGAGACCGTGTCGGCCGCATCCACCAGTTCGCGGGTGGCCGAACGCCGCACATCCAGATTGAATCGCGCGGCCGGCATGAAGGCGTAATAGGCGCCGCCATAGCCGATATCGAGCCTGATCGGGCCGAGCCCCGGCACCTCGACCTTGGCATCGAGGGCAAAGGCATAGGCCGGCACGCTTGCGAACCTGGCCGATCCATCGGGCGCAACGCGGGCCTCGACAAGGCCGCAGGGGCATTGGATCGCAACTTTGGTCTCGCCCAAGCTTCGCGGCACGCGCTCGGTATCGACGGCCCAGCGGGCCAGCGCGATCGTCGCGTGGCCGCACATGGTGGAATAGCCCTCGTTGTGGATGAACAGCACGGCGAGATCGGCGCCGGGCAAATCCGGTTCGACCAGCAGCGCGCCATACATGTCGGAATGGCCGCGCGGCTCGAACATCAGCAGCTTGCGATAGCGATCGAGATGTTCGCGGGCGTGGCGGCGCTTGGCGAGAATCGTAGCGCCGGGAATTTTCGGATATCCCGCAACGACGATGCGCACCGGCTCGCCACCCGTATGCATCTCCACGGTTTCGATTGTTTCGCTCATGCGGGCTTTTATGCCAGACCGCAGACGGCGAGCACCATCGCCGTCACCAACTGGCGCGCGGCCGCATAATCGGCGGGGCGCAATTTCCGCTGGCCCAGCAAGGCTGCGGCCTGCACGTCGAAATCGGCATAGGTCTGGGTAGCGGCCCAGAGGATGAAGAACAGATGCCGGGGATCGACCGGCGCCATCTTGCCTGCCTCGATCCAGGCCTCGATGACCGCGCATTTCGCATCGAGCCAGGTCTTCAGATCGCCGGACAATCGCTCGGCGATGGTGGGCGCGCCATGCAGGATTTCACTGGCGAAGACCTTGGAGGCGTGGGGATGCAGCCGGGAATAATCGATCTTGCCGGCGATATAGGCGGAAAGGGCTGCCTTGGGCTCGGCCTCGGGGCGGATCTGATCGCTGGTTTCCATCCACTGGGCAATGACGTTGGCAATCACCTGACGATACAGCGCCTGTTTGGTGCGGAAGTAGTAATGCAGATTGGCCTTGGGCAATCCTGCGAGTGCCGCGATGGATGCCGTGCTCGCGGCGCTATAGCCGCGCTCGGCGAAGACCTGCTCGGCCGCCGCCAGGATCCGCGTCTCATTCAAACGGCGCTTCGCGCCGACCGCCCGCTTTTGCAACCCCGGTCCTCTCCGCCTCCTCGGCGCTCCCTCGCCAGGTGAGACTAGCCTCAGGGCGCCAGCGAGCGAAAGAGCGGAGCCGTCTGCCCGTTCAAAAACCAATAAAAAGGCGGGGCAGTTTTGCTGCCCCGCCGAAGTTCCCTGCCTACCTGGCGGTAATGGGAGAGTCGCGCGTTCCCCTACCGATACGGCCCTATGGGAGGCTTAGAGCCGAAGAATGCCGGAAGGACGTAATTCTTGAACGCATGGTCAGGATTATAGCGCAAGGCGGGTTCTGCGGAAGGACCAGTTTGGTTTAGTTGAGGGGGCCGGCTTTTCTTCCTCTCCCGCGAGGCGGGCGAGGGAAAGAGCTGGCGAAACCGGTCTCAAGATCGGCCCCGCCGGCCATGGCAGAGTGGCCCTGCCCGCATTAACATCGCCCGCCCCAGAAAAATCCCAAGAAGACCAAGCAAAGCAAACCAAAATCCGATGGCAGATGCCTGGAAACGATTTCGCCGCAGCCCCGTCGCCCTTGGCGCGCTGGGGATCCTGATCCTGCTGATCCTGATGGCGATCGGCGCCCCTTGGCTGGCGCCGTTCGATCCCTCGGCCCAGTTTTTCGACGGCCTCACTTTGCAGGGAGCGCCGCTGCCGCCCAGCGGCAAATACCTGCTGGGCACCGATCTGCTGGGGCGCGATCTGCTCTCGCGCCTCATCTTCGGGGCCCGCGCCTCGCTGGAGATCGGGGTTGCCGCCAACCTCGCCGCGGTGGCGCTGGGCGCCTTTCTCGGCATCACCGCCGGTTATCTCCAGGGCCCGGTCGGCTTTCTGCTGATGCGCTTCACGGATTTGATGATGGCGTTTCCCGCACTGCTGCTGGCCATCGCGCTCGCCGCGATCTTCGAGCCCAGCCTGTGGATCGTCGCCATGGTGATCGCCATGGTGAACTGGGTGCAGGTGGCGCGCATCGTCTATACCGAGACGACCTCGCTGGCCGCGCGCGACTATATCGAGGCGACGCGGGCGCTGGGCGCCCACTGGCCGCGCATCGTGCTGCGCCACATCCTGCCGCATCTGACGCCGATCCTGGTGGTGTGGAGCACGCTGGGCGTTGCCACCACCGTGCTGTTCGAGGCGGCGCTCTCGTTTCTTGGCATCGGCGTGCGTCCGCCCACACCCTCCTGGGGCAATATCATCAATGAGAGCCAGTCCTATTTCCTGTCGGCGCCCTGGCTCGTCTTCTTTCCCGGAATCGCGATCCTGCTGCTGGCGCTTTCCTGCAACATCGTCGGAGATGCGCTGCGCGACGCCTTCGATCCCACCGCCAGAGGGCGGGGCCAATGAAGCCGTTGGCAAAATACCTGGCTCGGCGCCTCGCCGCTTCGGTGCTGATCCTGCTCGGCGTGGTGACGATTACCTTTTGCCTGATCTTTATTTTTCCGGCCGATCCGGTGGTCCAGATGGCAGGGCCGCATGCAACGCCCGAGGTCGTCGCCTCGATCCGCAAGGAAAACGGTCTCGATCGTCCGCTACCGGAACGCTATCTGACTTATGTCGGCAACCTGCTGCAGGGTGATCTCGGCCGTTCCTACAAGCAGAAGTCCGAAGTTGCCGAGCTGGTCATGGCGCGCCTGCCCGCGACATTGCTGCTGATGCTGGGGGCGATCTTCTTCGAGCTGCTGATCGGGATTCCGCTGGGCATCCTTGCCGCGGCGCGGCGTGGCAAGATCGACCGCGGCATCATGATCGTCGCCTTCGCCGGCGTCAGCGCCCCGCAATTCGTCGTCGGCCTGATCCTGCTCTATGTCTTTGCCTATGTGATCGGCTGGTTTCCGCTCAGCGGCTATGGCGGCATCAGCCATCTGATCCTGCCGGCGTTGACGCTCGGCATCGGCGGGGGCGGCTGGTATGCCCGCGTGCTGCGCTCCAACCTCGTCGAGGTGATGCGCCAGGATTACATCCGCACCGCCCGCGCCAAGGGCTTGAGCGAACGCAAGGTCGTGCTGATCCATGCGCTGCGTAACGCCATCCTGCCGGCCGTCGCCATGGTGGGCCTCGATATCGGCACGTTCATGGGTGGCGCGGTGGTGGTCGAGACCGTCTATGGCTGGCCTGGCATCGGCCAGCTCGCCTGGCAGGCGATCCAGGTGGTCGACACGCCCATCATCATGGGTGTCACCCTGGTTGCGGCCATTGCCATCGTCATCGGCAACCTGCTGGCCGATCTGGTGACACCCTTGATTGACCCGAGGGTGAGATTGCGCTGAGATGCAGCCAACAACAAAACGCTAACATCTGTTCCGGGAGGAAATGACCATGCCCAGTCTGAAACATTCGATACGCGCTTTAGGCCTCGCCGCGAGTCTGATGCTCGCGCCGCTGGCGCTCACATCCGCCTTCGCCGATCAGCCCAAGCAGGGCGGCGAAGTGGTGGTGACCTTCAAGGACGATCTCGCCACCCTCGATCCCGCGGTCGGCTATGACTGGAACAACTGGTCGATCATCAAGAGCATCTTCAGCGGGCTGATGGACTACAAGCCCGGCACAACGGAACTGACGCCCGATCTCGCCGAGAGCTACACCATCTCGCCCGACGGCATGACCTATACCTTCAAGCTGCGTTCGGGACTCAAATTTCACAACGGCCGGGCGCTCACCTCCGCCGATGTGAAATACTCCATCGAGCGCGCGGTGAACCCGAAGACGCAATGCCCGGGTGCCGGCTATTTCGCCACCATCAAGGGCTATGACGATGTCGCCGCCGGCAAGACCACCGCGCTCGCCGGTCTTGTCACGCCCGATGACAACACAGTGGTGTTCACGCTCACACGGCCGGACGCGACATTCCTGCACATCATGGCGATCAATTTCGCCTACGTCGTGCCGAAGGAAGAGGTCGAGAAATACGGTGCGGATTTCGGCCACCATCCGGTGGGCGCCGGCGCCTTCAAATTCGTGGAATGGCAGGTCGGCCAGAAGCTCGTCCTGGAGCGCAACAAGGATTACCACATCCAGGGCGTGCCCTATCTCGACAAGATCACCTTCGAGTTCGGCCAGGACCCGACGGTGGCTCTGCTGCGGCTGAAGAAGGGCGAGGTCGATCTGCTGGGCGACGGCATCCCGCCGGCGCAGTTCCTGCAGGTCACCAGCGATCCGGCGAACAAGGATCTCTGGGTCGCCGGCGCGCAGATGAATACCGACTACGTCACCCTGAACGTCAAGATGAAGCCCTTCGACAATCTGAAGGTGCGTCAGGCGGTGAACATGGCGATCAACAAGGATCGCGTGATCCAGATCATCAACGGCCGCGCCAAGTCGGCAAACCAGGTTCTGCCGCCCTCGCTGCCCGGATATGACACGGCCCATCAGGGCTATGCTTACGATCCGGCCAAGGCGAAGGCATTGCTGGCCGAGGCTGGTTTTCCCGACGGCTTCTCGACCACGCTCTATTCCACCGACATCGATCCGCAGCCGCGTATCGCGCAAGCCATCCAGCAGGATCTCGCGGGTGTCGGCATCAAGGCCGATATCAAGAGCCTGGCAGGGGCGGCGGTCATCGAGGCCGGCGGCACCGATGGCCAGGCGCCGATGATCTGGTCCGGCGGCATGGCCTGGATCGCTGACTTCCCGGATCCTTCCGACTTCTACACTGTGATCCTGGGTTGCGCGGGTGCAGTAAAGGGCGGCTGGAACTGGTCCTGGTACTGCAACCCCGATCTCGACAAGGCGGCGGACAAGGCCGATTCCATGGTCGCGGCCGACCAGATGGCGGCCCGGGCCGATGCCTGGAAAGAGATCTTCAACGGCGTGATGAAGGATGCGCCCTGGGTTCCGGTGATGAACGAGCAGCGCTTCACAATGCATTCGGCGCGGCTCATGGGCGATCCCAGCCTGTTCATCGAGCCGATCCATATCCCGGTGAATTACGAATACATCTACGCCAAGGAAGCCCAGTAAGCCTGTGATGATAGAGCTGCCGGGATAGACATCGGCGGCCCAAAAAGTCGATGATCGCGCGGCCGGACCAAACAGGTCCGGCCGCGGTTCATTCGAGCGTCGATCATTCGAGTATTGCCAAACCTTCGCCAGGGGAGTGCTGCGCCATGGCCACGAGCTGCAATCACACGATCCATCAGAGCCATCTGGGGTGGAACAACGCCAACCAGCCGATCCTCTCCATCGCCCCGGGCGAGACGATCGAGTTCAGGACGACGGATTCGTCCGGCGGCCAGCTGACGGCGAACTCCACCGTGGCCGATATCGCCAAGCTCGATTTCGGCAAGGTCAATCCGGTCTGCGGGCCGGTCTATATCGACGGCGCCATGCCGGGCGATGCGATCAAGATCACGCTGCTGGATTTCACGCCCAGCGGCTGGGGCTGGACCGCGAACATTCCCGGACTTCGGCCTGCTGGCCGATCAGTTCAAGGAGCCGGCGCTCCATATCTGGAAATACAACACGACGAGCCTGGCGCCCGCGGCCTTCGGCCCCGGCGGACGCGTGCCGCTGAAACCCTTCTGCGGCACCATCGGCCTGGCGCCGGCGGAAAACGGGCAGCACTCCATCGTGCCGCCGCGGCGCATGGGCGGGAACATGGATATCCGCGATATGACCGCCGGGCACCGAGCTGTATCTGCCGGTGGAAGTGGCGGGCGGATTGTTTTCCGTCGGCGATACCCACGCAGCGCAGGGCGACGGCGAAGTCTGCGGCACGGCCATCGAGAGCCAGATGAATGTCGCCGCGCGCTTCGAACTGGTGAAAAAGGCGAAGATAAAATTCCCGCGCTATCGCGTGCGCGGGGCCGAGTATCACCGCGCCGATGCCAAGGGCTATGACGTCACCACCGGCATCGGCCCCGATCTGATGCAAGGCGCCAAGGATGCGGTTTCCGGCATGATCGACCTGCTGACCTTCCGCCACAAGATTTCGGCGGTCCACGCCTACATGCTGTGCAGCGTGGCGGGCGATCTGCGCATCAGCGAGATCGTCGATATCCCGAACTGGGTGGTCTCGTTCTATTTCCCGCGCGTCGTTTTCGAATAGCGGCGGGGCGGCCATCGCGCAGTCTCCTGCGATGCCGGATTCCAAGCAGGCGGCCGCGGCGCTGCTGGCGGTCGAGGGGCTGAGTGTCGCCTTCGATACCGAGCAGGGCGAGCGCCGCGTCGTCGAGGATGTGAGCTTTTCCGTCGGGCCCGGCGAGACGGTCGGGCTGGTGGGCGAATCCGGCTGTGGCAAGAGCGTCACCGCCATGTCGATCATGCGGCTGCTGCCGAGCCCGCCCTCGCGCGCCTTTGCCGGCGCGATTCATTTCGAGGGCAGCCAATATTCTCGAACTCCCCGCCGCTGCCATGCGCGGCATTCGGGGCAACCGCATCGGCATGGTCTTCCAGGAGCCGATGACGAGCCTCAACCCCGTGCTCTCCATCGGCTATCAGATCGAGGAGGTGCTGCGCCTGCATCGTGGCCTTGGTCGCAGGCAGGCGCGCGAGCAGGCGCTCGCCATGCTGCGCTTTGTGGGCATCGGCGCGCCGGAACGAAGGTTGAGCCAGTATCCTCATCAGCTCTCCGGCGGCTTGCGCCAACGGGTGATGATCGCGATTGCGCTTGTCTGCCGCCCGCAGCTTCTGATCGCCGACGAACCGACCACGGCGCTGGACGTCACCATCCAGGCGCAGATCCTCGACCTGCTGCGAAGGCTCAAACGCGAGATGGGCATGGCCTTGCTGCTGATCACCCACGATCTGGGTGTGGTGGCGGAGATGTGCGACCAGGTGGTGGTGATGTATGCCGGGCGTATTGTCGAGCAGGCGCACGCAGGCGAGCTCTTCAGGCATCCGCGCCACCCCTATACGGCGGGGCTGCTCGCCGCCATGCCGCGCCTCACGCCCAAGGGCGGCAAGCTTCCCAGTATTCCCGGCACCGTGCCGCCGCCCGGCAAGCGCGGGGTGGGTTGCAGCTTCGCCGATCGCTGTCCGCGGGTGCAGGCGCGTTGCCGGACCGAGCGGCCGGAACTGACCGCGGCGGGCGAACAGCATAAAGCCGCCTGCTGGAATCCCGAGCCATGAGCCCCCTGGTCGAGCTCGATGGCGTGACCAAGGATTTCCGCGCCAAGGACGGCAAAATGCTGCGCGCCGTGGATGGCGTCAGCCTGGTGGTGAAGCCTGGCGAGACTCTCGGCATCGTCGGAGAATCGGGATCGGGCAAGTCGACGCTCGGCCGCCTCATCCTGGGTTTGCATGAACCCACTTCGGGCATGGTGCGCTTCGAGGGGGAGGATCTCTCAACCGTCGCCGCCGGAAGACTGCGCCGGCTGCGCCGGCATATGCAGCCGATCTTCCAGGATCCCTATGCCTCGCTCGATCCCCGATTTACGGTGGGCGACAGCGTCGCCGAGCCGCTGGTGATCCATCGCATCGGCAACCGCGCCTCGCGACGTCAAAAAGTCGCCGACCTGCTGGAGATCGTCGGGCTCGAGGGCGACGCCGCAGCCCGATATCCCCATGAATTCTCCGGCGGCCAGCGCCAGCGCATCGGGATTGCCCGCGCGATTGCGCTGGAGCCGAAACTGATCGTGGCGGACGAGCCCGTCTCGGCGCTGGATGTGTCGATCCAGTCGCAGATCCTGAACCTGCTGATCGAGCTCAAGGCCCGCCTCAAGCTTTCCTACGTTTTCATCTCGCACGATCTGGCGGTGGTCGAACATATCAGCGACCGGGTCGCGGTCATGTATCTGGGCCGCGTGGTGGAGACGGCCGAGACCGCCGCCCTCTATCGGCGCGCCGCACACCCCTATACCGAGGCGCTGATCTCGGCGATCCCGCAGCCCAATATCGAAGGCCGGCGCGAACGCATTATCCTCGCCGGCGATGCGCCCAATCCGGAAGAGCCGCCTTCCGGGCTGTCCCTTCCATCCGCGCTGTCCGAAAGCCTTCGAGCGCTGCCCGCGCGAAGTGCCGGCGACCATCGAGATCGGCACGCCGGATTCGCCCCATGGCGTGAACTGCCTGCTTTACGGGGCGCCGAAGGAAGGTTGAACCACAGAGACACAGAGGCACAGAGAGACTGAGGTTTCGAGCCACCGAACATTTATGGTCTTGGGCTTTCTTGGGTCGCCGAAGGCGGCCCTAAAGTAAGCAAGACGATAATGCACAGACGTCACCGCGCCTCGCTATCTCCGTGCCTCTGTGCCTCTGTGGTGAATCGTTCTTGGCCTAGTCCGTGCCGTCGCAGATGAAGAAATGGCTGCTGCTGGATTTGAGCCGCAGCGGCAGGATCTTCTGATAGGCGGGCGAGTGGTACCAGCCCTCGGCCTCGGCACGGGAGGGAAACTCGAGCAGCACCGTGCGCTCCGGCATCGTGTCGCCTTCAAGTTTCGTCACCTTGCCGCCGCGCACGAGGAAGCGGCCATGGAAGGGCGCCAGCGTGGCAACCACATCCTTGCGATACTCATCGAAGGTCTTCAGGTCGTGGACGTTTTCCTGGACGATGACATAGGCGCGCATATTTACCTTCCCTGACTTCCTGTATTTCGATCGCCTCGTTCAGCCATGCATGGGGGCGGCGCCATAGACACCCATGGCGGCCGCGATGCGGCCCGCCGCCAAATTCTGCCGCAGATTGGCCGCCATCTTGGGGAAATCCGGGCCCAGCAGCAGATGGATGCCCAGCGGCGGTGGTGCAGCGGGTGTTGCCGCCGGCTTGTCGAAAAAGGCGATGGTGGCGGCCGTGCGGTCCTGCCACAGGGTTTCGCGAAAACCGCAGCGCGGCAGCAGCTGGCGCAGATCCTTGGGCGCGATCAGGAAGTTTTCCTCCGGGGTATCGGCCCATGGCACGGGAAACTGCAACGGCTCGGCCTTGTCGCCGGCCAGCAGATCGTGAAACACCAGCCGGCCACCCGGCCGCAGCACGCGGCGCATCTCGCGATAGAGCCGCGTCTTGTCGGCGATGTTCATGCTGGCATGCTGGGTCCAGACCAGATCGAAAGATCCATCGCCGAACGGCAATTGCAGCGCATCGGCCGCCTCGAACTCGACCGCAATCCCGCTCTTCTTCGACAGCGCCCTGGCAATGGCGATGAAATCGTCGGAGAGATCGATGGCGCGGACCCTGGCGCCATGCTCGGCGGCAAGCAGGCGGGCTGGGCCGCCCACGCCGCAGCCGACATCCAGCACCGATTCGCCGGGCTTGATCGCCGCCAGCCGCGCCAGCTCGCGCGAGGCCACAAGGCCGCCGCTATGGAACTGGTCGATCGGCGCCAGGGCATCGGGCGAGAGATCGCCCGACACCGCATCGATCTTCGCCAGAATCGTTGCCAGGCTTTCCGCCCGCCGGTAATGCTCGCTCATCGCAGCCTCTATTCCTCGAGCCGCATCCAGGTCAGCTCATGCTTGTTGTGGAATAGATGGGTAAGACGCGCGCCGGGTATAGCGGCAAATCGCTGCGCCGTTTGCATATCTGTCTTGCCCTGGAATTTTAGCGTGCAGATGAAATTGCGCACCAGTCCGCTGGCAAGCCAGGTCTCCACCAGCGCCAGCAGCCGTGCGGGATAGCAGATGACATCGCTGAACAGCCAGTCGACGGGGCCGATCTCCGCCGGTTGCAGGGCGAATGCGCTCATCTTGCGATAGTCGATGCCGGGGAGCGATGCGATGGCGGGATCGAGCGGCGCCTTGTCGACGCTGATCACGCGCGCGCCCAATTTCTGCAAAACCCAGCTCCAGCCGCCAGGACTGCTGCCAAGATCGAGGCAGAGGTCGCCTGGTTGCGGCATGCGCCCACCGGGCATATGGGCGGCGAGAGTCAGCGCCTCCCATAATTTGAGATAGGCGCGATTGGGCGGACCGCTGCGGTCTTCGATGAAGCGCACCTCGCCATGGGGGAATGGGCTGCTGCAATGGGGCGAGGCCAGGATTGTATTGGCATCGAGCAGCATCCAGGTGCCGAGCGGTGCCGTGGGTGCTGCCGCGCCGAATATCAGCGGCTTCGCACTGACATGCGGCAACTGTTCCGCGATCAGGCTGGCACGCCGATGCAACTTTCCGGGATAGAGCGTCCAGTTACGCTGGATATTACGCAGGGCTCGCGCACCCTCGGCGATGGAGGCAATCGTTAACGCGCGCGGATCGAGCCAGACATTCTGGGCCCAGGCGATCGGCCGGGCGCCACCGGAAACGAGAGCAAGATGTCCATGTAATTCGGGCTTTCCCCCCAGCTCGGCCAGCATCTCTGCCAACTGATCCGATGCAGCGAGGTAGCCTGTTAACGATTGCTCGGCCATCTCCGCAGAAGAACTGATTCCCCTTGAATGTTCAACGCGAGCGAGGCAAATCTGGGCAGCAGCCTGCAGGACAGCTTTATCGTGCCAAGGCGGGCACAAGGCGCTATCATTAAAGCGATTCCACTGACAATCGGCTGTGGGAGCCGAACGCCGGGTGATGAGGAATTGATGAACGCATTGGGGACTGAACGCAATTCTGTCGCCCTGGCCTTGAGCCGGGTTGCGATGGCTGTTGCGCTTTGCCTGGCGTTCGCCACGAGCGCGTGGGCCGATGACGGCTTGCCGCAACCCAAGGGTCCTGTGGTGCTGGTCATCACCGGCGACATCGCGCGCGGCCAACGGACCGAACCGCGCCAGCTTCGATATCGACATGCTGAAACAGATCGGCATGACCAGCCTGGTCACTTCCACACCCTGGACCGAAGGCACGAGCAAATTCGAAGGCGTGTTGGCGCGCGATGTGCTGCGCTATGTCGGCGCGCGCAGCGACCACATCACCGCCATTTCGATGAACGATTATCTGGTCGAGATCCCGATCAAGGATTTCGTCGATCACGATGTCATCTTCGCCCTCAAGCGCGACGGCAGGTTCCTCAGCGTGCGCGATATGGGCCCGGTCCTGATCGTCTATCCCTTCGACCGCGATGCCTCGCTATGGACCGAGAGCGTATTCACCCGCTGCGTGCTGCAGTTGGGCGCCGTCTATGTCGGCACACCCGGCACGGTGCCGCTGGCTTCACTGCTGCCCGGCGACCAGACACCGCTCTATTCGACCGTGCGTGCGCGTGATGTGACGGGCGGCAATGGGACGGACGGTGCGGTGACCGGCGGGTCGAACACTCCCGGTACCGGGTCAGGACCTGGTCCCAATGGCAGCCTCAACGGCGGCTCGGGTACCGGCCTTGGCGTCGGTGGCCTCGGCGGTGGGACAACGACAGCGCCTTCCGGCGGCAAGACGCCGGCTGGCGACGGGTCCTCCGGCGGCAAGCCGGGAGATGGGAGTCAATCCGCCACGCATTCGGGCGACGGATCGCTGAGCCCGCAATAGCGGGCTTGTCTACCTCCGGATTGGCGGCCGGCCTCGCGGCGATTGCGACATGATCAGGGATCAAGCTTCGCCCGTGCCCCTTTCCGACCAGCCAGACAGCGAACGATCGGACCCACCGCCAGGTAAGCCTCCTATAGGCTTGGCGCCCACGGACCAGCCGACGACGGCCGAACGGACAGCCGCCTCAATACAAGCAGACCAACCGGCAGGCCCGCCGCCGGCCCAACCGGCGCCAACGGCGGCCGTGGCGGATGTCGCAGCCCCGACGATCTCCTCGGAATGGCGTTTCGCCCGCCGGCACTGGTTGTTTGCCGCCATGGTCGCCGTGTTCCTCGCCACCAGCATGGCCGCCTTCGTGCTGACGGTGCGCGAACATCGCCAGGCCAGCGGCAATGCCAATCTCAGTATCGCCTGGGCTTCGGAGGAGTTGAAGACCGGCTTCTATCGCTTCGAAGAGATGCTACGGATTCCGGGTGTCGAGGATGGCACCGGCACGGAACAGGTCGGCTTCCGCTTCGATATCATCATCAGCCGGGTCCGCCTGATGGCCCAGGCCGATGCCTTCGCCAGCCTGCGAGCAAGCAGCGAAACCCGCGATATCTGGCAGGACTTCGTCGCCCAGGTTTATGCGCTGGAACCGCTGGTGGACAAGCTCGTCAATGGCGACAACACGGTCATGCCGGCGCTGCTTCAGACGACCGACGCCTCGGAGATCACGCTGGCGCGGCTCTCATCGGCGATGCAGCAACTCGCCGCCCATCAGTCGGAACAGGCGCGCACGCGGCTGCTGCATCTGCTGGTGGTACTGGGCGGCCTGCTGGCCGGGCTTGCCGCCAGCACGATGATCTTCATCGTCATGATCGTGCGCCAGTTCCAGACCAGCCAGGCGGCGCAAACCGAGCTCTCGCAGCTCAATCTGCGCCTGGGCGAAGCCAAGGGTGTTGCGGAAAAGGCGAGCCGCGCCAAATCGGAATTCCTCGCCCATATGAGCCATGAGCTGCGCACGCCGCTGAACGCCATTATCGGCTTCGCCGAGGTGATGCGCCTGGAGCTGCTGGGTCCGCTGGGCCGCGCCCGATATCGCGAATACATCAACGATATCTATCAGAGCGGCCAGCATCTGCTGAGCCTGATCGACGACGTGCTCGACATGTCGCGCATCGAGGCGGGGCGCTTCGAGCTGCATGAGGAAGCCGTCGACCTTGCCGCCGCCGCCGGCGAGGCGCTGAGCCTGGTGCGGCCGATCGCCGACAAGAGCAGCGTCAGCCTGTTCTCCGGTGATCTTTCGCTGCTGCCGCTGATCCATGCCGATGAACGCGCGGTTAAGCAGATGCTGGTGAACCTGCTGGCCAATGCCATCAAATTCACGCCTTCGGGCGGCAGCGTGCGCCTCTCCACGCGCCTTGGCGGCGACGGCGAACTTGCGCTTAGCGTCGCCGATACCGGCGTGGGCATGAGCCCGCGCGAGATCGAGGATTCGGTGGTGCCCTTCGTGCAGGTCGATAGCCGACTGGCGCGGCGTTCTGCTGGTTCTGGCCTCGGATTGCCCATCACCAAACGCCTGATCGAGATGCATGGCGGCCGGCTGCTGCTGGAAAGCGCGCCGGGCAAGGGCACCAGCGCCTCCCTGTTCTTTCCGGCGAACCGGATATTGCCCGGCCGGCGTAGAGCGGCCGGCTAACGCGGATGCACTTCCACATTCGCCGCCGTCGGGCGAAATGAAGTCTCGCCCCCGCGGGCGCCGCCGGCTAAACCTCTACGAGCGCCCGCGCTTCAATAGCCGCAACCGCAGCGCATTCAGCTTGATGAAGCCTTCCGCGTCGCGCTGGTCATAGACCTTGTCGGCCTCGAAGGTGACATGGGCCAGGCTGTACAGGGACTTCGGCGATTTCCGCCCCACCAGCGTTGCCGAACCCTTGTAGAGCTTTAGCCGCACCGTGCCCTCGACGCTTTCCTGGCTCTTGTCGATCAGGGCCTGCAGCATCTCGCGTTCCGGACTGAACCA
This sequence comes from uncultured Alphaproteobacteria bacterium, assembly GCA_963770335.1. Classification (GTDB taxonomy): domain Bacteria; phylum Pseudomonadota; class Alphaproteobacteria; order Dongiales; family Dongiaceae; genus DASXQK01. The sequence goes on from CAVYPG010000013.1 coordinate 128,656, forward strand.
GAATCCGTTGTAGACCATCTCGGCATAGCGGGGCATCAGATCGTCCTTCAGATGCATGGCACCGCGTTCCAGGGTGATGCTCTCCATGCCGCGATGGGCGACCGCCATGATCGTGCCGCCGGGCGTCTCATAGACGCCGCGGCTCTTCATGCCGACAAAGCGGTTCTCCAGCAGATCGAGGCGGCCGATGCCGTTGGCGCCGCCGAGTTCGTTTAACTTCGTCAACAGCTTTGCCGGCGACAGCTTTACGCCGTCGACGGCGATGGGATCGCCCCTGGCGAACTCGATCTCGACATAAGTCGGTTTGTCGGGCGCCTTTTCCGGCGCGACGGTGCGGCTATAGACGAATTCCTCCGGCTCATGCCACGGGTCTTCCAGCGCCTTGCCCTCGGCCGAGATATGCAGAAGGTTGGCATCGACGGAGAAGGGCGCTTCGCCGCGCTTGTCCTTGGCGATGGGAATCTGATTCTTCTCGGCGAATTCCAGCAGCTTGGTGCGGGAATCCAGTTCCCATTCGCGCCAGGGCGCGATCACCTTGATATCGGGGTTGAGCGCGTAATAGGTCAGCTCGAAGCGCACCTGGTCATTGCCCTTGCCCGTCGCACCATGGGCCACTGCATCGGCGCCTGTTTCTTTCGGCGATCTCGATCTGGCGCTTGGCGATCAGCGGCCGGGCGATGGATGTGCCCAGCAGATAGCAACCCTCATAGAGGGCGTTGGCGCGGAACATCGGAAAGACGAAGTCGCGCACGAACTCCTCGCGCAGATCCTCGACGAAGATCTGCTTGATGCCCAGCATCTCGGCCTTGCGGCGCGCCGGCTCCAGCTCCTCGCCCTGGCCGAGATCGGCGGTAAAGGTCACCACCTCGCAGCCATAATTGGTCTGCAGCCATTTCAGGATGACGGAGGTGTCGAGCCCGCCGGAATAGGCGAGGACGACCTTTTTGATGTCGCGTTTCATGACGAGATCCCTATGGGCAAAAGCGGCGCGAGTATAGGGATTGGCAGAGGGCGGGCAAGGCCGGGCCCGTATGGCGCCTAGATCAGGAGCGTCGATGCCTGGCGCCGGCCATCCACCGGCCAGAGTTCGGCCTTGCTGCCGGTCCACACCACCATCGCATCGTGCAGGTTGATCGCCGGGTCGATGTGCCCGGGGATCAGCAGGACCGTATCGCCGATGGCGACGTTGTTGTCGGGCTTCACGATGAAGCGCGAATGCTCGTCGGAGAGCGAGATGACCTGGATACCCGGCGTCACCGCTTTCGGCATGCCGTATTCGGCGCTGACCGATTTGAGCCCCGCATTGAACACACCCGATTCCGGCGAACGCCGGCTGATGACCGTCGCTGCGCAATAAAGCGCGTTCTCGAAGGGAAGACCGAGAGAGCCATAACGCGAATCCATTAGCACGTAGGAGCCGGCTTGAACTTCGTCAATCGCCCCCAGATTGCCGGAGAGATCGAACGTGCCGGTAGCGCCGCCCGAGACGATCGGGCAGGGAAAGCCTGCCTCATCCAGCCGTTTGCGTTCTGCCTTCAGGGTTTCGGACGCCTGCCAGGCCGTAATGCCGCGCAGTGCATGATCTTCCCGCATCACGGCATGCCCCTCATAACCCTGCAGACCGAGCAGCTCGAGGTGAGGCGAGTTCCTTACTTCGGCGGCGATATCGAGAAGCGTCTTGCTGCCGAAGACGACGCCGCAGCGTCCCATACCGACATCGACCTCGATAAGCACGCTGAAGGAAACACCGGCCGCCACGGCAGCCTTCTCCAGGCGCTGGGCGTCCACGACCGCGTCGAGCGCCACAGTGATGCGGGTGAGCTTCGCGGCACGCGTCAATGCGGCGAGGCCGGCAGGGTCCACGACCTCGTTTGCCACCAGGACGTTCTGAAACCCCTTATTGGCCAGCAGCTCGGCCTCATAGGCGGTGGCACAGGTCACGCCGACGCAGCTTCCCGCATCGACCTGGCGGCGTAACAGCTGCGTGCATTTATGCGCCTTGAAATGCGGCCGCAGCTTCGCCTTGCGCTTGGCGAAGTACTCGGCTGCCCGCGCGATATTCCGCTCGGCAGCGGCCAGATCGACGACAAGGCAAGGGGTGGCAAGCCGGGCCAGGAATTCCGGCGGAAAAATTGCGGCCAAGGGAGGTACTCCTAGGGAAAGGGCACAAGGTGCAGCGGGCTTGGAGGATACCCGCTGGCGACGCAAATCCAATCGGTAGAGACGATTGACCGATATTATATTCGATAATAACCTAACATTATGCGCATCCCGTGGAAGATCAGGGTCAGCCCCCGATTCGAGCTGCTTCTCGCCCTCTGGTCGGCCTTGAGCGAGAAGGCAGTTCGCCATGGCGAATGGCGATTGAGGGTCCGCCAGCGCCTGTCGCCGGATTTCTATCGGATGATCGAGGCGCTGGGCGGGGCTGCCGAACTCTGGGTCCTGTTCTTCGACGCGCCGGCAAAGCGGCCGCTGGAGAAGGAGATCGGCGAGGTCCTGTCATCCATCCGCCGGCGTCCCGCCGCCAAACTGGCGCAAGGCCTTCTCGGCACACTGCTGCACAGCGAGAGCATGGGCCAGCGCCTGTTCGCCCGTGACATTACCGTCGGCGAGGCCGTGGCAGCCTTGCCGCGGCGCAAGCGCGAATGGCTGGGATTCATGGGGCTCTATCCCTATGCAGCCGATCGGCCGATGGCCAAGGCGGTGGCGCGCATGATCGAGGATCCCGACGGATTCCGCCGCGATGCCCTGACGGTGCTGCAGTCTTTCGCCGATGATGTCTTCGCCGCTGAATGGCGGCGGCTTCGCCCGCAGTTCGAGCGATCGGCGAGCAGAAACGCAGAAGCTGCTGGAGGACGGCGACTGGCCAGCGATCGGCCGGCAGCTCGGCCTCAATATCGAATTCGATCTCGGCCGCCAGCAGATGCGTGCGTTGCGCGGCGGCTATGCCCTGCCCTTTGCCAAACTGGGCGAAGCAGTCTTCCTGCCCTCGGCCTTCAACGAGCTGCAATTCTGGACGGTGCTGGAGCGCGATTCCGGCGCGAGCGATCCGCTGATCCCCTATCTCGATCCTTCGATCCGCCTCACCCTGCAACCGCCGGAGCCCGCCGCCGCTGTCACACCGCCACGCGATGTCGCCCTTATCTTTCGCGCGCTGGGCGACGCCACGCGCTTCGCGATGGCCGGGTTGCTGGCGCGCCGGCCCATGTCGTCGGCGGAGCTCGGCCGGCAGCTCAGTTTGAGCAAACCCACCATGGCCCATCATGTCCATGAACTGCGCCAGGCCGGCTTGCTGGCCGAGCAGAATGACGGCAAGGCGTGATCCTCTCTCTCAACCGTGCGGCGATCGACGGGCTTGTCGCAGGCAGCGAGCGCGCAGCTGTTCGATACCAGGGACGCACCGGTGCTGACCCGTTCGCGGCGCCGCTCATGACGAAAGCGGCGACAAAGCTCGTCATGCGCGTCGTCGGCGCCGGCGACCGCAAGGCGATCGAGACGCTGTTCGGGGCACGGGGCGCTTGTGCGGGCTGCTGGTGCATGCATTGGCGGCTGGAACGCGGCGGCCAGCTCTGGCGAGCGATGCAGGGCGAGCCGAACAAGCGCGAATTCTTCAAGCTGCTGGCGAAGGACCAGATCCGCGCCGTCATCGCCGAGGCCGCGGGCGAGCCGGTTGGCTGGTGCAGCTTCGGCCCGCGCAGTGATTTCCCCAAGCTGGAGCGAAGCCGCGTTTTCAATCGCGCCAACCCGTCGGACAAGAGCTGGGCCATCGTCTGTTTTTTCATCAAGGCGGGCTGGCGCGGACAGGGTGTTGCGACATCCCTGCTGCGGGCGGCAACGAAGGAGGCGCTGCGGCGCGGCGCCAGCGAGATCGAAGGCCTGCCCGCACTTCACCCGCCCGGCGGCAAACTCGCCGCCGCCTTCGCCTGGACCGGTGTAGCCGAGATGTTCGAGGCGGCGGGCTATTGCCCGGTCGAAAGCACCACCGGCCGTCGCCTTTATCTGAAGACGCGTTGAGCCCGCTGGGAGGTCTTCATGCTGGCCAATTACCGTGCCGTTTTCGCGTTGAGGGATTTCCGCCGCTTCTGGCTCGGGCGCTTCGCTATCGATGTTCGGCGATGCCATGACGCGGACCGCCTTCATCTGGTTCGTCTATCAGCAGACCGACTCGCCGATCGCACTCGGCATCCTGATGATCTGCTACTCCGGGCCGGTGATCGTCGGTGGGCTGGCGGCAGGCTGGGCGCTCGACCGCTTCGACCGGCGCACCGTCATGATCGCCGATTGCCTGATCCGGGGCGCGGCAATCGCGCTGGTGCCGCTGTTCCATTGGCTCGGCATTCTGCAGCTCTGGCATGTCTATGCCGCGGCGGCGGTCTACGGCCTGCTGATGATGGTCTCGCTCGCCGGCATTCCCACGCTCATTCCCTCGCTGGTGAACGAGAGGGAACTGCGCACCGCCAATGCGCTGGAGATATTGAGCTACACCCTGTCCGGAATCGTAGGCCCGGCGCTGGCCGGCCTGCTGATCGCTGTCATCGGCGCACCGGCCACGGTGATCATCGATGTCGTCTCCTATCTTGTGTTTGCCATGGCGATCGCCGGCATTCGCCTGCCCGCCCCGGCTCCCGCGGCGGCGGGAGAGCGGCGCGCGCAGGGCCTGGGTGCGGCACTGCGGCTGCTCACCGGCAATCCGGTGCTGTGCAGCATCACCATCATGTTCATCGTCTTCAATACCGGCATGGGCGCGCTCAGCGTCTGGCTGCCGTTCTATGTGACGGGGCCGCTCGGCGGCGGCTCGGCGCTCTACGGCCTGCTGCAGGCGGCCAATGCACTGGGCGAATCCGTCAGCGCGCTTGGCCTTGGCGCCATTGGCGGCAACCGCTCGCTGGGGCTGAAGATCATGGCCTCGCAGGTGCTTGCCGGCTTGGCCGTCGCTCTCATCGCCTTTATCCCCGGTGTTGCGAGTGCGGCCGCCGGCCTGTTCCTGCTGGGCTTTTTCGATGCGCCGCTCACCATCTGGGCCCAGACGCTGCGCATGGCGATCATCCCGCCGGAACTGCGCGGCCGCGCCTTCGCCTTGATCCGCTTGTCGATCAACGCCTTCGGCCCGGTGGGCAGCGCCCTTGCCGGGCTGTTGCTGCCGGTGGTCGGCATGACGGCGATGATCCTGATCTCGGCGGCGGCTATCGGATTGCCGGGTCTCGCCGGGCTCGGGGTTGGCCCACTACGGCGGGCACATGGCCCCGAGGCGATGCCGGGGCCGGCAGAAGCCTAAGCGGCCGGGGCCGCCGCCTCGCGTTCGGCCTTGCTCTTGCGCACGCTCTCGCTCTTCAGCTGGCCGCAGGCGGCCATGATGTCTCGCCCGCGCGGCGTGCGCACCGGGCTCGCATAGCCGGCGTTGAAGACGATGTCGCTGAAGGCGGCGATGGCCTTGTCGCTCGCGCATTCGAAGGGCGCGCCCGGCCAGGCGTTGAAGGGAATCAGGTTCACCTTTGCCGGCACGCCCTCGATCAGCTTGATCAGCGCGCGGGCATCGGCCGGCGAATCGTTCACGCCCTTCAGCATCACATATTCGAAGGTGATGCGCCGGGCATTGGAGAGGCCGGGATAATTCCGGCAGGCATCCATCAGCTCGGCGAGGGGATACTTCTTGTTGATCGGCACGATGCGGTCGCGCAGCTCGTCATTGGTGGCATGCAGCGAGATGGCGAGATTGACGTTCAGCTCTTCTCCGCAGCGCCGGATCATCGGCACGACGCCGGCGGTCGACAGCGTGATGCGCCGCTTGGAGATGGCGATGCCCTCGCCATCCATGACGATGCGCAGCGCCTTGGCGACATGATCGTAATTATAGAGCGGCTCGCCCATTCCCATCATGACGATGTTGGAAATGAGCCGCCCGTCGGGCGGCGAGGGCCATTCGCCCAGCGTATCGCGAGCCAGCAGCAGCTGGCCCAGGATCTCCGAGCTCGAAAGATTGCGCACCAGGCGCTGGGTTCCGGTATGGCAGAAGCGGCAGGTCAGCGTGCAGCCCACTTGCGAGGAGACGCAGAGCGCGCCGCGGTCTTCCTCGGGAATGTGAACCGTCTCGGCTTCCTGGCCATCGGCAAAGCGCATCAGCCATTTGCGCGTACCATCGATGGATTGCTGGTCGACGACCACGCCGGGGCGTTCGACCACGTAATGCTTGGCGAGTTCGGCGCGGAAATCCTTCGACAGCGTGGTCATCGCCGCGAAATCCGTCAGCCCGCGAAAATAAATCCAGTGCCAGAGCTGGCGCGCGCGAAAGGCGGGCTGGCCGATGGATTTCAGCTCCGCGGCCAGCTCGGCCCGGTCGAGGCCGATCAGGTTCTTGCGTGAATCCGTCCGGCCCGGGGAGCAAACAGTTCGGCGTGCTGCGCCGTGCTCATGCCGGACCCATCGCGATTCCTACTGAACCTTGCAGGCGGTGCCGATGGCTTGATAGGCCTTGGAGAACCCGCTCAGCGAATAGGTGTCGGTGATCTGGTTGCCGCGCGCCGAGGTGCCCTGGATCGTCAGGCTGCTGCCCTTGCGCATCGCGGCGACCAGCTGCTTGTCGATGTCGGAGTTCTTGGCCCAGGCGCGATCCTTCTGCAGCAGCTCGAGCTGGAAGCTCTGCTTGCCGATGGTGACCTTGACCACGCTGTCCGGCTTGAAATCGTAGCCGGCAACATAGCTCACCTGGTCGCGCACATTGGCCTGGGGCGCGTGGGTGATGGCGATATAGGGCTTGCCGCGGCTGGCGAACTTGCCCGCCTGCTTCTTCGGATCGCTGGTGGCATAGCACAGCGTCTTGCCGCCATCGTCATAGGTGGAGGCACTCCAGTCGGTGAATTTGTTGAGGGGCGTCGGGCTGCCGGCAGCATGGGCCAACCCGGCAGTACCGGCCAGAACCCCAAGGGCCAGACCGAGAGTCGCCGCCATCACCGCAATGCCACGCGCCTTGAGCAAGTTCGTCATCATCCTGGCCCTAACCCTGCTATCCGATTGAAGTGAAAAATGGTGCTGTCTGGCGCGATTCGCCAGCGGTGATCCGCCAGAGGCTCGTTCCCGTATCATATTGCTGTGCAACAGGCAATTTCACTCCCGCTCCTCTCAGAAATTTCATTTGGGGCACTGCCATACCCATCCAGAACAACGACCGGCCCTCGCCTTGCCCGCTGGCCGGGCTTGGGGCTAGATAGCCCGGTGACCCGCTCCCCGACCCGCGAAGGGAACCGCGACAGACCCGTCCAGGTGCCCGAGGCCGCAGCGGGTTGCTAAGCCCGGGACCGGTTTACCAGGCGGCGGGGTCAAGGGCGATTTACCCGGGGCCGGTCCATCCACGGCCAATTTGCCCGTGGGCAATTTGGCTGACGAGCTGATCGCGCGAATTGCCCGCAAGGCCGACCGCGCCGCGTTTGCCGAGCTGTTCCGCCTGTTCGCCCCCCGGCTCAAATCCTATCTCATGCGACAGGGGTGCGATTTCTCCCTGGCCGAGGAGCTGATGCAGGAAACAATGGTCATGGTCTGGCGCCGGGCGGCCAGCTTCGAGCCCCAGCGCGCCTCGGCGACAACCTGGCTGTTTACCATTGCCCGCAACAAACGGATCGATTCTGCTCCGTCGCCAGCGCCGGCCGGAGATCGATCTGGCCGATCCGGCCCTGGTTCCCGATCCCGCGCCCAGCGCGGAAGAGCCTGTCCTTGCCAATGAACGCGGCCGTCGTCTGGCAGAGGCACTGGCCGCCTTGCCCGTGGAGCAGGCCGCCTTGGTCCGCCTTGCCTATTTCGACGATCGGGCTCATAGCGACATCGCCGCCGAGACCAGGCTTCCCTTGGGCACGGTCAAATCGCGGTTGCGCCTGGCGCTGGTCAAGCTGCGCCGGGCGCTGGAGGAGTACGAATAATGGCCTCCGGCGCCCCCCTTATCGCCCCACCTATCGCCCGGGCCACCATCCGGCCGAAGAGCAGCTGGCAGGCTATGCCGCCGGCGAGATGGCGGAGGCGCCCTCGCTGGTGATCGCAACCCATCTGGCGCTGTGTCCTGCCTGCCGGCGCCAGGTTGCCGATTACGAGGTGCTGGGCGGTGAATTGCTGAACGAATTGGCGGGTGAATCCCTGGCCGAGGGCAGTTTGAGCCAAACCCTGGCCCGGCTGGATGCGAGGGAGGCGAAGGCGTCGCGCCCAAGGTGCCGCCGCAAGGACGCCGGAAGCCGCGCCACAAATCTCAGACGAGGCTTTCCTGCTGCCTCAGCCGCTGCGCGACTATTTGTCTCAGGCCTGGGCGGACAAGGCGAACTGGCGCAAGGCCATGCCGGGCTTGCGCGTCCTGAAGCTGAAGGCCGAGGGGGCGAAGGTCTGGATGATGGAATTGCAGCCCGGCCGGCCCATCCCCCATCACGGCCATACGGGCCAGGAGATGGTGCTGGTGCTTTCCGGCGGCTATCACGACGGCCCCACCGCTTATGGTCCCGGCGATCTGCATATGTCGGGACCGGAGACGATCCACGAGCCGGTCACCGATCCGGACGGCCCCTGCCTTTGTCTGGTGATGGTGGAAGGTTCGATCCGCCCGACGAGCTGGCTGGGCCGGATCGGGTCGGGGTTGATGGGGTTCTGAGAGCGCTACTCCGCCGCCCTCTTCCGCTGCTTCTTCTTCCATAGCGGTTCGCCATGAACGTGCGCCGCAGCGCGCCGTTCGGCCCCGCCGGCCCGCACTGGGCGTTCTGCAAAACGTCCCAGGCTGATCATCCGGTCATACATCACCAGGGCGCCGGCGATGGCGACATTGACGCAGAATTTGGTCGGGATCTTCACCAGGAAATCGCAACGTTCCACCAATGCTGGCGACAGGCTCGACAATTCCGCGCCCAGCACATAGGCGGCTTGGCCGGGATGAGTGAAACTCGGCAGGTCGGAGGCGTCGTCGCGGAACTCCACCCCCACCAGCCGGCAGCCATGGGGAAGCTGCAGATCGTCGAGGGCTGCCATAGGCATGAAAGGGCAGGCTCGCCACCGCCGCCGAGGTATCCGATTGCGCCGCGGCTTTGGCATCGAATGCCGCGCCGATGGTGAAGGCGAAGCCGGCGCCGAAGGCATGCGCACTACGCAACAGGCTGCCGAGATTCATCGGCTTGCTGATGCCCTCGACCCCGATGCCGAAATAGCCGCGCATGAGGGCGGAGCTTGCATGGGCGCTTTCCGCGCGGCAAGGTGTTTTGGTCCAGCGTCGTTCACCCATTCCCGCGAAATTTTATTCCCATGGCTAATCGCCAACCGCCCCTGATCGTCGAAGTCACCCGCGGCAAGAAAGACGCCGGCGATTTTGTCGAAAGCCGCCATCGTTGCCATGTGGCGGTGGTGACGAGCGACGGCAGCGTCGTCAAAAGCTGGGGCGATATCGACCAGCCGATCTATGCCCGTTCCGCGATCAAGCCGGTTCTGGCCCTGGGGCTGGTGGAAAGCGGCGCTGCCGATGCTTTCAAGCTGAGCGATGCCGAAATCGCCCTCGCCTGCGCTTCCCATAGCGGCGAGCCGCAGCATGTGGACCGGGTGCGCGCCTGGCTGAAGCGTGTCGGCCTTTCCGTTGGCGATCTCGAATGCGGCGCGCATATGCCCTATAACGAAGCGGCGATGCGCGCCATGGTGCGCGCCGTATCGAGCCCGATGCCGGCCACAACAATTGCTCGGGCAAACATTCCGGGTTCCTCACCACCGCCGTTCATCTCGGCCTGCCCACCAATGGCTATATCCAGTACGAGCATCCGATCCAGCAACGGCTGCTGGCCATCATGGAGCAGCTCTGCGATCTGCCGCTGGGCAATGCGGCGCGCGGCATCGATGGTTGCGGCATTCCCACCATCGCCATCCCGATTTCCAATACCGCGCGCGCCATGGCCAGGCTTGCCGATCCCAGCGACCTGGCGCCGGCTCGCGCGGCGGCGGCACGGCGCATCATCCACGCCATGACCGCCGAACCGGTGATGGTGAGCGGCACCGGGGAATTCGGCAGCGAGGTGATGCGCACGGCCCATGGCAAGGTTGCGATCAAGGGGGGCGCGGAGGGAGTCTATATCGGCATCGTTCCAGGCCAGGGTCTTGGCATCTGCATCAAGAACGAGGACGGCACCTCGCGAGGCGCAGAAACCGCCAT
>CAVYPG010000014.1:0-43972 GCA_963770335.1 uncultured Alphaproteobacteria bacterium
TCCTTACCTGACCCGTACGTACTGCTCCTATGTGACGGTCGATCGGCCCAAGGTGCTCAACGCGCTCAATACGCCGACCTGGAAGGATCTGCGGACCGCTTTCGAGATTGCGCGGGATGATGCCACGGTACGCGGCATCCTTTTGACAGGCGCCGGCGACAAGGCCTTTCATTGCGGGCGCTGACGTCGGTGCGCTGGGGCAAGCTTCCGCGCTCGAGGCTCAACAATCCAGCCGCTTCGGACAGCAGGTTCCTCGACTTCCATCGAGAATCTCGGCAAGCCGGTCATTGCGGCCGTGAACGGCTTCGCGCTTGGGCGGCGGCTGCGAGACAGCCATGGCCTGCACCATTGCGTCGCTGTGGAACCCGGAGGCTCGGCCGCCTGGAGAACTCGCCCTCGAGCTGATTGCGGGCGGGGCGGCCGCGAACAGCTTGCCCGCCTGGTCGGCAAGGCCGGGCCCTGCAACTCATCCTCTCCGGCGGGTGACGCCGCGCGGGAGCCTGGCGGCTCGGCCTGATGAACGAGATCGTCCCCCGCCGGCGGCCTGATCCAACGCAGGAGGGCGATCCGGCGACCTGGCCTCCAACCTGCGGATGGCCGTCGAATTCGCCGTCGAGGCGGCGGAACAAGGGGCGTGGAAACCACCCAAGGCGAAGGACTCGCTCGAATGCCGGCAGGCCTGTACACCAACGAAGGACAAGGAGGAAGCTGCGGCCGCCTTCCTGGAAACCGCCCAGGCTCAGTTCCACGGACGCTGGACCCTCTGGGACAGTCGAGGAGGGACAGGCGATGAACAGCGACAACGTCTTCTCGGGCCTGAAAGTGGTCGACCTGGCGAGCTTCTGGCCCTGGCGCACGCGGTGATTTTCCTGGGACTTCGGCGCCGAGGTGATCAAAGTGAGGAGGCCAGCCAACAGCAACTCTAGAGAAAGTGGCAACAAGCTGCACCCACAAACCCACAATAGGACAAGCCTTCCAGTGGCATCTCCCCAACCCCAACAAGCGCGGCATCTCACTCGACCTAAATCACCGAGCTCCCAGCAAGTGCTCGAGAAGCTCGTCAGATGGGCGGATGTGCTGATCGTGAATACGCCGCATCCGGCCCGCAAGCGCCTGAAGCTCGAATATGACGATGTCGTCCAATGGAACCCGCGCCTGATCTACGCCGACCTGACGGGCTTCGGCGAAAGGGGCCGGATGCCGAGCTTCCGGGCTTCGACATCACGTCGTTTTGGGCACGCAGCGGTCTGCTGTCGATGACGCGGGATGCCGGTGCGCCACCGACCTGGCCGGTGGCCGGCAGCAGCAACAATGCCACGGCCGTCGGCCTCTCTTCGGCGATCGTCACCGCGCTCTATCGGCGCGAGCGCACTGGCAAGGGGGCGCATGTCACGACCTCACTGCTGGCCGCGGAAGTGGTCCGCAGAGCGTATCGATCCAGGGCGCGTTGAGCGGGGCAAAGTTCTTCGGGCTGCACGACCGCCATAACCCCGCAAACGCCGCAATGAACGTATATCGGGCCGCCGATAACACCTGGTTCGTCCTGCTCGTCACGCCGGACAAGCTGGCGGCCGTTGCAAAAGCCATCGGGCGCGCGGATCTGCTGACCGATCCGCGGTTCTCCGATCCGGCGAAGCTCGTCGCCAATATGCCGCAGCTCACGACGATCCTCGATGAGGTCTTCGCCGCGCAGCCGATTGCGTACTGGTACGACATATTCAACGGCGTCCACGTCACTTTTGGCCCCGTTCGCGGGCCGCAAGAAGTTATCGATGATCCGCAACTGCGAGCGAATGAGATCGTTGTTCCGCTCGAAGGGGCCGGCGGCAAGCTCACCTCGACGATCAGCAGCCCGATCCAGATGCATGGCATCACGAAAGTGCCGGCAAGGCGCGGTCCGCATATCGGAGAGCACAACGAGGAGGTGCTTCGCCAGCTCGGCTTCGACGCGGCCGAAATCGAAACTTTGCGCGCAAGCGGCGCCGTTCCAAAGGCGAAAGAGCGCGCGGCATAGGAGACGGATGATGGATGAGATCGTCACTGAGCGTACCGGCGGATCCTTCGCGTTCAGTTGAACCGCCCGGCCAAGAAAAACGCGATGACGTCAGCCATGTACGTCACCCTTGCGGGTATTTTCAACGACGCGGGCCAGGACGAGCACGTACGCGTCGTGCTCTGGCACGGTGTGGGCGATGCGTTTAGCGCGGGCAACGATATCGAGGATTTCCTGAAAAACCCTCCCGGGAAAGGCGAGTCACCGCAAACCCAGCTGATGAATGCACTGGTGGATTTCGACAAGCCGATCGTTGCAGCCGTCCAGGGTGCTGCTATCGGCGGCGGGACGACCATGCTGCTGCACTGCGACTTCGTGTATGCGGGCGAGAGTGCTAAATTTCAGTTGCCTTTCATAAACCTTGCCGTGGTGCCGGAGTTCGGATCGAGCTGCTCCGTTCCCGCGCGCATTGGGCACCTCCGTGCTGCGGAACTGATCCTGCTGGCACAGCACTTCGATGCCAGGCGCGCTGCGGATTTGGGGCTCGCCACCAAGGTCGTGGCCGATCAGGACTTGCTGGCGACGGCGACCGAGACGGCGCGCGCATTGGCGGCAAAGCCGGCCGGGGCGCTACAGACCTCGAAGAAGCTCATGAAGGCCCCTTTCCGCGAGCAGATCAAGGCGGCGATGAAGGCCGAGATCGAGGAATTCAGCGCGCATGTCCGCTCCGACGACGCGAAGGAGGCGTTCAAGGCATTCCTCGAGAAGCGTGCGCCCAACTTCAACAAACCCGCGAATTCGACGGCGGCTGCCTAGAAGCAGCGCCGCATCAAAGCCCGGATCTGAAAGGAGAATAGTATGAACGACGCTCCCGCCGCAAAAACGGCACGCGCGCCAAGCGGCAAAAGCACAGTTGGCCGGCTGTTCGTTCTCGAATTGAGCGGTGGCCGTATTCACTCGATCAGTCCGGACGGCGCCAGCCGGAAGGTCATCGCCTCCGACTGCCACCTTCCCGATGGCATCGCGGTCGATGTCGCGGCCGGGCATATCTACTGGACCAACATGGGCGTGCCCAATCTCAATGACGGCTCTATCGAGCGCGCCGACCTCGACGGCGGTAACCGCACCGTGATCGTCCCCCAAGGCGTCACCCACACGCCAAAGCAAATTCATCTCGAGAAGAAGAGCGGCAAGCTCTACTGGTGCGACCGCGAAGGCATGCGAGTGATGCGTGCCAATCTCGACGGCACGAACGTCGAAACGCTGGTAAAGACGGGTGAAGGTGACAAGGACAGTCGGGACGCCACCAAATGGTGCGTCGGGATCACGGTCGACCCGGAGCGCAGCAAAATTTACTGGACCCAGAAGGGGCCCGACAATTCCGGCCTGGGCGGCATCTTTCGTGCCGGCATAGATATTCCCAGAGGTGAGAACGCCACCACCCGCACGGATATCGAACTGTGGTTCGACGGCCTGCCTGAACCGATCGACCTCGAGCTCGATCTGGAAAGCCGTGTCCTGTATTGGACCGATCGAGGCAACCCGCCGCTCGGCAATACGGTCAACCGTGCCTCCGTGGATGCGCCTGCCCGAAAAGGACGAACGCCACAGATCGTCGTCAGCGATCTGATGGAAGGCATCGGCATCGCACTCGACATCGCCGGCAACCGGATGTTCGTCACCGATCTCGGCGGCTCGATCTATACCGCCAAACTCGATGGCTCCGACAAGCGCGCGCTTCTGTTCGCGCAAGGCAACCTGTCCGGCGTCGCCTACGCCCAGATCCCTTCAGGAAAGATTTGATCATGGATCGCAACAAGCCAATCAACCAGGTAGCCATCGTCGGTACCGGCGTCATCGGGGCCAGCTGGGCGTCGCTTTTCCTGGCGAAAGGCCTCGACGTCATGGCCACAGACATCGCCCCGAACGCCGAGGCGTCGTTGCGGCGCTTCGTTGAGGGGGCGTGGCCGGCGCTGGAAAGACTGGGCCTTTCTCACGGCGCCTCTCCCATGCGCCTGATCTTCACGCCCAACCTGCCCGAGGCGGTCAAGGGAGCCGACCTCGTTCAGGAGAACGGTCCGGAGCGCATCGACTTCAAGAAAAAACTCTATGGTCAGCTCGATGAGCTGCTGCCGCCTGAGGTGATCATCGCCTCAAGCTCGTCGGGTTTGACCATGAGTGAAATCCAGTCCGGTTGCCCGAATCATCCGGAGCGCTGCGTCATCGCCCATCCGTTCAATCCGCCGCACCTCGTCCCGCTTGTCGAGATTGTCGGCGGAGCGAAAACCTCCGAGGACACGATCCAGCGTGCCGTCAGGTTCTATTCAGGCCTGGGCAAGAAGACCGTCCGCCTGCACAAGGAGGTGCCCGGCCATGTTGCCAACCGGCTGCAAGCCGCATTGGCGCGTGAGGTCTACCATCTGGTGGGTGAAGGCGTCGTCAGCGTCGCTGACGTTGATACCGCGCTCAGCTGGGGGCCCGGTCTCAGATGGGGAATTATGGGCCAGGTTCTGCTCAATCATCTCGGTGGCGGCCAGGGCGGCATGGAGCATTTCCTGGCGCAATTCACCGGTCCGCTGACCGCCTGGTGGAAGGTACTGGGCTCGCCCCAGCTGACCCCCGAGCTTCAGCAAAAACTTATCGAAGGCATTCATGCCGAGGTGGGCTCACGCTCGATCGACGATCTGGAGGCCGAGCGCGACGAGGTCCTGCTCGGGCTTCTGGAATTGCGCAACAAGGCGGCTGAAGAAGCTGAACAAGCTGCATAAGCCGCACCATGCAAGCCGCCAAAGCCGCCTATCAATACCCGCTGCTCATCAAGCAGCTGTGGCATACGCCACTCGTGGTCGCGCCTGATCAGGAGATCGTATACCGCGACCTGAAGCGTTTTACCTATCGCCAGCTGCGGGAGCGCATCGGGCGGCTGGCCTCGGCCCTCAACAAGCTTGGCGTGGCCGCCGGCGACACCGTCGGCGTGCTCGACTGGGACAGCAACCGGTTCCTGGAGGCCTATTTCGCCATTCCCATGATGGAGGCCGTTTTGCAGACGGTGAACGTCCGCCTGCCGCCCGAACAGATCGCCTATACGATCGATCATGCGGGCGCATCGGTGCTTCTCGTCAACGACGATTTCGTCCCGGTTCTGGAGAGTATCAGGCAGCACCTGCCCAAGGTGAAGACGCTGGTCCTGATGTCGGATCGGGCAGCACCCCGGACAGGAGGGCTTTCATGGGCAGGCCAGTATGAAGATCTGCTGGCGGCGGCCTCGCCCGATTACAGCTTTCCGGACTTCGATGAGAACACCCTCGCCACGACGTTCTATACGACCGGGACGACGGGCGCGCCGAAGGGTGTGTGCTTCAGCCACCGCCAACTCGTGCTCCATTCGCTCGCCGAGATGGCGTTCCTGGGCAACGCGGGCAAACAGGGCCGGTTTAGCCGGGACGACGTCTATATGCCGATCACCCCGATGTTTCACGCCCACGCCTGGGGCGTTCCGTGGACCGCCACGCTGTCCGGCGTGAAGCAGGTATATCCGGGGCGCTACGAGCCGGCCTTTCTGCTCAAGCTGATCAAAACCGAAGGCGTCACCTTTACCCATGGCGTCCCGACAATCCTGGAAATGCTGATCGGCGCGGCCAAGGCCGCAAGCACCGATCTTGCCGGCTTGAAGATGCTGATCGGCGGGTCGGAATTGCCAAAGGCGCTTGCCAAACAGGCCCTCGCCTTGGGGGTCGACGTCTTTACCGGCTACGGGATGTCAGAGAGCGCGCCCCTGCTTTGCCTCGCCCAGGTGAAAACTGCGGACCTCGCAGCCGGTCCAGATAAGCAAATCGATATCCGGACCAAAGCCGGCATGCCGGCGCCGCTGGTCGAAATCCGCCTGGTCGATAGGAACCAGCGCGAATTGCCCCACGACGGAAAGACTTCGGGCGAAGTTGTCGTGCGGGCGCCGTGGCTAACCCAGGGATATGCCGACAACGCCGAGGCATCCGAACAGTTATGGGCCGGCGGCTATCTGCATAGCGGCGACATCGGCGTCATCGAGCCGGGCGGGTACCTGCGGATCATCGACCGGATCAAGGACGTCATAAAGACCGGCGGCGAATGGGTATCGTCGCTCCAGATCGAGGACCTCATTTCGCAGTGCGAGGGCGTGGTGGAAGCCGCTGTCATCGGCATCAAGGACGACAAGTGGGGCGAGCGGCCGCTGGCGCTCGTCATAAGGGATCCAAAGGTGGCCAACATCCTCGGCGAGAAGGAAATCAAAGCGCACCTGAAAGCGCTGGCCGACGCAGGCGCGATTTCGAAGTTCGGAATCCCAGACAAGATCCTATTCGTCGACGAGCTTCCGAAAACGAGCGTCGGCAAATTCGACAAAAAGCAGTTGAGACAGAGATACGACAACCCATCGTTTGTGCCGTCCTGATTCTGGAACCCGAGAGGCGAGGCGCCATGAGTGAGACGTTAGAGAAGGTGCAGCGACCTCGGCAGGACGATACGGGGCCCCGAAATCGCAAGGGTGGGCAGGTTGTCGTCATGCCTCGTGGGGGTCGAAAGCGCGTCGTGATCGTGGGCGGCGGCTTTGCCGGGATCGCCGCAGCCCGTGCTTTGGGCCGATCCGATGCCGACATCTTCCTGATCGACCGGCGCAATCACCATATTTTCCAGCCGCTTCTCTATCAGGCCGCAACCGCGGTGCTGGCACCCTCGGAGATCGCCGCGCCGATCCGGCAACTCGCGGAGAGGCAAAGCAATGTCGACGTGATGCTGGGCGAAGTGACCGGAATCGAGCTGAGCTCCCGGCTGGTCGAGGTGTCCTGCCCCAGCGCCGGCATGCGCAAAATCGAATTCGATTACCTGGTCATCGCCACGGGCGTGCAGCCAAGCTATTTCGGCCATGACGAATTTGCAAGATACGCCCCAGGCCTCAAAACTCTCAGCGACGCGGAGATCATTCGCGCAAAAATCCTCAGCGCCTATGAGGTGGCAGACGCGACGGATGACAGCGCCGAGCGAGCGCGCCAGCTGACCTTCGTCCTGGTCGGTGCAGGCCCGACCGGTGTCGAGCTCGCGGCATCAATGGCGCAATTGGCCAGCGTCACGCTGCGCAAGCAGTTCCGGCGTATAGATCCGGCGCAGAACTCGATCATTTTGATCGAAGGCGGCAAACGAATTCTTCCTACTTTCGCCGAGAGCCTGGCCAAAAGAGCCGCAAGACGGCTCGAAAAGCTCGGCGTCAGGATCATGACGGGCGCCAAAGTGGAAAAGGTCGACGAAAACGGCGTAATCGCCGATGGAAAGAGGATTCCGAGTGCGACGGTGCTATGGACTGCGGGCGTCGCACCTTCTCCAATTCTCAAGCTTCTCGCCACGAAGACAGATCGGGCCGGCCGGGTATCGGTCGGCCCATTCATGGATGTCCCAGATCACGCCGGCGTGTTCGTCGCGGGCGATGCCGCATCGGTCTTGCGTAATGGCCGGCCGGTGCCCGGTGTGGCGCAGGGGGCGATCCAGGAAGGCCACTATGTCGGGCGCCTGATCTCGCGACAACTGAGGGGTCGGCAGCCAAAACATCCATTCCGATACTTCGACCGGGGCAACATGGCGGTCGTCGGCAAGAATTTTGCCGTTCTGGAAAGCGGCAGGCTTCGCATGAGCGGGTTCATCACCTGGCTCATATGGGTCTTTCTGCATCTCATGTCGCTTCCCCAGCTGCAGAACCGCTTGCGGGTCCAGACCCAGTGGTTCTGGTCCTATTTCACCGGACAGCGCAGCTCCCGGTTGATCCCGGAACCGCCGAGGATGGAAAGCCGTAACCTTCACGTTTGATGCGGATCGCAACATCAGGCGACGGAAGGTTTAAGAGAGCTCCAGTCAAACTCACGCGCCCAATCCAAAAAACTGTGCCAGCGGACTTCCGAAAAATCCCTGCGCAATGCAGCGATATCGGCATCGGCGCCGACGCGGTCGAACCATTCGAACATGGTCGCCACATCCTCGCTTTGCTGACGAGCCGCGGCGATCGGGATTTCCTGATAGTTGATCGTTCGGCCGATGGCATCTGAGAGGATCTTTGCCTGCGCCTCGCCGGATAATTCGTCCCCGGCCAAATCGAACCGCTTGCCGAATACCTGGCCGCGCCGTTCGATCAAGGCCGTGACGAAGGCCCCGATGTCAGCCAGAGCGATAAGCTGGATGGCGCGTTTGGGCGGCATCGGGAAGGCGAACGTCCCCTGCCGCAGCGCACCGATCGACCACGGCGCGACGATGTTCTCCATGAACGAGGCCGGGGCGCTGATGGTGTAGGGGATGCCGAGACTGGCAATATGCTTTTCGACCAGATACTTGCTATCGAAATGCGGGATGCCCGTCTTCTTGTTGGCATCGGCAACCGATGAATAGACCAGATGCCCGACGCCGGCATCGCTTGCAGCTTCCGCGGCGCCAATTCCCTGGCGGGTCTCGTCCTGGGTGCCAGCCTCATTGCTGTTGCCCATCAGAAACATGGTGTCGACGCCGCTCGCCGCTTTCAGAACCGACGCTTTGTCACTGAGATCACCCCCAACGACATCAGCGCCCGCCGACGCCAACTGCCGCGCGGCGTCGCTATCCGGCTTGCGGGTCAGCGCCTTGACACGATGTCCCCTGGCCAGCAGCGCGCGCGCAACCGCGCCTCCCTGCTGGCCGGTTGCGCCGGTGACCAGAACGCTTCGTTTGGTGCTCATGTGATTGCTCCTCTTGTTTTCATGGGAGCAAGTTGTGGGTGCCCTATTGATCCGAAATATGGTATAATTGGAAAAGATTATCCCATTTTTGGATACAAATGTTCGATCTCAACGATATCGTGGTATTCGCCCGTGTTGTCGAAGCAGGCAGTTTCACAGCTGCCGCCCGCCTGCTTGCCATGCCCAAGACGACCGTCAGCCGGCGCATTGCGGCGCTCGAGCGCGAGGTCGGCGTACGGCTGGTCCAGCGCACGACGCGCAGCCTCAATGTGACCGACGCGGGACGTCTCTATTACGAGCAGAGCAGTCAGGCATTGCGGACAATCGAAGAAGCGAATTTGCGGCTCGCTGAAACGAGAGCAGAGCCGTCGGGCACGATCCGCATTTCGGCGCCGGTTGGCTTTGGCGGCCATTTCCTGACCAGTGCGGCGTTGGATTTTCTTGCCGCTTATCCGAAAACCAAAGTCGAATTGCACCTGACCGACGACACGCTCAATCTGGTCGGGAACCGGATCGACCTCGCTTTCCGCACCGGGGTTCTTCCGGATTCGACACTGATCGCCCGCAAGCTCGGTGCCACACATAAAATCCTGTGTGCCAGCCCGGATTACCTCGCGGGCCGCGGCGTTCCGATAGCGCCGGCGGACTTCGCTAGCCATCACTGCATCATCGCCGGCTCATCGACCGGCAGCGTTCACTGGGTGCTGGATGGGCCACGCGGACAGGAAACGGTCGCAGTGTCTGGACGCTTCGCCGCCAATGAAATGCAGGCGGTGTTTGCCGCAGCGACTGCAGGTTGCGGCATTGCTCAATTGCCCTACCAGGCCGCCGAGGCGTTTGTCAGGGACGGGCGGCTGCGCCGCGTTCTCGAGGGTTACACGACCCCGGCTGGCGGCCTTTATGCCGTATATCCGAGCAGCCGGCACGTTTCGCCCTTGGTCAAGGCATTCATCGAGCTTGCAGCCCAGCATTTGGCCGCTCTGGGGACCAGCGAAGATGACAAGACTTAGCCACACGCAGCCGACCTTGGCGTATCAAGTCAGCGGCGCGCCAGGTTCTCGCGCTCGCGCCGCCAGCTCGACGGGCGTTGGCCAAAGGCTCGCTTGAACTGCTTGCACAAATGCGCCTGGTCGGAAAATCCGACCATGAGCGCAATTTCACTCAGCGCGGCTGGACTGGTCAGCATCAGATGACAGGCCTTCTGAAGCCGCCGGCCTACGATATAGGCATGGGGCGGCACGCCGAGCGCCTGCTTGAACGAGCGTGAGAAGTGCGACGTGCTTCGCCGCGCGACCGCGCTCAACTCGCTCGCCGGAATGGTCCGGTGCAGGTTGCTGTCGATGAAGGAGCGCACCCGCGCGATCTGCCAGCCTGCCAATCCGCCCGTTCGGGTGTTTTTGGCGCCCGAACGGCGCTCGACCTCCGACTTCAGGATGCAAGAAGCCGTGGCCAGCGATGCCTTTGCCGCCACCTGATCGTGATTGAGCTCGCTTTTGGCTGCTTCGAGAAGCAGTGCCAGGCTGTTTGCCAGCAAACCAAACTCGAGATCGGCCGGCGATGATTCGTCCGCAGAACCGTTGATTGGTCTTTCCATGTCGAATTCCCGATCTGACATTTGAGGCAAGTACCCGCGGCTTGTCCGGTTAGGAGATGTTCTCGACGACCATTTCCCAGACGTCGTGGCCCTTGCCGTGCAGCATCGCCTTGGCGGTGTAGACCGCCATGCCGACCACCGCCTCCGGCGAAACGAAGGGCGAAGGCGGCGTCACCAATTGCATCGGCTTCACCTTCACATCGAGCACCGCCGGGCCGGGCTGCGCGAGCCAGGTCTGCACGGATTCCTCGAGCTCGCCCGCCTTCGAGACCATGATGTCCCCAGAGACCCATCGCCTTCGCCACTTCGCCGAAGTTCGGGTTCTTCAGGTCCGTGAAGACCGGGATCAGGCCGACCGCCTTCTGCTCGATATCGATGAAGCCGAGCTTGCCGTTGTCGTAGACGACGATCTTGATCGGCAGGTTTTCCTGGACCGTCGTCAGCAGATCGCCGAGCAGCATGGCGAAGCCGCCATCGCCGGCGAGACAGATCGACCTGTCGGCCCGGCTGGCACTTCTGCAGCCCGAGCGCCGATGGCATGCCGCCCGCCATCGTGCCGTGGAGCAGGCTGCCGAAGGTCCGGCGCTTGCCGCCGGTTTCGATGTGGCGAAGCATCCAGACCAGCGCCGTCCCGTCGTCCGCGGCGAACAAGCGCGTCATCGGCGGCGTGCTGGTTGATGACCTTGGTGAGGTAGGTGCCGGAAATGGCGTCCGGGCCGGAGACGGTTTCGGCCTTCGCCGCCTCCACATCCTTCCGATGCCGCTGAACATGGGCCGTCAGGAACGCGTTGTCCTCGTGTTGTTGAAGGCGCGGCAGCAGGGCCTGCAGGGTCGTCTTGATATCGCCGACCGCCCCGATCGCCACCGGATGCCGCCGCCCGATATGCGTCGGGATGCTCGTCGATCTGAAGGATCGTCGCCTTGTTCGGATAGAACTGAGGCCAGGCGAAATCCGCGCCGAGCAGCAGCAGCACGTCGCAGTCGAGAACGGCGTGATAGCCCGCCGCCCCGCCGATCATGCCGGTCATGCCGACATTGTAGGGGTTGTCGTATTCGACGAAGTCCTTGCCGCGGGACGTGTGCGCCATCGGCGCCTTCAGGCGCGCCGCCGTGGCGACCACCTCGTCATGCGCGCCGGCGCAGCCGGCGCCGGCGTAGATCGTGATCGCCTTGCTCTCGGTTGAGAACGGCCGCGATCGCGTCGAGATCCGCGTCGCTCGGGCGAATGAGCGGGCGCGACGCATGAACGGCATAGGGCAGTTCGTCAGTGCGCGGCGGAGTTGGAGATGTCGACCGGCACGATCAGCACGGCGACGCCTCGTCTGCGTCAGCGCCGCCTGGCAGGCCGCGACCGTCTTTGCGGCGCGCCTGCTCGGGCGTGAGAATCATCTCGCAGAAGACGCTGCAGCCCTTGTACACGTCGGCGAAATCGACCTCCTGGATCGATTCGAAGCCCAGATCCTGGCGCACGATCTGGCTCGCGATCAGGATGACCGGCGCGCGGTTGCGATTGGCCTCGTAGAGCCCGTTGATGAAATGCAGGCTGCCGGGACCGCAGCTGCCTGCGCAGGCCGTCAGGCGGCCGGTGAGCTGCGCTTCGGCCTGCGCCGCGAAGGCGCCGGCCTCCTCGTGCCGCATATGGACCCAATCGATCTCGCTGCGATCGATGGCGTGGGCGATCTGGTTCAGCGTGTCGCCGACGATCCCGTAGCAGTTCTTCACGCCGGCCGCCTGCAGCGTTTCGATCAGTACATCGGCTACTCGTTTGCTCATTTGCGCGCGCCTCTTCTGTTGCCATCAGTGGTAGTGATCGGCCTCCGGCCGGATCCTGCCTCTGAACACGCTGTAGTTGGTCGCCGTGTAGAGCAGCATCAGCGGGAAGACGAAGAGGCCGGCGCCCCAGAACATGAAGGCGAGGCTCGAATGCGGCGCCGCCGCCTCGTCGATCGTGATCGAGAACGGGATCATGTAGGGCCAGAACGAGATCGCCAGCGTGCCGAAGGCCGCGGCGAAGATGACGGCGACCATGCGGAACGGCGCCTGCGTCGCTGCGCCGCTGGAGACTGGCGGCCAGATAGGACGCCGCGACGACGCCGATGGCCGGGAAGACGAACAGATACGGCCGCTCGAGCCATCGGTTCATGACCCGAAGATGTTCGACGAGCGCAAAGCCGAAGACGACGATCAGGAACAGCGAGCAGCGCCGAGCGACAGACGCGGAATCAGCCGATAGGCGGCGTCGCGGACGTCGCCCTCGCATTTGCGGACGAGCCAGCAGGCGCCGAGCAGCGCGTAGCCGAGGCACAGGCCGACGCCGCAGAGCAGCGCGAAGGGGCTGAGCCAACCGAAGTCGCCGCCGACATAGTGGCCATTGGCGATCGGCAAGACCCTCGACCAGCGCGCCGACGGTCAGGCCCTGCATGAAGGCGGCGACGAGCGAGCCGCCGGCGAAGCTCGCGTCCCAGATCCAGCGCCAGCGCTCGGTCTTGTGCCGGAATTCGAATGCGACGCCGCGCAGGATCAGCCCCGCCAGCATGAGCAGCAGCGGCAGATAGAAGGCGGACAGAAGCGTCGCATAGACGATCGGAAAGGCGCCCCAGAGCACGACGCCGGTCACGACGAGCCAGGTCTCGTTGCCGTCCCAGATCGGCGCGATGGCGCTCATCATGGCGTCGCGCCTCGCGCTTCGCTGCCCGCGTCCGCCGAAGAGGATGCCGACGCCGAGATCGAAGCCGTCGAGCAGCACGTAGAGCAGAATGCTGATCGGCGAGGACGGCGACCCAGAACATGATCATGGCTATTCTCCCGGCGCGAAGTCGATGCGCGACCCGATGCGGCGGCGCTCGTCGAGCGACCGACATCGGGCGGTTGGGGACTGCGGCTGCGGGCGGCAGGACCAGACTGCCGAGCGGGCCGGCGCGCAGCAGCCGATAGATGTAGAGGACGCCGAAGGCGAAGATGAAGCTGTAGACCGACGCAGAAGACGACGAGCGAGATCGTCGCCGCGCGCGCCGTCAGGAACGGCGTCATCGCGTCGGCGGTCCGCAGCACGCCGTAGACCGTCCAGGGCTGGCGCCCGACCTCGGCGGTGAACCAGCCGGTCAGGATCGCGATGAAGGGCAGCGGAAAGCTGAGAAACACGCACCACAGCAGCAGCGCGGTTTTGCTCGAGGCGGCCCTTGACGCTCAGATAGGACCCGAGCCAGGCGAGCAGCAGCATGACCAGGCCGCAGCCGACCATGATCCGGAACGCGAAGAACGGGATGAGCACCGGCGGCCGGTCCTGCGGCGGAAAGTCGGTCAGGCCGACTTCCTTGGAGGTGAAGCTCATGCTGCCGATCAGGCTGCCGAGAACCGGAATGCTGATCGCGTAGTGGTTGGTCTCGCGCTGCGTCATCGGGGATCGCGATCAGCACTTCGCTCGCCGGCTGCTCGTCGTGCCAGCGCGCCTTCGATCGCGGCGAATTTCGCCGGCTGATAGTCGTGGACGTAGTCGCCGGTGAGATGACCGAAGAAGAGCTGGACCGGAACGAGGACGGCCGCGAGATAGAGGCCCATGCGCAGCATGATGCGCGCCTCGGCGCGGAAATCGCCGCGCAGCAGGTACCAGGCGCCCGGTCGCGGCGACGCAGAAGGCGCCGGTCAGGTACGAGGCGAGCAGCATGTGCGGGAAGCGCACCCAGACGCACCGGACTGAAGATGATCTTGCCCCAGTCGGTCGGGAACGAAAGCGCCGTTCTCGACCACATAGCCGACCGGCACCTGCATCCAGCTGTTGTTGACCATGATCCAGAAGGCCGAAAACGTGGTGCCGAGCGCCACCATCGCGGTCGAGAACAGATAGAACCACGGCGGGACGCGCGGCCGGCCGAACAGCAGGACGCCGAAGAAGCTCGCCTCGAGCGCAAAGGCGGTGAAGGTCTCGTAGGAGAGAAGCGGCCCCTGGATCGGCCCCGACATCCGCGACAGCTCGCTCCAGTTGGTGCCGAACTGGAACGCCATCACGATGCCCGGAGACGACACCGAGGCCGAACGCGACGCCGAAAATCTTGAGCCAGAACTCGAAGACGACGCGATAGGCCGGCCGCCCGGTCGCGCAGATGCAGCGCCTCGAGCACGGTCAGCCACGCCGCCAGCCCGATCGTGAAGGACGGAAAGATGATGTGGAACGAGACCGTGAACGCGAACTGCAGCCGCGACAGCAGTAGTGCCGTGAGGTCCATCAGAGCCTCGCTGGCGCCCGTCGCCGGTTGTTCCATGAATGGGCAGCCGGGTGCGGCTGGGGTAGTGGCGACATCGGCCAAATTTGTGGCGACATCGGCCACCGCTTGCGCGCGGTAAGCACATCCGTGGCGTGGTTGTGCCGTGCTGCGAAACCAGGCCCCTCTACCCTTGGAATTTGGATGGCAGGTGTTGGGTCGAAGCTCATTGTCATGTGCTTCCCGATCGGATCGGCCGCTCGATGGAGATTGACCTCGAGACGGCCGCCTTCTGCAGCTTTCGAGACGAAAATGGTGACTCTCGCGGCCCCTGTCTGGTCAAAATTGGTAAATCGCGGTAGCGACTGCAAAGCAATGTCGCGACAAAGCAAGCTGGCTGGCACGCGTAGTTGCTGTGGGGCGGCCCGGCCATTTCAAGCAATACATGCAAGCGCTTAGCGTCAACCCTAACAAGATTGAAGCGGCGCAGTCGATTGCACCCTGGTCGAGGGCGATACCTTCATGGCCGTACTGCGCTGAACTTTGGCTTAGGTCCGACTTACCGCATGGTCGAGTTATTCCGAGAGCAAGGACCTATGCGTGCTGGCCCTCGTCGGGCACCAGCTTGAGCTTGTCCGCCATTCTGCTGAGCTCGGGAAGCGAACCGGCTCCCATCTTCCGCATCAGGCGGCTGCGATGCACCTTCACGGTCGGCTCAGCAATGCCGATATCGCCGGCGATCTGTTTGTTCAGACGTCCCCGCGCAACCTGGATCATGATCTCGCGTTCCCTAGGAGTAAGAGAGTCAAAACGCGCCTTCAGGCCGACCAGAGCCTTCTCGTTTTCCCGCCGCACGCGATCTCGAGCAAGGCCAACTTCAATAGCGTCGAGCAGATCCTGATCGCGGAACGGCTTCGTCAGGAATTCAACGGCCCCGCCCTTCATCGCACCTACCGCCATCGGGATGTCGCCGTAACCAGTGATGAAAATAATTGGGAGCTCTTTGCTCGCCGCACCCAGGTCACGCTGAAGGTCAAGCCCGCTTCGTCCGGGTAATCTCACATCGAGCACCAGACAGGTGGGCCCATCTGGTAGATCGGCTGCAAGGAAGTCAGAAATTGATGCAAATTGGCTGGTCTTCAGTCCAAGGGACCCGAGCAGGCGCGCGATCGAAGCGCGAAGAGGCAAGTCATCGTCGATGATTGCGACCGTGGCATTTAGGTCAGGCATGGCTGCTCACGCCTCACATGCTACCGAAATGAACCAATGGCTTCATTTCGCAAGTCTCCGCATGGCCGACTTGTTACTTTAGTCGATGGCCCTGCCCTCGGCCAGCGGTGACGCGTAAACCAAAGCTTACGCGCAACCGCCCTACTGAACGATATTCTCCAGCACAAACTATGGAATTCGCCATTGGGCGCGACGACAGCGGTTCGAGCGAACTGCCGGAGGTCGTATGTCAAAAGCGTCGTTCATTGCGGTCGTTGATGACGACCGGTTTTTTCGCGAGTCAATGCGAAGGCTCATGAAATCGTTGGGCTATGCGGCCGAGGTCTTTGCTTCGGGGGCGGAATTCCTCACCTCCGCTCGCCTCAGCGAGGCGGCCTGCCTGATCGCCGATGTACAAATGCGCATGATGACCGGAATCGAACTCTACCGACGCATCATAGATGCAGGGCTAGCCATTCCGACGATACTCGTGACTGCTTATCCCAATGATACAGACCGCATCCGAGCCCTAAATGATGGGGTCGTCTGCTACCTGCCCAA
Organism: uncultured Alphaproteobacteria bacterium; assembly: GCA_963770335.1. Taxonomy (GTDB): domain Bacteria; phylum Pseudomonadota; class Alphaproteobacteria; order Dongiales; family Dongiaceae; genus DASXQK01. The sequence goes on from CAVYPG010000014.1 coordinate 16,285, forward strand.
GCCGGTCGATGAACGGGGGCTGAAACGCTGCCTTCACGCAGCTTTGACATCCGACGAAGCGCCCGAAGAAATTTCATACCCCGGTTACGCGCCGGGCAGGGTGAACCGAAATACGGCGCCGCTAGGTTCATTCGGCTCCGCCCACAGCCGGCCCCCATGGGTGCCTATGATCGACCGGCAGATCGACAGGCCCATCCCCACGCCGCTGGATTTCGTGCTGTAAAATGCGTCAAACACGCGGTCCAGGTGCAACGGATCGATTCCAGGGCCGCAATCGCGTACGGCCACGAGGACGCCTGCGTGGTGTGGCTCGGTGCTGATCACCAGCTCTCGTGCCCCCGTCTCGCCCGAGCCCATTGCTTCGCACGCGTTCAGCAGCAGGTTCAGAACCACCTGCTGTAATTGAACACGATCGCCATGAATGGACAGCAGCTCCTCTGCAAGCCGAGTCTGAACTGAAACTCCGTTTTTGACGATCACACCTCGGGCCAGGTCGATAACCTCGTTGATCGCCGCATTCAGATCGAAGTGATCCTTTCGCGGAGGCGCGTTCTTGATCTGATCACGGATGCGATCGACGAGTTCTCCGGCGCGATCGGTGTCGTCCACGACGCAGCTCAGCGCCTCCCTGACTTCGCTTAACTTTGGCGGCAGCATGTCTAGAAAATTCTGGGCTGCACGAGCGTTATTTCGGGCGGCGGCGATAGGCTGAGTGATTTCATGGGACAGCGAAGCAACCAGTTCTCCCATTATGCTGACACGGTTCATGTGGGCGAAATCCGAATGCATCTGATCCAAACGCACCAGCGCCTGGGTACGATCCTCGATGTCCGTCAACAGAGTGTACCAGCGTAGGATGCGCCCGGACTTCATCGCGAATTGGCGTGCCGCGAACTTCAAACCACCGATATTCGCCATCGAAGCGACGCAGGCGTATTTCGGAATTGAAGAGAGTACCGCCGGCTATCGACCTCTTAAAATGTTCGAGGAAGCGAGGAAGGTCTTCGGGATGCACGGCATCGCTCATTCCCCAGTTCTTCAACTCATCGACCGATCGGCCAAAATAGTCGATCACTTGGCGATTGACAGCTTCAAGTTCGCCACCCGGGGCCATGATCCCGACGAAACCGGGGATTCCATCCATTGCCGAGCGGAACTTCGCTTCACTCCTCTGTAATGCTTGATCGGCGCGCTTGCGCTCTGTCAAATCGAGCACGAAGATAACGCCCTCGCGGCTGTCTTTTTCGAAGAGCGCTCCGCCAATCAACACGGGCACACGGCTGCCATCTTTGCGGAAATACTCCTTCTCGACCGGATGAAGAGCCCCGGTTGAGTGCAGTTCCGCCACTGCGCGTTCGCTCTGCTCGCGCCAATCAGACGGTGTCAAATCGGTCCAGCGCAGGCGACGCGAAACAAGATCTTCGCGACTGTACTGCAGCATGCGCAGAAACGCGTCGTTGGCTTCGACGATGGCGCCTTCCATATTCGCAATGCAGATCCCTAGAATGTTGGCCTCCACCAGGCTGCGAATCTTGCGTTCGTTGGAGCGGGCAACGTTGGCGTAGAGCCGCGTCGTCTCGGCCAGCAGAGCCACCAGGACGATAGTCGAGGTGAGGAACGAAAACACGCGGCCCGCATAAAAGCCGAGGCTGAAGCGTGCGCTGACGAATATAGCGCCAAGTGCCATTTCTAGAAGTGCCGCCAGAGCGACGATCGTCAGCCATTGATCGAGCAGCGAACGCTGGCGAAGCCACAGGACCGCGACCGCACTCGCGGACACCAGCATCGTGGTCGCCGCCGCCAGGCGAGCCACCGGCGTGAAGTCAACCTTGTCCGCGAATAACGTCGGCATGTAGTCGTTACCCGCGGTGGCGAGCACGGTCAATCCGCACGCGAGCGCGAAAACGAGTGCGACGCTTCGGACGATCACAGCGAGCGATGACGGCTGAGCCGAGGCGGGTTCGGATTTTTCGTTCCTCATTAACCCATAGCCCAGCAACGACAAGGGGAAAAGCAGGTGCCAGAACCAATAGAGCGACGCTGTGCTCTGAAGACCGGCGCCAAGCAGACCGGTCGGAGAAAATGCGCCGGGAAACGTGAGCGCGTGCGGAATGATGATCAGGGCCGAGAAGAGGTAGCCGCAGGCGAGGACGAGGAGAGCGCTCAGCCGATAGATCGCAAACTGCGAGAACAGCAGCACCGAGGTGATCAGGTCGGTCAGGAATATGACGCCCTCGATCGCGGGAATGAATGCGTTTATCTCCGCAAGTGGAGTTTTTGCAAAAGGGGCGACCAGCACGAGCGCCGCGACCTGACATACGGCGACGGCGATCGCCCACCACGTCTGCCGACGCGTCGGCGGCAGGCTCAGCAGCCATGCCTCGGCGGCTGTGGGGTCGCGTCCAATCATACTGGGCCCTTTCGCATCGCCACCAATACCGCAGTATAGCGTTCCATCAGGGGTGGAGGTCTGTCGCCCACAACGCCAGTGGATGCGCAGCTTTCTACTTGCTTTCCCGTTGAGCGCACAGAGGCCTTCAACGAAGGCGGCGGCGGCGCACACTTGGCGTGACCGATGCGCGCCGGGTTGGCAGAGAACAGCTTTCGCACCGGGAGTCCTCCTCCCAACGAATGGCGGCCCCTATTCATTGCCGTCGCCTGCTCGTCTGCGTCCGGTCACTGCGGACCGAGCGGCTCGGCCTTAGCCGAAGACATCCCCAACCAGCGCATGCAAGCGCTTAGCGCTAACTTAGTCAGGTAAAATCGGATAAAAACGGGTAATACGGGGAGCGCACCAAGGGATTGGCCCATGGAGGAACAAGCGATCTCGTTTGGCCCCTTTCGCCTGCTGCTAGCGCAGCGGCTTCTGCTCGAGGGCGATAGCCCGGTGCGGCTCGGCAGCCGCGCCTTCGACATCCTCGCGGCCCTAGTCGAGCGCGCCGGCGAGGTGGTTAGCAAGAAGGATCTGATCGGCCGAGCCTGGCCACAAACCTTCGTCGAGGATGCGAACCTGAAGATTTAGGTCAGCGCATTGCGCCGCGCCTTGGGCGACGGTCAGGGCGGCCATCGCTACGTCGTCACGGTTCCAGGGCGGGGCTATAATTTCGTCGCCCCCGTACTGCGCGAGAAGGACCCTCGGGTCCCCTTGGCCCCGGCAAGCGCGTCACCGGCGGTACACAATCTACCGTTCGCGGCAACTCGGATGATCGGTCGTGAGGACGCCGTGGCTGCGGTTGGCTTGCGACTTTCGCGCCATCGCCTGTTGACGATCGTCGGGCCTGGCGGCATCGGCAAAACCACCATCGCTCTCGCGGTCGCAGAGCGGTCGATCTCGGAATATGAGCAGGGCGTCTGGCTGATCGACCTCGCGCCGCTCAGCGACCCCGACCTGGTGCCGAGCGCGGTTGCAACAGTGCTCGGCCTGGACATTCGCGCTGAGGATTCGCTTCCTGGCCTTGTCGCTGCGCTTAAAGATGAACGGATGCTCCTGCTGCTCGATAATTGCGAGCATGTCATCGAGACGGCGGCTAGCTTGGCGGCTGCTGTTATCAGCGGCGCACCGGGCGTCAATATTCTGGCCACCAGCAGGGAGCCGCTCGGTATCGCAGGCGAATATGTCCACCGCCTCGGGCCACTCAGTAGCCCGCAACGGTCCGCACTCACGGCCGCTGAGGCAAAGGACTTCCCCGCCGTGCAGTTGTTCGTCGAGCGCGCGAGCGCGGTCGTCGAAGACTTCGCGTTGACCGACAACAACGCCTCGCTGGTGGCGGAGATATGCCGGAGGCTGGATGGCTTGCCGTTGGCGATCGAGTTTGCGGCACCTCGCGTCGAGGTACTCGGCGTCGAAGGCCTTGCCGCCCATCTGGACCATAGCTTGACGCTGTTGAGAGCGCGCCGGCGCGCCGAAATTCCGCGGCACCAGACCATGCGGGCCGTCGTCGATTGGAGCTACGGTCTGTTGAGCTGGGACGATCAGCTCTTTTTTCGCGCACTCGGCATCTTCAGCGGCGGCTTTAGCGTCGAGGCTGTCGCAGCCATGGCTGGAAATGCCGCAGCGGCGGGCATCGATGCGATCGACCGCCTGGCCGATCTTGTAGCGAAATCGCTGGTCGTGGCGGATCTCGGCGGCGCCAGGCCGCGCTTCCGGCTTCTCGACACCACCCGGGCCTATGCGATCGAGAAACTCGATGAGAGTGGTGAGCGTGGATCGATCGCGCGCCGCCACGCCGAGTACTACCGCAATCTCTTCGAGCGCGTAGACGAAGAGGAGTTGGTGCGGCCTAATGACGATCCGCTGGCCGATTACACCCGGGAAATCGACAATTTGCGTGCAGCGCTCGACTGGGCGTACGCGCCGGGTGGAGATCTGGAGATCGCGGTGGCACTTACCGCGGCCGCAGCGCCGCTATGGCTCCAGATGTCCCTCATCGAGGAATGCCGGGCGCGGGCGGCCCGGGCTCTGGCCGTGCTCGAAGACCGGGCCACGAGAGACGACCGGCGTCGAATGAAGCTCTATGTGGCGCTCGCCCAGTCGCAAATGTATTCAACGGCGAGTTTAGTCCGCGACACCGTCACGGCCTGGATTGCCGCGTTGAAGCTGGCGGACGGGCTCAACGATACGGAGTATCGGCTGCGAGCGCTCTGGGGACTTTGGGGGACGTATGTCAGCCTGGGAGAGTTTCGTGAGGCATTGGCACAAGCGAAACAGTTCTGTGCCCTGGCGGCGACAAAGGGCGAGCACAACGACCGACTGGTCGGCGACCGGCTGTTGGGCGGTGTCCTGCACTTTCTCGGCGATCAGATAGCCGCAAAGGAGCATATCGAACGCATGCTCAAGGGCTACGCTGTGCCCGCTCAGCGCTTTCATCTCGTGCGGTTTCAGTCCGACCAGCGCATAACAGGACGGATGTACCTTGTGCGCGTCCTCTGGCTTCTGGGCTTCCCAGACCATGCACTGCATCTTGCCGAGGCCAACATCGGTGATGCGATCACGATCAATCATTCGGTCTCACTGTGCAACGCATTGGCCGGGGCAGCATGCCCGGTTGCAATACTGTCGGGAGATCTTGTCGTTGCCGGCCGTTACACGAAGATGTTGACCGAGCAAACCTCGCGGGCCGCTCTCGAGATCTGGCACATGTATGCCGAATGCTTCGAAGGCGAGCTGCTTGTGCGGCTCGGTGATCCCGTCGGCGGAATTGCCAAACTCCGTACTGGGGTCACGCGGCTGCTCGAGCTCGGCTTCGGTCAATATCTGGCCGCGGCCCAATGCGCATTGGCGGCCGCCCTGATGAAAGGTGGCGATTTCGCACAGGGTCTGGCCGTGATCGACGACGCGCTCGGGCTCGCCGAACGCGGCGGAGGACACTGGTGCACGCCAGAGCTTCTGCGCGTCCGCGGCATGATCGTGCTCCACGAAGGTGAAGGGGACGCCAAGCGCATTGCGGAAACACACCTTCTTGAAGCGATTGATCTGGCACGGCGACAACAGGCCCTGGCCTGGGAGCTGCGTGCGGCCACCAGTCTCGCCGAGTTAAAATACGATCAGGGCCTCATCCGAGAGGCTGACCAAACACTGCGGCCAGTATATGAGCGATTCAGCGAGGGTTATGAGACCGACGATCTCATAGTCGCGAAGAGATTGCTGGACGCACTTTGATCGGCCAGGTCGTGGGGCACTTGCATGCAAGGGCGTATAGCCTCCCCTGGGCGCAAAAGAGATGGAGGGCACAATGATAGATCCCACACTCGTCCTCACCGACACACCAGACGCGGATGTGCGCCTCGTCATCGAAGACGGGCTGGCTCGGCACGGCCTGGAGCAGGCGGGCCACTGGAATGCACGGCCTCTTGCCGTGGTCATCAGGGACCCGACGACCCAACAAATTCTCGGGGGATTGCATGGCCGAACGTCGCTCGGAAACCTGTTTATCGATATCGTCTTCGTGCCCGAGCGGCTGCGCAACTGCAAGATCGGCACGCGCATCCTTCTCATGGCCGAGGATGAGGCGAGACAACGCGGCTGCCAGCGAGCCGTACTTTGTACGATCAGCTTCCAGGCACCTCGATTTTACGAGCAGCGCGGTTGGCGGGAGTTTGGCCGCATTCCCTGCGACCCCCCGGGCACATCGCGAGTCTTCATGACCAAGGAACTTTCGGTCAGGACGGCAGGATGACGGCCTTGCCCGTGGTCTGCGTATCGAACAGCCGATAAGCCTCGTCCGCCTGCTCGAGCTTCCAGCGGTGGGTGAAGAGGCGCTCCACGTCCACGCCCCGGTCCGCCACGAACTCGGCGCACTCGGCCTGTCCCTGCTTCGAGAAAGTCCAGGAGCCGACAATCGTGACCTGCCGGCGCAGGAGATCCAGGCTCACGTCGAGAGTCACCTGGCCGCGCTCGCCGACGAAGCAGGCCGTGCCCCACGAGCGAACCGCGCGCACAGCCGCCGCGCGGGCCTCGGGCGCCGAAGAGGCCTCGAGCGTCTTGTGGGCACCTTCTCCGTGAGTCAGGTCGCGGATCGCTGCCACCACGTCCCCCGCGGTTGGATCGAGTACCTCGTGAGCGCCCAGCCGCTGGGCGAGTTTGCGGCGCTCGGCCGCGATCTCGACGGCGATAACGCGCGCGCCCATGACCACCGCGAGCTGCGTGGCGGAAAGACCCACCGGCCCCTGGCCAAAGATGGCGATTGTCTCGCCGCCCTGGAGGTCGAGGCGCCTGAGGGCGCCCCAGGCGGTGCCGGTGCCGCAGGCGATGGCCGCACCGGTCACGAAGGAGAGCGCATCCGGTAGCGGCACGAGCGTCGACACCGGCACTTTCATATAGCGGGCGTGCCCACCATGGTCGCCGAACCCGTAAACGACCGGGCTTCCCAGGCACATCTGCGTCCAGCCCGCGCGGCAGTGCTTGCAGGTGCCGCAACCATCGTAGTGATGGTCCATCACGCGCTGACCGACGCGGCCCTCATTCTCGCTGACGCCCGCGCCCACCGCTGCGATGACGCCGCAGGGCTCGTGTCCGGCGATCACCCCGACGTGCTGTTTGATGCCGCCCGCCCCTGTCCCGTTCGGCTGGGCCGGCTCGCGATACGTGTACAGATCGGTGCCGCACATCCCCGACGCCTTGATCTCCAGGATCACGTCCCGTGGACCCGGGGTCGGATCGGGAAACTCCCTCAGCTCAAGCTTGCGGTCTCCGAGGAATACGACGCCCTTCATGGCCTCCCCCAAGTATGACGTCCCGCTGATCTCGCAACGTAAGTCTCACGAAGCGGGGAGAGATGCAATGCTCAGGGAAATAAGGGGCTTACCAATCCGAGCAACGGTAGGCGCGATTGTGAGTGGGAGGTTGATTTGTCATCCTGAGTGACGCATACCGGTCCGTGCGACCAGCCTGATAAACGAGCTGAATGAGGCGGCTCTGTGAAGCGCATCCCATCCTCTCCATCGAATGGCGATCCGCGCACGAACGCCGCGTTCTGGGTGACGGGAATCGCCGACGCGCTGGCGGTCGAACAGCTTGACGTGCCGGCGTTGTTTCGCGACGTTGGGCTCGATTTTGCCGCACTTGGCGACCCGGACGCGCGGTTTGCGATCGACAAGGTCAACGCTCTTTGGGAGCTGGCGCTCGCACGCTCCGGCAATCCCGCGGTCGGCCTGCTTGGCGCTGTCCAGGCCAAACCCCGGCATTTCGGGATCGTTGCTTATGCGCTGATGTCCGCCCCGGACTTGCTCGGGATTATCCACCGCATATCTCGATACCTCGCCATCCTCAGCGACGCGGCGGTTGTCAGCGCAAGCAAGCGAGGCGATTCCTATCGCCTGCTCCTGACCGTGAAATCAGGGTCCCAGCCTGCGCCCCATCAACGCTTCGCTTTCGACTTGCTGAGATTCCTGTCGTTCTGCCGCTGGATCACCGACACCGAATTCATCCCCGCCGCCGTCGAATTGAGTCATCCGGGGGAGAATCGGCGCCCGTTTTTGCCACGGCGTTCGGTTGCATGCCGCGGTTCGGTCAGGCAGAGAACGCCCTCGTTTTCTCCGCCGCCGATGCCACCCGGCCACTGCCGATGTCAGACGATCGGCTGGCGGCCATGCATGATCGTATCGCGGCAGAACATTTGCAGCGCATGGCCGGTTCGCCGATCGAAACAAGCGTCCGCACGATGATCACCAAAGCGCTACATGATGGTGCGCCGACCCGCAGCGCAATCGCGCGCGCCCTGGCGATGAGCGAGCGCACCTTGCACCGCCGCCTGTCTGACGAAGGAACAACGTTCCAGCGCCTGCTCGATGAGACGCGCCGAGAACTCGCGGAGAACTACCTGATGCGCCGCGACCTCTCTCTGGCATCCGTTGCCTACCTGCTGGGTTTCAAGGACCAGGGCAGCTTTTTCCGGGCAGCCCAGCGCTGGCTTTCCATGACACCCAGGCAATTCCGTGAGCGAGCCCTGGCCGGTTAACGTCGACTGCCTTGCCAGGCCAAAGCAGAGACAGCCAGGGCGCCAAGTATACAGACCGCGCCCGCCGCGCCGATCCAGGCGACCGAGGCCAGCGTGATGACAAGCGACCCCAACGCTGCACCAAGGGAAAACCCGAGATACATGAAGGATGCATTGAGCGAGAGAACCACCGGCGTATGGCTGTGGCCTGCAGCGCCCACGAGCCGTGCCTGCTGGGAGGGGAAAAATCCCCAGCCGCTTAACCCCCACAAGGCAACCAGCGGCAGAACCGCGGCGAGCGCATAAGGGGCCGCAACAATCGCCGCCACGGTGAGGCCCGCGAAAGCGAGCCCTAGCGCAGGCAATGCTGTGGCCTGAGTGCGACGGATGCCATAGCGGTCACTGGCATGGCCGCCCAGCCACACGCCGACCAATGCAGATCCGCCCAGCAGCGTCAGCACGAGGCCAACCCGCTCCGGCGAAAGTCCGCAGGCCGCGATCAGGAAGGGTGAAATATAGGTGTAGACCACATAACATCCGGTCGCCCAAATGGTCGTGGTCAGCAGCGCCGGAAAAACACCCGGTATCGCGATGACGGCCAGGCGCTCCTTGAGGTTGGCGGGAGCACTCGCAACGATCTGATGCGGCAGGCGATAAGCCAGAACCAGCAGGGCGAGGGCCGAGAGCCCGGCAACGCTGATGAAAGTGGCGCGCCAGCCGAGATGAGCGCCGATGAAGGCACCCAGCGGAACGCCGAGCGCGACCGCCACGGTGATACCACCATTGACGATCGCCAGCGCCCGGCCACGATAGGCAGGCGGCGAGAGCGCGCTGGCGAGCGCGTTGGCGTTCGGCACATAAAGCCCAGCTGTCAACGCCAGGAAAACACGGGCCGCTGCCAGGAACCAGTAACCCGGTGCCGCCGCCGCGATCAGATTTGCCACCGCAAATCCGGCCAGCGAGACCATCAGCAGCCGGCGCCGCGGCCAGTGGGCGGTGAATGCCGTCAGCAGGGGCGAACTCAGGGCATAGGTCAGCGCAAAGATCGTCACCAGCTGCCCCGCCGCCTGCACAGTCGTGCTCAGCGAGTGCGCTATCGAAGGCAGGATTGCAGCGATCATGAACCCTTCGGTTCCGACCGCAAATGTGCCAAGCGCCAATGTGAGAAGCGCACCGAGATCGAACGCTGCTCCAGCGCTGGCTGCAGCGTTGGTACGTGGCTCCATACAAGCCTGGGCCGTCAGATCGGCTTCGGTGCAGGTGGAGGAAAAAGCCATCTCCGTTCTCCTCAATTTGTCGCTCTGCGGCCATCCGGCAGCGGCACATCCAAACATCGGACGGCGCATGCGAACCCACTAGCGGGTGATCTGGGCTAACACCTATGCATCAGATGCATTAATGTGGCACCGGCGCGGGCCCCTCAGGCGCCTGCACGGAGCCCAGCTGCTTTGATCAAGGACAATTTCGCCCTCCGCCTCTACGCCCGTGTCGCTCGCCTTGGCAGCTTTTCCGCGGCGGCCCGGGAATGCCGCATCTCACAATCTCAGGCCTCGCGCATCGTGGCCGGTCTCGAGGCCGATCTCGGCGCCAGGTTGCTGACGCGTACCACGCGCGCCGTTGTCCCGACGGAAGCGGGCGGCGAGTTTCTGGCCCGGATTGAGCCAATCATGGCCGCACTGGAGGAGGCCGAGCATAGCGTCCGCGAGGGTGGTGAATTGCGTGGGCTGCTCCGCATGTCCATGCCGACCAGCTTCGCCATCCGCGATGTCATTCCACACCTCGCTCCCTTCGCGGAGCGGCATCCCAAACTGCATATCCAGCTTCAACTTGGCGATCGGCGCCAGGATCTCATCAAGGACGCCGTCGATGTAGCTATACGGCTCGGGGGCCAATCGGATTCCTCGGCGACCGCAAAGCTCATCGCGACAATTCCGCGGGTCATCGTTGCCTCACCCGATTATCTCGCACGCCACGGCACGCCGCAGACACCCGCGGATCTGCTGCGCCATCGAATTGTGGGGGGCACGGCGGCGGCGGTGCCAAACGCCTGGCGGTTTCGGCGCAACGGCAAGGAGACGGTGGTCAAGCCCGAGCCGCATTTCTCTACGGATGAGAACGAGGGCGCTATCGCGGCGGCGGTTGCCGGATTCGGTATCACCTCGACCAGTGGATGGGCGTGTCGACGCGAGCTGGAGAGCGGCACCCTGGTGCGCCTGATCCGCGAATGGAAGCTGATCGGGATTCCGGTCTATGCCTATTTCCCGATGGGGCGCAGCACACGCGCTGCTGCGCGCGCCGCGATCGATCACCTGTCCGCGGCGTTCCGGAACGCGCCGGACGAGCTGGTCTGATTCGGCCCGTGGCGCAGCACTTGAGGGTGTTTAGTTCCCTATGTGGAATGTCTCGATGTGGCCGTCGACGGAAATTGCCTGGCCCGTCACCATCTTCGCCGCGGGCGAGGCGAGGAAGAAGCACATATCGGCGATCTCCCCCGGTTTCACCAGGCGCTTGATCGACTGAGACTGGATCAACTCCTTTTGAACGACTTCCTGCGACACACCCCGGCTTTCGGCTTCGGCTGCTATCACGCGATCGTTGCGCGCGCCTTCGACGGTGCCCGGGCAGACCGCATTGACCCGCACGTCAAAAGGCCCGAGCTCGATCGCAAGTGACTTGGTAAAGCCGATCACGGCCCATTTGGCCGCGGCATAGGGCGTGCGCAGGCCATAGCCGTAGAGCCCGGCAGCGGATGAGATATTGATGATGTTGCCGGATCGCTGGCCCTTCATGACGGGTGCTGCGCGCCGGGCGCAGAGAAATTGCGCGTCGAGGCAAACACTCAGGCAACTGCGCCAGTCCTCGAGCTTCAGCTCTTCGACATAGCCGGTCGGCCCCTTTGTGCCGGCATTGTTGACCAGCACGTCGAGGCCGCCGAGATCGCTGAGCGCATCATCGAACCAGCGGTCGATCGCGCCCTCATCCGTGACGTCGAGGGCTCTGCGTGGCAATCTGCGGCAGGCTCTTCGTTGCTTCGCCAAGCGCGCGCTTGTCGACATCGCAGATATGAACCCTGGCGCCGCTATCGGCGAAGGCCTTCGCAATGGCCAAGCCTATGCCTGAGCCACCGGCTGTGATCATGACGCGCTGGGGCATTTGCATCCTCCGCTGGGCTGGGCCAAAAGAATGGCGTGGCCTTAGCACGGGCGGTGCGGCCCGCAAATACCTTCTTACTGCGCGTGTTCCTGGCGCAGCTGCGCGACGTCCGCAGCCGTGATCGCCGACGGCGCCGCGCCGAAGCGCGCGGTGACATAATTGGCGACCGCCGCGATCTCGACGTCGGAATAGGCGTGGCCGAAGGCTGGCATGACGACCGGCCCGTCGGGGCCGTTTGCGCGTCACGCCCCAGACGATCGCCTGGGCGACATTGCGGGCGCTGGGATCATTGACGGCGCGGCCGCCGGTGAAGGTGGCATAGGACAGGACCGGGCTTTCGCCGGTCCAGCCATGACAGCCGGCGCAGGCGCCGGCGAAGATCGCCTTGCCGCGCGCGTCGGCCGTGCACCGCTCCTTGGGCGAGAGCGGAAGCGGGCACGGTCTTGGGCGCGGGCAGGGCGGGATCGGCGATCGGCGGGAACGGTGCGCAGATAGGCGACCAGCGCCTTGATGTCCTTCCGGCGCCAGATGCATCAGGCTCTTGTCCACCGCTTCGCCCATCGGGCCGGAGGCGGTGCCATAGCCGGTGGCATGTCCGGTGGCGAGGAAGTCGGCCAGGGCGTGCATCGCTCCAGCCGCCGATGCCGCTGTTCTTGTCCTGGGTGATGTTATAGGCCTTCCAGCCCGCCGCGACGGCGCCGGAGAACTTTCTTGCGGTTGTCCAGCGCCTGCATCAGGTTGCGCGGCGTGTGGCAATCGCCGCAATGCGCCATCGCCTCGGCGAGATAGGCGCCGCGATTCCATTCCGGGCTTTGCGCCGGGTTCGGGTCAGAACCGCTTGTCGGAATTGAAGAAGGCGGACCAGAACGCCATCAGCCAGCGCTGGTTGAAGGGAAAGGCCAGCGTGTTGGCCGGCGTCGGCGCATGCCGCGCCGGCAGGCTGAACAGGAAGGCCTTGATCGCCAGCGCGTCGCGTCGGTCATCATCGTATAGGCGGCGTAGGGAAAGGCGGGATAGAGCCGCGTGCCGTCCGGCGGCGATCCCCTTGTGCACGGCATTGAGGAAATCGGCGTCGCTCCAGTTGCCGATGCCGGTCTCTTGTCGGGCGTGATGTTGGGCGAATAGAGCGTGCCGAAGGGCAGGTTGAAGGCCAGCCCGCCGGCGAAGGGCTCGCCGCCCTTGACGGTGTGACAGGCTTCGCAATCGGCGGCGCGGGCCAGATATTCGCCGCGCTCCACCAGGCGTTGCGTTGCGCAGCGAGGCCGGCACGCCGGTGGGATCGGCGCCCTTGTAGTCGGCCAGCAGCACCGGGCTGCCGCCGGCAAAATCCAGCGGGCCGGGCCCCAGCACGATCCAGCCGCCGAAGCCAGCGACGACCAGCACCACGACCAAAAGAACGAGAAGCAGCGCCCGCTTCATGCCTGCTTCCTTCCCGCCAGCACGTCGCGATCGACCGGCAGGCGGCGCAGGCGGATGCCGGTCGCGGCATACAGCGCATTGCCCAGCGAGGGCAGCGAAGCGGTGGCGCCGGTTTCGCCGATGCCGCCGGGCGGCTTCGCCGCTCTTGACGACATGCACTTCGATATTGGGCACCTCGTTGATGCGCAGCATGCGATAGTCGTGGAAATTGCTCTGCTGCACCCGGCCCTTGGCGATGGTGATCTCGCCGTAGAGGGCGGCGGTCAGGCCGAAGACCAGCCCGCCCTGCAGCTGGGCGATGACGGTGTCGGGGTTGACGGCAATGCCGGTATCCACCACCGAGACCACGCGGCGCAGTTTGACCTCGCCATTGTCATCGACTTCGGCCTCGCAGACGGTGGCGATGAAACTGGCGAAGGAGATCTGGGCGCAGATGCCGCGCCCGGTGCGCGCCGGCAGGGCTCCGCCCCAGCCGGATTTCTGCGCTGCCAGCTGCACCACGGATTTCAGGCGCGGCGTGCCTGTCCAGCATGGAGAGGCGGAAGGCGACCGGATCCTTGCCCGCCTTGTGCGCCAGCTCGTCCATGAAGCTTTCGATGGCGAAGACATTGTTGTTGGGGCCGACGCCGCGCCAGAAGCCGGTGAGCACGCCCGGCGGCTCGCGTCGCACATATTCGACGCGCATGTTGGGAATGTCGTAGGGCATGTCGACCGCGCTATCGACGGCGTCGAAATCGACCGTCCTTGGAAGGCGGCCGGCAGCCAGCGCGCCACCACCGATGAGCCGGTGATGCGATGGGTCCAGCCGTCGATCTTGCCGTCCTTCAGGCTGGCGGCGAGGAGATCGCGATAGACCGGCCGGTAGACGTCGTGCTGGATGTCTTCTTCGCGGGAGTAGACGACCTTCACCGGCCCATCGACATGCTGGGCGATCCGCGCCGCCTTGATCGCCATGTCGGGTTCCAGCCTGCGGCCGAAGCCGCCGCCCAGCAGATGCTGGTGCACGGTCACCTTCTCCGGCGGCAGGCCGAGTGCTGCGGCAACGGTCGACTGCACCCGCGCCATGATCTGGGTGCCGATCCACAATTCGCAGCCGTCCGGCGTGACATGGACCGTGCAGTTCAGCGGCTCCATGGTGGCATGGGCCAGGAACGGCAGTTCATAGGCTGCATCCAGCCTGTCGCCGTCGCCCAGCGCCTTGTCGGCGTCGCCCACCGTCTTGGCGACCACGCCTTCTTGGCGCTGGCCTGGCGGATTTCGTCCCAGATCCGGGCGGAATCGACCTTGGCGTTGGCGCCGTCGTTCCAGGTGATGGCCAGCGCCGCCAGACCCTTCTTGGCCGCCCAATGGTGATCGCCGACCACGGCGACCAGATCGTCCAGCACCACCACCTGGCGCACGCCGGGAACAGCCGAGGCCTTGGCCTGTCATCGACATGGCGACCTTGCCGCCGAGACACCGGCGAGGCCGCGAGGGTGGCGAATTTGACGCCCGGCGGCATGGCATCGATGCCATAGACCGCCTTGCCGTTGACCTTGTCCGGCGTATCGAGCCGCTTCAGCGGCTTGCCGATCAGGGTGAACTTCGCCGGATCCTTGAGCGGCACATCTTGCCGGCGGCGTCAGCTGGCGGCGCGCTCGCCGCCAGCGCGCCATAGCCGAGCTTGCGCCCGCTGGCGGCATGGATTACGACGCTGTTCGCCGTGGTGCAGGTAGCCGCATCGACGCCCCATTGCTGCGCCGCCGCCGCGACCAGCATGGCGCGGGCGGTGGCACCCGCGGTGCGCAGCGGCTTCCAGAAGGCGCGGATGGAATTGGAATTGCCCGTCGCCTGCACGCCCAGCATCGGATTGGCATAGAGCTTCTCGTTCGGCGGCGCATGTTCGAGCAGACCTGGCAAAATCGGCATCCAGCTCCTCGGCCATGATCATGGCGATGCGAGGTGTAGACGCCCTGCCCCATCTCGACCTGCGGCATGACCAGCGTGACCTGTCGTCATCGCCGATCCGGATGAAGGCGTTGGGCGCGAAGCTCGCCTGCCGCGGCGGAGGCGAACGGCAAGCGGAAACCCAGCAGCAGCGCGCCCGCCCCGCCGCCTGCAGCACCGCCCGGCGCGATAGTCCAATGCCCTTCGACATGATGCGGCCCATCAACTCACACTGCTCGCCTTTTTGATCGCGGCCCGGATGCGCACATAGGTGCCGCAGCGGCAGATATTGCCGGCCATGGCGGCGTCGATATCGCTGTCATTGGGTGTGGGCGTCGAATTCAGCAGTGCCGCCGCCGACATGATCTGGCCGGATTGGCAATAGCCGCACTGCACCACTTCCAGATCGAGCCAGGCCTTCTGGATCTTGGCGCCGTTCGGCGTTTCGCCGACGGCTTCGATGGTGGTGACCGGCCGGTCGCCGACGCTACCTACCGGCAACACGCAGGAACGTACCGGCTGGCCGTCGACATGCACCGTGCAGGCGCCGCATTGGGCGATGCCGCAGCCGAATTTGGTGCCGGTCATGCCGAGCACGTCGCGCAGCACCCAGAGCAGCGGCGTGTCGGGCGTTACGTCGACATTCTGCATATGGCCGTTGATCTGGAGGGCGATCATGAAGCGTTCCTGCGCGGCCTGGTTGATCGACTATCCATGCTGCATCGTCTCGCAGAAACATTGCTAGGGCAATTTTGCAGCCCTGCCGCTCAGGGTCCCTGTCGTAACCGTTACGATCGCGTAATCCTCGCCGGCAAACGGCCTCATGTGAGCGGGCAGCATCAGGCAACGCGCAGCGTGCCGTGACGCGCCGCGTCATGGGCTATTTCCGCGACCAGCGCATCGATGGCCTTGTTGCGCGCCTTGCGGGCGACGCGCACCACGAAGGCCATGTCGGGCGGCGCCGGGAACCGATCCTTGATGACCTGCATCTCGGGGCGCAGATGACGCTCGCCCAGCAGGGTTATACCAAGGCCGGCGGAGATCCCGGCAACGATACCGGCCGCACTCGTGCATTCGAGTATCGTCTCGAACACCGCGCCGTTCTCCTGCCCGATATCGAAGGCCCAGCGCCGATAGAAGCAATGCTCGTCGAATGACAGGAACGGAACCGGCCGGCTCGCATCAAGCTTGAAATCCGCCGATTTCACCCAGAGCAGCCGTTCCTCGGACAGCACGGTGTCGGAAGGCCGGACCTCATGCTTGAACACCTGCATGATGGCGACGTCGATATCTCCCTTGGCCAACATGCTTCGCAGCGTCAGGCTCATATGCACCTGCATGCGCACCGACACGCCGGGATGGAGCCGCGTGAACCGGCCGAGGATCCGCGAGAGATCGCTGCAGGTCGTATCCTCGGTCATGCCGAGGCTTATCTTTCCCTGCAGTGGGGTCTTCGACAGGCTGAGCAGTGCCTCGTCGTGAATATTGAGAATGCGCTTGGCGTAGACCAGCAGGTCCTGGCCCGCATCGGTGAACAGCGCCGCACCGGGACGGCGCGACAACAGTTCGGTCTCGAGACTCATTTCAAGTCGTTTGATCTTGTGGCTGACCGCGGATTGCGACAGGCCAAGAAAGGCGGCCGCGCGGGTGACTCCGCCGTGATCCTCGATGGCGCAGAGTGCGCGCAGGGACTCGATATCCAGTCTTTGGGCGAGCCGTGCTGACATGACAAACTCCTATGGACCCTTTCGTTTGCGACAAGCACTCGATTGCAACAGAGGCAGGTCAGCGGGCCTCAATTGCCATCCGTGCCAGCATAAGAGACCCCGCACCCTGGCTTTCTGCCATGACAAATTTCGATCATTCTATCGAAATTATCTGTTATCTGCGCAAGCGAACGAAGCTTAGGGTCCGCTCGTACGTCACAAGGAAGCCCGCCCCATGGATCTCCGCGATCGAAAGATTCTCACCTTCGACGTCGTCGGCACACTGATCGATTTCGAAGCCGGCATCGTGAACTGCATTCGCCCGATTGCGGCGAAAGCCGGAACCAAAATCGGTGACGAAGCGGTCCTCCTCAGCTTCGGCAAGGCGGAAGCGGCCGAGCATGAGAGGACGCCGGGCCTGCCGTTTCCCGCGATGCTGGCTCCGATCTACCGCTCGATGGCAAAGGAACTCGGGCTGCCCCACGACGCGAAGGACATCGACGCGCTTCATGCCTCGGTACCGGACTGGCCGGCCTTTGCCGATTCCGTCGAGGCCCTGAAGCGTCTGCGCAAACGCTACCGGCTCGTGGCCATGACGAATTCCGACAATTGGGCCCTGGGCCACTTCGCCCGAACCCTGGAGCAACCGTTCGACGATACCGTCACCGCCGAGGATGTCGGAACCTGCAAACCCGACCCGCAGTTCTTCGCCTATGCCCGCGGCCGCGAGAGCACCCATGGCTACGGGCTGGCCGACTATCTGCATGTGGCGCAGAGCCAGTTTCACGATATCGGTGTGGCGAAAACCCTCGGCTATCAGGTTTGCTGGATCGAGCGGCGCAAGGGCAAGAAGGGATTCGGCGGCTCGCCCGCGCCCATGGTGGTGACCAAACCCCACTACCACTTTGCCACGCTGGCCGAACTGGCCGATGCGGTCGAAAAGGCATTCGCGACGGCGTCGCGCTGAGGGGCTCGCCAGCATGAAATTGACTGACTTCAAGGTCCTGACCTTCGATTGTTATGGCACGCTCATCGACTGGGAATCGGGAATGATCGAGGCTCTCAAACCGCTGACAGAGAGATTCTCCCGTCCCTCGTCGCGTGACGGAATCCTCGAGGCGCATGCCCGGCACGAATCCTTCCAGCAAGCGCAAACGCCGGCCAAGCGCTATCGCGACCTGCTGGCGATCGTCTACCGTCGCCTCGCCGAGGAATGGAACCTGCCCGTGTCCTGGGCCGAATGCCAAGCCTATGGGCAGAGCGTGAAACGCTGGCCTGCCTTTGCCGATTCCGCCGGCGCCCTCCAGTATCTGAAGCGGCACTACAAGCTCGTCATTCTCTCCAACGTCGACAATGAGAGTTTCGCCGCCAGCAACGACAAGCTGGCCGTGACGTTCGATGCGATTTACACCGCCGAGGATGTGGGCTCTTACAAGCCGTCGGACCGCAATTTCGAGTACATGCAGTCGCGGCTGGACGGGCTCGGCTTCGCCAGGCAGGAGATCCTCCACACCGCCGAAAGCCTGTTCCACGACCATGTGCCGGCTAGCCGCCACGCCCTGGCGTCATGCTGGATCTACCGGCGCCACGGCCAGGTCGGATTCGGCGCCACGATGAACCCGCAGACCATGCCAGCCTGTCGGTTCCGCTTCGACAGCATGGCCGAGCTGGTCAAGGCACACCAGGCCGAGCTCGCGCACCGGCAATAGGATGGAGGTCGCCGACGTCATCGTTATCGGCGGCGGAACTTACCGGAGCCGTCGAATGCACCTGCGAGCGCGCCGCAAGGCGAAAGTACGTCCTGCTCGAGATGGAGGCGGCACCCGAGCTGTCCCGCAGCACCGAGCCGCGGAGATCGGGCGATCATGTCGGAGCACTCTGGCCCGGCCGTTATCCGGAGCCGTCATCGTGCAGCGCCTCGCGCGCGTATCACGAGAGTCCGCCGAAGGCTTCAGCCGATGTATCCAGCGGTCGTCTCCCCGCGCGGCGGCCAGAATTTCCGGCGCGCGAGTGACGAGTCAGGATCAGCTCGTCTCCCAAGCCGGCGAGCTGGCGCGACGCAAGGCGGACCATCGCCTCACCTCGGCGCAGGAGGCGCTGCGATATTGCCCGGCGCTCAGGGCCAGCAAATTTGCGGCGGCCCTTTATGAGCCGGACTGCAAGGACATCGACACCAACGCTCTTCGCGTCCGGTTACGCTAAAGCGTCGCGCGAGCGCGGCGGGACCGTCTCATCACCAGCGCCAGGGCGGAGGCAATGTCAGCGCAGCGGCGGCGTGTGGCGCATCAGCGCCGGGGCCATGTTCGAAGCGCCGCTCGTCGTCAACGCCGCGGGCGGCTGGTCCGGCCATCGCCGCCTCGCAGGGCTCTCGGACACCGGCAACGTCGTGCCGTTCCGCAGGACGGCCGGTACCTTCGGATCCGCCCGCCGGCAGCCGGATCGAGGCCTGGCCCATGACCTTTGACGTGGCGCAGACGTTCTATTTCAAGCCGGAAGCCGGCCGCATCATGGTCTCGCCCGTCGATATGGCGCCCTCGGAGCCCTGCGACGCGCAGGCCGACGAGCTCGAAGTCGCGATCATGCCATCGACCGGATACACCGCTGTACGACCAATGCGCGTCGTAGGAGCGATCCGACATAACACGGGGTGGATTGAGAACCTTCGCCCAAGCAGCGGACGCACGAGCATCGGTGATCAGGGCCCGACCCCGGAAGAGCCAGACCCATGGCCATCTGGCTGGCGGGCCAGGGACGGCAATGGACGTCATGGCTGGCCCCGCAGCCCGCACGGCGGCAGACGAGCCTGGCTCTGGGCAGCGAATCGTTGCCCATCCGACATCGCAGCTTTTGGAACGGCAGCACGGAAATTGCCACCTACCGAATAGGTCGGCGCCTGCTTCGATGCTGCAAGTCCGCCGGCGAACAGCCAGTGGTGGATGCGACTTATCCGAAGTCGTTTTCGTACTGCGCACTGCCTCCCCCACTGGCGGCAGGACGCGTTTTGCGGCACCCTCCGCCCGTCCAATGACGACAAGGGAGGGCCCGCCGCGACCGCGGCGGGGAGCTGTTTTCCAGGCATGACTGAGAATTTCGAAACCGATAGCCGCCCGGTCCTGACCATCGACCTGGGCGTGGTGGTCGATAATTGGCGCAAACTTGCCGCCATGGCGAAGGGCGCCGAGCCGGCGGCTGCCATCAAGGCCAATGCCTATGGGCTGGGGATGGAGGCGGTCGCCCGCGCGCTTGCCGCGGCCGGCGCCCGGACCTTTTTCGTCGCCACGCCGGAAGAAGGGGTGGCGCTGCGCAAGGCCCAGCCGGCCGCCGACATATACATATTGAATGGCCTGCCGTTGGGCACGGCCCCGCTGCTGCTGGCCCACCATCTGCGCCCTTCGCTCAAAAGCCTGCTGGATGTTCAGAATTGGGCGGCTTCGGGCCAGGGCCAGCCGGCGGCACTCCACATCGATAGCGGCCTCAACCGGCTAGGGCTGGGCCCCGATGAGGTGGCGGCGCTTGCCGCTCAGCCAGCTTTGCTGGCGGGGATCGATCTCGCGCTGGTCATGAGCCACCTGATCGTGTCAGAGGAGCAGGATAATCCGCTGAACCGCCAGCAGCTGGCGAACTTCAAAACCGCCGTCCAGCACCTTGGGCTTTCGGCAAAACCACAAAGCCTCGCCGCTTCCTCCGGAATATTCCTGGGGCCTGATTTTCACTTCCAGATGGTGCGGCCGGGCGCTTCCATCTATGGCCTGAATCCGCTGATAAATCAGCCGAACCCAATGCGCCAAGCCGTTAGACTTGAAGGAAAAATCCTGCAAACCCGTCACGTTGACGCTGGCATGAGCGTTGGCTATGGTGCGACCCATCTTGTACGGAAGCCAGGCAGGATCGCCACCGTGGGGATTGGCTATGCCGACGGCTTCATGCGCCGGCTCGGCAATCGTGCCTTTGTCTTCATTGGCGAGCAGCGTATTCCCATCGTGGGACGTGTCTCCATGGATTTGATCACCCTCGATGTGAGCGCGCTGGGCGAAGACGAAGCCAGGCCCGGCACCGTTGTCCAGATTCTCGGCCCGAAGCAGTCGCCCGACGAGCTTGCGACATTCGCCGAGACCAACGGCTATGAAATCCTGACCAGCTTGGGCCAGCGCTATCGCCGCGCCTATGCCGGGGGTGCCTGAACCCGCATGACCAACTTCCTGCAGCCCATCGGCCACACCGTGCTGGCCATGCTCGAGGTGACGGGCCGTATCGTCATCTTCGCCAGCGAATCCCTGTCGGGGATGTTTCGCCGCCCCTTCTATCTGCGCATGATCGGCCGCCAGCTGATCGATGTCGGCTATTACTCGCTGCCCGTCGTCGGATTGACCGCGATCTTCACCGGCATGGTGCTGGTGCTGCAGAGTTATACCGGCTTCAGCCGCTTCAGCGCCGAATCCGCCATCCCCAATATCGTCGTGGTCTCGCTGACCCGCGAGCTCGGGCCCGTCCTCGCCGGCCTGATGGTGGCGGGCCGCGTGGGCGCGGCCATGGCAGCCGAGCTAGGCACCATGCGGGTGACGGAGCAGATCGATGCCCTCAGCACGCTATCCACCAACCCGCTCAAATACCTGGTGGTGCCACGGCTGATCGCCGGATTGATCAGCCTGCCCTTGCTGGTGGCCGTCGCCGATGTCATCGGCGTCTTCGGCGGTTATGTGATTGCCGTCTACAAGCTCGGTTTCAATTCCTCGGCCTATGTGAAGCATACGGTCGATTTCCTCACCACCCTCGACGTGGTTTCGGGTCTGACCAAGGCCGCCGTGTTCGGCTTCGTCGTAGCGCTGATGGGCTGCTATCACGGCTATCATTCGCGCGGCGGCGCCCAGGGCGTGGGGGCGGCCACCACGAATGCGGTGGTCAGCGCCTCGATCCTGATTCTGGTTTCCAACTACTTCCTGACCGAGGCCTTCTTTTCCCGATGAGCGGTCCGGCAAAGACGAACAACGCGCCGAAGATCGAAATCAGCGGCCTCAACAAGTCCTTCGGACCGAAGAAGGTGCTGCGCGGCGTCGATCTTTCCATCGGCACCGGCGAATCCGTCGTCGTCATCGGCGGCTCGGGCTCCGGCAAATCCGTGCTGCTGAAATGCATCCTGGGTCTGATGCGCCCCGAGAGCGGCAGTATCCGCATCGACCAGGAAGAAGCGGTAAATCTTTCGCGCCGCGGGCGCGAACGGGTGCGCGCCAAATTCGGCATGCTGTTCCAGGGTGCGGCCTTGTTCGACAGCCTGCGGGTCTGGGAGAACGTCGCCTTCGGCCTGATCCAGGGCGACCGCATGGCGCGCGGTGCCGCCAAGGAAGTGGCGTTGCGCAAGCTCGCCGCCGTCGGCCTCGATGACCAGGTGAGCGAGCTCTACCCCTCGGAGCTATCCGGCGGCATGCAAAAGCGCGTGGCGCTGGCCCGCGCGATTGCCCGCGAACCGGAGATCATCTTTTTCGACGAGCCCACCACCGGCCTCGATCCCATCATGAGCGACGTCATCAACAAGCTGATCGTCAAATGCGTGCGCGAACTGGGCGCCACCGCCGTTTCCATCACCCACGACATGGTGAGCGCCCGCCACATCGCCGACCGTATCGCCATGATCTATGAAGGCCAGATCATTTGGAGCGGCCCGGCAAGCGATATCGACCGCTCCGGCAATCCCTATGTCGAGCAGTTCATCCACGGGCGGGCCGACGGGCCCATCGTCATGCCCGTTCGCCCGCTTTAGGGGATAGTCTCAGGCGATGGCCAAATCGGCCGCCCGCTTCGTCTGCCAGGCCTGCGGCACCAGCTATACCCGCTGGAGCGGCCGCTGCGAGAATTGCGGGGAATGGAACACCATCGTCGAAGAGGGCCAGCGCGAAAGCGCGCCCAAGGGCCTGACTGGAAAACGCGGCCGCTCCATCGACCTGCAGACGCTTGCCGGCGAAGCCCCGGCCGAGCTTCGCCGGGCCAGCGCGATCGGCGAATTCGACCGGGTGGTAGGCGGCGGCCTGGTCAAGGGCTCGGCACTCCTCATCGGCGGCGATCCCGGCATCGGCAAATCGACCCTGGTCCTCCAGGTCGCAGCCGCTGTTGGCAAGAGCACAAAGGGCGGCACGATTTATATCTCGGGCGAGGAATCGATCGAGCAGGTCCGCATGCGCGCGCGACGCATGGGCCTCGATGGCGCCCCGGTGCAACTGGCTTCCGCCACGTCGCTACGCGACATCGTCGCCACGCTGGAGAGCGGAACCCCGCCCGAGATGGTGATCATCGATTCGATCCAGACCATGTATGTCGACAATCTGGATTCGGCGCCCGGCACGGTGGCCCAGGTGCGCGCCAGTGCCGCCGAGCTGATCCGCCTGGCCAAGGGCCGCGGCTTCAGCCTGCTGCTGGTGGGCCATGTCACCAAGGAAGGCATGATCGCCGGCCCCCGCGTGCTGGAGCATATGGTCGATACGGTTCTCTATTTCGAAGGCGAACGAACCCATCAGTTCCGCATCCTGCGCGCCGTCAAGAACCGGTTCGGCCCCGCCAATGAGATCGGCGTTTTCGAGATGACCGATTCGGGCCTGGCCGAGGTCCCCAATCCCTCGGCCCTGTTCCTGGCCGAACGCCATGGCGAGGTCAGCGGTGCGGTGGTTTTCGCCGGGAATCGAGGGCAGCCGGCCGATGCTGGTGGAGATCCAGGCCCTGCTTGCCCCCTCGCCGCCCGGAACCCCGCGGCGCGCGGTGGTGGGCTGGGATCAGGCGCGCCTCGCCATGGTGCTGGCGGTTCTGGAAGCGCGCTGCGGTCTTGCCCTCGGGGGGTATGATGTGTATCTGAACGTCGCTGGCGGCTTGCGAATTGGCGAGCCGGCCGCCGATCTGGCCGTGGCGGCAGCACTCGTCTCATCCCGGCTCGATCGGCCCGTTCCCGCCGGCACGGTGGTGTTTGGGGAGATCGGCCTGGGCGGCGAGGTTCGCGCGGTCGGCCAGGTTGAGCTGCGCCTGAGGGAGGCGGAAAAGTTGGGCTTTACCGACGCCTTGATCCCCCCGCTGGGCAATCGCCGCAAGGCGAGCAGCGCCATGCAGCTCCATCCCATCGACCATCTCTCCAAACTGGTCGAGCGCCTCTCCCGCGGCTCGCGCGCGGATTAGGCCCCATGAGCAATCTTCCCCTGAATGTCGTCGATCTCGGCGTTCTCGGGGTGATTCTGATTTCAGCACTGCTCGCCTTCAGCCGCGGGCTGGTGCGCGAGGTGCTTTCGATCGGCGCCTGGGTGGTGGCGGCATTGGCGACCATCTATGGCCTGCCGCATCTGCGCGATATCACGCGCACCTATATCTCCCAGCAGCTGGTCGCCGATGCGGTGACCGGCGTCGCCATATTCGTCGTCACACTTGATCGTCTGTGCGGCGATCAGCCACATGGTGGCCCGCAATGTGCGCAACAGCGGATTCGGCGCCGTCGACCGCTCGCTCGGCCTGCTGTTCGGCGTGCTGCGCGGGGTGGTGCTGGTCTGCCTTGCCTATCTCGCCTTCGTCTGGGCCGAGCCGAAGCCGGAGGACCAGCCGGACGTTGTAAAAAGCGCCCGCATGCTTAAATACGTGGCCGAGGGCGCCGATTTGCTGAGGGCGCTGCTGCCCAAGGATGCCCTGGACCGGGGTGCCGCGGCAGCGGCCGACGCCAAGGCCCAGGTCGAGCAGGCGGTAACGCAGCAAATGGTCCCTGGCGTGACGCCGGATCAGCCGAAAGGCACTGCACCCGCCAACGATCCGGGCTATAACAACGGCGATCGCAAGGGTCTCGATCAACTCATCAAGAGTAGTCCATAGGCATGACGATCCGCACCAACCCCTTCGACGATGACAAGCTGAAGGAGGAGTGCGGCGTTGTCGGCATCTTCGGCGTGGAACAGGCCACAGCCCGCACCGTGCTGGGCTTGCACGCTCTCCAACATCGCGGCCAGGAGGCCGTGGGCATCGTCGCCTTCGACGGCCAGCAGTTCAACGCCCATCGCGCCCAGGGCCATGTCGCCGACAATTTCTCCAGCGAATCGGTCGTGGCAAAGCTCAAGGGCAATTCCGCCATCGGCCATGTGCGCTATTCCACCACGGGCGAAACCGCCTTGCGCAACGTCCAGCCGCTCTATGCCGAGCTCGAATTCGGCGGCTTCGCCATCGCGCACAACGGCAATTTGACCAACGCCCACCAGCTACATCGCGACCTGGTGCGCCGGGGCTCGCTGTTCCAGGGAACCACGGACACCGAAGTTATCACCCATCTGATGGCAACCCAGCTGCGCGGCAGCGTGGTCGATCGGCTGATCCATGCTCTCCAGCAGGTCGAAGGCGCCTATTCGCTCGTGGCGCTGGCCAAGGACATGGTGATCGGCGTGCGCGATCCCCTGGGCGTGCGCCCGCTGGTGCTGGGCAAGCTGGGGGATGGCCATATCCTGACCTCGGAAACCTGCGCCCTGGACATCATCGGCGCGGATTACCTGCGCGAGGTCGAGCCGGGCGAACTCGTGGTGCTCGACAGTTCCGGGGTGCATTCGCTGCGCCCCTTTCCGCCCGCGCCCCATCGCTTCTGCGTCTTCGAATACATCTACTTCGCCCGGCCCGACAGCGTCGTGGAGGGCACCAGCGTCTATGAGGCGCGCAAACGCATCGGCGCGGAACTGTCCCGCGAATCGCCGGTCCAGGCCGATGTGGTGATCCCGGTGCCGGATTCCGGCGTGCCCGCGGCCATCGGCTTTGCCGCCGAGGCCCGCATTCCCTTCGAGCTCGGCATCATCCGCAACCACTATGTCGGGCGGACCTTCATCGAGCCGACGGACCATATCCGCCATCTGGGCGTGAAGCTGAAGCACAATGCCAACCGCGCCATGATCGACGGGCGGCGCGTCGTGCTGATCGACGACAGCATCGTGCGCGGTACCACCAG
This sequence comes from uncultured Alphaproteobacteria bacterium, assembly GCA_963770335.1. Taxonomy (GTDB): domain Bacteria; phylum Pseudomonadota; class Alphaproteobacteria; order Dongiales; family Dongiaceae; genus DASXQK01. The sequence continues at coordinate 41,865 of CAVYPG010000014.1, forward strand.
CCGCAAGATCGTGGAAATGGTGCGCAGCGCCGGCGCGCGCGAGGTGCACATGCGCATTTCCAGCCCGCCGACCAAGTATTCCTGTTTCTATGGCATCGACACACCGGACCGCAGCCAGCTGCTGGCGGCCAGCAATGACGTCGAGGCCATGGCGCGGATCATCGGTGTCGACAGCCTGGCTTTCATCTCTACCGACGGGCTCTATCGCGCCATGGGCCATCGCGAGCGCAACAACGCCAATCCGCAATATTGCGATGCCTGCTTCACCGGCGACTATCCCATCAGCCTGACCGACCAGGGCATGGGGCCACAGGCGCAGCTGCCGCTGCTGGCGGAAACAGCCTGAAATCATGAGCGGCCGTCTTTCCGGCCGGGTGGCGCTGGTCACCGGGGCCTCCCGCGGTCTGGGCGCAGCCATCGCCAAGCGTTTCGCCGAAGAAGGGGCCGAGCTGATCCTGGTGGCGCGCACCGTCGGCGGGCTCGAGGAAGCCGATGACGCGGTACAGGCCGCCGGCGGCCATGCCACGCTGGTGCCCCTCGACCTCACCGATTTTGCGGCCCTCGACCGGTTGGGCGGCGCGATCTTCGAGCGCCACAAGCGCCTGGATGTGCTGGTCGCCAATGCCGGGACGCTGGGCGACCTTTCGCCGCTGGCCCATATCGATATCAAGCAATGGCAGCGTATTCTTGATGTCAATCTCACAGCAAACTGGCGGCTGATCCGCAGCCTCGACCCGCTTCTGCGCGCAAGTCCCGCGGGCCGCGCGATCTTCGTGACATCGTCGGCGGGCCATGCGCCACGCGCCTATTGGGGCGCCTATGCGGTGGCGAAGGCGGCTCTCGAGCAGCTCGCCGGCATCTATGCCAGCGAGGTGGAGCAAACCAATCTCAAGGTGAACCTGGTCGATCCCGGCCGGCTGCGCACCGCCATGCGTGCGCAAGCCTTTCCCGGCGAGGACCCGAAGAGCGTTCCGGCGGCCGATGCGGTCGTCGAGGTGTTCGTGCAACTGGCCGAAGCCGGCTGCCAGGAGCATGGCCAGCGCGTGGTCGCTCAGTCTCGGCTAAAGCAAGATCGGATCAACTCGAAGAGCTGATCCGTCGACAGCTCCATCCTCGTGGAGCCTTCGCTAGTGTACTGCCTGGCCGGTCTTGGGATCGAGCCACACCGCCTTCGCCGCCGCTGCGCGCCAATCGAACATATTGTCAATTGAGCCTGCCAGCTCGTCGTAGGATTGGTCGCCGATCCGCCCCAGGCTCCAGTTGTCCTCTATGAAGCGGATGACCGAGGTTTGATCGGTCAGCGTGTGATCAACGAAATTCACGCGGGCATAGGGCGAGATGACCATCAGCGGCAGGCGCGGACCATAGCCGCAACGGGCGGGATAGGCACCGGCCGCAGCATTGCCGCACTTGCCGGGGGCGTTCAGCGCATCCTGGCTTGTTGCCGAGCCTCTCAGGATCGGCGGCATCACGTGACCGTACCAACCGTCGAAATCGTCATACAGGATGACGATCGCGGTTTCGTGCCAGTTGGGCGACTTTTCGACCCTGGTGACGAGATCCACCAGGAAGGCTTGTTCATCGATCGGGTTCGAGTAGCCAAAGCCGGCGTGGCCGTCCTGGTACTTCTTGGCCTTGATAAAATTGACGGCCGGCAGATTGCCGCCATCCAGGGCGGTATAAAAATCCGCCAGATCGTACTGATGATTGGCCTGGTCGCTCTGACCGATCATGGCCGGCGAGCTGGGCGGCAGGTGGTGCGGGTTTGCGCTGTGCTGATAGTATTCGAACGGTTCGTGATGGGGGCTATAGTCGGCGACCGACTTGCCGAGCAAGTTGGTCGATTTAGCCCCACAGACGGCCTTGCCGTCTTTCTCGCCGGTGGGCCGAAAGCCGCCCTGGAACCAGCCCCAGCTGAGCTTCTTTTCATTCAGCAGGTCGCCGATATTGCGGCCCGCCACCGAGATCAGGCCCGCCTTCGGATTGGCGCAGTCGTCGAACTGGGGATCAGGGTCACCGATTACCGTGCCCGAAATCGTGATGATGTCGTCTTCGATCTTGAGATCGGCAGGCGTCACTCCATGAGTGTTGCCGGCGACCAGATTAAG
>CAVYPG010000015.1:0-20402 GCA_963770335.1 uncultured Alphaproteobacteria bacterium
TGGCCCGTCATACTGGCCGGGCGTCATGTTTGTCACTGCATCGGCCAGTTCCTGGTCCAATTGGTCGGGCCGGACCCAGCCGATGAGGCCGCCATCGGCGGCCGAGCGCGATTGGGAAAATTGCGTGGCCAACCGTTCGAAATCCGCACCCTGGCGCAGCTGATCCATCAGGCGATCAGCCGATTGGCGCACGGCGGCATCCTGGTCGGGCTGATCGACCGCGAGGAAGATTTCACCGATCTGGTACTCCGGCTTGCCCAGGCTTTCGCCGACGCGGCGCATCTCGTCGTCGATATCCTGCTGAGTCACATTGACCTCCGGCCCCAGCTTGGCCGACACCAGCTTGTTCCAGGCGATGGTGGCGGTAGCCTGGTCAGTGAAAGCCTGAGCCACCAGCGGGTCCTGACGCACCACGGCATTGAACTGGTCGGTGGACATGCCGTTCTGCTGGGCAAGCTGATTCAGGGCCTGTTCGACTTCCGCCTGGTTGGCGGCAATCCCCTGTGCCCTGGCCTCCGCTCGCTTGATGCGCTCGTCGATCAGGGCACGCAGTACCTGCGGCGCCAGGCGGGTGCGCACTTCCGGCGTGTCCTTGAGGCCCGTCGAGCGCATGACGAGCTGCATGCGCACGATCAGATCGATCTTGGAAATCGGATCGTCGTTGACGACCGCGACAATCTGCAGACTGTCCTGGGCCTGCAGGCCCGGGGCAAGTGCGCAGAATCCGGCCAGCGCGGCCAAAGCGAACAGAATCGGTCGATACACGGTCAGGGGCGCTCCAGATACCAGCCCGCGGCTGGAAGCGCCCGTACTATAGGACCAAGCGCCATCCCGCAACAGGGTCAGAGCGAGGTGTTGTAAGTGCCCAAATTCTTTAACGTAATCACGAACAGGAAGCGGGTGTCGGGTTCGATCTGGTCAGTCGAATAATTGCTTCTTGAACTCAGCAGCGAAAGGGACATGCAGTCGTTCTGCCAGGTGACTCCGCCGCCATACTCCAGCGTCTGGCCCAATTCGAGATCGCGCCGGCCATCCATCCGGATCGACCAGTTGTCGTTGATCTTGAAGCGGGCGAAGGCGTTGAACTCCTGCTGCGTGCCCAAGGTCGAGCCGTCATTGATGGAACCGTTCAGGAAGGCATAATCGATACCTGCGTCGAGCGGCCCGATGTTGACATGCAGGCCGAATTCCTGGCGCAGGGATTTGAACGGCGCCGCCTCGATCTGGAAGCGGTAAAGCAGGTCCAGCGCGCCGTTGGGCGAGATGTCGAGTGCGCCGACGATATTGCTCAGCTGCGAATTCTGTCCGGAGCCGGCGGCAAACGCGTTGTCCCCATTGAACTGATAGCTCTGGCCCACCAGCAGGCTGCTGTGCCCGCCGCCATCGCCATAGATGCTGTACTTGAATCCATAATTGATACGCTGGCCGTTATCCACCATGTCGAGTCCGGTAAAGCGGTCGGACGAGAACAGGTTGGTTTCGTCAAACTGGAAATCCAGGCTGTCCTCGTTGGGGATCAGCGAATCGTTGCCGCTGTTGGTGGCGATCGAGGCCGAGAAGATCGGCTCGAAAACCTGGCTGATGCCGGGGCTGCGACGAACGAAGGGATAGCGCCAGTCGAAGGTCAGCTGCGGAAAGATGCGCCCGGCAAAGCCGCTCTCGGTTGGCCCCGTCGGAGAAGGGCTGTTGGAGCCCGGCTGCACGTCGTTGACGAAATAACCGTCCGCGCGCACCGAGACGCCGAGCTTGTAGATATCGCCGGCGGGTGCGGTATACGGCAGGACCCAGCCTACCTTGGCGCTGATGCGCTGGCTGTCGGTGCCCTCGACCCGGTTCAGCGACATGACTCCGGCGTCGAGAGTCCAATAGGCGCCGCCCGGTCCAGGCTCGCTCACCAGATTGTAGTTGATCAATGGGGCGACGATCGGCGTCTGGTCCTGCACGTCGGTGCTGCGCAGGCCTTGGAAGGAATAGGCCTGCATAGAAGCATAACTGCGGCCGTCGAACCCTTCGGCATAGACAGTGCTGTCCAGCGAACGGCTGAAGTTGTTCGGGAAGCCGTAGAGCCGGATATAGTCTATATCGCTTTCCCGGTTCAAATCGAAACCGACGCGCCAGTTGTCATTCAGGTCGAACTGCCCGTTGGCGAAGACATGACCGCGAAGCTGGTCATGGGCGGTGGTCGTAATGTCGTTGCTGTCGGTGGTGACGATGTCGGCGGCCGTTGCACTGCCGTTGATCTCGAATTTCCCGTTCTCGACCCGCTGGCGGTATTGGCCCGCGAAGACCGGATAGCCCTTGGTCACGAAGATGGGAGCGATGGTCAGATCGCTCTCGGGGTTGATCACCCAGTAATAGGGAATCTGCATCTGGAGGCCCAGCTGATTCGACGTGGCAATGCGCGGGGGCAGGAATCCGCTCTTGCGCTTCACCGTGGGATCCGGCGTCGAGAAATAGGGCGTGTAGAAAACCGGCAGCCCGAAGATGTCCATCCAGGCGTCGTGATAGACGATGGTATGGGCGATATTGTCGTGGACGGCGCGCGCGGCCGTTAACTGCCATGCCGGCGGGCGCATCGGATCGGAAACGCAGGGCAGACAGGGTGAATAGACGACCCGGTCGAATTCGTCGATCGGGCCGGTGCGTCGTGCGGTTGCCGCCGCCATGCGCGACTTGTCGGACATCAGCAGGCGGATGTTCTGAATGATTGCGTTCTTCAGATCGTCGGTGAGCTGCATGTAGTCGGCGAAAGCGACACTCCCCGAATCGTCCAGCAGCGCCACATTGCCGCTGACGCTTACCGTCTTCTGGCGCTCGTTGTAGGTCAGCGTGTCGGATTTCAGGACCCGGTTGTCCTGGGAAACCTCGACATGTCCGCTGGCGACGACGACGCCCAGGTCGCGATCATAGGTCATTTGATCTGCTGTGATCAGGACCGGCGGCTGGCCGGTTGCCTGCCCGGGTGCCGGGCTCGGCGCGGTCTGTTGGGCGAGGCTTTGGGACGCTAATGACAGCGCGATGGCGAGAATGCATCCCCTGAGACAACGTTGCCGCACGCGTCAACCGTCCTCAACATACAGCAAGAGCGTGATGCCCAAAATGGCCGTGATGGCGGCCGGCCCCCAAGCGGCAAGCACCAGCGGGATGCTTGAATTCAAGCCTAGCGCTGCTGCCAAACTCGACAGGAAATAGAGCAGGAATCCCGTCATTGCACCAGCCCCGATCGCGATCGGCAGGCCGCCCAGCCGCGGCAGGCGCAGCGCAAAAGTGGCAGCGAGCAGGATTATTCCCACGAACAGAAGCGGTGTCGCCAGAAGCGCCTGGAATTTCAGGCGGTGGGCGCGCGAGGGCAGGCCCGAGGCCTCCAGCACCGCGATGAAGCTGGGCAGCTGCCAGAACGAGAGCGTGCGCGCGGAATTGAAGCTCTCCAGCAACTGCGGGAAAGTCAGCTTGGCCGGCACGCTGACGCCGGCGGCAAGCTGGGTCGGCTTGTTGGGTTCAACGATCTCGACGTCCTTGAGCGCCCAGGCCTGGTCCTTCAGTTCCGCGCTCTTGGCATCGATGCGTTTCAGAAACCGGTCGTTCGAATCGAAGCTCAGCAGCGTCACGTCATGGAAGATCGGCAGCGCCCCCTCCATGGTGCGGGCGTGCAGGATGTAGCTGTCCTTGGCGGTTGCCTGGCGCAGCCAGATGCCCGATGGGCTGGCGACAACGAGGGGATCGGCATTATCGATATAGCGGCGCTCCATCCGCTCGTAACGCTCCGTGGCTGCGGCGGACAGGGGATCGAAGGCCCCCACGCGCAGCAGGCCGATGGCAACGCCCAGCAGCAATGCGGGCGTCAGCACCTGCCAGATGGAGGCGCCGCTGACCTTGACGATGATCAGCTCGCTGCTGCGCATCAGCTGGGTAAGACAGCCCAGCGTCGCGGCCAGCAACCCGAAGGGCATGACCTCCTGCGCCGTGGACGGCAACTTGAAGATCGCCATGGTCACGACGATCGCAAATGTGGCATCGGCATTGCCGGATGCGCGCCGCAGCAGCTCCACGGAGTCCGCCAGAATAATGACGCCGCCCAGCACCGCGCCCACGCCGACCACCCACAGCAGGAACCGTCCGCCGATATAGAGCGTGAGCGTGGGCGAGAGAGATGCCTTCATCGTGCCACCCGCCGCCCGGGCACCCGGTTTCGCAGCAGCGGCCAGAACGACAGCAGGATGGCACCCAGCGGCAGGGCATAGATCGCCGGTGCGAAATAGTCGGTTGCCTCGGTGATGCCGCGCACCGCGAATGCAGCGATCATCAGCAGCCCGGCAAGTCCGGTGGCGATCAGGATTTTCTGCGTTATTGCCCTGGCGCGGCTGGCCGGTGCCGAGCAGGCAGCCGGCGGCGACCAGGGCCAGCGCCAGGCAATAGAGCGGATCGACCAGGCGGCGATGGCCCTCCACATGCATGCGCGCAACGGTATCCTCATTGTCGGCCGTATCGGCGGAAAACAGCTCGCCCAGATAGAGTTCCTCGGCACTGCGCCGGCGCGGCCCGTTGTCACGGTTGAACATGCTGCCGAGTTCGACCGAGGTGTGGTCGAAATAAAGCATCGAGACCTGCCCCGTCTTCTGGTTCGCTTCCTGATAAGTGCCGTTCTCCAGCATCGCGCGGGGGCCTTGGGACGTGACGATTATGGCGCCGCGCTCGGCCGTATAGATCAGATGACGCGAGCGATCGCGGGCATCGTCGACGACGATGCCGGAGAGGCCGCCGCTGCGATCGCGGGCATGGGCGAAGAAGGTGACGCCGGGTGTCAGGTCGGTGAACACGCCGGCCTCGATCAGCACCCCCGCCAGATTGCCCGCGAATTCGCGCTGGATTTCGTGATAGCTGCGCATGGAGGTGGGTATCGCATAGAGCGTCATGACATAGGTGATGGCGGTGGCGGCGAGGCCGAACAGAATCGCCGGCCGCGCCAGGCCCAGATTGCTCAGGCCCGCATTGCGCATCACCATCAGCTCGCTGTCGGATTCCATCCGCAGATAGACCATCATCACACCGATGAAGACCGCGATGGGCAGCAGCAAGGCGAACAGGTTGGGCAGCAGCATCATCAGGAACTTTGCCGCGAGCCACACCGGAAGGCCGCGGTTGATGATGGTATCCAGCAGGCGCAACGATTGCGTAAGCCAGATGGCGAAGGTCAGGCCCACCGCGGTCATCGAGGCGGCAATGGCCATTTGGCGCATCAGGTAGAGAGTCAGGCGTGGCATGGGGTGCCCATGATAGGCCGGACCCTGCGGACGCTCCTAGCATTGAAATAGTCCGCCGAAATGGCCGGCGGAAATGGCCACCTCAAGCGCCCGGCCTGGCCCTGCTTTGCTCCGGACGGCACCTGTGCTAGAGGACAGCGCGTTCGGTACCGGGAGGATCACCAAAATGAAAATCGCCTTCGCCAAACCGGAGCTGCCTGCCTCCGGAACCGTCGTCGTCGGGGTCTTGGAAGAACATCGCCTGACGCCGACCGCCCAGCAGGTCGACAAACAGACCAAGGGCGCGATCACCCGCGCGCTTTCCGTCGGTCGATTCAAGGGACGGGCGGACGAACAGCTGGCGATCCTGGCCCCGCAAGGGATCGAGGCGGGGCGGGTTCTGCTGGTCGGGCTGGGCAAGGCGGAAGCGCTGGATGCCCTCGCCTTGCAGGCCATCGGCGGACGCGTTGCGGCGGCGATGAACGCCGCCGGCGAGCATGCGGTGGCGATTGCGGTGGACGAGATCGGCGGGCTCAAGCTCTCGCTGGCGGAAGCCGCGGCGGAGATCGCCTATGGCGCGCGGCTGCGTGGTTATCGTTTCGACAAATACCGCACACGCGAAAAGCCGGAGCAGAAGCCGACCCTCAAGCGCTTCACCATCATGCTGGAGGATGTCGGCGCGGCAAAGCGTGCCTATGAGCCGATGGAAAAGATCGGCGACGGCGTCTTCATGACCCGCGACCTGGTCTCGGAGCCAGCCAATGTAATCTTCCCGGAGAGCCTGGCCGAGGAAACAAAAAAGCTGTCCGCCGTCGGCGTCGATGTCGAGGTGTTGGGCGAAAAGCAGATGAAGAAGCTCGGCATGGGTGCGCTGCTCGGCGTGGGCCAGGGCTCGAGCCACGAATCCCAGCTCGTCGTCATGCAGTGGCGTGGTGCCGATTCGAAGCAGCGCCCGGTGGCCTTTATCGGCAAGGGCGTGACCTTCGATTCGGGCGGTCTTTCCATCAAGCCCGCCGCGGGCATGGAGGACATGAAATGGGACATGGCCGGATCCGGCGTCGTCATCGGCCTGATGCATGCCCTGGCATCGCGTAAGGCGAAGGTGAATGCGGTGGGCATCGTGGGACTGGTGGAGAACATGCCCTCGGGCAGCGCGCAACGCCCCGGTGACATCGTCACATCCATGTCGGGCCAGACCATCGAGGTTCTGAATACCGATGCCGAAGGCCGTCTGGTGCTGGCGGATGCACTCTGGTACTGCCAGGAGAATTTCAAACCGCAGTTCATGGTGGATCTCGCCACGCTGACCGGCGCCATCGTGGTGGCGCTGGGTACGGTTCATGCCGGCCTGTTCTGCAACAACGATACGCTCGCCGAGCGTTTGACCGACGCGGGCAAGGCCACGGGCGAATTGCTGTGGCGCATGCCGCTGGCGGAAGCCTATGACAAGCTGATCAATACCGACGCCGCCGACATGAAGAACATTGGCGGGCGCTGGGGTGGGGCGATCACGGCAGCCCAGTTCCTGAAACGCTTCGTCAAGGATACGCCCTGGGCGCATCTGGATATTGCCGGCGTGACATGGTCCGACAAGGACGCGCCGACAACGCCCAAGGGGGCGACGGCCTTCGGCGTGCGCCTGCTGGAGCGCTTGGTGGCCGATCACTACGAGGAGAAATAATAGGCGAGTTGTAAAACACCGAAAATATTGGTGTTTTCGCAACGCCGGGGGCTCAAGGGTCCTTAACGGGGTCCGTTGGGCGCCAAACGATTCAATGGGCGGCCTACATATGGGCCGAGGAGCAGGGCGCGTTTTGTGGATGCGCACGAAATTAGAATGCGCGAAGTGAAGCACCGCCGCAGCCCGTAGATTTTCGACCTAAACTAGGACCCTACCGCACCGGTTCCCGGATGGCGTCCCGGCTGCCGTTGATCTAATCTGGATCGACTACCCCGGCGATGCGAAGTGGGGCACGGCCAGTAGCGATGGCTACTATTCGGTCGCTACAGGTGCGGATCTGGATCCGGCATTGAGTGGGGTACCTTGAACAAATTTCCTGTCGCCGTCGACGAAAGTGGGTTTGGCCCAGTGGTTTCCGAGCCAGCGCCCACGAGCCGGGGGCCAAGCAGGCTCCAGCTTCCCGCTTCAGTCGATCCTCGGCGGATTGCCTGGGTCTATGCTGGCGCCGTGGTTGGCTACCACATCATTGCGTTGCTTGCCTTCCTGCCGTGGTTTTTCAGCTGGACTGGCGTCGTTCTCACTGTGGCGGGTTGTTACATCTTCGGCACGCTTGGGATCACTCTTTGCTATCACCGTCTCCTCGCCCACCGCGGTTTCATCTGCCCGAAATGGCTTGAACACGCGTTCGCCCTACTGGGGGTTTGCTGTCTCCAAGACACCCCAGCGCACTGGGTGGCGGTTCATCGTCGCCACCATGAACATGCCGATGAGCGCCCGGATCCTCACAGCCCTCTTGTCAGCTTCTTTTGGGGTCACATGGGCTGGCTGCTGGTGGTGAACAATGACTTGGGGCGCTTGGCCAACTTTGAGCGCTATGCCAAAGACATCTTGCGTGATCGCTTCTACAAGGAGCTGGAAAGGAATAGCCGTTGGATCGGAGTCATTATCCTGTCCTGGTTTATCTTTTTTGCTGCGGGATTCCTCGTCAAGCTTGCGGGTGGAGGAAGCCTCATGCATGCGGTGCAGTTCGGCTCAAGCGTGCTGCTGTGGGGCGTGTTTGTCAGGACTGTCGTGTTGTGGCACGTCACCTGGTCGGTCAACTCGGTGACGCATTTGTGGGGCTATCGCAACTACGCAACTGACGAAGAGAGTCGAAACAATATTTTTGTCAGCATTCTCACGAACGGCGAGGGTTGGCACAACAATCACCACGCCGATTCGCGTTCGGCCAGGCACGGCCACCGCTGGTGGGAATTGGATGTGACCTATCTGACAATCGCCTTCATTGCCGCAATCGGCTTGGCTCGCGACGTGGTTAAGCCAAACCCGCGCCTTGCCATCTTGCCTGCGGGTGCGCGGCTGGTGACCCGAGGGCACGGTGCGACGGTCAGCGAGTGAAAGCAATCCGGCGACCATTCACGGCATGACGTGGAGTGACCCTATCCTTCGTCGCGAGGAGCGGTGAGCGAGATTCGCTTCTATCACCTGCAGCGCACGCGACTTGAGGCGGCGCTGCCCAAGATGCTCGAGCGCTGCCTGGAGCGGGGCGAGCGCGCGGTGGTGATGCTGGGCTCGACTGAGCGCGTCGAGGCGCTGGCGAGCCAGCTCTGGACCTACAACGATCGCGGGTTTTTGCCCCATGGCACGGCGGAGGATGGCTTCGCCCAGCGCCAGCCGGTCTGGCTGACGGCCATCGACGAGAATCCCAACGCGGCCCAGGTGCTGTTCCTGGCCGACGGCGCCGAAAGCGGCGAGATCGCCAATTACCGGCTATGCGTGGAGCTGTTCGACGGGGGCGATGAACAGGCGGTAGCGGCGGCGCGCCGGCGCTGGGCGGCCTATAAGGCCGCGGGCCATGGGTTGACCTATTTCCAGCAGAACGACAAGGGCGCCTGGGAAGAAAAAGCCAGCGCCTGAGTTTTGCTAACCTCCGGCCGGCGAGGTTTCGGCCTCGCCCGATTCCAGCGCCGATTGCGCGGCAAGCCAGCGTTCTTCGGCCTTGGCGAGCTGTTTCTTGACCTCGCCCAGCTTCAGCTGAAGATCCATGAGATCGCGGGTCGGGCCGCCATAGACGGCAGGGTCGGAGAGGCGCTGCTCCATGGTGCTGCGCCGCTGCTCCAGCGAGCGCATGTCGCGCTCGGCTGCATCCGCCGCCTTGCGCAGGTGCTGGGTGGCCGCCCGGTTTTCGGCCGCCGCGCGGCGCTTTTCCTTGCGGCTGACCGGATCGGCCCGCTCAATGGTTTTATCGCGGCCACGCTCGCGGCGCTGGTCCAGCAGCAGGCGGCGGTAATCGTCGAGGTCGCCGTCATAGCCCTGGCAGCGCCCCTCATTGACCAGCCACAGGCGATCGGCCGTGAGTTCGATCAGATGCGGATCGTGGCTCACCAGCACGACGGCGCCTTCGTAATCGTTCAGCGCCTGGACGAGGGCCTCGCGCGCGTCGACATCGAGATGGTTCGTCGGCTCGTCCAGCAACAGGATATGCGGCTTCTCATGGGTCATCAGTGCGAAGAGCAACCGCGCCTTCTCGCCGCCGGAAAGCTTGTTCACCTTCGTATCGGCCTTGCCCACGCCAAGACCGAAGCGCGCCAGATGCGCGCGCCGCGGCTCGTCATTGCCCAGAGGCTTCAGCCGCTGCATGAGCAGCAGGGGTGTAGCCTCAAGATCGAGCTCGTCCTGCTGATGCTGGGCGAAATATCCCACCTTGAGCTTCGGCGAGCGGCGCATGGTTCCCACCTGCGGCGCCAGCCGCCCGGCGAGCAGTTTCACCATGGTGGATTTGCCGTTGCCGTTGGCGCCCAGCAGCGCGATGCGGTCGTCCATGTCGAGGCGCAGATCGAGTTGGCGCAGCACCGGCTTGCCGGGCGCATAGCCGACCTCGACATGGTCGAGAACGATCAGGGGCGGGGCCAGCTCTTCCGGCGAGGGGAAGTCGAAGGTCTCCGTCGCGCGTTCGCTGATTGCCACGATCGGCTGCATCTTGGCCAATGCCTTCAGGCGGCTCTGGGCCTGGCGCGCCTTGCTGGCCTTGTAGCGGAAGCGATCGACGAAGGCCTGCATATGCTTGCGCTGGGCGGCCTGTTTGGTCGCGGCCGCGGCGACCTGGGCGATGCGCTCGGCCCGCGTCTGCTCGAAGCGGTCATAGCCGCCGGTATAGAGGGTGAGCTTGTTCTCCTCGAGGTGGATGATCTTGTCGACCACCTTGTTCAGCAGATTGCGGTCATGGGAGACGAGCAGCACGGTACTGGGATAGTTGATCAGGAAGCTCTCAAGCCAGAGGGTCGATTCCAGATCGAGATGATTGGTCGGCTCATCCAGCAGCAGCAGATCGGGCTGCGAGAACAGCACGGCGGCCAGCGCCACGCGCATGCGCCAGCCGCCAGAAAAATCGCGGCAGGGTCGCGCCTGCTGTTCGGTATCGAAGCCGAGGCCAGCAAGGATAGAGGCGGCACGCGCCGGCGCCCGGTGGGCGTCGATATCCACCAGGCGGGCATGGATCTCGCCGATGCGATGGGGATCATGGGCGCTCTCGGCTTCGGCCAGCAGGAGCGCACGCTCCGTATCGGCAGCCAGCACCGTTTCCAGCAGGCTTTCCGGCCCGTCAGGGGCTTCCTGGGCCAGCATGCCGAGGCGGTGCATTGCTGGGAAGCGAGATCTCGCCGGCGTCGGGCTGCAGGCTGCCGGCGATCAGCTTCAGCAATGTGGATTTACCCGTACCGTTGCGGCCGATCAGGCCTGCATGGTGGCCAGCGGGCAGCGACAGGCTGACATTGTCCAGCAAGGTGCGGCCGGCAATCCGGTAAGTCAGGTCTTTGATCGAAAGCATGGCGGGCGCCTCTTAGCATGGCGGCGCGGCCCCCGTCATCCAGGCGTCATCCGGGCCGTCCGGATGGGCAAGCGCTGGGCAGGGGTTGCCGATCCCGCCTGCGGCGTATATGTAGGCCCGCGATTTTCACTTGGGAACTTTTGGCCGGTATTTCGGCCGGGATTTCCGGCCTATCAGGAGCGATACGACATGGCGATTGAACGGACCCTTTCCATCATCAAGCCCGATGCGACCCGGCGCAATCTGACCGGCCAGATCAATGCCCGGCTGGAGAAGGCGGGCTTGCGCATCATCGCGCAAAAGCGCCTCTGGCTCTCGCGCCAGCAGGCCGAAAAGTTCTATGAGGTGCACAAGGCGCGGCCTTTTTACGGCGATCTGGTGACGTTCATGACCAGCGGCCCGGTGGTGGTGCAGGCACTCGAGGGCGAGGGTGCGGTTGCGCGCAACCGCGAGGTGATGGGTGCAACCGACCCGGCCAAGGCTTCCGCCGGCACGATCCGCAAGGATTTCGCCGAATCCATCGAGGCGAATTCAGTGCATGGATCGGATTCGGCCGAGAACGCCGCGAACGAGATTGCCTTCTTCTTCGCCGGCACCGAACTGGTCGGCTGAGCAGGCGGGCATCGCGGCGCGCGCCCTTGGTGGAACAACCGTTCCACCATCTGCAGCTTGAGGGAATTCGGCGCTAGAGCAGGAAGATTCCCATCCCGCCCAGAACGATGACGGCGCCGATGATGGCGAACAGCATGATCTTGCAGAAGCGGTTCCACATCTGCTGATGATCGGCGAGCATTCTGTCTTCGACGGCCATGATCCCCACTCCATCCCAGCGCCTGATCGCTCCAAGCCAAGTGGCTTAAAGCGTAAATCAGCCGCTACCTTAAATAAACAAGAGCTGCAGGGTCAATCCATCGGGTTGAGCAATGCTGCGGGCGGCGGTGCTGCGCCATCGACCAGGGCGCGACCGTCATGGATTTGCACCCGGCCCTCGGCGATCAGGCGAAGCGCGAGAGGATAGAGGCGGTGCTCTGCCGCCAGCACGCGGGCGGCCAGCAACTCTTCCGTATCGCCTGGCAATACCGGCACCGCGGCCTGGGCGATGATGGGGCCGGTATCGGTCTCGAAGCGGGCATAGTGAACCGTGCAGCCGGCGAATTTCACGCCCTCGGCCAAAGCTCGCTTATGGGTATCGAGGCCCGGGAAGGCGGGCAGAAGCGAGGGGTGGATGTTGATCATCCGGTTGTGCCAGCCCTCGATGAAGTCTGCCGTCAGAAGGCGCATGAATCCCGCCAGGCAGACGAAATTCACATCGGCCGCGCGAAGGGCCCCATCAAGGGCGGCATCGAAGGCCGCGCGGTCGGGATAATCGCGATGGGAAATAACCTGGGTCGGCAATCCGGCTGCCTTGGCGCGATCGAGACCGGCGGCGTCCGCGCGGTTGGCGAGGACGAGATTGATGTCGGCGGCGATCGAACCCGGTTCGCCCGTCGTCTTGCGGCAGCCATCGATGAGCGCCTGCATATTGCTGCCGCGCCCGGATATCAGGATGGCGAGCTTCAGCCGTTCCATGCCGCGGCCATGGCTTCGACCGTGGCGCCAGGTTCTTCGCCGCGGCGCGGCACGATCCGGCCGATCTCGAAGACGGTCTCTCCGGCGCCCGCGAGCACGGCCGTCACGGCGCTGACGGCATCGGGCGCCGTCACCAGCATCATGCCGATGCCGCAATTGAAGGTGCGGGCCATTTCCGCATCGGCCACACCGCCTGCGCGCGCCAGCCAGTTGAAGACGGCGGGCCTATGCCAGCGCCGGGCATCGAGCTGGGCGGCAAGGCCCGCGGGGAGCACCCGCGGGATATTCTCGAACAGCCCGCCGCCCGTGATGTGGGCCAGCGCCTTCACCTTGCCGGTGCGGGTGGCGGCAAGGCAGCTTTTCACATAGATGCGCGTGGGCGTCAGCAAGGCTTCGCCCAACTTCCGTGGTTTGTCGAAGGGCGCGGCGTCGTCATAGGAAAGCCCAGCCGCCTCGACGATTTTGCGCACCAGCGAATACCCATTGGAGTGAACGCCGGCCGACGCCAAGCCCAGGATCACATCGCCCGATGCGACGCTGCTGCCATCGATGACTTGATCGCGTTCGACCGCGCCCACGGCAAAACCGGCCAGATCGTAATCACCATGCGCATACATGCCGGGCATTTCCGCTGTCTCGCCGCCCACCAGCGCGCAACCTGCCTGGCGGCAGCCCTCGGCGATGCCGGTGACGATCGCGCGGCCCGCGCCCACATCCAGTTTGCCGGTGGCGAAATAATCGAGGAACAACAGCGGCTCTGCCCCCTGGACGACCAGGTCGTTGACGCACATGGCGACCAGGTCGATGCCGATGGTGTCATGCTTGCCCGATGCTATGGCGACCTTCAGCTTGGTGCCGACGCCGTCGGTGGTGGAGACCAGGATGGGGTCGCTGTAGCCCGCGGCCTTCAGGTCGAACAGGGCGCCGAAGCCGCCCAGGCCCGCCGCCGTGCCACTGCGTGCAGTGCTGGCAGCGAGCGGCTTGATCGCCTCCACAAGCG
Organism: uncultured Alphaproteobacteria bacterium; assembly: GCA_963770335.1. Classification (GTDB taxonomy): domain Bacteria; phylum Pseudomonadota; class Alphaproteobacteria; order Dongiales; family Dongiaceae; genus DASXQK01. The sequence continues at coordinate 13,317 of CAVYPG010000015.1, forward strand.
CCGCACCCGCATCGATATCGACGCCGGCGTCGCGATAGCTGCGGGTGTTTATGGCGTCCTCCGTGGCGATGGGCTATAAAACGCCCGTCACGCAAAATACTTGATCCGAGGCGCATTGCAATGATCCTGCGCGCCACTTTCGCCCTGATTTTATGCCTGTTTGCGGGCCTTGCCGGCGCGCCGCCGGCGGGCGCCCAGACAGCGGGAATCATCGCCGTGAGTGGCATCGATGTGGATGTTACCGCGGGCAATGCCGTGGATGCGCGCGAAAAGGCCGTGCTGCAGGGCCAGCGCAAGGGCCTGCGCCAGGCGCTGCTGATGCTGGCCCCATCGGCCGATGTCGACCACATGGCGCCGCTCAGCGACAGCCAGATCACCGATCTGGTGGCGGATTATGAGGTCGAATCCGAGCAGACGTCCACCGTGCGCTATATCGGCAAGCTCGCCTTCCGCTATCGGGCGGACGGCCTCAGTACGCTGCTGCAGCAGAGCGGGATTGCCGCCAACGCGGCGCCGAGCCCACCGGTATTAGTGCTGCCGATCCTGGTTGCTGGCGGCAAGAAGCTGCTGTGGGAAGACGGCAATTCCTGGCGCATGGCCTGGTCGACCCATCGGCCCTCCGGCGGGCTGGTGGAGCTGAAACTTCCCAGGGGCGATGCAACCGACGCGGCGGCGATCACCGCTGACCAGGCGGCATCCGGCGACCTGGTCAAGCTGCAGGCGCTTGCCGCCCAATACGGCGTCGGCGATGTGGCGGTTGCGATCGTGCAGCCCGATCCTTCGGGCGCTATCGCCGTCAGCGTGTCGCGCTTTGGCATTGCCGGCGCCGGCGGCAATTTCCAGGACAAGGTCACCGGCGATCTGGCCAATCCGGACGCGGCTTACGCCCAGGCAATCGATCATATCGCCGACCGCTTCCAGCAGGACTGGATTGCCCAGAATCAGGTGAGCTCCAGCGTCGAACAGCGCCTGACGGTAGACGCAACGATCAACGGTCTGGCGCAATGGGCCGAACTGCGCCGCCGCCTTGCCGCCATCACCACGCTGCATCAAGTTGATGTGGTCTATCTGATGCAGAATCACGCCGAGCTCGATCTTGTTTTCGTGGGCGACCGCGATCAGCTGGCGCGCGCCCTGCAGCAGCGCGCGTTGCTGATCAAGGATACGGCCGACGGGCATACCACCCTGGAAATGGCCGGCACGCAGCCGTGAACGCATGAGCGGACGCGGCCAGCTAGGCTTCTGGCTCATCGGCTTCGCCCTATTCCTGCTCGCGCTCTATCTGCTGCGCGGCATCCTGCTGCCTTTCGTCGCCGGCATGGCCGTCGCCTATATGCTGGATCCCATTTGCGACTGGCTGGAGACCCATGGCTGTTCGCGCAGCTGGGCGACGGTCATCGTCAGCATCGGTTTTGCCGCCGTCATCGTCGTGGCGCTGCTGGTGGTGGTGCCGTTGCTGGAGCGTCAGCTGCTCGATTTCGCTGGAAGGCTGCCGGGTTATGTGAATGCGGCGGCCGATCGGCTGCTGCCGCAAATCCAGATCATCGCTGAGCGGCTTGGCATCGGCAGCCTGGCCGATCTGCGCGACAGCGTCTCGGCACAGATCGGCGGCATCGTCAGCTGGATCGGTGCCGCCTTGATCCGCATCGTCAGCAGCGGTGTTGCCTTCGCCAATCTGCTGTCGCTGCTGTTCATCACGCCGGTGGTGGCCTTCTACCTGCTGCGCGATTGGGACCACTTCGTCAGACGCATCGACGATCTGCTGCCGCGCGAGCATCGCGAAACCATCCACGCCCAGTTTCGCCAGGTCGACCGTAACCTGGCAGGCTTCGCGCGCGGCCAGGCCAGCGTCTGCCTCGTGCTCGCGATCTATTACGCGCTGGGCCTGACTTTGGTCGGGCTCGAATTCGGCCTCGTGGTGGGGCTCGGCATTGGTCTCATCTCCTTCATTCCCTATGTCGGCAGTATCACCGGGCTGATCGTCTCGCTGGGGATTGCACTCGCCCAGTTTCCGACCTGGGGCCCCGTCGGCCTCGTGCTCGGTATCTTCGTGGTGGGCCAGATCCTGGAAGGCTATGTGCTGACACCACGCCTGGTGGGCAACCGCGTCGGGCTGCATCCGGTCTGGGTCATCTTTGCGTTGCTTGCCGGAGGGACGCTGTTTGGCTTCGTCGGCTTGCTGCTGGCGGTGCCGATGGCTGCCGTCATCGGGGTGCTGACGCGCTTTGCCGTTCAGCAATACCTCGCCAGCCGGTATTTCCGCGGCGATCCGCCATGGCCCAGCTCCCCCTCGACCTAGGCCATCGCGCCTCCTTCAGCGGCGAGGATTTCCTGGTGGCGCCCTGTAACGCGGCGGCGGTCGCCTGGCTCGACCGCTGGCCCGATTGGCCCGCACCCGGGCTTGCGGTTCATGGTCCGGAGGGCTGCGGCAAGACCCATCTGGCCCATGTCTTCCAGGCATATACCGGCGCCAGGCTGTTCAGCCCCGGCGATCTTGGCCTAGCCCCGGCACCCCAGCTGCTGGCGGGCAGCAAGGCTGCGGTCCTCGACGGATCCCCGCCTCTGGATGAGCGTGCCTTGCTTCACCTCTATAACCACCTGGCCGAAAACCGGGGCCATCTTCTGGTTGTGGCGACCGAGGCGCCGGCACGCTGGAAGCTCGGCTTGCCCGATCTTGCTTCGCGGCTGACAGCATTGCCTGCCGTGGGCATCGATCCGCCCGATGACGTGCTGATCGAGGCATTGCTGGTCAAGCTTTTCGCCGACCGCCAGCTTGCCGTGGCGCCGGAGGTCGTGACATACCTGACCAAGCGGGTGGAGCGCAGCTTCGAGACCCTGCGGCGGCTGGTCGGCCTGCTCGACCGGGAATCCCTGGCGCGCCACAGGGCGGTGACATTGCCGCTGGCGCGCGAGATCGTGGAACGGGAGAAGCTGTGATGCCGCCGATCCTGACGCTGCTGCGGCCGCATCAATGGGCCAAGAATGCCTTCGTGGCGGCGCCGCTGTTCTTTACGCCGCAACTCATCTCCTGGGCCAATCTCGGCAATGTTGCGCTCGGCGTTGCCTGTTTCTCGGCGATGTCCTCGGCGATCTATATCCTGAACGATTGGCGCGACCGCGAGGTCGACCGCAAGCATCCGACCAAGCAGCACCGCCCACTCGCCGCCGGCACGGTGACGGTTTCCAACGCCGCTGTTGCAGCGCTGATTCTGGCGATCGCCAGTGCGGCGGTGACGTTGCTCTATCTGCCTCGCGGTTTTGCCATCGTGCTGGCGATCTATGTCGCGCAAAATCTAGCCTATAATCTGTGGCTGAAACAGGTCGCGATCCTTGACGTGCTCTGCATCGCCATCGGCTTCGTGCTGCGTATCTATGCCGGTGGCCAGCTGATCGGCATCACGCCGACGGTCTGGATCGTCGCCTGCACCCTGCTGCTGGCACTGTTCCTGGCCTTCGCCAAGCGGCGCGACGATCTGGTGCTGGGCGTCGATGACGAGCATCGCCTCAGCCTGTCGGGTTACAACCTGCCCTTCATCGATGCTTCGCTTGCCATCGTGCTGGCAGCTTTGGTCGTAAGTTATCTGCTCTATACGACGCAGCCCGAAAACATGGCGCGCCTGCACAGCGACAAGCTTTTCCTGACGGCGCCCTTCGTCATCGCCGGCGTGCTGCGCTATTTGCAGGTAACGCTGGTTGAGCATCGCTCCGGCTCGCCCACGCGCCTGGCTCTGACGGACCCTTTCCTGATGATTACCATCCTGGGCTGGATCGCAACCTTCGCCTGGCTGATCTATGGCTGAGTCGATCGTCAATCCCGGGTGGCGCCATGACAGCTTCACCGGCTGGGGCCGGGTGCTGCGTGGCGACATGGATGCGGCGCGGCCGGAGCGGATCGCCGACCTTGCCAAGGCCCTGCAGGCGGTGGATCGGCGCGGCGTCATCGTCCATGCCGGGGGGCGAAGCTATGGCGATGCGGCGTTGAATTCAGGTGGCCGGGCGATCCTGACCAGCCGCCTCGACCGGCTGCTCGATTTCGATCCCGCCAGCGGGCTGCTGGTTGCCGAAGCCGGCGTCACCTTCGACGATCTGCGCCGCCTGTTTCTGCCGCGCGGGTTTCTGTCGCCGGTGACACCTGGTACGGCTTTTGCCACCCTGGGCGGTGCTGTTGCCCATGACGTGCATGGCAAGAACCAGGACCGGGCTGGCAATTTCGGCCGGCATCTCGCCTGGCTCGAGCTGATGCTGCCATCGGGCGAAATCCGCCGGCTGATGCCCGATGATCCGCTGTTCCGGGCCACGATTGCGGGCCTTGGCTTGACCGGCGTGGTGATCGCGGTTGCCCTCAAAATGATGGCCGTACCTTCGCGCTTCGTGGCGTCACACGAGCGGCGCGTGCGCAATCTTGACGAGTTTCTGGATGCACTCGAGGAGGTCCGCCGCACCGCCACGTATTCCGTGGGCTGGATCGATGCGCTGGCGCGGGGTAGCTCGCTTGGTCGCGGCATCGTCGAAAGCGCCGATCCGGCGCCACCACTAGAGGGCGAGCGTTATCGCGAGGCACGCCGCCGGCGTATTCCCTTCGATTTCCCTGCTATCGCCCTCAATCCACTCAGCATCGGCGCCTTCAACGCGCAGCATTGGCGCGGCGTGCCGGCGCGCGGGCGCGAGCGCCGCGTGCCCTATGACCGGTTTCTCTATCCGCTGGATGCCATCAAAGGGTGGAACCGGCTCTATGGCCGGCGCGGCTTTCACCAGTTCCAATGCCTGCTGCCCGAGGCGAACAGCCGCAAGGCGTTGCGCTCGATCCTGGAGACCTGCGTGGGCTCGCGCGCGGCCTCGTTCCTGGGGGTGCTCAAGACCATGGGGCAGGAGGGCACTGGCCTGCTTTCCTTTGGCGGGCGCGGCCATACCCTGGCGCTGGATTTTCCTGCCCGGCCGGGCGTCGGCGATTTGCTGGTGCGGCTGGAGCGCATGGTGCTGGACCATGGCGGGTGCATTTATGCGGCCAAGGATTCGCGGATGTCGGCAGCAGGGTTCGCCGCCATGTATCCGGGCCTGCCGCAATTCCGCACCATCCTGGCCGAGGTCGATCCCGGGCAGCGCATGATGTCCGATCTCGCGCGCCGGCTTGCCATCCGCGAGGCCCCATGAGCGATCGCCCGCTCTGGCTGGTGCTGGGGGCGAGTTCTTCGGTCGCCCGCGCGTTTGCGCGTCTCGTCGCCGAACAGGGCGGCGATCTCATCCTGGCCGGGCGCGATATACGCGATATCGAGCGGATCGCGGCCGACGCGCGCATCCGCGGCGCTGCCCGCGTTGATGTGCGCTTGTTCGATGCCATCGACCGCGCTGGCCATGAGGCCTTCGTCACCGAATTGCCGCGCCGGCCGTTCAACGTGTTCCTTGCCTTCGGCATGATGGCGCCCCAGAGCGAGATCGCCCGCGATCCGGCGCTGGCCCAGCAGATCATTGCCGTCAACTATCTGGGCGCTGTCTCGGTCCTGGCGCGCCTGGCCCCGCGCATGGCGGAAGAGGGGCGGGGCGCCATCGTGGTGCTGAGCTCGGTTGCCGGCGATCGCGGCCGGCCTTCCAACTATGTCTATGGCTCGGCCAAGGCCGGGCTGAATGCCTATCTGCAGGGGCTGCGGGCGACTTACGCGGCCAAAGGCGTCTCGATCACCACGGTCGAAGCCGGGCTTCATGGATACCTCGATGACCTATGGCATGGGTGGCATGTTCCTGGTGGCAAGTCCCGACTCATGCGCCCGCGCCTGCCTGCGCTTTGCCGCCAAAGGCCGCGACGTCGCCTATTTCCCGGCCTTCTGGTGGCTGATCATGGCGATTATCAAGGCGATTCCCGAGCGCATTTTCAAACGCTTACGCCTTTAAGCGCTTACGCCTTCAAAGCCTCGATGCCTCTTCACCCAAATTTCGCCCAGCTATCATAATTCTGTAACTTTCACGACACGGTGGCGTTGGTTATAGACGGCGGCGCGGGCGGGTATGGACCGGGGGAAGGTCCAGCCTTCATCCGCGACGCTTCGGGGCGGCCAGGGAACAGGCATGGCGGAGGAAGTCGAGCTGAAACTCACCGTCGCGCCGGAACGTGCGGCCGCTGTCCGCCAGCTGCCGCTGTTGCGCGAGCTTGCCCAGAAGCGGGCGCTGACCCGCCAGCTCGAGACGATCTACTACGACACGCCCGACAATGTGCTCGCGCGGCGCGGCGTGGTCTTGCGCGTGCGCAGCATTGGCAAGCGCCGCGTACAGACCATCAAGCTGCCAAGCACGGGCCTGAGCGGGCTGCAGGTGCTGCGCGAGATGGAGACGACGATTTCCGGCGACCGTCCGGAACTGGACAAGATCATTGATCCGCGGCTACGCCGCCTGTTCGCCGACCCAGCCATCATCCGCCGGCTAGGCCCGCTTTTCGCTACCGACTTCCGCCGCACCGCCTGGCCGCTGCGCTTCAAGGAAAGCCTGATCGAGCTTGCCTTCGACCGGGGCGAGATCCGGGCCGAGGACGCCACCCTGCCGCTCTGTGAGATCGAGCTGGAGCTGAAGAGCGGCCGGCCCGAGCATCTCTTCGAACTGGCGCTGGCGGTGCACGAATTGCTGCCGGTGACGCTGGGCGGACCGACCAAGGCCGAGCGCGGCTATGCGCTGCTGGCCGGTAGTGCGCCGGCGCCGGCCAAGGCAACGCCGATCGGGCTGACAGCCACCATGAGCGCGCGCGATGCCTTCGTGGCGGCGGCCCGCAGCTGCTTGGCGCAGATGCGGGCCAACGAGAACCCGGCGCGGCGGGGTGACGATCCGGAAGGTATCCATCAGCTTCGCGTGGGCTTGCGCCGCTTTCGCGCGCTCGCCACCGCCTATCGCGATACGCTGGCGGACGAGAACCGTACGAGTACCTCGCCCGCGAACTGCGCTGGCTGCAGCAGGAGCTGAACCCGGCGCGCGACTGGGATGTCTTTATCGCTACCACGCTGACGCCGATAGCCGGGCGCGTGCCGGCCGTGCGCCCGGGCCTGGATGCCGCGGCCGAGTTGCAGGCCCGTGCCCAGCAGCGCGCGCGCGCTGCCCTCGATTTAC
>CAVYPG010000016.1:0-94246 GCA_963770335.1 uncultured Alphaproteobacteria bacterium
CTGGCGAAGTACCTCCTCGTTGTGCTCTCCTATATGCGGAGCACGCTTGCCGGCACCTTTTGCGACGCCGAGATGCATCTGGATCGGGCTGCTGATCGTCGAGGTAAGCTTGCCGCCGGCCCCTTCGAGCGGAACAACGATTTCATTCGCTCGCAGTTGCGGATCATCTATGACTTCTTGCGGCCCGCGAACGGGACCAAAGGTGACGTGGACGCCGTTGAATACGTCGTACCAGTACGCAATCGGCTGCGCGGCGAAGACCTCATCGAGGATCGTCGTGAGCTGCGGCATATTGGCGACGAGCTTCGCCGGATCGGAGAACCGCGGATCGGTCAGCAGATCCGCGCGCCCGATGGCTTTTGCAACGGCCGCCAGCTTGTCCGGCGTGACGAGCAGGACGAACCAGGTGTTATCGGCGGCCCGGTACACGTTCATTGCGGCGTTTGCGGGGTTATGGCGGTCGTGCAGCCCGAAGAACTTTGCCCCGCTCAACGCGCCCTGGATCGATACGCTTGCGGACCAAACTCCCGCGGCCAGCAGTGAGGTCGTGACATGCGCCCCCTTGCCAGTGCGCTCGCGCCGATAGAGCGCGGTGACGATCGCCGAATAGAGGCCGACGGCGGTCGCATTGTCGCCGCTGCCGGCCACCGGCCAGGTCGGTGGCGCACCGGCATCCCGCGTCATCGACAGCAGCCCGCTGCGTGCCCAAAACGACGTGATGTCGAAGCCCGGAAGCTCGGCATCCGGCCCCTTGTCGCCGAAGCCCGTCAGGTCGGCGTAGATCAGGCGCGGGTTCCATTGGACGACATCGTCATATTCGAGCTTCAGGCGCTTGCGTGGCCGGGTGCGGCGTATTGACGATCAGCACATCCGCCCATTTGACGAGCTTCTCGAGGACTTGCTGGGCGCTCGGCGATTTTAGGTCGAGAGCGATACCGCGCTTGTTGCGGTTGGCCAAATGCCACTGGTAAGGCTCGTCCGACTGCGGTTGCGGCGGCAGCTTGTTGCCAATTCTCCAGAGGTCGCCGTTCGGCGGCTCCACTTTGATCACCTCGGCGCCGAAGTCCGACAAAATTACCGCGGCGCCAGGGCCCGCGATGAAGCTCGCCAGGTCGACCACTTTCAGGCCCGAGAAGATGTTGTCGCTTGTCACTGGGTTCTCTCCTGACATGTCTGAGCAGCGGCTAGCGTCCGTGGAACTGAGCCGCGCGTTTCCCAAGGAAGGCGGCCGTGCCTTCCTTCTTGTCCTCTGTTGCGGCACAGAGGCCGAAGTAGGAGGCTTCGAGCAGCTGCCCTTCGCTTTGGCTGGCCTCCATGCCCTTGTTTGCCGCCTCGAGGGCGAATTTGACGGCCATCGGAGCGTTGGAGGCGATCTTCTGCAGGATTGCCTCCGCGCGTTGGATCAGGCCGCCGGCGGGGACGATCTCGTTCACCAGGCCTATGCGATAGGCCTCCTGTGCGGTGATCATCTCGCCGGAGAGGATGAGTTGAAGGGCCCGGCCTTTGCCGACCAGGCGGGGCAGCCGTTGCGTGCCGCCCCCGCCCGGAATCAGCCCGAAGGCGACTTCAGGCTGGCCGAACTTCGCAGAACTCGACAGCGATCCTTATGGTGCAGGCCATGGCTGTCTCGCAGCCGCCGCCCAGCGCGAAGCCGTTCACGGCCGCAATGACCGGCTTGCCAAGATTCTCGATGAAGTCGAGGACCTGCTGTCCGAAGCGGCTGGATTGTTCAGCCTCGAGCGCGGAAGCTTGCGCGAGCTCACTGATGTCAGCGCCCGCAATGAAGGCCTTGTCGCCGGCGCCTGTCAAAATGATGCCGCGTACCGTGGCATCATCCCGCGCAATCTCGAAAGCGGTCCGCAGATCCTTCCAGGTCGGCGTATTGAGCGCGTTGAGCACCTTGGGCCGATTGACCGTCACATAGGCGATCGCGTCTTTCTTCGCATAAATGACGTTCGCGAGGGCGGGTACCGCGCTGGCGAGGGGGTGAGTATTGCTGTTGGCGAAACCATGTCGATCTCTCCCAAGGGAAGGGTCGGGGACGAAACAGCGGCGCGCGGCGGCGTCATACAAACGCGCCGATGCCGGTGATCGCCTTGCCAACGATCAGGTTCTGCATCTGAAAGGTGCCCTCGTAGGAGTAGAGCGCCTCGGCGTCGTTGAAGAAGCGGGCGACGTTGTAGTCGGCGACGATACCGTTGCCGCCCAGCAACTCGCGGCCCCATGAAACCGTCTCGCGCGACCTGGCCGTGCAGTACGCCTTGGCCAGGGCGGCGTGATGGTCGCCGAGCTTGCCTTCGTCATCCATCTGCGCCAGGCGAACCATCAGGCATTGGCAGGCGGTCAGATTGCCGAGCATCTTGGCGAGAAGATCCTGCACCATCTGGAACGAAGCGATCGGCTTGCCGAATTGCTTGCGCTCCTGGGTGTATTTCAGTGTCGCCTCGAACGCACCCATCTGGATGCCGGTGGAGGCCCAGCCCACCATGTAGCGCGTCATCCGCAACACGCGCGCGGTGTCGCGAAACGAGTTGCCGCCCTGCAGGCAATTCGCTTCCGGCACCTTCACGTCCTTCAGCGTTATGACGCCGTTCTGGACGACCTTGAGCGCGATCTTGTGTTCGATCTTCTCGACGCTGAATCCGGGCGTCGTCTTGTTTTCGATGATGAAGCCCTTCACCTGGTTGTCGGCGAGGTCGCGGGCCCAGATGATCGAAACGTCGCACCATGTCGCGTTGCCGATCCAGCGCTTCTGCCCGTTGAGCACCCAGGTATCGCCCTCGCGCTTGGCAGTCGTGGTGAGTTCCGCCGCTCGTGCCCGAACCGACCAGCGGTTCGGTAAGGCCGAAGCAGCCGATCTTTTCCCAGCGCGCCATCGGCGGCAGCCATTTCTGCTTCTGCTCCTCGGACCCGTCGAGATAGATCGAGCCCATCGCCAGGCCGCTATGCACGCCGAAGAAGGTGCAGAACGAAGCGTCGACCCGCGCCAGCTCCATCGCGACGAAACCGAACAGCTTCTGACTTCCGCCGGCGCAGCCATAGCCCTCATAGCCCAGGCCGCCGAGACCCAATTCCTTGAACGAAGGCAGCAGCTCGAAGGGGAATGCGTCATCGGCCCAGTATTTGTTGATAATCGGCTGGACCTTGCTCTCCATGTAGGCGCGCACCTTCTTGACCACGGCCAGTTCGGCGGGGGTCAGGACATCGACGAGCTGGTAGAAGTCGCTGTTCGGCGCCGGCAAAGGCTTCGCCTTCTTCTCTTCCTTGGCTGCGAGGGCCATCGCTTTTCTCCTCCTTGTTCATTCCCGGATTTCTGGAATGACGTTCGAGGGGAAACATGGCTGAAGCTGGCGCTGACTTCTTGGAGAAGGCTGCTCCGGCTATGACGGACTTGCTTAGAAGATGATCGGCAGCACCTGAAGTAGGCGGCAGTAGCTGCAGGTTCAGGCGTTGAGGTGACCCGCCAGCGCGTACAGTTTGCGCGACAAATCGCTGTCTTCGATCTGCAGCAGCCGGTTACGCAGTTCCGGCCGGCTTTCCAGATAGGCGCGAAGCTGGGCGATATTCCATTTGGCGAGGCTGAGCGGCGTCCGGGCGACGATGTCCACCGGACTTGCCGTTCCGCTATAGGCATTCGCATCGCCGATGAGCGCGCCCGGCCGGTAGCCGACAATAGGCTTGCCGTTCAACCTCGCCTCGACCTCTCCGGACACAAGGACGATCGCCTCCTCGGCGATCTGGCCGCTTTTCAGGATTGTCTCACCGGGTGGACAGGTGACCCATCGGGCCAAACTGGACAACCTCAGAAATTCCCTCTTGTCGAGCGAAGCAAAGGCCAGCCGGTGCAGATCGGCTTCTCGTTCGGCGAGCACGACGGGGCGGCGTTCGAGCAGCAACTGTATGACGCGGGTAGCGTTGATCAGGATCGAGACCGAATTCCAGAAGATCGACGGCCAGAGCGGTTCGGGCTGCAGGTAATAGAAGGGAAGAATGATGATCGAGGAGACGATCGCAAGCAGGCGAAGCGGCAGCACGCCCCTGACAGACAATGCGGCGATGAATACCAGGTTCGAAAGATTGACGAGGCCATTCAGCCCCAGAAGCTGATTAAGCAGAAGGTCGAGCATGGCGGCGTCTCCGCATGGCGCTTTCAGGTCGGAACACGCATCTTGCGGCCCGACGAATCGATGATTAGCGAGCCGCAAGTCTCTGTCCGCCGCGAGGCGATCAGCGAGCCGCGCCGATCGCCCGGTAGCGGCTATCTCGGCATCGTGCCGCCGGGTTCGGGTCCAGCAGCAGATCTAACGAATTGCGTCGATACTATTCGCGGGGGCTGAGGAAAGCGTCATTTCTTGTCGCCAGGAACCCGCTGCCCTGAAAAATGGAGCAGGATCGAACAAATCCGAATGCTGTTTGTAAAATACGCAGGCGAGGGGAATAGTTGAAATCCCGCGCTGGCCTTTGACATCAAGGTGCTGGCGAACATCGATGTTTCAAACCGACGGGGAGTCACAAGATGGGAAAGATCACGGATTATCTGCCGGTGGTTGGCCGCCTGCTGCTTTGCAGCCTGTTCGTCTGGGCGGGCTATGCCAAGCTCGTCGATCCTGGCGGCACAACGCAATACTTCATCGCCGCCGGCGTACCTGCCCCTGCTCTGATGGTGTGGGTTGCCATCGTCATCGAACTGCTCGGCGGGCTCTGCCTGCTCGTCGGATTCCAGGCGCGCTGGGTCGGGTTTGTCCTGGCCGTGTGGTCGGTCATTACCGGGGTGGCGGTGCATCTCAGCGCCGGGTTGCATTCGGCGGATGCGATGGTCGCCTATGACAACATGATCCATTTTTACAAGAATCTGGGTCTGGCGGGTGGCATGCTCTATGTGGCGGCCTTCGGCGCAGGGCCGGTCAGCATCGACAGCCTCGTTGGCCATCGCTCCAGATAAGGACGAGGACTGTGGCAGAGGAATCGAGCGTTAAGGGAACCCCGCCTACCGAGAATCCCAAGAGCGGGGTGGCACCGCCGCAAGTCCGCCCATTGCTTCGCCGACGGCGCCCCATCCGCCCGTTGCTTCGCCACCAGTGCCGCGTCCGGCCGCAGCGGTACCGCCGAAGCCCGCTGCGAAGAAGCCAGCCCCCCGGAAACACAGTGGTACGCCGGTAGCCATCGTTGTTGCCCTGCTGGTCATCGGTATCGTCGCCGTTTCGGCCTGGTATCTGGCGGTGCCGCCGCCCCTGATGATCCAGGGAGAGGCGGACAGTACCCGCACCGACATTGCTGCCCGCGTCGACGGTCGGGTTGCGCAGATTCCGGTCGAGCGCGGCCAGGACGTGACCGCCGGTACTGTCCTGATCCGCATCGACAATCCGGAGCTTGTCGCCAAATACCAGGAAGCACTGGCAAACCAGGCCGTGGCCGAAGCGGAACTGGCGCGCATCCACGCCGGGACGCGGCCCGAGCTGGTTGCCATCAGCAAGGCCCAGGTTCAGAGCGCGGCCTCGCAACTGGCGCTGGCGCAGCAGACCTACGACCGCATTCGCAAACTGGCAGCGGGTCAGTTCGCCACGCAGCAGAAGCTCGACGAGGCTTCGGACTCACTTCGCGTGGCCGGGCAGAGCTATAACCAGGCCCAGCTTGGCTACCAGCAATCGATTGCAGGATTCACGCGCGAAGAGGTTCAACTGGCCGAGGCAAAGGTCGCCGACGCCGCCGCGGCCGCCCAGACCCTGAAAGCGCTCGTCGATCAGATGATCGTCCCTGCGCCAACCGCCGGCCAGATCTATCAGATCGATATCGAGCAAGGTGAAGTCGTGTCGCCCGGCATCCCGCTGCTGTCGCTGGTCGATCTGAACGATGTCTGGCTGCGCTTCGATCTGCGCGAAGACCTGATGAAAGACATCAAGTTGGGCAGCCGGATCAAGGTCAAGATTCCGGCGCTGGGGAACCGGGAAGTTCTTGCCGAAGTACGCCTTATCGCGGCGAAGGGCGAGTATGCGAGCTGGCGGGCGACACGCGCGACCGGCGATTTCGATCTGCGCACCTTCGCTGTCCGCGCTTATCCGGTGGAGAAGGTCGCCGGCCTGCGGCCGGGCATGAGCGCCTATGCCGACTGGTCCGAAGCGCGGCAATGACACCCGGTTTCCTGCTTGTCGCGACCCGTGAAATCCGCCGCTTCTATCGCGACAAGGTGGCCCTGTTCCTGTTGCTGGGCGTGCCGCTGATCGCTTTCTTCGTACTGAGCCTGACCTTCAGCAATCCCGTCATTCGCGGATTGGGCACGGTCGTGGTCGACGCCGACCGCACGCCGACCTCGGCCATCTTCGCGCAATCGATCGCCGCAGCACCCGGCATTGCGCTGCGTGAGCGTGCCGACAACCTCACCGCCGCCATGCAGGCCGTGCGGTCGGGGGCTGCAATCGCCAGCGTCTATATTCCCGAGAATTTCGAGCGTGACGTCATGGCCGGCCGGCGGCCGCAGATCTCGATCTTCTACAACACGCAGTTCCTGACTCCGGGCAATGCCGCCTTCAAATCGTTGAACGATGCCGTCCAGGGCGCCGTCGGGGCTATTGCGCCCCGCCTGCCCGAGCTGCCCGCGACCACGGGTTCGCTGGTAGTCGAGCAATATGTCCTGACCAACCCGGCCCTCAACTATGCCCAGTTCCTGCTGCGCTCCATCCTGCCCATGGTGCTGCATGTCGTTATCGCGATTGCGAGCTGCTATGCGGTCGGCTCGGAATTCTCGCGCGGCACGTTCCGGGGCTGGATTCAGGCCGCGGGCGGCAGTCCGCTGGTCGCCCTGACAGGCAAGCTTGCGCCGCTGTTCGTGGTTTTCGTGCTCTTGATGGCGCTGCTGGTGCCCATCCTTCACAGCGCCTATGGCATCCCATTCCGGGGCAATGCACCGATGCTGGCGCTCGCTGCCTGTCTCCTCATCGCGGCATATCAGGGACTGGCGGCACTCCTGGTCTTGCTGGTGCGCAATCTCGCGCTCGGCCTCAGCCTCTCGGGTATCGTCGTCTCGCCCGCGTTCGGCTATGCCGGCGTCGGGTTTCCTATCGTCGGCATGCTGGCCTTCGCCAAGGGCTGGGGCGCGATCCTGCCGCTGCGCTGGTATATGCAGATCCTGGTCGACCAGGCGGCCCGTGGCGCGCCGCCGCACGCTTCGGCCATGCCCTTCGCCATCCTCGCCGGCATGGCAATCGGCTATGGCGGGCTGGCCTGGCTGCGCTTGTCTGTCCTTGCCAGTCGGCAACCGCAAACCAGCGGAGATGAAGCCATACCCGCAGTGGTAGCGAGCGGCGGATTCTTTGGCGTGATGATCGGTGAAATCCGCTGCGTCTTTGCTGACCGGAGCGTTATGGGCCTCATGTTCATCGCGCCCATCCTGTATGGCATTTTCTATCCCCAACCCTATCTGGGCCAGACATTGCGGCACCTTCCCATCGCTGTCGTCGACCATGACGGAACGGAACTCAGCCGCCAGATCACCATGACTCTCGACAGCGATGAAGCGGTCCGTGTTGCCGAACGCACCGATACGCTGGCTGAGGCGCAGCAGGCGCTGTTCCAGCGGAGGATCTTCGGAATTCTGGAAATCCCCTTCGGCACGACGAGGGATTTTCTGAAGGGCGACGTGGCGCGCCTGCCGGTCTATGTCGATTCCGGCTATTTCCTCGTCTTCAGTCGCACCTATCAGGGCCTCGCCGAAAGTGTCGGCGCGGTTGCGCTTGGCCGCATCAGCCACGATGCCAGGCAGGGCGGGGTCGGCGAATCACTCATCGCCCTGCGCCAGCCGGTTGATACCCTGGCTGTGCCCCTGTTCAATCCCACGGGCGGCTATGCAAGCTATGTGGTGCCGGCCGCCTTCGTTCTCATCTTGCAGCAGACCCTGCTGATGGGGGCCGCCATGCTGAGCGGGGTTGCCTTCGAGACCGGCGGGCGAGGGGCGCAGCTTGCCCGCGGATCTTTCCAGGCCGTGTTGGCCCAAGGGCTTGCCCATTTGGTCATCTACATTCCAGCACTGTTGCTTTTCCTGGTGCTTTTGCCGCGATTCTATGGATTTTCGACGCTGGGGAAGCTGCCGGACCTTGTGATATTCGCCGTGACCTTCATCCTGGCGACAAGCTTTCTGGGCCAGGCTGCCGGCGCATGGTTCAAGCGCCGGGAGACGGCCGTGGTGTTAATCATCGCGACCTCACTGCCGCAATTCTTTCTGGTTGGCTTGTCCTGGCCCGTCGAGGCGATACCCCCGGTCATGCGCTGGCTCGGCCGCATTTTCCCTTCGGAAGCGGCAATCGACGGAATGGTTCGCATCAACCAGATGGGCGCGAGTCTGGCCGATGTGTCGGCAGACTGGGTCAGGCTGCTGATCCTGCTTCTGGGCTTTTTCCTGATTGCGGTGACCTCAACACATCTTCGCCAGCGGGCTGCCCATGGCGTCTAGAACTGGAAGGTTTGTGAAGTTCGCCTTCGTGATCCTGCTGCTTGGGGGTGCTGCCGCCATCGCCGTGAATGCGCTGAAGCCTTCACCCCCGCCGCCGGTGCTGGGCATGGTGCGGGCGACCGAGATCGAGATTCAGCCCGAAGTGAGCGGCAGGATCGCGGATCTGCCCGTGCATGCGGGGGAATTCGGTCAAGGCCGGCGATGTCGTGGCCATTCTTTCCAACCCGGAGCTTTCGGCTTCGGTGGTGGAGGCGCAAGCCGCGGTCGGCGTGGCCGAGGCGACGCGAAATCGCGTTTATGCCGGGCCGCGCCAGGAACAGGTTGATATCGCCTCGCATGAAGTCGACAAGGCCACGGCCAACCTTGTGCTGAAGCAGCAGGAGCTGGGACGCATGTCGACCCTGGCTGGCCAGGGCAATGCCCCCTTGCAGACGCTGGACAACGCCAAGGCGGCGGCGGCAACGGCCGAGGCGGATCTTCGCACGGCGCAGTCAAACTATGACCAGGCCAAGCGCGGTCCCACTGCGGAGGATCGCGGAACCGCGGACGCCACGGTCGCGGCGGCCAAGGCATCTCTCGCGGTCCTGGAACAGCGGCTCGCGAAATTGACGCTTCACGCGCCGGTCGATGGCGTCGTCAGTGTGGTGGTGGCGGAGCCGGGCGAGGCAGAGGTCCCGGGCCGTGCCATCCTGACGATCAAGGCGGATAAAGAGTTCTGGTTCAGCTTCAATGTCAGGGAAGACCTGCTCAACGGACTTGGCATCGGCGAGCAACTGAGTTTGCAATCGGCGAACAGTGGCGCGCCAATTCCCGTGCGCGTTTCAGAGATCCGCCGGCTCGGAGATTTCGCAACATGGCGCGCGGCGCGCGCCGTAGGCGATCACGATCTCAATACGTTTGCAGTCCGCGCCGACCCGTTGGCAGCGCCGGAGGGGCTTTCTCCGGGAATGACGGTGTGGATTTCGCCGCACTCGGGCTAAAGACGAGGCGGCGCAGGCTGGTCTAGTTCGGCGCCCGCAACACGCGGCAGTCGTGATCCTGCAATTCCTCGCCCGAGGCCAGATCGCCGGGGACCTGGTCGACCTGATCGTTCAAGAGATAGAAGCCCTGCGCTCCGTCGCTGAAAACGGCGCCTACGGCGACGAGGGTTTGATCCCCCATATCCTTTGCTGCCTGCGGAACCCCGTCCGCCAAGAGCCGAAATGGATTGATGCCGTTCAGGTCGGCGCTGGCCACCAGGCGCGCTTTATAGCGATGACCGAGCATAGGGAATCCGAGCGGCGCCCAGGCCGGCCCGATTTCGCCGCGCATGGACCCGCAACGCCTCACGCACGTCCGGCCGGATGCAATCGACATGAATGTGAAGCTGGTTCTGGGTTCGGCCCTGCTGTGAATTGACCGCAAGGCTCAGATCCTCGCGCGGAATCGCCTGCCCGGCACGTTCGGCTACATATTTGCGCGCGGCCCAGGCGGCGGCCCAGTAGTTCAGTGCATCGCCGACAAGGATTTGCGGATCCTCGATACCCGCCACCTCGGCCGTTGGCATGACGAGATACTGGGTAGCACCCCGCAGATCCTTCAGCACGACATAGCCGCCGGCAAGATCAACGAGCTCGCAGGGCTTGGGCCCGGTCCCGTTCTGCTGGCCGGGCACGCAGTGATTATGGACGATCTCCCACAGCGCATTGGGATTGGCCGCATGGCCGGGCGATGGGAAGCCGGCGCAAACAGCCGCGAGGAGGGCGAAGGTAAATTTCGGCAAGGCTGTTCTGTCCATCGCTTCAGGATAGCCTGGGTTGCGTTCCCGTTTTGCTAGCCCGGCGCCCGAGCGTCGTCACGAGCCAGTCGCTCGATGTCGTTCGCATCCAGGCGGAAATAAAGCTTTTCCGCCAAAATCTTTGCTCCGAGCGTTTTGTAGGCAGATTGCGCTGCGACGTTGTCCGCTTCCGTTGTCCAGTCGATGCGAACGCACCCTGTCTTTTTGGCCTCGCGTGCCAGGCCCTCGATCAATGCGCGAGCGACGCCGCGGCTTCTGTGGGCTGCTGAGGTGTATAGGTCCTTCATATAGAGCTGCGGTGCCAATCCTTCCCCGGGGAAAAGCAGGGCATAGGACGCAAACCCCACGACGTTGCTCTCATGCTCGGCGATCAGGCAGTTCGTCGGCGTCACATTGCCTTCAACCGCGCAACGAATTACCTCGACGTCAGGCGCCTGCATGCCGTAGTGCGCGCAGAAGTTCTGCCATGAGGCGAGAAAGCCGCACTATACGACAGGCTGTGTCGGAGGCGCGGTCTTAGACTCGCCGCGGCGCCGCTGGCGCTAGCTCTGAGCCAGGTTGTCGTCGCGGGTCAAATTGCCGAACTTGGTGACCACGCCTTCGAAATAGAGTTCGACGGTGCCGATCGGGCCGTGACGCTGCTTGGCGATATTGACCTCGGCCACGTTATGGACCCGGTCGCCGCGCTCCAGCCAGTTGCTGTGGCGGCTGGCGAACTTCTCAGCCGTTTCGTCGTCGCGCTGCTTGGGCTCGTTGCGCTCGTGGTAGTACTGCTCGCGGAAGATGAACATGACCACGTCGGCATCCTGTTCGATCGACCCTGACTCACGCAGATCGGCCAGCTGCGGACGCTTGTCGTCGCGCTGCTCGACCGCGCGGGAGAGCTGGGAGAGCGCCAGCACCGGCACGGCGAGTTCCTTGGCGATCGCTTTCAGGCCGCGGGTGATTTCCGAGACCTCCTGCACGCGGTTCTCGGTGCGCATGCCGGCGGGCGAACGCATCAGCTGCAGGTAATCGACGACGATCATGCCCAGGCCCTGGCGGCGTTTCAGGCGGCGCGCCCGGGTGCGCAGCGCCGGCACCGACAGGCCCGGCGTGTCGTCGATATGCAGCGGCAGCTTCTGCAGCTCCTGGGCCGCGACCACCAGCCGGGTGAAATCGTCGTCGCGGCTGATCTCGCCGCGGCGGATACGGTCGGAAGAGATGCCGGTGCGCTCGGCCAGGATGCGCATGGCGAGCTGCTCGGCGGACATTTCAAGCGAGAAAAAGGCGACGCGTCCGCCATTATCCGGCGAATCCATATGCGCCTTGGCGGCGTTGAAGGCGATGTTGGTGGCGAGCGCCGTTTTGCCCATGGAGGGCCGGCCCGCGAGGATAACGAGGTCCGAGGGCTGCAGGCCGCCCAGTTTCTTGTCGAGATCGGTCAGGCCGGTGGTGACGCCGGTCACATGGCCTTCGCGCTTGACCGCGGCCTCGGCCATGTTGATGGCGCCCGTCAGGGCCTCGGTCAGGGGGCGAAGCCCGCTCTCGATATCGCCGGTCTCCGACAGCCGGAAGAGCTGCTCCTCCGCCGTCTCGATCTGGCCCGTGGCCGGCAGGTCGAGGTCCTGGGCGTGGGCGGTATTGACCATCTCCTCGCCCAGCTCGATCAGCTGGCGGCGCAGATGCAGATCATGGATGGCGCGGCCGTAATCCTCGGAATTGATGATGCTGACGACCGAGGCCGCCAGCCGCGCCAGGTATTGGGCGCCGCCATGCTCCTGCAGGGCAGGGTCCTGGTCGAACAGCGTCTTCAAGGTCAGGGCGTTGGCGATCTGGCCGCGCTCGATCAGTTTGCCCGCGGCTTCATAGATGCGGCCATGGAGCGCATCGGCGAAATGGTCGGGCCGCAGGAACTCGTTGACCTTGTCGAAGACCAGGTTGTTGGCAAGGATCGCACCCAGCAGCGCCATCTCCGCCTCGTAGTTATGCGGTGGAATGCGCGCGGCAATATCGCCGACCTGGCGTAGCGGCGTGACGTTATGCGTGGGTGAGTTCTTTGCTTCCATCACCGCACCCTAGTCAGGACACACGGTCGATGCGAACGGGAACGCCTGTGGACAAAATGTATAATGTGAGTCGCTGCACTTGGACACAGCAGGCCGACGGTCGAGCTGATCAGTCGCTGTCGGCACTCTTGCGCCGGCTGCGGGCAGATTCTTCTTCGACAAAGGCGAGATCCTGGTCGAAAACGATCCGCTCCTGTCCCGAGAGAGCGACAAATCGTTTTCCTTTCGCCCGACCCACCAGGGTTAGTCCCGTCTGCCGCGCCAACTCGACGCCCCAGGCGGTGAAACCGGAACGGGAAATCAAAATCGGAATTCCCATTCGCACTGTCTTGATGGTCATTTCCGATGTGAGCCGGCCGGTCGTATAGAGGATCTTGTCGGCGGGATCGACGTCATGGCGGTACATCCAGCCTGCGATCTTATCGACGGCATTGTGACGCCCGACATCCTCCATATAGCAGATCGGCGTGCCTTGAATGCACAGGGCACAGCCATGAATGGCCCCGCCCTCCAGATACAGCGAGGGCGTAGTGTTTATGGCGTTGGTCATCTCGTAGAGCCAGGACGTCCGCAGCTCCACTGACGGCAGCACGACACTTTCCAGCGCCTCCATCAAGTCGCCAAAGGCGGTGCCCTGGGCGCAACCTGAGGTCAGCGTGCGCTTCTTCAGCTTGCGTTCATAGTTCGTGCCCCGCTTGGTGCGAACGACGGCGACCCGGAGGTCGTCGTCATAATCGACCCCGGTCACCACGTCATCGGGCTTGAGCATGTTCTGATTGAGCAGATAGCCGATTGCCAGATATTCCGGATAATCGTTGATCGTCATCATGGTGACGATCTCCTGAGAATTGAGATAAAGCGTGAGCGCACGCTCGACGGGGACGCTGACGGTGACCTCGGCGCCGGTCTGGTCGACCCCGGTCACACGCTCCAACAGCCGCGGATCCGCGGGGTTCGGCATGACGGTCGGGATGTGCGGTCGGGCTTTGGTCTTCTGCATCACACTCTCTAAACGGATTTCATCGCTCGCACTCCGAGCGCCCGGTATGCCGGCCTGTCTACTCGGCCGCGGCGGTCGAGCGCTGCTTCACGGCCTCAACGCGGGCGGCGCAGTACTTGAACTCCGGAATCTTTCCATAGGGGTCGAGCATCGGGTTCGTCAGCACGTTGGCCGGACTTTCGTTGAAGCAGAACGGCATGAAGACCATGCCATCGGCAACGTCGCGGTCGGCGCGCAGGATCGCCTCGACCCGGCCCCGGCGCGTCTCGATGGCGATCATGTCGCCTTGATGGAGCTTTTGCCGGGCAATCTCGCGCGGATTCATGGCGGCAATGCCCCGCGGCTCGATGGCATCCAATACGCCGGCGCGCCGGGTCATGGCGCCGGTATGCCAGTGCTCCAGAAGCCGCCCGGTCGTGAGGACCAGCGGATATTCCTCGTCCGGTACCTCGTCCGGGGGCAGCAGATCCGCCGGAACGATCCGGCCCCGGCCGTCCGCCGTCGAAAATCCCTGGGTGAAGACGATCTGATCGCCGGGGATGTCGAGGCCGCGCGCAGGGTAAATCACGGAATCTTCCCGATCGATGCGCTCCCAGGGAATGTTCTTGAGCGACGGCATGACGGCCGCCATCTCCGTATAGACGTCTGAAACAGCGCTGTATTTCCAGTCGAGCCCAAGGCGGTTGGCGAGTTCGACGATCAATTCCCAGTCCTGGCGTGCATCGCCCGGCAGGTCCAGGGCGGGCCGGCCCATCTGAATCTGCCTGTTGGTGTTGGTATAGGTTCCGACCTTCTCGGCATGGGCGGAAGCCGGAAGCACGACATCGGCATGCCACGCCGTCTCGGTCAGGAAGATATCCTGCACCACCAGGTGATCGAGTTTCGCCAGGGCCTCTCTGGCATGGGATTGATCCGGGTCGGACATGGCGGGGTTCTCACCCATGATGTACATGCCCTTGATCTTGCCGTCATGGATCGCATCGATGATCTCGATCACGGTCAAGCCGCGCTTCGGATCGAGGGTCTCGCCCCAGAAATTTTCGTACTGGCTGCGAATGTCGATGTTTTCGACCGAGCGGTAATCCGGATAATACATCGGGATCAGGCCGGCATCGGAAGCACCCTGGACGTTGTTCTGGC
The DNA here is from genome assembly GCA_963770335.1 of uncultured Alphaproteobacteria bacterium. Lineage (GTDB taxonomy): Bacteria > Pseudomonadota > Alphaproteobacteria > Dongiales > Dongiaceae > DASXQK01. The sequence goes on from CAVYPG010000016.1 coordinate 14,409, forward strand.
CACGCAGCGGATGCAGCCCGGTGCCGGGCCGCCCCACATGGCCCGTGATCAGGGCAAGCGCAATCAGGCAGCGGGAGTTGTCCGTGCCGTGGGTGTGCTGGGAAATGCCCATGCCCCAGAAAATGATCGAACGCTCGGCCGTTGCATAAGTGCGCGCGACCGCGCGCAAGGTCGGGGCATCGATGCCGCAGACCTCGGCCATGGCTTCCGGGGAAAAGTGCTTCACCTTCGTCTTCAGGGCCTCGAACCCCGAGACATTCGCCTGGATATATTGCTCGTCGTACAGATTCTCCTCGATGATCACATGCAGCAGCGCGTTCAGCATCGCCACGTCGCTTCCCGGCTTGAAGCGCAGGGAATATGTCGCATGACGCATCAGGTCCTGGCCGCGCGGATCGATGACGATCAGCTTCGTTCCGCGCTTGGCCGCCTGTTTGAAATAGGTCGCCGCGACCGGATGATTGGCCGTCGGCCGCGCGCCGATCACGATCACGCAATCGGCCTTCATGGCGTCGGTGAAGGGGGCCGAGACGGCGCCTGAGCCAACGCCTTCCATGAGGGCCGCAACCGAGGAGGCGTGGCAGAGCCGGGTGCAATGATCGACATTGTTGGTGCCGAACCCCTGACGCACCAGTTTCTGGAACAGATAGGCTTCCTCGTTCGAACCCTTGGCCGAACCAAAACCCGCCAGGGCCCGCCCGCCATGGGCGTCCATGATCTGGCGCAGTCCGCCGCCCGCGCGCGCCATGGCCTCGTCCCATGTCGCCTCGCGAAACACCGTCATCGGATCGACGCCGCGCAGATCCATGGAACCGGACTTCGGGGCATCGTCCCGTCTGATCAGCGGTTTCGTCAGGCGCTCGGGCGACATCGCATAGTCGAAGCCGAAGCGGCCCTTGACGCAGAGGCGGTTCTCATTGGCAAAGCCGTTCCGGCCATCGACCTGAACGATCCGGTTATCCTTGACGGCAACCTTGGTCTGGCAGCCGACACCGCAGAACGGGCAAAGCGTGTCCACGACCCGGTCGAATGCTTCGATTTCGCGCTGCTTGCCGGCGCTGTCCATCAATGACTTCTCGTAGAGCGCACCGGTCGGGCAAGCCTGCACGCATTCCCCGCAGGTGACGCAGGTGGAGACGCCCATCGGATCGTGAATGTCGAATACCGGTACGGAATGATGCCCGCGAAGGCCCATGCCGATCACGTCGTTGACCTGCACTTCGCGGCAGGCGCGCACGCAGGCGCCGCAGGCGATGCAGGAATCGAGATTGACCGCAATGGCTGGATTGGAGATATCGAAGCCCGATTCTTCGCCGGCGCCGTCGAACTTCGATTCATAGCGGCTGCTGCCGGAAATCCCCATTGACGAGGCCCATTGCCAGAAGATGGACTGGCCGTCCGGGCCCTCATCGGGCTTGCGCATATTGCTCGCCAGCAGTTCGAAGACCATCGAACGGGATTTGACCGCACGCTCGGTATCGGTATGAACCTCCATGCCCGCTGCGGGCCGGCGAATGCACGAAGCGGCAAGCACCCGTTCGCCCTTGATATCGACCATGCAGGCACGGCAATTGCCGTCCGGCCGATAGCCTGGCAGGTCGACATGGCAAAGATGCGGGATCTTGGTTCCGACGCGCTTGGCCACTTCCCAGATCGTCTCGCCCGGCTCCGCGGTTACCGCCTTGCCGTCGAGGGTGAATGCGATGGGCTCAGTCATCTCAGAGATCCTCGCGGAAATGAACCAGCAGGTGATTGACCGGGTTCGGCGCCGCCTGGCCCAGGCCGCAGATCGACGAATCCCGCATCACGGTCTCAAGGTCGCGGATCGCCGGCTCATTGAGTTTACCATCGGCCCGAAGCAGAGAGACCATTTTCGCCGTGCCCTCGCGGCAGGGCGTGCATTGGCCGCAGCTCTCATGGCGAAAAAACTTCAGCAGGTTGATCGTCGCGTCCTTGATGCTGTCCTGATGGGAAAAGACGACGATGGCGTGCGATCCGACGAACGCGCCCTGGCGCGCCAGTTCGCCGCCGAAATCCAGCGGTATGTCGCCCATCGATGCGGGAAGAATTCCGCCCGAGGCGCCACCGGGCAGGTAGGCCTTGAAGTCGTGGCCCTCCAGCATGCCGCCGCAATGTTCCTCGATCAATTCCCGCACCGTGATGCCGGCGGGGGCGAGCTTGACCCCTGGGTTCTTGACGCGGCCGGAGACGGACCAGGACCGCGGCCCCGGATGTTCCGGCCTGCCTTGCCCCGCAAACCAGTCCGCACCCTTTTCAACGATGTCGCGAATCCACCACAGAGTTTCGACATTATGATTGAGTGTCGGCCGCCCGAAGATGCCGACTTCGGCGATGAAGGGTGGCCGGTGACGGGGCAGTCCCCGCTTGCCCTCGATGCTTTCGAGCATCGCGCTTTCTTCGCCGCAAATATAGGCGCCGGCGCCGCGCCGTAGCTCGATGAAGCCGGGTGCTGCGATGCCGGCAGATTCGAGCGCCGCGATTTCGGTGCGAAGGATCGCGAGGACAGCCGGGTATTCGTCTCGCATGTAGAAGTAGATTCGCTCAGCTTCGACGGCGTGCGCCGCGATCATCGCTCCTTCGAGGGTGCGGTGGGGGTCGCGCTCCAGGTAGGCGCGGTCCTTGAAGGTGCCAGGCTCACCCTCGTCCCCGTTGATCGACATGAATCTCGGCCCGGGATAGGAGCGAACGAAGCCCCATTTTTTGCCGACCGGAAAGCCAGCGCCGCCGAGGCCCTTCAAGCCGGCCTTCTGGAGCGTGTCGATAATGCCGTCGGCATTCAGTGCACCGGCGCGAACCTTTTTGAGCAGCTCATAGCCGCCTTGGGCCCGGTAGGATTCCAGCGCGACATAGCCGGGCACGGCGACGGCAGTCTCGCCGGCGCGAGCCATGCGCAGCAGGCCTGCGCTGGTTGCGTGATCAACCTCACGGTCGCCGATGCGCGCAGCAGGCGCACCCGCGCAGCGGCCAAGGCAAGGCGCACGAACGACCCTGATCGCGGCCGGATCGGCACCAGCCGCAAGATCTTCGAGGAGGCCTTCGCTTCCAGCGAGCATGCAGCTGATCGAATTGCAGACCCTGATCGTGAGCGGCGCGGGCTCAGGCTCTCCCTCCCTGACCACGTCAAAATGGTCGTAGAAGGATGCGACTTCGTAGATCTCGGCTTGAGCCATTCGCATGTCTTCCGCCAGCGCACGCAGGTGGCGGGCCGAGAGACAGCGGTATTCATCCTGGATGAGATGCAGGAACTCGATCAACAGATCACGGCGCCGCTCGCGCGTGCCGAGCAGAGCCCGCACTTCCTTCAGCGCCACGTCATCAAGCCCGCGCCCCTTGGGGCCGCGATCGCGGGAGCGCTGTTCCTGGACTGCCATCTGCTTTCCTTGCACCGAAACGAACTTACGGTTTCCTATATAGATAAGCGCTAGAGGACGCTCTGATAATCCTGGAACTCGATCACATCGCCAGGCGCAATGCTCGTTACGTCCTCGGCCAGCTCCACCAGCCCGTCGGTTTCCACGAGCGATGACAAAAGTCCGGCCCCCTCGCGCGGAAACTTCGTTGCCTCGATCAGCCCGTCCTGGGCCCTCTTGAGCGAAACCCGTACATATTCCCGGCGGCCGGCCTTTTTGCGATAGGAAAACGCCGAACGGACCGGAATAGCTACCGATTGCAATTGTTGCGCGCCGGCCAGAGCGAATAGGGCCGGACGCACGAGGGATACGAATGTGACGAAGCTTGCGACTGGATTTCCCGGCAAGCCGATGAACGGTATTCCCTCGACGACGCCCATTGCCACGGGACGGCCGGGTTTGATCGCCATCCGCCAGAACACGAGCGTGCCGATCGATTCCAGGCTTGTTTTGACAAAGTCGGCGTCGCCGGTCGAGACGCCACCGGAAGTGAGGATAAGATCGCTCGTCCGCGCGGCGTTCTTCAAGGCGCTTGCGATGCCTGATGGCTCGTCGCCAAGAATGCCGAGATCGATGACCTCGCAATCGAGCCGCCGCAACATGGCGATGAGCATCACACGATTGGAATTGAAGAGCTGGTGCTCTTTGCGCGGCGTTCCGGGATTGACGATCTCATCGCCGGTTGAAAAGACGGCAACCCGCACGCGTTCGCGAACTTCCAGCTCCGTCCTTCCAAGCGCTGCGGCCAGTGCCACATCCTGGGGCCGCAATCGGCGGCCCGCAGCCAGCGCGATGTCGCCCTCTGCAATATCCTCGCCGGCCGGCCTTGCATTGGCGCCACGCCGCAGGCCAGGCGGCAGGATGACGTTGCCCGCGCCGTCAGCCCGCACATCCTCCTGCATGAACACGGTGTCGGTGCCGTTTGGCATCGGCGCGCCGGTGAAGATGCGCACGCAGTGTCCCGGTGCAACCGTCTGAACTGGCGACATTCCGGCTTGTGTCTGGCCGGTAATGACAAACGAGCGTTCGGCCTCGACCGGCAGGTCATCGCCGCGGATGGCGTAGCCGTCGACCGCCGAATTCGCAAAAGGCGGCAGCGAGAAGTCCGCGATGAGATCTTTCGCCAGAATGCGCCCGTCGGCAGCGGCGAGGGGGACAGATTGCACTCTATCTATGGCCGTCAGGCGCTGGGCGATTGCCGCGCGGGCTTGATCGATCGACCTGATGGCCTCTCCCATCGCGAAGCAGTCGTTAGAAAGTTGCGCCATCGACTTCGATAGACCATTCAGAAACGAGCCGGGAAACGGCCATCGCGAGAGTGGGCCGAACATAGCGAGAACGTCAAGACCGGCGCCGCCAGGAACTAGGCCGCAGCGACCCGTCCGGCGTTTTCCTGTTCGAAGTCGGTGATGTAGTCGCGCGTCAGCGGCACGGCGTCCTGGCGCTTGGTGATCTGAAGCTGGAACACCATCTGGTTCATGTAGCGGAACGCGACTTCGCAGCCGGCAAGATAGAAATCCCACATGCGGCAGAAGCGCGCGTCGTAAAGCGCTTCGGCCTTCTGACGGTTGGCGTTGAACCGCCGTCGCCATTCGCGCAGGGTCGAGGCGTAGTGCAGGCGCAGGATTTCCATGTCGGTCACCCAGAGCCCGGCATTCTCGATGGCGCTCATCACTTCCGAGAGCGCCGGGGTGTAGCCGCCGGGGAATATGTATTTGCGCAGCCACGGATTGGTCGAGCCAGGCGGCTCCATGCGGCCGATGGCATGCAGCAGCATGACGCCATCGTCGGTCAGCAACTCCCTCACCTTGCGGAAGAATTCGCGGTAATGAGCGGCACCCACATGCTCGAACATGCCCACGGAGACGATGCGGTCGAAGGGACCTTGCTGTTCGCGGTAGTCGCGCAGATGGAAGCGCACCCGCTCGCTGAGGCCCGCGGCCGCCGCGCGCTCCTGGGACATCTTGTGCTGCTCTGTTGAGAGGGTCACACCGGTTGCGTCCACGCCGCCCAGCTTGGCGAGGTAGAGGGCAAGGCCGCCCCAGCCGCTGCCGATATCCAGCAGTTTCTGCCCGGGCTTCAGCAGGAGCTTGGCCGCCAGATGCAGCTTTTTGTTCGCCTGAGCGGTTTCGAGGTTGTCGTTGTCGGAGGCGAAATAGGCGCAGCTGTATTGCCGGTCCTTGTCGAGGAACAGGTCATAGAGCGCGCCGGAGAGATCGTAGTGGTGGGCAACATTCTGACGCGCGCGATGGACAGGATTGTAGGTGTGGATGAAGCGGGCAAAGGCGCCGAGCTTCTCGCGCCAGATCTGGCTCGGATGCCTTTCCAGGAAGGCCATGTTCTGGCCCATGAGGTCCAGCACCTCATAGATCGTGCCGTCGTCGCAGGTGATCTGCTCGTCCATCCAGCCTTCGCCGAAGGCAAGCTTGGGATTGACCAGCATGCGCCAGTGCAGCGAGCGGTCATGGAAGCGGATGGTGCAGGCGGGTCCCGGCAAGCCCTGGAACACGTGGGTCTTTCCGTTGGCGTCGATCAGCGTCAGCTTGCCGATCTTGATCATGTGCCGCAGAACCCGGGCTAGCAGCATCCCGTCCGACCCCTCGATGACCTTACCGTGAAAAGTCTAGTCCAACTTCGCTGGCTGTCCATATTTGGTTAACACAGGGGCCTATGCGCTCGGGTCATGCAACCCGGCATAGGGGGTAGGGAGCCTGAAATAATAACAGCCGCCGGTCGAGGCCAGCGGCCCAGAGGGCCCAAAAGTGGCCCTGAAATAGTAACGGCCGCCGGTTGAGGCCGGCGGCCGTTCGATCGATCCCGAAAAAGCCGGAGTTACTTCTTTTCTTCCGCTTCTTCGGCCGGCTTTTCCTCCGCCACGGCGGCATCGGCTTCGGCCAGGATGGTGTCGAGATCGGCTGCCGCCGGTTCCTCGACCCGCCTGACATAGCCGCCGGCCTTTTCCTGGGCCTCGGCTTCTTCGTGGGATTTGGCGACATTGGCGGTGATCGCGACGATCACCTCCGGATGCAGGGCAACCCGCAGGGGATGCAGGCCCAGCACCTTGATCGGCCGGTCGAGGATGACCTGGCGGCGATCGACGGTGAAGCCGGCGGCGGTCACCGCATCGGCCACATCGCGGGCGTTGACCGAGCCGAACAGCTGGCCGGTCTCGCCGGCCTGGCGGATCAGCACGACCTTGAGGCCATCGACCTTGCCGCGGATCTTCTCGGCCTCGCTGCGCTTTTCGAGGTTCGTCGCCTCGATCTGGGCACGCTGGGCTTCGAACTTGGCCTTGTTGGCCTCGGTCGCGCGCAGCGCCTTTCTCAGCGGCAGCAGGAAGTTGCGGGCATAGCCCGGCTTCACCTTCACCACATCGCCGATCTGGCCAAGATTGTTGGACGCGTTCGAGCAGGATGACATCCATGGCTTGCCTCCTACTTCAGCAGATAGGGCAGGAGCGCCAGGAAGCGCGCCCGCTTGATGGCCTGGGCCAGCAGCCGCTGCTTCTTGGCGGAAACGGCGGTGATGCGGCTGGGAACGATCTTGCCGCGTTCGGACAGGAAGCGTTGCAGCAGCTTCACATCCTTGTAGTCGATCTTGGGCGACTGATCGCTGGAGAAGGGGCAGGTCTTGCGCCGGCGAAAGAAAGGCCGCCGTGCACCGCCGCCACCACCAGCACCGCCTCTGTCGCCACCCCGATCGCCACCCCTATCGCCGCCGCGGGGGGAGTCCGTATTGGTCATGCTCATGCCGGCTCTCCTTCAGGAGGCGTAAATCCTTCGCTGCGCTCGCGGCGGGGCCGATCTTCACGGCGATCGCCGCCCCGGTCATCCCGGTCGCGCCCGCGCGGACGGTCGTCGCGCGAACGGCTCTGCAGCATGGCCGAGGGGCCTTCCTCGAGGGCGTCCACGCGCACGGTCAGAAGACGGATCACGTCTTCGCTGATGCGCATGTTGCGTTCCATCTCCACCACGGCTGCCGCCGGGGCATCGAGGTTGAGCAGCATGTAGTGGCCCTTGCGGTTCTTCTTGATGCGGTAGGAGAGGCTGCGCAGGCCCCAATATTCGCGCTTCGTCACCTTGCCGCCCTGTTCGGCGACAATGTTGGCGAAAGCGTCGGTCAGCGCTTCGACCTGGGCGGCCGTAGCGTCCTGGCGCGCAATAAAGATATTCTCGTAAAGCGACATTCAGTCTGACTCCCTTTGGCTGTTAGCGGTCCGGCGCTGGCGGGATCACCCCGACATCAGCCGCCCGGACCTAGCCGGAACCCGAAGGAGCCGGCAGGGAAATCGCCGGGCTCACCCCGGCGAAGCGGCGCACTATACACAGAAAGGCGGGCTGTGCAACCAGGGGTGTAACGCTTTTATATCAATGTGTTGGCTCTGGTAGTTTCAGCCCCGGTCGCGGGCCTGCTTGCTTGGCATTTTAGGTGCCAGCGGCGAACCGGCGCACTCCATCTGGGATAAGCTGCGGTACCGCAAGAGGAACAGGCCAATGACGAAGCCCCCTTCCGGCGAACCGGCGGTCGAAGACCGCGACACGCCTTCCGATGGACACATGTCCTATGGCGACTATCTGCATCTCGATGCGATCCTCAGTGCGCAGCGGCCGCTGAGCGATGCCCACGACGAGATGCTGTTCATCATTCAACATCACACGTCGGAGCTGTGGATGAAGCTCGCCATCCACGAAATCGCGGCTGCCCGCAAATTCATCGCCGCCGACCAGCTCCAGCCGGCCTTCAAGATGCTGTCGCGGGTGGCGCGCATCTTCGAGCAGTTGAACAATGCCTGGGACGTCCTGCGCACCATGACTCCGAGCGAATACACCCGCTTTCGCGGCGCACTCGGACAATCTTCCGGTTTCCAGTCCTGGCAGTATCGCCAGATAGAGTTCATGGTCGGCAATCGCAACAAGGCGCTGCTCCAGCAGCACCAGCACCGGCCGGAGATCGAGGCCATGCTGGCAGAGGAACTAGGGCAGCCCAGCCTGTACGACGAGGCGCTCCGCCTGCTTGCCCGTAACGGCATCCCGATCTCGCGGGAAATTCTGGAGCGCGATACCTCCATGCCCTACCGACTCTTCGACGACGTGGTCAGCGCGTGGCGCACGGTCTATGAGGCGCCGGAAAAATTCTGGCCGCTCTACGAGCTTGCCGAAAAGCTGGTTGATTTTGAGGACTACTTTCGCCGCTGGCGCTTCAACCATGTCACGACAGTCGAACGTGTCATCGGCTTCAAACGGGGAACGGGCGGCACCAGCGGCGTTGGCTACCTGAAGCAGATGCTCGAGGTCGAGTTGTTTCCCGAGTTGTGGCGCGTGAGAACGGTCCTCTAGGTGCAGAACTCGCCATGAATACGCCACGATCCGGTCTACATTGCGCCTGAAATTTGCGCTATAAGAATCGAGCTATCGGGGGGATGGGACTTTGCGGGCGGAGCCGCTTCACTCGCCCCCGGTTCGTGTCAGAATCGCAAACGATTGTCCTTCCCACCCCCTGCGCCATCGGCGGAACCCATGTCCACCCATATCCGTGTCTTGTCCCTTCGCCTGATCCTTATTCTGGCGGGGCTCGCGGCGTTGCCGCTTGCAGCCCATGCGCCGACGGTCTGCAATCGGTCGAATCGATGTCAGCGACCTACATTGACCGCTCGATCGAGGATCAGTACGGCAAGACGCAGAATCCCGTCTGCCGCCGCGCAGAACGTGAAAGAGGGCAATGCGGCCGTGAGCCATGGCGATTTCGACGCCGCGGCCACCGCCTTCCAGAAGGCGATCGCCGCGGGCGACAGAAGTGCCGCCACCTGGACCCTGCTCGCCAATGTCCAGATGCGCCGGGCCGATTATTCCTATGCCGAGGCCGCCACCTACAGCGCCTATCAGGCAGCGACGAACCCGGCCGACAAGGCCGCGGCCCTCGTCAGGCTCGGCCGCATCCTGGAAAAGGCGCGAGGAGCCGGGCACGGCGCTGGAGGCCTATCAGGCAGAGCCTGAAGCTGGCCGTCGATCAGTCGATCAAGGACCATGCCGAATACGCTGGAAGAATCCCTGCGCTTTCGCGTCATCGCGAAAAGCACGGCGACCGCCGGCGACAGGCCCGAAATCTGCCTGGAATTCTACGGCTCGCTTTCCGACACCACCGACGTGCACTACGAGGACTACGTCAAGGTCTCGCCGGCACCGGCCGAGGCTTCGTTCTCCGTCAGCGATACCAAGCTTTGCATCGCCGGGGTGGAGTTCGGCGGCCATTACCATGTGAAGGTGCTGGCGGGCCTGCCGAATGCCGATGGCGACAAGCTGACCAAGGCGGAGAATCTCGACTTCGTCGTCGGCGATGCCGATCCCTCGCTCGGATTCAAGAGCGGCACCTACGTGCTGCCGAGCATCGGCTCGGGCGGCGTGCCGCTCTACAGCGTCAATGTCAGCAAGGCCAAGCTGCGGCTGCTGCGCATCGGCGACCGCAACATCATCGACGCGATCCAGAAGGATCTGTTCCTGCGCGCCATCGACAAATACGACGCCGGCAGTATCGCCCAGGACAGCGGCGAGGAAGTGTGGAAGGGCACCCTCGACGTCCAGCCGGAGCGCAACAAGCGGGTGACCACGCTGGTGCCGGTGAGCGAGATGGTGCCGCACCTGCAGCCCGGCGTGTATCTGCTGCTGGCCGAGCGCAGCGATGAGGGCGAGGAGGGGTACGGCGCCAAGGCGACCCAGTGGCTGATCGTGACCGATCTCGGCATCTCGACGATGGAAGGCGCCGACGGGCTGAACGTGTTCCTGCGTTCGCTGGATAGCGGGCAGGCGCTCGACCACGTCACGGTGAAGCTCTACGCCCGCAACAATGATGAGCTGGCGAGCGCCGATACGGATGGCCATGGCCGGGCGACCTTCGCGCCGGGCCTCATGCGCGGCACCGACGGCAAGACGGCAACTGCGGTCATGGCCTTTCGCCAGGGCGGCGATTTCGCCTTCCTCGATCTGACCAAGCCCGCCTTCGATCTCTCGGATCGCGGCGTGGGCGGGCGGCTCGCCCCGCAAAGCGCCGATGTCTTCCTCTATAGCGATCGCGGCGTCTATCGCCCGGGCGAGACCGTGCATCTGGGCGCCCTGCTGCGCGATACGGCGGGCAGCGGCCGAGACCGGCCTGCCGCTGACCTTGCGCCTGGTCCGGCCTGACGAAGTGGAAGCCGGCCGCTTCACGCTGAAGGACGGTGGGGCCGGCGGCTATGGCCTCGATGTTCCGATCTCCGCCTCGGCGCGCACCGGAAGCTGGACCATCGAGGCCTATCTCGATCCCAAGGGCACGGCCATCGGCAGCATGACCTTCCTGGTGGAAGATGTCGTGCCGGCGCATATCGAGGCCACGCTGACCACCGACGCCAAGGCGATCGTTCCGGGCCAGCCGACCCTGGTCGACCTCACCAGCAAATATCTCTACGGCGCGCCTGGCGCCAATCTGGTGGTCAAAGCCACGCTCGTCATCGAACAGGACAACGCCCCCTTCGGCGATCTGTTCCCGAACTACGAGTTCGGGCTGGTCGATCAGCCGGTCGAGGCGCAGACCCTCAATTTCGACGACAGCACGACCGACGACAAGGGCACCGATCAGTTCGACATGACGCCGGACGATCTGCCGGATACCCCGCAGCCGCTGAAGGCCACCATGCGCACGGAGGTCTATGAGTTCGGCGGCCGGCCGGTGATCAAGACCCTGGCGCTGCCCATCCGCAACCATCCGCTCAGCATCGGCATCAAGCCGCTGTTCAGCGATGACGCGGTGGATGGCGGGGCCGATGCCGGCTTCGACGTGATCGCGGTCAATGCCCAGGCCAGCGCGATCGCCGGCGGTGTGACGTACCGCCTGGTTCCGGAAGACTGGGACTATCAGTGGTTCTTCAAGGACGGCAACTGGGATTACAAGGTCGTCACCCGCGACAAGCCCGCCATCGGCACCGGCAAGCTCGCGATCGCCGCCGACAAGCCCGGCCATCTCTCCTTCAAGGTCGACTACGGCTATTATCGTCTGGAGGTCTTCGACCAGACCTCGGGTGCGGCATCCAGCTATCGCTTCTATGCCGGATGGGCGGCAGCACCGGGAACCGGCGATACGCCGGACAAGCTGCAGATCGTCGCCGACAAGCAGCAATACAATCCGGGCGACAAGGCCAAGGTTCTGATCAAGCCGCCCTTTGCCGGCGAGGTGCAGATCTCGATCGCCACCGACCATGTCATCGATTCATGGACGGTGGATGGCACGGTCGCAGGGCACCTCTATCGAGATTCCCGTCGATGCCGCCTGGGGCCCGGGCGCCTATGTGCTGGCCACCGCCTTCCGGCCGGGCAGCGCAAACGATCATGGTCCGGGGCGCGCCATCGGCGTTGCCTGGCTTGGCCTCGATCCCGCCCAGCGCAGCCTCAAGGTCTCCTTCGATCTGCCGGCCGATGTGAAGCCGCGCCAGGGGATCGATATCCCGGTCAAGGTCGATGGCCTGACGGCCGGCCAGCAGGCCTATGTCACGCTCGCCGCGGTGGATGAGGGCATTCTCCAGCTCACCGATTTCGCAACGCCCGCGCCGCAGGATTACTACTTCGGCAAGCGCAGCCTCGGCGTCTATCTGCGCGATCTCTATGGCCAGCTCATCGACGGGCGCGACGGCAAGCGCGGCCAGATCCGCGAAGGCGGCGATGCCAACGCGCTGGGCCAGCGCGGCGCCCCGCCGGAGATCAAGCTGGTCGCGCTCTATTCCGGCATCGTGAAGCTGGACGACAAGGGCAACGCCAGCATCCATCTCAATATCCCCGACTACAACGGCCGGCTGCGGCTGATGGCCGTGGCCTGGGATGCCAACAAGGTGGGCGCCGGCGAAGCCGGGCTGGTGGTGCGCGATCCCGTGGTGGCGACGATGGCGACTGCCGCGCTTCCTGGCGCCAGGCGATCGCAGCGAACTCGCCATCAGCCTGCAGAACCTCAGCGGGCCGGCGGGCGATTACAAGGTGACGGTCAGCGTCAACGGGATGGCGAGCCTCGGTGCCGGTGCTTCATCCAAGCAGCATCTCGATGCCGGCGGTTCAGCGCAGCTCAAGATACCGCTGAACGCCCAGGATCCCGGCGAGGTCAATATCCATCTCGTTATCGCCGGCCCCGAGGGATTCAAGCTTGCCCATGACGGCGACGCTGACGGTGCGCGCTGCCCAGTTCCCGCTGCTGGACCGCGTGGTGCGCCGGCTCAAACCCGGCGAAAGCATGCAATTGAGCGAGGCGGCGCTGGCGCGCTTCCTGCCCTCGACCGGCGAGATGTATGCCAGTTTCTCGAGCCTGCCGAATCTCGATGTCGCGGCCTTGCTGCGCCAGCTCGACCGCTATCCCTATGGCTGCATCGAACAGACGACCAGCCGCGCCTTGCCGCTGCTCTATGTGTCCGATGTCACGAAGCTATGGCAGGCCAAAAGCGAGCAGGGCGATGCCGGCATCAAGGGCCGGGTGCAGCAGGCCATCGGCCATGTGCTGGAAATGCAGCGCTATGACGGCGGCTTTGCCTTGTGGGATGCGAGCGGCGAGGTCGAGCCCTGGCTCTCGGCCTATGCCATGGATTTCCTGACCCGCGCCAAGGCAAAGGGTTATGACGTCTCGGATGTGTCCTATACCAACGGGCTGCGCTGGCTGACCGACTACGCCCAGCGACAGGACGAAACTGATCCCGCCGCGCTGTCGGCCAGGGCCTATGCGCTTTACGTACTGGCGGAAGTGGGCGGCGAGGATATCTCGGCGCTGCGCTATATCGCCGATAACCAGATCGACAAATTGCCTACCGCACTCGCTCAGGCGCAGATCGGTGCGGCGCTCGCGCTGCGCGGCGACCAGGCGCGGGCGACCGACGCATTCAAGGTGGCGCTGGCCAGCCTGAAGCGCGAAGCAGCCAAGTCTTATTGGTATCAGGACTATGGCGGGGCTCTGCGCGACGGTGCCGCGATCGTGACCTTGGCCACCGAAGCGAAACTGCGCGGCGTCGATACGCTGCCGGTGCTGGAGCGGGTTGCCGCCCTCCAGGCGAGTGCCGGCTGGCTTTCGACCCAGGAGCAGAGCTGGCTGATCCTGGCGGCCAATGCGATGAGCGCCAATGCCGCCAAGCCCGTGCTCGCGGTCGATGGGGCCGCCCAGACTGTCGCCGGCGACACCTTCTACATACGGCCGGACGCGGCGGCCTTGCACAAAGGCACCACGATCAAGAACGACGGCACCAGCCCGCTCTTCGCCAGTGCCACCGTGATCGGCGTGCCGGCCCAGGATCTGCCGGCCTCGAGCGCAGGCCTGAACATCGAGCGGAAGTTCTTCACGCCCGACGGCAAGGCCGCCGATCTCGCCAAGGTCAGGCAGAGCGACGTGCTGATCGTCGAAATCACCGGCCGGCGTCGCGATGCCGATCCGCACAAGGCCCTGCTGGTCGATTTGCTGCCCGCCGGGTTCGAGATCGAGAACACACGGCTCGCGGGCAGCCAGAAGACCGATCAGTTCACCTGGCTCGGCGATTTGACCACCCCGGTTTATGCCGAATACCGCGACGACCGTTTCATCGCGGCGATCGATCTCACCGACGACCAGACTTCGTTCCAGGTCGCCTATCTCGTGCGCGCGGTCACGCCCGGCACTTATCGCCTTCCGGGAAGTTCGATCGAAGATATGTATCGGCCCAGTATCCGGGCCCGAACGGCGATGGGCAGCGTGACGATCATGCCCTATGCCGGCAAGACGCAGTGAGCAGGCCAAAACGCCTCATGCTTCGACGGGCTCAGCATGAGGAGTAAGAAACCCGACCTCACCCTGACCCTCTCCGCCCTAAAGGGCGGAGAGGGAAGAAAGCGGTGGCGTGTTCTTGCCATCGCCGCTTTTGCCCTGCCTCTCTTGCTCGCGGCAGGCCTGTTCACGCTCGACCGGTTGTTTCCGCCGGACCTCTCGCGCCTCAACGATCTCTCCCAGCTCGTCGAGGACAAGGACGGGCAAGTGCTTCGCGCCTTCATCGCGGCGGATGGCAGCTGGCGCTTGCCGATCACGGTGCAGAATGTCGATCCGCGCTTTACGCGCATGCTGCTGGCCTATGAGGACAAGCGCTTCGAAAGCCATTGGGGCGTGGATCCGCTGGCGCTCGCCCGCGCGTTCGGCCAGCTGCTCACGCCACGGCCATATCGTCTCCGGCGCCTCGACATTGACCATGCAGACGGCGCGGCTGCTGGAGCCGCGGCCGCGCACGCTGCTGTCCAAGCTCATCGAGATGGGCCGTGCCTTCCAGCTGGAGGAGCGATTCAGCAAGGATCAGATACTCTCGATGTATCTGACCTTGGCGCCCTATGGCGGCAATCTCTCGGGCATTCGGGCGGCGACGAAATTCTACTTCAACAAGGAGCCCGCCCAGCTATCCGATGCCGAAGCCGCATTGCTGGTGGCACTGCCTCGCTCGCCTGAGCGCTTTCGACCCGATCGCGACGCGGATGCGGCAAAGCTGGCGCGTGAGCGCGTGCTGACGCGGCTGGTTTCGGCCGATGTGATGACGCGCGGCGGAAATGCGGCGAGGCTTCGCAAGCCGGTCTGCCGGCGCTGCGCCTGCCGGCTGCCGTCGATGCCCCGCAGCTCGCGGCACGCCTGGTGGCCGCAGCACCGGGCGGCCAGTGAGATTGAAAGTCTGATCGATGGCGATCTGCAGCGCCGGCTGCAATCCCTGGCCCAGCGCCGGCAGCAGGCGATGGAGAAGGGTGCCACGGTTGCGATCCTGGTGGTTGAAAATGCCGGCCGCGCGGTGCGCGCCTATGTCGGCTCCGCCGATTTCTTCGACGATGCCAGCAGCGGCCAGAACGACATGGTCAAGGCCATCCGCTCGCCCGGCTCGACCTTGAAGCCTTTCGTCTATGGTCTCGCCTTCGACGATCTGATCATCCATCCCGAAACCATGATCGTCGATGCGCCGATGCGCTTCGGCGATTACGCGCCACAGAATTTCGATCACCGCTTTCATGGCGAGATGACGGCGCGTGAGGCCCTCCAGCTTTCGCTGAACCTGCCGGCAGTGGCGCTGCTCGACCGGGTCGGTCCGGCGCGTTTTGCCTCGCTGTTCAACAATGTCGGCGTTGCCGCTAAGCCTGCCGGCGGATGCCCATGCCGGCCTGCCCATCGTGCTGGGCGGGGTGGGCACGAGCCTGCAGGATCTGGTGGCGGTTTATGCCGGGCTTGCCGAGGGCGGCCAGGTGCGGCCGCTGCGCCTGACACCCGATGAACCGCTGGCGCCGCCAAGCAAGCTGCTCAGCCCCGTGGCTGCCTGGTATCTGACGCGAATTCTGAGCGACACGCCGCCGCCGCCCAGCTGGCTCGCCGGGGGCAATCGCGCCCATGCGCCGCTGGTCGCCTACAAGACCGGCACCTCCTATGGCTTCCGCGATGCCTGGGCCATCGGCTATACGGCCGATTATACGGTGGGCGTTTGGGTCGGCCGGCCCGATGGCAGTTTCTCGACCGGCCGCATGGGCCGCGACACGGCAGCCCCGGTGCTGTTCGCCGTGTTCGACCAGTTGCCGGTGCGCAACCTGCCGGCCGCCGCACCACCGCCTGGC
This sequence comes from uncultured Alphaproteobacteria bacterium, assembly GCA_963770335.1. GTDB lineage: Bacteria > Pseudomonadota > Alphaproteobacteria > Dongiales > Dongiaceae > DASXQK01. Next base: position 30,436 of record CAVYPG010000016.1, read on the forward strand.
GCCATTGTTGCCTCCAACAACGACTTGCCGCCGGCATTGCGCCGCTTCGATGGCGGGCCGGAGCCCTTTGGCTTGCCGCGCGCCGCAGCCAGCCGAAGTGGCCCGCATATCCTGTTCCCGGTGGATGGCTCGACACTTGCCATGCAGCATCAGGGCCAGGCGCCGGACGATTTGTCGCTGGAGGCCTCAGGTGGCGCCTTGCCGCTGACCTGGCTCGTCAACGGCAAGCGGATCGATTCGGCACCCTTCCGCCGCCAGGCTCAATGGCTGCCCGACGGCCCGGGCCAGGTGCAGATCACCGTGATCGATGGCGACGGCCGCGCAGCGACCAGCGCGGTGTGGCTGCAGTAAGTTGCTCCAAAAAAAAGCGCTCGACCTCCAGCGCGACGGTGCTTGCGAATTGCCAATGGCATTGGGCGCCGGCGAGCTTAGAACACTGCAGGACCTTGCGAATGGCATCGCTATCGAACGCGCCGGTGCACGGCTGTTTGGCAACGAAGCGGTGAGTGCCATCTTGTCTGCAGGCGGAAGCGTGGGGCGGCGGATGCGGGGCTTGATGGGCAGCCGATCGCGGCCCGTTCGCGCCCTGCTATTTGACAAGACGGCCGAGATGAATTGGGCCGTGGGATGGCATCAGGATCGAACCATCGCTGTCCGCGCGCCGCATGCGGTTCCCGGCTTTCAGCATTGGTCGAACAAAGGTGGCGTAGCGCATGTCGAACCACCCTTTGATCTGATCGAGCGAATGCTGACGGCGCGCCTTCATCTCGATGATTGCCATGAGAGGAATGCTCCTCTGCTGATTGCGCCAGGTTCGCATCACCTCGGCCGCATTCCAGCAACGCTGGCCGCGAGCGTGGCGGCGGAGATCGGGCCGTACGCGTGCCATGCCGCAGCGGGCGATCTCTGGATCTATTCGACCGCTATCCTGCATTCCTCCGCGCGCGCCACAGAACCGTCCCATCGCCGGGTCTTGCAAGTCGACTTTGCAAACGAAGATTTGCCCAACCCACTCGAATGGTTCGGGCTCGGACAGCCGATGTCCACCCAGCCCTAGTTGCGCGGCGCTTTCCACAGCCCTTCGCGGATCAGCTCGTCGGTCATCGCCTCGATGCCGGCGCGCAGGATTTCCACCGTCTCGTCGATCTGCGCCTTGGTGATGGTGAGCGGCGGCGACAGCACCGCGTAGTGACCCAGGGGTCGCACCAGCAGGCCCCGCGGCATGGTGTGGCGGATGATGCGATAGGCGACGTCCCAATCGGCCGGCATCGGCGCCTTGGACTTCTTGTCCAGCACGCATTCCACGCAGACCATCATATGGCTGCCGCGCACATCGCCGACGACAGGCAAGTCCAGCAATGTCTGCAGTTTCTTGACGAAGTAGGGGCCGGTCTCCCGGACATGGTCGAGGATATGCTCGCGTTCGATGATCTCGAGATTCTTGAGGCCGGCGGCGCAGGCAACCGGATGGGCCGAATAGGTGAAGCCATTGGTGAAATACTTGCCCGCACCTGCCGGACCGGTGAGTGAATCGTACAGCTTGTCCGAGACGAAGAAAGCGCCCAGCGGCACATAGCCCGAGGTCAGGCCCTTGGCCGAAATGATGATGTCGGGAACGATGTCGAAGACGGGTTCGGAAGCGAAGATCTCGCCCAGCCGGCCGAAGCCGGTGACGACTTCGTCGGAGATATACATCACATCGTATTTGCGGCAGACCTCCCAGGTACGGCGCTGGTAACCCTTGGGCGGTACGATGACGCCGCCGGAAGCCATCAGCGGCTCGGCGATGAAGCAGGCGACGTTCTCCGGCCCCAGCTCTTTGATCTTGTTCTCGAGGTCGGCGACCTTGAGATCGCAAAACTCGGCCTCGCTCATGCCTTCAGGTCGGCGATAGGTATTGGGGGCGGGCAGGTGGTGCACGGTGTCGGTGACGAAATCGAGGTTGCCGCGATCGCCCGGCTTGCCCGAGACGGAGGCCGAAAGATAAGTCGAGCCGTGATAGGCGTATTCGCGGGTGATGATGTGCTTCTTCTTCGGCCGGCCGTGGAAGTTGTTGTAGAACTGGATGAAGCGCAGCGCCGAATCCACCGCGGTCGAGCCGCCCGTCGTGAAGAACACGTGCTTGAGATCACCCGGCGTGTATTGCGCGACCTTGGCGCCAAAATCGATCGAGGGCGGCGTAGAGATCAGGCCGAAGGGCGAGAAATAGGGCATGCGCCGGACCTGGTCGGCGATGGCCTGGGCCATCTCATCACGGCCATAGCCGATATTGACGCACCACATCCCGCCGATGGCATCGATCATCCGGTGGCCGCGGGTATCGTAGATATGAACGCCTTCGGCCTCGGCGACGATCAGCGGCTCGCGGGTCTTGGCGGTGCCGAGATCGATCCAGGGATGGATGATGTGGTCGCGATCCTGTTGCCAGAGCGCTTCGGTGTCATAGGCGAAGTTGCTGCGCATGGGATCGCTCCGGATGTGATTGTCAGCTGAAATTAAGCAGAGGCGGAAAGGCTAGTCGTGGCGTTATTGCGCGGCAAGCGCGGCCGTGCATGGCCGATATGCTCGTCGATGAAGGTAAGGCAGACCTGAACGGCGTCTTCGCGCATAAAGCCGCGCGGATAGAGCAAGGCCTGCAACCAGAATCCGTCGATCATGGCCATCAAGGGCTGTACGACGGTTGCTGCCTTGCGGGAGCCTCGTGCGAGCAGCGCTGCGACTTCCTTCTCGATCGCCTGGATATAACGCCGCTCCACTCTCGCGGCGGCGGCACGATAGCGGTCCCGCAGCTGCGCATCCGACCAGAAGGTGAACCAGACCGCGAGCTTCTCGCGGGTGAAGATGCGCTTGTCGAAATTGCTCTCGATCATCCGCTCCAGGCGCGAGCGCGGGTCGCTACCGACAGCGTGCAGGTTTTGCTGCCACACCTCCTCATACTCTTCGGAGAGATGGCGGAAGGTTTCGCGAAACAGCCGCTCCTTGGAATCGAAATGGAAGTTCATCAACCCGACGGAGACGCCGGCCTTGCGCGCCACGCGTTCGACGGTGGTCCCTGAGGCACCGTGCTTGGCGATGACGGCGATGGTCGCCTTGATCAGGGCCTGGCGTCGCCGGTCTCGGATGGGCTCGTTGACGGCCATAGAGGCCACCCTTAGCGCGAAAGCTCGCCCGGGAATGGTTCGGTACCCCGACCCCGACCCGCCTCCCTCGAACTCGCGCGGCCTGGCCGCGACTAGAGGGCGGGTCGGAAGAAAGAAGCAGCGGCTCCTAACTAATCCGCTGGCATCGACCCAATGGCGGGAGACCGAGAGAAGAATCCCTCGCCCCCAGTCTGAGGGGGAGAGGGTTAGGGTGAGGGGGTGTCCGTTAGGAACGCGCATCACTGCTTCTTCCGCGGCGGGTCGAAGAACATGCGATTGGCCGTCCAGCAGCGCATCATCTGGCGCTCGATCTTCTTTTCCTTGGGGTACCAGATCTCCACCCACATCTCGCGGCCGAGCTGGGCGAAGTCCGGCGGCACCTGGGCAAACGCGATGTTTTTCTTCAAGACCGGCGACCAGAGGGCGGAGGTGGTGAGGCCGATCTCCTGCTTTGCTGCTTTATCCGCATAAAGGAAAGCGCCGGGCGCGGGCTTGCGGCCCTCGATTTCGATGCCGACCAGGATGTGGCGCGACAGGCCCAGTGTCTTCTCGCGAATGAGCGCGCGCTTGCCGATGAAATAACCCTGTTTCTTGAAACCGACGGCCCAGCCGATGCCTGCCTCGATAGGCGATTGGCGCTGGCTCAAACGGATGGCATGCATGGCGCCGATATAGTCGGCATCGACAAGAATGAACCCCGCCTCGATGCGCGTCATGTCGAGGGCGCGCGAACCGATGGGGGCGATCTTGTAGGGCTCGCCCAGCTTGAACAGGATTTCCCAAAGCCAGAGCGCATCCTTGGGTTCGACCCAAAGCTCGTAACCCAGATCGCCGGTATAACCGGCGCGGTCGATGCGCAGCCAGCGGCCGTCGATCCTGGTTTCGAGAATGCCGAAATGCGGCAGGTTCTCGATTCCCGCCACGCCGAGCGCCTTCAGGATGTCGCGCGATGTCGGGCCCTGGAGTGCCAGCCCGCCGATCTGGTCCGAGATCTCCTCGATGGCGACATCGAAGCCATGGGCGCATTCATGCAGCCAGTGAAGCTGATGAAGCGCGGCGTTCAGGATGAAATCGTCGGGGCCGAGGCGGAAGATCGTGCCTTCCTCGATCATCTTGCCGTCATCGTCGCACCAGGCGGTGTAGACGACCTGCTGCGGCTTGATCTTGGTGATGTCGCGGGTGACGAGATAATCGACATAGCGGGCCGCATCCTTGCCGCGGATCGAATATTTGATCAGCGGCGATATGTCGTAGACCGAGGCGCCGGTGCGCATGGCGAAATATTCCGACTGTTCGGAATCGTAGAAGGCCGGGGAATAGAACCCCATCCAGCGGATCCAGCCATTGCCATGCATGAGGCGTTCCATCGGCTCATGGAACGGCGTCTTGCGCAGGAAAGGCTGCAGATGCTGTGCGTGGGTCATGGCCTGGCCCTCCGCTGCCGGCGATCCTTCAGGATCTCGCGCGCGGCATTGGCGCCCGGTGCGCCGGAGAGGTTGCCGCCGGGATGCGCACCGGCCCCGCAGAGCCAGAGCCCGGGGATCGGCATGCGATAGCGCTGGAACTGGCCGGCGGGGCGCAGGAAGAACATCTGATCCAGCGTCACCTCGCCATGATGCCACTGGCCGCCGGACATGCCGAACTGGCTCTCGATATCCTGGGGCGTCAGCACCTCCTGCGCGACCACGCGGCCGGCGAGATCAGGGGCAAAGTCGCCGAGCAAGGCCAGCGCGCGTTCGCCGACCTGCTGGCGCGCCTCGTCGTTCGAGGTCGTGCGCAGGCGATAGGGTGCGTATTGGAACAGCATCGAGGCGACATGCTGGCCCTTGGGCGCCAGCGACGGGATCGCTCAAGGAGGGGATGACGATCTCCAGCGCCGGCTTGTCGGCCACGCGGCCGTATTTGGCGCAGTCGAAGGCGCGCTCGACATGGTTGATGGAGGGCGCCACCACCATCCGGCCGGTCGATTTCGACCAGCTTTCCGGCAGGCCGTCGAGGGCGAGATGGACCTTGGCGACACAGCCATTCATGCGCAGATGGCGGATGCGCTTCAGGAACTGGGCATCGAGATTGCCCGGCGGCACCAGCTTCAACAGAGTTGCTTGCGGATCGGCACTGCTGGCCACGATGGGCGCGCGGATCTCGTCGCCGCCGGCCAGCACCACGCCGACGGCGGTGTCGTTCTCGAGCAGGATGCGCTCGACCCTCGTGCTGGTGCGAACTTCGACGCCGGCGGCCTTCGCCGATTTGGTCAGCGCCTCGGCCAAGGCGCCCATGCCGCCCATGGGCAGATAAAGCCCGCGCATGCCATGGCGGCTGAAGGAGGAGAGGCGGTAGAGCAGGTTGAAGACGGTGTTGGGCGAGCGCGGACCGAGATAGACGCCCAGCGTCGCATCGAAGGCGAGCAGGCCCTTGATCGCATCGCTTTCGAAGAAGTCGGTGGCGAGGTCGGCCACGTTCATCGTCAGGATGCGGGTCAGCTCCAGCATGTCCTTGCGGCCCAGCAGGCGAAGCTTGAGGGCGAACAGGCCGAGCGAAACCTTGGTGGCGAAATCATTGGCCGGCAGCATCGGGCTGGGCGGCGTCTTCAACAGGTAGCCGCCGAGCGCGCCGGCGAGCCGCGTCAACCGGGCCATCACCGGGCCATAGGCGACGCCATCGGCGGGCGAGACATGGGCGATGGAGACAGCAGTGGCCGCGGTATCCTGGTTGATATCGATGCGCGCCCCATTGGCAAGCAACGCCGAGGTGCCGGCGCGCCGCATGACCGAGCGCAGGCCGTAACGGTTGAGCCGCAGATCGCTGACTACTTTGGGGTGGAGAGCATGGAGCAGGTGAGCCACCGGTGAGACGCGAAAGCCGGGTGCAAATTCGCGGGTGGTAGCGGCACCGCCGGTCTGTTCATTGGCTTCCAGGACAACAGTCTTGAGCCCGGCCCTGGCGAGATAGGCCGCCGTGACCAGCCCGTTATGGCCGGCGCCGATGACGATGGCGTCGTATTGGTTGGCGGGGAGGGTGGCGCTCATTTCAGGACTCCATGCTTGAAGTCCTTGAGGATTTCGCGCGCCGCGTTGGCGCCGGGCGCACCCATCACGCCGCCGCCGGGATGCGTGCCCGAGCCGCACATGTAGAAGCCGTCGAACGGCCCGCGATACTGGCCCATGCCGGGGAAGGGACGGTTGAAGAGGAGCTGATCCATGGTCAGCTCGCCCTGGAAGATGTTGCCCTCGGTCAGGCCGACCTCGTTCTCGATATCCCAGGGCGTGCGGGTCTGCACATGCAGGATCAGGTCGCGGAATCCGGGTGCGTTTTCCTCGATCGTATCCAGCACATCCTTCTCGAAGGCCGCCTTGGTCACCGGATCCCACGGCTTCTCCGCCAGCGCATAGGGCACGTACTGGACGAAGACCGACATGAAATGCTTGCCCGGCGGGGCCATGGTCGGATCGACGGTGGTCGGGATGACGATGTCGAGGAAGGGCCGCTTCGACCAGCTGCCGTATTTGTAGTCGTCGAAGGCATGCTCGATGTAATCGAAATCGCCGCCGATATCGATGGTGCCCCAGGCCGCTTCCTTCGGCAGGCCGGCAAACTTGGGCAGATCGCTGAGCGCAATGTTCAGTTTGCCCGACGATCCCCGGATCTTGAAGTTCTTCGCATAGCGGTGGATATCCGGATCGACGGCATCGAGATCGCTCTTCTCCAGCAGCTTCAGATAGGTGCGCTTGGGATCGAGATTGGAGACGATCGTCTTGCCGTAAATCTCCTCGCCGTCGACGAGCGCCACGCCGATCGCCTTGCCGTCGCGCACGATGATCTTGGCGACGTCGGCATCGGTGCGGATCTCGGCACCGGCTTCCATGGCCGCCGAGGCGATGGCTTTGCTGACGCTGCCCATGCCGCCACGGGCAAAGCCCCAGGCACCAATTTGGCCGTCGACCTCGCCCATATAGTGGTGCAGCAGCACATAGGCCGTACCGGGGGAGTAGGGGCCGAGGGCGGTGCCGATGATGGCGGAAGCGGCGGAGAAACCCTTCCAGCGTGCATGCTCGAAATACTCGTCGAGGAAATCGCCGATGGACATGGTCCAGAAGCGGATGATCTCGTACATCTGCTTTTCGCCCATGCGGCCGAACTCGGCGGCGATGCGCAGCAGCCCGTCGAGATCCTCGCGCTTGCCCCAGGGATTGATCCGGTTCTGGGCGAAGGGATTGATCACCGTGGGGTCGGGCGGCGTCATCATCAGCAGCGGCTTGATGAAGCGGCATTGCCGGCTGATCTCGGCTGCGTAGTGATCATAAGCCTCGGCATCCTTGATCGAATGCCGGCGCAGCGACTCCCGCGTGCGGTCGTGATCGCGATAGGTGACGATGCCTTCGCCGTTCGCATTGGGCTGGGAGTTGATCTCGTAGGGGATCACCTGCAGCCCGTGACGCGGCAGATCGAGGAAACGAAAGATCTCCGGACGCAGCAGGCTGCAGACATAGGAGCATGTGGAATAGGTGAAGCCCGGATAGACCTCCTCCGACATGGCGGCACCGCCGACCTTGCGGCCGCGCTCCAGCACCAGCACCTTCAGCTTGTTGCGGCCGTCCTTCTCGCCGCCCATCGCCAGATATGCCGCCGCCGTCAGGCCGTTATGCCCGCCGCCGATCACGATCGCGTCGTAGGTTGCAGCCATATTTTTCCCTCGGATTCGAGGGTAGATTATGCGCAGAAATTGAATGTATATTCAATTAATTTGAGATGAAACCCACCCTCACCCCGACCCTCTCCCGCTAAGCGGGAGAGGGATAAGGAAGGCGCGATGCGCGCGAGGGCGCGCCTCTAACTCCCTCTCCACCGGAACGGGGGAGAGGGGTTGGGGTGAGGGGGCACTTGGGAAGAAGTGTCACCCCGCCCCCATCGAGGGGGCGGGGATTGGATGGAGCGGCGTCCTCTCCTGACGAGAGAAAAGACCTAAGCCGAAATACCCGCCATCAGCGGTGCGGATTTGCTCGCATGGCCTTCCGGCAGTTCGTCGAGGGTGAGATCGACGGACTCCTCGAACACCGACAGCGTGTCGTCGAGGCAAGACTGGTCGTGGCCGGCTGAGATGAACCAGGGCTCGCGGCTGTCCGGCTCGCACATCACGCCGCGGGCGATCAGCTTCTCGGCGAGCTGGTCGTAGAAGGTGTAGTCGCTGGTCTTCCAGTCGCGGTAGTTGGTCGGCGCCTTATCCTTGAAGAACAACCCGCTCATGCTGGGATGCCCGGTGAAGCTGTGCGGGATGCCGCGCGCATCCAGGATCCGGCTGATGCCCTGCTGCATGGCAGTGCCGTAGGCCGCGATATCCGCCAGCACGGTGGTGTCGCGCAGAAGGGTCAGCGTCTTTTCCGCCGCCGCCAGGCTCATCGCCTGGGCGGTATAGGTGCCGCCATGGGCAACACCGCGGCCGAACTTGCGCATGATCTCTTCGCGCCCGCCGATGGCCGCGATCGGATAGCCGTTGGCCACCGCCTTGGCCATGGTGCAGATATCGGCCTTCACGTCGTAAAGCTGCTGGGCGCCGCCCTTGGCGACACGGAAGCCGGTCTTCACCTCGTCCACGATCATCAGCACGCCGTATTTCGTGCAGAGCTCGCGCACGGCCTTGAGGAATTCGGGCTTGGAGGGAATGCCGCAGCAATTGCCCAGGATCGGCTCGATGAGCACGCCGGCGATCTTGTCGCCGTGGGCCTTCAGCACCGTCTCGAGCCGGTCGGCGTCGTTATAGGGCACCTGCCAGAAGAGCTGGCGGATGAGCTGGGGAATGCCCTGGCCATAGGTGACCACCTCCGGTCCCTTCACCGGATCGGTCATGTTGGCCATGTCGGCAGTCCACATCGCCGCATCGAACAGGCCGTGATAGCTGCCCTCGAAGGTGACGTAGTGATCCTTGCCGGTGTAGCCGCGGGCAAGCCGAAGGGCCGCCATCACGGCTTCCGTGCCGGAGTTGGAGAAGCGGACCAGTTCGGCCGCCGGCACCATCTCGCGGATCAGATTGGCGACGGTGACTTCCTTCTCGGTGCCGAGCGCGAAGACGGTGCCGACCTGCTGGCCCTCGCGGGCGGCGGCATCCACCTCCGGATGGCAGTGACCAAGGATCGCCGGGCCGTAGCCCAGGCGGTAGTCGACATAGACATTGTCGTCCAGGTCCCAGACACGAGCGCCCCTACCGCGTTTGACATAGACCGTCTTGCCCTCGCCCCAGAAGCGGAAGTTGGAGCTGACGCCGAGCGGCATCACCTCGATTGCTTTCTGGAAATGGGCGGTCGACTTGTCGAGCTTGTAGGCCGGTTTTATCCGCCGGGTCGGGGCGTTCATGATCCTCGCTCCTGTCCGACCGATCTCCAAAAACACCCCCTGGTGCCTTCGAGCGTCGATCATTTGTTTAGGCATCTGAGTCGGCATTTCTTGAATGGTCGTATAGATTTGGTAGCATCCGGGGCCAGAATTGTCCAGTAACTTGAATGATTGTTTAATTTCGCAGGTGCAAAATTATGTTATTTTGGAGGGTGTTAGACTGACAACCCTGATCCAACCCATGAACGAGCCCGAAGCCCCCCGAATCCCCCGTTTGACCCCGATCCGGGAGGCCCGTCAGAAACAGCTGATCGAGGCGACCATCGCCGCACTCGGCCGCTATGGCTATGCCAAGCTGACCCTGAACCATGTCGCCATCGCTCGCCGGGCTCTCGCCCGGCATCGTCAATTTCCACTTCGTCAGCAAGGAGCAGCTGCTCGCCGCCACGCTGGAATATCTGGTGGAGGAGTACGAGGCGTTCTGGACCCAGGCGCTGGCGGCGGCCGGTGATTCCGCCGTGGCCAAGCTGCAGGCAATGATCGAGGCAGACTTCGATCTGCAGGTGAACAGCCTGGAAAAGGTGACAGTCTGGTACGCCTTCTGGGCGGAAGCCCAGGCGAACCCCGGCTATCGCGAGCGTATCGCTCGGCAGGAGGCGCGCTATTTCGAGGATATCCGCGCGCTGTTCCAGCGGCTGATCGAGGAGGGCGGCTATCGCGGCATCAGCGCCGATGCGGTTTCCTATGGCATCACCGCCATGATGGACGGGTTCTGGTTCGACCAGATGATCGATCCGGCGAGTTTCGATCGCGAGGATGCCAAGCGTATCTGCCGCACCTTCCTGTCCGGTCTGTTCCCCCGGCACTTCTCCGGCCCGGCGCAGGCTGAACCCGGCGCCGCCGTGGAAGCGCTCCGCCAGATCCAGATCGAGCGAACGAAGGCGCTGGCCGCCTTTGCCGAGAAGGAGCGGGCGGCGATGGACGATCTCGAGCGCAGCGAAACGCCAACCAGCAAACCGACCAAGCCCCCAAGTAATCCAATAGACAAATGAGCGAATCTCTCCGCGAACACCGGCTCAAACATCTTTTGATGCCGGAATCGGTAGCCCTTGTCGGCGCCTCGCCCAAAGCCGGCAGCGTCGGCAAGGGCATGATCGATGGCCTGGTGGGCGGCGGCTTCAAGGGCCGCATCTACGCGATCAATCCGAACTATCAGGAGATCGAGGGCATCGCCTGTTTTCCCTCCCTCTCGGCACTGCCCGAAGCGGTCGACCACGCGCTGCTCGGCGTGGCCAATGCCCGCCTCGAGGCGGCGCTGCAGGAAGCGGTGGCGACCAGGGTCAAGGCCGCAACCATTCTCGCCAGCGGCTATCTGCGAGGGCGATCGCGATCCGCCGCTGACCAAGCGCGTCGCAGCTCTCGCCAAGGGCGCCGGCATGGCGCTGTGCGGGGGCAACGGCATGGGCTTCTACAATCACGAAGCCGGCGTGCGCATCTGCGGCTTCCCGCCGCCGGCCTGGGTTTCGGCCGGGCCGATGGCGCTGATCGCCCATTCCGGCTCCGTCTTTTCGGCACTCGTCCATAACGACAAGCGCTTTTCCTACAGCTTCGCCGTCTCGGCGGGGCAGGAGCTGGTGACGACAGCGGCCGATTATCTCGATTTCGCGCTGCGCATGCAGACGACGAAAGTCGTCGGCCTGTTCCTGGAAGCGATCCGCGATCCCAAGGGCTTTGTTGCCGCGCTCGAACTCGCCAATGCCCGCGACATTCCGGTGGTCGTGCTGAAGGTCGGCCGCTCGCCGGAGAGCGCGGCGCTGGCCGTATCCCATTCCGGCGCGCTGGTGGGCGATGAAGCCGTCCAGAACGCGCTTTTCCGCCGCCATGGCGTGATCGTCACCGAGAACCTGGACGAGTTCGCCAATTCGCTGCTGCTGCTTTCCCAGCCGCGGCGCATGGGCAAGGGGCGCCTCGCCAGCGTCCATGATTCCGGCGGTGAGCGCGAACTGTTCGCCGACCGCGTTTCCGCCCGCGGCATGAGCTTCGCCCAGATCAATGACGAGACGCGAACCAGGCTGGCGGCTCGCCTCGATTACGGCCTCGATCCGGTCAATCCGCTGGATGCCTGGGGCACCGGCCATGACTACGAAGGCATCTTCGGCGACTGCATGTCGGCGCTGCTCGACGATCCCGATACGGCGATCGGCGCGCTCTGCGTGGAGACCCGCACCGGCAATTCGCTGCATGAGGGCTATGCCCGCGCGATGGGCGAGGCCCATGCCAGGACGACGAAGCCGGTGGTCGTCATCAACAATGTGGCGCAGGTCGGCGACGACAAGCTGTCGCTCCAGGTAACGCATTCGGGAATTCCGGTCATGATCGGGCTCGATGCCGGGCTTGCGGCCATCAAGGGCGAGATGGGTCGCCGCGATTTCCGCAGCCGGCCGCCGATGCGGCCGGAGCCTGCGCCCAAGGGCCTGCGGGAAAAATGGCGCAGGCGGTTGTTGCAGGGCACGCCGCTCGATGAATCCGAAAGCCTGACCTTGCTGACCGACTACGGTGTGCCGGTGCTGGCGCACCGAATCGTCGAGAGTGCCGATGCCGCAGAGAAGGCAGCCGGCGAGCTGGGCTACCCGGTCGTGCTGAAGACCGCTATGCCGGGCATCCTTCACAAATCCGATGTCGGCGGCGTGAAACTGAACCTCGTCGATGCAGCCGCCCTGCGCGCCGCCTATGACGATATGGCAAAGCGCCTGGGTGCGCGGGTGCTGTTGGCGCCGATGGCGGCGAAGGGCTTCGAGCTCAGCTTCGGCGCCAAGCTCGATCCGCAATTCGGTCCCGTGGTGATGGTGGGGGCGGGCGGTATCCTGATCGAGTTCATGACCGATCGGGCTGTCGCGCTCGCGCCTTTCGATGATGATGAGGCGAAACGCCTCATCGACAGTCTCGCGCTCCGGCCGTTGCTCGATGGCAAGCGCGGCGCACCGCCCTCTGACATTGCAGCGCTGTCAGCGGCCCTGGCGCGCTTTTCTGTGATGGTCGGCGATCTCGGCGAGCTGGTTCAGGAGATCGACATCAACCCGATGCTGGCCGGCCCAAAGGGCTGCGTAGCGCTCGATGCACTGATCGTGCCGGCGAAGGCGAGGGGCTGAAATTCACCGGCTGCCGGTCAACCCTTTTCAGCCTCCCACCTTTGCCTTGGTCGTCGCGGAGACAGGCATCGAATCTTCGGACAATTCCTTCAGGCCAAGAATCTGAGGCTGAAGAGTGGTGAAGAACTCCAGCAACCGGCCTGGAGGTGGTTCGCCGGGGCTGGTCGTCTGCTTGCGCGAAGACAATTCGAGTTGATCGCGCTCGTAGCGGATTTCGGTGGCGAACTTTCCCATATACCAGTTCCACTGGATCTGGCCCGCATCGCTGACCGGGAATCGCTCGCGCTCGCCCTGAACGGCGGCCAGGGCCGCCTGGACCCGCGCATCGAGGTCGCCCGGTCCAAAGCCGATCTCGCGCAGCTTGCCCAGCAATTGCTCGTGCTTGCTGAGGGGCTTAAGGCTTTCTTGCGCGAGCCTGCGTTGGCGGTCTGACATGGCCATTCTTCCTTGTTCGGGTTGAGCACAGGGTCGGCAATAACAGCAACTCTCGACTAACGAAGGCGTCTGTCAGGCCTGATGGCCTGTGCCCACTTCGAGGTCGCGAGACGGTCGGAAAAACGAAGCCCGGAAATAAGTACCGGGCCTTGAGATCAGGCCGCTTTGGGTTCCTTACCGGCGGGCGGCAGCTTTACCGGCCGTTTCAGGAAATCCGGCATGTGGTCGCCGAAGGCAAGTACCGGCGCGTCGCCTTCTGAATCTTGCCGGCGATCGCCGCGAGGCTCACGGCGCTCATCGCGCCCTTGATGCCCGCGTCCCTGGGATTCACGGCTTTCGCGGCGATTTTGGTCGCGGGGTTGGCGTTCTTGGTTCTGGCGATCGGGGGTTTGGCGATCGGGCCCCTGGTCATGACTTTGGCGCACAGGCTCAGTGCGTGAAGGTTCGGAGCGTACGGACTCAACCACAACCGGCTGCGGCTGCTCAGTCTCGGCGGGGGAGATCGTCGCCGATAGGATTGGTGCAACCACCGGCTGCTCCTGATGGGCAGGATCGCTGCGCTCACGACGGGGCGCGGGCTTGCGTTCGCCGCGATCCCGGCCGCCACGATCGCGACCCCCGCTGGCGCCCTGGCGACCCGAGCTGGAACTGCCGCGCCGGCCGCGACCGCGGCCCGCCGGCTCGTCCTCAAAGCCCACCGTGGAAATACCTTCGACCTCGATGCGAGGGATGGTCTTGCCGAGCATTTTTTCAATGGCTTCGACAAAACGCCCGTCGCTCTGGCTGGCGATGGTAAAGGCATGGCCCTCACGGCCCGCTCGCCCGGTGCGCCCGATACGATGGATATAGTCCTCGGCATGGATGGGCACGTCGAAATTGAAGACATGGCTGAGGCCTTCGATATCGAGGCCGCGGGCGGCGACGTCGCTGGCGACGAGTATCGGAATACCGCCGTCGCGGAACTTCTCCAGCGTCTCGGTGCGGATTGCCTGCGCCAGATCGCCATGGAGCGGTGCTGCGGAAAACCCATGCTTGGCCAGCGAGCGGAACAGGATATCCACATCGCGCTTGCGGTTGCAGAAGATGACGGCGTTGCGGACATTCTCGGCGCGCAGCAGATGGCGCAGCGCTTCGCGTTTGTCCTGCTGCTCGACCACGGCAAGTGCCTGGACCACCAGGGCGGCCGGCGAGGCGGGCGGGCTTACCGTCACTTCCTTGGGGTTCATCAGGAAGGCGTCGGCCAGGCGGCGGATTTCCGGCGGCATCGTGGCCGAGAAGAACAGCGTCTGGCGGATCTTGGGCAGCATTCCCACGATGCGCTCGACATCCGGGATAAAGCCCATGTCGAGCATGCGATCGGCTTCGTCGATGACGAGGGTCTTCACATCGCTCAGCAGGATCTTGCCGCGCTCGAACAGGTCGAGCAGGCGCCCTGGCGTTGCAATCAGCACATCGACGCCGCGGTCCAGCTTCTTCAGCTGGTCGGTAAAGGATTCGCCGCCGATGAGCAGCACCATGCTCAGCTTGTTGTATTTGCCGTAGAGTTCGAAGTTCTCGGCCACCTGGGAGGCAAGCTCGCGGGTCGGCTCGAGGATCAGCGAGCGCGGCATGCGCGCGCGGGCCCGGCCGCTGGCCAGGATGTCGATCATCGGCAGGGTGAAGGAGGCCGTCTTGCCGGTGCCGGTCTGGGCGCAGCCGAGAACGTCGCGGCCCATCAGGACATAGGGGATAGCCTGAGCCTGGATCGGAGTCGGTTCGACATACCCTACGTCGCCGACGGCGCGAAGCACTTCGGGGCTCAGCCCAAGATCAGTAAAAGTCATGCGTTTTTATATTGTTCCAGATCGAGATTTTATAAGGGGGATAAATCGCCGCAGGGGCGAAAAATTGCGCCGGATCATAGGAGTAGATAGGATTTTGTCAACGTTAGACTGAATAGTGGCGGGCCATGCCGGCTTTTTGCAGCTGCAAGCGAGTGCGATGCCTGACAACGCCGAGCGCTATCGCGTGAGCCCGGCGAACCCGCCTTCGCTTCGCACGATCCGCCGCCAAACCCTGATTCTGCTGCCAGGCGCCCTCTGCGATGCGGCGCTGTTCCGTCATCAGATCGCCGGGCTTTCCGATATCGCCGACGTCCGGGTCGGCGATCTGACCCGCGACGAAAGCGTGGGCGCCATGGCGGCGCGCACCCTGGCAGGGCTCACCGGCCGATTCGCGCTCGCCGGACTCTCGCTGGGCGGCTATGTGGCGCTCGAGATCATGCGCCGCGCGCCCGAGCGGGTGACGCGGCTGGCTCTTCTCGACATCGCTGCGCGTGCCGAGGAAGGCGAATCCGATGCTCCGACCGCAGCCAACCCGATCGCCGCAAGGGCCGATGGTGCACTGCCGGTCATGTCGCTGCTGGTCCATCCCATGCGGCTTGGCGACCGGCGGCTGACAACCATCCTGGCCGCCATGGCCGACCGGGTGGGACGCAAGGCCTTCCATCGCCAGCAGCAGGCGAGCCAGCATCGCCCGGATAGCTGGGCGAACCTCAAGACCATCGGCTGTCCGACCTTGCTGCTCACTGGCCGCCAGGACAGGCTGGCGCCGCCGGAGCTGCAACAAGCCATGGCCGCGGCAATAGAGGGCGCGCGTCAGATCGTCATCGAGGAATGTGGTCACCTCTCGCCGCTCGAGCGGCCCGAGGCGGTGACCAAGGCGCTGCAGGGAGTGGCTTGGCGCCTGATCCCGGTTGCCGCCGTAAGCACGACCAGGACCGGCAATCGTTGCCGTTGCGCAGCAGCTCGTTGTTCTGCGAGGGGAACAGCTTCATCGTCACGTCATGCATGAAGTCGATGAAGGCCGGATCCTTCGGGCCGCTGAAATCTCCGGCCGCGCGCAGGAAGGACAGCGCGTCGTTGCCCTGACAGAAGGCGGCATAGAGAACGATACTGTTGCCGGGTGCGCCCTGGATCGGTTCCGGCGGCCCGTTACAGATTGCGCCTTGGTCGGTCGAGGTACCGTTGAAAAGCAGCCGCACATGGAAGACGCGCCGGGCATTGGGGCCGGGGGTCGTGGTGAATTTCGTCGGCGGCCCAAAATGGGCGCCATACATGGAGCTGGTCACAATCTGATCGAATTCACCTTTGGTGCCGAAGAAGGGATTGCCCGAGACCTCCGTCCACAATTCGCCGGGCCCGCCGGCATAGGCGATGTCGTGCGGGCTATAGGAGTAGCTCAGCCAGGAATAGCTGATGACGCTCGAAGCATCGGCCGATCCGGCAGCCAGGCAAAATGCGAAGAGAAGGGACATAAAGCGGGTCATAAGGACCTCCAGTTCACGCCTGGAATTGTAGGAACAGCCGCCGCCGGCGCAAGAGGTCAAACGTCCAGATCGCGAACCTGATTGGCATGTTCCTGGATGAAGGCGAAGCGCAGCTCCGGCTTTCGTCCCATCAGGCTCTCGACCAGATTCTCGGTCTTGCGCGCGCCCTCGCGATCATCGCCATAGCGTTCCGGCACCGCGACCTTGAGCAGGATGCGCTTGCCCCGGTCCATGGTGGTCTCGCGCAGCTGGGCGGCCGGCATTTCACCCAGCCCCTTGAAGCGGCTGATCTCGACCTTGCCGCGTCCAGCCAGGACGGTCTTCATCAGTTCGTCCTTATGCTTGTCGTCGCGGGCATAGATCGTCTTGCCGCCCTGGCTCAGGCGATAAAGCGGCGGCAGAGCGAGGAAAAGATGGCCCTTTTCGATCAGCCCCGGCATCTCGCGATAGAAGAAGGTCATCAGCAGCGAGGCGATATGGGCGCCGTCGACATCGGCGTCGGTCATGATGATGACGCGCTCATAGCGCAGCCGGCTTTCGTCGAACTTGTCGCGGGTGCCGCAGCCCAGCGCCTGGATCAGATCGATCAGTTCCTGGTTCTGCGCGCAGCTTCTCCGTCGTGGCGCTAGCGACGTTCAGGATCTTGCCGCGCAGCGGCAGCACGGCCTGGGTCTCGCGCTCGCGCGCCTGCTTGGCCGAGCCGCCGGCGGAATCGCCCTCGACGAGGAATATCTCGGTGCCGGCGGCGCTGTCGCGGCTGCAATCGGCCAGCTTGCCGGGCAGGCGCAGCTTGCGGGTGGCGGTCTTGCGCGTCAGCTCCTTGTCCTGCTTGCGCGCGCAGACGCTCTTCGACCAGTTCGATGACGCCGCTCCAGCAGGTCGCCCGCGCGCCGCTTGTCGGCGGAGAGCCAATGGTCGAAGTGATCCTTGATCGTCGCCTCGACCAGACGGGTGGCTTCGGCGTTGGCCAGCTTTTCCTTGGTCTGGCCCTGGAATTGCGGCTCGCGCAGGAACAGCGAGAGCATCATCACCGCACCGCCGCAGATATCTTCGGCCGTGATCTGGGCCGCCTTGCGGTTGCCGATCAGCTCGCCATAGGCCTTCAGCGAACGGCTGAGCCCGCTGCGCAGGCCCGCTTCATGCGTGCCGCCCTCGGGCGTCGGGATGGTGTTGCAATAGGAATTGAGGAAGCCTTCGCCATCGGCGGGCCAGGCGATGGCCCATTCGAGCCGGCCCTGCTTTTCCGGCAATGTCGCTTCGCCGGCAAAAGGCGTCGTGCGGTCACTGTCTGGCGATCGGCGAGGTCGGCGGCGAGGAAATCGCCGAGCCCGCCGGGGAAATGCAGCACCGCTTCGGCTGGCGTATCGTCGCCCTTGGCGATCAGCGAGGGCGTGCAGTGCCAGCGGATTTCGACGCCGCGGAAGAGATAGGCCTTGGAGCGCGCCATGCGATAGAGGCGCGCCGGCTGAAAGCGCGCCTCCTTGCCGAAGACTGTCGGGGTCGGCATGGAAGCGTATGGTGGTGCCGCGGCGGTTGACCGATCCTGCCTTCTTCAGCTTGCCCGTCGGTTTGCCGCGCGCGTAGCTCTGCGTATAAAGCTGCTTGTCGCGGGCGACCTCGACATCGAGCCTGTCGGCCAGCGCATTGACCACCGAGAGGCCGACGCCGTGCAGGCCGCCGGAGGTCTGATAGACCTTGCCGCTGAACTTGCCGCCGGAATGAAGCGTGGTGAGGATCACCTCCAGCGCCGACTTGTCCTTGAACTTGGGGTGCGGGTCGACGGGAATGCCGCGCCCGTTGTCGCGCACGGTAACGATGCCATGCTCATCCAGCTCCATCTCGATGCGGCTTGCCTGACCCGCCACGGCCTCGTCCATGGCGTTGTCCAGCACCTCGGCCACCAGATGATGCATGGCGCGCTCGTCGGTGCCGCCGATATACATGCCGGGGCGCCGGCGGACGGGCTCCAGCCCCTCCAGGACCTCGATATCCTTGGCCGAGTAATCGTTGGATTTCTTGCGGCGAAGCGGCGGAAAACAGGTCATTCATGGCGGGCGATTATGGTGATGGGCTTGGCCGGAAACAAGCAGCATGCGGTAGGATGGCGCCAAACCATCCACAAGATATTGAGGCAACCATGACTGCCAACCCGCCTGAGGGACGAGACCCGGCCATCCGCACCATCGCCATGCCGGCCGATGCCAACGCCAATGGCGATATTTTCGGCGGCTGGATGATGGCCCAGATGGATCTGGCTGGCGCAGTTGTCGCCATCCGCCGGGCCAAGGGGCGGGTGGCCACGGTGGCGGTGGAGGCGATGACCTTCCACCGGCCGGTCATGATCGGCGATCTGGTGAGCTGCTATGCCGAGGTCAAGCGGGTGGGCCGCACTTCCATCGGCGTGCAGATCGATGCCTGGGTCGAGCGGCGGCTCAACGGCTCCGCCGAGCAGGTAACCAGTGGGCTCTTTACCTATGTCGCCATCGACGACAAAGGTCAGCCCCGGCCGGTGCCGTCCGCCTAGGTTAACCCTCCGCTTGAGACTAGCCGTGCACGAAGTGAGGCCAGAGCCCGATCACGCCGATCGACAGCAGGTAGATGCCGACGATGATATGAACCAGGCGAGGGAACAGCAGAACCAAAAGCCCCGCCACAATGGCCACGCCGGGTAGCAGGACGTCAAAGGTGATAGTCATGGCGATCTCCAATTTGCCGCGGGCAGGAACGCCGCAATACTAGCCGACGCAGGCGCCACGTGAAGCCGCTTCGAAGCCGGCGGAGAAAGAAAAGACCCCCGCCGGTTGGGGCGGGGGCCAGGGCACAGGGAACTTCGCTTTGCTCGTACGGGCTGAAACTCAGACCGAGTAGTACATCTTGAACTCGATCGGATGCGGGCTGTGCTCGAAGGCGTAGATCTCTTCCCATTTCAGCTCGACATATGAATCGATCAGATCGTCGGTGAAGACGTCGCCCTTCTTGAGGAAGGCGTTGTCGGCCATCAGCGACTGCACCGCCTCGCGCAGCGAGCCGCAGACCGTCGGCACGTTCTTCAACTCTTCCGGCGGCAGGTCGTAGAGGTTCTTGTCCATCGGGTCGCCGGGATGGATCTTGTTCTGGATGCCGTCGAGACCCGCCATCAGCAGCGCCGAATAGGCGAGATAGGGATTGGCACCGGGATCGGGGAAGCGCACTTCGACGCGCTTGCCCTTCGGGCTCGCCACATAGGGAATGCGGCAGGAGGCCGAGCGGTTGCGCGAGGAATAGGCCAGCAGCACCGGCGCCTCGAAGCCGGGGATCAGACGCTTGTAGCTGTTGGTCAGCGGGTTGGTGAAGGCGTTCAGCGCCTTGGCATGCTTGATGATGCCGCCGATGTAATAGAGCGCCGTCTCCGAGAGGTCGGCATAGCCGTTGCCCGCGAACAAGCGGCTGGCCGTTCTTCCACAGCGAGTTGTGGACATGCATGCCCGAGCCGTTGTCGCCCTTGATCGGCTTCGGCATGAAGGTCGCCGTCTTGCCGTAGCTATGGGCGACGTTGTGCACGACGTATTTGTAGATCTGCATGTTGTCGGCGCATTTGACGAGCTGGTTGAACTTGATGCCGAGCTCGTGCTGGCTCGGCGCCACCTCGTGGTGATGCTTCTCCACCTCGACGCCCATGTCGGACATGACGGTCAGCATCTCGGCGCGCAGATCGGCGGAGGCATCGATCGGCGGCACCGGGAAATAGCCGCCCTTCACCGGTGCGCGATGGCCGTGATTGCCTTCTTCCATCTTCTTGCCGGAGAGATAGGGGCCTTCCTCGGAGATGAGCTCGTAGAAGGCACCGTTCATCTGCACGTCGTAGCGCACGTCGTCGAAGACGAAGAATTCGGCCTCGGGTCCGACAAAGCAGGTGTCGGCGATGCCGGTGCTCTTGAGATAGGCTTCGGCGTTCTTGGCGACCGAGCGCGGATCGCGGGCGTAGGTCTGGCCGGTCAGCGGCTCCAGCACGTCGCAGAAGACGACGAGGGAGGGCTGTGCGGCGAAGGGGTCCATGCGCGCTGTCCCGCAATCGGGCAGCAGGATCATGTCGGACTCGTTGATCGCCTTCCAGCCGGCGATGGAGGAGCCGTCGAACATCACGCCCTCGGTCAGCATGTCCTCGTCCACGGTGTTCACGTGCTGGGCGATGTGCTGCCACTTGCCGCGCGGATCGGTGAAGCGAAAATCGACATATTTCGCTTCATGCTGCTTGATCAGATCGAACACCTTTTTCGTGTCGGCTTTCGTGTCGGCCATTGTCAGTCTTTCCCTGGCTTGCGGTTTGAAAGTTGGAAGAGCGGTTGGACTAACTAGATAGCGTCGGCACCGCGTTCGCCGGTGCGGATGCGGATGACCTCGTCGATGGTGGTGATGAAGATCTTGCCGTCGCCGATGCGCCCGGTATGGGCGGCTTGCTGGATCGCTTCGACCGCGCGCTCGACCAGCGCATCCTCGAGCACGACTTCGACCTTCACCTTGGGCAGGAAATCGACGACGTATTCGGCGCCGCGATAGAGCTCGGTATGGCCCTTTTGCCGGCCGAAGCCCTTGGCCTCGGTCACGGTGATGCCCTTGATGCCCACTTCGTGCAGGGCGTCCTTCACCTCATCCAGCTTGAAGGGCTTGATGATCGCTTCGATCTTTTTCATGTGCTGCGTCCCGGCTCTGGTTCTGTCCCGGGTACGAAGCAAGCACCGTGCCAAAATGAGAAGGGCCGGTCTCTTGACGAGAACCGGCCCTTCGAGATCGTGCCTGCCCAGTTTTTAGGCAGGGCGCACTTCTTTTAGGCGGCGTTGCGCCTGTTCAAGCTTCTAGGCGGCGTTGCGCCTCTGGAGCCACTCGCCGAACCACTGCATGGCAGTGCCGATATTCTCGATGCTGTTGGCGTAGGAGACGCGCAGATACCCCTCGCCATAGGAGCCGAAGCTGGTGCCGGCGATGGTGGCGACCCCCACTTCCTCCAGCAGCTTGAGCTCGAGCTGCTTGGCTGACAGGCCGAGCTTGGAAATGTTCGGGAAGACATAGAAGGCCCCGGCGGGATCGACGCAGGAGACACCGGGCAGCTTGTTCAGCTCGCCGACCACGAATTTCCGGCGCTCATCGAACGCCTTCATCATCTTCTGAGCGTCGTCCTGCGGGCCGTTCAGCGCGGCCACGCCCGCCCATTGCGCGGCGGCGTTGACGCAGGAGTGGCAGTTGATGGCCAGACGCGTTGCCTGTTCGGCGAGATTGCCCGGCCACACCGCATAGCCCATGCGCCAGCCGGTCATCGCATAGGTCTTGCTCCAGCCATCCAGCATGATCACCCGGTCGCGCAGCTCCGGGAAGCGGAGCAGGCTGACATGCTTGCGGCCGTCATAGAGCATCTCGCTGTAGATCTCGTCGCTGAGGATCGCGACATCGGGATGCTTGGCCAGGCCCGCGACCAGCTTGTTGACCTCGGCCTCCGTATTCGCGCCGCCGGTCGGATTGGCCGGGCTGTTGACGATGATCAGGCGCGTGCGCGGCGTGATGAGCGAGAGCAGCTCGTCGGCCGAAAACGCGAAGCCGTTGGCCTCGCGCAGCGGCAACGGCACGGCAGTGGCGCCAGTGAACTTGATGGCGAATTCGTAGATCGGGAAACCCGGATTGGGGTAGATGATCTCCGCTCCCGGTTCGCCGAACATCAGCATGGCGAAGAACATGGTGACCTTGCCGCCCGGCACGACCACGACCTGGGCTGGATCCACCGTTACGCCATGGCGCTTATGCAGGTTGGCGGCGACCGCCTCGCGCACCTGGGGGATGCCGTTGGCCGGGGTATAGCCATGATGGCCGTCGCGCAGCGCCTTGGCAGGCCGCCTCCACGATATGGGCCGGCGTCTGGAAATCGGGCTGGCCGATGCCGAGATTGATGATGCGCTTGCCCTTGGCCTCCAGCGCCTTGGCGCGGGCGAGGACTTCGAAGGCTGACTCGGTGCCCAGGCGGCTCATGCCGCTCGCTAGCTTCAACATGGCTCTCCCGTCGGTCGCGCTCTATTGAGATCGCGTCCCGGCATCGCCGCGTCCTGAAGTGCTGAGGAAATCGCCAAGGCGCGCGGCCAGCGGAAAACTAGGCAAGCGGCCGTCTTTTACTATTCCCGGAGCGACGCTTGACGCGTGGGGCTGCGACGTTTAAACCCCGGCGCGGTGGCGGGCGTAGCTCAGCTGGTTAGAGCGCCAGATTGTGGATCTGGATGTCGCGGGTTCAAGTCCCGTCGCTCGCCCCAGATCTTTCTGCAAATATTCTCGTCGTCACCCATCGCAGTCGTGTTTCGGAAGATTTTCGCGCGGGGGGTCCAGCCGTGGAACGTGACGCTGTCCTGTTCTCCAACGAGGCCTTCTATCGCGCCTTTGCCGATCGCGATTTCGCCGCCATGGATGGCGCTGTGGTCGCGCCGCCATCCGGTCGCCTGCATCCATCCGGGCTGGAGCCCGATCGCCGGACGCGACAAGGTCATGGCGAGCTGGCGCGGCATCTTGTCCAACCCGCAATCGCCAGCCGTCATCTGCCGGCGGCCCCAGGCCTACATGCAGGGCGACGGCGCCTTCGTCATTTGCTTCGAGGAAGTCGATGGCTCCTTCCTGATCGCGACCAATTATTTCGCGCGCGAACCCGGGGGATGGAAAATGACCCATCACCAGGCCGGGCCCGTTCCGGCACCCGAGGGCGATGACGAAACCGTAACGTCCCCGATACACTGAATCTGGACACTAGATCCGGCTTCGAAGCATTGCTTCGCCGGGTCGCTCTCGGCATAGTGGTTGCAAACTCTCGACATGAATAATGGGCAGGACCGGGCGATGCGGGCTGACGCTTCCTTGTTGGTGCGACGGGCGGGCATCTTTGGTGCCGTGACACTGTTGGCCGTCATGCTGATGGCAGCACCGGCGCTGGCCGATTTCCAGAAGGGCCTCGATGCCTATAGCAATGGCGACTACGCCACCGCATTGAAGGAGTGGAAGTCGCCCGCCGATCAGGGCGATGCCCATGCTCAATACGGGCTCGGCTTGCTTTACGATCTCGGGCGTGGCGTGCCCGTCGATCCGGCGCAGGCGGCAAAATGGTACGGCCTGGCCGCGGCCCAGGATCTTCCCGGCGCCCAAAGCAA
Source organism: uncultured Alphaproteobacteria bacterium (assembly GCA_963770335.1). GTDB lineage: Bacteria > Pseudomonadota > Alphaproteobacteria > Dongiales > Dongiaceae > DASXQK01. Next base: position 53,942 of record CAVYPG010000016.1, read on the forward strand.
TCTGGCGATGCTCTATGCCGAAGGCCGCGGCGTTCCCAAGGATATGGGCCAGGCCGATCAGCTCTGGCTGTCAGCGGGGAAATCCGGCGTCGTCGAAGCCCAGTTCAACCTCGGGCTTTCCTATTATCGCGGCGAGGGTGTGCCCAAGAGCTATCCCGATGCCGCCGGCTGGTTCCAGAAGGCGGCCGAAGGCGGATCCGTCGACGGCCAATACGCCATCGCCGAGATGTATCGCATCGGCCGTGGCGTGCCCAAGAATATAAGTCAGGCGCGGCTCTGGTTTACCAAGGCCGCCAAAGCGGGCAACGCTGCCGCCGCCGATCGTCTCGCGAACCTGCCGCCCGATGCCGGCGGCAGCGGCGGCGTTGCGGTGGGTCCCGTCGCCACCCCGCCGGCGACGACAATGCCAGCCCCCGCGCCGCCAGCTCCGACAACGCTGGCTACTGGCGAGAGCGTGAACAGCGCTGCTCCGCTGACCCCGGTGACTAAAACGCCGGATAGCGCCGCCACGGGCGCCTCCGGCACGTTGCTCAGCTCGTCGGGATCGGGACAACTTGCCAGCGTTCCAGGCATCACGACGCCGCTGCCGACGCCGGTTCCCGATTCGACGGCCCAACCTCCCGCGACCTCGATGGCGAGCGTGGCCCCCTCAGCGCAGCCCGCGGGTTCGTCCAACCCCCCCGCGTCATCGGATGTCGTCACATTCGATAGTTCGGCCGGCACGACGGTGACGAGCACAGCGCCGGCGCCCGTGCCTGCCCTCAACTCCACCGATAACGGCGCCACCACAACGGTATTGACGGCAAGTGGCCTGCCGCAGCCATCGGGTGGCGGGACGATGGTGACGACAACGGCTGGCGGCATGTCGGAAGGATCCGTTACCGGTGGATCGCGAAACGGGCAGATTCCCTCTGGCGCGAGCGCGCCTGGCATGATGGTGCCGAGCAACAGCGATGTCTCCCCCACCACCAGGGTACAGATCCAGACCGGCGCCAGCACCGTCGATACGGGCCCCCCGGCCATTCCGCCGGCGAAGTCGACGGGCGCTATCAATCTCGGCCTGCCCATCGGCGGCGGCACGGCAGGCACGGTTGCGCCCGCGCCTGCAGCCGGCGTGAGCGTTGCCTCCATACCCGCCGACACGGCAACGACGGGCGGGGGCGATGTCTATCGGGTGTGGATCGGCACCTTCAAGACCGAGAACGACGCCCTGATCTATTGGGGGCAGGAGCTGCAGCGCTTCCCTGATCTGCTGAAGCCGCTGAAGCTCGTGATCCGCCAGGTCGATCTGGGTGCAAGCCAGGGCATCTGGTATCGCGTGCTGGGCGGCCCCTTCGGCTCGCGCGACGGCGCCGATGATCTCTGCGGGGCCATCAAGTCGCGTTCGCCGCTGGATGAATGCCGGGTGATCCTCAACTGACGCCGGCGGACGCCAGCGCCTCTTCTTCATTGCTGCGATATGCGCTGCTGAGCGTTGCCGAGATGCGTGCAGCCGATGCCGCCGCGATTGCCGGCGGCACAAGCGGGCGCGCGCTGATGGAGCGGGCTGGAATTGCCGTTGCCCGCGCAGCGGCCGAACGCTGGACCGGCCGCGACATGCTGGTGCTGTGCGGGCCGGGCAACAATGGCGGCGACGGGTTCGTGGCCGCACGGCGTCTTGCAGCGAGGCGGGCCTGCGCGTTCGCCTGGCCCTGCTTGGCAATCGCGAGCGGCTGAAAGGCGATGCGGCGCTGGCGGCGGCGGATTGGCCAGGACCGGTATTGCCCGTGTCGAGCGATCTGCTCAGGGAAAGCGATCTGGTCATCGATGCCCTGTTCGGCGCTGGGCTGGATCGGCCCCTGGCGGGCGAGGCTCTTGATACGGTGGCAGCCATCGCCAGCCGCGGGCTGGATTCACTGGCCGTCGATGTGCCGAGCGGGCTTGCCGGCGACAGCGGCGAGATTCTCGGGCTGGCAGCACCGGCAAAAGCCACGGTGACATTCTGCCGGGCCAAGCCCGGACATTTCCTGTTGCCCGGGCGTTCTTATTGCGGGGAGCTGATCGTTGCCGATATCGGCATCGCCGATGGCGTGGTGGAGAAGCTGGGCCCGCGCTGTTGGCAGAACGGACCCTGGGCCTGGATGGGGCAGTTTCATTGGCCCGAAGCTGCCGATCATAAGTACCGCCGCGGCCATGTTGCGATCCGCGGCGGCAGCCGCATGAGCGGGGCGGGCAGGCTGGCCGCCCGCGCCGCGCGGCGCGCCGGGGCCGGGCTCGTGACGGTGCTGGCGGAGGAAGCGGTTCTGCCGCTCTATGCCGCCGATCAGCCGGGCCTGCTGACCGCGCCGCTCGGCGAGTTCGACAGATATCTCGGCGACCGGCGCGTCGCCTGCGTGTTGCTGGGCCCTGGCAACGGTGCTGACGGATGAGACCCGCAAGCAGGTTCTGGCGGCGCTTGCCAGCGGCAAGGCCTGCCTGCTCGATGCCGATGCACTCAGCGTCTTTGCCGATGATCCGGCCGCACTCTTTTCCGCCATCGACGGCCCCACCTTGCTGACGCCCCATGACGGCGAGTTCGCCCGGCTGTTTCCCGCCCTCAAGGGCGACAAACTGGTCCGCACGCGGGCGGCGGCCAAGGCCTCCGGCGCCACCGTGCTGCTGAAGGGCGCCGACACGGTGATCGCTTCGCCCGATGGGCGTGCTCTGATCAACGCCAATGCACCGGCCACATTGGCGACGGCGGGTGCGGGCGATACGCTGGCGGGCATTGCCGCGGCCATGCTGGGGCAGGGGATGGACCCGCTTCTGGCCGGCGGCGGCGGCCGCCTGGCTGCACGGCGCCGCGGCGGCCAAATTCGGCCCCGGGCTGATTGCCGAGGATCTGGCCGACATGCTGCCCGCGGTGCTGCGCGATCTGGCGGCGTGGCGTTGAGTCTTCGCCCGTTTCAGCCGGCCGATCGGGACGCCTGCGTCGAGGATATTCCGCTTGGCCCAACCGCTGGCCTATCCGCGGCAGGCCCGCATGGCGCTCGCCGCGCGAGGATTTCGATACGGTCACCCGGGGCGAAGACATCTGGGTGGCACAAGAAGGTGGCGCAATTGTCGGGTTCGTGTCGATCTATCGGCCGGCCAGGTTCATTCATCACCTCTATGTCGACCCGTCTCGCCATCGCCAGGGTATCGGCCGGGCGCTGCTGACCCTTGCACTGCGCCAGTGCGGCGGCCATGCCGAGCTCAAATGCAACGAGGCCAATCGCGCCGCCCAGGATTTCTACCTTGCTGCCGGCTTCCGCCCGGCGGAATGGGGCTGGGCCGCCCAGCGGGCCCTGGATTCGTTACCGGTTCTGACAAGTACGCTAGCCCCCGCCATGGCTGCCCGGCCAGGGGCGTTTTCCCCTTGTACAGGGGCGGCCCGTGCTATACATCGCCCGCTGCGCCGGGGCTCGTGCCATGGGCGGCTTCCCGTTGGGCAGCATTCCGGGCGGGCGGGCGTGGCGGAACTGGTAGACGCGCCAGATTTAGGTTCTGGTGACGCAAGTCGTGGGGGTTCGAGTCCCTCCGCCCGCACCAGCTTTCGCGGCAATTTCAACCTGGTCCAGCCGGCAGGTTTCCCGGCGGGCTGAACGTTTCCCTGACGGATGAGTGTTCGATGCAAGTGACAGAGACCAATGCGGACGGGCTGACGCGCGAATTCAAGGTCGTCATTCCTGCCAAGACATTCCAGGACCGGATCGAAGCCCGCCTGCTCGACCGCCAGCGCAGCATGCGCCTGCCGGGTTTCCGGCCCGGCAAGGTGCCGATGAACCTGGTGGACAAGCATTGGCGCCAGGCGGTGACCGGCGAGGAGCTGGAGCGCACCATCGGCGACAGCTCCGCCCAGATCGTCAGCGAGCGCGCCTTGCGCCCGGCGGGCCAGCCCAAGATCGAGATCACCGCCTTCAAGGACGGCTCCGACCTCGAATACAAGATGAATGTCGAGCTGATGCCGGAGATCGAGCCGGTCGATTTCGCCAAGATCGAACTGACCCGCACCGTGGTCGAGATCCCGGATAGCGAAATCGAACAGGCTCTGGAGCGCATCGCCAAGGAACAGGCCAAGAGCGAACCGGTTACCGAAGCTCGTCCGGCGGAAAAGGACGATGTGCTGGTGATCGATTTCGTCGGCCGGGTCGACGGCAAGGAGTTCAACGGCGGCAAGGCCGAAGGGCCATCATCTGCGGCTTGGCGCCGGCATGCTGATCCCCGGATTCGAGGATCAGCTGATCGGTGCGCAGGCTGGCGACAAGCGCGAGGTCAAGGTCACATTCCCGGCCGATTACCCGCGGGCGGAGCTGGCCGGCAAGGATGCCGTCTTCGATGTCGAGGTAAAGGAATTGAAGAAGCTGGTTCCGGCCGCAATCGACGACGAGCTCGCCAAGGGCCTGGGCGTCGACAGCCTGGAAGAGCTGCGCAAGCGGGTGCGCGAGCAGCTGCAGCAGGAATACGGCGTTGCCAGCCGGGCCCGCATCAAGCGCCAGCTGCTGGACAGGCTGAACGAGACAAGCGATTTCACGCTGCCGCCCAGCCTGACCGAGGCGGAGTTCAACCAGATCTGGAGCCAGGTCGAGAGCGACCGCAAGGCCGGCAATATCGACCCCGAGGACAAGGACAAGACCGACGACCAGCTGCGCGAGGAGTACCAGGCCATCGCCCGGCGCCGGGTGAAGCTGGGCCTGCTGCTCTCGGAGATCGGCCGGCGCGCCAATGTCGATGTGAAGCAGGAGGAGATCGGCCGCGCGGTGATGAACGAGGCGCGCCGCTATCCGGGCCAGGAGCAGAAGGTGATGGAGTTCTACCAGAACAACGCCCAGGCGCTGGCCCAGCTGCGGGCCCCTCTTTACGAAGACAAGGTGGTTGATTACATCGTGGATGCGGCGAAGGTGACGGAGCGCAAGGTAAGCCCCGAACAGTTTGCCGAGGAATTGAAGGCCGAGAACGCCGCCTGAGCCTCAGGCGGCAGTGGTCGCGACGGGACAAGGGATCGTGAGAACATGATGAAGGATCGGGATCCGATCGAGATCTACGACAATCTGCTGGTGCCGATGGTGGTCGAGCAGACCAATCGCGGCGAGCGGGCATTCGATATCTACTCCCGCCTGCTGAAGGAGCGGATCATCTTCGTTGTCGGCCCGGTGAACGACAACATGGCGAGCCTGGTCTGCGCCCAACTGCTGTTCCTCGAATCCGAGAATCCGGACAAGGACGTGGCGCTCTACATCAATTCGCCGGGCGGGCATGTCCATTCGGGCCTCGCCATGTACGATACGATGCAATATGTGCGGCCGCAGATCTCGACCGTGTGCACCGGCATGGCCGCGTCCATGGGCTCGCTGATCCTGGCGGCGGGTGCGGCCGGCAAGCGCTTCGCGCTGCCCAATGCCAACATCATGGTCCACCAGCCCTCGGGCGGTTTCTCCGGGCCAGGCCTCGGATATCGAGATCCACGCCCGCGAAGTTCTGAAGACCCGCGCGCGCCTGAACGAGATCTATGCCCGCCACACCGGACAGGATCTGAAGGCGATCGAAGAGGCGATGGACCGCGACCGCTTCATGGATGCCGAGCAGGCCAAGGGCTTCGGCATCATCGACGAGGTGGTGGCAAAGCGCCCCGCCCGCGAGACGCCGGCACCGGCGAAGTAGGGCCGCCGACGAGCGTTAATTCCGGGGGTAATTGGCCCTAAACCCCATCAAACGGCCCCAAATCGTGACAGATTTAGGTTGTGCGGGATTTGGCCCGTGCCCTAACATGATTGCGACTCGGGTCGGCATATCGACGGATTTACAATGAACAAGTCCACCGGCGGCGACTCAAAGAACACGCTCTACTGCTCCTTCTGCGGCAAAAGCCAGCATGAGGTGCGCAAGCTCATTGCCGGTCCGACCGTGTTCATCTGCGACGAATGCGTCGAGCTCTGCATGGATATCATCCGTGAGGAGCACAAGACGACGCTGGTCAAGTCGCGCGACGGCGTGCCGACGCCCGCCGACATCTGCAAGGTCCTCGACGATTATGTGATCGGCCAGGCTCACGCCAAGCGCGTGCTCTCGGTTGCGGTCCATAACCACTACAAGCGCCTGGCCCATGGCGCCAAGGCGAACGACGTCGAGCTGTCGAAATCGAATATCCTGCTGGTCGGCCCGACCGGCTGCGGCAAGACGCTGCTGGCCCAGACGCTCGCGCGCATCATCGACGTGCCCTTCACCATGGCCGATGCGACGACGCTGACCGAGGCGGGCTATGTCGGCGAGGATGTCGAGAACATCATCCTGAAGCTGCTGCAGGCCGCCGACTATAATGTCGAGCGCGCCCAGCGCGGCATCGTCTATATCGACGAAGTCGACAAGATCAGCCGCAAGTCGGACAACCCCTCCATCACCCGCGATGTGTCGGGCGAGGGCGTGCAGCAGGCTCTGCTCAAGATCATGGAAGGCACGGTTGCCTCCGTGCCGCCCCAGGGCGGGCGCAAGCATCCCCAGCAGGAATTCCTGCAGGTCGACACGACCAACATCCTGTTCATCTGCGGCGGCGCCTTTTCCGGCCTCGAGCGGATCATCGCCCAGCGCGGCAAAAAGGGTTCGGCCATCGGCTTCCATGCCGATGTGCGCGGCCCCGACGACCGGCGCACCGGCGAGGTGCTGAAGGAAGTCGAGCCGGAGGATCTGCTGAAGTTCGGTCTGATCCCGGAATTCGTCGGCCGTCTGCCGGTGGTGGCGACGCTGGAGGATCTGGACGAGAAGGCGCTGATCGACATCCTGACCAAGCCGAAGAACGCCCTGGTGAAACAGTATCAGCGGCTGTTCGAGATGGAGGATGTGCGCCTCGACTTCACCGAGGACTCGCTCCGCGGCATCGCCCAGCGGGCGATCCTGCGCAAGACCGGCGCGCGGGGCCTGCGCTCCATCATGGAAAGCATCCTGCTGGAGCCGATGTTCGAACTGCCCGGCCTCGAAGGGGTCGAGCGCATGGTCATCAGCAAGGAAGTGGTGGAGGGGACCGCTCGGCCGCTCTACATCTACTCCGACCGGCGTGAAGATGTGGGCGCCGGTGCCTGACGGGGCATTGCCCCGCTACTTGAAGAAGTTAACGCCATTGCCATTTAAGCTATGCCGCATTGCGCTGGCATGTCCGGGCGCGGCCGCGGGGTCCCAAGGTCCCGCGCATCATGCATAATCGAGGACCCTCATGAGCGATACCGAACTTCAGCGCACTTCGCTCTATCCGGTTCTGCCGCTGCGCGACATCGTCGTTTTCCCGCATATGATCGTGCCGCTGTTCGTCGGCCGCGAGAAGTCCGTGCGCGCGCTCGAAGACGTTATGAAGGACGACAAGCAGGTTCTGCTGGCGACCCAGAAGAACGCGGCCCAGGACGATCCGCAGGCCGATGATATCTATACGGTCGGCACCGTCGGCACCGTGCTGCAACTGCTGAAGCTGCCCGATGGCACGGTCAAGGTGCTGATCGAGGGCGGCCAGCGCGCGCGCATCGTGAAGTTTGCCGAGAACGAAAACTTCTTCCAGGGCTTCGTCGAGACGATTGCCGACCGCGATCATGAGGGCAAGGAGGTCGAGGCGCTGGCTCGTTCCGTCGTCGCCCAGTTCGAGCAGTACATCAAGCTCAACAAGAAGATCCCGCCGGAAGTGCTGGTCTCGGTCAACCAGATCGAGGACCCCAGCAAGCTCGCCGACACGGTTGCCTCCCATCTCGGCCTCAAGATCGCCGAGAAGCAGGAACTGCTGGAGACCGACAGCGTCATCAAGCGGCTGGAGCGCGTCTTCGTCTTCATGGAGGGCGAGATCGGCGTGCTGCAGGTGGAAAAGCGCATTCGCAGCCGGGTCAAGCGCCAGATGGAGAAGACCCAGCGCGAGTACTATCTGAACGAGCAGCTGAAGGCGATCCAGAAGGAGCTCGGCGACGGCGACGACGCCAAGGACGAGTTGGCCGAGCTCGAGCAGCGCATCCGCAAGACCAAGTTCACCAAGGAAGCGCGCGAAAAGTCGCTGGCTGAATTGAAGAAGCTGCGTTCCATGAGCCCGATGTCGGCCGAGGCGACGGTGGTGCGCAACTACCTCGACTGGCTGCTGGGCATTCCCTGGAACAAGCCGACCAAGGTCAAGCACGACATCAAGGCGGCGCAGAAGGTCCTGAACGACGACCATTACGGTCTCGAGAAGGTCAAGGAGCGCATCCTCGAATATCTCGCCGTGCAGCAGCGCATGAAGAAGGTCAAGGGCCCGATCCTCTGCCTGGTCGGCGCACCGGGCGTGGGCAAGACCTCGCTCGGCAAGTCGATCGCGCGGGCGACGGGGCGCAATTTCGTTCGCATGTCGCTGGGCGGCGTGCGCGACGAGGCCGAGGTGCGCGGCCATCGGCGCACCTATATCGGCTCGATGCCCGGCAAGGTCATCCAGGGCATGAAGAAGGCCAAGGCCTCGAACCCGCTGTTCCTGCTGGACGAGATCGACAAGCTGGGCCAGGACTGGCGCGGCGATCCCTCCTCGGCCCTGCTCGAGGTGCTGGATCCGGAGCAGAATTCGACGTTCAACGACCATTATCTCGAAGTCGATTACGATCTGTCCGACGTGCTGTTCGTCACCACGGCGAACACGCTGCGCATGCCGCAGCCGCTGCTCGACCGCATGGAGCTGATCCGCATCCCCGGCTACACCGAGGATGAGAAGATCATGATCGCCAAGCGCCATCTGCTGCCCAAGCTGTTCAAGGATCATGGGCTTGAAGCAGGGCGAGTGGAAGGTGACGGATGAGGCGCTGCGCGACCTCGTGCGCTACTACACGCGCGAAGCCGGCGTGCGCAACCTGGAGCGCGAGCTCGCCAATCTGGCGCGCAAGGCGATCAAGGACATCCTGATGAAGAGCCTGCAGCGGGTGACGATCTCGCCGCGCAATCTGGAGAAATATGCCGGCGTGCGCCGCTATCGCTATGGCGAGGCGGAGCTGAAGGATCTGGTGGGCGTGACCACCGGGTCTCGCCTGGACCGAGGTCGGCGGCGAGATCCTGTCGATCGAGGCCGTCACCCTGCCGGGCAAGGGCAAGGTCATCATCACCGGCAAGCTGGGCGAGGTGATGCGGGAATCGGTGCAGGCCGCGGAAAGCTACGTCAAGTCGCGGGCGGCCGAGTTCGGCATCAAGCCGACGCTGTTCGAGCGCAAGGATATCCACGTCCATGTGCCCGAGGGTGCCACGCCCAAGGACGGCCCCTCGGCCGGCGTCGGCATGCTGACCTCGATCGTCTCGGTGCTCACCGGTATTCCCGTGCGCCGCGACGTGGCGATGACCGGGGAAATGACGTTGCGCGGACGCGTGCTGCCGATCGGCGGTCTGAAGGAAAAGCTGCTGGCCGCCTTGCGCGCCGGGGTGACGACAGTGTTGATCCCGCAGGACAATGCGAAGGATCTGGCGGAGATTCCCGACAACGTTAAGAAGGGATTGAAGCTGGTCCCCGTCTCGACGGCCGACGAAGTGCTGAAGGAAGCGCTGGTCCGTCCGTTAACGCCGATCGAGTGGGCGGAGCCATCGGACGCGCCGGTGCCGGTACCCACGCTGCCGATCGAAGGCGTCATCACGCATTAACGTTCCTCACCCTGGAATGACTTCAGCGAAGGCGCCCCCAACCGGGCGCCTTCGTCGTTTCTGAGTGTGCGGATGATGACGCTGAGGGGTCGGTGACAGGAAAAAAGGCCGGGGGATAACTGTCCGTCACGGACCATGGCGCCGATTGACGGCGCCAAAAGCCGCGATCTACACTTTGCGGGCATCGGCTGGCATATCGGGCTGATAGGCATTTCCCATCTCCATTCGCGAAGGGGGGTTTCAACGTGAACAAGAATGATTTGATTGGTGTGGTCGCTGAGAAAGCCGGCCTGTCGAAGAGCGACGCGGCAAAGGCAGTAGATGCTGTGTTCGACGGCATCGAGGACGCACTCAAAAAAGCGGGCGAGTTCCGCAATGTCGGTTTCGGCACCTTCCATGTCGTGAAGCGCAATGCATCGATCGGACGCAATCCGCGCACGGGCGAGCAGATCAAGATCCCTGCGTCCAAACAGGTGAAGTTCAAGGCTGGCGCAGCCCTGAAGGCATCGGTCAACTGACGGCCGACGCCCCGGCGCCGATGTGAGTTTCGCCGGCCGCCTCTGCCCGAGGCGGCCGGCTTCGTTTTAGGCTAAGATGCGCGGCACGGGCGATTAGCTCAGCGGTAGAGCATCTCGTTTACACCGAGAGGGTCGGCGGTTCGATCCCGTCATCGCCCACCAGACTTCCAACCATGGATGACGACCGAGAATGGCACGATCGAGGTTCATACTCGATCGTCATGCCCGGGGCGGCGTAGCCGAGCCCGGGTATCCACGGCTTACTTTCTTCGCCAGAAAGATGGATGGCCGGGTCAAGCCCGGCCATGACGGCAGGAGAAGCGGCGCCAGCGCTGTTTCTCGTCTGCATCCGCCGCGCTCCGAGAGGGAGTTTGCTTGACAGGGTGGGGTCGCCAGATTAGATGAACCCGCCCTTGTTGGGCGCCCTGCGGGGGCGTAGCTCAGTTGGTTAGAGCGCCGGCCTGTCACGCCGGAGGCCGCGGGTTCAAGTCCCGTCGCTCCCGCCATTTCCCGTGCCGAGATTCGCCGCTTTGCCAAGCGATTACCGGCGCGAAAATACGGTTGTTTTGTCCTTTTTTTGAGAACTTTGCCGCCCTATAGTGTCGGCGCTTTTGGGGCGCCGGCGGCCGCGCCGATGGGGTCCGCTCGCGCTTGGGACACCTGTCGATGAACGGACTGCTCCGCGAATATCTGCCGATCATGATCTTCCTCGTCATTGCCGGGGGAATTGCCGGCGCGATGGTGGTCGGTTCGCTCCTGGTGGCGCATCAGAAGCCCGATCCCGAGAAATTGTCGCCCTATGAATGCGGCTTCGAGGCTTTCGACGATGCCCGCCGGCGCTTCGACATCCGCTTCTACCTGGTCTCCATCCTGTTCATCATCTTCGACCTTGAGGTTGCCTTCCTGTTTCCCTGGGCGATCTCGCTGGGGCGCATCGGCGCCTTCGGCTTCTGGTCGATGATCGCCTTCCTCGGCGTGCTCACCATCGGCTTCATCTACGAATGGAAGAAGGGGGCGCTGGAATGGGAGTGAACAATCCCCTGCCGCCGGGTGCTGGCCAGGACGCCGTTCTCAAGGCGGTCACGGACGAGCTTTCGGACAAGGGCTTCGTCGTCGCCCAGATGGACAAGGTGGTGAACTGGGCACGCACCGGTTCGCTCTGGCCGATGACCTTTGGTCTTGCCTGCTGCGCTGTCGAGATGATGCATGCCTATATGGCGCGCTACGATCTCGACCGTTTCGGCATCGTGCCCCGGGCGAGCCCGCGCCAGTCCGACGTCATGATCGTCGCCGGCACGCTGACCAACAAGATGGCCCCGGCACTGCGCAAGGTCTACGACCAGATGGCCGAGCCGCGCTGGGTCATCTCCATGGGCTCCTGCGCCAATGGCGGCGGCTACTACCATTATTCCTATGCGGTCGTGCGCGGCTGCGATCGCATCGTGCCGGTCGATGTTTATGTGCCGGGCTGCCCGCCGACGGCGGAAGCCCTGGTCTACGGCATATTGCAACTGCAGAAAAAAATCCGCCGCACCGGCACGATTGCCCGCTAACGACGAAGTCGACGAGAGAATCGCGATGAACCAGGCGCTGAAAGAACTCGGCGACTATCTTACCGGCGAGGCGGCTTCGCTCGTGACCAGGAGCGAGGCGATCGTCGGCGAGCTGATTCTATGGACGACGCCGGCTTCGCATCGTTTCGCTGCTGACGATGCTGCGCGACAACCCGCAATGCCAGTTCAACATGCTGGTCGATATCTGCGGCGTCGATTATCCCGAGCGCGCGCAGCGTTTCGAGGTCGTCTATAACCTGCTGAGCCTGCCCAACAATCTGCGCATCCGGGTGAAGGTTCCGACCGACGAGGCGACGGCGGTGCCCTCGGTCGCCTCGATCTATCGCTCCGCCGGCTGGTTCGAGCGCGAGGCCTGGGACCTCTACGGCATCTTCTTCTCCGACCATGACGATCTGCGCCGCCTGCTGACCGATTACGGCTTCGAAGGTCATCCGATGCGCAAGGATTTCCCGCTGACCGGCTATGTCGAGGTGCGCTACGACGAGGAGCAGAAGCGGGTGGTCTATGAGAAGGTCAAGCTGACCCAGGAATTCCGCACGTTCGATTTCCTCAGCCCCTGGGAGGGCATGCTGCAACTGCCGGGCGACGAGAAGGCGGGCAAAGCCTGATGGCCGAAACCCAGATCAAGCCGCTGACCATGAATTTCGGGCCGCAGCATCCCGCGGCCCACGGCGTGCTGCGCCTGGTCATGGAGATGGATGGCGAGGTCGTCGAGCGCCTCGACCCGCATATCGGCCTGCTCCATCGCGGCACCGAGAAGCTGATCGAATACAAGACCTATATGCAGGCGATCCCCTATTTCGATCGCCTCGATTACGTCTCGCCGATGTGCCAGGAGCACGCCTTCGTGCTCGCGGTGGAAAAGCTGCTGGGCCTCGAGGTGCCGCTGCGCGCCCAGTACATCCGCGTCATGTTCGACGAGATCACCCGCATCCTCAATCACCTGCTGAACGTGCCCGCCTATGCCTCGGATGTCGGCGCGCTGACGCCGTTCCTGTGGTGCTTTGAGGAGCGCGAGCTGCTGATGGAGTTCTATGAGCGGGTCAGCGGCGCGCGCCTGCATGCGGCGTATTACCGGCCGGGCGGCGTGCATCAGGATCTGCCGGCAGGATTGCTCGACGATGTGCTGGCCTGGACCAACCGCTTTCCCAAGGTGCTGGACGATATCGAGCATCTGCTGACCGAGAACCGCATCTTCAAGCAGCGGCTGGTCGATATCGGCACGGTCTCGGCCGCCGATGCGCTGGATTGGGGCTTTACCGGCCCGATGCTGCGCGCCTCGGGCCTTGCCTGGGACTTGCGCAAGTCCCAGCCCTACATGGTCTACGCCAAGATGAATTTCGACATCCCGATCGGCAAGAACGGCGACTGCTACGATCGCTATCTCGTGCGCATGGAAGAGATGCGCCAGTCCTTGCGCATCATCCGCCAATGCATCGCGGAGATGCCCGAGGGCCCGCATTGTTCCACGGACCGCAAGGTCACGCCGCCGCCGCGCGCCGAGATGAAGCGCTCCATGGAAGCGCTGATCCATCACTTCAAGCTCTATACCGAGGGCTTCCACGTGCCGCCGGGCGAAACCTATACGGCGGTCGAAGCGCCCAAGGGCGAGTTCGGCGTCTATCTGGTCTCCGACGGCAGCAACAAGCCCTATCGCTGCAAGATCCGCGCGCCGGGATTTGCCCATCTCCAGGCCATGGATTTCTGCAGCCGCGGCCACATGCTGGCGGATTCCGTCGCGATCCTGGGTTCCATGGATATCGTCTTCGGCGAGATCGATCGATGAGCGAGATTTTTGCCTTCACGCCCGAGAACAAGGCGCTGGCCGACAAGATCGTCGCCAAATACCCGCCGGGCCGCCAGGCGAGCGCGGTATTGCCGCTGCTCGATCTCGCCCAGCGCCAGGTGGGCGGCTGGCTGCCGCGCGCGGCCATGGATTACGTGGCCGCGATCCTCGATATGGCGCCGATCCGCGTCTATGAGGTCGCGACCTTCTACACGATGTTCAACCTGAAGCCGGTGGGCAAATACCTGCTGCAGGTCTGCCGCACCACGCCCTGCTGGCTGCGCGGCTCCGACAAGCTGACGGAGACCTGCCAGCGCAAGCTCGGCATCGGCCTCAAGGAAACGACGGCCGACGGCAAGTTCACCTGGTGGAGGTCGAGTGCCTGGGCACCTGCGTCAATGCGCCGGTCATCCAGATCAACGACGATTTCTACGAAGACCTCGATCCGCTGAAGCTGGAGCGGCTGCTGGATTCGCTGGCGCGCGGCAAGCCGGTGACGCCGGGTTCGCAGACCGGGCGCCAGGGCTCCGCGCCCGAGGGCGGGCCGACCACGCTCAGCGAGATGAAATAGGCGGAAGACATGTTGCAGGACACCGATCGCATCTTCCGCAATCTCTACGGCACCAGGGACTGGCGCCTCGCCGGCGCGCGCCAGCGCGGGCTTTGGGACAATACCAAGGCGCTGCTCGAGCGCGGCCGCGATGCCATCATCGACGAGATCAAGAAATCCGATCTGCGCGGACGCGGCGGGGCGGGATTCCCGACCGGCCTCAAATGGTCCTTCATGCCCAAGCAGCCGGACCCGGCGCGGCCCTCCTATCTCGTCGTCAATGCGGACGAGTCGGAGCCCGGCACCTGCAAGGACCGCGAAATCCTGCGCTTCGATCCGCATATGCTGGTCGAGGGCTGCCTGGTCGCCGGCTTCGCCATGGGCTGCAAGGCGACATACATCTATATCCGCGGCGAGTTCTATAACGAGGCCGTCAATCTGCAGGTCGCCATCGACGAGGCCTATGCAGCCGGGCTGATCGGCCCCAACGCCTGCGGTTCCGGTTACGACCACGACGTCTATCTGCATCGCGGCGCCGGCGCCTATATCTGCGGCGAAGAGACCGCGCTGCTGGAAAGCCTGGAAGGCAAAAAGGGCCAGCCGCGCCTCAAGCCGCCTTTCCCGGCGGCGGTCGGCCTCTATGGCTGTCCGACCACGGTCAACAATGTCGAATCCATCGCCGTCGGCCCGACGATCCTGCGCCGGGGTGCCGCCTGGTTCAGCGCGCTCGGCCGGCCGAAGAACACCGGCACCAAGATCTTCTGCATCTCCGGCCATGTGAACAAGCCGTGCAATGTGGAAGAGGAGATGGGCATCCCGCTGAAGGAGCTCGTCGAGCGCCATGCCGGCGGCGTGCGCGGCGGCTGGGACAATCTGCTGGCGGTCATTCCGGGCGGCGCTTCCGTGCCGCTGCTGCCGAAATCGATCTGCGACACGGTGCTGATGGATTTCGATTCATTGCGCGAGGTGAAGTCCGGCCTCGGCACCGCCGCCGTGATCGTCATGGACAAGACCACCGATCTGGTCGAGGCGATCAGCCGGCTCTCGCACTTCTACATGCATGAGAGCTGCGGCCAGTGCACGCCCTGCCGCGAGGGCACGGGCTGGATGTATCGCGTCATGCAGCGCCTGGTGCGCGGCGAGGCGCGGGTCGAGGAAATCGACATGCTGGAACAGGTCACCCGCCAGATCGAAGGCCACACGATCTGCGCGCTGGGCGATGCCGCGGCCTGGCCGATCCAGGGTCTGATCCGCCATTTCCGGCCGGAGATCGAGCGCCGCATCGCAGCGCATGCCGGCAGCCTGGCGGCGGAGTAGGAGAGGGCCATGCCGAAACTCACCATCGACGGCAAGGCGATCGAGGTGCCGGTGGGCACCACGGTGCTGCAGGCCTGCGAGCTGGCCGGCGCCGAGATTCCGCGCTTCTGCTATCACGAGCGGTTGTCGGTCGCCGGCAATTGCCGCATGTGCCTGGTGGAACAGGAAAAGTCGCCGAAGCCGATCGCCTCCTGCGCCATGCCGGCCGCCGACAACATGGTGATCCATACGGATTCGCCCATGGTGCGCAAGGCGCGCCACGGCGTGATGGAATTCCTGCTGATCAACCATCCGCTGGATTGCCCGATCTGCGATCAGGGCGGCGAATGCGATCTGCAGGACCAGGCCATGGGCTATGGCTTCGGTCACAGCCGCTATGACGAAGCCAAGCGGGCGGTGAAGGACAAGAATTTCGGGCCGCTGGTCAAGACGGTGATGACGCGCTGCATCCAGTGCACGCGCTGTGTGCGCTTTGCGACCGAGGTCGCCGGGGTTGAGGAGCTGGGCGCGCTCGGCCGCGGCGAGCATCTTGAGATCGGAACCTATGTCGAGAAGGCGCTGCGCTCGGAGCTTTCGGCCAACATCATCGATCTCTGCCCGGTGGGCGCGCTGACCTCCAAGCCCTATGCCTTCATCGCCCGGCCCTGGGAGCTGACCAAGACCGAATCCGTCGATGTGATGGATGCCGTCGGCACCAATATTCGTATCGACTCCCGCGGGCGCGAAGTGCTGCGCGTCCTGCCGCGGCTGAACGAGGCGGTGAACGAGGAGTGGATTTCCGACAAGGCGCGCTTTGCCTGCGACGGGTTGATCCGCCAGCGCCTCGACAAGCCCTATATCCGGCGCGACGGCAAATTGAAGCCGGCCAGCTGGAACGAGGCCTTCGCCGCCATCGCCGAACGCCTGAAGGGCGTTGAGGGCAACAAGATCGCCGCGATTGCCGGCGACCAGGTGGATGCCGAATCCATGCTGGCGCTGAAGGAGCTGATGGCGAGCCTGGGCTCGGCCAATATCGATTGCCGCCAGGACGGTGCCGCGATCGATCCTGCCTGTGCCGCCGGCTATCTCTTCAACACCACCATCGCCGGTATCGACCAGTCCGATGTCTGTCTGATCATCGGCAGCAACCCGCGCTGGGAAGCGCCGATCATCAATGCGCGGATCCTGAAGCGCTACAATCATGGGCGCTACAAGGTCGCGGTGATCGGACCCAAACTCGACCTGACCTATAAATACGATTACCTCGGCGCCGGGCCGGACACGCTGAAGGAGTTGGCCGAAGGCCGCCATCCCTTTGCCGAGGTGCTGAAGAAGGCCGAGCGGCCGATGCTGATCCTCGGCCAGGGCGCGCTGGCGCGCAAAGACGGCGCCGCCGTGCTGGCGCTGGCCCGCAAGGTCGCGGAGAGCTGCGGCCTGATCAAGGATGGCTGGAACGGATTCAACGTTCTGCACACGGCGGCGTCGCGCGTCGGCGGTCTTGAACTGGGCTTCGTGCCGGGCGAGGGCGGGCGCGATCTTGCCGGCATCGTCAACGGCGCGACAAAGAACGAGATCGAATTCGTCTATCTGCTGGGCGCCGATGAGATCGATACGGACCATTTCGGCAAGGCCTTCGTCGTCTATCAGGGCCATCACGGCGATCACGGGGCGCATCGCGCCGATGTGATCCTGCCGGGTGCCGCCTATACCGAGAAGGACGGCACCTACATGAACACGGAAGGGCGGCCGCAGCTTGGCCTGCTCGCCGTGTTCCCGCCGGGCGAGGCCAAGGAAGACTGGACGATCCTGCGCGCTCTGTCGGCTGCCCTCGGCAAGCCGCTGCCTTACAACGATCTGCGCCAGCTGCGCCGGCATCTCTATCAGGTGGCGCCGCGCTTCCAGCGCCTCGAGACGGTGACGCCCGCCGCCATGGGGCAGTTTCGGCAGGGAAGGGCCGGTGGATAGCGAGCCCTTCGTCTCGCCCATCGACAATTTCTATATGACCGATCCGATCAGCCGGGCTTCCGAAACCATGGCGAAGTGCGTGGAGACTTATCTGACGCCGGATACGGGGGCGACAGGCACCCATGGATGATCTGCTGCACGGCTATGTGATGCCGACGGCGATCATTGTCGCCGAGACGCTGGCCATTATTGTGCCGCTGCTGGTCGCGGTCGCCTATCTGACCTATGCCGAGCGCAAGGTGCTGGCGGCCATGCAGCTTCGCCGCGGCCCCAACGTCGTCGGGCCCTTCGGCCTGCTGCAGCCCTTTGCCGACGGCCTCAAGCTTCTGTTCAAGGAAACCGTGGTGCCGAGCGGGGCAAACCGGCTGCTCTTCGTCATGGCGCCGATGATCACCTTCACTCTCGCTTTGGTCGCCTGGGCGGTGATCCCCTTCGACAAGGGTATGGTCGTCGCCAACATCAATGTCGGCATCCTCTACCTCTTCGCCATTTCCTCGCTCGGCGTCTACGGCATCGTCATCGCCGGCTGGGCGAGCAATTCGAAATATCCCTTCCTCGGCGCCATGCGTTCGGCGGCCCAGATGGTCTCCTACGAAGTCTCCATCGGCTTCGTCATGATCACCGTTCTGCTTTGCGTGGGTTCGCTCAATCTCTCGGACATCGTGATGGCCCAGCGGCATGTCTGGTTTGCCGTGCCGTTGCTGCCGATGTTCGTTGTCTTCTTCATCTCGGCGCTGGCGGAAACCAATCGCCCGCCCTTCGATCTGACGGAAGCGGAATCGGAACTCGTCGCGGGTTACTTCTCCGAATACTCGGCCATGGCCTTTGCCCTGTTTTTCCTGGGCGAATACGCGAACATGATCCTGATGAGCGCCACCACCTCGATCCTGTTCCTGGGTGGGTGGCTGCCGCCGGTGAACATGGTGCCGTTCACCTGGATCCCGGGTCCGGTTTGGTTCTTCGCCAAGATCGCCTTTGTCCTGTTCCTCTTCCTCTGGGTGCGCGCGACATTCCCGCGCTTCCGCTATGACCAGCTCATGCGGCTGGGCTGGAAAGTCTTCCTGCCGCTGTCGCTGCTCTGGGTCGTGGTGACGGCGGGTGTGCTGATGGCGTTCGGATGGCTGCCATGATCATGAAGGTGAAGCCCCTTGAGGTGAGCAGATGAGTGCAATCGCGCGCGCCGGCAAAAGCCTGCTTCTGGCCGAGCTGCTCTCGGGCCTGGGCCTGACCTTCCGCTATCTCTTCCGCCCGCGGGTGACGATCAACTACCCCTATGAGAAGGGGCCGCTCAGCCCGCGCTTCCGCGGCGAACATGCGCTGCGCCGCTATCCCAACGGCGAGGAGCGCTGCATTGCCTGCAAGCTGTGCGAGGCGATCTGCCCGGCCCAGGCCATCACCATCGAGGCGGAACCCCGCGCCGATGGCAGCCGGCGCACCACGCGCTACGATATCGACATGACGAAATGCATCTATTGCGGGCTGTGCCAGGAGGCCTGCCCGGTGGATGCCATCGTCGAGGGACCGAATTACGAATTCGCCACCGAGACCCATGAGGAGCTGCTGTACAACAAGGACAAGCTGCTCTCGAACGGCGATCGCTGGGAATCCGAGATCGCCGCCAATATGGCGGCCGACGCGCCCTACCGGTGAAGCGGCCATGATCATCCAGGCCCTCGCATTCTATTTGTTCGCCGGTATCGCCGTTGCTTCCGGCGTCATGGTGATCACGGCGCGCAATCCCGTGCACTCGGTATTGTTCCTGATCCTGGCCTTTTTCAACGCGGCCGGCCTGTTCGTGCTGATGGGCGCCGAGTTCCTGGCGATGATCCTGATCGTCGTCTATGTCGGCGCCGTGGCGGTGCTGTTCCTGTTCGTCGTCATGATGCTCGACATCAACTTCACCGAGCTGCGCAAGGGTGCGCTGACTTATCTGCCCATCGGCTTGCTGGTTGGGCTGATCCTGCTGGTGGAGCTGGTGCTGATCTTCGGCGCCTGGGTGATTTCGCCCGGCGCCTCGTCGGCCGCGCTGGCACCGACGCCGAGCGCCGACCAGATCACCAATACCCATGCGCTCGGCATGGTGATCTACACCAATTACGTGTATCTGTTCCAGATCGCCGGCCTCGTCCTGCTGGTCGCCATGATCGGCGCCATCGTGCTGACCCATCGCCAGCGCACCGGCGTGCGCCGGCAATCCATCGGCAAGCAGACCGAGCGCCGGCGCGGCGATTCCGTCGAGGTCAAACAGGTGACGAGCGGCAGCGGGGTGCGCTCATGATCATCGGCCTTGCCCATTATCTGACCGTGGCGGCGATCCTGTTCACGCTGGGCATCTTCGGCATTTTCCTCAACCGCAAGAACGTCATCGTCATCCTGATGTCGGTCGAGCTGATGCTGCTGGCGGTGAACATCAACCTCGTCGCCTTCTCGACCCAGCTGCACGATCTGGTCGGCCAGGTCTTCGCCCTGTTCGTGCTGACCGTGGCGGCGGCGGAAGCGGCCATCGGCCTTGCCGTCCTCGTCGTCTATTTCCGCAATCGCGGCTCCATCGCCGTCGAAGACATCAACATGATGAAGGGTTGAGCCGGCCGATGGATGTCGCAATCGTCTTCCTGCCGCTGATCGCCTCCGCGATTTCGGGCCTGTTCTGCCGCTACATCGGCGACAAGGGCGCCCAGGGCGTCACCTGCCTTGCCATGCTGGCCTCCATGGTGATGGCCGGCGCCGTCTTCGTCGACGTGGCGCTGCATGGCCATGTGCGCACCACCGAGCTGATGACCTGGTTCCGGACCGGCACGTTCGAGGCCCATTGGGCGCTGCGCGTCGACCAGCTGACGGCCGTGATGCTGGTGGTCGTCACCGGCGTCTCGGCCATGGTCCATGTCTATTCCATCGGCTACATGCATGGCGACGGGTCGATCCCGCGCTTCATGAGCTATCTCAGCCTGTTCACCTTCTGCATGCTGATGCTCATCACCGCCGACAACTTCATGCAGCTGTTCTTCGGCTGGGAAGGGGTGGGGCTCTGCTCCTATCTGCTGATCGGCTTCTGGTACGACCGCCCAGCCGCCAATGCCGCGGCGATCAAGGCCTTCATCGTCAACCGCATCGGCGATTTCGGTTTCGTGCTCGGCATCCTGGGCGTCTATCTCGTCTTCAAGAATGTCGGCTTCGACGCGGTGTTCAAGGCCGCACCCGGCATGCAGGCGACCAGCATCGAGTTCCTCGGCATGCATCTGCCGACCATGGATACGCTCTGCCTGCTGCTCTTCATCGGCGCCATGGGCAAATCGGCGCAGATCCTGCTGCATACCTGGCTGCCCGATGCGATGGAGGGCCCGACCCCGGTCTCGGCCTTGATCCATGCCGCCACCATGGTGACGGCCGGCGTGTTCATGGTCTGCCGTCTGTCGCCCATGTTCGAATACGCGCCGACCGCGCTCGCCGTGGTCACGGTGGTCGGCGCCACGACGGCCTTTTTCGCGGCCACCGTCGGCCTGGTGCAGAACGACATCAAGCGGGTCATCGCCTATTCGACCTGCAGCCAGCTGGGCTACATGTTCTTTGCCGCCGGCGTCTCGGCCTATGGCGGCTCCATGTTCCATCTGTTCACCCATGCCTTCTTCAAGGCGCTGCTGTTCCTGGGCGCGGGCTCGGTGATCCACGCCATGTCGGGCGAACAGGATATGCGCAAGATGGGCGGCATCTGGCGCCTGATCCCGGTGACCTACGCGCTGATGTGGATCGGCAGCCTGGCCCTTGCCGGCATCGGCATTCCCGGCCTGTTCGGTTTCGCCGGTTTCTATTCCAAGGATGTGATCCTGGAAGCAGCCTGGGCGGCCCATGGCGGCGGCGGCAAATTCGCCTTCTGGATGGGCGAGGCGGCGGCGGTCATGACCGCCTTCTATTCCTGGCGCCTGTTGTTCATGACCTTCCACGGCAAGCCGCGCGCCGATCACGAGACGATGCATCACGTCCATGAATCGCCGATGATCATGCTGGTGCCGCTGCTGCCGCTGGCCGTCGGCGCGCTCGCCGCCGGATATGTCTTCTATTCGCGCTTCGTCGGCGCCCAGATGGATGCCTTCTGGGGCCAGTCGCTGTTCGTGCTGCCGGCGGACAACACGCTGGAGGCCGCCCATCACGTGCCGGAATGGGTGGGCATCTCGCCGCTGGTCTTCGCCGTCGGCGGCATCGTGCTCGCCTATATCATGTATATCGCCGTGCCCAGCCTGCCGGCGCGCCTCGCCAGCGCCACGCGGCCGATCTACCTGTTCCTGCTCAACAAGTGGTATTTCGACGAGCTCTACGATTTCCTGTTCGTGCGCCCGGCAAAGCGGCTGGGCCGCGGCCTGTGGAAGATCGGCGACGGCGCCATCATCGATGGCCTCGGCCCCGACGGCATCGCCTCGTTGACCCGCAGCCTGGCGCGCCGCGCCGGCCAGCTGCAGTCGGGCTACGTCTATCACTATGCTTTCGCCATGCTGATCGGCGTCGTGCTGCTGATCAGCTGGTACCTCTATTGGCAGGCGCGGTGAGCGGATCATGAGCGATTGGCCGATCCTCTCCATCGTCACCTTCCTGCCGCTCGCAGGATCGGTGTTGATCCTGCTGCTGCGCGGCGAGGCCGAGGCGGTGGCGCGCAATGCCCGCTACCTGGCGCTCTGGACCTCGCTGCTGACCTTCATGCTGTCGCTGGTGCTCTGGTTCAGCTTCGACCGGGGCAGTGCCGAGTTCCAGTTCGTCGAGCAGGCGAAATGGATCCCTGCCTTCGGCATCAACTACCATATGGGCGTCGACGGCATTTCCATGCTGTTCGTGCTGCTCTCGACATTGCTGACGCCGATCTGCGTGGTGGCGAGCTGGCAATCGATCCGCACCCGGGTGAAGGAGTACATGATCGCCTTCCTGGTGCTGGAGACCTTCATGGTCGGCACCTTCTGCGCGCTGGATTTCGTGCTGTTCTATATGTTCTTCGAAGGCGTGCTGATCCCGATGTTCCTGATCATCGGCATCTGGGGCGGGCCGCGGCGCGTCTATTCGGCCTTCAAGTTCTTCCTCTATACGCTGCTGGGCTCGGTGCTGATGCTGCTGGCGATCATCGCCATGTATTTCATCGCCGGCAGCACCGACATTCCCACATTGATGCACTTCCAGTTCGCGGCCGACGTGCAGCGCTGGCTGTGGCTGGCGCTCTTCGCCTCCTTCGCGGTCAAGATGCCGATGTGGCCGGTGCACACCTGGCTGCCGGACGCCCATGTCGAGGCGCCGACGGCGGGCTCGGTCATCCTGGCCGGCGTTCTGCTGAAGATGGGCGCCTATGGCTTCCTGCGCTTTTCGCTGCCCATGCTGCCGCTGGCCTCCAGCTATTTCGCGCCGCTGGTCTATGCCCTCTCGGTGGTGGCGGTGATCTACACCTCGCTGGTGGCGCTGGCCCAGACCGACATGAAAAAGCTGATCGCCTATTCCTCGGTCGCGCATATGGGCTTCGTGACCGTCGGCATCTTCACCGTGACGGTGGCCGGGCTGCAGGGCGCGCTGTTCCAGATGCTGAGCCACGGCATCGTCTCCGGCGCACTCTTCCTTATCGTCGGCGTCGTCTATGACCGCCTGCACAGCCGCGATATCGACCGCTATGGCGGGCTCGTCCATCGCATGCCGGTCTATGCCGCGGTCTTCATGCTGTTCATGCTGGCCTCGATCGGCCTGCCGGCCACCAGCGGCTTCATCGGCGAGTTCCTGGTGATGCTCGGCGCCTTCCAGGTCAACACCTGGGTCGCGACCCTGATCTGCACCGGCATCATCCTGGGTGCCGCCTACATGCTCTGGCTCTATCGCCGGGTCATTTTCGGCAAGCTGGAGAAGGCCGATCTGATGAACATGCTGGATCTGAGCCCGCGCGAGATCGCAATCTTTGCGCCGCTGATCCTGATCGTCATGTGGATGGGAATTTATCCGACATCCTTCACCGATATCATGGCGCCGGCGGTGGATCGCCTGATCGGCGGTTTCCACACGGCCATGGCCAATGAAGCCGCGCGCCACGCGCTCGCCAGCCTGGCGGTGGCGCCCAACCTTGCGGTCGCGCCCAGCTTTGCGGTCGCGCCATGAACTGGACGGCCGCCCTTCCCGAGCTGGTGCTGGTTGCCGGCTCCATGGCGCTGCTGATGCTGGGCGTGTTCCTGAAACAGGATCGCGCGCGGCTGATCTCCTGGCTTGCGGTAGCGGTGATCGTGATCGCCATGGTGCTGGTGCTGAAGAACCAGACCGCCAGCGCCACGGCCTTCGGCAATCTCTTCATCGTCGATCGCTTCAGCCAGTTCATGAAATTGCTGGCGCTGGGCGCCTCGGCGATCTCGATCCTGCTCTCGCTCAATTACATCGAGCGGGAATACATGGCCCGGTTCGAATTCCCGATCCTCATGCTGTTCGCCACATCGGGCATGCTGCTGATGATCTCGGCGAACGACCTGATCTCGCTCTACCTCGGCCTGGAGTTCCAGAGCCTGGCGCTCTATGTGGTCGCCGCATTCCAGCGCGATTCCCTGCGCTCGACCGAGGCGGGGTTGAAGTATTTCGTTCTCGGCGCGCTCTCCTCGGGCATGCTGCTCTACGGCGCCTCGATGATCTATGGCTTCGCCGGCACCACGGGCTTTGTCGGATTGGCCGCGGCACTGACCGGCACGGCCACCACGCCGGTCGGCCTCATCGTCGGCCTCGTCTTCGTCGTGTCAGGCCTTGCCTTCAAGGTTTCCGCCGTGCCGTTCCATATGTGGACGCCGGACGTCTATGAAGGGGCGCCCACGCCGGTGACCGCCTTCTTCTCCGCCGCACCCAAGGTCGCGGCGATTGCCTTGTTCGTGCGGGTCATGACCGGACCCTTCGGCCATCTGGTGGCCGATTGGCGCCAGATCATCGTCTTCATCTCGATCGCCTCGATGGTGCTGGGATCGGTCGCCGGCATCAATCAGCGCAACATCAAGCGGCTGATGGCCTATAGCTCCATCGGCAATGTCGGCTACGCCCTGGTCGGGCTTGCCGCCGGCACCGCCGAGGGCATCCGCGGCCTGATGATCTATATGGCGATCTATGTCTGCATGACGCTGGGCGCCTTCGCCTGCATCCTCTCCATGCGCCGCAAGGGCGTGATGGTGGAGGAGATCACCGATCTCGCCGGATTGTCGCGCAGCGATCCGCTGACCGCCGCCGCCATGGCGCTCTTCATGTTCTCCATGGCGGGCATTCCCCCGCTCGCCGGATTCTTCGGCAAGCTCTACGTCTTTCTGCCGGCCATCACCCAGCATCTCTATGTGCTCGCCGTCATCGGCGTGGTGAGCAGCGTGATCGGCGCCTACTACTATCTGCGCATCATCAAGGTGATGTATTTCGACGAGCCGGGACCGGCCTTCGATCGCTCCCAGGGGCCCGAAGTCTCCGTCGTCCTGGCGGTCAGCGGGCTGGCGATCCTGCTGTTCTTCGCCGCGCCCGGGTCCGCTGCTGGGCGCCGCCCAGGCGGCGGCAGCCTCTCTGTTCGGCGGATGACGCCGTCGCCAGATGATCGGGCGGCCGAACCTTCCGGCTTTCTTTTCCCTCGAAGCATTCGATAGCATCGGCAGCACCAATGAAGAGGCGCTGCGCCGTGCGCGCAGGCGGGCGCATCCGAAGGGCACCGTCATCTGGGCGAAGCAACAGACCGGCGGGCGAGGGCGGCGCGGCCGCTCATGGTCCTCGCCACCGGGCAATCTCTATTGTTCGCTGCTGCTGCGCCCTGCCGTGCCGCCGGCCCAAGCAGCACAGCTCGGCTTTGTCGCCGCGGTGGGGATGGCCGAGACCCTGCTCGCCGTACTGCCGGCCGAACAGGCGCCTCAGCTGCAAATGGCCCAACGATCTGCTGATCGACGGTGCCAAGACGGCGGGCATTCTGCCGGAGGCCGAGGCAGCTGGCCGCAATGTGGAGGCGCTTGTGCTCGGCATGGGCATCAATGTCGAAAGCCATCCGGCCGATACGCCCTATCGCGCCACCTCGCTCAGCGCCGCCGGCTCGCAGGTGACGGTGGAAGCGCTGCTCGAGAGCCTGGCCGAACGCCTGCTGGCCTGGTACCGGCACTGGCAGAGCGAGGGCTTTGCGCCGGTCCGGGCGCGCTGGCTCGATTTCGCCCAGGGCCTCGGCGAGCCGATCGAGGTGCGGCTGGAAAGTGCCACGCTGAAGGGCCGCTTTGCCGCGCTGGACCGCAGCGGGGCGCTGGATCTGGAGCTTGCCGATGGCCGCCATCGCCTCGTGACCGCCGGCGACGTATTCTATCCGGCAGGGTAGGAGAGAGGCGCCATGCTGCTCGCCATCAATGCCAACAACACCAACGTCAAATTCGGCCTGTTCGACGGCGACCGGATGGTGGGCGATTGGCGCCTGCGCACCGAGAGCGGGCGCACCGCCGACGAGTATCTCGTCTGGATCAGCCAGCTCATGGCGCTGGCCGGGATCGACCGCCACAAGATCACCGAATCGATCATCGCCACCGTCGTGCCCCAGGCGCTGCTGCATCTGCGCATGCTCTGCGAGAAGCATCTCGGCACGAAGCCTTTGGTCGTCGGCGAGCCCGGCGTGAAACTCGGCATCAAGGTGCTGCTCGACCGGCCGAACGAGGTGGGCGCCGATCGCCTGGCCAATGCGGTGGGCGGGCATCTGCTTATGCCCCGAGCCGCTCATCATCGTCGATTTCGGCACCGCCACGACCTTCGACGTGGTGGATGGCGAGGGCAACTACACCGGCGGCGTCATCTCGCCCGGCATCAATCTCAGCCTCGAAGCCCTCCATGGCGCTACCGCCATGCTGCCGCGCATCGCCGTGGCGGCGACCGCGCGCGTCATCGGCAGGAACACGCTGGAAGCCATGCAGTCCGGCATCTTCTGGGGCTATGTCGGGCTGATCGAGGGGCTCGTCGAGCGCATCGGCAAGGAATTCGGTAGCCCGCTCGCGGTGATCGCCACCGGCGGGCTGGCGCCGCTGTTCGTCGATGCCACACCGGTGATCCGCCGGCTGGAGCCGGAAATCACCATGCGCGGCCTGGTCGAAATTCATCGTCGCAACCGGCCGAAGCATCCGCCGATGAACGGTTTGCCGGGCGCCGGCGAACTGCTGTTCCTGCCGCTGGGCGGCTGCGGCGAGATCGGCATGAACCTCAATCTCTACGGCCATGCCGGCAAATGGCTGATGGTCGATCTCGGCATCACCTTCGGCAAGGACGACACGCCGGGCATCGACGTGATCATGCCGGATCCCTCATTCATCGTGGAACGGCGCGACCAGCTGGCCGGCCTCGTGCTGACCCACGCGCATGAAGACCATATCGGCGCGGTGCCCTATCTGTGGCCGAAGCTGCGCTGTCCGATCTATGCCACGCCCTTCACCGCCGCGGTGCTGCGCCGCAAGCTGGCGGAAGCGAACCTGCTGAGCGAGGCGCGCATCACCGAAATCCCGCTGTCGGGCGCCTTCACGGTCGGGCCCTTCGAGATCGAGCTGATCAGCATCACCCATTCGATACCCGAGCCCAATGCGGTGGTGATCCGCACCAAGCTGGGGGCGGTGCTGCATACCGGCGACTGGAAGCTCGATCCCGATCCGGTCATCGGCCCGATCACCGATGAGAACGCGCTTGCGGGCCTGGGCGACGAAGGCGTGCTGGCGATGATCTGCAATTCGACCAATGTGCTGGTCGAGGGCAGCTCCGGCTCCGAGGCCGAGGTGCGCCAGAGCCTGGACAAGCTGATCGGCGAGTTCGACCAGCGCATCGCGGTCGCGTGTTTTGCCAGCAACCTGGCGCGCATCGAAAGCGTCACCCGCGCGGCCCTCGCCCATGACCGCCATGTCGGGCTTGTCGGCCGCTCGCTCTGGCGCATGGTCGAGGCGGCGCAGGAGACCGGCTATCTGACCGGCCTGCCGGACTTCCTCGAGGAGGGCGATATCGGCCACCTGCCGCGCGACAAGGTGCTGATGATCTGTACCGGCAGCCAGGGCGAGCCGCGCTCGGCGCTGGCGCGCATTGCCCGCGGCGAGCATCCCGATGTGGCGCTGGAGGCAGGCGACGCCGCGATCTTTTCCTCCCGCATCATCCCGGGCAATGAACATTCCATCGGCGAGCTTCACAACGCCCTGATCCATCGCGGTGTGCGGATCATCACCGAGCGCGACCATTTCATCCATGTCTCCGGCCATCCGGCCCGCGACGATCTGGCCGACATGTATCGCTGGATCAAGCCCCGGATCGCCGTGCCGGTGCATGGCGAGCTGCGCCATCTGCGCGCCCATATCGAACTGGCCCAGGGCTGCCAGGTGCGCGAGGCGCTGCTGGCGGAGAACGGCACGATGATCCGCCTGGCGCCCGGTCCGGGCGAGATCGTGGGGCAGGTGGATTCCGGGCGCCTCGGCCTCGACGGCAAGATGCTGGTGCCGCTGGAGGGGGCCTCACTGAAGGTGCGCCAGCGCATGGCCTTCAACGGCACCGCCGTGGCGACCCTGGTGATGAACAGCGCGGGCAAGCTGCTCGGCCGGCCACAGATCACGATCCATGGCCTGGCCGGCGAGGATTCCGCCGATGAAGCGGTGCTGGCGGCGGCGTCAGCGGCGGGCAAGGCCGTTGCCGATCTTTCCGCCGCCAAGCTCGCCGACGACGCGGCGGTGAGGGAAGTCGCCCGCATCGCCATCCGCCGCTCGCTTCATTCCCATTTCGGCAAGAAGCCGGTCACCGACGTGCATCTGGTGCGCATCGCCGACTAATTTTTTCCTCTCCCGCGCTTGGTAGCGGGAGAGGGTAGGGTGAGGGCTTAACCGCACCGAACCCGCAATCGACACCCCCTCACCTTGCCTCTCCCCCATAAAGGACGGGGGAGAGGGATTTCTTTTACTGATCGCGCCTACGCCGCGCGCCTGCAATTGCTATCCTGCCTGCGCGTAAGGGTTGCATGGGGCGGGGGTTTTCCATGGATATCGGGACTTGGGCGCGCCGATCCGTACTTGTCGGCGGATTGGCATTTCTGTCGGCCTGTGCGGCGACGGCGCCGCCAAAGGCCAATGTCTCCAGTACGGCGAAATCGGTTGCGGTGCTCGTATCCGTGCCGCCGCAAATTTCCATCGCAACGTCAGGCACGACGGTTTTTGAAGATTCGTACAAGACCGCCCCGGTGCCGGATTGGCATATGGAGCAGGTCGTGCTGGATGCCGCGACACGCGCGTTGGCGCCCCGATTCCAGGTTGCCTATTCCGAGGCGTCGACGCAGTTCGTCGATGCCGACGCGCCGGTCGATATTGCCTTCGAAAAACTCAATCCAACCGAGACCTTCGCCAAGGAGCATGCCAAACCTGGTGTGCCTGTCGATCTGATCGTCGTGATCTGCCTGAACTACAGGCTGATGCCGGAATTGCAGGGTCCGGTCTTCAAGGGTATCGGCGTCAGCAAGCTTCTGGATATTTTCGGCATCTACAAGCCGACGGCCCACGCGCTGCTGTCGTTGGCAATCATCGACGGATCAACCTTCAAGGAGATCAACTCGACGGCTCTCCGCATCCCCCCGACCAAGGCAACGGAATGGCCTTCGATCAACATGGCGAACTATCCGGAGGCTGAACTCGCCGGTCTACCGCTGAAATATCATTGGGAGGAGTACACGCCGGATCAGCAGGCGTTGATCCGGGCAAAAATTCTCGAACTTCTCGGCACATCGACCACCTATACGATTCGGTCCACGCTGGGTATTGCCGGCTGACGCGGCGCTCTTTCTCTGGATGCTCGGGTCTGGCCCGAGCATGACGATTAAGAGTTAGCGCGGGCGGCGCTGATAATTCCCCAGTCGTCATGCCTGGGGCGGCCTCTTGGCCGAGCCCGGGCATGACGAGTTAGAGAATGAAGCGTCAGACACTTGCCATTCCGGCCAATTCTCTGTAGCCCCTTTGCGATGATCGGACGCCTGAATCATGTCGCTATTGCGGTGCCAGACCTGGCCGCTGCTTCGAAGCTCTATGCCGGGGCGTTGGGCGCCGAGGTCTCCGCGCCGCTGCCCCAGCCCGAGCATGGCGTGACGGTGGTGTTCGTCACATTGCCCAACAGCAAGATCGAGCTATTGGAGCCCCTGGGCGAGAATTCGCCCATCGCCAATTACCTGTCGCGCAATCCCGGCGGCGGCATCCACCATATCTGCTACGAGGTCGACGACATCCTGGCCGCGCGCGACCACCTGAAATCCGCCGGCGCCCGCGTGCTGGGCGACGGCAATCCCAAGATCGGCGCCCATGGCAAGCCGGTGCTGTTCCTGCATCCCAAGGATTTTCTCGGCACGCTGATCGAACTGGAACAGGCATGAATTTGCTCACCGGCTTCGTCGTCTATTTCCTGATCTGGTGGACGATCCTGTTTGCCGTGTCCTGCCCTGGGGCGTGCGGCGCGAGGAGAATCCCGAGCCCGGCCACGATCCGGGTGCGCCGGCCAAGGCCTATCTCTGGACCAAGGTGGGTGCCACGACGGTGGTGGCGGGGCTGCTCTGGCTCGTCGCCTGGTGGCTGATCACCGCCTCGTGGATTTCATTCCGTCCGTGAAGGAAGCGCATCGATGAGCACCTATTGCGATATCGCCCCGGGTCATCCCTTCCATGGGCCGTATCATGATCGCGAATACGGTTTTCCCTCACGCGATGACAAGATCCTGTTCGAGCGGCTGGTGCTGGAGATCAACCAGGCCGGCCTCTCCTGGCTCACCTGCCTGAAAAAGCGCGAGGCTTTCCTCGCCGCCTATGACGGCTTCGATATCGACAAGGTGGCGAAATACGGCGCACGGGAGCGCAAGCGCCTGCTAGCCGATGCCGGCATCATCCGCAATCGCCTGAAAGTCGATGCGGCCATCGACAATGCCAAGCGCCTGCAGGCGATCCGCAAGTCGCACGGCTCCTTCGCCGGCTGGCTCGATGCCCATCACCCGCTGACCAAGGATGAGTGGGTGAAGCTGTTCAAACAGACCTTCCGCTTCACCGGCGGCGAGATCGTCGGCGAGTTCCTGATGAGCCTCGGCTATCTGCCCGGGACCCATGCGACCACTTGCCCCGTCTACAAGAAGATCGCCAAGCTCGGCCCGCCCTGGATGAAGAAGACGAAGCCCAGGAAGCCAAAGCCGAATCGCACAGGCCCTGAGGAATTGTGGCGATTTTGCCCTGTTTGGTCAGGCCCTCGGCCATGGACAGGGTAGAACGCCTCCCCTACAGTCTCCGCCGCCCGAAACCTGTCTGAGACGGGCTCGACCCGAGGATTTTGCATGCGCCTTTCTGCCTATTTCATGCCGACGCTGAAGGAGAATCCCAGCGAGGCCCAGATCGTCTCCCACCGCCTGATGCTGCGCGCCGGCATGGTGCGCCAGGCGAGTGCCGGCATCTATTCCTGGCTGCCGCTCGGCTTTCGCGTGCTGAAGAACATCGAGCAGATCGTGCGCGAGGAACAGGACCGCGCCGGCTGCCAGGAACTGCTGATGCCGACCATCCAGTCGGCCGATCTGTGGAAGCAGTCCGGCCGCTACGGCGATTACGGCAAGGAGATGCTGCGCATCACCGATCGCCACGAGCGCGAGATGCTCTATGGCCCGACGAATGAGGAGCTGATCACCGACATCTTCCGCAGTTCGGTGAAGAGCTATCGCGATCTGCCGCGGATGCTCTATCACATCCAGTGGAAATTCCGCGACGAGGTGCGCCCGCGCTTCGGCGTCATGCGCGGCCGCGAATTCCTGATGAAGGATGCCTATTCCTTCGACATCGATCCGGCCGGCGCGCGCCGCTCCTACAACAAATTCTTCGTCTCCTATCTGCGCACCTTCCAGCGCATGGGGCTGAAGGCGATTCCCATGGCGGCCGATACCGGCCCGATCGGCGGCGATCTCTCCCATGAATTCATCATCCTGGCCGATACCGGCGAGAGCGCGGTGTTCTGCGATCGCGAGGTCATCGATTTCGACGTGCTGCGCAGCGACATCGATTACAGCAATGCCGAGGCGGTGGGCGCGGTGGTGCAGAAGTTCACCTCGCTCTATGCCCGCACCGACGAGAAGCACGACCAGGCGCTGTTCGAGAGCTCGGTGAATGAGAGCCGGCGCTATGTCGGCCGCGGCATCGAGGTGGGGCATATCTTCTTTTTCGGCACCAAATACTCCGAGCCGCTGGGCGCCGTGGTCACCAAGGCCGAGGGCGGCAATGTGCCGGTGCAGATGGGCAGCTACGGCATCGGCGTCTCGCGCCTCGTCGGCGGCATCATCGAGGCAAGCCATGACGATGCCGGCATCATCTGGCCGGACAGCGTGGCGCCGTTCCATGTCGGCCTGATCAACCTCAAGGGCAATGACGCGCCGACCAACGCCAAATGCGAAGAGATCTATGGCCGGCTGACCGGTGCCGGCGTCGAGGTTCTCTATGACGACCGCGACGAGCGGCCGGGCGGCAAGTTTGCCGACATGGATCTGATCGGCCTGCCCTGGCAGCTCATCATCGGGCCGCGCGGCATTGCCGCCGGCACGGTGGAGCTGAAGCGCCGCGCCACGGGCGAGCGCCTGGAACTGCCGCTCGATCGCGCCATGGACAAGCTGGTGGCCAAAGCCTGATGTTCTCGCCCTTCGAACGCCTTCTCGCCATGCGCTATCTGCGCGCGCGGCGCAAGGAAGGCTTCATCTCCGTCATCGCCATCTTCTCCTTCCTCGGCATCATGCTGGGGGTGGCGATCCTGATCATCGTCATGGCGGTGATGAACGGCTTTCGCCACGACCTGATGGACAAGATCCTGGGCTTCAACGGGCATCTGCTGGTGCAATCGACCCAGGGGCCGATGACGGATTACGACGTCGTCACCAAGGCCGTGCGCTCGCTGCCCATGGTGAAATCCGCCGATCCGATCATCCAGGCCTTTGCGCTGGTGACCGAGAACAACTATGCCGCCGGCGTTCAGGTTCGCGGCATGCGGCCCGAGGATTTCAAGGCCAGGCCCCAGCTCGCCACCAGCCTGGTTGCCGGCGACCTCAGCAAGTTCACCGGCACCGATGTGGTGATGATCGGCGACAAGCTTGCCGCCACGCTGGGCATCGGTGTGGGCGGCGACCTGACGCTGATCTCGCCCCAGAGCACGACGACGATGATCGGCCAGGTGCCGCGAATCAAATCCTATGAGGTCGTCGGCGTTTTCAAGTTCGGCCAGTACGAATACGACAACGCCTATGTCTTCATGCCGCTGGAGGCAGCACAGCTCTATTTCAAGCAGCCCCAGGCCGCGAGTTCGATCGAGGTCGTGCTGGATAACCCCGACAATACGAGTGTCGGCGGCGTCGATCGTCCAGGCGCGCATCGGCACCGGATTCCGGATCGACGAGCTGGGAGCAGCTCTATTCGGACTTCTTCGGCGTCGTGGCGGTCGAGCGCAACGTGATGTTCCTGATCCTGACCATGGTCATCCTGGTGGCCGCGTTCAACGTGATCTCCGGGCAGATCATGCTGGTCAAGGACAAGGGCCGCGACATCGCCATCCTGCGCACCATGGGCGCCACGCGCGGCATGATCATGCGCATCTTCCTGCTGAGCGGTGCCAGTATCGGTGTCGTCGGCACGGTGGCGGGCCTTGCCCTTGGGCTGCTGGTTTCCCTCAACATCGAATCCATCCGGCAGTTCCTGCAGTTCATGCTGCAGAATGAAGCTGTTCCCGGAGGAGTTCTATTATCTCTCCAAACTGCCGGCGACGGTGGAGACCGGCGACGTTGTCGCCGTGGTGGTGATGGCGCTGACGCTGTCGTTCCTGGCGACGCTCTATCCCTCCTGGCGCGCGGCGCGCCTCGATCCTGTGGAAGCGCTGCGCTATGAGTGAACCGAGCCGAAGGGTGAGCCGCGAGCAGAATGGCGCTAGCTGGCAGCTGGGCCAGCCAGTCCTCGCCCTGCGCAATGTCAGCCGCAGCTTCGCCCAGGGCGACGGCCGGCTGGAGGTGGTCAAGAACGTCTCGCTGAACCTGAAGGCCGGCGAGCTGGTGGCGCTGATCGGCCCGTCGGGTGCCGGCAAATCCACCTTGCTGCAGATCTGCGGCCTGCTGGAGCCGCCGACGGCGGGCGAGGTGGTGATCAAGGGCAAGGATGCCGGCAAGCTGTCCGACGACGAGCGCACCTCGCTCAGGCGCACCACCATCGGCTTCGTCTATCAGTATCATCATCTGCTGCCGGAATTCTCGGCGATGGAGAACATCGCCATTCCCCAGATGATCGCCGGCATTGCCCGCAAGGAAGCGGAAAGCCGGGCGCGGGAATTGCTCAACCTCGTCGGCCTTGCCAAGCGCGTACGATCACCGGCCGGCCCAGCTTTCGGGCGGCGAGCAGCAGCGCGTGGCCATCGCCCGCGCGCTCGCCAACGCGCCCGCGCTGCTGCTGGCGGACGAGCCGACCGGCAATCTCGATCACCGCACCTCGGACGAGGTGTTCGACCTGCTGACCAGGCTGGTGAAGGCCGTGGGCCTCGCCGCCATGATCGCGACCCACAATCTGGAACTCGCGCGCCGCATGGGCCGCATCCTCACCATCACCGATGGTGAGTTGAGCGAGGGCGGGGTTAGCTGCCGAACGCTGACCTCGTATCCGCTGCAATCCTCGGTGCAGCTTTTTGTGAAACTGGAGGGGCCGTTAGGTCGTTGCAAGAGGCTTAGACGTCCGCGAATTTGAGTGCTGCTTTAAATTCAACCTTGTTTAGAAGGACAATAGGAGCGTCTCTTTAGGATCGTCTACTTTTTCTGCAATGTCTAATCGAAGGCGTTTGTTGAAATAGTAAAGTAATGCTCGCCGAATTGGTATTCGCAGTTGCCCATCCACCATTTCATAGTCGCGGGCGACTGTCTCGCGCTGGCTTTTGCCTAATTTAGGATTTGGCACGAGGATAGCGTCAAAAAACTGCTGCCAGTGGATGTCCTCACTGGCGGGTCTTCCGGCTTCGACCTCGGCTCCTAGGTCGAGCAGCCGCGACAATATGAAATCCTTGTATCGGGTTTCCAGGTGACAATACGCGCGGACATGCCATCTAAGCCCGTCAAATGCTAGGGCGTGAGGGGTGATATCTCGCCACAGTGGAAGGGGTCGTTTTGAGTTCATCGAATGATACAGGACATTCAATCCGCGCTGATTGCGGATGGTCTTCAAAATTCTTCGAAGAAAGTATGGATCGACGCGGCGATGTGGGATCGGCATCGCATCTAGTGTCGGCAGCGTACCAATGCTGGTGTCGTCCACCGATATGACCTTATCAGCGATCACCTTAGCTGAACTAAGTACCGGTCGGCACTGGGGTGGAAGGTCTGGGCTTCAACAGTGCTGTGGCGACGAAGCGCTTTTGTGACGCGTCGTATTCCAAGTTGGCTGGGGCCAACTCTTTGTAAAGGGCAAGATCCATCGAGGCCTGAGCAGCCGATACGCCGAAACGCGCTACTATGTCAGCGCGGTTAAGTGTGCCTTCCCAAAATAGTCGAAACTCAATGAATTCAAGCCGCTGCCCGGTTCCCCATCGTCTTTTCAAATCTAGCTGTTGGCTCATGCCTGGAGCTATAGCTCAACTTACTTGACGGATCAATAAAGTTGATGCATAAAGAAACTTGACTGATTCGCCTCGAAGGAAGCAACGATGAACAGCCCGAAAATTCGCGTTCATGTTGATGGCCGCCCCCTTGAACTCCTGAGCCCAATCTCTGGGCAAGAGTTCTACGCGGCTGCACGTGTCCCCGACAATGAAGTGCTTTACCGCGAAGTGGTGGGTGATCGCGAAGACGAACTCGTTATGAGGAAGTCATCGAGCGTCGCTCTGGCGCAAAATCAGCATTTCTACAGCGCTCATCCGCACAAGATCGAGCACCTGATTATCGTCAACGCGCGCCGTAAGACAGTAAGTGGAAGAAAGATCTCGTTCGAGCAGATAGTGAGGCTAGCGTTTCCTGACGGGCCGCCTACTCCTCAGACGGTTTATACAGTCGCATTCAGCAATGGCCCGCCTCGGAATCCCGAAGGCAAAATGGTTGCCGGACAGACCGTGAAGATTCGGGATGGAATGGTGTTCGATGTCACAGAGACTAGTCGATCGTAACTCAGACCTCGTCAGGCTAAGAGACGAAGGGTATTCCGTCGACGTCCGCGACGGATACCTCGTAATCTCTGATATTCCGTACGTGGACGCTCAAAAGAACATCCAGCGTGGAGTCTTGGTGAGCGAGCTGACGCTTCTCGATGATCGGACACAGCAGCCCAGCACCCATGTAATCCGCTTTGCCAGGAAGCTATCCCTGCACGCACACAGGGTCCCCTATTGAGGAGGCAATTCGAAACCAAAGTCAGCGAGAGCAGCTGGCCCCAGCTGTTCGCGGACCATGCGTTTTCGAGCAAACCGAAGGCTGGAGCCTACAAGGACTACTACGAAAAAATTCGAACCTATGCAGACATCCTTGTGGGGCATGCACAAGTGCTGGACCCTGCGGCGTCGCCTTTATTCGTTCGCCCTCTGATCAGCGCCGAAGAAGACTATTCGGTATTTCGGTATATCGACACTGCGTCAAGTCGCGCTGGCATCGCTCTTCTCAGTAAAAAGCTGATGGCTGCGAAGGTCGCAATTGTCGGTCTCGGAGGCACCGGTTCATACGTTCTTGATCTGATCGCGAAAACTCCAGTCGGAGCGATCCACATTTTCGATGGCGATAAATTCTTTCAACACAATGCTTTTCGGGCGCCTGGAGCACCGTCTGGTGAAGACCTCGAGAAGGGCATGTTCAAGGTGGATTATTTCATGTCCATCTATTCAAAAATGCACCGGAATATCTAGTTGCTCATCCAAACTTCGTTGAACGAGCGGACTTGGACTTCCTCCAGACGATGGACTTCGTATTCATCTGTATGAATTCAGGGCCTGCAAAGCGTGCGCTTATCAGTCTTTCATTGGTGCCAACAAACCGTTCATCGATGTCGGTAGCCGATGTCGGCATTCTCTATCAGGCGCTGAACTCCCAGATCACGCCGGGTCAACGAGTGCAGCTCGAAATTTGAGCCAGGAAAGCGAAGGCGGAACGCCGGCAATTGAGGTCAACTTCGAAATCTTGGAGCGCATGGATGCAGTGTCTGGCGAAAGTGCGCCAGGGCGAGCATGGGGGCCCTATTCCACTACGAACGAAACATCCTTGGAATTGCACTCTCCCTTTTCGAATGTGTACGTTGATGCGCCGATAATGGTGGAACTGGGTGACGGCATTATTCAACAGATCGCGGCTCCTACGGAGCTTTCGGTTGATGAACTTTTGATTTCCGCCAAGCAGGTCCTTGTCCACAGTGGCGGGCCAGATGGGCGGAAGGAGCTACAGACAGTCGCGCTTATCGCAAGGAACGAGGCGGATTGCGCAGGGGTTCAAACGGTGACCGTACGAGATGCCACTCTGTCGGTTTCATGGACCGGAGCTCAGGCATATCCCTGGAACAGCTACGTCGTAGATGTCCCTCGCGCGGCTGATCAGGGTGTTGAGTTCATGCGTCGGCGCCTACGAAAAATTCTTACCGCGTTTCGCTCTCACAGCAAAGGCGCTCTCGTAAGGCTAGCGGCAAAGATTAACCATAGCCGTATGACAAAAGACGAGAGAGGGGTTGCCCTAGTGGGCAAGCTCTTTGATGACAAAATTTTGGTGCCGTTTGACGCCGGCAAGTTCTATCAGCTCGATCCAGATGTTATGGGTCGGATATTGGGGGTGGGGTATCAAGATCTCGCGCAGTCGCGGTTCACGCCTCAGTCGAGACTCCTACCTAACTGATGTGCTGATTAGGTTTAAACGCTTAGTCTAAGGGTCGCGTTACCCGTGCTTCAGCGTCTTCTGGTGCCATTATCTCGCTTTCCGCGTGACAACTCACCGCGCCGGCGTGGAATCCTCCACCCATGCCCCATGCCGACTTCGTCCATCTGCGCGTCCACTCGGCCTATTCGCTGTCCGAGGGCGCGATCAAGGTCAAACAGCTGGTCGATCTCTGCAAGCGCCACCGCATGCCGGCGGTGGCGGTCACCGACAGCGGCAATCTGTTCGGCGCCTTCCAGTTCGCCCAGGCCGCGGCGGAAGCCGGCATCCAGCCCATCATCGGCTGCCAGCTGGGCGCTGAAGCGCGAGAGCAGCGAGGGCAGCCTGCGCCCCGGCGTGCGCCCGCCGCCGGACCAGCTCGTCCTGCTGGTCCAGAGCGAGGTCGGCTACAGGAACCTGCTGCGCCTGGTGAGCAAATCCTTCCTGGAGGGCGAGCCGGGTTTGGCGCCGCAGCTGCCGATGTCGGTGCTGGCCGGCATGAGCGAGGGGCTGATCGCCTTCACCGGCGGCCCGAGCGGCGGGGTAGGGCGCCTGCTGAGCGAAGGCCAGGATGAGGCCGCCGGCCTCTATCTCGGCGAGCTGCAGAAGCTTTTTCCCGGCCGTCTCTATGTCGAGCTCATGCGCCATGGCCTGCCGGTCGAGCGCGCCATCGAGAACCGGCTGCTGGAGCTGGCCTATGCCCGCAACCTGCCGCTGATCGCGACCAACGAGGTCTTCTTCGCCGATGCCGGCATGCACGAGGCCCATGACGCCCTGCTGTGCATTGCCCAGGGTGCGGTGGTGGGCGAGCAGCAGCGCCGCCGGGTGACGCCGGAGCATCGTTTCAAGACCGCGGCCGAGATGCGCGCTTTGTTCGCCGATCTGCCGGAAGCGATCGACAACACGCTGCTGGTCGCCAAGCGCTGCGCCTATATGCCGACGGTCAGCAAGCCCATCCTGCCGCCTTTCGCCTCGGAAGGTGGCGCAGCGGAGCCCGACGAGCTTCGCCGCCGCGCCGAAGAGGGACTCGTGCTGCATATGGCCGGCCGCGAGGCAGCGCGAGGCGCAGAAGACCTATGCCGAGCGCCTCGAATTACGAGATCGGCGTCATCGTCCAGATGGGTTTCGCCGGCTATTTCCTGATCGTCGCCGATTTCATCGACTGGGCGAAGCAGCAGGGCATTCCGGTCGGCCCGGGCCGCGGTTCGGGCGCCGGTTCGGTCGTTGCCTGGTCGCTGACCATCACCGATCTCGATCCCTTGCGCTGGGGCCTGCTGTTCGAGCGCTTCCTCAATCCCGAACGCGTCTCGATGCCCGACTTCGACATCGATTTCTGCCAGGAGCGGCGCGACGAGGTCATCCGCTACGTCCAGGGCAAATACGGCCGCGACCGCGTCGCCCAGATCATCACCTTCGGCAAGTTGCAGGCGCGCGCGGCACTGCGCGATGTCGGGCGCGTGCTGCAGATGCCGTATGGCCAGGTCGATCGCCTCTGCAAGCTGGTGCCCAACAACCCGGCCAATCCGGTCACGCTGGCGCAGGCCATCGAGGGCGAGGCGCAGCTTCGCGCGGCAATCGCCGAGGACGAGCAATGTCGGCCGGCTGATCGACATCGCGCAGAAGCTCGAAGGGCTCTACCGCCACGCCTCCACCCATGCCGCGGGTGTGGTGATCGGCGACCGGCCGCTGGACGAGCTGGTGCCGCTGTATCGCGATCCGCGATCCGACATGCCGGTGACCCAGTTCAACATGAAAGATGTCGAGCAGGCGGGGCTGGTGAAGTTCGACTTCCTCGGCCTCAAGACGCTGACGGTGCTGACCGCAGGCCGTGAAGCTGCTCGCGCGCGTGGCGTCGAGTCGATCTCGCGCGGCTGCCGCTGGACGAGCCAAGACCTTCGAGATGCTGAGCCGCGGCGATTCAACCGGCGTGTTCCAGCTGGAAAGTTCGGGCATGCGCGATGCGCTGCGCAAGCTGAAGCCCGACCGGTTCGAGGACATCATCGCCATCGTCGCGCTCTACCGCCCGGGCCCGATGGATAACATCCCGAGCTACATCTCGCGCAAGCATGGCGAGCGAGAACCGTGACTATCCTGCATCCCTGCTCGAAGGCATCCTGAAGGAAACCTTCGGGATCATGATCTATCAGGAACAGGTGATGCAGATCGCCCAGATGCTGTCGGGCTACAGCCTGGGCAGCGCCGATCTGCTGCGCCGCGCCATGGGCAAGAAGATCAAGGAGGAGATGGAGGCTCAGCGCGACGACTTCATCGCCGGCGCGGTCGAGCAACGGGGTCAACAGCGGACACGGCCGGCGAGATCTTCGATCTGGTCAACAAGTTCGCCGGCTACGGCTTCAACAAGAGCCATGCCGCGGCCTATGCGCTGATCGCCTATCAGACCGCCTGGCTGAAGGCCAATTACCCGGTCGAGTTCTTCGCCGCCTCGATGACGCTCGATATCCACAATACCGACAAGCTCGGCCTGTTCCGCCAGGAGATGGAGCGCGCCGGGATCAAGCTGCTGCCCCCCGACATCAACCTCTCGCAGCCCTGGTTCAGCGTCGAGCATATGGGCGGCGGGCGACGTGGGGCTCGGGCGAGCTTGCCGTACGCTATGCGCTGTCGGCCGTGCGCAATGTCGGGCTGGGTGCCGCGGAAGCGCTGAAGGCCGAGCGCGAGAAGGGTGGCCGCGTTCCAGAACCTGGCGGATTTTGCCGGGCGCTGCGATCCCGCGCGCGGTCAACAAGCGGGCGATGGAAAACCTGATCGCCTCGGGTGCGTTCGACTACGCTCAATCCCAACCGGCGCCAGACCTTGAAATCCGCGGAGTTCTGCTGCGCCAGGCGGGTGCCGCGGCCAATGACCGTGCCACCAGCGGGTGCGCCTGTTCGGTGGCGAGCTGGCGCAATTACGAGCGGCTCGGCTTGCCGATCGATCAATGACTGGCCGGGCATGGAAAAGCTGCGCCACGAGTTCGATGCCATCGGCTTTTATCTCTCCGCCCATCCGCTGGATAGTTATGGGCCGACGCTGAAGCGCCTCGATGTGATCCGCTTCGCCGATCTGACATCCTCGATGGCGGCGCGTCCCTCCGGTGCGGGTCAAGCTCGCCGGCATCGTCACCGGCAAGCAGGAACGCACCTCGGCACGCGGTTCGCGCTTCGCCTT
>CAVYPG010000017.1:0-18318 GCA_963770335.1 uncultured Alphaproteobacteria bacterium
CACAACGAGGCCCGTTATCAAAACCTATTGAGAAGCGGACCAGACTGCCTTGCCGCTCGATATCCTTGACCGAGCTGGCCCAGGTCTGGCGGACCTGGTCGACGACGTTGGCGGGCATCGGAACGTAAGAAAGCTGGGTCGCCATGTCGCCGCCGCTCTTATAGGCCCAGTCGAAGAACTTGAGGGCCGTCAGGGAAGCGTCGGCGTCGCTCGGCTGCTTGTACATCAGGATGAAGCTGGCACCGGTGATCGGCCAGCTGGCCTCGCCCGCCTGGTTGGTCAGGATCAGGTAGTAATCCTTGGCGTTGGCCCAGTCGGCCTTGGCAGCGGCGGCCTGGAAGGCCTCGATGCTCGGGGTCACGACCTTGCCATCCTTGTTGACCATCTTGGTGAAGGTCAGGTTGTTTTGCTTCGCGTAGGCGTATTCGACATAGCCGATGGCGCCAGGCGGTTTGCTTGACAAGGCGGCGACGCCTTCGTTGCCCTTGCCGCCTATGCCCACCGGCCAGTTTACGGCGCCGTTGGCGCCGGGCCGGACGCCCAATGCGGGCCGACGCGGACAGGTAGCTGGTGAACAGGAAGGTGGTGCCCGATCCGTCGGAGCGATGGACGACGGTGATCGCCAGGTTCGGTAGCGGAACGCCCGGGTTGAGGGCTGCGATCTCGGCGTCGTTCCAGTTGGTGAGATTGCCCTGGAAAATGTCGGCCAGTATCCGGACCGCTGAGGGTGACCTCGCCGGCCTGGATGCCCGGGAGATTCATGACCGGCACGCTACCGCCCATGATCATCGGGAACTGATGAGACCCGAGGCCTCCAGAGTCCTCGGGCTTCAGCGGCATGTCGGACGCGCCGAAGGTGACGGTCTGGCGTTGATCTGCTTGATGCCGCCGCCGGAGCCGATCGACTGATAGTTCAGCCCGACACCCGTCTGCGTCTTGTAGGCATCGGCCCATTTGGAATAGATCGGATAGGGGAATGTCGCACCAGCGCCCGAAATATCGGCCGCCTGTGCGCTGGTCCATGCGAGCGCTGCGAACAGCGCCAATGCCAGAATGCGTTTCATGTTTGAGGGTCCCTCTTTTGCGACGTGCAGTCCTGCGCAAGCGGGCGGGATCCGAATTGGCCACCCTCGGCCGCTTTTTGCGCTGGGGCGACTGTAGGATCGCGACAGGACACAGATGTTGCAGGTGTGTGAAATAAATATGACAGCGCCCTGGGAAATCTGGCGGATTCCTTGGGAAAATGGCCCTAACGGTCTATGACCGCTGGCCCTGGCAAGGATGACTGACGCCGCTATGATCGGCGCAAACAGGAACGGTGACAGTATGGATATCGAGGAAATCGGCCTTGGCCCGAGACTGGCCTGGACCCCCGCCAAGCCGCCCCGGCGCGAGGTCATCAAGGGGCGCTATGTGCGGCTGGAGCCGGTAGACCCATCCCGCCATGCCAGTGATCTGTTCGAACTTTCCCACGGGGCCGAGGGTGACCCGGCGATCTGGATCTATATGGGCTATGGGCCCTTTGCCGATATCGCCGGATTCAAGTCCTGGCTGGTCGAGCGTGCCGCCTCAACCGATCCCCTGTTCTATACCGTGATCGACGAGGCCAGCGGCAAGGCCGCCGGCATGGCGAGCTTCCTGCGCATGGTGCCTGCCGATGGAGTCATCGAGACGGGGCATATCTGGTTCACGCCCGTCCTGCAGCGCACGCGCCAGGCGAGTGAAGCAATCTTTCTGATGGGCAAATACGCTTTCGATACGCTCGGCAACCGGCGCTTCGAATGGAAATGCAATGCCCGCAACGCGCCCTCGCGCCGCGCGGCAGGGCGTTTTGGCTTCACCTTCGAGGGCATCTTCCGCGAGCATATGATTATCAAGGGCCGCAACCGCGACACGGCCTGGTATTCGATCATCGATCGCGACTGGCCGGCGATCAAGGCCGCCTTCGAAGCCTGGCTCGATCCGGGGAACTTCGAATTCGTCTGGCCGCGAGAAGAAGAAGCTGACCGCCTCGCAG
Source organism: uncultured Alphaproteobacteria bacterium (assembly GCA_963770335.1). Lineage (GTDB taxonomy): Bacteria > Pseudomonadota > Alphaproteobacteria > Dongiales > Dongiaceae > DASXQK01. The sequence goes on from CAVYPG010000017.1 coordinate 2,018, forward strand.
TTCGCCGGCGCCCAGCCCTTTTAGGCCGCGGTAGCCGCGAAAGAAAAAGCTAACCGCCTCACAGTTCGCAGCTCCGCGTCCGTTCGACCCGGATGAACATTGATGATGAACAATAGGTAAGGTCAGGGAATCTCGCGCAGGACCGGCGGACGCTGGCCGTGTGTTCATCGTCGGCCCGGATGGGGGACGGCCGGTATCGCCTCCCGACCGGCCGCCTTCGCCCGGCGCCGACGCTCTTTCAGTTTACGGCGTTGCCGGCAGCAGCGGGCTTTCGCCGCAGCCCCGGCAGGATCAAGACCGTCACCAGAGCCGCGACCACGAGGGCGAGAGCGCCGATCTCGCTCAAGCCCACGGTTTCGCCCAGGACGAGGGCGCTGCTGAAGACACCGACCACCGGAATGCCCAGCGTGGCGATGGCGGCGACCGTGGCGGGGTAGATCTCGACGATGCGAAACCACGCCCAGTAGCAATAGACCGTGCAGACGATCGAGGCATAGAACACAGCACTCCAGCCGCGCAGGTCGACGGCCGCGAACGATACGTCGTGATCGACGATCAGCGCGCCGATGACCACGGGCAACGTACCGAAGGCGAATTGCCATGCGGTAATGGTGGTCAGGGGCACCGACCAGCGATGCATCTTCAGCCCCACCGTGCCGAGCGCCCAGGTGATTGCTGCGGCGATCATGTAGATCGGCCCCAAGGGATCGCGGGCGAGATTGGCGCGATCGGGCCAGATCAGCAGCGCCATACCGGCAAGCCCCAGCACGAGTCCCAGCAAGCGCAGCCGCGTCATCCGCTCATGCAGCATCGGTACGGCCATCAAGGCCGCCCAGAGCGGCATGGTGAAGGCGAGGATGGCGGCACGGCCCGGCGCCATATGCTGCAGCCCCAGCGTCGAGGCCAAATTCCACCCGGTGATGGTCATCAGCGCCACGAGAAAGCAGGGCAGGATGTCGCGGCGCGGCAGCCAGAACGGCTTCTTCTCGATCCCGCAGAGCAGGAACATGCCGACGATGCCGCTCGCCAGGGAAATGCTGCGAAAGGTGAAGACCGGCAGCTCGCTGACGGCGATCTTCAGCACCGGCCAGTTGCAGCCCCAGAGAACCGTGATCGAGGCGATCAGAATCAAACCGATGCGCGAGCGCGGAACGCCGAGGGTTTGCGCCGCGCTCATTGATGGGGGCTCATTGACGGTCCTTGAGCGCATCCAGCACGCGCTGACGTTCCTCGGGCAGCATGATCATCCATTCGCGGATCTCGTCGATAGTGCGCTTGCAGCCGAGACACCAGCCGGTTGCATCATCCATCTGGCAGACACTGATGCAGGGCGATGGCGGACCGCTTGCGAGCAGGCGCAGCCTCTCGCTACGGCGCTGCTCGCGCTGGCGGCGACGGGCTTCAGTATCCCGGGGGGCTTCGATATCGGATTCGTTCATGCTGCGCGCACCGCGCCAGCAGGGCGGCCGACGATCTGCTGATAGACCGCCGGATCGGTATCGCCCTCGCTGCCGAACAGCAGGACGCGTGAGGCAGGATTGAGCCCCAGGTGCTGGCGCAAGGGGGCATCGGCGCAGGCGCCGAGAAGGCCGGCGAGACCGCCGACGCCGGATTCGCCTGCGACCAGCGGCCGGTCGCCGTCGATCCCTTCTGCCAGAGCCTGCATGGCCGACACCGCCAAAGAATCGGGGATGGCCAGCGCATCGCTCGCCGCGCGCTGCAGCACCTTCCAGGCCACATCGGAAACCTCGCCGCAGGCAAGCCCCGCCATGATCGTTTCCAGATCGCCGGTGACCTGCACCTGGCGGTCGGCCTCGATGCTGCGATAGACGCAATCGGCGCGTTCGGGTTCGACCACGATCAGCCGCGGGCGCTGAAGTCCCCAGCTCTCCCAGAGATAGGTGATGACGGCGGCGGCCAGCCCACCGCAACCGGCTTGGATGAAAGTATGGGTGGGCGGTTGTTCACCATCGGCGCCGAGTTGGCGCAAGGCCTCTTCCGCCATGACGCAATAGCCCTGCATCACCTGGCGCGGCACGTCGACATAGTCGCCGTAGGAGGTATCGGAGATGACTTGCCATCCTTCTGCCTTCGCATCGGCGGCGCAGCGATGAACGGAATCATCGTAATTGCCGGCCGTGCGGCGAACCTCCGCACCGAAGGCGGCGATGGCAGTGCTCCGCGCCTCGCTGACCGTCGCATGGATATAGATGACCGCCCTTGCCCCGAAGAGCGAAGCGCCCCAGGCAACGGAGCGGCCATGGTTGCCGTCGGTGGCGCTCGCCACCGTCAGGTCCCGGGCGATGTCGCGATGCTCGCCGGCAATCAGCGCCGCCGCACTGGGCAGCACGCCGCGTTGCTTGCGCACCGCCTCGGCCAGATAGCGATAAACGGCATAGGCACCGCCCAGCGCCTTGAAGCTGCCGAGGCCAAAGCGCCCGCTCTCATCCTTGTAGCGCAGGGAAGCCAGGCCCAATCGCTTCGCGAGCCCGGGCAAGTTGCGAAGCGGCGTGGGGGCATAGCCGGGCCAGGTCTCGATCTCGGCCAGAGCCGCCAGCCCGTCGCGGCGCGAGAGAATGGACCGAAGCTCGTCGGGAAAGGCAGCGCCGGTCGCGTCGGCACGGGGATTGGCGATATGGCGCAGGGTTCCCGCCTGCAGTTTCCAAGCTGTCATGGGCAGGTCTATTATCACAGAAGGGGTGGGCTGACAGCCTTGCCCGCCGTGCTTCCACGAACGGACAGCCATGCAAAAGACGGCGTATCTGCGACGCTTAAGGCTGGTGAGCGGCCTTCTTCTGTTCGTCTATGTAGCGACGCATTTTCTCAATCACGCGCTGGGATTGATTTCCCATCAGGCCCTGGCCGATGGCCGCACGGTGTTCGTTGCCATCTGGCGCAATCCCATCGGCACGCTGCTGCTCTATGGCGCCATCGTCGTGCATCTGTCGATGGCCATCTGGTCGTTCTTTCATCGGCGCAGCCTGCGCGGCCTGTCGCGCACCGATTGGGCGCAGATTCTTCTCGGCCTCGCCGTGCCGCCCCTGATCCTGCTGCATGTGCTGGGCACGCGCGGCGCCCATCAGTTCTTCGGCACCGAAGACAATTACGACTATGTGCTGCTGGTCATCTGGGTCTTCCTGCCCATGGAGGGTCTGCTGCAGATGACGGCGCTGGTCGCAGCCTGGCTGCATGGCTGCATCGGCTTGCGCGGCTGGCTGCGGCTTTATCCCTGGTATCCGCGCGCGCAGCCCTGGCTGTTCGCCGGCGCATTGCTGGTGCCGGTGGTCTCGATCCTGGGCACGGTTGCCGCCGGCCGCGAGGTCGCCGCGCTCTACCGGCAGCCCGGCTGGTATGACAGCGTCGCGGCCACGCTCCACTTCGCCGATGCCGCCCAGCTCGCCGAGCTTTATATGTGGCGGCGCATCTTCCTGATCGCCTATGCCGCCATTATCGTGGCCGTGATCCTGGCCCGGTTGATCCGCAACGAGGTGATCCGCCGCCAATCCGTCAGCGTGACCTATGCCGATGGCCAGGTCATCGATTTGCATCGCGGACAGACCCTGTTGGAGGGCAGCCGCCATGCCGGCATTCCCCATGCCGCGGTCTGCGGCGGGCGCGGGCGCTGTTCCACCTGCCGGGTGCGGATCGTCACCGGCCTGGAGGATCTGCCCCCGGCCAGTGCGGCGGAACGCAAAGTGCTGGATCGCGTCGGTGCACCGCTTAGCGTGCGCCTAGCCTGCCAGACGCGGCCGACCAAGCCGGTTGAGATCGTCCCGTTGCTGCCGGCGGGTGCAACGACCCGCGATGCCGGTGCCAAACCCGGCTATCTGCAGGGCCGAGAACAGGAGATCGCCATCCTGTTTGCCGATATGCGGGCCTTCACCCAGCTGGCACATAAAAAACTGCCCTATGACACGGTATTCCTGCTGAACCGATATTTCCGCGCCATGGGCATGGCGGTGGATTCCACCGGCGGACATCTCGACAAATTCATCGGCGATGGCGTGATGGCGCTGTTCGGCATCGGCGGGGGTCCCGCCGATGGCAGCAAACGCGCGCTCGCCGCCGCCCGGCAGATGTCTTTGAACCTGGTAGAGCTCAACCGCTCGCTGGGTGCGGAACTCAGCGAACCGCTGCGCATCGGCATCGGTATCCATACCGGGCCGGCCATTGTCGGCGAGATGGGTTATGCCCGGGCGACCACGCTGACCGCCATTGGCGATGCGGTGAATACCGCAAGCCGTCTGGAGGCGCTGACCAAGGAATATTCAGCCGAGCTGATCGTCTCGCAGACGCTGGCCGAACATGCGGGCCTGGCGATCGAGAGTTACGAACGACACGAGGTCAGCCTGCGCGGACGCGACCAGCCCATGCCGATCATTGTGGTGAAGCGCGCCGCCGATCTGCCGTCCGATTTGGCGACCGATCTTCCGCTCGATGCGAAGGGGGCGCAAAAGAAAAGCCGCGACGATGTCGCGAAGACATCGCCGCAGCCTGTTGCTTGAGTCAGCCGCGTGAGTTGATCGCCGTTACGATTTGTACTGGTCGATTTTTTCCTTGAGCTCGGTGTATTCCTCGCAAGTGCCACCGCAGGCGCTCTTCAGCACCTCGAGACGCTCCTTCGCCTTGCCCGGCATTTTCATCTCGAGATAGAGCTCGCCGAGATATTCGTTGGCGCCCAGATGGTTCGGCTTGAGCGCAAGCGCCTTGTTGTAGTATTCGAGCGACTCGCTCATATCGCCGGTCTTGCGCTCGCTGAAGCCCATCAGGTTCAGCGCATCGGCATCGTCGGGCTTGGCCGCGATGACGGCCTGCAGATGTGTCATGGCCGTTTTGTAGTCAGCCTGGGCGATGGAAGCCTGGGCCGCCTTGTATTCGTCATCGGCCGAGGGACTGCCGGTCGAGACGGGCGTGCTGCTGCCCGCCGCCATGGCGACGGCAATCGGCAGGGCCAGGGCAAAGACACCGGCGGCAGCACTCGTGAGAAGATTACGGGAACGCATGATGGTTTCTCCTGTTGTCAAAGCCTGTCCAGGGTACCGCTGGCCACGGCTCGAATGCCGTACCTGTCAGACAATAGGAAGCCCCAGGCCAATGCGAAAGCCACTCTCACGCAGGCGTGATCCGACGTGTGAAGGCGATAGGATGGCCCTTCGCGTCGCGGCTAAAAACCAGCCCCCGCCGGGCGAATGCGGCCGTCAGCCACTCGAGGGCAAGCACGGCCACAATGATGCTGGCCAGCACGTCACTCAGATGATGGACATTGAGCAGCACCCGCGAGGCGGCGATGGCCGCAGCACAGGCGAGCGCCGGCCAGCGCAGGAGCGGCCATAGAAGCCCCAGGGCAAGAGCCAGGCCGAAGGAGGTCGAGGCGTGACCGGAGGGAAACGAGTTGTATGCGTAACCGAAAGTGAAGGGCGAAATCCCGGTTGCATCGATCAAGGGCCGCGGCCGGCCGACGATGAATTTGATCAGATCGTTCAGCAACCCTGGCACGGCTACGGCGAGAAACAGATAGGCAAATAGCCACGCCCAGCGCCGCGCCCGTTGCCGCTGCTCTTCCGATTGGCCAACCCGCCCGAGGATGGAGAATCCCAGAATTCCGGCGCCGAACAGAATCAAATAGCCGGTCGATTTGCCGAAACCGGTCACCGTCTCGATAACCGGATGCCAACGCGGATCGACATAGTGCATAGCGTCGGAGACCGGCTGATCGAAGAACAGGATCGAGGCCGCCACCGCTATCGCGAGCAGGCCCAGCAGCAGGCGCATAGGGAACTTAAGGTAGCGCATAGAGGGTCAAATGTTGGCGGCGGCTGGTAGTGTAGTTGATCCCGTCGACCTGTCCCAGCGCCCGCGGCGCGACACCGCCGAGGCCGCCGCGGAATCGCTGGTCGTTCTCGCTGGTGATCAGCGCCAGGGTGCAGGATTGGCCGTGGCCGATGAGATATCGGGCTGCTTCCTCTGGCCCCAGCAATGGAGTTTGCTGGCCCAGCAAGAAGACCAGGCTGGGTTCCTCATAACCTGAAGACACCACGACCGGTTGCGAACAGGGCGAGACCCCCGCCACCAGTCTCTGCGCACCACGGCTGAGCCAAAGAGCATCAAGGCGCGGCAACAGCATGCCGAAAAGCCCGGTCTGCAACACCAGGGAAGCGACGACGAACATGCCGAGCGCCGCCTGGCGATGGTCGCGCATGAGCAGCCATATCGCTGCCGCAATGGACGCCGCCAGAGCAATACCCGCCACGACCTCGATGGGCTCGACGCTACCAGTCATCCGCCAGCCGCCGAGCGCCAGGATCGCCACACCGGCGCATCCTACGACAATCCAGAGACCGATCGCGGCCTTGCCCAACAGATGCCGCCAGACCGACGCGAGCGAGATATCACGATCGGCAAAGACGGAAGCGGCCATCAAGGCAAGGGCCGGATAGAGCGGCAGCACGTAGTGAACCAGCTTGGTCGGTATCACCTCCATCGCGATCCAGGCTGGAATCAGCCAGGCAAGCAGGAAGCGATAGGCAGGAAGCCTGCGACGGCGCCATACCGCCGGCAACGCTGCCGCGGCGATGAGGCCCGATGGCCAGAAGGTCACCGCCAGCGCGACGAGATAGAAGCCGGGTGGGAAACCGTGCAGCTCCTGCGCGCTGGTGATCTTGGAAAAGAAATCGTTCCCGAGAGAAGCCTGGTAGAAGGCGCCGTGGCTGGCGAAGGCGATGGCAATCAGCCAAGGTGCCACGATCAGTGCGGTGAGCGGTATCCCCAATAGCGGCTGAAGCCGCTTGAGCCAGACAACAGCCCGGTCAGCAATGATCAGGGTTACGACGGTAAGGGCGAGAATCAGCGCCAGCACCGGGCCCTTCAGCAGGACCGAGGCGCCCAGCGCGATCCAGAACTGCATCGCCAGGATGCGGTTGATGGGGCCGAAATAGGCGGCCGCCAGCGCTTCGAAAGCGGCAAGGGAAGCTGCCAGCAGGCAGGCATCGGTCGTTGCGATCCGCGCCTCCACCGACATCAGAATGCAGGCGCCAAGCAGGGTCGACGCGACCAGGCCGCTGCGCCGGTCGAACAATCGCTCCCCAAGGCGAAGCAGGAAATAGAGGGCAAGGATCGTGCCGATGATCGAAGGGATGCGATAAGGCCAGATGGCGTCGGCGGGGCGGCCGGCGAGAAATGCTGCTGCCGATTGCAGCCAGTAGATGCCGATGGGTTTCTGATAACGCGGCTGATCCTGGAATCGGATATCGACCAGATTGCCGGATTGCAGCATCTGCCGGCTCGCCTCGGCGAAGCGCGCCTCGTCGCGGTCGGTAGGCGGCAGGGTGAAGAAGCCCGGCAGATAGAGCAGCAGGGCGAGCGCGATCAGGGCGGCCAATGCCCAGCTGCGGCGCATCTCAATGGTGGAAGGGTTTTCGGTCAGCTGGCCTGCCGGCGCTCGCGCCGGATCAGATAGATATTGCGGAGGTAGATGAAGATGCCGCAGCCCTGACCGACGGTGAACACCGGGTCGCTGCGTTGGATGGCATAGACGAACAGCACCAGCCCGCCGGCAATGCTGAAATACCAGAACGCTTCCGGCACCACGCTGCGCTTGGCGGCTTCGCTGGCAAGCCACTGATAGAAAAACCGGAAGAAGAAAAGGATCTGGCCGACAAACCCGAAGACGACCCAGAAGGTAATCTGCATCTTCTCAACTCCGCTCTTCGCTAACGAGGGGGCGCCGCGCACGGCGCTTAAGCCACCAGACCCCGAACAAATCGGTAATGCCGACCAGCGCCCGGCCGGCATTGGTGACCTTGGAGACGCCGCGCCGGCGCGGGCGATGATTGACCGCAATATAGACCGCACGATGGCCCTGACTGAGGAACAGCGCCGGCATGAAGCGATGCATGCCGTCAAAACCGGGCAGCGTCAGGAAAGCGTCGCGGCGGAAGATCTTCAATCCGCAGGCGCTGTCGGTGCAGCCATCCTGCAGGATCGATTGACGCAGTTTGTTGGCAAAGCGGCTGGCAAACCGGCGCGAGAGCGTATCCTTGCGCTTCTGGCGCAATCCGGAAGCCAGAGCGAGACCGGAATCGGCGGCAAGCGCCGCCGCCAGGCGCTCGAGATCGGCGGGATCGTTCTGGCCGTCGCCATCGAGGGTTGCAATCCACTCCCCCCGGGCTGCCCGTCCGCCGCTCAGCAGCGCTGCGCTCTGGCCGCTGCGCCGGTCGTGGCGCAGGACGCGCAAATTGGAGTGCCGGGCAAGCGCGCCCTTCAACTGGCCGAGGGTGGCATCGGTGCTGCCGTCGTCGACCACGACGATTTCCGCCGGCAGGAAGCCCGAGAATCCCGGACGCCCGAGTGCCAAATCGATTTCCGCCAGCAAAGGCAGGATGTTATCGGCCTCGTTATGCACCGGAATCAGGATGGAAAGCCGCACGCCTCGCCTCGTCGCGAACTGGGCCGAAAGCCGGCGGGTTATACGCCCCGTCCGGGCGTTATGACAGGAATATTGCTGTCCCGAATGGGCCTGCAACCGCTCCGGACTGGGCCTTAGGTCGGCCGCCCGGATGGCTTGCCAGCGTAAGAGGCCGGTTCTACCTTGCCGGCCCATGCAATCCGCCCTTTGTCCTGTTCCGCGCCAGCTGGGCGCCGTCAACTGGCTTGGCCTGTGGAGTCTTTATCTCAAGGAGATCCGCCGCTTCGCCAAGGTCGCGACCCAGACCATCATCTCGCCGCTGGTCACCACCTTCCTCTATCTCGTGATCTTCAGCCTGGCGCTGGGGCGCAGCGTGCAGCAGCTGGGCGGCGTCAGCTATTCGGAATTCCTCGTTCCCGGCCTGATCATGATGGCCATGGCCCAGAACGCCTTTGCCAATACCTCGTCATCGCTGGTCATCTCCAAGGTCCAGGGCAATATCGTCGATCTGCTGATGCCGCCGCTCAATGCGGCCGAACTGACCATGGGACTCGCCGCCGGCGGCCTTACCCGCGGCCTGGCGGTTGGGTTGACCTCCGCCGTGGTGGTGCGCCTTTTCCTTCCGTACGGCATTCATGACTGGTTCTTCGTCATCTTCGATGCCGTCGCTGCTTCGCTGATGCTGGCGTTCCTGGGTATCCTCGCGGGGCTGTGGGCGGAGAAGTTCGACCAGATGGCCGCGGTGACGAATTTCATCATCACGCCGCTATCCTTCCTGTCGGGTGCCTTCTATTCGACGGACCGGCTGCCGGATCTGTGGCGCCACATCGCCCATCTCAATCCCTTTTTCTACATGATCGACGGGTTTCGCTACGGCTTCATCGGCCATGCCGATGGGTCGCTCGCCATCGGCGTGGCGGTGCTGACGACCGCCGATCTGCTGCTGGGTCTCGCCATATGGCAATTGATAGCCCGGGGCTACAAGCTCCGGCCCTGAAACGCCGTGCGGCGATGGCCGCACCGCGCCGCTTCGGTCGGGTGAACTGGCTGGGCATGGCCACGCTATACCGGCGCGAGATGAAGCGCTCGCAGAAGGACTATATCGACGGCCTGCTGGGCCCGGCGCTGACCAGCCTGCTGATGATCCTGATCTTCAAGGTCGCGGCCGGTGGCACCGGTGCCACGGCGGACGGACTGCCGCTGGTGGATTTCGTTGCACCCGGCCTCTTGATGTATGCCGCCGGTGAGCGGGCCTTTTCCGGCGCCTGCAGTTTCCTGATCTTCGACAAGCTGGAGGGCATCATCGGCGATGTGGTAATGGCCCCGCTATCGCCGGCCGAGCGGCTGGCGGCCTATGCGGCTGCGGCCGTCTGCGCCGGTCTTCTCGCTGCACTTGCCAGCGCTGCCCTCATCTATCCCTTCGTCCATCTCGCCGTCGCCTCGCTGCCGGCCCTGCTCTATTTCGCCATCGCCGGCACCTTGATGCTCGCCTTGCTTGGCATCCTCGCCGGGCTATGGGCCGAGCGCTGGGAGCATTTTGCAGCTCTGCTCACCTATTTCCTCGTCCCCTTCTCCTATCTCTCGGGGATGTTCTATTCCGTGGCGGGATTGCCGGAAATCGGCCGCCGGCTGATCGCCGTGAACCCGCTTTTCTATGTCATCGATGGCTTGCGCTATGGGCTGACCGGCAAGGCGGAATCCGATCTCTGGACCGGGGTGGCCGTGATCCTGGCCATGAACGTCCTGCTGGCGGCCCTGCTTTATCGCCTCTTCCGGCGCGGCTGGCGCCTGAAGGCCTGACAGGGCTCGTTGACAGGGCCCTCGTTGACGACCATTCGTTGACAGGGGCCGGGCGAATACCGATAGTCTCCGCCTTTTTTGCGGAGAAGCGCCCATGATCCCGGCGGTTATGCCCACCTATGCCCGCGCCGACGTCGCGTTCGAGCGCGGCCAGGGCGCCTATCTCTATACCAGCGACGGTACGCGCTATCTCGATTTCGCCTCGGGCATCGCGGTGACCGCGCTGGGCCACGCCCATCCCCATCTGGTGGCTGCATTGACCGAGCAGGCGAACAAGCTCTGGCATACCTCGAACCTGTTCCAGATTCCAGCCCAGGCGCGCCTGGCCGAACGCCTGATCGCCAACAGTTTCGCCGACAGCGTCTTCTTCTCCAATTCCGGTGCCGAGGCTATCGAATGCGGCCTCAAGATGCTGCGCAAATACCAGGACGATTTCGGTGATCCGAAGCGCTATCGCGTCATCTGCTGCCACGGCGCCTTCCACGGCCGCACCATGGCGACCATCGCCGCGGGCGGACAGGAAAAGCATCTCGCCGGATTCGGGCCGACCGTCGAGGGCTTCGATCACGTCGCCTACGGCAATATGAACGAGATGCGCAACGCCATCACGAGCGAGACGGCGGCGATCCTGGTGGAACCGGTGCAGGGCGAAGGCGGCATGCGCAAGGCCTCGGTCGAGTATCTGAAGGCATTGCGCACCGTATGCGACGAGTTCGGCCTGCTGCTGTTCCTCGACGAGGTGCAATGCGGCATGGGCCGTACCGGCAAGCTGTTCGCCCATGAATGGGCCGGCGTCGAGCCCGATATTGTCGCCACCGCCAAGGGGTTGGGCGGCGGCTTTCCCATCGGCGCCTGTCTCGCCAAGGAAAAGGCAGCCAAGGCGCTCACCGCCGGCAGCCATGGCAGCACCTTCGGCGGCAATCCGCTGGCGGTCGCCGTGGGCAATGCGGTGCTGGATGTGATGCTGGCCGATGGCTTCTTCGAAGGCGTGCAGGCCGTCGCCAAGCGCCTGCGCGCAGGGCTGGAGGATTTTGCCCGGCGCCATCCGGGTCTGATCGAAGAGGTGCGCGGCGAGGGGCTGATGATCGGCCTGAAATGCCGGGTCCCGAATACCGAGGTGATCGCAGCCTTGCGCGCCAACCGCATGCTCAGCGCCGGTGCGGGCGACAATGTGGTTCGCCTGTTGCCGCCGCTGATCATCGACGATAGCCACATCGAGGAAGCCCTGGGAATACTGGAGCGTACGGCTGCCGCTTTCCAGGCAGCCTGATCGTGCCCCACCCGATCGTGTCTCGCCCGCGCGTTCCCCGTCACTTCCTCGACCTCGACGTCCTGCCGCGCGAAGAGCTCCGCCAGATCCTCGATCTCGGCGCCGCCTTCAAATCGGGAAAGCCGCCGCAGGGCCAGGCGAAGCCCCTGGCGGGCAAGGCGATGGCCATGATCTTCGAGAAACCATCGACCCGTACCCGCGTCTCCTTCGAGCTCGGCATGCGCCAGCTGGGCGGCGAGGTCATCGTGCTGGAGCGCGAGAGTTCGCAGCTCGGCCGGGGCGAAACGGTGGCGGATACCGCCCGCGTGCTGTCGCGCTATGTCGATATCATCATGTTGCGCACCACCAGCGAGTTGAAGCTGCGGGAGCTTGCCGAACACGCCACGGTGCCGGTCATCAACGGGCTGACCGACCGTACCCATCCCTGCCAGCTGCTGGCCGATGTCATGACCTTCGAGCAGCATCTGGGGCCCATCGCCGGCCGCAAGGTCACCTGGAGCGGCGATGGCAACAACATGGCGACGTCCTGGATTCATGCCGCTGAGCGCTTCGGCTTCGGCCTCCATCTCGCTTGCCCTGCCGAACTCACCCCGCCGGCTGAGGTCGTCGATTGGGCACGCCAGCGCGGCGCCAGCATTCAGGTCACCAGCGATGTCGATGACGCGGTACGCAATTCCGACTGCGTTGTCACCGATACCTGGATCTCGATGGGCGATCACGATACCAGCGACCGCCACAACCTGCTGCGCGGCTATCAGGTGGATGAGCGGCTGATGAAGCTCGCCAATCCCGGTGCCATCTTCATGCATTGCCTGCCGGCCCATCGCGGCGAGGAAGTGACGGCGGGCGTCATCGACGGGCCGCAATCGGTCGTCTGGGACGAGGCGGAAAACCGCCTGCATGCCCAGAAGGGAATCCTCTATTGGTGCCTGGCTGGCCGCTGACTATCTAAGTGCCATGACCAGTACCGATACAACGCCCCCCGATACCAGGAGCGACGATCGCATCCTGCCGTTCCAGATCGAGGCCCAGGGCCTGCGCGGACGCCTGGTGCGCCTGGGGCCGCTGGCCGACGAGATCCTGCATCGCCACGATTACCCGCCGGTGGTGGCGCGGATGCTGGCGGAAATGCTGGCGCTGGCGGCCTTGCTGGCTGGCGCCCTCAAATATGAGGGCGTCTTTACGCTGCAGACCTCTGGCGACGGACCGATCCGCCTGATGGTGGCCGACATCACCAGTGCGGGCGCCATGCGCGGTTACGCGCAATTTGATGCCGCCCGCCTGGCGGCGGAGCGCGAAACGTCAGTCCCCCGCCTGCTGGGTGCGGGCCATCTTGCCTTCACCGTCGATCAGGGCGACTTCACCGACCGCTATCAGGGCATCGTCGAAATCACCGGTGCCACCCTGGCGGATTGCGTTCATCACTATTTCCGCCAGTCGGAGCAGCTGCAATGCGCGCTGCGCCTGGCCGTCAGCGAGACCGGCGGGCACTGGCGCGCCGGCGCGCTGATGCTCCAGCGCATGCCCCCGCCCGAGGCGAGCCTGGAGGCCGAGGACGCCGAGGATGGCTGGCGGCGCGCACTTGCCTTCATGGCCAGTGTGCGCAATGGCGAGCTGACCGATGCGGGTCTCGCCCCCGACGCCCTGCTCTTTCGCCTGTTCCACGAAGATGGCGTTCGCGTCTTTCGCGACCAGGCGCTGAATGCCGGCTGCCGCTGCTCGCGCGAGCGGGTGGAGATGGTGCTGCGGGCCATGCCGGGCGATGAACTGGCCGCCATGCAGGAAGAGGGCGAGGCCCTCATCACCTGCGAATTCTGCAATCGCAAATACCGTTTCGACCGCGAGAGTCTGGCCGGCTTCGCCGCTTGACCGCCGGGCGTTGCAGCAGCAGTTTTATGTAGCCTTCAACTCGCCGACAGGTCCTGGCAACGATGAACCGCAATTCGATCGCCGCAGCGTTGCTTCTGGTTCTTGGCGCGCTCGCCGCCTGCAACACGCCGCCGAGCCGCGAGCCATTTCCGAAGCTGACTTACGTCCATCTGCCCACCTATCGAGTGGCCGTGGGCCGCGTCGATATCGTCGATGCCTATCACCCGCCGCTGACCGCCCCCCATGTCGAGCAGAACTTTCCGGTCTCTCCCGATGCCACGGCGCAGCAATGGGCCCATGACCGCCTGCAGGCCGTGGGCGGACCGGGCCGCGCCGTCTATACGGTGCTGCGCGCCGATGCGATCGAGACTCACCTGGCTGGCGATCAGGGTAGCGGCCTGTTCGGCGATTTCACCATTCCGCAGTCAGAGCGATATGATCTGACCATCAGCGTGCGCCTGCAGATCGTCGATGCGGGTGGGCGGGCCATCGCCAGCGTCGATGCCACATCCACGCGCAGCCGCACGGTCGCCGCGGATGCGACGCTGAACGATCGCGAGCGGGTGTGGTTCAACATGAACGAGCAGGCGATGGTCGATCTCAATGCCTCGCTGGACAAGAGCATCCCGCAATATCTGCGCCCCTATCTGCGCTGAGCAGATGAATGGACGCCACAGCGTGAAACGCTTTTCCATCGCCATCCTTCTTGCCGGGCTTTGTTGGGCAGCGGACGCGGGCTCGAGCTTCGCCGGGCCGGACGTGACCAAGCCTTATTACTACCTGGGCGCGGGGCGGACGCTCTCGCCGCTGGACCAGCAGCAATTGACGGTCTATCGCGATCAGTTGCAGGCGCAGCAGCGCACCCAGCAACTGCAGCTGTATCAGGGGAGCATCGGCCAGGGCGGTGTCTTGGGCCAGGGCAGCGTCATCGGCGTGCCCAATCCTTCAGGCCCGCTGCGGCCCTTTGCCAATCCGGCCGCGAGTGGGAGCAATCTCTACCAGACCCAGAGCGAGCTTGGCCGGGTGAACGGCCTGCTCAACAGCTCGCGCACAACGCAGATGCTGACCATCCCGCCGGTCATGGTGGTGAAGCCCTTCAAGGCGCCGTAGCCGCGGCTGGTTCACGCCCGAGTCACCGGCTTTGAAGCGATCGGCCGCTAGCGCGAGAAGCGTTCCTGCGGGCCGGCCGCATAGCCCGGCCGGGGAAACCAGCGATTGACCAAGCGACCCTCGGCGTCCATTTCCCCGCAGGCCAGAAGATAGTCGCATTCGGGAAATTGCGCGGCGCGGGCTTCGAAGAAGCCCTGCCACCAGCCCGCCGGGCGCAATGTGATATGTGCATTCTCGCCATTGGGCAGCAGGGCGGAGGCCGGATAGCAGGCAACATTGGCGAAGACGAAGGTCTCGGCCAGACCGAAGAGCTCGTCGACGATCCAGGGCAGGTCTCCGGCAAAGCAATGTTCCAGAACATCGGTGCAGATTACGCCGCCAAAACGCCCTGCCGGCGGCGCATTGCCGAGCGCCGGCTCATAGCACAGGACGCTTTCCACACCCCAATAGGCCTTGATGCCGCGGAATTCCGCTGAACCGTCGGGCAAACGGATGAGAAGATCGTCGCGATATTGCTGACCCTTGCCCGCGCCGTAGTCGAGAAGGTGGCGCACCCCATGACGGCGGACGAGTTCGCCGATGGGCCCCGCATAATGCAGCAGCTGGTCGCCCGGATAGGCGCTGGCGGCGGCGATGTCCTCTTCGGCCTGTCCGCGGCGGCGGCGGTAACCCTCGCGATGCATATCGCCATAGAAGGCAAGAAGGGCGGTGTATTGCGGGCTTGGGTTTTCGCGCGTGTAGCGGGGATAGGCCGGCGGGCTCAATCCGAAGCCCAGCCGATCAGCCGGCGCAGGAAAGCCTCCCCCTCGGCGAACTGCGAGAGTTCGATGAATTCGTCGGGCTGGTGGGCCTGCTCGATACTGCCGGGCCCGCAGACGATGGCATCGATGCCGATCTCCTGGAACTGGCCGGCCTCGGTGCCGAAAGCAAGACCGATCGTATCGTTGGCGCCGGTGAGGTGACGGGCGAGTGCTTCCGCCGGCGATCCCGGACGCGGCACCAGCGGCGGGACGACGCAGGCTTCGCTCATCGCAATACCAGCCTCGGGTGCCTTTTCGCGCATGCGGGGCGCGAGATCCTGATTGAGGAACCGCTCGACCTCAGCGACCACCGTCTTGGGATCGACGGCGGGGATCGGCCGGAATTCCCAGGCGACCTTGCATTGGCGCGCAATGATGTTGACCGCCGTGCCGCCGCCGATCTCGCCCACGTTGAAAGTCGTATAGGGCGGCTCGAATCCGGGATCGAAGGGACCTTCGCGGCGGAAACGCTCGGCCATGTCGTCGAGATAGGCGATCGCCCGCGCCGCATAGGCAATCGCGTTGACGCCGCGATGGGTGACGCTGGAATGGCCATCGCGCCCGGTGACTTCCAGATCGAAGCCGTAGCAGCCCTTGTGTTTGTTACCGAGCTTGAGGCGCGTCGGCTCGCCGACGATGGCCACGTCGGGCAGCGGCAGGTTGGCCTTGATGTCGGCGATCATCCGGGGAGCGCCGAGGCAGCCCAGCTCCTCGTCATAACTGAGCGCGATATGAATGGGGCGCTTCAGTCCGGCCGCCTGCATCTCCGGCACCAGCGAAAGCGCCAGCGCGATAAAGCCCTTCATATCGCAGGTGCCGCGGCCAAAAAGCTTGCCGTTCGATTCGCGCAAGATGAAGGGATCGGCCGACCAGGGCTGGCCCGCCACCGGCACGACATCGGTGTGGCCGGAGAGGACCACCCCGCCGGGGCCGCCGGGCCCCATGCTGGCATAGAGATTGGCCTTGCCGCGCTGGTCGTCGAAGATCAGGCGGCTTTCGATGCCATGGCCCGCCAGGTAATCGCGCACGAAATCGATCAAGGCGAGAT
>CAVYPG010000018.1:0-17553 GCA_963770335.1 uncultured Alphaproteobacteria bacterium
TATGCCGCATCGACGCTTTAACCCTCGTCAACTCTCTCGGCGCCGCCGCGGTCTCTGAAGGTGGATGCCGCAGTGCCTTGAAGACGCAATGGAAGCGCGTCCATGCGGCGGCCCTCAGCCAGGTCGAGGCGGGTCACTTCGAATCCCAGCCCAGCCTTGTCAGAAGATTTGTCTGGCTCACGGATAAGCTTCGCACCCGGACCAGCCACTATTGTTCCGGCGGCGGCTTAGGGCGCGAGCGGCGCTTGCTGCCGCGGTCATCTTGCGCAGGGAACATGGTACTCACGTGAGACGGCGAGACCGGGCCGAGGATTTGAAATCAACCCGTCGCCGGGCTCGAAGAAGCTTGTAGAGCTTTCCCCGGTTATCCTGATGCGATATTTGTCATGACCTGCCTCGCAAGATTCATGCCGGGTCAGTGGGTCGCGTTATCGCAAGGAGTGGACATGATTTCATCGTTGCATCTCGAACGCTCTGATCGGCATGGCGACGTCGCAGGCATGGCGGGTGTGGTGTTGCCGGCCTTGGCAGGCTCGACGGGCAACGGCACGGCTGGCAGCGGATTTTCGCAATACACGCTTTGAGACGGATGCCATTCGGCTGTGCAAAGGCGACACCGTCGTATGGGGCAGCAGTGCGAACAAAGGCGTCTATTTCGTCAAGGCTGATGGCCCGTACACGGCTACCGGCAAACGCATTGGCGGTTTCTATGCGTGCGAAGCCGATGTGAAGAAGGCCGGCTACAAGATCGAATAGCAGGCCATCGTCGCGGTCTCGCGTCGCCACGTGCTCACCGCCTCAGATGGCGTAGCCGAATGCGGGTAATTTTGTTCCGCCACTCGGTATGGAATGGGGTGCCGGGCAGGCGATCTAAGCCGCGGCAACAAAGGGGTATGGGGGCTATGAGGGCTCGTGTTCTTTCATTTTGGATTTTTCTGATTGTCGGGGCGATCTTTTGCGTCTGGAACGCGTCGAGCGCTCTTGCCCTGACCGATGGCCAGGTCCGCGATCTGATGATCAAGGCCAGCATCGCCTCGTTCAAGGGGGCTTGTCCGTGCCCCTATAGCTTCACGGCTGAAGGCCTTCGCTGCGGAACGCAAAGCGCCTGGAGCAAGAAGGATGGAACAGGCCCCGCCTGCTATCGCCAGGATATCGGCGATCCGGCGGTTGCCGACTACCGCAAACAGAATGGCCTGTAAAGACGCGTTGGCGCAGCCCGAGGCCGGGGCGGAAGGCGCCAAGGGCGTGTCCGCGATGCAATCAATTGATCGACCATTGCCGTTTGCTTTGCCGGACATAGGACCGGAGGAGATTGCCTGCGTCGTCAAGGTGCTGGAGAGCGGTTGGCTGACGAGCGGGCATGAGGCCCGCCGGTTCGAGACGCAATTCTCTCAGTTGATGGGCGGCCGCTATTGCCTGGCGGTAAATTCGGCTACATCGGGTTTCGAGCTGGTTTTCCACGGGCTGGGCATTGGCCCCGGCGATGAGGTGCTGTCCTCATGTTGGACGTTCTCATCACCGGTGATGGCTGTCTGGAAGACGGGCGCCAGGCCGGTACTGGTGGATGTCGAGCCGGAGACGCTGAACCTCGATATCGAGCGGCTTCGGCAAGCCATCACGCCACGGACCAGAGGAATCGTGGTTACGCATTTCGCCGGGCTGCCGGCGAGCATGACGGAGATCATTGCACTGGCCCGCAGCCACAATCTGTGGGTGGTCGAGGATGCCGCCCACGCGCTGCCGGCGACATATGAGGGCAAGTTGATCGGGACGCTGGATACGACGGCGACCGTCTTCAGCTTCTATGCCACAAAGTCGATCACGACAGGTGAGGGCGGCATGGTGGTGACGGCCGACACCCGCTTGTTCGAGACGATGAAGCGTTGCCGCCTGCATGGCATCGACAGGGATATGTTCGATCGCTACAGCTCGTCAAACGCGCATTGGGAATATGAGGTCGGCGATGTCGGCTTCAAGTCGAACCTGACCGACATCGCAGCTGCCATGGGCAATGCTCAACTGCCGAAGCTATACCTGTTTCACGAACGCCGGCGCAAGATCGCCGAAATTTATGACAGGCGTTTCGCCGGCGCCGATTTTGTGCGGGCGCCGGCGCTGAAGACCGCCTTCGGGACGTCAGCCTATCACTTGTATGTGCTCCGCCAGTGGCGGACCCCGCGGGAGCAGGCGATCGGCCATCTGCAGATGCGAGGGATCGGTGCCTCGGTGCACTTCAAGCCGCTGCATCTGCACAAGTTCTATCAGAGGAAGCTCGACGCCACGCCGGAGAGCTGCCCCGTGGCGACGGCCGAGTTCGAGAAGGTGGTCAGCCTGCCGATCTATTCGAAAATGGAGGTTGCCGACGCCCACCGCGTGGCGGACGCGGTATTGGAGATCGCGCTTGAGGGTCGGACCAGCCGCGTTGAAGCCTCATGGTGACGGACGGATGGACGCCTTTTGCCATCGCCTCGCGGGCCAGCGCCTTCATATCCATCAACTCCTCCCAATGTGGCGCCTTAGGGGACGGCTCGTGTGAGTGCGGCATCAAAAAGCGGGCCAAGGCAGCGCCTGTCTCCTGGCTTGCCGCGTCAGGCTGACGGGCACAAATGAACGAAAAGCGCATCCACCGGCTTTTTGAAATCAGCATCCTGCTGAAAGGCGCCCATGCGCTGATCGAATGCGCCGGCGGCGTGGCACTGGCCGTGATCAGCACCGGCTACGTCAAAGGCCTGGTCAATGCCCTGACCCAGGACGAACTGGTGGACGATCCCCACGATTTCCTCGCGTCGCACCTGTTGGCTTTCGCGCAGGACCTGACGGTCAGCGCCCAGCATTTCTACGCCTTCTATCTGCTGAGCCATGGCGTGGTGAAGCTGGCGCTGGTCGTTGGATTGCTGCGCAACAGGCTGTGGGCGTATCCCGCCTCGCTCGTGGCACTCGGCCTTTTCATTGCCTATCAACTCTACCGCTACGCCTATACCCATGGCGTCGGCCTGATCGTGCTGACGGTTTTCGACATCGCCGTCATGTGGCTGATCTGGCATGAGTACCGGCTGGCGCGGCGGCATTTGCCGCTGGAGTGATCTGGTGCCGCTTGAGTAGCTCCGGCTGGGCGTGAAAAAGCCCGGCCGCGTTGGGGCGACCGGGCTTCTTCATGCTAGCCGCAGAGCGCGGCCGGCGTTAGGCGTAGAAGACGTTGTACTCGACGCTCAGGATCTGGCCGTTATAGACGTTGACCAGCAGCGCGTCGGGGCCATAGCGCACCCAGACATAGCCGTAAGGCGGGTTCACCAGACCGAAACTGTAATAGTCGGTCAGCCAGTAATTCTGACTCCAGAACACGGTGGGGAACACCTGGCCATAGGTCCAGTGGCGATAGTAGTAGCCGTGGGGCGGCTCGTACGGCCGGTAGTGATAGCGCTGCTGCGATGTACGGTTCCACTGATAGGAATGGAAGTCGACATCGTGGGCATGCTGGTTCCACTCCGGCGGACGCTGGCCCTGCCGGTAATTGTGCCAGTCATAACGTGTGGTCACGCTCGTGGTGCGCACCTGCACGTTCTTCTGGTTGCCCTGCTGGCCATTCTTCCACTGGTTGTTGTTACCCTGCTGGACGAACTGGCCGTTCTTCCTCTGGCCATTCTGAACTCTGGCCGTTCTGGGGCTTCCACTGGGGCTGGTTATTGGCCTGCGGCTTAAACTGGCCGTTCTGGCCGTTCTTCGTTTGGCCGTTCTGGGCCTGACCATTCTTCCACTGAGGTTGAATGTTCTGGGCCTGACCGTTCTTGAACTGGGGCTGAACGTTGTTGTGCGCCCTGGGCCTGGCCATTCTTGAACTGGGGCTGAATGTTGTTGTGAGCCTGCCCCTGGTTCTGCCATTGCGGCTGGCTGTGGTTCTGCCCACCCTGGTTCTGCGCACCTTGCGACTGGTGGGACTGGCCCTGTTTCTGCTGCTGCCATTGCTGCGTATTCTTATCCGCCGACCAGGCAGAAGGGCTCCAGCCGATCGCAGCCGACAGAGCGATCGCACTGGCGATGCCCATCAAGCCGAGGCGATCGCGGGTTCTGGTTCTGGTCATTGACGTTCTCCGTGAAAATGTTCGCTGCATTAACAACGCAGTCGCCCTCTTACGGTTTCAGGGTCTTTTCAAGGCAAACGCGACCGAATCTTTGGAACCAAATCCCGAATCGGCGCGGTTAGTTGCGCGTGGGCCGGCGATCGGCGCAGGAAATATCCGCCGTCGCCGATTGCGGCGAAACCGGGGCATTACCCGTCCTTGGCGCGGCTTCGGCCTGCGCGCCGGGTACGATGGCGCCCACCGCCAATTTGCCTACTTCCTTCGGTCGTCTCCACCCGGGCAAGGAGTTCCGCCTTGCCAAAGGCCCCCCAACTGGCCATTGATTCGAATTCGTATGAGGAATCGGGGGGAGCATCGAAGCGGGAGCCGCCCGGCAGTGCCGGGCGAGCGATAGGCCGTGGCCCCGAATATCCGCCGGCTCAAGCGCCGCGGCTCAGCCACCTGGCGCTGGTTCGCCAGAGATTCGCCCCGTCAGGCCTACATCGCCATCACGTCACTGCTGTTGCTGGGCGCGATTATCATTGGCGCGCTGATTTTCATCAGCGCCAGCAGCCAGGACCAGATCGCCCTGCAGAAATCTACCGATCTTGCGCGTGCCGTGCTGGAGGCACGCCTGCGCGATCTGGCCAAGACCAATCATGATTATTCCTGGTGGGCCGATGCGGTGCAGAACCTGGTCGACAAGCCGGATGCCGGCTGGGCCGGCGACAATATCGGCGAACCGCTCACCGACACTTTCGGCATTACCGGTGCTTTCGTCTATGACGCGGACAATCACACGGTCTTCAGCTTCGTCAATGGCGCGCCGGCTGAGGCCAATCCGCTGATGGCGGCCGACCCTAGCCTCGACAAGCTGATCGCCGCGGCCAGGCAGAATCCCGACCAGGAATCGGTTCCGCAATCAGCATTGGTGGAGGTCCAAGGCCGGCCGCAGCTGGCCTCGGCGGCGATGATTAGCTACACGCAATTCCGCTCGCGCTGGCAGAACGGCAAGGTGCCTTATGTCCTCGTCTTCCTGCGCGCCCTGGACGATGGTTACCTGAAAGGGATCGCCGACGATTACGGTCTCGCCGGCCTTGGCTGGAGCAATGGCGCCGCTGCACCGGGCGCTGCGTCGCTGCTGTTCAAGGCGGCCGATGGCAGCGTGCTTGGCCAGTTGAACTGGATGCCGGATCGGCCCGGTCGCGCGCTGGCGCTGCATATCCTGCCGCTGGCGGGCGCAGCCTATGCGCTGATGGTTGTGTTCTCCCTCGTCGTTCTCGTTCATATGGGCTCGATCCAGCGTTCGCTGGCGCAGAAGAACCGCCAGATGCAGAAGAACGAAGCGGATCTGCAGGAAAGCCGCGGCCGCCTGGCGGATGCGGCGCGTCGCGCCAAGCTGGTTTATTGGCGTCACCAAGTCGATGCGCCCGACCGTACGACCACCTACAGCTGGGCCCAAGCCGCCGATCTGATCTTCGGCCGCCCAACCTCCGAACTGCCGCGCAATGACGAAGAGTTCATGCGCCTGGTGCATCCCGGCGACCGCGATCGCCTGGCGGCGGTTTTTGCGTCCGTCGATCTGGTGCCCCAATCCTTCGACCTGGAGTACCGCCTGCAGCGGCCGTCGGGCGACTATGGGTGGGTGCGTGAGATCGGCGAGGTCGAGCAGCGCGAGGGCGACCGTCCGATCTCCTATGCCGGCACGCTGCAGGACATCACGGATTTGAAGGCGGCCGCAGCGGCGCTGGAGGAAAGCGAAAGGCGCTTCCGCTCGCTCGCCGACACCGTGCCGGTGCTGGTGTGGCTGCGCAACGAGAACGGTGAATATTTCTTCTTCAACAAGACCTATCTCGATTTTACCGGCCGCACCCTGGAGCAGGAGATCGCGGCCGACTATGCCGCCAACATCCATCCCGACGATCTCGAAATGTGGAAGGGCAAGATCCAGGCCGAGATCGGCCAGCTGTCGCGTGCGGCCGGATCGATGGAATACCGGCTGCGCAGCGCCGCCGGGAAGTACCATTGGTTCCTCGATCTCTGGCGTCCGCGCTACGACACCGACGGGCGCTGTCTCGGCGATATCGGCGTGCTGGTCGATGTGACGGAGCGCAAGCAGATGGAGGAGGAACTGCGTCAATCGCAGAAGCTGCAATCCATCGGCACGCTTGCCGGGGGAATCGCGCATGATCTGAACAATCTGCTGGTGCCCATCCTGGGCCTGACCGAACTGACCATGGAGGACATGGCGAAAGACGGCCGCCATTATCGCAATCTCGGCAATGTAATCGCCGCGGCGGAACGCGCGCGGCGCCTGGTGGAACAGATCCTGGCCTTCAGCCGGCGCGACATGCCCTCGCGCCGGCTCGTGCGGCTGGGCGACATCATCCCCGAAGTGATGCCGCTGCTGCGCTCCGGCGTTTCCAGCAGCGTCATGATCAATGTCGAGATCGATCCGGCGACGCCGGAGATCCTTGCCGATGCGACACAGCTGCACCAGGTGCTGATGAACCTGGCTTCCAACGCGGCTGATGCCATGGGAATCAAGGGCGGCTCCATCACCATCCAGGTCACCCCGGCGAACCTGGATGCGGCGTTCTGCCAGCTTCACGCCAACATGACGCCGGGGCCGGCGGCCCGCCTTCGTGTCAGCGACACGGGCGGGGGCATGGACAAGGAGACGACGAAGCGGATGTTCGAGCCCTTCTTCACCACCAAGGGCGTGGGCGAGGGGACAGGGCTGGGCCTTGCCGTCGTCCACGGCATCGTGAGTGCCCATGGCGGCAGCATTGACGTCGACAGCGCGGTCGGCAGGGGCACGACCTTCACGATCTATTTTCCCGCGGCACCCGCGGCGGCACTTGCCGCGGCCGAACGGCCTGCCGGTTTCGTCGCGCAGCCATCTCTCTAGGGACGCGTCAGGCCTTTCGCAGCCGGCGCTGCAACGCCACGATCCGTGTCTCGAAAGATTGCTCGATCTCGCGCCGTTCGCGCGCGAGATCCTGCTCGCGGCGATCGATGTCGCCTAGCTGCTGCTTGCGTTCGTCCTGAAGCGACTGCAGCTGCGATTGCAGATCGCGGCGATGTTCCGCCGCCGCTTCTTTGCGTTCCGTCTCGCGCTGACGGGCCTCAGCCCGCACTTGCGCTTCCGCGGCACGCCGTTCAGCGCGGTCGGTTGCTGCTTGCTCGCGCTTCGCGCGTGAGGCATGACCGGTCGGCACCGCTTCATGCAGCGGCCTGGGTTTGGCAGGATTTTTAGTCGCTGGTTTTTTGAAGGCCGCTTTGGCGGGGGCTTTCGGTTCCGCTTTCGCCGGCGATTCGACAAGGCGCAAAGCGGGGCGCTCGGCCTTGAACTCGCCTTGCGAGCCGAACTGGCGGCGCAGCACCGTACCGGGGCGCGCTAGTGCTGCCTTGACCAGTGCTGGTTCGTTCGTTTCCGCAGCGAAGCCTTGGGTAAAAAGATGTGCACTCGCGCCCCAGGCGTCGAGCGCTGCCTTGCGCGAGGGTGATGCAATGATCAGATCGTCGAAGCCGATATGGGTACGAAAGACCTTGAGCTTGCGGGCCATATCGAAGCATAGCCCGCGCTCAAGCTCGCGCGCTATTGCGTGTTGGCCGCTGCCTTCGTCCTCTTCGCCGGCTTCTGGGCAGGCGGTTCGGCGGCCTCTTTGGCCAAGCGAAGGGCGCGCAGGCGGGCGAACTTGGCATCCGCCGCCTGCTGCGCCTTGCGCTGCTCGGTCAGTATTTCCTCGTCGCGCCGCTGCAGCTGGGCCAGACGCGCTTCCCCGCGCTCGCGGGCTTCCTTGCGCTGAGCCTGGTTCGCCACGGCAGTTACGGGACCGGGGTGTGGGCGGCGAAGACGCCGAAGAGCCACAGCACGATCAAAACAAGCAGCACGACACCGAGCGCGCCGCCGAGGCCCGGGCCGCCATAGCTGCGATAACCGTAATAACCGCCACCACCACCAAGCAGGAGAACAATCAAAATAATGATCAGGATAGTGCCCATGGGGTTCCCCAATATGAGTTCGTGGAATCGCCTCAATCACAACCCTTTGAGCGGGCTTTGGTTGCAAAGCCGCGGTACCGGCGCGCCGGGCAGGCGGCGGGGCGAGTTTGGGTCGCTCCGCGCCGGGGCGTCTCCCTTCCGCCACGCTGGCTGCCGGCATTCAATCGGCCTCACGGACTTTTGAATTCCCGCCGGCGTGCTGCATGACCAGATATGGTGGCATCACAAAGGGAGAAAGGTGCGTTGCGATGAACAAGGTTAACCTCGTCTTGGCGTTTGCCGGACTGATGCTGGCTGCTTGTGGCCCGATCCCGACCGATGGGCCGCCCCCGCCGCCCAACGGCAGCAGCAATGCCGAATGCCAGCATGTGGGCGGCCAGGACACGGGCTATGTGGTCAATTGCAACCGCCACAACGACGATCGCGAAATCTTTCACTGATCCGGAAATTCCCTTGTCTACGCGCTTTGCCGCATTCGCTCTTGTTCTGTTACTGGGCGCGTGCGGCAATAGCGCGTCTCCGGCCGCAAACGCCGGCGATTCGGGCTACTACAACATAGGCAACTGTTTCGACAACGGACGGGTGGGCTATGCCCGCGATTACAGCTATGGCGAGCGCTATCTGAGCGGACAAAACCGGGCATGCTGATCGCTCATCCGTTAATCGCCCGCCCCCTGATCGATGGGGCGGCGGCCGGCGTCTGACAAACATGGCCTGGTTTGAGCGCATCGCCGGCCTGATGGCCGGCAAGGACGGACCTTTGCCGCTCGAGCACGAGGGCGGTCTGCAACTGGCCGTCGCCGCCTTGCTGGTCGAAGCGGCACTGATGGATGACCGCTTCGATGCTGCCGAACGGCGCACCATCACCGATCTGCTCGCGATCCGCTTTGAATTGACGGCGGATCAGGCCCAATCCCTGCTCGCCTCGGCCGAAAGGGCCGTGCGTCAATCGACGCAGCTCTTTCGCTTCACCCAGTCGGTCGCCGAAAAGCTCGATCCCGCCGAGCGGACCCGCGTCGTCGAAATGCTGTGGGAAGTCGCCTATGCCGACGGGGTTCTTTCGCCCCAGGAAGACGCGTTGATACGGCGCATCGCGGGCCTGGTCTATGTCGACGACAGCGCGCGCGTGGCAGCGCGCCAGCGGGTGCGCCGGCGCCAGGGTTTGTCAGACTGAGCCTCGGCGACGATCCTCACGAAGGTTAAGCAATCGTTGTCCGGCTTCAGATAAACCGATATTTGCCACTGCCCATCGGCAGAGGCCGGCGCGAACATGTGCCATGGCACTCATCCTGGTTATCGACGACGACGGCTTTTATCTCGACGTGCTGCGCAATGTGCTGAGCGATGAGGGCCACGAGGTCATGGTGGCGCAGGGCGGGGTGGAAGGTATTGCGCTCTATCAGGATCGCCGGCGCGGCCGGCGTCCGGATCTGGTGATTACCGATATGCGCATGCCCGGCGTCGATGGCAGCGATGTGATCCGCAGCCTGCGCAACTACGACAGCCATGCTCGAATTATCGCTGTATCCGGGGCGACCACGTTCTACGACATCGATTTCCTGCGCCTGGCGCGCGATGTCGGCGCCGATGCCATCCTGCGCAAACTCGACCCGATGGAGCGCATCATCGTCGAGGTCAATGCGCTGCTGAAGGCTGCGGCTTAGCATTTCCAGCGGCTTGGTTGCCCTCCTGCCTGGCCGCGCAGCTAATTGTTCTTGATATGTTCCGTTTCCTGATTTAAGGTGACTCCCCCTCGAACGGGAGGCTGTGATGGACTGGTTGGGTGCGGTAGACGGCTATCTCTATCTGGTCGGGCGGATCGGCCTGGAGCAGGCGTTGTGCGATGGCTGCCTCAGTGGACGGTTGCCCGAGGCCGTGGCCGGCGTTGCGACCATCGAGCCCGAACTGATCCACCGGGCGAAGGAAGAGGATGGCGGCACCAGCGAGAGCTATCGCGGCACGCTGACGGTGGCGATGGTGCGCTACAGTTTCGAGGTCCAGCTTTTCGCCGATGCCGATGGCAGCTATTTCGTCAGCAACATCCGCCAATTTACGCCGGTGGAATGGAGTGCCGGCGTTCGGGTCGCCTGAGGCGACGCCGCCGAGACTTGATCCCCGGGGCTTTGCAACCAACATCTATTGCCGGATTTTGCGCCGGCCTGCCTGACCTCCCTCGTCAATTCCTGTGCTATACGGTGCGGGCTTGCCTGTATTCGCCTGCTTAAGCCGGGAAACCAGGACAGATGGAGTTCAAGGACTATTACCAGGCCCTGGGTGTGGCACGCGACGCCTCGGCCGACGATATCAAGCGGGCCTATCGCAAGCTGGCCCGCCAATTTCACCCCGACATAAACAAGGCCGCCGGCGCCGAGGCCCGCTTCAAGGAAATCGGCGAGGCCCATGATGTATTGAAGGATCCGGAAAAGCGCGCGGCCTATGACCAGGTCGGCGCCGGCTTCAAGGCGGGGCAGGAATTTCGTCCGCCGCCGGGCTGGGATGCCGGCTTCGAGCATGGCGAATCTTTCTCCGCGACCGATGCCCAGGCGGCCAGCGATTTCTTCGAGGCGTTGTTCGGCCGCGGCGCACGGCGCGGGCGAGGCGGCCAGGGTGGATTTGCCAGCGATGAGGGATTCGGCGAGGGATTCAAGGCCCAGGGTTTCAAGGCACGCGGCGGCGACCACCAGGCCAAGGTGCTGGTCGATCTCGAGGATGCCTATCGCGGCGCCACCCGGGCCCTCTCGCTGCGCGCGGTCGAACTGGGCAAGGATGGCCGCCCGCATATGCGCGAGCGCACGCTCAATGTGAAAATCCCCGAGGGCGTGCGCCAGGGCCAGCAGATCCGTCTTGCGGGTCAGGGCGATCCCGGCATCGGCGGCGGTCCTTCGGGCGATCTCTATCTCGAGATCGAATTCAATCCGCATTCCCTCTATCGGGTGGAGGGCGGCGATGTTTATCTCGATCTGCCTGTCGCCCCCTGGGAAGCAGCACTGGGCCGCAAGGTGCGCGCGCCCACGCCTGACGGCGCTGTCGACCTGAAGATTCCCGCCGGCTCGCGCAGCGGACAGAAGCTTCGCCTCAAGGGCCGCGGCATTCCTGCATCCACACCGGGCGATCTTTATGTGGTGCTGCAGATCGTCCTGCCGCCGGCATCGGGCGAGGCGGCGCAGAAGGTCTATCGCGAGATGGAAGAGAAGCTGGCGTTCAATCCACGCGCCGGCCTGGGAGTCTAGCCATGGCAAGACGCAAGAGCGATCAGGGTTCAGGCCGGATGCAGA
Organism: uncultured Alphaproteobacteria bacterium; assembly: GCA_963770335.1. Classification (GTDB taxonomy): domain Bacteria; phylum Pseudomonadota; class Alphaproteobacteria; order Dongiales; family Dongiaceae; genus DASXQK01. The sequence goes on from CAVYPG010000018.1 coordinate 11,342, forward strand.
TTTTCGCCGGCACGCTTATCGACGAGGAAACGGAAGTGAACGTGGAGCAGCTCTCCGTTTTCTGCTCGGTGCGCCGCGAGCGGATCGTCGCATTGGTGCAGGAAGGCGTGCTGGAGCCGGTGCTGAAGCGCCGCAGCCGGCGCGCCGACGATTGGCGTTTCGCCGGCGAAAGCCTGAAACGCGCCGCCCGGGCTATCCGTCTGCAACGCGACCTCGAGATCGATATCTCGGCGCTCGGTCTTGTCTTGGATCTGCTGGAGGAGATCGAGACGTTGCGTTCGCGGATCGGCTTCTCGGCGCTCGATTAGCATTCTTCATTGCGTGCCGGGCGCAAGCGTGATTCTTTCAACCTGGGGCAGACGGGGAATTCGCGACGTCGAGAGGTTCAGCAATGCGCCAGGCAATAGCCGCACTTATTTTCGCTGCGCTGGCTTTGTCTCTTCCCGCCGAGGGCGATGCGGCATCGGCCTATAAGGCGCCCGATCCCAGCGCGGCAACAACCACGCCCCCAGCGACGTCCACGACAACACCCCCGGCGACGCCAGCAACGACGGACGCTGCACCGGCAGCGCCCGCTGCGGTAACGCCGCCGGCGGTCCTGGTGCCAGGTGCATCCGATGCCACGCCGGCTGTCTCGCCTGATGCCGGCGCGACGCCGGCATCGGGTGCAGCAACTGGCACGGGCGAAGCAGCGGCAGCCCCGGCCGCGGTTCCGGCCCCTGATGTTTATAAGCCGCCAAGCGTCGAGTCAGCGCCGGGCGGTGTCATCATTTATCGCGGATCGGGTTCGAACTGAGTTTCGCCACAAAGAAAAAGGCCGCCGGTGAATGACACCGGCGGCCGAAGGGCTGCTTCGTCAGCTTCGCGTCGTCTTAGAACTTTAGGCTGCGGCTTCGGCCTTACGCTGATAGGCCATGCCGCAATGAGTGGCGCAGTATGGCCGGCCCGCCACGGCTTCATCGCCGCAGAAATGGAAACCCGCCTGTTTGGGATCGCCCATGGGCCAGGAGCAGCTGCGCATGCCACCGGCGCTGGCAACCTTGGACTGAGTGGACGCCGCAGGCGAAAGCGGCGCGCTGCGGGTGACTTCCACCGGCGGCAGTTCGGCTGCCTTGACCGGCTGGGGTGCTGGAACACTGACGCGTGGTACCGGCGCCGGGCGGGCGACCGCGCCGGTCTCGTCGCGGCGGATGGGCGAGGGACGGCCGCGCAGTCCCAGCCGATGAGCTTTGCCGATTACGGCGTTGCGGGTGACCCCGCCCAGCAGATCGGCGATCCGGCTTGCGGTCTGGCCTTGGCCCCACAAGCGACGAAGTTCTTCAACCCGTTCGTTTGTCCAATCCATGGCATCACCTACGAAATCTAGTGGATGGGTTATTCCATCCTACTAGATGAGGTAATGCAAGCCGGGGCTGGGGACAAGTGGCCTAGGAAACGACTCGCAATTGCCGCTCTATTGCGTGAAGGACTTCGGCTAAGTCCTTGCTCTGCTTGATGCGCCGGCCGCCAGCCATGACCCGGTAATCCACTGTCCGGTCGCGATTCAAATATTTCACAATGGCGTAGATTGGGCGTTCGTGACTGTTACGAAAGACGGAGAACGAGGCGAGGCCCGGACGGTGATCGATGGCGTAATCCCGCCATTCGCCTGATGCAACTCGGCGGCTATAGAGCGAGAGGAGCTGGTTCAATTCAGCCCGGCTGAAGAAGAGGTGACGAACAAGGGCACGGCGTTCGGCGAGACGGACCACCTGCGACATCGGACTTCGACGGGCTCCCTTGCACCTGTTCTGCCAAGTTTCACCCTAATCGGCGCAAGGGTCTAGCCCGGATTTCACGCCCGTGCCGCCAGCGCCGATTGAGGCCGCCCGCCACCGGCTAGATCGCTGTTCGCCAACCTTTTTCTGTCTTTCCCGGCGCCGCGCCCTGTCGATTGCATGGCCCCCCGTTTGTTTGCATGGCTTGGGGTGAGCCGTTATGGTACGCCCCGCTTTTGGGCTGTATCGGTTGCCGTTCGCTGCTGCAGCGAGGGTGGTGCAGGCAGCTGAACTGTTGCATGGGGACGCAAGCACGCGGCACAGCGATGAGCCGTGCTGCGGGCCGCCCGTTTGAGGAACGCCGTGGCTGACATCTTTAAAGAAGTTGATGAAGATCTGAAGCGCGACCAGGCGCTGCAGCTCTGGCGCAAATACGGGCGATACATCATCGTCTTCGCCGCTGCCGTGGTCATCGCGACCGCCGGCATCGTCGGCTGGAACAACTACCGCGAACATCAGCGCCAGGCCGACGGCCAGGCCTTCGCTCTCGCCTTCCAGCTTATCGACAAGGGCGATGCTGCCGCCGCCTCCGCAGCCATGGCAGATATCGCGGCCCATGGTGGTGCCTATCGTGTCCTGGCGCTGCTGCAGCAGGCCGCCTTCAAGCAGAACGCCGGCGACAAGCCGGGCGCGATTGCGATCTATGACCAGATATCTGCCGACGACAGCGCCGATAAGCCTTTCCGCGATCTCGCAACCTTGCTGTCGGCCATGGCATCCGTCGACAAGGGCGACGGTGCTGCAATCGACAAGAAGCTGCAGCCTCTGCTGGTGGCAGGCTCAGCCTTCCGTCCCTCGGCCATGGAAATCCAGGGCTTGCTTGCGCTCAAGGGCGGCAATCTCACGGCCGCTCGCCAGGTCTTTCAGCAGCTCGCCGACGATACCGCCACGCCCAGCGGGTTGCGCCAGCGGGCAACGCAAATTCTCACCTGGATCGGCGAGCAGGGAGGAGCCTGATGAAGGCCCCGTTTGCCATGGGCGGTCGGCGCAAGGTCTTGGGCCGCTTCGCGCCGCTGGCCCTTGCCGCACTGGCGCTTTATGGCTGCAGCGAGGCGAAGGATTTCCTCGGCATGGGCAGTTACAAGCAGCCGCTGCCGGGCACGCGCGTTTCGGTGCTGCAGCTTAACCAGTCGCTGGTGGCCGATCCGTCGCTGGCCGATGTGAAGGTGCTGCTGCCGCAACCTTTCGCCAATCCCGACTGGCCCCAGGCCGGCGGTTATCCGAGCCACGCCATGCATCATCTGGCGCTGGGCAACACCCTGAACGCGGCCTGGACGGTAAGCGTGGGTACCGGCGACAGTTCCAGTCACAAGCTGCTTTCCGAACCCATCGTGGCGGAAGGCCGGGTCTTCATCATGGATGCCCGTTCGCAGGTCAGCGCCTTTGACGCCGGTTCAGGCAGCGAAGTCTGGCGCATCGACGTAGCCAAGGATGTGGATAGCGACAAGCTGCTGGGCGGCGGGCTCGCTTATGACGACGGCAAGATATTCGTGGCGACATCCTTTGCCCAGGTCATCGCGCTGGATGCGCGCAGCGGCAAGGAGCTGTGGCACACCACGCTCTCTGCGCCGATGCGCGCATCGCCCGCGGCGAGCGACGGGCGTGTCTTCGTCGAGACCATCGACAACAGTCTTTATGCGCTGGCCCAGCAGGATGGCCGCAAGCTGTGGTCGCATAGCGGGCTCACTCAGAGTGCGGGCTTGCTCGGCGGCACCACGCCGGCGGTTCTTGGCATTGAGGTGATCGCAGCTTACAGTTCCGGCGAAATCTTCGCGCTGCGCGCCGATTCCGGCCGCACCCTGTGGAGCGAGAATCTCGCGGGTCAGGCACGCACCGGCGCCATCGCCACGCTCGCCGATATCCGCGGCCGGCCGATCATCGATCGCGAACTCGTCATCGCCATCAGCCATAGCGGCACCATGGCTGCGATCGACGCCAAGCGGGGCGGACGCGTCTGGGATGCCGATTTCGGCGGCAGCCAGTCGCCCTGGGTAGCGGGCGACTATATCTATGTGCTGACCAACGAGCAGGAGTTGCTCTGCCTGACCCGGGCCAACGGCCATGTGCGCTGGATCTCGGCCCTACCCAAGTATTCCGATCCGCCGGACAATACCGAGGTCATCCTGTGGCAAGGCCCGATCCTGGCAGGCGACCGGCTGATCCTGACGGGCACCGACGGCAAGGCGCTCGCCGTTTCGCCTTACACAGGTAAGCTATTGGGCCAGATCGACCTGCCTTCGCCAACCCATTTGCCGCCCATCGTGGCCCGTGGCACGGTCTATATCCTTTCCGACAACGCGGATCTGACGGCGCTGCGTTAGACTGCGCCCGAATGCCCTTTACCGTCGCCATCGTCGGCCGGCCCAATGTCGGCAAATCGACCCTGTTCAATCGTCTGGTGGGCAAGCGCCTGGCCATTGTCGACGATACGCCGGGCGTGACTCGTGACCGCCGGCGCGGCGAAGGTCATATCGGCGATCTGACATTCACCGTGATCGACACCGCCGGCTTCGACGATGCGAAGGGCGAAACCCTGGCCGCGCGCATGCGCAGTCAGACGGAACAGGCCGTGGCCGAAGCCGATGTTGTGTTGTTCACGATCGATGCCCGTGCCGGGTTGATGCCGCTCGATACCGCCTTCGCTGCCTTGCTGCGCAAATCCGGCAAGCCAGTGATCCTGGTCGCCAACAAGAGCGAGGGCCGGGGTGGTGAAGGAGGCCGCTTGGAAGCTTCGCGCCTGGGGCTCGGCGATGCGATCGCCGTATCCGCCGAACATGGCGAGGGCCTGGGCGATCTTTATGACGCGCTGGCACCACTGGCCGCGGCCCAGGGCGAAGCGGCCGAAGACGAGGGCGCGATCCATGAGGGCGAGATCGAGGAGGATGATGAGCCGAAGGCTCTCCAGCTCGCCATCGTCGGCCGGCCGAATGTGGGCAAGTCGACCCTGATCAACCAGCTGATCGGCGAGGACCGGATGCTGACCGGGCCCGAGGCCGGAATCACCCGCGATGCCATAGCGATTGAATGGCAGCATCGTGGCCGCGTCATTCGATTGGTGGATACGGCAGGCCTGCGCCGCCGGGCCAAAGTCGTCGACAAACTGGAATGGCTTTCCACCGCCGATACCCAGCGCGCGATCAAATATGCGCAAGTGGTGGTGCTGGTTCTCGATTCAACAGATCTGTTGGAAAAGCAGGACCTCGCCATCGCCCGCCAGGTGGAGGAGGAGGGCCGCGCCCTGCTGATCGCGGTCAACAAATGGGATCTGGTGGAGGATAAGCAGGCGGCGCTGAGGAAACTTGCCGACCGACTTGAGATCTCGTTGCCGCAACTCAAGGGCATCAAGGTGGTCTCACTGTCCGCACGCACCGGGCGCGGGGTCGACAAGCTGCTGGATGCGGCTGTCGAGCTGGAAAAGCTCTGGAGCACGCGCATTGCAACCAGCCCGCTGAACCGCTGGCTGCAGGTGATGGAGGACAGTCACCCGCCGCCGCTGGTCAAGGGCCGGCGCCTCAAGCTGCGCTATATGACCCAGACCAAGAGCCGGCCGCCCACCTTCGCGCTGTTCTGCAACATCCCGCAGGAAATGCCGGATTCATATCTGCGTTATCTGGTGAACGGAATGCGCGAGCGTTTCAAGCTGCCGGGCATTCCGCTTCGCTTCGTGCTTCGCCGCAGCGAGAACCCTTATGCGGAGCGCAAGCCTCTGAGCTCCGATAAGGCCAGACCCCGCAGGGCATAGTCCAGGCTACCGGCGAGCGGTAAGCCCGGCATCGGGCGCGTTCATCATAGTGTCACCGGCCTCGGTTATCAGGAAGCAGTCCTGAACTCCATCGCATATTCCTGGAGCAATCCCGATGATGAACTTACGGCTCCCCACGTTGTTTGCCCCACTGGCGATGCTTGCTGGCCTTGCGGTAGCAGCGGATGCCCCTGCCGCGGACACCACCACAACGCCGATTAAACATGTCATTGTGGTCTTCCAGGAGAACATCTCGTTCGATCACTATTTCGCAACATATCCCAAGGCGGTAAATGGGCCTGATGAGAGTCCCTTCAATGCCGCACCCGGGACCCCCAGCGTCAACGGCCTCACTGATGCGCTGCTGAATCACAACCCAAACAAGGCAGCCCTTTCCGGTTGTCGCCCAAGCAGGCCGCGACCTGCGATATGGATCACGACTACATGCCAAAACAACAGGCTTTCGATGGCGGCCTGATGGACAAGTTCGTCGAATACACCTCGCCCTATCCGGGTTCGAAGGGCTGCGGGCCCAACGACGTCATGAGCTATTACGACGGCAACACGGTGACGGCGCCGTGGAACTACGCACAAAATTTTGCCCTGAACGACAATTCCTTCGGCACCACCTTCGGACCCTCGACCCCGGGCGC
>CAVYPG010000019.1:0-492114 GCA_963770335.1 uncultured Alphaproteobacteria bacterium
CTGATCCGCCATACTCAGGAGGAACCGGTCGCCGTCGAGGAATTACGGCCCGACCTGCCGGCCTCCGTCGCCGGAGCGGTGCGCAAGCTGATGAGCAAACGGCCCGAAGCGCCGGTTTCAAACGCCAGCGGAGCTGGTACAGGCTTTGACGCCGCTATCCGCGACGCCGCCGAGTAGCTGGCTGCGCGGTGAACATCCGCCGCGGCAAGGCCTCGAGGGCAGCGATGTCGAGTTGCTGGCGAGCTACCGATTCCCATGCGATGGTCGGCACCATGCCGCTGGACCTGTCGCCGACGCCGTTGTCATCGCCCGTGGAAGTTTCCGCCGAAGATGCGCCGCGTCGTTGGCCGTGGGCGATCATCGCGATGGGCGTATTCGCGCTGGTCATCGGTGCGCTGGTGAGTTGGCTTGTGTTGCTGCGATAGGCTTTTGGGAGGTAGCTGTCGAATTGGGTCTGGCCGTACCTCCCCCTATTGAGCGGTGCAACATCAGTGAATTCCGATTCAGCCATCGGAGAGGCGAAGAACACCTGCTCAGGTCGCCGCTTTCTTCACTTGGCGACGATCCTTGCCATTCTTCGGCGGCGGTCAACTCCTTCAGCGCGAAGGCGGTCGGCCACATGGCGTCTTCGTCGAGGTTCGCTTCGCTGGGCGTTGTTCACGCCTTCCTCCGCCGCGCGGGGGCGTGTCGTACCGTTCACGCCGAGTAGTTCCTCCCAGGTTTTCACGTGCAGCAAGCGAATCATCAACGCTTCGAGCCGGCCCAGGTCGGTCACCGCGTCGAGCAGAGCCACGATCTTCGCGGACGGCTCGCCAAACCGGTCGCGGCCTAGCAGCAGCAACATCTTGCGGGCTTCCTTGGCTTCGCCCTTGGCTTCGCCCTTCCTTCAAGAATGGCCTGGTAGGTCACGGATTCTTTCATAGTCACCACTCCTCGGAGCAACGATTGGACCATCGCATCTTTCGTAACGAAGACCCATCAAGATGTAAACCGCGGACCACAGTTCTTTGGCCTGGCTCGGCGCTTCGCGGTCGAAACGCTGTTTCATCTGGGCCACGACCGCCGGCAAATCGGTTTTCTGCACGCTGCCCAACGGGGCCAGCGGAACGAGTCCGAGTCCACCCGAAAGCCACGTTGCCGCGGGTACTTCCCAGACGCGCACAACCCGGTATCGCAGGGCCGCATCGAACGGCTCACCGGGGAAACCACGTTCGTAGAGGCCGGTGAGCTTTCGCGAATCCGCACCGGCGGTGCAGCAGGACCAGCAGGGTGCGTACCGGCAGGCCGTGCCGCTTGAACAAGGCGCTATTATACAGCAGAAGGTCGGGCAGCTTGGCGAGGGAATCGTGGCCGGATTGAAAGTCGATTGCCAGGAGCCAATCGGGCGTGCTGGAGACTCGGACCGCCTTGTCCGCCGCTCCGCTGATCGTGCCGATGTCCGCGTCGATCAGCGCAGCCGCGGCGGCCGGCCAACCGCCGCGCACGACCCAATCCTGCGGCGAGAGTTCGGTGAGGTGCTTGAGCGCATCGTCGATGGGACCGGGCATACGAGATTACCTCGGCAGTCGTGCGTGGATAACTCTGGCGGCGCTTCAGGCCTTCCGCTTGCGGCGAAGCGACTGCACAGTTCCTGTCGCTTCGCCGCAAGCGGAATAGATTCATTAGCAGTCTCGGAATCCTGCTCGTCGCCGTCAACAACCAACGCCGCCGGTAGCGTTGGCCGTGCAGCACTAATGCCTTCATGAGCGAGCCTCTGCAACCCGGCGAGAAGGTCAAGCAGTTCCCGACCACGCCCGGCGTCTACCTGATGAAGGACGCGCAGGGCGTCGTCATCTACGTCGGCAAGGCCAAGAACCTGCGCAACCGCGCCGGCGCACTACTTCACGAAGGCCGCCGCCGAGGACACGCGCACCGCCGACCTCGTCAAGCTCATCGCCGACATCGACTTCATCGCCGGCCGAGACCGAGGTCGATGCCCTGCTGCTGGAAGCCCGCCTCGTCAAGGACATCCAGCCGCGCTTCAACGTCGAGCTGAAGGACGACAAGACGTTCCCCTATCTGCAGATCCGCATCCGCGAGGACTTCCCGCGCGTCGAGTTCACGCGCACGCCGCGCGCGCCGGGGCGTCAAGCTCTACGGCCCGTTCACCAGCGCCAAGAGCCTGCGGCACGCCATCCAGGTGTTGCAGCGCATCTTCCAGTTCCGCACCTGCTCGCTCGACATCAAGGCCGACGACGAGCCGCTGGCGCTGGTTTCGGCCGTGCCTGCTGCACAGCATCCGCCAGTGCACCGCCCCGTGCAACTTCCGCGTGACCAAGGAAGAGTACCGCAAGCAGATCCGCACGCTGCGCATGGTGCTGGAAGGCAAGAAGGAACGCCTGCTCCGCGAGATGGAGCAGGAGATGCAGGAGGCGAGCGCCGCGCTGCAGTTCGAGAAGGCGGCCCGGCTGCGCGACGAGATCACGGCGCTGCAGAAGCTCGGCCTGCGCGGCGACGTCGACACGGACGTGCAGCCGGAGGTCTTTCCCATCGACCCGAAGAAGGGGCTGCTCGGGCTGCGCAAGGTGCTCGGCCTGGCGAAGACGCCGCGCACCATCGAGGGCATCGACATCGCCCACCTCGGCGGCGAGGACACGGTGGCGTCGCTGGTGTCGTTCATCGACGGCCTGCCGTTCAAGCCGGGCTATCGCCGCTATCAAGATCAAGTCGGTGGAGGGCGTCGACGACTTCGCCTCGATCCGCGAGGTGGTGACGCGGCGCTTCCGCCGGCTCTGGCCAGCAGGAGGAAGAGGTGTTCCCCGACATCCTGCTCATCGGTCCCGCGCTCGCCAATCCGGCGATGGAAAACGGCGGCCTGTGGGGCGAATCGAAGCGCGACCTGTTCGAAAGCCTCGGCGGCAGCGGCCGGCAGTGGCTGGCGCCTTATGTCAGTGTGAGGCGCGGCGGCCCGGGCGATGTGGATCACGACGTCGACGATGCCCTGGCGCGAAGCACCGATGCCGGTATCGCACTTCCCTTCATCGCCAAGCCGGATATCGGCTGTCAGGGAAATGGCGTGCGGATCATCGAAGATCGCGATCAGCTTTATCATTATCTCGCTGCCTTCCCGCCGGGGCAGAGGCTGATTGTCCAGCAACTCGTCGACAAGCCGGGCGAGGCGGGCGTCTTCTATTTCCGCTATCCGGGCGAGGCGCGCGGACGAATTTCCTCTCTCACCCTGAAGTTCGCCCCGTCGGTCGTGGGCGACGGACTGTCGAGCCTCGAACAACTGATCCGCGCCGACAGGCGCGCCGGGCGGATTGCCCCGCTCTATCTCAAGCGCCTGGGCCAGGAGGCGCAGCGAATTCCCGCCAAGGACGAAGAGGTGCGGCTGGTCTTCGTCGGCAATCACTGCAAGGGATCGATCTTCCGTGACGGCGGCAAGCTGGTGACGCCGGCGCTTACGCGCCGGATCGACGATATTGCGCGCTGCATTCCCGATTTCTACTTCGGCCGCTTCGATCTGCGCTTTTCCTCGCTTGCCGGACTGCAGGCGGGGGAGGATCTGACCCTCATCGAGTTCAACGGCAGCGGCAGCGAGGCGACCCATGTCTGGGACGCCGATATGAGCCTTGTCATTGCCTATCGCGACCTGTTCCGCCAGATGCGCATCATGTTCACAATCGGTGCCGCGAACCGGCGCAAGGGCTATCGGGCGGAGCGCTGGGACAGGATGCTGCGGGCGCTCTGGCAGCAATCGCGCCTGATGAAACGCTATCCGGCCAATCAATAGCAGCAGCCAAACTCGGCTATAGTGGGGCGGACCGCGTTTCGCGGCGGGGGAGGTTTGCTCGATGATGGCGGCTGTGTTCGCGACCATGCTGCTCAGCGTGGCGATCGGCTGGTTCGGCCATCGCATCCTGGCGCTGACCTGTTTTGGCATCTGTCTGGTGCTGTCGCTCGGCCTTTTTCTCTTCGAAGTCTATAGCCCGGACTACGGATTTCGCATGCCCTGGCTGCAGGTCGAACGTCATGTCGGGCCTGTGGGGGAGATCCCGTCATGATCTATGAGGAAGTGGTCGAGCCGCCCTCGCGCGCCGCGGCCTGGCTGAATTATGCAGCGCTGCTGCTGACCGTGATCGCGGCGGCCGGCATCCTGACCGCAGCGCTGTACTTCCAGTACACTGCTGCCGAGATTCCCTGTCCCTTGTGCCTGCTGCAGCGGGTGGCGCTGTTCGGCGTGTGCTTTGGCGCCATGCTCAGCTTCCGGCACGGGTTTTCCTATGCCAATAGCGGCATCAGCCTGATCTTCTCTGTCTTTCTGCTGGTCGTCTCGGCCCGGCAGAGCCTGCTGGATATCTATCCGCGGCCGGGCCACGCCTATATCGGCAGCGTCGTCCTGGGTCTGCACATGCCAGTCTGGTCGGTGCTGATAGCGCTGGCGCTGCTGATTGGCCAGGCAATCCAGCTGGCGCTGTTTGGCGACAGCCGCCGCGTGCTGGATACGAATGTCCGCGTCTTTCCCGTGATCGCCGGGCTGGCGATGCTGGTCAGCCTCTATGTCATCGCGCTGTGCGCCGCCAATCTTGTTTCCGTCGTCCTGCAATGCGGGATCGATCAATGCCACACCTTCGGCTATCAGCTTTTGTCACCGGCGCCCAACCCGACCTGACGGCCGCTTCTCTGGACAGTTGAGAGGCGAGTCATCGAGCCGCAAACTCGCCGAGCGGAAATCCGTAGCTTTGTCTCCGCTAATTTGTCCCCGGCGAGCCACACGCGCGTAATGGCGCCTCGGCACTGTCTCCCGCGAAACTACTTCTATGAGGGAGACAAGAATGTCGAAGATCGGGATTTATGCATTTGTGCTGGGCATGGTGCTGAGCCTTGCTGCAAGTTTCGATGCCCAAGCGGGCGGCGGGCGGCCGCACCAGAACCAGTGGGCGCCGCAGCAATGCGCCACGTTGCAATCGGGAACGCCCGGTTATGCGGACTGCATGGCCTATGTGAAGTCCGGCAGCGCGATGAAGACTGTCAATGCCGACATCCAGCTAAAGTCCCAACCTAATTCGTCCAGCTCAGCGGTCGGTGTTCTCAACAAGGGTACGCAGGTGGCGCTGATCGAACGGACGGCCAATGGCTTCTGGTGCCACGTGCAGTCGGGTGGCTTCAGCGGCTACGTTCCTTTTGAGGCCCTGAATTAAGGGGAGCCGGCGCAAAAACCGCTCAAACTTTTTAAGATGCTGGCCGGCAGCTCGACAGTTGCCGGCCGGTTGACTTTCAAGGCGGTCAGACCGCGTCGCGAATCAGCGGCGTGGTGGAGCAGTGAATGCCGCCGCCGTTCAGCTGCATCTTGGCGTAGGGGATGGTCGTCCAGGTGACACCGTGCTTCGCCAGCGCATCCAGCGTCCGGTTGGTTGCCCCTTCCGGCATGATGATCTTGCCCGGCGCTACGGCGAGCGAATTGATGATCCATCTGTCGTCGCTCGGCTCGATCTCCACAGTCTGTACGCCGAGAGCCTTCAAGCGCTGGAGGAAGGAATAGGGCAGGCCGGTGGGATCGACGATGGCGAGGTCCTTGCCGATCATCTGGAAGGAGCCATCGATATGGAGGTCATAGCCCGCCAGGTCGATGGCGATCAGCTCCACGCCCTGACGCTTCAGCACCTCGGCAACCTGAGCGGCACCTTCGTGGTTCACCCGTATGCCGCAGCCGATGACGGCCGTCTTGCTGTTGATCCAGGCGAAGCTGCCGCCCTCCATCAGCGCTTCGCCCGATAGCGTGCGCAGGATCGGAACGCCGATGCGCGCCAGCGTGCGGGTGATGGCGAGCTCTTCGCCGCGGCGGATGCGGGCACCCATGCGGCAGACGATGGCCCCGCCCTTGACCATGATCAGCGGATCACGGGTGTAGCAGGATTTGAGGCGCCCGCCGCCAACGCCTTCGACCTCATAGACCTCCACGCCTTCGGCGCGCAGTGCCGTCACCAGCCCATCATGCTGGGCCTGCATCTCGGCGATCGGCGGCACATGGTCGCTCTGGAAATACCAGCCGGCTTTTTCATCGCCGAATGAGCCGATGCTTTCGATCCGTTTGCTGGGATCGATCACCGACATCTCGGCGCCGGGCCGATGTACCAGCACTGCGCGAATCCGCCCGACATCGTTGTCGATGCCCCAGGCCCGGCCCCAGTGAGCCTCAAGCTGGGCCTTGTCCTCGAAAGGCGGCGAAGCGGGGGCCGCGAACATCTTGATGGTCTGGTTGTAGATCCAGCTCGGGGTGGGATCGATGGTCATGGTTTTCCTCGAAGTGCCGGCGACAAGGGTTCAAGCTTGCCATGGAGTGAGCAAAATGTCGCGAGGGCTACAACACGCCCTTCGCCTTGGCCGTTGTCAGTTCCGTCATCAGCTTCGCATCGGCATGGCGCGCAAGGCTGAGGCTCGCGGCATAGGCCGGGCGTTCGCCATCGCTGATCCAGGCCGCGGCAAGTTCGCCCGCAGCGCAGGCGGCCATGGTGCCATAGCCGGACAGCGCCCCTGCCATGAAAGCGCCCGGCGTTCGCATCGGTCCTATCAGTGGAAGGTTCTCTGCGGTCATCGTGTAATAGCCGCCATAGTGCCGCGCGCCCCGCGGCAGATGGCCGATATAGCGGGCGAGGCCGGGATGAAGCCGGCTTGCCGCGCGCAGCACGAGATCGGGAAACTGCGGGTCGATGGGCTCATCGCCATGCGGGTCGGCATGCTGTTCGTTGAAGGCCCAGCCGAGCTTGATCCAGGTTCCGCCGTCGCCGCCATCGGGCCGGCAATGGATGCCGCCCTTCATCGGCGCCAGCAGGGCAGCGGTATCGGGGCTGTCCGCCAGGGCCAGCCGTTCCTCCGCCGTCCAGGGCAGCGTCTGCCCATCCAGATCGATGGCAAAAGGCATGTCGCGGGCGATCGCATGCTCGCGGTCCTCAAATGCGATCTTCTGCTGATAGACACATCGGACCGGCAGGCTATCGCCCAGCATGGCGGCAATCTCGCCAAAGAACGGGCCCGCTGCGTTTACCAGCCTGTCGGCGGTAAGCAGCTGGTTGCCCTCGGATGTCTGCACAGCCAGGCGAAACGGCGCGCTACCTTCCACGGCCACGATCTCGCCGCGCAGCAGCCGGCCGCCGGCGGCGCGAACGGTCTCCAGCATGAACTGCCCCAGTTGCTGGCCGCTGATGGAGCCGGCGCGGCGGACATGCAGGACGGTTGCAACGTCGCCGGCAAAATAGGGAAAGACCCGGCGGATCAGCCCGGGGTGACGCAGCACATCCACACCGGCCGGCGCCTCTTTCCAACACGCCGAGCGCGCCGGGCGATAAGATGGCGCGTCCGCCAGTTCATGCAGACGGATGCATGACGCTGCCTTGTCGCCATAACCGCGATGGAGATCCTCGATCAGCCCGGTGGGCGATGGGTTGCGCGTGACGAGGGCATAGCCGCGCCGGGTCATGGCGATGCGGCTGCCGGTCTCGCCGGCAATCGCCTCCATCAGATCGATGCTGCGATCGGTGAAAGCCGTCATCACCGGATGCGGCCACCAGTTGCGATAATTCTCCCCGGACTGCGCCGACGTCAGGCTCATCGGATCGCGGGAATCGATCAGCGTGATGGCGCTCAGCCGATGATTTTTGACCAGATAATAGGCAACCGACAGGCCGATGATGCCGGCCCCGACAATTGCGACATCGGTGGCGCTTCTGGGCGAGCTCATCGGGCCGGCAAGCGCTCCACATGTACTGGCTTCGGCTTGCGGTCTGCGCCATTGATCGGCGTCACGTCCATCGGGCAGGCGGAAAAGATGACGACCACATCCATCAGAGCGCGCAGCAGCACATGATCGCCCGGCCGGCTGACCGGCGGTTCGATGGCCACATGCTGGCTGTCGCTGACCGGAATGTTCATCCAGAGATTGACCGGGTTGGGCACCAGGGCCGAATCATAACCGGCGGCGAACAGGGCCGAGAGGAAGTTGTCGCGGCAATTGGCGTGATCCGGCGGGCAGCCATAATGCTTGTAGAGCCATTTGTCGCAGCAGGCGAACAGCATGTCGTGACGGCCGGGGAAGCTGTCTTCCTCGAGCAGCAGCATCTTGCTGCGCCGGTTGGAATAGAACGCATCGCCCTGGTGGGGAAACAGGTTACCCAGCATGCGCCTGGTGTGCTCGACCGAGAGATATTCGCTGGTATCGCCCAGCGCCAGCGCCCATGTGTCGACCACCTGGGAGCCGAAGGTATTGACCAGACGCGCCGCTTCACCCGCGCGCAACGGCATGGCAAAGCCGCCGCCGCCGGGGATTTCCTGAATGCTCATCGTCACCTCCCGCACCGATCCGCTACAGGATAGGCGATTGCCGGGCTTGCTTGCCCATGACATGTTCGCAACGCACCTTCCCCATGAGTGAGTAGATGGCCGACGCCGTGCTGCTGAAGAATGTCCGCCCGCGAGGCGGCGAAGCCGTCGACGTCCTGATCGAAGAAGGCCGCTTCCAGCGCTTCGGCAAGAATCCTGGCACTACCGATGCCGCGATCATCGATGGCCAGGGCCTGCTGATGCTGCCCGGGCTGATCGAAAGCCATGTCCATCTGGACAAGACCCTCTGGGGCCTGCCCTGGCGCCCGAACTCCGCCGGTCCGCGGCTGGTCGACCGGATCGAGAATGAACGCCGGATCCGGCGCAGCCTGAACGTCTCCATCGAGGAGCGCGGCGGAAATCTGCTGCGTCAGTGCATTGCCCAGGGATCGACGGTCGTGCGCTCGCATGTCGACATTGATCCGGAGACGGGGCTGAAGGGTGTATACGCGCTACTCGCGCTGCGCGAACAATATGCGGCTTCGGTCGACCTTCAGCTCGTCGCATTTCCCCAGCAGGGGATCTTGATCTCGCCCGGCACGGCCGAGCTGATGGAGGAAGCGATCAAGCTCGGCGTCGATGCCGTGGGTGGGCTCGATCCGGCAGGAATCGACCGCGACCCCATCGGCCATCTGCGTATCGTCTTTGGCATCGCCGAGCGCCAGGGCTGCGGCGTGGATATCCATCTTCATGACGGCGGCGAATTGGGCGCCTGGCAGGTCGAGCGCATTGCCGACTTCACCAAGGCCAGCGGGCTTGCCGGGCGGGTGATGATCGATCACGCGTATTGCCTCGGCCAGATCGCGCCGGCTCGGCTGGCGGCGATCGCCCGCCAGCTTGCCGATCAAAAGATTTCCATCATGACCTCCGCACCTGCCGATAGCGAAGTTCCGCCGGCAGCCGCGCTCGCCGCCATGGGTGTCACGATCTGTGCGGGCTCCGACAATATCCGCGATCCCTGGTGGCCCTATGGCAATGGCGACATGCTGGAGCGCGCCTATTTTGTCGCCAGCCGCTTCGACTGGTCGAAGGACGAGGATCTTGTCGCCGCCTTCGAGACGGCGAGCGCCAACAATGCGCGCGCGCTTGGCCTGCGCCATTACGGGCTCTCGGCCGGCAACGATGCCGATTTCGTGCTGGTGGATAGCGAGACCCTCGCTGAAGCCGTTGTCAGCCGCCCGCGCCGCGCGCTGGTTGCCAAGCGCGGCCGGATCGTGGCGCGCGACGGCATCTTTCTTGCGGCTTCCTGACAGGGTCTATTCAATGGGAACGCCGCATCGGGGAGCCGCTGATCCATGCTGATCGTCGTCTACAACATCCAGTTCGGTCTCGGGCGCGATGGGCGCATCGACCTCGAGCGCATCGCCAGGACGATCGCCAAGGCCGATGTCGCGGCTCTCCAGGAGGTGGAGCGCAACTGGCGGCCCGATCAGGCCCACCCCGACCAGGCGGCGCACCTGGCCACCTTGCTGCCGCAGCATCACTGGGTGCATGGCGCAACCGTGGATCTCGACGGCAGTGCGGCCGGCGCCGGCGGCAAGGTTGCCAACATCCGCCGCCAGTTCGGCAACATGATCCTCTCGCGCCTGCCGATCATCTCGACCCGCACCCTGCCGCTGCCCACATTGCCGGTGAGCGGCCAGATCAACGATCAGTCCTCTATGCTGGAAGCGGTGATCGGCCATGGCGATCGCCCGTTCCGCCTTTACAACATCCATCTGAATCATCTGTCGCGGCGCCAGCGCCTGCAGCAGCTTGCAACCGCCATTCCCTTTATCGCCGAGAGCGGCCGGCGCGCCGGGATGATTAGTGCGCCCAACTTGAAAGGCGGCCTGCCGGAGGGCGATTGGCTGGTACTGCCGGGCGGCAAGCTGCCGGCGATGCCTGCGTCTGTCCTGTTCGCGGGCGATTTCAATTCAAGGACCGACAGTCCTGAATATGAGCAGATCGTGGGGCCGCGCGATCCCGTCTATGGCCGGTTGACCGAGGTCGACCGCTTCGCCGATGCGCTGAGCGTTGCAGGATTGCCGGAGGACCAGGGCGTCACATTCCCGGCCTCGCGCGGCAAGCCGGCCGCCCGCATCGACCACTGCTTTCTTTCCATCGACCTGATCCCGCGGATCAAGCGGGCCTGGATCGACAATGAGGCCGACGGCTCCGATCACCAGCCCTTATGGGTAGAGATCGATCCTTAGGCGATAGACATGAGTGAAGTGCGGCAACCGGCCCTTATGTCGTGCGCACATGCTCCGGCCGAAAACCGAGCCCGATCAGCCGCGCGGGAATCCGGCGCAGGAAGGGCAGCTTGTTGAACAGGCGAAACAGCAACGGCGCCCGGCCGCCGCCGCCGCCCGCAAGCACCTTGTCAATCAAGCGATTCTGAATCTGGATCTGCATGCCCTGGGTCATCTTCGTGGGCCACATGCGCCGGCGCTGGACGCGGGCGAGGTCTTCGTCGCTGGCCGGTCCATGCTGGAGGACGGGCCCCAGGATGTTGGCTGTCGCCACCGCATCCTGGATGGCGAGATTGATGCCCACGCCACCGACCGGCGACATGGCATGGGCCGCATCGCCGATGCACAGCAGTCCCGGGCGATGCCAGCGCTCCAGCCGGTCGACTGCCACGGTCAGCAGCTTGACCTGGTCCCAATCCACCAGCTCCATGGGCCGGGTACCGAGCCAGGGGACAAGCTGGGTGAGATCGGCGCGAAACGCCTCCAGCCCCGCCTGGCGCACGGCGTCGTTTCCGCCTTTCTTGATCAGATAGGCGCATTGCCAATAGCTGCCGCGATTGAGCATCACCATCATCCGCCCGGCGGCGATCTTGCCCATGATCTGCGGCGGATCGTCGGGCTTGCGCGAGAGCCGCATCCACAGCACGTCCATGGGTGCCCCCAGCACGCTCACCTCGAAGCCGGCGCTCTTGCGCAGGATCGAGCGCCGGCCATCGGCGGCGATCACCAGGTCGGCGCGGATATCCAGCGGACCAGACGGATCGTTTGCGCTGACGCCGGCAACGCGCTGGCCTTCGAAGATCAGCCCGGTCGCCTGGGTCTGCAGCAACAACCGGAATGTCGGGCAGCGCTTCGCCTGGGCGGCGAGGAAATCGAGGAAGTCCCATTGCGGCATCAGGGCGACGAATTTGCAGCGCGTCGGCAGATGGCTGAGATCGGCGATGTGGATGCTGTCGTTGCCGACCTGCATCACCATGTTGTCCACCGGGTCATGGGGCAGCTTCAGCAGCTCGTCGAGCAGCCCCAGCTCGTGCATGACCTGCAAGGTGGAGGGGTGGATGGTGTCGCCGCGGAAATCGCGCAGGAAGTCCGCATGCTTTTCCAGCACCGCCACCTCCACGCCCTGGCGGGCCAGCAAAAAGCCCAGCATCATCCCGGCCGGACCGCCGCCCACGATGCAGCAGCGCACCGATATTCCTTTATCCGCCATGGTCCCGTCCCTCAGCCGGCTCCCCGGTCATTCATAACATGCGTGCCCTTGGCTGGCCTCGCTTGATGCTAACTAATTGAATTAAAATATTAATAACTGAGAACACTACGGCCGCCGGCCTACCTGATCGGGCGGGGCATTGGCCTCGGTCCATTTTATGTCATACAATTATGGCTAATGACGCTTCGCCGCTGGAGGATAACGATGACGCTTCGCCATCTTGGTGCTCTGACCCTGGCCCTGGCGCTGCTTGCCAGCCTGTCGCCGGCGAGCGCCGGTGAATTCTTCAACACGACGGATCAGAGCCACGTCTATTGCCCGCGTGGCGCCACCCTTTATTCGTGGCCGCTTGGCTATTGGTGCGAGGACAGCACGATGTCGGGCGTCCATCCCATCGATTGCAAAGCCGGGCCCGGCATGGTCCCCGGCACCTGGAACAACTCAGCGGCGACGCCCGACCAACTCTGCCGGGCGCCGGGCAGCGTGCCCGCCCTGCAGACGAGCAACTGACGAATTGAATTTTTCGGGGGCCGACAGGCCCCGACAGCGATGAACGCCCAGCAGGAACAGCTGGGCGTTTTTTCATGCGCCCGCTTTGCCATGCGCGGCCCATTTCTGGCAAACTGCGCCTGAGAATTCCAAAAACCAAATCCCCAAGAGTTCATTCATGAAACTCGAATTCCAACCTGGCCATCGAGCGGCCGACCTTCGTCACGCATCTGGAATGCTCGCTGACCGGCGAGCGCTACGAGGCCGATCGCCTTCAGGGTCTGTCGAAGGCGGGCCGGCCGCTTCTCGTTCGCTACGATCTGGCCGGCGCTGCCAAGGCGCTGAGCCGCGAGATGCTGAAGGACCGCGAGCCGGATTTCTGGCGCTATCGCGAATTGCTGCCGGTGCGCCGGCTGCAGGACATCGTCTCGCTGGGCGAGACCATGACGCCGCTGATCGCACTGACGCAATCGGCGAAGGCGTTGGGCGGCGGCGAAATCCTGGTCAAGGATGAGGGCCGGCTTCCCACCGGCTCGTTCAAGGCGCGCGGGCTTGCGGTTGCCATCTGCATGGCAAAGGAGCTGGGGGTCAGCCGGGTCGCCATGCCGACCAACGGCAATGCCGGCGCGGCCATGGCCGCCTATGCCAGCCGCGCGGGCATGGAGAGCTTCGTCTTTTGTCCCGAGGACACGCCGGAAGTGAATGTGCGCGAGATCGCGCTTCAGGGGGCGAAAGTCTGGCGGGTCAACGGCCTGATCAACGACTGCGGAAAGATCGTGGGCGAAGGCAAGCAGGCGATGGGCTGGTTCGATCTCTCGACGTTGAAGGAGCCCTATCGCATCGAGGGCAAGAAGACCATGGGGCTGGAACTGGCCGAGCAGCTGGGCTGGGAACTGCCCGATGCGATCTTCTACCCCACCGGCGGCGGCACCGGTCTCATCGGCATGTGGAAGGCCTTCCAGGAGATGGAGGCGCTGGGCTGGATCGGCAGCCAGCGGCCGAAGATGATCGCCGTGCAGGCGACGGGTTGTGCGCCCATCGTCAAGGCCTTCGAGGAAGGGGTCGAACATGCGCCGGTCTGGCCGAATGCGCACACGATCGCCAGCGGCATCCGCGTGCCCGTGGCGGTGGGCGATTTCCTGATCCTGCGCGCGGTGCGCCAATCCGGCGGCTTTGCCATTGCGGTTGAGGATTCGGCCATCGACGCGGCGCGTAGCGAAGTGGCCAAGCGCGAAGGCCTGTTGCTCTGCCCGGAGGGTGCGGCGACCTATGCCGCTTACAAACAGTCACTGGCCGAGGGGCGCATCGCGCGCGATGCGCGGGTGGTGCTCTATAATTGCGGAGCGGGGCTCAAATATCCGATGCCGCCGGCGGAGATGCGCCTCGACCGGCACAAGCCGATCGACTATGCGGCGTTAGCGAAAGCCTGAGCATTTTTCCTCTCCCCCGTTCTTCATGGGGGAGAGGATCAAGGTGAGGGGGTAGTCAGTCGAAGGTCTGGTAGCGCTCGACCGCCTGGCGGTCATAACCCAGGCTCGCCTGCAGAAGCTGCTGGGTATAGGGATTTTCCGGCGTGCGTTCGCGCAAGGCGGCGACCGGCATGGATTCGACGATGCGGCCCACATTCATGACGATCAGCCGGTCGCACATATGCGAGATGATCGAGAGATCGTGGGTGACGAGGACGTAGGTGAATCCGCGCTCCTTGCGCAGCCGCACCAGCAGATTGAGGATTTCCGCCTGCACCGAAACGTCGAGGGCCGAGGTCGGCTCGTCGAGAAACAGCAGCTTGGGCTCCAGCATCAAAGCACGCGCGATGCCGACGCGCTGGCGCTGGCCGCCGGAGAGCTGGTGGGGATAGCGATAGCGGAAGTTCTGGTTGAGGCCGACCGCCTGCAGCGTATCGACGATACGCTGTCGCGATCGCCGATGCCCTGGATTTCCAGCGGCTCGCGCAGGCAGCGGTCTACGGTCTGGCGCGGATGCAGCGAGCCATAGGGATCCTGGAAGACGATCTGCACCGTGCGGCAATAATCCTTGTCCGGATATCGCGGGATGGCCTTGCCCTCGATGGTGATATCGCCTTCCCAATGCGGGTTCAGGCCGCAAAGCGCGCGCAGCACCGTGGTCTTGCCGGAACCGGATTCGCCGACGATGCCGAAGCACTCGCCCTTGTCGACGGAGAAGGAGACGCCGCGCACGGCATGGACCTTCTTCTGGCCGCTGCCGAAGACGACGTGCAGGTTCTTTACCTCGAGGAATCCGGCCATCAGGACGTGCCCAGCCCGTCGGTCAACCAGGCGGGATCGCGCTTGAGGGTCGCCAGCACCGCCTTGGGATGTTCGATGCTCGGCAGGGATTCCAGCAGCCCGCGCGTATAGGGATGCTTGCAGTTATGCAGCTCCGTGGCCTTGCAGGTCTCCACGATGCGCCCGCCATACATGATCAGGATGCGATCGCAGAACGAGCCGACCAGGTTGAGATCGTGGCTGATGAAGACCAGCCCCATGCCGCGCTGGGTCACCAGATCGTCGATGATGGCCAGCACCTGCATGCGCACGGTGACGTCGAGGGCCGAGGTGGGCTCGTCGGCGATCAGCAGCTTCGGGTTGGTCACCACCATCATGGCGGTCATCACCCGCTGACCCATGCCGCCGGAGAGTTCGTGCACATAGGCGTTGTAGACGCGCTCGGGATCGCGGATGCGCACCGCCCGCAGGATTTCCATCACCCGGGCCCGGCCCTCGCGCTTGCTGATCCGGCCGTGGATGGAAAGCACCTCCAGGATCTGGTCGCCGGCCTTCATCACCGGATTCAGCGAGAATTTGGGGTCCTGCAGGATCATGCTGATCTGCTTGCCGCGGACCTGGCGCATGGCGGATTCCGACATGGCGTTCAGGTCTTTGCCCATGAACTCCATCCGCTTCGCCTCGACCACGCCCGGCTTGGGAATGAGGCGCAGGATGGCGCGGCCCAGCGTCGATTTGCCGGAGCCGGACTCGCCGACCACGCCGAGCTTCTCGCGACCCAGTTCGAAGCTGACATTGCGCAACGCCTCGACCACGCCGCTGGGTGTGTTGTAGCGCACGGAGAGATTGTCGACCTTCAGCAGCGGTCCGCCGTCTTCGCTCTCGGCCATGGCGTCCTCAGGTCATCTTCGGATCGAGGACGTCGCGCAAGGCATCGCCCAGCAGGTTAAAGCCGAGGCTGACGATGAAGATCGCCGCACCCGGCGCTGCCGGCACCCACCACTGGTCGAGGATGTTCTCGCGCCCCACCGAAATCATCGCACCCCATTCCGGCGTCGGCGGCTGCGCGCCCAGACCCAGGAAGCCAAGGCCGGCGGCGGTCAGGATGATGCCGGCCATGTCGAGGGTGGCGCGCACGATCACCGACGGCAGCGAGAGCGGCATGATATGGCGGAAGATGATGCGCCAGTTGCTGGCACCCTGGGTCTTGATGGCGGCAATGAAATCGCTCTGGCGGATGGCGAGCGTCTCGGCGCGCGCCACACGCGCATAGGCGGGCCAGGCGGTCAGCGCGATGGCGATGATGGCGTTGTTGAGCCCGGGCCCGAGCGAAGCGACAAAGGCCAGCGCCAGCACCAGGCGCGGAAAGGCGAAGAAGATGTCGGTGATGCGCATCAGTACCTTGTCGGTCCACCCGCCGATGAAGCCGGCGGTGGCGCCGATGATCAGGCCGACGGGAGCAGCGATGATCAGCACCAGGACGACGATGTACAGCGTCGCCCGGGCGCCATAGATGAGCGCCGAATAGGTGTCGCGGCCCATGCGGTCGGTGCCCAGCCAGTGATCGGCGCTGCTGGACTGCAGGCGGATATTGAGATCGCCCATCGTGGGATCGGCGGTCGAAATCCAGGGCGCAAAGGCGGCACAGAAGAACAGCAGCAGCACGATGGCCAGCCCCAGCAGCCCCATGGGGTTGCGCGCAAACAAGCGCCAGCCGCGATATGCCCGGATGCAGCCGGCCTGCCAGCCCGACACAGGCGTCTCGGAGCGCAGCCACGCCCGTCAGGCCGATCGGCTGTCCCAGGGTTGCGTCGGTGCTGGTCATTTCGCGCGGGGGTCCACGACCCGATAGAGGATGTCGGTCAGAAGGTTCAGGCCGACATAGACCGTGCCGACCACGATGGTGCCGCCGAGCACGGCGTTCATGTCGGCGCTGGCAAGTGCTGTGGTGATATAGCGGCCGATGCCGGGCCAGGCGAAGACCGTCTCGGTCAGCGACGGAGCCTTCGAGGATATTGGCAAAGGCGAGCGCGCAAACGGTGATCAGCGCCACCTGGATATTGCCGAAGGCATGCCGCCAGATGACGCGCCGTTCCGGCACGCCCTTCACGCGGGCGGTGATCAGGTATTCCTGGTTCAGCTGCTCCAGCATCAGGCTGCGGGTCATGCGGCTGATATAGGCCAGCGAGTAATAGCCCAGCAGGCTCGCCGGCAGGATGATGTGGCTGAACGCGTTCTGAAACACGTCCCAGTCATCGGCGATGATGGAATCGATCAGGATGAATCCGGTGACCGTGGGCACTTCGCCCTCAAAGAAGACGTCGATGCGGCCGGGACCGCCCACCCATTGCAGATCGAGATAGAAGACCAGCAGGCCCATGATGCCGAGCCAGAAGATCGGCACCGAATAGCCGATCAGCCCGACGACGCGCATGGTCTGGTCCAGCACGCTGTTGCGATAGACCGCGGCCCAGACGCCCAGCGGGATGCCGAGCACGATGCCGATGATGATGGCAACCGTGGCCATTTCCGCCGTGGCGGGGAAGACGCGGATCAGATCTTCCATCACCGGGCGGGCGGTCAGGATCGAGGTGCCGAGATCGCCATGCACGACGTTCCACGCGTAGCGGGCGAACTGGTGCCAGACCGGCAGGTTGAGGCCCATCGCCTCCTTCGCCGCATTGTAGGTCTGGAGGCTCGCGCGATCGCCGACGGCAGACAGCACCGGATCGATCGGCATGAGCCGGCCGATGACGAAGGTGATGACCAGAAGGCCGAAGAATGTGACTGCGAGCGAGAAGACGAAGACCGCCGCCGGCCAGGAGCAGGCGCCGCACTACCCGAAGGTAGTGGGCGCCGCTCTCGGCTGACGGGGTAGCAACTGCGCTCGCCGAAGCTAGAGCGGGCTTCGACATGGCGCGGTTTGGTTACTTGTAGACGGTGTCGTATTGCGTCATTTCGTTCGATGGCCCGATGAAGAAGTTGTGGACCTTCGGCGATACGGCGGCGACCCAGTTCTGCTGGAACATCATCGCGAACGGCGAGATCGGCTGCCAGGCCTTGATCATTGCCTGATAGCCCGCCTTGCGCTTGGCCGTGTCGGTGACGAACAGCAGGTCGTTCGCCTGCTTGTTGAACTCTTCGTTCATCCAGCCATTGCGCCAGGCCAGAGGCTTGCTCTTTGGCGTGTCCGAGTTGTCGGTATTGACCACGAACGCCATGTTCGTATTCGGATCGAAGTAGTCGATGCCCCAGGTCAGCAAGGCCATGTCATGCTTGCGGGCCCGGTAGTTGGTGATCACCGTCTTCTGGTCCGAAGCCAGGATCTGCAGCTTGATGCCGACCTTGGCCATCGTCTGCTGCAGGCTCTGGGCGATATCCATACGGCTCTGCTCGGTCGAAGCGACGTTGACGGTCAGCGGGAACCCATCGGGGAATCCAGCCTTCGCCAACAACGCCTTGGCCTTGGCGATGTCGAGCTTGTAGGGGTTGCTGTCGACATAACCCAGCACGCCGTTGGGCAGGAAGGTCTGGTTGATGATCCAGCCCTCGCGCAGCGCGGTCTTGGCCAGGCCCTGATAGTCCACGAGATAGCGAATGGCTTCGCGGACCTCGGGGTGGGACAGGTACTGGTTCTTGGTGTTCATGCCCATGTAGAGGTTGGTGTTCTGGGCCGTGCCGGGGAACTTGAAGCCGCCGCCGCCCTTGCGCACGCCGTCGAGCTGGTCGGCCGAGAGGTTGCGGGCGATGTCCACATCTCCCGATTCCAGCAGCAGGCGCTGCGAGGCTTCTTCGGCGATATGGCGATAGAAGACGCGCTTCAGCTTCGGCTTCGGACCCCAATAGTTGGGATTGACCGACATGCTGATGGATTCATTCGGCTTCCACTCGTCGATCTTGAACGGACCCGAACCCGCCGAGGCCGTCTTCAACCAGCCGTTGCCCCAATCGTTCTTGCCGTCCGCGGTCTTGCCTTCGTGGGACTTCACCGTGACGCTGTCGACGACGGCAAAATTGGTGGCGCAGAGCTTGTTGATGACGAAGGAGGGGGCATAGGCCTGATCCACCGTCATCTGGAAGGTCAGATCGTCCACCGCCTTCAGCGTGGTGTTCATGTTGTCGGTCGTGATGCCGAAATCCTGAATCAGGAAGGCCGGCGCCAGGTTCAGCGCGGTCAGGCGCTGATAGGAATACACGACGTCGGCGGCGGTCAGCGGGTTACCGCTGGCGAACTTCTGGCCGGGACGCAGCTTGAAGGTGAAGGTCTTGCCGTCGTCCGAGATCGTCCAGCTCAGCGCTGCCTTCTTCAGAATGTCGCCGGTGTTGTGCGGATTGATGGCCACCAGCGTGTCATAGACATTGCCGTTCACTTCGTAAGTCGAAAGTTCGTACATCTCCGCCGGATCGAGGGAGATGATGTCGTCCATATGCCATGCCTCGACCAGAGTGTCCTTCGGCGTGGCGGCATGAACGGCAGGTGTGGCCAGGGCAAAGCTCGCGCCCATAGCCAATGCCGCTAGTAGCTTTTTCATTCTGCTGTCCTTTTCATATCTGTTCCCGATCGGCCGCTTTTTTGGGGTCAGTGCCAAGGCACTGCCGCAGCGGTCCTGCTTCCCTGCTAAAACTGGCTCTCGCCGGGGCACACGCTACTTGGCCTTTGGCGCGGTAGCAAGTGACGTAAGGGGTCTGAACGCCTGCAAATCAGGCCTGATCGACACCAGGATGGGCGCCGGGTCACATCCGCGTGAAGGCGCAAGCGGCGGGCGCCACAGTGAGGCAAATGGACTCGCCTACCGGTCGAAGTCGACCGCCACCGTATTGCCGCCGCTGACCAGAACGCCCAGGCGCTCACCCTTGGCCGGTATGTAGCGGCCGGATAGCAGGGCGGAGAAGGCGGCGGCGGCACCCGGCTCGGCCACCACCCGTAACGTACCCCATAGCGCCTTCTGCGCCTGGCGGATGGCGTCGTCGGTTACCAGCACCACGCGCTCGACATGCTTCCTGGCAATGGGAAAGACCAGCTGACCGACCTGCCGGGGCGCAAGCGAATCGGCCGCGATCCCGCCCATCTCGGCATCGACCGGCTTTCCCGCCTCGAACGCCTTGTAGAGGGTCGGGGCTGCCTCCGGCTCGACGCCGATCACCTTGACGCGGCCGCCGTACCAGGCTGCGATCCCGCCGATCAGCCCGCCACCGCCAACACCGACCAGCAGGGTATCGATCGGTGGCGCCTGTTGATCAAGTTCCAGGCCGATGGTGCCCTGGCCCAGCATGGTCTCGACCTGATCGAAGGCGTGTACCCCCAGCGCGCCGGATTCGACACGCCATATCTCGCTGGCCGCAAAAGCGTCAGGATAGCGTTCGCCGCCGACGACCAGATCGGCGCCATAGTCGCGGATGCGCTGGATCTTGGCGGGGGAGGAGATGCGGGGCACGAAGACCTTGGCGGCCTTGCCGAGCTTTTGCGCGGCATAGGCAACCGCGGCACCATGGTTCCCGCCCGAGGCGGCAACGACGCCCGCCGCCGGTACCTGACGCAGCAGCAGATTGGCGAAGGCGCCGCGGGTCTTGAACGAGCCGGCATGCTGGGTCAGCTCCAGTTTCAGCGTCAGCGGGAAATTGGCGAGGCCGAAATCGGCGCCGGTCAGCGAAATCACCGGCGTCAGCCGGATATGGGGAGCGATCAGCCGATAGGTTTCCTGGATCCGCTCCGAATTGACTGCCTGATCAACTTTCATGCGCTCGCCCTGATTGCTGCCGCCCGGAATAGGGCGCGAACGCTAGCCTTTATCGCGGGGCCGCGGAATGTTCATCGGTGCATCGCTGGTATCGCCGTTATGGTGATCCGGCTGTTCCGATCCCGCCGAGCGATAGACCTCGTCATCCTGGCCGCTGCGGTTGCTGTAGAAGATCAGCCCCATCAGGCCGACCCCCAGCAGGCTCATGAACAAGATGCCCAGCACCAGCGCCACTGTGACACTGGCGTCGAGTGCTGTGCCCTGGAACCCGCCGGCAAGCCAGATGACCAGCACAACCGCGGCTATTCCCGCCACGCAAGCGGGCACGAACCAGAGCGCCCATTTCATTCCGGCATGATTGGCCCGCGACTGCTTCGACGCAATACCTGGCCGCTTCAACGCAATGGCCCCTTCAACGCAATGGCCCGGCAAAGCGGCCGGGCCAAGGCGAAGCGAATTAGTGCGGCGGAAAAACTACTGCGGCGTTGCGGGCACTGCCTGCCAGCCGCTGTAGCATTGGGCTGATGTAGGGATAATAACCCTGCGGGTTGGGGCAGTAGTACCAGACCCGGGTCGGCGGCGGCTGTTGGGGTTGCGGGGGCGGCGGCAGATTCGGCACCGGCTGGATGATCACCGTCGGCGGGATATAGGGGTTGGGAAAGGGATAGATCGGCTTCGGATAGGGATACCAATAGCCGCCGGCATACCACCACCAGCCAGAGCGGCCGCCGCGGTTGCCGCGCCACCAATAGCCATGGCGCCAGGCGTTGTAGTCGTAATGGGTGAAGGTGCGGATGTTGTTGCCGCGGTAATGCCAGTTATCGGCCTTGGCGGGCAAGGCTGCGAGGCTCGCAGCACTTGCCAACAAAGCGAGGGCGACGCCCTGAGCCAATCGGCGTCGCTGCTTGCGAACTGGGGCGACTTCGGGGGCGATTTGGCGCGACCCGGGGGGCGATCGGCAATTTCGGGGCGATCTGGCTGGCCATGGGAATGAAAACCCTCCGCTTTGGGTTGGTCGCTCTCGTTTTCTCACGCGTCACGGACGGTTTTCCTGCGGCCCAATTGTCCGCCACCGATAGATAGTGGAGAAGCTACTGGCGCCATTCCGGCCGCTCGTGTATTGCCGACAGGTCGCCGCTCGCGGCGATAGCGGGGAAATTAACGGGTTTCGTACAGGATTGGCCGGATGACTGGGTTGCGATCGGTTGCTTTTTGGACGAGTCCGCGCGGCACGTCAGTGCTGCTTGTCGTCCTGTCATGCGCTCTGCGATGCTGCCCTGCCTGGCCTTCGCCCAGGATACCGGGGCCGGCGGAACGTTGGCGTCCGGATCGGCGGTCGGCGGGCCTGCGATCGGAACGCTGCCCCACGACCTCTCGCCCTGGAACATGTTTCTGGCCGCCGATCTGGTGGTAAAGGCGGTGATGATCTCGCTCGCCATCGCCTCGATCGTCACCTGGACGGTATTGGTGGCCAAGACGATGGAGCTGGCGGCGGCCAAGCATGAGGTACGCAGCAGCCTTGCCATCCTGAACACAGCCCATGACCTCAACCAGGCCGCCCAGCAATTTCACGCGCGCAGCGGTGGTGTGGCGGCCCTCGTTCATGCCGCCGTGGCCGAAGCCACGCTCTCGGCTGACGTGCCGGGCGAAGGGCTGAAGGAACGGGTCGTCTCGCGGCTGGAGCGGGTCGAAGCGGGGCAGGCCGCACCCACACGTTCGGCACCAATGCGCTGGCCACCATCGGCGCCACGGCGCCCTTCGTCGGGCCTGTTCGGCACGGTCTGGGGCATCATGAATGCCTTCGTTGGGATCTCGAAGGCGCAGACCACCAATCTCGCCGTGGTGGCGCCTGGCATCGCCGAAGCGCTGCTGGCAACGGCGCTGGGGCTGATCGCAGCAATCCCCGCGGTGATGATCTATAACCATTTCGCCCGCTCGATCGCCGGATACCGCTCGCTGATGGCCGACGCGTCAGCCGCGGTGCTGCGCCTGGTCTCGCGCGACCTCGATCGGCTGAAGGCCGGGATTCCCACCCATCCCGACGTTCGGCCCGCCCATCCCGAAACCAGGGCCGCAGCGGGCTGAGCCATGGCCGTTTATCTGCGTCATGCGCGCGAGGATCTCGCCGAAACCCACGAGATCAACGTCACGCCCTTCATCGACGTGGTGCTGGTGCTGCTCATCATCTTTATGGTGGCGGCCCCTCTCGCCACCGTCGATGTCGCGGTCGACCTGCCGGCCTCCACCGCCACGCCCCAGGCCCGGCCGGACAAGCCGATCTTCCTGTCGATCAAGGCCGATCGCAGCCTGCTGCTGGGCAATGCCGTCATCGCTCCGAAATTGCTGGCGGCGCGCGCTCGACAAGGCCGCGGGCGGCGATAAGAGCCAGCGCATCTTCCTGCAGGCCGATCGCAGCGTCGATTACGGGCAGCTGATGGCGGTGATGAACGAGTT
Source organism: uncultured Alphaproteobacteria bacterium (assembly GCA_963770335.1). Classification (GTDB taxonomy): domain Bacteria; phylum Pseudomonadota; class Alphaproteobacteria; order Dongiales; family Dongiaceae; genus DASXQK01. Next base: position 22,730 of record CAVYPG010000019.1, read on the forward strand.
GCGCGCGGCGGGTTATCTCAAGGTCGCGCTCGTCGGGCTGGAGCAGACCCAGGGCAAATGAGCGTCACCTTCGCCGAGAGGGTCGATAGCGAAGAACGCACCCAGCTTCTGCAATGGGGCATCAGCTTCCTTGTCGTTCTGGCGGCCCATATCGGCGTGGCGTTCTGGTTACTGGCAAGAGAGACGCAGGTCGAACCGCCCAAGCCGCCGCCGGCCGCCTATCTCGATCTGACGCCAATCGAAGTGCCGCGCTTGCCGGGATCTTCTCCTGCCGCGGCTCCGGCGAGTTTGCCACCTGCGACGCCTTTGGCACCCCCAAAACCACTGGCGCTAAAGCCCGAACAACTGCCAATAACGCCGCCGCCAACGCCAGCCGACATTCCCAAGATTGTGGTTCCGCCACCCGCGCCGCCGGCGGCGGCAAGTGTCAAGCCGACCCCGCCCAAGCCACAGCCGCCTAAACCGCAACCGCCCAAACCGCAAGTCCAACAAACGCCGCCGGATGCGGGCCCGCCTTCGCTCACCGGGTCGCAGCCGATTGTGCGGCTGTCGCCGGTACGGGCCTGGCAAGCCGCAGTCATCGTGCAAATCACGAACCTGCGGCAGTGGCCGCCCGAAGCCGTGCGTCGGCAGATCACGGGAAGCGTCGTGCTGTTCATACGGGTCGACCGCGAGGGCAACATTCTGGAGTACGGTTTGCGCGGAAGTTCGGGTTACGCGCTGCTGGACAGAGCAACTCTCGACATGGCACGCCGGGCAGTGAAGCTGGCGCCCCTGCCGCCGCAGATTGCGGGGCAGGACTACGAGTTCAATTTAACGATCGACTGGTTTTAGCGGGTCAGCAGGCCTCGGGGGATTCTGTGCAGCCACGCGCTCATGAAATTCTTGGCTGGATTCTGTTTATCCTCTCCGCGATCGGATTCATTATATCCAGCGTGCGCATCGGCGATCTCCCCGGCATGGTGGGTGGCGTCCTGTTTCTTGCCGGTTGCCTCGTCTTCGTCGCGCCCCTGCTGCGGCGCAAGGGTTAATCGGCTGGCCTAACCGCTGCCGCCCGTGCAAGATCGGGGCGGGGAGCCAAACATCTAAATCGAGGGCTTATTATGTCTTTGCCACATCATCCAGCGGCGCCGGTAGGCCGCTGCGCCTGTACCGCCTGTCAGCCAATCGACCTGTCAGCGTCGACGCCACAAGGCTCGCTTTCTCGTCGTGGGTTGATGCGCCGCGCGCTCGCCGGTGCTGCCGCCGGTCTGATTCCGGCCGCTGCATTTCAGTTTCCGTTCGCGCAATTCGCCCGGGCCCAATCCACGATGACGCCGGAGCAGGCGCTGCAGGCGTTGAGCGATGGCAATCAGCGCTTCATGTCGGGAAAGTTGGCCTCCTTCGATGAAGACCTGACCATCCTCAAGCAGCAGACGGTCGACAAACAGGAACCCTTCGTCGCCGTGCTTTCCTGTGCGGATTCGCGCGTGCCCGTCGAGCTGATCTTCGATCAGAGCATCGGCCATATCTTCGTCACCCGCGTCGCCGGCAATATCGCCACGGCGGAAATGATCTCCAGCCTGGAATACGGCGTTGCCGTTCTCGGCGCCAAGGCGATCATGGTGCTGGGCCATAGCGATTGCGGTGCGGTGAAGGCCGCCATAGCGGCCAAGGAAGTGCCAGGGCAGATCAGCAACCTTTATCCCTATATCCGTCCCGCCGTCGATGTGGCCGGCAGCGACGTAGCCGCGGTGACGCGCCTCAACGTGACCAATCAGGTCAAGATCCTGAGCGAGTCCTCGCCGGTGTTTGCCGATTTCATCGCGAAGAAAAATCTGGCGATCGCGGGCGGCGTCTACGATCTGGGCAGCGGCAAGGTCGAAATGGTCGCTTGAGCGGCCTAGTTCTCCGCCCTCGCAAAGGGGGCGGGGAACGCTCGCGTTTTGTTTCCAACGAGCCGGTTGCCGGCCGGCCAAAATACGGGATTGATGGCGGCGCACTGACGTCACGAGAGAGGGCTCCATGCCATTTGAACACTGGCTCGCCTTTGCCACCGCTTCCGCGATCCTGGTTGCAATTCCGGGCCCCACGGTCCTGCTCGTCATCTCCTATGCGCTCTCCCATGGCAGAAAATCGGCGATAGCCACCGTCCTGGGCGTGGGGCTGGGCGACTTCACCTCCCTGACCTGTTCTCTGGTCGGGCTCGGTGCGTTCCTGATGACCTCGGCCACCTTGTTCACGGCGCTGAAATGGATTGGCGCGGCCTATCTGATCTATATGGGCATCAAGCTGTGGCGCGTGCCGCTGCCGGCAAACGCACTGACGAGTCAGGCGCAGCCGCGGAATTGGCCGGCGAGACGAGGCCGCTGCGCATCTTCCTGCATGCCTATGTCGTGACCGCGCTCAATCCGAAGGGCATCATCTTCTTCATCGCCTTCCTGCCCCAGTTTCTCGATCCCTCGCGCCCGGCGATCCCGCAGATGCTGATCTGCGGCGCGACCTTCCTGGTGCTGGCGATTACCAATGCTTCGCTCTATGCGCTGATGGCCGCCGCCGCGCGTCAGACAATCCGCAAGCCCGTCGTTCAGCGCCGGGTAAACAGGATCGGCGGGTCGCTGTTGATCGGCGCCGGGCTGCTCGCCATCGGCTGGCGTCACGCCAAGGTTTAGCGCGCTGCTTTGGTCCCCAGGCGCCTTTCCGTCAGATAGACCAGCCCGGTCCCCAGACCCCAGACGCCGTTGATGAGAAATCCCATCGCGAGGCGGCGCCAATCGGTCCAGTCGACGCTGGCGCCCTTCAACGGCGCCACGATCAGCATGCCCACCAGCGGCGGGAACACTCCGCCGAACAGGAAGGCTGCCCATAGCCGGTCGGCGCTGCGTAGCGCTTCCAGGCAAAAGACGAGAGCAATGCCCCAAAGCCCGCCCCAGAAGGCGAGCGAGAGTACCTGGGGTATCTGCCACGGCGAGGTGGGCTTGAACGAATAAGGTTCGTTCGGCAGCACGCCAGTCAGATGCAGGATTTCAATAAAGCCCTGATGGAAAACAAGCACGCCCAGCGCGCCGGCAACAAAGCCCAGTGCTGCCCGGGCGGGAACGGATTTACTCATGGGCAAGGGCCTGTATTTTTATCTGACCGAATTTTTTGACCGAGCGGGTCGTTGTCTGCCGGGATAGTACGCGTTTTGCTGCCCGCCGCCGCATTACCAACGGGCAACTTTTCGCCGATTTCCGGAGGAGATTTTCCATTGTTCGCAAGAGATTATAACGGCAAGGCGATGCCGAAATGGCGGCGGAATGCTTGCAATCGGTGCCACAAAAGCCTTTTTATATAAATATGATTATTAGGGAGCTCTGCCGTAGCGGTTTCCTCGTTGTGGGGATGCACCGCAGTGGCACCTCGGCCTTTGCCGGAACCCTGGGCCGCCTCGGCCTGTCGGTTCCCGCCGGCCTGATGGCCCCCAGCCCGGCCAATGCAAATGGCTATTACGAATCCGACGAGCTGGCGAAGCTGCATAACCGGGTGCTGCGCAGCGCCGGTTCGCGCTGGGACGACTGGTCGGCGATTGCGCCGGACTGGTTTACCCAGCCGCCGGCGAAGGCTTATGCCGCCGACATCGTGCGTTTCCTCGACGGCCAGTTTGCTCGCGCTGCCAGCTTCGTGGTCAAGGATCCGCGCATCTGCCGGATGTTGCCGATTTGGCGCCAGGCGCTGGAGAGTTTCGGGGCCAAAACCCATGTGGTGATCCCGCTGCGTCATCCCGACGCAGTTGCGGCTTCGCTGGTGGCGCGCGACGGGTTGCTCGCGGGCGAATCCTATCTGCTCTGGCTGCGTCATCTGCTGGATGCCGAACAGGCAACCCGCGATCTGCCGCGCGTTTTCGTCGTCTATGACGATTTGCTCGCCGATTGGCGCGCCGCGGTCGCTACCATGGCAAGCACAGTTGAACTACCGCTGGCCCCGCTCCCCCGATGAGGCGGCAGCAGATATCGGCGGTTTCCTGGATCCCAGGCTGCGTCACCACCGCCCGCGCCATCATTACGCAGCCCGCGGAGACCGGGCGGCACAACTGGCTTTCAGAGGGTGGGACGTGTTCAGCCGGCTTGAACAGCAGCAGATTCTGAGCGCCGATTCGATCGCAGCACTGGCGGAATTGCGCGACGAGCTGGATCAGATTCCATCGGCCCGTCGTCTGCCGTTGGGCATCGGCACGGCCGCGGGGAATGTGGTGCGCCTGGTTTCACGCTTGCGCTCGCGCCTGGCGGCGGCCGAGCGCCGGTCGCTGCCGGTCCCCAAGGCCGGCGAATAGCAGCCGCACCTCCACCGTTTTCAGTCGTTTTTGGATCGCTTGAGCCCCGCCAATCGGTGCTTTCGAGCCATGCGGCCGGCTACTATACTCCGCCGCCGTTTTGACCCGATTTTTGGCCGTTTGCTGCCGCGAGGTACGCGATGAAGTGCCGTTTGATTGCCGCCGTCCTGCTGGCTGGATCGCTCTCCCTGTCGCCCCAGGGTCTGCATGCCCAGACCCAACCTCAGGCCGCAGCACCGCCACCCGATCCATTGGTGCTCAGCTGCCGCAAGGATCCGAATCCCGACAAACGGCTTGCCGTCTGTGCCCAGGTGCTGGCGGCACATCCCGGCGATCCGAATTTCTTCTGGGCCTATAACACCCGGGGCAATGCCTATTTCCAGAAGAACGACCTGGCCAATGCGATCAAGGAGTACGATTCGGCTATCAAGCTGAATCCCAAAGACCCGCAGGCCTATAACAATCGGGGCACGGCGCACCTTCAGCAGGGGCAATATGCGCCGGCCGTGCAGGATTATACGGCCGCTATCACCGCCGATCCGAAGGACGATGCCGCCTATAACAACCGGGCCATGGCAAATTTCCGCCTGGGCAAGATCGACCTCTCGGTCCAGGACTTCAGCGCGGCGATCAAGCTGCGGCCAAATTATTACGGCGCCTATGAGAGCCGGGGCATCATCTATTTTGCCCAGGGCAAGACCGATCTCGCCTTTGCCGACTTCAACAACGCCGTCGCGCTGAATCCCGAAATCGGCGGAAGCGTTGTTCCTGCGCGCGGCCGCCTTCCGCAAAAAGGGCGCGATACCCAGCGCCGACTCCGACCTGGCGGCGGCCAAGCTGCTGGACCCAAAAATCGTCGAGAAAATGGCCGCCATCGGCCTCAATTAGCGCGGCCATCATCGAATTGCCATGTTCCCGCCATGGCGAAGTCATGGCGGTGCATTAGAAGGCTTCATTGACTTGCCACGGCGAGTTGAGGGAGGCCTGGATGGTTCGACTGCGAATTTGGCTGGAGCGCTTCATGGAACATCGCCGCAGCGCGCGCGATGCCCGGCTGTTTGCCCGCATCGTCGACGAGCGGGCCGCGCGCCGATCGGCTTCGGGCGTCGCAGGCTGAACCAGCTTCTTCTGGCTGGCCTGTTCGATCCCGGCTGGGACTTGACCTCAGCCGGGCTCGCGCCTCAGCCTGTTCGCATGACAAGCCATCATGACCGGCCATCCTCGGCCAAATCCAAATCTGCGCCCAACCCCGCGGGCGAACCTGCCGGGACTGGTCGCGGCGAGCAGCAGGAAGCCAAGCGTCGCCAGCGCGAAGCGGTGGCCCTGCGCGAGAACCTTGCCCGGCGCAAGGCACAGCAACGCTCGCGTGCTGTGCCACCCTCTGCGGGCCCGCCCGAGGGCCGGGATAAGGGCGGCGATTAACGGCCCATCGCAGCGGACAGAATCCGGCCGGGCTTGAGGCGCTGGCAGCCATCAAGTAGAACCCAACAGATCGTCGAGCGGCCTTGCGGCAGCGCTCGGCGCGCATCGGGAGTTTCATGGACAGAATTCGCATACGCGGCGGCAACCGCCTGAAGGGCGAGATCGCGGTAAGTGGCGCCAAGAACGCAGCGCTGCCGCTGATGGCTGCCTCGCTTCTGAGCGAAGAGCCGCTGACCCTGGGCAATCTGCCCCATGTGGCCGACATCACCACCATGGCCAATTTGCTGGCCCAGCTTGGTGTCGAAGTTCATCTGAACGGCCAGGCGGCCAATGGCGGCCACCAGGGCCGGGTATTGGAACTGACGGCGCGCAGGATCACGGAGACCCGTGCGCCATACGATCTGGTGCGCAAGATGCGCGCTTCGGTCCTGGTGCTGGGGCCGCTGGTGGCCCGCCATGGCCAGGCGGAGGTGTCGCTGCCCGGCGGCTGCGCCATCGGCACGCGGCCCATCGATTTGCATCTGCAGGGCTTGCGCCAGCTGGGCGCGGAGATCGAGCTCACCGAAGGCTATGTCATGGCCCGTGCCCCCCACGGCCTGACCGGTGCGCGGATCGTCTTCCCGAAGACCTCCGTCGGCGCCACCGAGAATCTTCTCATGGCCGCCTGCCTTGCCAAGGGCGATAGCGAACTGGTGAATGCGGCGCGCGAGCCGGAGATCGCCGATCTCGCCCTCTGCCTGCAGAAGATGGGGGCGGAGATCACGCGGCATCGGCACCGACAAGCTGCAGGTCAAGGGCGTGGGCCGCCTGCATGGCGCCTTTCACAACACGGTCGCCGACCGTATCGAGGCCGGCACCTATGCCATGGCGGCTGCCATCACCGATGGCGAGATCGAACTGATCGGCGCCAGGCTCTCTTTGCTCGGTGCGGTGGCCGAGGCGCTGACGCGGGCCGGCGTTGCCATCAGCGAAACCAATCGCGGCATCAAGGTTGCGCGGGTCAATGGCGAGCTGCAGGGCGTTGATGTGATGACCGAGCCTTTTCCCGGTTTTCCGACCGATCTGCAGGCCCAGATGATGGCGACCATGGCGACGGCCCAGGGTGCTGCCATGATCACCGAGACCATCTTCGAGAACCGCTTCATGCATGTGCCCGAGCTTTGCCGCATGGGCGCCAATATCAATGTCCATGGCGCTTCCGCCATGGTGCGCGGCGTCAACCGGCTGACCGGCGCACCGGTGATGGCAACCGACCTGCGCGCCTCCGTCTCTCTTGTCCTGGCGGGTCTTGCCGCCGACGGCGACACGATCCTGAACCGGGTCTACCACCTCGATCGCGGCTATGAGCGGCTGACGGAAAAGCTCGCGGCCTGTGGGGCGGAGATCGAGCGTCTAAGAGGCTGACGGACGTGGCCGATCCGCTGAAACTTCGCGCGCGCGATGCAGCCGATCTGCAGACCGTCGCGGCAATCGCCCAGGATGCGCTGGTCGCATTGGGCGACATGAAATACCTGCCCCGCGAGCGGCGCTTCGCCCTGATGCTGAATCGCTTTCGCTGGGAAGCAGCGCCATCCGATGGTGCGGCGAAGCCGCCGGTGCGTGAGGCAGGCGATGCCGGCTTCAACGAGGGCGGCACCGAATTCGAGCGCGTCCATTCGGTGCTGAGCTTCGAGCGGGTGAGGGGCGTCAAGCGCAAGAATCTGGAACAGGCGGCAACCGATGGCGTGCTCTCGCTGCTGACGCTGCGCCATGACGGACGCTATCTGCTGATCGCCTTTGCCGGCGGCGGCGCGATCCGCCTGGATGTCGAACAGCTGCTCTGCCACCTGGAAGACGTGGGCGAATCCTGGCCCACGCTCTGGCAGCCGCAGCACAGCAATGACGGACCGGGCGGCGGGCCGGCATGAAATCCGGCCGCCTGCCGCCCGCCACGGCCGGCGCGGCAACGGTTCTGGCGCTGCCCAAGGGACGAATTCTTCGCGAAGTGATCCCGCTTCTGGCGCGGGCAGGTATCCGGCCGGAAGCCGCCTTCGACGATCCCGATGACCGCCAGCTTCGCTTTCGCACCAACCGGCGCGGTCTCGAGATCATCCGGGTGCGCAGCTTCGATGTCGCGACATTCGTTGCGTTCGGGGCCGCTTCGCTGGGCATCGTCGGTAGCGACGTACTGATGGAGTTCGATTACCCGGAGGTCTATGCCCCGGTCGACCTGGGGATCGGCCGCTGCCGCCTGGCGGTGGCGGAGCCGGCCCGGCTTTCGCGCCGCGACGATCCCAGCCGCTGGAGTCATATCCGCATCGCCACCAAATATCCCGAGATCACCCGCCGGCATTTCGCCGCGCGCGGCGTGCAGGCCGAATGCATCCGGCTCTCGGGCGCCATGGAACTGGCGCCCACCTTGGGCCTGTGCCAGCGCATCGTCGACCTGGTCTCCACCGGCGCCACGCTGCGCGCCAACAACCTGGTGGAGATCGAGCAGATCGCCGAGGTGAGCGCGCGCCTCGTCGTCAATCGCGCCGCGCTTAAGACCGATCCCGGCCGCATCGGCGGCTGGATCGAGGCGATCCGCGAGGCGGCCGATGCCCGCTGAGGAGGGATCCGGGCCGGCCGCGCCATCCGACGCCCGACCCCAGCCGGCGCATCGCCAGGGTAGCGCTCGACGAACGCACGGTGGTGCGCCGCAGCCCGGAAGTGGAGCATGAGCGGGCCGTGGCGATCTTCGATCTGATCGAGGAGAACTATTTTTCACCGGTTGGGGATCTGGTGGGTGGCGATGGGGGCGGGCCCTACAGCCTCTTTCTCGGCATCGAGGAGAACCGCCTCGTCATCGATATCCGCACCGAGACCGAAGAGCCCCTGGGCAAGGTGATCCTGGCGCTCACGCCCTTCCGGCGCATCGTCAAGGACTACTTCCAGATCTGCGAGAGCTATTACCAGGCGATCAAGGCGGCCACGCCCTCGCAGATCGAGGCAATCGACATGGGCCGGCGCGGTCTGCATAACGAAGGCGCTGACCTGCTGCACGAGCGCCTGGCCGGCAAGATCGAGCTCGACAAGAACACCGCGCGGCGCCTGTTCACGCTGATCTGCGTTCTGCATATCAGGGGCTGAAGCGGGCATGGGCGACCTTCCCGGAAGCGTCCTGTTCTGCTGCACACAGAACGCGCTGCGCTCGCCCATGGCGGAGGCGCTGATGAAGCATCTGCATGGCCGGCAGATCTATGTCGATTCCGCCGGCGTGCGGGCAGGCCCGCTGGATGAATTCGCCGTGGCGGTGATGGACGAGCTCGGCATCGACATCACCAAGCACAAGGCCAAGACCTTCGACGATCTCGAGGATGGCTCCTTCGATATCGTCATCTCGCTGTCGCCGGAGGCCCAGCACCGCGCGGTGGAGATGACCCGCACCATGGCCGCCGAGGTGGAATTCTGGAACACCTTCGATCCCAGCGTGGTGGAGGGCAGCCGCGAGACGCGGCTGGAAGCCTATCGCCAGGTTCGCGACCAGCTGATGAAGCGCATCCTGCAGCGCTTCCCGCTGCCCGGCGCGCCCAGGGTGTGAGAAGATGGCCACCCCCACCCCAACCCGCCCCCCTCAGAGCCGCAAGCCTCGTCGGCGTGCTAGGGGGCAGGACGATCAGGCGCGGCCTTGCGTCATTCCCGGGCGCCCGAGCCGACATGTGGCGGCGAGACTGAGCGGTCGACTGCGCCGCCGGGCATGACGAGGGGGCCAGGGCAGGGTGGGGGTGGCCATGTATTTCAACGGTTTGTCGGCGCCGGAACGACAGAGTATGATCCGCGCCCGGCGCAGGGCCGGCAAAGGCCGGCGGCGGATACGCGGGCAACAAAAGGACAAGGAATGCCGAAGGAAGATCTGATTGAATTTTCGGGCATGGTGATGGAATTGCTGCCCAATGCAATGTTTCGGGTGAAACTCGACAACGACCACATCGTTCTGGCCCATACATCGGGCAAGATGCGCAAGAACCGCATTCGCGTTCTGGCAGGCGACCGGGTCAATGTCGAGATGACCCCCTACGATCTGACCAAGGGTCGCATTACCTTTCGTTTCAAATAGCCGGCCTTCTAGTAGCCGGCCGTTTCAAATAGCCGGATTCACCCTTTGGCCGCGGCAATCCCTTCTTCAACGCTGGTCCTTGCTTCCGCTTCGCCGCGGCGGCTTGAACTGTTGCGCCAGATCGGCCTGACGCCGGCCAGCATCGACCCGGCGGAGATCGACGAATCGGCGCTCCGAAACGAGCTGCCGCCGGCCCATGCCCGCCGCCTTGCCGCGGCAAAGCTCGCCGCCGTGGCGCCGCGCCATGCCGGCGCCTTCGTGCTCGCGGCCGATACGGTGGTGGCCTGCGGCCGGCGCATCCTGCCCAAGGCGGAGGATGAATCAACCGCGCGCCGCTGCCTCGAACTTCTCTCCGGCCGCCGCCATCGGGTGCTGGGCGCCGTCGAACTGCGCGGGCCGGACGGGCGCGGGGTTCGCCGGCTGGTCACCACAGCCGTGACGTTCAAGCGCCTGTCGGCGGCCGAGATCGATCTCTACCTCGCCAGCCGCGAATGGCAGGGCAAGGCCGGCGGCTACGCCATCCAGGGCCTGGCCGCGGCCTTCATCCCCGCGATCAACGGCTCATATTCCAACGTCGTCGGCCTGCCGCTGGCGGAGACCTGGGCGATGCTCCAGGGTCTGGGCTTTCGCCGATGAGGCGGTTGTTCGTCGCTTCCGAACCGGGGCCGCTGCGGCTCGCCCTCGTCGGCGCCGATGATCGCCTGGAAGGGGCCTGGCAGTTCAGCGTCGGGCGCGAAAGCCTGGTGGGCGAACGGTTTCTCGGCCGCGTGCTGAGCGTTGATCGCGCTCTGGGATCCGCCTTCGTCGATATCGGCCTGGCCAAGCCCGGATTTCTGCCGCTCTCGGCATCGCCCACGCCGCCGGTGGAAGGCCAGGCGGTGACGGTGGAAGTCTCCCGCGATCCCGTTGCCGGCAAGGGCGCGCGGCTGAACGGGCGGATCGGCGAGGCCGTAACCCTGCCGGCTGGTTCGCGGCCGCCGGTACGTCTCAGCCATGACGGGCCGCTGCGCCGCCTGATCGGCCGGCTGAGTGGCGAAATTTCAGTTCATGCCGATACCCGCCGCATGGCGGAAGAACTAACCGCGCTGGCGGCGAACTTCCCAACCGGCCGGAAGATATCCGTCGATCATCGCCCGCAGCGCGACTGGGTCCCGGCCATGGCCGAGATCGAGAGCGAAGTCGCTGCCGCACTCGAGCCCAAGGTGGAACTTCGCTCCGGCGCCTGGCTTCTGTTCGAACCCGGGCAGACGCTGACGGCGATCGATGTCAACAGCGGCACCGCCCAGGGTAGTGGTGGCGAGCGGCTGTGGCTCAAGATCAATCTGGAGGCGGCGAAGGAGATTGCCCGGCAATTGCGCCTGCGCCATATCGGCGGAATCATCGTGATCGATTTCATCGATGTGAAGGACGCGATGATGCGGCGCCAGGTAAGCGAGACGTTGCGCCAGGCGGTGGCGGAAGACTGGGAGCCCTGCTGGGTCAGCAGTATGTCGCGGCTTGGTTTGGTCGAAATGACGCGCCGGCGCGGCGGGCCGACATTGTCTGAGATGTGGAGCGGGGTGGAGGAGGGCAAGGACAAATGAACGACAAGATCGCCGATCTCGCCGCATTGCGGGCAAAAAAGCGCCAGGCGAAACGAAAATGTCCGGTCTGCCGCAAGCCCGCGAGCGAGGCCTCTCGTCCCTTCTGCTCTGAACACTGCCGCAGGGTTGATCTCGATCGCTGGCGCACCGAGGCCTATCGCATTCCTGTGGTGGAGAACGATGAGGAAGACAGCGCGCCGAAGCCCGCGACAGACAACGAGGACGAGGGCTAGGCCTTGATCCGCGCCATCGCCGGATCGTAGAGCGCCGTCATATGAAGGGTGGCCGGCACGCGTTCGTTGGCTACTTCCAGCTCGTAGCGGCCTGACGTCAGCCAGTCGGTGGGTACGCCTTCCTTGTTGCGCACATAGCCGAAGCCGATGTTTTTGGCGACCGTGTAACCCCAGCCACCGCCGGTCAGCCAGCCGACCTGCTTGCCATCGCGAAAGATCGTCTCGCGTCCCAGCAGCACGATCTCCGGATCATCGACGGTGAAGCAGCCTAGGCGCTTGGGCAGTGGCTTTTCGCTCTGTGCCACCAGCGCCTCGCGGCCGAGGAAGGGCGTGTTGCGCTTGAGTTTCACCGCCCAGCCGAGGCCCGCCTCCAGCGGCGTGTGGTCGGGCCCGATGTCGGAACCCCAGGCGCGATAGCCCTTTTCCAGCCGCAGAGATTCGATGGCGCGATAGCCGGCATTGGTAATGCCGTGTTTCTTGCCGGCGGCCATCAGCGCCTCATAGACCGCAAGTGCGGTTTCGACCGGCAGATGCAATTCCCAGCCGAGCTCGCCGACATAGGTGACGCGCAGGGCCCGCACGGCAGAGCCTGCGATCATGATCTCACGCCAGTGCCCGAACGGGAATGCGGCATTGGAAACATCCGCATCGGCAACGGCACCCAGGACTTCGCGCGAGCGTGGGCCCATCAGCGACAGCACCGCATAGGCAGACGTGACATCGCGCAGCCGCACATCGAGGCCGCCCGGGATGTTGGCCTTGATCCAGGCGAAGTCGTGGGTGGCAAAGCCGGTGCCGGTGACGATGTAGTAGCGGTCTTCGGCCAGGCGAGAGACGGTGAGATCGCATTCGATGCCGCCGCGCTTGTTCAGCATCTGGGTGTAGACGAGGCTGCCTACCGGCTTTGACACGTCGTTGGAGGCGATCCATGAGAGTGCTGCTTCGGCATGGGGGCCGCTGACCTCGAATTTGGCGAAGGAGGTCTGGTCGAAGATCACCACCCGCTCGCGGCAGGCGCGATGTTCCTCGCCCACGGGCGCGAACCAGTTCTGCCGGCCGTAGCTGTAGATATCGCGCGCTTCCGTGCCCGCCGGCGCGAACCAGTTCGGCCGTTCCCAGCCGAGCTTGGAGCCGAAGCAGGCACCCTGCGCCTTCAGGCGGTCATAGAGCGGCGAGACGCGCGCGGGGCGGCCGCTCTCATACTCTTCATGGGGCCAGGCCATGGTGTAGTGCTTGCCATAGGCCTCCAGCGTGCGGGTCAGAACCCAGCGGCGGTCGCGCTGCAGCTGGCCGAAGCGGCGGATATCGACGGGCCAGAGATCCATCGGTGCTTCGCCGGCCGCGATCCATTCGGCGAGAGCCCGGCCTGCGCCGCCGGCACTCGCAATGCCGAAGGCGTTGAAGCCGGCGCCGACGAAATAGTTCGACACCTCCGGCGCCTCGCCCAGGATGAAATTGCCGTCGGGGGTGAAGGATTCGGGCCCGTTGATGAAGCGCTTGATGCCAGCGGTCTCCAGCGCGGGCACGCGGGCCAGCGCCTGGTTCATCAGCGGCTCGAAATGATCGGAGTTGGAATCGAGCAGGGCGAAGTGGAAGCCCTCGGGAATGCCCTCCAGCGCCCAGGGAATGGGATTGGGCTCATACCCGCCCATCACCAGACCGCCGACCTCCTCCTTGAAATAGATCAGCCGATCGGGATCGCGCAAAGTCGGCAGATCGCGTTGCACGCCGGGAATCGGCTCGGTCACCAGATACTGGTGCTGCACCGATTGCAGCGGTACTGAGACCCCTGCGAGATTGCCCACCTCGCGCGCCCATTGCCCGGCACAGTTGACGACAATGGCGCAGCGGATCGGGCCCTGGGGCGTGGTGACGCCGAAGACTTCGCCATTGCGGATCTCGATGGATGTCACCGGACAATCCTCGATGAACTGCGCGCCGCCGGCCCGCGCCCCCTTGGCGAGTGCCTGGGCGATGTCGGCGGGGTTGGCTTGCCCATCGGTCGGCAGGAAAGCCGCCCCCACCAGGTCCGAGATATCCATGATGGGCCAGAGCTTTTTCGCCTCTTGTGGCGTCAGCAGCTCCATTTCGAGGCCGAAGCTGTGCGCCGTGGTCGCCTGGCGCTTGATCTCCGTCATGCGCTCGGCATTGCAGGCCAGGCGCAACCCGCCATTGCGCTTCCAGCCCGTCGCCTGGCCGGTCTCGGCCTCCAGCCGGTCGTAAAGTTCGACGCTGTATTTCAGCAGCTGGGTGATGTTGGCCGAACTGCGCAGTTGGCCGACGAGCCCCGCCGCATGCCAGGTCGATCCGCTGGTCAGCTTGGCGCGCTCCAGCACCGCCACGTCAGTCCAGCCGAGCTTGACCAGGTGATAGGCGGTGCTGCAGCCGATGATGCCGCCGCCGATGATGACGATGCGCGCTTGCGTCGGAAAAGCCATGATCTCCTCAAGCCTGTTTCAGCGCGGCGAAGGCGCGTTCGAATCGCGCGAGATAATCGGCGGTGTAGCCGGCATAGTCGAAGGCGATGGTGGAATGGGCTTCCGATACCATGCCCCACATCGTTTCGCGCAGCAGCGAAGCGCATTTCATCGCCCGGTAGCGCCGTTCGAGATCGGCGGTCAGGGGTTTGCGGAAGTATTCCTCCAGCAGCCAACGTTCATCATCCGGCTCGATCTCGTTATTGGAGGCGAGATTGCCCAGATCGAACAGCGGGCTGTTGAAGCCGGCATAATCCCAGTCGATCAGCCAGAGGCGTTTGCCGTCATCGATGAAATTGGCCGGCAGCAGGTCGTTATGGCCGAAGACGATGTCGATGGGACCGACCATGGCTTCCAGCTCGGCTGCCACCGACAGAAGGTGGGGCAGTTTGTCGACGTGGTGACTGTTCGCTTCGCGCAAGGACCCGGCATAGTCGCGGGCGATATGGAACACCCAGAAGATCAGGGCGGGCCCGCGCAGATGTTTCGGGCAGTTCGACATGGCAGCGGCGGATCAGCGGCAGAATTCGCGTCAGCATGGCGCGTGGGCGCACATCCTCGGCGGCCAGCGTCTTGCCCTCGATGAAGCGGAAGACGATGGCGCCGGGCTCGTTATGGATGACGGCGGGCGAGAGCCCCGCTGCCGCGGCGGCGCGGCTCGCGGCCAGCTCGTTGAAGCGCATGACCTGATGCACGGGAATATCGTCGCCGATGCGCACGACGAAACCGCTCGCCCCGGTCGCGCACGGTGAAATTCTTGTTGGTGATCCCGCCGGTCAGGGGCTCGGGCGAGACGCGTCCCGACCAGCAGGAAAGCGCCGCCGCCCGGGCGATGGGGTCCTTCTCGGCTGTCATTTGGATTGCGCGCCCCCGCTTGCAGCAGCCCGCGGCGAAGACCGCGGTTTTGCCCAGTATCCTATAGGCTTAGGGCCGGTGCATCTGGCATTTGGCAGGTCGATTGCACTTCTGGACAGCCCAAGGCGGATTCTCTATAAGCGCTAGCCCGCGCTTCAGACGCCCGGCGCCCAGGTAGCTCAGTTGGTAGAGCACGTGACTGAAAATCACGGTGTCGCTGGTTCAATTCCGGCCCTGGGCACCACTCTCCATCTCAGTGGACCATCAGAGCATTATCGGACTGAACACCTTCGCCTTGGCCGGCTTCGCCGTGACCGAGAGAAGCAAGATTACTGCAGGCGGCGTCACCGCGACGAAGCGAGCGAGTTTTTTCAGCGTCGCCCGTCGATTTTCCGTCGTGTCGGTGGAGTCTTTCTCCGCTTCGCTCATAAGACCACTCGGGCTCCCGCGTTAAAGGCTCGCGACGCTAAACCTCGACTGAGTCTCTCACAACCCGAAACGCGTAACGCAGGGCTCCGCGCTTCTGAATCAATGTGGGACCCTTTCCCGTCAGGCCACCGAACGCGATCATGCGACATCTCTGCCACATCTGCGCCAAAAATGCCGATGGCCTTCATTTCGCCCTTCCGTGACACGGCTCAAGGCGCGGATAATTTTTCGCGGAACAAACATGGTGGGGGAAACCAATCGATGGCCAGCTGGCTTGTCGTCCTCGGCTTCTGGGGCTTCAGTGCGTTGATTTGCTTGCCAGTGCTGATGGGAGGGCCGGCGGCGGTCACCGCTTTTGCGTTTCTTTTCTTGCTCCTGGCACTCAGTACCTACCTCTACTCCGCGAGCTTTGCGGCGCTGGTCGATTGGTTAATGGGCAAGCGCCGGACTACCTGACAGAGAGTGCGAGCGCAAGTCTTCGCCAGTTTTGCGACAGTGGGTGTGTTGCTGAGATCCGCGTCCAGGCGTAATCTCGCTTCCACCCATTGGCATATCGGGGGACCCCATGGCCAAGACGGATAAGAAAGACAGCTCACAGACGGGCGCGGCGAAGTCGACCAAAGACAAGCAGCGCCGGGTATTGCTGAAAAAACTCGGGCGATTTGCCGCCGTATCGGCTCCGACGGTGACGCTTCTGTTGGCCGCCAAGGCAAAGCCAGGAATTGCGCAGACGTCTAACTGCATTCCGGCTGAAAGCAGCAGAGCGTTCAAGACCCGCATAGGGCCGGTCAATGGCGCTGCCGTGTTGGCCGCTGTCGCAGCCTTGCCGATCAAACTGCGGCGCGGGTAGCAGACCCGGTCGAGCAAACCGTCCGTCGAGCGTCGACGGTCCAAATCCTAAACGGGGGATCCATATGGCCACGACCAGTAAAAAAGACAACTCACGAGCGGTCGCTGCGAAGTCGAGCAAAGAAAAGCAGCGCCGGGCGCTGTTGAAGAAGCTTGGGCGGTTCGCCGCCGTGTCTGCCCCCGCTGTGACATTGTTGCTGGCTGCCCAAACCAAGGCTGGCGCCCTGCCCGTGACAAGCTGCGCTGCGGCTTTAGCACCGCCATCTGCAAACTCCATAGCCTGACGGACAGTCTTTCGACTCGCCCTGCATGCTAATCTGCGACTCGCTTGATTCCATCTGGGGGAAGCGGAGTGGGTGCCCAGCCGGCTGATCGATCTCGACGTTCGCGATCGTCAGACATCGCTTTGCCCTTCTTTGGAAGGTCCTCCGCCAGCCAGAAGAGCTGGGCATGATGCAGGTGGTGGAAGTGTATTCGGGACTATGATCCCGCTGACGGCCGGATAGGCCTGTCAGACCGAGACTCCAGCGCCTAGATTTGCAGCATGGCGGCGTCCGGCACGATCACCTTCATCCTGAATCACCGGGCCGGCACCGGCCGCGCGCGGGAACTGCAAGCCACCATCGAGAAACTGGCGCAGGAAGCCGGCATCTCCATACGCATCCTTGTGGCGCAAGAGGGCGCCGATCTGGCGGCGATGGCCCGCGACGCCGTCAAAGATGGTGCGCATGCCGTGATCGCCGGCGGTGGCGATGGAACGCTCAGCGCTATTGCCGGCGCGTTGGCCGATTCCGAGATTGCTCTCGGCGTGCTACCGCTGGGAACCCTCAATCACTTTGCCAAGGATATGGGCCTGCCGCTCGGCGAAGAAGAAGCGATTCGTACCGCGCTGGCGGGCAACGCCGTATCGGTCGATGTCGGCGAGGTCAACGGCCGCATCTTCCTCAACAATTCGAGCATCGGCCTTTATCCCCGGATCGTGCGCTTCCGCAATGCGGAGCGCAGCAAAGGCCGCAACAAATGGCTCGCCTTCCTGCACGCCATCTTCGCCATCCTGCGCCGGCACGGCCTGTTCCATGTCGAACTGCAGATCGACGAAGCGAAATCCGTGTCGCGCCACACGGCCTTCGTTTTCATGGGCAACAACGAGTATGAAAAGGCCGGACTCTATATCGGCGCCAGGCAGCGGCTGGACGGCGGCCATCTGTGGCTCTGCCTGCCGCGCCGGGGCGGGCGGATCGATCTGCTGCGGCTGGCGGTTCTGGCCCTGATCGGCCGGCTCCACGATCGCGAGCTGGAATGCCTCACTGCCGCCGCGGTGGCGATAAAGACCGACAAGACGCAGCTCGATGTCGCATTGGACGGCGAGGTCTTTCGCATGACCGTGCCGCTCGCCTATCGCATCCGCCGGCGCGCCCTCAAGGTGATTGCGCCGGCGGCCGACGACGGCGCCAAAGAAAAAGCCCCGCCGGAGCGGGGCTAAGTCCTGTTCCGATCTTGCTTTAGGGTCGAGCTTCCAGCACGAGATTGAAGGGCGTTTCCGATGCCCGGCGGAAATGGCCAAATCCGCCCTGCGTGACCACCTGGCGCAGGCGCGCCTCTCCCGCCTGAGCCCCCAGGCCCAGCCCCACTTCCTGGCTCAACGACGCCGGCGTGCAAATCATCGTCGACGCCGCATAGAAGATGCGGCCGATAGGATTCATGTTGTCCTTCATGTCGTCATGGGCGAATGGCTCGACGATCATCCATGTGCCATCCGGCTTCAGGGATTTGCGGACGTGGCTGGCAGCGCCCACCGGATCGCCCATGTCGTGCAGGCAATCGAAGAATGTGACGAGGTCGAAGTCCTTGCCTGGAAAATCCTTGGCGGAGGCCGTTTCGAATTTGATGTTGGCGCTGGCGCCGGCATCGGCGGCCGCTCGCTTTGCCTTTTCGATCGATGGCCCGTGGTAGTCATAGCCGACAAACTCAGATTTCGGAAAAGCCTTGGCCATGATGATGGTCGAGGAGCCGTGTCCGCAGCCGACATCCGCAACACGTGCGCCGCGCTTCAGCTTGTCCACGACGCCGCCAAGCGCCGGCAGCCAGCCTTCGACAAGATGCATCGCATAGCCGGGCCGGAAAAATCGTTCGGTGCCGCGGAAGAGACAGGCATCGTGCTCGTGCCAGCCAACGCCCTTTCCGCTCTTGAAGGCCTCGGTGATCTTCGGCTCATCGCGCCACATCGATTGTATGACCTCGGCAAATCCCGGCATGAAAACGGGACTCGCTTCATTGGCGAATACCATCGCCTGCTCGGGCGTGAGGGAATATCTGCCGCCATCCTGCGGATCATAGGTGACGTAGCCGGCGGCGGCCTGGGCAGCCAACCATTCCCGAACGTAGCGTTCGGTCGTACCGGTGGCTTTTGCGAGCTCTGCCGAGGTGAGCTTTCCGGCCGCGAGCTTCTTGTAGAGACCCAGCTTGTCGCCAATGAGCATGAGCGCCGCCGTCATGGCGCCACCCATATCGCCTACCATCTTGCCGACAAATTCGTGCAGCTTGGTTTCGTCCAATGCCATTTACAGCCTCCTGGATAAAATTAGGTTGGGTTTGGGAATACTGTTCGGCGCCGCAGCACCGTAAGCCGGGTCGACGCTGGAGGCGTCGATCAAGTCGGGTCGACGCTGGAGGCGCCGATAAAGTCAGGCCAGCATACTACGCGCCGGGATGCGAAAAAGTGACGACAAAGTGGCGCGAGGGTATTAACCCTCGGTGACCGCCGACCTAGAGAAGGGACGGCTGGTCGGGCGGATAAGTGATCTGCTTGCCCTCGACGCGCGCGAAAGTTGTCAGCTTGTGGTAACGCCAGCTGGTGGCCGAGAGGATTTCTACAACCGGAATCTCGCGCACGGCCAGCGCATCGGCCACGAGCGAACGGTGGCAGCGCCACGGTACCGCCTCCGCGCACATGATCGCGGTACGCCGCAGGCGGGCCTCGGCAATCAGCTCGTCGAGCCCACGCTGGAAATCGGCCGTTTGCATGTAATCGGCATAGCCGCGGAAACTCGCATTGCGCCAACCGGTATTGGGTAAATCCTTGCGCGCATGCCGCAAGCCCCCGAGAGCGCCTAACGCAACATAACCGATGCCCTGCGCCTGCAACGCCGGGCCCAAGGTATCGCCGTTGAATTGCGGGTTATGGCGCGATCGCGGCATCGTGCGGATGTCGGCGAGGCATTCGATGCCATAGCGCTGCAGCAGCCCGATGAACGCGTCGAGCGGCAGCGTCGAATGCCCGAGCGTAAAGATTGTATCCTGCGGCCAAGTTTCGTCAGGCGTCATGGCATCCCTATTCGCGCTTTCGTCCGGCCTTCAACACCAGCGTGATCCCAGCCCTCTTATTCGTCATACTGTTGCCGCCGGCCGCTTGTCTATCGATGCGGCGCGCCGTCGGGCTCCATACTCATCACAGGGTGGCACCAATGAACGCACCAAATCCGAACAAGGCGCTCTGGGAAAAAGGGGACTTCACGCGCATCGCCGCCAGCATGCGCGACAGCGGCGAGGCGTTGATCGCTTCCCTGGGAATCGGGAAAGGGCAGAAGGTTCTCGATCTTGGCTGTGGGGACGGTACGACGGCGGTGCCGGAGGCAAGGCTCGGCGCCGACGTGCTCGGGGTCGATATCGCGCGAAATCTGGTCGAGGCCGGCAATCGGCGGGCAAAGGAGATGGGCCTCGCCAATCTTCGTTTTCAGGAGGGCGATGCAACCAACCTTGCCGCGCTGACGGACAAGACCTTCGATCTCGTCGTCAGCATCTTCGGCGCCATGTTCGCGCCCAAGCCGTTCGACGTGGCCAAAGAGATGGTACGGGTGACCAAGCGCGGCGGCCGCATTGTCATGGGCAACTGGATTCCCAACGATCCCACTCTCGTCGCCCAGATCCTGAAGATCAGCGCCGCCTATACGCCCCCGCCGCCGGAAGGGTTCATCAGCCCGATGACCTGGGGTGTCGAGGCCAACGCCATAGAGCGCTTTGCCACCGCCGGCGTGGCGAAGGAGAACATCGCTTTCCAGCGCGACACCTATCGCTTCAACTCTGCCGGCTCGCCGGCCGAGTTGGTCGATCAATTCCGCTTCTACTACGGCCCAACCATGAACGCCTTCGAGGCGGCGGAGAAGAACGGCAAGGCCGACCAGCTTTGCAAAGAGCTGAACGCCCTGTTCGAAAGCCAGAATACGAGCAGGGACAAGAGCGCTACCTCGATCCCGGCGACGTTTTTGCGGGTGACGGTCACGGTGAATTAGGGGGCGTGGCGCGCCGGCGGCGATCGGCGCCGGCCGCGCTTCACCACCGCCCGTGGCGCCGGTTCCAGGCATAGAGCGCGTCGGCGAAGCGGTCATAGGCCCAGCGGGCCAGCGTCGACAGGCCGGGCAGGGCGAACAAGCGGCCGAGCCAGCGCCGCCCGGGCGTCTCCAGCCACAGGGCGGAGAAGGCATCGGCACCGATATGGAGCCTGCCTTGGTCGTCTTCGACGTAAAGCTTGCGCCGCACCGCCTCCACGGTGATGCCCGGCTCAGCCAAAACCTCGGGCCGGCCGACGATGTTGCACCATTCGATATCCTCGCCCGTGTCGGCGGCACGCATCGCCTCACGTTGATTGGCAACACCGGCGCGGCAAACCGGGCAAGCGCCATTGTAGTAAACCCGTCGCGTCTTCACGTCAGATCGCCTTGAATTTCCACCAGGCGACCAGCGCCATCTTCAACAGCATCCAGCCATGGCGGAAGCGGGATATCTGCGTCTGGCCATAGGTGCGCGGAAAATACCGGACCGGTAAGCCGCGCAAAGCTGCGCTGCGCGTCGTCGAGCGAGCCGACGATGTCCGACATCAGAATGATGTCGAATTGCGACGCGCCCAGTTTTTCAAAAAGCGCCGGATCCTCCACATCGGCGACCTGGAATGTCAGGTCGAGGTGGCACTTTTTCGCGAGCGCGATCATGGCCGGGGAGAAGTCGACGCCCACGCCCAGCGACGGTTCGAGTGCCGCCAGCAGATTGCCGGCGCCGCAGCCAAGCTCCGGGATGCGCTGGCCGGGGCCGATGAGGAATCGAAGATAGCGGGCATCCTCGTCATGGAAATAGCGGTTGCGGGCATTCAGCCGGTCATTGCGGGGTGCCAGCGCTTCGGCTGCGCGCCACAGCGTTTGTTTGCGCGGGCCGATACCAGCCGGCGCCATCCTGTCCGGGCTCATCGCCGGCGAGGTATTGCCCCGGCGCGGCATGCTCGCCAGGCTGCCGGGCGGCTGTCTCGGTCAATGGCGTGCTCATTTCTTCAAAGCCTGCATAGCCAGAATCGGGCGGGGGAGCCAGCCCTGTCTTGGGGCGCCGCTGCACCGATTGTGCTTCGCGCAGGCCGCCGGCGCGTGCCAAATTGCCGCCTGAATTGCTCCCAAGATTGTCGACCGGGGCCAGTACAACTCTTTCGGCGCATCGGCAGGAATCGGCCCGCAAATGAGGTCATATCTCGATAAGGCGTGGCGGGCCTGGCTGCAACCGCGGCCCTTTTCGTCGCTCGTCCTGGCCAGCTGGAACAGATCCCTGCTGGTGATCCTGGGCGGTCTCGCCTTCTCGTTTTTTCTGATGGGTTATTGGTGGCCATACTACCGCACCGCGGACATGGATATCTTCGTGGTCTATCAGGGTTTCCGCCTCAACGACCATCTGCCGCAAGACCAGTTCGACCATCCAGGATATCTGACTGACCTGCTCGCCAGCGGCTGGTTCCATTTGCTTCATTCGCTGGGGCTGCTCGATGTCCAGGCCCTGTCGGACATGCCCAACGGTGGAAGCGGGCCGGAGAACGCGCCCGCCTGGATAGCGGCGGTACGTGCCGGACGCGTCATGTCGCTGCTGCTTGCCGAGGGCGTCGTCCTTGCCTTCGCCGTGCTGTTGCGCCGGCTGGTGGGGGATTGGCGGATTGCCGCACTCGGCGCATTCGCCTTCGCCTTTTCGGGCGGGCTCGCCATCCACGCGCGGATACTGCGCACGGAACTGCTTTCTGCCGGCGCCGCCAGCCTGGCGCTGCTAATCTTGCTGATCGCCGCCGATCGGCCGCGCCTTGCCTGGCGCCCGCTGCTGATCGGGCTTGCGGCCTTTCTCCTGGCCGCCGGAATGACCAACAAGGTGCAGGCGGTATTTCCAGCCGCCGCGTTGCCGCTGCTGATCCTGGCCTTCGGGCGGCAAGCAGATGCGCAGCCCAAATTGGCGCCGCCCGGGTTCTGGCAGGATTCGCGCCGCGCCATCATCGCTGCCGCGGCCGCCTGGGCCGTGGCGCTGATCGCGGCCATCGCCGCGGCTCCGCTAGTCTGGGCAGGGTTGGCAGAGGCACCGGCCCTGGTGAACGCGCTGCGCTGGCACGGCCTTCCCATCTATCAGCCGCTGCTGATCGCCTGGGTCGTCGGCTGCATGATCGTCTTCGCCCGGCTTTGGCGGGTGGGCGCCTATGAGACGCTCGCCGGCATCGCGGCAGCTTGTGGCCGGCACGGCGCTGGGGCTACTTCTGCTCGATATCCGTTATGAGCTGCGCGACGTGGTCGCCGTCATCAACCCGCTGGAGCATATGGCCGGCTTTGCCGCCGATCCGCATCTGGACGCCGATCGCAGCATCTTCGGGCTGGGGATGCTTGGCGCGCTCTCCGACGGCATCCTTAAGCTGCTGGCGCGGATGACCTATTTTCTGCATCCCTCACCCCGGCCCACGATCTTCCTCGAATGGTTCGTGATCGCATTGGCGGTTGCGGCGTTTCGCGCCGGCGAAAGGAAGCTCGTGCTGCAAGTTGTGTTACTGCTGAGTGCGGCATTTGCCATCGATTTGTTGGGTACGCTGCGCGGGCTCAAGATCGAATATTTTCTCTATACCGACCCCTTTGTTATCGTCGCGGCCGTCCTGCTGCTGAGCCGGCATCGGGACTTCCAGCTCAGCCGCTGGGTCTACCAGCTTGGCTCTCTGTTCATCGTGCTTCATGTCGCCTTTGCCATGGCGGAACCGATCAAGAGCACGTTCGAGACCGGTGTGCCGCTGGCTTTCTGCGTGAAACATTTCCACCAGAACTCCGCAGATCGAGATGCTGCCCTTCTGTCCCGCTGGAACATGACCCCCCCGGAAGAAGAAATGACGTCGAGGTTTTATAGCTTCCCGAAGCGTTCGGTCTTGCTTGTCATGGCAGCGCTTGTGCTGTGCCTGGCGTTGCGTCCGGCCACCACCCTGGCGGCATCGCCCCTCAGGGTGGAATTGCCCTGGGCACGGGCCTCGCTGGGCGGTGTCAGGAATGCCATCGTCTATGGCACGCTGGTGAATGATGGATCGGCGCCGCTGACGATCGTCAGCGGTTCGACGCCGGTGGCGGCCCGCGTCGAGTTCCATATTCACGCCATGAACGGCGATGTGATGACGATGAAGCAGCTCGACAGCATTGCGCTCAAACCCGGCGAGCGGGCGAGCCTCCAGCCTGGCGGCCTTCACATCATGCTGATCGACCTCAAGCAGCCGCTGAAGCAGGGCGAGAGTTTTCCCCTGACGCTGATCAGCGCCGACGGAATTCGCTGGATGTCACGGTTAAGGTCGAAAGCGCCACGGCCACCGGCCCAACGCCATAACATCTTCCGCAAAAGCGGCGACCCGGAACCTTGAGCGGGCTGCCGCCCAAGGTTCCGGGATTCCGACATCGATGCTTTCCGTAACCGACCGATCGGGGGCAGCCAGCGCCGGAATTGACACCGATATCGGTAGGTGCCGCATAGACACACGACGCGCGGATGGGATTCCTGCGCAAGGCAGGCGATGAATTTTCGGCAATGCGGACCTCGCTGCCGCCGGTGATCCCGGCGACCCGCTAGGCGATCTGCAGCCTGATCCCGCCGAGGCTTTCGATTTCGATTTCCACCCGGTCGCCGGCTGCCACGCGTTGCGAGCTGACGATGCTGCCCAATGTGACGAACTCGCCGGCCTTCAGCGGCCGGTTTTCGCTGGCGCGCAGATTGGCGAGCCAGGCCAGCGCGTTCAGCGGGTGATCCATGATGTCGGCTGCCCTATGCCGCGGCCCGTCTCGCGGCCGTTGATGCGCATGCTTCCGGCAATAGCCGCGAGGTCGATGCCTTGCCAGCCCGTCACCTCACGGCCCAGCGCGCAGCCGACATTATAGAAATCATCGGCGATCAGGGTGGGCAGGCCCACAGCCTCGCGGTCGGTATAGCGGTCGTCGCACAGCTCGATGGAGGCCATGCAGGATTCCACCGCCGGCCGCAAACTGGCTGCCGTGTAATACCGGGGAATGGCCGGAAGATCGCGGCCGAGCCTGACGGCGATTTCGCATTCGACCGATGGCTTGATCCGGCCCGCCACGGACCAGCTCGCGCCATCGCCCAGCAGATAGCGGGCATGGATGCGCCCGGCACAGGGCTGATCGATGCCGAGCTTCTCGCGCATGACCTTCGTGGTGCAGCCGATCTTGTGGCCGGCAACGGCACCTTCGCCGGCGGCGCTCAGCAGTTCGTGCAGGTGCTGCTGCACCGCATAGCCCGCTGTGGCGTCACCGGGTGCCATGCCCGGCGGCAGCGGTGCGACGGCGCGATGTTCCAGACGCGCAGAGGCAAGCACCTGGGCAGCCGCATCGGGATTGAAGTCCGGCATCGCAGCAGTGAACCTCGAAGGACCGTGGTCAACGGCCCAGTATAGGCTCCAGTGCCGCGCGATTGTCAGTCAGCCAGCGAACAGACTTCGTCGACGATCGCAGAAGGTTCGCGCGCCGGCTGCCAGCCCGTCGTGGCCGTGACCAGCGCGTTGTCGCTGACGTAATAGGGAATATCGAAAGGCTCGGTCTCGCCGCGCTCGCTCACGGCGCGAGTCTTGCCGCCGGCCTGGTACGCAGAGCGTGGTGAGCTCGGCCAGCGACAGGCTGTTGGCGCTGCCGCCGCCGACGTTATAGATCTGCCCATCATGCTGCGGCCAATCGGTGATCTGGCGGCGCAGCAGATCGTAGAGATCCTCGACATGCAGCAGGTCGCGCACCTGGCGCCCCTTGCCGCCGAAGCCGTGATAGGCCAGCGGCCCGCCATAGACATGGCGCGCGGCCCAGAAGGCGATCAGCCCCTGTTCGGCCTTGCCCATCTGCCAGGGCCCGGCAATGACCCCGCAGCGGTTGACCAAAGTGCGCAGGCCATAATTGGCACGGTATTCCTGGAGCATCAATTCGGCGGCGAGCTTGGTCGCGCCATAGATCGTGCGCGCGCCGCGCAGCGGGAAACTCTCGGCGATTCCGGCCGTCGACCAGCCCGCACCCTGGGCGGTATCCGGCAATACGAGACGCTCGGCACTTTCCACCAGCGGCAGGGCGCGCAATCCGGCGATGGGATAGACCCGGCTGGTGGAAAGAAAGATGACGTCGGCGCCATGGCGGCGCGCGGCCTCGAAGGCGTTCACGCTGCCCGTCAGGTTGACGTCGATGGCATAGCGCGGCGAATCGGCGTAGCCGGCATGGACTGAGGGTTCGGCAGCGCAATCGAGCAGCAGGTCGAAGGCACCTGCCGCATCGATATCCTCCGGCCGGCGGACATCGCCATGGAAAAACTGCACACCACCGGCGGCCAGGCGTGGCACGGCAAGCTCGCTGCCGCGCCGGCGCAAACTGTCGAGGGCTACGACATCGCAGCCTTCCAGATCGCGTTTCAAAGCAAGCGCCAGATGAGCGCCCACGAAACCGGCCCCACCGGTCACGAGGACTCGTCGATACCCCAGCATTATCCCCTCCCAATCCCCGATCGCAGGCTACTCACGACGGGCCCATCCCTCAAGGTGCATTTGGGCCCATTCCGTATGAGGAAAGGCGCATGTCGAGAGCGAGGCGCGAAGGTTTTCACGGCGCGACGGCTTGCCATGACAGGCAATTTCCCCGCGGGTAACCTTGCTTTCTCAGCCTTCGCTCGCCATCCTGCCCCTCCATTTGCCAATCAAGGGCCCAGCCGCTTTGCCCATCCGTGTCGGGCTTTTCGCCACCTGCCTCGTCGATCTGTTCCGCCCGAGCGTAGGCCTGGCTGCCGCCAAGCTGCTGGAGGAGGCGGGCTGCGTGGTCGAGGCGCCTCGTGCCCAGACCTGCTGCGGGCAACCCGCCTATAATTCCGGCGACAAGAAGACCACTATCGCCATCGCTCGCCAGGTGGTGGATCTGTTCGAAGACTATGACTACGTGGTGGCGCCCAGCGGCTCCTGCGCCGGCATGCTGCGGATGCACTATCCGGCATTGCTGGCCGAGGATGCAGCCTATGCCGCCCGCGCTGTCGCCTTTGCAGCCAAGTGCCACGAGCTGGTCGGATTTCTGGTCGATGTGCTGAAGCAGGATGGCGTGGCGGCGCGCTTTACCGGCAAGGTCACCTATCACGATTCATGCTCGGGCCTGCGCGAACTCGCCATCAAGGGGCAGCCGCGCCAATTGCTGGCCAGCACCGGGGCCGCCTTGCGCGAGCTGCCAGGTGCTGAAATCTGCTGCGGTTTCGGCGGCACCTTTTGCATCAAATACCCGGAAATCTCCGAGCGCATGGTGAGCGAGAAGGCAGCCGACATCGAGGCCACGGGCGCCGATCTTCTGCTGGCCGGCGATCTCGGCTGCCTGCTGAACATGGCGGGCAAGCTGAAGCGCCGCGGCGCCAGGGTGAAATCGCGCCATGTCGCCGAGGTGCTGGCGGGCATGACCGGCAACCCCGCCATCGGCGAAGGCCAGGAATAGGGTCCGGCACCATGCAGCAGTTGAACGACAGCCGCGACTTCCGCCGCAACGCCAATATCGGCCTGGCCGATGCGAATCTGCAAAAGGCGCTGGCAGGGATGGAGGATACCTTCGTCGCCGGCCGCGCTCGGGCGGCGGAAGCGTTGCCGGAATTCGAAGCGCTGCGCGACGCGGCCAAGGCGATCAAGGATCACGCGCTCGCCAATCTCGATTTCTACCTCGAGCGCTTCGCAGCCAATGTGGAGAGGGCCGGCGGCACGGTGCATTGGTGCAACGATGCCGAAAGTGCGCGCGCGGTGGTGCTGGATCTTTGCCGCCAGGCGGGTGCGAAGACGGTGACCAAGGGCAAGACGATGATCGGCGAGGAGATCGCCATCAACGATCATCTTTCCCAACATGGCATCGAGCCGGTGGAGACCGATCTCGGCGAATACATCATCCAGCTTCGCCATGAGACGCCGAGCCATCTGATCGCGCCGGCCATCCATCTGACGGTGGAGCAGGTGGGCGAGACGTTTCTGGAGGCCCATACCGATCTCGATCCGCGCCGGCCGCTGAGCGAGCCCGCCGACATGCTGGCCGAAGCCCGCGCCAAGCTGCGCCGGCGCTTCCTGGAAGCCGATGTGGGCATCACCGGCGCCAATTTCCTGATCGCCGAGACGGGCTCATCCGTCATCGTCACCAACGAGGGCAATGGCGATCTGACGCAGACCCTGCCGCGCATGCATATCGTGCTGGCCAGCATCGAGAAGATCGTGCCGACGCTGGACGACGCCTCGACCATCCTGCGCGTGCTGGCGCGTTCGGCCACGGGGCAGGAGATGTCGGTCTACACCACCTTCTCGACGGGCCCACGCCGGCCAGGCGATCTCGATGGGCCGGCAGCATATCACGTCGTGCTGATCGATAACGGACGCACCAAGCTGCTGGGCACCGAGTTCGAGGCGATGCTGCGCTGTATTCGCTGCGGGGCCTGCCTCGATCACTGTCCCGTCTATCAGAAGGTCGGCGGCCACGCT
The DNA here is from genome assembly GCA_963770335.1 of uncultured Alphaproteobacteria bacterium. GTDB lineage: Bacteria > Pseudomonadota > Alphaproteobacteria > Dongiales > Dongiaceae > DASXQK01. Next base: position 50,729 of record CAVYPG010000019.1, read on the forward strand.
TATGGCTTCGTCTATTCCGGCCCCATGTCCGCGGTGCTGACCCCGGGACTGCTCGGCATCGAAAAGGCAACGCCGCTGCCCAACGCTTCCACCTTCTGCGGGCGCTGCGAGAGCGTCTGCCCGATGCGCATTCCACTGCCCAAGATGATGCGCTTCTGGCGCGAGAAGGAGTTTGAGCGGCATCTGACGCCCGCACGCTATCGCGCGGGCCTGCGCCTGTGGGCATTCATGGCCCGGCGGCCGGCGTTGTTTCGCCTGGCCAATGGCCTCGCGGCGGGAATGCTGGGCCGCCTCGGCCGCCGGCGTGGCGCCTTTGCAAGATTGCCGCTGGCCAAGGGCTGGACCGACCATCGCGACATGCCCGCACCGGAGGGACGCAGCTTTCATGCGCTCTGGGCCGAGCGCCAGAGAGCCGCGACCAGAGAGCAGCAGGCAAATGAGCCGCGATCAGATTCTGGGCAATATCCGCCGCGCGCTTCGCCGCGATACGCCGGCCGATGCGTCATCGCTGGAGGCGCGGCTTGCCAACCCGCCGGCGGGGCCTCTGCCGGCCCGCGGCCAGTTGCCCCGGGCGGAGCGGGTCGCGCTGTTCGTCAAAATGGCCGATCAGGCCAAGGCAACGGTGAAGCGGGTTGCCAGCGCCGATCAGGTGCCGGCGGCGATCGCCGACTATCTTGCCTCGGAAAATCTGCCGGCAAAGCTACGCCTGGCGCCCGATCCCAAGCTGACCGGACTGCCCTGGCATACACGCCCGCTGATCGAAATTACGACCGGCCCCAGCGACGGCAGCGATCTTGTTTCACTGGGCAATGCCGAGGCTGGCATTGCCGAGACCGGCACGCTGATGATGGCCTCCGGCGCGCAAGGTCCCGACGACACTGAACTTCCTGCCGGAGACGGAGATCGTCGTGCTGTCCGCAGCCGATGTGGTGGGCGGGCTCGAGGAAGCCTGGGCCACGTTGCGCGAACGGCGCGGCTTTTCCACCACGGACATTGCAGCAATGCCGCGCACGGTGAATTTCATCACCGGCCCTTCGCGCAGCGCCGATATCGGCCAGAAACTGCAGATGGGCGCCCATGGCCCGCGCCGGCTGCATATCGTCGTGGTGGGGGAGTGACCCAGAGGGATGGATGCTCGGGTCAAGCCCGAGCATGACGAAAGGAAAATGACGGAGAGGCGCGCGGTCGCTAGCGGAAACCTACCAGTAGCGAACCGGTCCCACATCGACATGGACGAAGTCGGACTTGTGGTAGATGCCCACGCCGCCCTGCTTCATCTCCACCGCTACGCGGTGCAGCTTGTCGAGATCGACATCGCGCAGGCGGATGTCGATGGCCATGGCCTTCATGTGATAGCTGTTCTTGGCCACGCCGTCGCTGTTGGCGCGCAGCATCGCGTTGGTCGCGGGCGAGCGGTAAGCCGAGATGATCTCGAAGGGCGCGTGGCTGCCGAGGCGCTGGTGGAGTTCGGCCAGCAGGTTCGAGCAGCTCGGGATGGATGCGCACCTGCTCGCCATTGACGAAGTCGCGCAGGATGTAGTCGAGCTCGCCCAGCGCGCGCTCGTCATACATCCCGTTCTGCCAATAGGTGGCAGTGAGGGTTTCGCCTGTATGGGTGTGCAGGAAGGAGAGCTTGCGCGGCATCGCCATCGCGGCGCGCGCGGCTGGTGAAATGAATCCCCCGGCGACCACAAGGCCGAATCCCAGGAACAGGCGCCGGCTGCAGAATGCCGGCGAGGCGCGTCGCGTCTGATTCATCGCTTCCCCCGAACGGAGAACAAATCCTATTGCGAGCGGCACCCCTGGGTCGTCCGGCTTTGGTCGCACCGTCCGACATGCTGCTTGCCGCCGCACCATGCCATAGATCGAGTCAGTGTCAACCCATTTGGATGATTGGGAAATTTTGTTGCCCGGCGACAATCTCGCAGACTCCCATTCGCAGGAGACGTGCTAAACCTAGCGCCTCTTTAAATCAGCGTGGCTTTGTCTTGCCTCTTCTTCTCGGCCTCGATACCGGCGGCACCTATACCGATGCGGTCCTGTTCGATCCCGCCCGCGGCGTTCTCGCCGCCGCGAAATCGCTGACCACCAAACACGATCTCGCCATCGGCCTGCAGGGTGCCATGCAGGGCGTCCTCGGCGTGGCCGACAGGGGCGAGGAGATCGCCATGGTCGGACTTTCCACGACGCTCGCCACCAACGCCATCGTCGAAGGTCATGCGAGCCCCATCTGCCTGTTGCTTGCGGGATACGAGCCGAGCGCGCTGGACCGCGCCGGGCTGCGCCAGGCGCTGGGCAGCGATCCGGTCGTCTTCATTGCCGGCGGCCACGGCCCCCAGGGCGACGAGCAGGCGCCGCTGGATCTCGAAGCAGCAGCGGCGGCGATCCGTGCCCATGCGCCGAAGGTCGCGGCATTCGCCGTCTCGGCGTATTTCTCAGTGCGTAACCCTGCCCATGAGATCGCGCTGCGCCGGCTGGTGCGCGAGATGACCGACCTGCCGGTCTCCTGCGGCCATGAACTGACCTCGAAGCTCGATGCGCCGCGCCGTGCGCTTACCTGTGCCTTGAATGCGCGGCTCATTCCCCAGCTTCAGCAGCTGGTGCGTGCGGTGCTGTCGCTGCTGGCGGCACGCGGCATCACGGCCCCGCTGATGGTGGTGAAGGGCGACGGTTCGCTGATCGCAGCCGACCTCGCCATGGAATTGCCGGTGGAGACGATCCTCTCCGGGCCTGCGGCCAGTGTCGTCGGGGCGCATTACCTCTCGGGCGAGGGCGATGTGTTCGTTGCCGATATGGGCGGCACGACCACCGATATCGCGCTGCTCTCCGCCGGCCGGCCGGTTTTGAATCGCGAGGGCGCCACCGTCGGCGGCTTTCGCACCATGGTCGAGGCTGTCGGCGTCCACACCTTCGGACTTGGCGGCGACAGCGAAGTGCGACTCGACGAGCACGGCCTTGTCGCCGGCCCCCGGCGCGTGATGCCGCTCAGCCTGCTCTGCCATCAGCACCCGGCCATGCTCGAGATCCTGCGCGCTCAAGTGGCGCCGGGAGAGCCGCTGCGCCACCCCGGACGCTTTGCCATCCGCCAGCGTGTGCTCGATGCGGGGCAGGCGAGCCTCAATCCCGCGCAGACTCAATTATGGAATCAACTGGCCGACGGGCCTCGGCCTCTCGCCGCGCTGATGTCCGGGCCGGCGGCAGAGCGCGCGCTGGGCCGGCTGGTCGATCGCGGCCTGGTTCTGATATCGGCGTTCACGCCCAGCGATGCAGCCCACATCCTGGGACTGCAACAGGGCTGGTCGGTGGAAGCAGCCAAGCACGGCGCCGATATCTTCTGCCGCATGGCGCCGCCCGGCAGCTGGCAGCCGCCGAAAGATGCGGCAGGATTTCGCGGGCCAGGTGGTGGAACAGGTGGTGCGTCAATCGGGCCAGGTGGTCCTGGCCTCGGCCATCGCCGATGAGGATCGCATCGCCGAGCGCGATTGGGGCCGGCTTGGCCGCCGGCTGGTCGATCGCGCGCTGGCAGGCGATCAGGGCAAGCCGCTGGTCGAAGTTGAACTTCGCCTGAGCCGGCCGCTGGTCGCCATCGGGGCGCCGGTCGCAGCATATTATCCGCAGGTCGCCGAACGTCTGCATACCCGGCTCGTCATTCCGCCCCATGCTCATGTAACCAATGCCGTGGGGGCGGTGGCGGGCGGTGTGATGCAGCGCGCCGAGGCGCTGATCACGCAGCCCAGCGCCGGCCTGTTCCGCCTGCATGGCACGAGCGGCGTCGAGGATTTCAGCGATCTGGAGCAAGCCGCCGGTCGCGCCATCGAGCTGGCGCGCGCCCAGGCGGAAGCACTGGCCAGCCGCGCGGGTGCCGGCGAAGTCCAGCTCGTCATCGATCGCAAGGATACGGCGGTACGCGAAAAAGGCGGGCTCGAGATCTTCATCGAATCGCGAATCACCGCCACGGCACTGGGCCGCCCGCGCCTCGCGCATTAAGTTCGCCTCAGGCTTGTTCGGTGCGCAGCCGCGTGCGCTCCAGCTCGCCGGCGGCATCCAGGATGGGATAGGCCACGGATGTCAGGTGCGAATTGATGCGCTTCAGATCGCGCAATACGTCGAGATGCAGGCTCGATGTCTCCAGGCTCTCCAGCTTGCCGCTGCGCAAGCGTTCGAGATGGCTCTCCGACGCCGCGCGCTCCAGCTCGCGGAAGGCGACCTTTTCCTGCAGCAGGCGGCGCGCCATCGGCACCTCGCCGGAAATGAAGACGTTCAGCGCCAGATCCAGATTGGTCATCAGCCGGTGATGCATGCGTTGGATCTCCGCAAAGCCTTCATCGGAGAAGCGCAGCTTGTTCTTGATCTTCTTGGCGGCCAGCTCCATCAGGTTCTTGTCGATGATGTCGCCGATATGCTCCAGATTCGTCGTGAAGGTGATGACATCGATGCTGCGCTTCTGGTCGCGGGCATCCATGGTCTCGCGGCTAACTTCGGTCAGATACAGCTTGATCGCCTCATGCAGCGCATCGACGCCGTCGTCGAGCTGTTCGATCTCGCGCAGCAGCTTGCGATCGTCGTTGCGGAACACGGCCAGCGTGTCGCCCAGCATCCGGCTGACCAGATCGCCCATGCGCAGGGTTTCGCGCGCGCCGTTGGCGATGGCCACGGCCGGGGATTCCATCGCGGCGCGATCGAGATAGCGCGGCTTGCCGTCGTCGCTGCCTTTGGGTCTGTCGGGCAACAACCGGGTACAGATCTTCGCTACGGGGCCGGTCAACCCGATGAAGACGATGGCCAGCGCCAGGTTGAAGGCGGTGTGGAAATCGGCGGCCTGGCGCCAGGGCTGCACTTCGATGGCGCTGACATAGGGCGTGATCAGGGGCAACAAGGGCAGGGTGACGAAGACGCCAACCATGCGGAACAAGGCATTGCCCAGGGGAACCCGCCGGGCCACCGGATCGGCGCCGGCGGTCGCCAGCAGCGGCGTCACAGCACTGCCGAGATTGGCGCCCAGGACGAGAGCGAAGGCGACGTCCACGCCGATGATGCCGTTGGCGGCAAAGGAGATGATCAGCAGGATCACCGCCATGCTGGATGTGGAGATCACGGTCAGCAGGGCGGCGATCAGGATGGCAACGATCGGCTGGCCGGAAAGCGCGCCGAATACTTCGCCGACCAGCGGCGATTCGCGCATGGGCAGTGCTGCTTCCGACATCAGATGAAGGGCGAGCAGGATCAGCCCGAGGCCGACGGCGGCGCGGCCCAGATCGCGTATCTTGGTCGATTGGCCGGCGCGAAAGGCGATGACGCCGATGAGGATCAGCGCCGGCGAGAGCCAATCGACCTTGAAGGAGACGATCTGGGCAACGAGGCTGGTGCCGACATCGGCACCCAGCATGATGGCGAGCGCCGAAGCGGTGCTGACCATGCCGCGAGAGGCAAACGAGGCGGCCATCAATGCCGTGGCGGTGCTGCTCTGCAGCAGCATGGTGATGCCTAGCCCGGTCGAGAGCGCCGTGAAGCGGTTGCGCATGCTGCGGCCGAGCGCGCGGCGCAGATCGGCGCCGTAGGCGCGCAGCACGCCGGTGCTGACCATGCGCAGGCCCCAAAGCAGAAGGGCGGCGGCACCCGTCAGGCTCAGAAGAAAATGTGTACCGATCTCAAATACCTCCTCGCGTCCCGGCCGGCGACCCCGGCCCAGAGCGTTTGCGCAATGCGGATGGGCTGCAAAGGGAGCGAAACATAATTGTAACAATTGCGCCGGTCTACGCTTTTTGGCAAGCCCGCTAGGGGCTTAGCCGGTGGTTGCCCCGGCGGCGGCGGCGGTTCGGGGCCCTTTTCGCTCGATCACCCCACGCGACGTGACGAAGCGGCTGGTCAGCGTGCGGTCGCCATGGACCATGCGCCAGGAAAGCATCCGGTTGGCGCAGGCCAGCAGCGTGTCGCGATAGGCCGGATCGCCGGCCAGGTTCACCAGCTCGCCCGGATCGCGCTCCATATCGAATAGCAGCGGCGGCTGGGCAGCGAAGTGGACGTATTTGAATTTCCGTCCGCGCAGCACGGCGAGCGCGCATTCATCGTCGGTCAGGCCCAGTGCCGCTTCGACGCGCTGGCGCACGGGGTCGCGGAAATCGAATTCGAAATGCGCCTCCTCGCGCCAGCCTGCCGGCTTGCCGCCGGCGAGGAAGGGCAACAGCGAGCGCCCATCGCATTGCACCGGGATCTCGGCGCCGAGCCATTCCAGGATGGTGGGCATGATGTCGATGGATTCGGAGAACTCCTCGACGATCCGCCCGCGCCCGCCATCGGATGCGTTTCGCGGATCGCGGATGATGAGCGGAATGTGGAAGGCCGGATCGAAATAACCGTCCTTGCCCCACATATAGTGATCGCCCAGCATCTCGCCGTGATCGCAGGTGAAGATCACCAGGGTGTTGCGGTCTTCGCCGGTCGATTCCAGATGCGCCATGATGCGGCCGATCTGATCGTCGACCTGGCTGATCATGCCGTAATAGGTGGCGCGCAGCTGGCGCAGCTCGCGCTCGTCGATCTCCTGCAGCACGCCCGGATGATGCTCGGTATAAAGGCCGATCTCGCGCTGGTTGTTGAGGGCATAGGCAAGATAGGGGTGCTGCGCGCCTTCGGATGCGGGCGAGGCGGCGCGGACCGGCGGCGGAACATCGGCGGGATCGTACATGGCGTTATAGGGTTCGGGCGCGATGACTGGCGGATGCGGGCGCAGGAACACGCCATGCAGGAACCAGTTCTGCTCCTGGCGCACCGACAGCCATTTGATGATCGAATCCGCCATGAAGGTGGTTTCGCTGTCCTGCGCGCTGAAAATCGGCGGGGCAAAGGAATGACCGCGGCCCGCAGCACCGGGATAATTTTCGACCGGGCGATAGACGTCGCGCCGGTCCTTGATGGCATAGCCCTTGGCCTTTAGATCGGCGACCCATGCCGCCATGTGATCGGGAAGCTGCAGGCTCGGCGTCATGCCCGGCAGCACCCCCTCATAGGTGGTCAACACCGGATCGTCGGCTGCAAAGCGGCGCGGGTCGGGGCAGGAATCCGTATAGCCGAACAGGGTCGGATCGAACCCCGCTTTGCGTGCCTCGAGCGCGATGTTGCTATGCCGGGAATTCGAGCGGAGTCCCATTCTTCACCGAACGGTGATTCATCATATAGAGGCCCGTCAACAGGCTGGCGCGGGCCGGGCCGCAGGGCGAGCATTGGGCATAGTGGCGGCGGAACGACACCCCCTGGCCGGCCAGCCGGTCGAGATGGGGAGTCTTGACCAATTTGTGCCCTAAGGCCGACAGGCATTCCCCCCGCCATTGATCGGCGGTGAGAAACAGCACCTTGCGCGCTTCGCGGGTGGGTTTTGTCATAATAGCTCCGGGGAACAGCGATCTGGATGGCGGCCTGGGGCGGTGACGATACCTGTAATTCCGGCCCCGCCAAAGTGCCGGCTGGCCACGGGACCTGATGCCGGACCGGGGCCGCAACCAGTGTTGTTGCGGGGTTTCCGGGCTTGTGGCAATGTTTTCCTCAGGGAGCGCCCCCGGGCCGAATAATAACAAACTGGCCAGTCAAGACACGATCGCTGGGCATCGATTGTCAATTGACGAGTTCCTGTCACATCTCTGTAATCCTCGAGGGGTAAGGATCACCGGTCGAATTTGAACGTCAATCAAGGGAGAGACACACGTGGATAAACTGACGAAGGATCAAAGGGCGACGCAGGCGACCCTGCGGGCCGCTCGCGGGCATACGCGCCGCTCAATTTTGAAGGGTGCCGTTGCGGCGGGCGCCGTGGCAGCCATGGGGCCATGGATCGTCGAGGATGCATTCTCCTCTTCGGGCCAGGTGAATTTCATGGGCTGGTCTGGCTATGACTTCAAGGCGCCGTTCGCCGACTTCACCTCCGCGACGGGCATCAAGGTGAATTTCCTCGATCAGCCTGATCAGGATTCGATGTTCGCCCAGTGCAAGCTGTCGTTGCAGACCGGTGCCGTCGACGTCGTCGAGCCGACGCTCGATCGCGTCGAGAGCTGGGTTTCCAACGGCCTCGTCCAGGGCTGGGATCCGAACAAGCTGTCGATGGACAGCTACGAAACCGCTTTCGTGACCGGCGCCTCGGGCGACATGGCCACGATCAGCGGCGTTCGCTACTACGTGCCGAGCTGCTGGGGCAGCGAGGCGCTGACTCACGACACGAAGCAGGCGCCGATGGATTACCCGAACACGACGCTGGGCTCGCTCTTCGATCCTGCCTTCGAAGGCAAGGTCGTCGTCCGCGCCCATTCCTCGCTCGCCGCCATGGGCCGCTGGCTCGATGCCGAGGGCAAGCTGCCGAAGCCATGGCTCCAGAGCTACAAGGATCCGGCGGTTACCAAGGAACTGTGGGATATCGCGCTCGCCGAGGCGATCAAGCACAAGAAGAACATCGTGCAGTTCTGGAATGGTGAGAACGATGCGCAAGCCGCGTTCCGCACCAACGGTTGCACCCTGGGCCTGACCTGGGATTCGACCGGCTACAACCTCGGCAAGGACCTGCCGATCGCCTACATCTCGCCGAAGGAAGGCGCCTTCGGCTGGCAGCAGGGCTTCTTCCTGATGAAGAACGCCAAGAACAGTCGAGCAGGGCCACGAATGGGCGAAGTACATCTCGTCCAAGAAGGGCTCGGCCCAGTGGGCGACGGCGTTCTCGGCCAATCCGATCGGCAAGGGCGGCATCGACATGATGGATCCCGCTGTCACCAAGTTCTACAACGCAGCCTATCCGGGCGACGCGCTGTCGAAGCTGTGGTGGTGGCCTTCGCAGCCGGCTTGGTTCATCAAGCTGCGCGGCGAATACGCCGACAAGTGGAAGGCGGCATAAGCCTCTCTCCATCCAATGGGGCCGCCGGGCGCAGACGCCCGGCGGCCCGGTTGGCCTTCTGATTGAACCTCCGGCGCCAGCGCGCCGGCCACCTACCTTCAGTCCAGACTCCGGGGGCCCATGAGCGAGGACGTCAAGCTAGCCAATGTCTCGATGGATTTCGGCAAGTTCCGTGCCGTCGACAATGTCGATATCACGATCAAGGCCGGTGAATTCTTCTCCTTCCTCGGCCCGTCGGGCTGCGGCAAGACGACGATCTTGCGCATGATCTCCGGCTTCATCGACCCGACCGAGGGCGATGTGCTGATCGGCGGCAAGTCGATGCGCGGTATCCGCGCCAATCAGCGCCCGACGGTGCTGATCTTCCAGAACCTGGCGCTGTTTCCGCTGATGCCGGTCTGGCAGAACATTTCATTCGGCCTGTCGGTACGCGGGGTCGACAAGGCAACCCAGCGCGCCAAGGCCGAGGAGCTGCTGCGCCTGGTCGATCTGCACGATGCGGCGGACAAGGCGATCAGCCAGCTTTCCGGCGGCCAGAAGCAGCGCGTGGCGATCGCCCGCGCGCTCGCGGTCGAGCCCAAGGTGATGCTGCTGGACGAGCCGCTGTCGGCTCTCGATCTCAAGCTGCGCCAGCATATGCGCAGCCGAGCTGCGCGCCATCCAGAAGCGCACCAATGTCACCTTCATCTACATCACCCATGACCAGGGCGAGGCGCTCGCCATGTCGGACCGGGTCGGCGTGATGTCGAACGGCGTGCTGCAGCAGGTCGGCACGCCGCAGGAGATCTATAATCTTCCCGGCCAACGCCTTCGTCGCCTCCTTCGTCGGCGAGAACAACGTGTTCGCCGGCAAGGTGGTCTCCGCGGAAAGCGGCTTCGGCCAGTTCGAGACCGAGTTCGGGCGGTTCAAGGCGCGGCTCGGGCCCGGGGTCAATCTCGGCACTACGGCGAAGCTTTATGTGCGGCCGGAGCGCTCAAGCCTCAACCCGGCGCAGCCCGGCGGCAATGAAGTCGCCAGTCGAGGTGATGTCGCTGACCTTCGAGGGCAATTTCATCAATGTTCTGACCCGCGACGATCGCGGCTATCTGCACATGGTGCAGGTGCAGAACGATCCCAGCGGCAAGAGCCGTCGCGCCTGGCTCCAAGATGCGGATGTCTTTCCAGCCGACCGATGGAGTCGTGCTGGGTGAGGCGCTGCAGCGTAAGTCGGCATGATCGCGGGGAGCGGCCGCCATGCGTGAGATATTCCGCCGCTATGGCATAACACTGAGCGCCTTCATCGTGGCGCTGCCCGCATTCTGGCTGCTGGCGCTGGTCGTGCTGCCCTACATGATCCTGTTCGAATATTCGCTGCGGCCCTATCTGCCCTTCGATCAGCTGGGCGGTCCCAACGATACCTACAGCCTGAACAACTACTGGACGTTCTTCACCAGCTCGATCCATGTAAAGATCTTCTTCCTGACGGTGTTCTTCAGCAGCGTCGTGACGGTCATCTGCCTGGTGCTGAGCTATCCGCTCGCCTTCTTCATCGCCAAGGTGGCCAAGCCGCACAATGTGCCGACGCTGTTCGCCATACTGCTGATCCCGCTCTGGGTCAGCGAAATCCTGCGCTCCTTTGCCTGGTTCATCGTGCTGTCCTATCACGGACCGCTGAATGCGATTCTGGAAGGCATCGGCATCTTCTCCGGACCGGTCCGCTGGATCACCGGCTTCAACGGCGTGATGATCGGCCTGGTCTACACCTACGTCCTGTTCATGCTGTTCCCGATCTACAACGCCATCCAGGCGCTGGATTCCCATCAGATCGAGGCGGCGGAAGATCTCGGCGCCCCGGCCTGGAAGATCCATTGGCGGATCGTCATCCCTCATTCCAAGCCGGGCATCGCGTCCGGCTGCGTCATGGTGTTCATGCTGTCGGCCGGCTCGATCATCGTGCCCAGCCTGCTCGCCTCGCCCGGTTCGCGCTGGTTCACCGAAGATCGTGCAGCAGTGGATGTTCGAAGTCGCAGGACTGGAACACCGGCTCTGCCTACGCCTTCCTGCTGCTTGTCCTGTGCACCAGTCTTCGTCACGCCTGATGATGCGGCTGCTGAACGTGCGGCTCGTGGATATCGCAAAGTGAGGCGCGGCGTATGAATAACCGGGCTCTTCCTCGCCTGCTGATCAAGGTCTATGTCGGCGTTTTCCTGTTCTACATGCTGGCGCCGCTGATCGTCATGGGTGGTGCCGCGCTCAACGATTCGCGCTTTCCCTCGGTCTTTCCCTGGGTCGGCTTCACCTACGCGCTGGTTCGTCGATCTGTGGAACGACGACCGCATGCTGCACGCCGCGCGCAACACGGTGCTGATCGCGCTTGCGGTGGTAGCGATTTCGATTCCCGATCGGCACGGCCGCAGCCATACTGATCAACGGCCTGCAGGGCCGCTCGCGCTCGTTCCTCTACGGCGTGATGGTGGCGCCGATCCTGACCCCCGGCGCCGTCATCGGCATTTCGACCCTGCTGTTCTGGAACCGGTTCGACGTGCCGGCGGGGCTGCATCTTTCCACGCTCGGCCAGTGCTCGTTCATCTCGGCCTATGTGATGCTGCTGGTGCTGGCACGGCTGCAGACCTTCGACCCGGCCCTGGAAGAAGCCGCACTCGATCTCGGCGCCACCAGCCCGCAGGTGATGCGCCGGATCATGATCCCGCATCTTTATCCCGCTATCGGCGCGGGCGCGTTGATCGCCTTTTTCCAGTCGGTCGAGAATTTCAACATCACGCTTTTCACCAAGGGAAATTCGGACACGCTGACGGTCTATGTCGGATCGAAGGTGCGCTCGGGCATCACGCCGACCATCAACGCCCTGGCGCTGATCCTGATCGTGTTCACGGTCGTCGGCGCGGTCACCTATGAAATTCTGCGCCGCCGGGCCGAAGCGCGCGAGCGGGCGCTGGCCGATCAAAAGGATGCCGACGACAGCATCATGTCGGTTGATCCAATCATGGCCCGCCCGGCATCAGCGACGGTCGGCAGCTCCTAGGCTCGATCTCCTAATTCCTCGCCGGCCGCAGCCAATCGCCGCGCGTTAGCCGGAAAACCAGGCAATCGTCGGCGCCGAAGTGCCGGCGCTCCAGCTTGCGGAAACCCAGCCTCTCATAGAACCGATGCGCGCGGATGTTGCCGGCGAGGGGATCGATCAGCACGGCGCGGACCTTTGGCGCGGCAAAGCAGCGCTCCAGCGCCAGCTGCATGATGGCGGTACCCAAGCCGCGATTGAGGTCGGCTTCCTCGCCGATCCAGATGTCGAGGGCGCGCTGGTTCGGGCCAACCTCGCCCCAGTAGTGTTCTTCCTCCTCGGCGGGATCGATGATCTCGACATAACCGACCGGCCGGCCTTCAGCCTCTGCAATCAGCATCTCACGCCAGGGAAGCTTGCGGCCCAGCTCTTTCGCCCAGCCGATGCCGCCATCACCGCGCGCGGCAATGACATGAGGCTTGCTGTCCCAGTGTTGCAGCAAGGAGAGATCGGCCGGCGTGGCAGGCCGCAACTTCATCGTGCCGCTTTCAGAAATCCTCGACGGCAAGGGCAAGCACCGGCGGACTGCCGCGCATGATCTGGGCCGCCAGCCCCTCGGCCTGCACCAGGATGTTGTCGGCATAGAAGCGGGCGGTGGCGAGCTTCGCCGTCAGGAATGCCTTGTCGGTTGCACCGTCGCTTAACCTTCGGGTCGCCGCCAGCGCTGCCATGGCCATCAGCCAGCCGCCGGCAACCGTGCCGAACAGGCGCAGATAGGGCGACGCCCCGGCAAGCGCCAGCGCCGGATCGCTGCCATAGGTCTCGATCAGCCAATCTGTGCTGCGCGAAAGCGCAATCGCACCTTCCGCCAGGCCAGCGCGAATGCTGGAAAGGTCCTGGCCTTTCGCTGCCGCCAGGTCGCCATCGCAGGCGCGCAAGCCGGCGATGAAGTCCCGGACCGCCGCACCCCGGTCGCGCATCAGCTTGCGGCCCACCAGATCGCCTGCCTGGATGCCGTTGGTGCCTTCATAGATCGGCGCGATGCGGATATCGCGATAGAGCTGGGCAACGCCGGTTTCCTCGATGAAACCCGCGCCGCCATGGATCTGGATGGCGAGCGAGGCGGCCTCGCAGCCGAGATCGGTCGACCAGGCCTTGACCACCGGGATCAACAGATCGACCAGGCGCTGGCTCTGCTCGCGCCCTTGCGCGTTCTCCAGATGCCGGGCGCGATCCAGCGCGCCGGCCGTGAAATGCGCCAGCGCGCGCGTCGCCTCGATTTGCGCGCGCATGGTCACCAGCATGCGCCGCACATCGGGATGGCCGATGATCGCAGCCTTCGGATCGCTTGTGCCGATCGGGCGCCCCTGAACGCGGTTACGGGCATAATCCAGCGCCATCTGATAGGCGCGCTCGGCGATGCTGACACCCTGCAGCCCGACGGAAAGGCGCGCGATGTTCATCATCGTGAACATGTATTCGAGGCCGCGGTTTTCCTCGCCGACCAGATAGCCGACGGCCCCGCCGTTGTCGCCATAGGCCATAACGCAGGTCGGGCTCGCATGGATGCCGAGCTTGTGCTCCAGCGCCGCCACGCGCAGGTCGTTGGCCTGGGCCAGCGTGCCGCTGGCATTGACCAGGCGCTTGGGCACGATAAACAACGAAATGCCGCGCGAGCCCGGTGGCGATCCTGGCGTGCGGGCGAGCACGAGATGGACGATGTTCTCGGCCATGTCGTGATCGCCATAGGTGATGAAGATCTTTTGCCCGGTGATCAGATAGCGTTCGCCATCGGGAACGGCCCGGCAGCGCAACGCCCCGACATCGGAACCCGCCTGGGGCTCGGTCAGGTTCATGGTGCCGGTCCACTCGCCGGAAACCAGTTTCGGCAGATATGTCTGGCGCTGGGCCGGCGCTGCCATGGATGGCGATGGCCTCAATGGCGCCCTGGGTCAGCAGCGGGCAAAGCGAGAAGGCGAGATTGGCCGAACCCCACATCTCCTGCAGCGCGATCGCCAGCGACCAGGGCAATCCCTGCCCGCCATGGGCGGGATCGAAGGGCAGCGCGTTCCAGCCGCCGGCGACGAACTTGCCATAGGCGCCGGCGAATCCCTCGGGCGTCTTGACCACGCCGTTTTCCAGCCGGCTGCCTTCGCGGTCGCCCGCCGCATTCAGCGGCGCCAGCACTTCGCTGGCAAACCGGCCGCCTTCTTCCAGGATAGCCTGGGTCACATCGCCCGAGAGATCGGCGAAGCCCGGCAGACCCATCAGCCCGGGCAGGTCGGCGAATTCCTCGAGGCAGAAGGAGAGATCGGCCAGCGGCGCGCGATAGGGAATCATGACCTGATGCTAGAGCAGGGACAGCCGGCGATCTACCGGCGGAGCACGCGCGTCAGGCGACCTCGACCGGCAATTCCGCGTCGATCTGTATCGGCTCCAGCCGGTCCTTGTTCAGATAGCGCTCCAGGAAGCGGAAGGCGCGGGTGATGATGAAGGTAAGGCAGATGTAGTAGAGGGCGGCGGCCAGCAGCGGCTCATAGACCCGAAAGGTCTGGGCGATGATGAAGCGGGCCTCGCCCATCGTGTCGAGGATGGTGATGGTCGACAGAATGGCGGTGGTTTTCACCAGCAGGATCGTCTCGCCGCTCATGGTCGGCAGGACGATGCGGATGGCGCGCGGGAAGCTGATGCGCCAGAAGATCAGGAAGCGCGACATGCCGAAGGCGCGCCCGGCCTCGATCTCGCCGTAGGGCACGCCCTCCAGCCCGCCCTTCAGGATATTGCCGGAATAGGCGGCGGTGTTGAGGCTGAGGGCCAGGATGCCGTACCAGATCGCATCGCGCAGATAGGGCCACACGAAACTGTGCCTGATCTCTGGTGTGTGGGCGAAGAAATCGCCGCAGCCGTAATAGATGATGTAGACCTGGGTCAGGAAGGGCGTGCTGCGGAACAGCGAGATGTAGCCTTTGGCGACCGTCGCGATAATCAGGTTCTTCGACAGCCGGGCCACGGCAACACCGATGGCCATGAAATTGCCCAGGACGAAGCAGATCGCGGAAATCTTCACGGTGAGCCACAACCCGGGGAGAAGCTGCGGGAACATGTCGAGGAAGAAGGGGAACCCCATGGCCGCCCCTTACGCCCGGCGCACGCCGCGATTGACGCGGCGTTCGAGGAAACCAATGCCGGTATTCGACAGATATGTCAGGACCAGGAAGATCACCCCGGCTGCGGTGTAGAAGAAGAAATAATGCTTGGTCCCGGAGGCCGCCGTCTTCGACTGGAACACGAGCTCGCTCAAGCCAACGACGCTGATCAGCGAGCTATCCTTCAGGATGTTGACCCAGAGGTTGTTCAACCCCGGCAGCGCATAGCGGATCATCAGCGGAAACAGGATACGCCGGGAACGCAGGACCGGCGACATGCCATAGGCCTTGGCCGCTTCCAGCTGTCCCTTCGGAACCGACAGGATGGCGCCGCGCAGCACCTCGGTCGAATAGGCGCCCTGCACGAACCCCAGCACGCCGACCGCGGCGGTGAATCCGTTTACCTGGAAATCCTGGCCCCAGCCGAACACCAGCAGCAGCTGCTTGATCGCATCCGGGCCGCCGTAAAAGAGCAGCAGGATCAGCAGCAGCTCAGGCACCGCACGGATCAGCGTGGTGTAACTCTCGGAGATCCAGAACGTGGCTTTGTTGCCCGAGAGCTTTCCCCAAGCGCCGAGAAGGCCGAAGGCAAGCCCGATCATGTAGCCGCAGAACGAAATCTGCAGCGTGAGCAACGTGCCGAAGATCAGCTCGTCGCTCCAGCCCTGGTCGCCCCACCGCAGCAGATCGAGATAGGTCTGCAACGCGCTCCGGTCTCCCACGAACCCCTGTCATGCCCCGCGCTTTTGAGCAGCGCTTTCGGCGGTCGATGGATCCGCGCCCTCCCCGGGCGCGGATCCTCGGTTATCTCGCTACGGCGTCTTAGCTGCCGTAAACGTTGAAGTTGAAGTACTTCTTGGCGATCGTGTCGTATTCACCGCTGGCGCGGACCGCCGCGATGGCGCCATTCAGCTTGTCCTTGAGGGCGGTGTTTGTCTTGACGATGCCGCCGCCAACGCCGTCACCCAGGATCGGATCCTTGGGGGCGGTCCACTTGACTTCGAAGTCCTTGCCCGGATCCGTCTTCAAGAAGTCGGCAAGAGCGATCGAATCGGCCATTTCGCAGTCGATGCGGCCGGCGACGAGGTCGGCGTTCACATTGTCCTGCGTGTCATAGACTTTGACGGTCGCGGCCGAGCCGAAATACTTCTGCACGTACTGGGCGTGAATCGTCGAAGTCTGCACGCCGACGATCTTGCCCTTCAAGCTGTCCGGATTGTTGTTGTCGATGTTGAAGGTTGCCGACTTCGGCCCGATGATGACGGCGGGCGTCTGATAGTACTTGTCGGTGAAGTCGATCGTTTGCTTGCGCTTCTCGGTGATCGACATCGACGACCAGATCACGTCGAACTTGTTCGCCTGCAGCGCCGGGATGATGCCGTCCCAGGCCACTTCCACTATTTCGCACTTGGCCTTGAGCTGGGCGCAGACGGCGTCCATCAGGTCGACCTCGAAGCCGACCCACTTGCCGGACGAATCCTTGCTGGTGAACGGCGGATACGGCTCGGCGGCGATGCCGAAGCGGATGGTGTCATCGGCGCGGGCGGCAAGAGTGCTCAGCACCATTACGGCGCCGAGGACGATGCCCCCCAGAACGGATTTCTTCATGGTTTTTCCCTGTTTCCTTGTTTTGCGTCAGTGATAGCGGCCGCCTGTCTCCCTGTCCGGGACGCTATGAGAAGCGACGGACTGCAGTCTGCCGGGTTGTTTCTTAGCATTCCCCGGGTCTCTTTCCTAGCCTGTCGCCCGGGCGGGCTGCCGCCTGATTAGTTCGAGTTTTCCGAAGTTTAGATCACCTTCCCCGGGTTCATCAGCCCCCTGGGATCGAGTGCCGCCTTCACCCTCGCCATAAGATCCAGCTCGACCGGCGGCTTGTAGCGGCGGATTTCCTCGCGTCGCAGCTGGCCGATGCCATGCTCGGCGCTGATGCTGCCGGCATGGCGGGCGACGATATCGTGAACCAGGCGATTAAATTCGCCGGTCAGGGCCAGAAAATCGTCCGCCGCCATGTCGCGCGGTTGGCAGAGATTGAAATGGATGTTGCCATCGCCCAGATGGCCGAAGGCCAGCACGCGAACGCCGGGCAGCCGCGCGCTGACGGCGGCACTCGCCTCCAACAGGAAATCGGGCACGGAAGCGACCGGCACGGCGACGTCATGCTTGATGCCCGCACCCGCCGGGCGCTGCGCTTCCACGATCGCTTCGCGCAGAAACCAGAGTTTCTTTGCTTGCGCCTCGCTCTCCGCGATCGTCGCATCCAGCAGCAGCCCATCTTCCATTGCCCGCGCCAAAGCCGTCTCGGCGATTGCCCGCAGGCCGCTTCCCTCGCTGCTGCTGGAGAGCTCGATCAGCAGGTAGTGATCATGGGGCTTTGCGAAAGGATCGAAGCTGCCGCTGACATATTCGAGAGCGAGCGCCAGCGAGATGCGCGGAATGTATTCGAAGCTGGTCAGCGCATCGCCGCTGGCGGATCGCAGCCGGCCCAGAAGCGCCAGGGTCGCCGGCAGGTCTGCCGCGGCGGCAAAGGCGGTGACGCGTTCGCGCGGCCGGGGAAACAGCTTCAGCACCGCAGCACTGATGATGCCCAGCGTTCCTTCGGCACCGATGAAAAGATGTTTCAGATCGTAGCCGGTGTTGTCCTTGCGCAGTGCGCGAAGGCCGTTCCAGACCTGGCCATCGGGCAGCACCACCTCCAGCCCCAGCACCAGATCGCGCATATTGCCGTAATGCAGCACGGCGATGCCGCCGGCGTTGGTGGAGAGATTGCCGCCGATGCGGCAGCTTCCCTCGGCGGTCAGGCTGAGCGGAAACAGGCGGTCGGCCGCCTCGGCTGCCTGCTGCACATGCTGCAGGATACAGCCCGCCTCTACCGTGATGGTGTAGTTGGCGGGATCGATGCTGCGCACGCGGTTCATGCGCTCGAGCGAGATCACCAGGCTGCGGCCGCTCGCCAGCGGAACGCCGCCGCCCACCAGTCCCGTATTGCCGGATTGCGGCACCATGGCGATACCCGCATCGCCGGCGAGCTTCACCACGCCAGCGAGTTCTCCCGTATCGCGCGGGCGCGCCACGCCGATGGCTTTGCCCTGATAAAGCTTGCGCCAATCCAGCAGGTAAGGCGCCATCGCCGCGTCGTCGGCGATGAAGCCACCCGGCCCCAGAAGTGCGGTGAACGCGGCCAGCAGATCCATGGCGTCAGTGTAGGGTGGCGTCTTCGCTCACGGCAAAGCGCTGCTCAGGCGGCCCGGTTGCTCAATAGGCCTGGCGCGGTGCCGCGGCCCGGCGCAGCCGGTCGTTGATGGCGCGGCCCAGCCCGTACTCGGGGATCGTCATCACCGCGATCTCGTCGGCGCCGCTGGCATCGAGCCTGCGCAGATAGGCGAACAGGTTTGCCGCGGCCTCGCGCAGATCGCCGGCCGCGCTGAGGTTCAACATCGCATGCGCACCCGCCGGCACCTTGGCGCCGAAGGCCAGCAGCGCATGACGCGGTCCGACCCGGCCGGCGTTCAGGCGAAGCGGAAGCCGCGGCGCGTAGTGGCTCGCCAGCATGCCCGGTGCGCGGGGTCCGCTGCCGGGATTTGCCAGACCGAGAGGCCCGGTCAGCCGCTCGATCTCTTCCACCGCCAGACCGCCCGGGCGCAGCATCAGGGCCTGAGGCCCGCTGAGATCGACGATGGTGGATTCAAGTCCGATGGGCGTGGCGCCGCCATCGAGGATCATCGCCACGCTGCCGCCCAGAGAGTCGGCGACATGCGCCGCGTCGGTCGGGCTGAGGCGGCCCGAGGGATTGGCGCTGGGTGCGGCGATGGGGCCGCCGAAGGCCTGCAGCAGTGCTGTGGCGACCGGATGATGGGGCAGGCGGATGGCCAGCGTGTCGAGCCCGGCGGTGGCAAGCAGCGAGACGGGACAATCCGGCTGGCGCGGCAGCACGAGGGTCAGCGGACCTGGCCAATGATGCGCTGCCAGCTGCCGCGCGCGTTCGTCGAAGCGGGCCAGCCGCTCGGCCATGGCGCGATCGGCGACATGGACGATCAGCGGGTTGATTGCCGGGCCGATTCTTGGCGGCGAAGATTCCGGCAACCGCGGAATCGCTTCGCGCATCGGCACCCAGGCCATAGACCGTCTCGGTGGGAAAGGCGACGAGCTGCCCCGCCTTCAAGGCATCGGCGGCGGCGGCGATGGCCTCTGGCGTCGCCGCCCGAAGCTGTCCGCTCATCACCAATTGCCGCGGGCGATGAAGTTCGGGTTTTCGCACCCGCGCTTGCCATAGCGCATCGGCTTGCCGTCCAGCGTTTCGACATGGCCGCCGGCCGCAGCCAGCACGGCATGGCCCGCGGCGGTATCCCATTCCATGGTGCGGCCGAAGCGCGGATAGAGGTCGGCCAGCCCCTCGGCGATGCGGCAGAATTTCAGCGAGCTGCCCGCGGCCACGCGCTCGGCGACGTGATGGGCCTCGAGATAGCGGTCCAGTTCGTCGCCCTCGTTATGCGAGCGGCTGGCCAGCACGATCACGCCATCGGCCGGTTTGGCGCGGGCATGGATCGGCCGGGCTGCTTCGCCCGCGATCGCCAGGCTGGCGCCCTCAGGCCCGCCGGCATAGGTGGCGCCCAGCACCGGCAAATGGACGACGCCGAGCATCGGCCGGCCATCCTCGATCAGCGCGATATTGACGGTGAACTCGCCGTTGCCCGCGAGGAATTCGCGCGTTCCATCGAGCGGGTCGATCAGCAGGAAGCGGCCGCTGTCGAGGGCGGGCAGGCCGCCGCGCGCGCAGGCTTCCTCGGCAACGCACGTCACGCCGGGGAAAAGCTCCGCCAGCGCCGGCAGGATGATCGCCTCTGCCGCCTCGTCGGCATCGGTCACCGGGGTGCGGTCGCTTTTCAATCGCGCGGTCGTGCCCGGCATGATAATGGCGCAGGATTTCCCGCCCGGCGGATTCGGCGATGCGGCAAAGGTGGGCGAGACGATCGCTGCTCATTCGGACTCAGGCTGTGTTGATGGCGTGAAATTACGGGGATCATAGGTGGCGGCCCCGACCGCGGCCAGCCGCCAGATGCCGCCCGCTTGCGCCGTGGCGCCGGGCCGGTTATGCCTGCGCCCCCAAAGCCGAGCGTGGGACAGACGATCATGTGGGCGGCACCGCTTTCCGAATACGGGCGCATCCGGCGCGTGGCGTTGCGCCGCCCGGCGGAATCCTTCGTCGACCAGAAGCACCTCGATGGCGAATGGAAGCGGCTGAATTATACCGGCCGGCCCGACTATGCCGGCGCGCAATCGCAATACGACCGGCTGGTTTCAATACTGAAGGAACAGGGCAGCGAGATCGATTTCCTGCCGGCCGATCCGGCGCTCACCATCGACAGTATCTATGTGCGCGACGCGACCATCGTCGGCCCGCTGGGGCTGATCCTCTGCAATATGGGCAAGGCCGAGCGGCGCGGCGAACCGGCGGTCGCCGAAACCGCCTTCCGCAAGCTCGGCCTGCCGGTCGCCGGACGGATCGAGGGCGAGGGCATGGTGGAAGGCGGCGACATGGTCTGGTTCGACGACCGCACGCTCGCCGTCGGCCACACCTATCGCACCAATGACGAAGGCATTCGCCAGCTCGGCAAACTGGTCGGGCCGGATGTCGAGGTCGTTGTCGCCGACATGCCGCATTATCGCGGCCGGGCCGATGTGTTCCATCTGATGTCGGTGCTCTCGCCCATCGACCGCGATCTGGCGCTGGTCTATTCGCCGCTGATGCCGATCCGCTTTCGCGACTGGCTGATCGGGCGCGGCATCAAGCTGGTCGAGGTGCCGCAGAGCGAGTTCGACAGCATGGGCTGCAATGTGCTGGCGATAGCACCGCGGCGCTGCCTGATGCTGCAGGGCAATCCGAAGACGGCAGCAGCCTTGCGTGCCGCCGGTGCCGAGGTCATCGAGATCGCCGGCAGCGATATTTCCGAGAAGGGCCAGGGCGGGCCGACCTGCCTGACGCGGCCCATCCTGCGCGGCTGAGCCGCAAGCATCGAAGAGGAAACGCCATGAAGACCGTCTATTCCGACGACCATCGCCACCAGGACGGCAAGGCCGAGTTGATCGACGGCAAGCTGTTGCCCTGTTTCGAGATGCCGCGGCGCGCCGACATGATCCTGGCGCGGGTCAAGGAGACGAAGCTGGGCGAGGTGCTGGCGCCCGCGCGATTTCGGCGTCGATCCGGTGAAGCGCGTGCACAAGCCGAACTATCGTCGAATTCCTGCGCGGCGCCTGGGACATGTGGGTCAAGCAGCATGGCGCCTATGACGCGCTGCCGCTGAACTGGGCTGCGCGCGGCATGCGGGCGATCGAGCCCGACGTCATCGACGGCAAGCTCAGCTACTACTCCTTCGATGCCGGCACGCCGATCACCGCGGGCACCTGGCGCGCCATTACCGCTTCGGCCAATGTGGCGCTGACCGGCCAGGCGATGGTGAAGGCGGGCGAGGGCGCGGTGTTCGCGCTTTGCCGGCCGCCCGGCCATCACGCCGGCAGCGATTTCTACGGCGGCTATTGCTTCTTCAACAATGCGGCGGTCGCGGCACAAGCCTTCATCGATGCCGGCGCCAGGCGCGTGGCGATCCTCGATGTCGATTACCACCACGGCAACGGCACGCAGCAGATGTTCTACGAGCGCGACGACGTGCTCACGATCTCCCTTCATGCCGATCCGAAGCAGGAATATCCGTATTTCCTCGGCTATGCCGACGAGACGGGTGCGGGCAAGGGCAGCGGCTTCCATCTCAACCTGCCGATGCCCTGGGGCACGGCCTGGGACAGCTATCAGGCGGCGCTGTCGGTGGCGATGAAGCGGATCGCGGATTTCGCGCCGGACGCCATCGTCGTCTCGCTGGGCGTCGACACCTTCGAACACGATCCGATCTCGAAATTCAAACTGCGCCACGACGATTACCTGCGGATCGGCGAAGCGATCGCCAAGGGCGGCAAGCCGACGCTCTACGTCATGGAGGGCGGCTATGCCGTCGAGGCGCTGGGCGTGAACGCGGTCAACGTGCTGGCCGGTCACGAGCAGGCGGCCCGTCGCTAGCAACCGGGGCTGATAAGTTGGGTGCGGGCGCTTTCTTTTGTGCGCGGGCGCGCCAAATAAGAGTGTGGGCGATGGGAGACTTGCAACTCGGCCTCTCCCTCGACAGACTGCGGGCCGAGATCAAAAGGGGAGATTCAAGCGTTATGTCGGGCAGGCTTGAGCTTTTTTCTGTTGGCTGCAGCATTCGTGGCCGTTTTCTCCAGTGATGCCAGGGCGGCCGATCCGGCGGCGAAGAACGTGGCATACAAGCAATGGACATTGACCTGCGCCACGCCGGCGCCGGCCCAGGGCAGCACGGCCAAGCCGCAACCCTTTTGCCTGATCCATCACGAGGTCCATCTCGAGACCGATCAGACCAAGACGATCATGATCGCCACCACCCGCTTCATCGGCAAGGAGCGCACCCTGGCGATGATCCTGCGGCTGCCGCCGGTGGCCAATCTGCAGAAGGGTGTGGTCTTCAATATCGACAAGAACCCCGGCTACCGGGGAAAGATCGCCTCCTGCACCGCCGAACTCTGCACGGCGCTGTTTCAGATCAACGACGATGTGCTGAAGCAGCTGAAGACTGGCCAGCAGATGTACATCGCCTTTGCGCTGACCAACGGACAGCAGCCCATGAAGCTGACCATGCCGCTTGAGGGCTATGGCCAGGCCTTCGACGCGCTGCAGAAGACCGGGCTGTAGCTTCGATGCGGGCGGCGCCGGCAGTTCTGATTCTGGGCCTCGCGGCCGTCAGCCTGCCGACGCTGGCCCATGGCCAGGGCGTGCCGGTTCCCAATGGGACGGTCCCGACCCAGACCTATAAATCCTGGGCGCTCGACTGCATCGTGCCCAAGAGCGGCGAGGGTGCGGGCAAGCAGGTCTGCTTCATCCATCACGAGGCGCGAAGCACCACCGATGCCACCGCCATCATGGCCCGCATCGTCGTTCGCCGCGCCGGCCCGGACAAGAAACTGGCGCTGATCGTACAGTTGCCGCCCAATTCCGTGCAGGCCAGCGGGCTCAGTGTCGGCATCGATGCGAACAAGGTCTATCCCGTGGCGATCCAGGCCTGCCTGCCCAAGTTCTGTTATGGCGCCATCGAGATGACCAACGACCTGCAAGGCGAGGCAAAGGCCGGCCAGCAGATGAGTCTTGTCTTTGCCGCCAAGGACAAGGGCTCCCAGCAGGTGCCGGTACCGCTCGCGGGCATCACCGCCGCCCTGGCAGCCTTGGCAAAATCCGGTTCCTGACAAGCTGTTAAGGTCTGCCGGCCCCCTTCCGGCGGGGCAAAAATGCCACCGAATTTGCGATTGTTCCCTAATTGGACCAATGCCGATCCCAACCCTTTGACATCGGGCGCTTATTCTTGCTTAATGGCGAAGGTCGGGCAAAAGTGTGCTGATTCGATGGCTGCCCGTCCTTAAGAGATGGTTACAAGGCGTCCATGTTGTTCAGTCGGGACAACGGTTTGGGCGCTTTTCACGGACTCGTGCGGGCACAGGGGATGACCAGATGAACAACTTCCACATGCGCGAAGGCAAGGTCGAGTTTCGCTGGAAGCGGTGGCGCAACAAGAAGCGCCAGGAAGTCTCCTCCTGTCTGATGGTGCTGTTCAGCGGCGCAGTCCTGCTTGGGGCAGGCGGTGTGGCGCTGGCGGGTCCCACGGGCGGCCAGGTCACCGGCGGCCAGGGCACGATCACCAACCCGAACGGCACAACCACTAATATCAATCAAACCAGCAACGTCCTCAGTATCAACTGGCAGGACTTCTCGATCGCCGCCGGCGAGACGGTCAATTTCTATCAGCCGGGCTCTACCTCGGTTGCGATCAACCGGGTCGTCGGGCGGGGTTCCCTCCTATCTCGCCGGTGCGCTGAACGCCAATGGGCGCGTGTTCATCCTGAACAGCGCTGGCATCACCTTCACCGGGACATCACAGGTCAATGTCGGCGCGCTGCTCGCGACGACGGCGATGACGGTGAATGGCGATCCCACCCAGGCCGCGAGCTACAGCGGCTCGGGCTATGGGGCTGTTATCAACCAGGGCTCGATCTCGGTCTCCAATGGCGGCTTTGCGATCCTGGCGGCCCCGTATGTGCAGAACACGGGCTTCATCAAGGCTGATCTGGGCACCATCGCGCTGGCGGGCACGAACCAGTTCACGCTGGATCTCTCCGGCACGGGCCTGATCAACTTCGTCGTGCCGGCGGGCGCGGTCGAGAAGATCGTGAGCGACGGCAAGGCTGTTGGTGTCGATAACGCCGGCACCCTGCAGGCGCGCTCTGGCCAGGTCCTGATCTCGGCCAACGTCGCCAGCGAAGTGGTCAATGCGGTCGTGAACCTGAACGGGATCGTGGACGCGGATGCGTTTGCGGCGAACGGTCAGGGCGGTTCGGTGCTGGTCACCGCCGCGGGCGACGTGAATGTCGGCGGCCAGGTGACGGCGCGCGGCAATGGCGCGGGCAATGGCGGCCAGATCGTCACCAAGGCCGGCAGCAACGATGTGATCGGCCAACTGGCCTTCGTCTCGGCAGCGGGCGGCGCCAGCGGCGGCAAGGGCGGCTTCGTCGAGGTCTCGGGCAAGCAGGTCGGGCTGCGGGGCAGCGATCGACCCGGGCAAGGGCGGCTCGCTCTATATCGATCCGACGAACATCACGGTGATCGCGGGCACGGCCATGGCTGATCGGCACGCTAGTCGGCACCGACTTCATCGAGAACCAGCTGCGCTCACGGCATCGATGTGACGCTGGACGCCAATCACAACGTGATCTTCGAGGCGCTGGCGGACGATCACCAGATGGTGGGCGGCAGCGGCAACTTGACGATCATGGCCGGCGACGGCAACGCCGCAGGTCGGCCACATTGCCTTCCTGGGCACGAACGACGCGATCGTCCAGGGCGGCGGCTTCATCCATATGAACGCCAATGGCGGGAATATCGGCTCGTCGGGCCATGCGATCACGCTGATCACCGGTCATCAGCAACACGCGATGCCGGCCAGGGCGTGACCCAGGCCGGCGACATCGTGCTGGTGGCCGGCAACGACATCACCGTCAAGAAGGTCCAGATCAAGTCGTCGGGCAGCGGCAGCCTGCACGCCTTGTTCTCGGCCAATGCGGGCCATGACTTCACCGCCATCGGCGACATCAATGTGATCGCCGTCGCCCATGGCAGCGGAATCCAACATGCGCACGGCCAGCGTCAATATTCTGGCGGACAACAATGTCACCCTGCGCAACGTCGCGGTGACGGCAAATGCAAGCCAGTCGACCCTGAACGGCGACGGCGCCAATGCGTTCGCCAACCTGCAGATCGAAGCCCATCACGGCAGTGTCAATATCCTGGGCGGCGTCACTGCGGCCGCAGTATCCCGTTCATCGGGCACCGACAGCGCGCTCGCCAATGCGCTGGTGAACGTCTTCGCCAATACCGATCTCACCATCAACGGCAACGTCACCGTGACGGCCAATGCGCTGCATCTCGGCACCCGCAGCAGCTCGGCGATCGCCAATGCCAACCTGCAGCTTCAGGCCAATACGGGCACCATCGACCTCCATCACGGGATCAACGTCTCGGCCTATGCCGAGCAGCATGGCAGCGAAAGCGCTGTTGCCTGCGCCCTTGCCAACCTGACCGCCAATCAGTCCGTCGATGTGGACGGAAACACGGTGGTCAATGCGCGGGCCAATTATCTGGCAGCGACGATCGATTTCGGGGCCCAGGCCAGCGCCAATCTGCTGGTCAATGCGCATAACGCGATCGATCTCGGCGCCTTGAGCGTCAATGCCAACGCGCTCGCACGTCACGGCAGCGATTCGAGCCAGGGCGCATTTGCCAATGCCCAGGCGAATGCCAACATCCTCGGCAGCGAAGTCACGATCGGCGACGCAACCGTAACCGCGCATGCCAATGGGACCGAAGACGGTGGCCATCGCCAACGCCACGCTTCAGGTCGTCGACAGCGCCTTCATCCACTTCTCAGGCAATATCGACGTCGAAGCGGTGCGCATGGCGAGGATTCAGACCTTCATCTTCGCCAACGCGCTGGTGAACCTTCAGGGCCACGACGTGACCGTCGACGGCGCGACAAAGGTATTCGCGTCGGTAGACGGGCATTCGGCGCGAATCGATCCACGCCGCTGCCGCCCTCGTCGTCAACGCGCAGGGCGACATCACGCTTCACGACATCGATGTCGAGGCGAGACGGCATTGCAGCTGGTGCCGGGTTCGCAATATGCCTCGGCCTTTGCGTCGCTGAATGGGCAGAACGTAACCGTCGACGGGACGACGAACGTCTTCGGCTCGCTGGATGGCCAGTCGTCCTTAGGGGCCTGATTCGATCCTTGCCAACGCGCATCTCATTGTGAACGCCCAGCACGACGTTCAACTCGGCTCGATCGACGTTGAAGCCCATGGCTCCATGAGCGAGGGGCAGGTCCTGAATGTGACCGCCAGCGCCTCGATCAATGCCGCGAACATTGCAGTCCTGGGCGATACGAAGGTAACGGCAGAGCTGGACGGCAAGTTTGCCGGTGCCGGCGTCGCGGTCGCGAATCTGATCGTGCATGCGACCCATGACGCCTCGTTCCAGGGCGTCGATGTGGAAGCGTCCGCAGAGGCGTTTCTAATCGGATCGGGGTCCGTGCATGCGGACGCCCTGGCCTCCTTCACCGCGCTAACCATTCTGAGCGTGACCGGGGCGACGAAGGTAATCGGCCGCGGTACTGCCACCGACGTCGCCGCCTTCAGCGCCAGCGGCAACCTGCAGGTGAGCTGTTGCCACCGGCAACGCCTCGTTCAACGCCATCGACGTGGAAGGCCTGGCGAACGTCGACGATGTCAGCCGCATCCACGCCAACGCCATGATCAGCGATGTGGGCGTCGGCTTTGTGGCCCATGGTGCCTTTAAGACGCTGGCAAGCGCGAACGGCACCAATCTGCACTCTGCATCCATGTTTGCGCAGACCCAGATCTACATCCACCCGAACGCGACTGCCTCGTTCCTGGGCGGTGTGACGGTCTCTGCCGTGGCGTTCGATCGCGACACCACGACCGGGCCCAATGCCGAACTGGCTTCGGCTCTCTTCAACGTTATCGACGCGAACGTCATCCATGTCGAGGACGGGATCAAGCTCCAGGCCGATGCGCTGGATCACTTCGGCGGGTTGGCTAGCGCCAACGCCTCGGCCTTCCTGCAGGCTCCGCACATCACCGTGCATGGCGATGCTTCCGTGCTCGCCAACGCGACCGGCGACAATGGCGGTCCGGTCAACGCCATTGCCAATCTGACCGCCAGTGGCGCGACCGACGTGACGCTGGGCGGGATCAATGTCCAGGCGGATGCCGATAACCTGGCCTCCGGCGATGTCATCGCCATCGCGTTCGCGAATGTGTTTGGCAGCCAGGTCACCGTCGGCAATACGATCGTCAAATCCATGGCCAGCGGCCATGACGGCATCGCCATATCCAACGCCACGCTGCTGGTGAATGACGCCTCGTTCATTCTTATGACGGGCAGCATCAATGTCGAAGCCGACCTGGTCGCCATCAACCCGACCATGGCCAATTACGGCGCCCAGGCACTTGCCTCGCTGACCGGCAACAGCATCGAGGTCGATGGTCCCACGCGCGTGGTTGCCAAGACCACGGGCAGCGCCGGCAGTTCGATACTCGCCAATGCGCTGCTGAATGTTAATGCCCTGACGACTATTCACTTCGAGAACACCATCGACGTCGTGGCTTCGGTCGACGGGCGCAACGCGCTCCACGTAAACGCCAATCCGGTGGCCCAGTTCAATGGCACCAGCCTGCAGGTCGACGATACCCTGACGGTGCTGGCGAACGCACATGGCTCCAGCGTCAACGGCATCTTCGCCGTGCCGGTGCTGAACTTCACCAATGTGAACCAGGTCACGTTCAACGGCATCGACGTCAACGCGTTTGCCCATGGCAATAACGTAGACACCATCGAAGCCAGCGCCTTGCTGGTTTACAACAGCCACAACAATTTCACCGACCACGGCCAGACCCAGGTGACGGCCGTGGCGTCGGGCAGCAGCGCGAACCATATCCAGGCCGACGCCAATCTGTTCATCAACGTGAACAACGACGCCTCGTTCGGCGGCGGCATCGACGTTACCGCCTCGGCGCTTCAGTTTGACAATGGTGCGATATCGGTCATCGCCAATGCCTTTGCTCACACGGTCGCCGGCAGCAGCCTGACGCTGGGCAACGACTATACGGTTACGGCGCGCGCCAGCGCCTCGACGGCCAATGTCGTCACGGCCCAGGCCATCGGCTTCATGCGCGCCCATGATATCAACATGACCACCGGCAATGTGGATGTGGCAGCCACCGCCAATGGCGGCGACAATGTCGTCGGCACCGTAGCGGCCGTCGCCACATTCGATGCCGAGGCCAATGGCGCGGTCACCATAGACGGCGACGTCAGCGTCACCGCCAATGTGGTTTACGAGCCGAATTCCAGCCACTTCGACCAGGGCCCCTCCAGCGGCAGCACCCATGGCAATGTCTTCCTGTTGGCGAACGGCAATATCCAGGCGAGCACCGGCGACATAAACATCGGCGGCGATATCAATGTCAGCGCCACGCTGCGCAGCAATGCCGCGAGCTTCGGCAACTTCTTCACCGTGCCCAGTTTCGGCGAGGGCAACCAGTATTTGCAGAAGACGCCAACGGCCCTTCTGACGATCGTCGACCATAGCGGCAGTGAGGTGAGCCTTCAGGGGGTGACGGTCAGCGCCAACGCCCAGCTGGAAGGCAACCACTTCCAGGAACCAGATGGCTCCAACCTCCTCGGCGGCGCGATCGCGATCGCAACCATCTCGGCGACCAGCGGCGGCGTCGATATCAACGGCCCCGTTACCGTGGAAGCCACGCTGAATGCTGCCAATGCGGGATATTCAACAGATATCCCCAAGTTCGCACTCATCGGCGCCGCGGCAGTGCTGAACGTGAGTGCCAGCGGCGAGATCGATGCAAGGGATGTCACGGTCACTGCCGACGCGAATGTCGCCTTTGTCCAAGGTTTTGGTCTTCCCGCGATCGGCGATGCCATCGCGGTCGCCAATTTCTCGGGCAGTTCGGTCAGGATCGACGGCAATGTGAATGTCCAGGCGTCATATGCCGGCCTTTTCGTCTCCCAGGGGCTGACGGTCGCCGCATTGCATATCAGCGCGAGCAGCGGTCCCGCCACGGTCGACGGTGATGTCACCGTTAACGCGCAGACGAACATGACCGGCACGGAGACTGAATTCGGTTTCCTCGGCGCATGGGACGAATACGTCATCGCCAGCGCGTCCATCGAAGCGGACAACGAGGCTTCGGTTGCCGGCAATTTCAACGTCACTGCCGGGGCCCAGCAGGCGCCCGTGAAATTCACCGCCTTCGGCGGCGCCAATGCCGAAATGCACGGTTCGTTCGTATCCGTGGGCGGCAATTTCGATGTCGAAGCGCTGGCCAACGTGACCAGCGCCGAGAGGGTGGTTGCCGATGCCCATGGCGGCTTGTTCGGTTCGCACGGCGTCGAGGTGGATGGCAGCGCCACCGTGAATGCGCTTGCCGTGCATGGCAATAATTCGGGCCGCGGCACCGAGAGCGGGCTGGTGCTCTCCAAGGCGGTGTTCTCGGCCTCGGCAAACAATAGCTCCGGTTCCGTCAAGATCGGCCATAACCTGACGGTCCATGCCAATACAGTGGAGAACGGCAGCGAAGATGGCGTGGCCCTTGCCCTGGCTTCGGCCAACGTATTCGGCGCATCCGGCGTAACGGTGGGCGGCGTCGTGTCGGCGAAGGCGGACCTGCTCGACTATGCCTTCGGCGGCGATAGCTTCAGCACCACGTTCGGGCCGTTTGCAGGCACCGTCCTGACGCCGATACCCCTGTTCCACTATTCGTCGGTTCGGGGCGGTCTGGCCTCGGCCCAGGTAACGATCGTGGACGATCACAGCCACGGTGTGTCGCTGGGCGGTCTCTCCGTCACCGCGAATGCAAATGTGCAAGCCTCGCATTTCGCCACCGATTCGTTCGGCGACGGCCGGAATGCCAGCGCGTTCGCCTCTGCCTTTGTCATTTCCAATCGACGGGCCGGTCGATATCGCCGGCGACGTCATCGGCAGCGCGCTTGCGCATGATGCGGGCAAGGGTGGCGCCCTGGCGCAGACGCTGATCGATCTGGAACCTGCGGCAAGTACAGGTGCGACCGGCAGCGGCATCGGCCTGCATGTCGGCGGCAATGTGGCGATGAATGCCCTGGCCGACGCCGGCACCAATGCCGAGGGCAACGTGCTGGCGGTTGCCGTGCTCAACGCCGATGCCGATCGTGGCGGCGTGCGCATCGACGGCAATATCTTCATCAGGGCCAACGCACAGAATCTCGGCAGCTCTGACTTCCATGGCGGCGCTGCCGCCTATGCAAACGCCCATCTCGAGGGTACCAGCGGCGTCTCCGTCGGCGGCGGGATAGCGGTGCTGGCGAGTATCAATAGTCCGGAGAATAGCGGCACGAATTCCTCACGCTTTAAATTCGGGAACGATGGCGACGACAACTTCTCGATAAAGTGGGGCCATGCCGCGGCAATAGCGTCGCTGTCGGCAAGCGACGGCGGCGTTTCCGTCGGCGGCGTGGTGCGGGCCAGTGCGCAGGCGATCGGCCATGGCAGCAGCGCCGATTCGCATCTGACGGCGGCAACGGCTGAGGTCAATATCGAGGCGGGCGACGGCAATATCCGCATCGGCGGGGCCAAGGCGCGGGCTGTGGCCAGCGGGACCGACGGCTCCAATGCCAGTGCCAATGCCAATGTGAAGCTGCACGCCTCATCGGGCAGCATCAGTGTCAGCCCGGCGGGCATTACGGCGACGGCGCTGGCATTCGCGAGCGCCGGCACCGACACCGGCGGGACCCACGCCAATGCGCTTGGCAGCATTGCCGTGGATGCCCACGGCGGCGTCTTCATCCGCGGCAACGTCATATCGCTGGCGGTGGCCATCAGCGATGGCAACTCCAACACCGCTCATGCCAAGACGCATCTGGCGGCCGGCGGCGCCAACGTGGGCACCAATGACGATGTGGGTAGCCTTGGCACGGGCTCCGGCAACGTCGTGGTGATCGGCAATATCGGCGCCTTCGCTGCCGCCGATGCGACCGACGACAAGGCTACGGCGTCGGTGGAGATCTACGCCCATAACAACCTGCTGATCGTGGGCAACGATCCGATCGCCTCGGCCAAGGTCGGCCCCAGCGGCGGAACGACCTTCGCCTTCCGCCAGGCCCATGTGAC
Organism: uncultured Alphaproteobacteria bacterium; assembly: GCA_963770335.1. Classification (GTDB taxonomy): domain Bacteria; phylum Pseudomonadota; class Alphaproteobacteria; order Dongiales; family Dongiaceae; genus DASXQK01. The sequence goes on from CAVYPG010000019.1 coordinate 82,096, forward strand.
GACCAACCAGTTTGCGTCCGGCCTTGGCGGCAGCGCGACGGCGGATATTGATATCCGGGTGGGCGGCTTTATCGATGTCATCCCGCCCTCGAGCCTCACCGCTGTCGAGAAACTGTATTCGCTGCCGACGGATCTGTTGACGCTGAACAGCAGCGGCGGGCTGACGATCATTCCGCTGGCGGTCCAGAATGATGATTGCGGCGTGCTCGGCATCGCCGGCATGGACCAGACCGCGATCAACAAAGCGATCTCATGTCACAGGAAGCCGATTAACGTTTCCGATCTGACGGATACCGGGCCATAAGGGTCTGTGATTTGTCGCGGATGAAGGTCGGAAGCAAGTAAGGGGGATGTTCGCAATGGTGTATCGACATCAGGTCAGGCTGGCGGGAGCGGCGGTGCTGGGATTGTGCCTGGCGCTTCCCTCGCTGGGCCTGGCGCAGTCAGCGGCGGGCCGTCTGCCCGGGGTGATCGACCGCCCTGTGCCGGTGGTTCCACTGCCCCCGGCGCCGGCACCGATAGCCCCGCTCGGCGGCACGCCGACGCCTGAATCGGTGCCCGATGCCAATGCCCCGGTGCCCACGATCAAGCAGGTGATGTTCAGCGGGCTTGGCGTGATGTCGAATGCGGATCTGCAGCCGGTGGTGGCGCCATATCTGAACCGTCCGCTGACCCGTGGCGATCTGGCGAAGATGAAGTACGACATCGCCAAGCGCTATTACGAGGATGGCTACATCCTGGTGCGGGTGGTGACGCCGCCCAACCAGGACCTGACCCGTGGCGTTTTGAACGTGACGGTGTACGAGGCCAAGATCGACAAGGTGACGGTTGGCAAGGATGCCGCCGTGCGTCCGTTCATCACCGGGGCGATCGCCTCGGAAGTGCATCCGGGCGACGTGTTCAACGAGAGCGACGTCGAATCGATGGTGCGCGATCTGGACGATCTGCATGGCGCGAAGGCGTCGGTGAACCTGGTGCCGGGCAGCCAGGTTGGCACGACGGCGCTGGACGTCAATGTGCAGAAGACGAACGACTACAACCAGTATGTGTCGGTGAACAATTACGGCTCGAAGCTGACGGGCCGGTGGCTGTTCAATGCCGGGCTGCAATGGGGCAACCTGCTGGGCCTGGGCGAGCTCTATACCCTGAACTTCACCCATTCGAACCAGGATCTGCTGACGGTCAGCGGCGGGATCCAGACGCCGATCGGGTTCAAGAACCTGATCCTGGATGCGAGCTATCTGTACAGCAACTCGACGGTTAACGGGGACCTGGCGAACCTGGGAACGGATGGCACGACGGACCAGTTCCGGATCGGGCTGTCGAGCGCGCTGCTGAACACGGCCAAGCAGAAGGTCACGGTTCGCCTCGGGTTCGATGCGGGCCACTTCCAGTCGAACATCATCGACGGGATACCGAACTCCGACGACAAGACGCGCCATGTGACCCTGGACGGCAACTATCTGCTGCGGCTGTCGAACACGACGGTCTATGCGGCCCTTCAGCTTTCGCAGGGCGTGGGGGCGTTCGGGGGCAGCGACGAGGGCGATGCGCTCCTGAGCCGTGCGGGCAACCCGGACGCGTTCATCGTGCGGCCCACATTGCTGGCGCGCCAGAACCTGTGGACGTTCGCTGGGCTTGGGCAGGCCTCGGTCAAGGGCCTGGTGACGGGCCAGTATGCCAGCGACACGCTTGCTGGCATCCGACCTGTTTGCCATCGGCGGCTATGGCAGCGTGCGCGGCTTCCAGCCGGCGCAGGATACGGGCGACAGCGGCATGCAGGTGTCGGTTGAGCTTGACCAGGAAGTGTTCCAGCGCGAGGGCTGGGGGGTGTCGATCGGCCCGTGGTTCGATGGCGGCTGGGTGTGGAACCGGCTGGAGGCGGCAACCGCGGACGATGCGCTGTATTCGGTGGGTGCGGGCGCGGAACTGCACACGAATGTGACGACCCTGGGGGATACGGCCGTGCGCTTCGACTGGGCCCATCCGGTGGGCCACTACAACGCCACCGACATCTCCAACGATACCTTCTACGTCCAGTTGTTGCAGAACTTCTAACGGCAGCGTAAGGCGCGCCTGAAAGCGCGCCCAACGAAACAGGCAAGGCGAAACAGCAAAGCGGATCGGGGTGACCCGGTCCGCTTTTTCTTTGCTTATTCTTTTGCGTATTCTTTTCCATGGGACCCATCGCCGGCGCCTGTAGCGATGATGCCGGTTGTGCTACAAATAGACTGCGATTGGACTTCGGGGGCACCCTTGCGCCGGATCGTCTACACCTCGCTCGTCGGCGGCTATGACCGGCTTCATGCGCCAATGGTGCCGGAGCCCGACATCGACTATGTCGTCTTCAGCGACATGCCCGACCTGCCGGTACCAGCGCCCTGGCAGCTCCGCCCCATCCAGCGCACCGAACGCAATCCACGGATGACCGCGCGCTGGCACAAGATTCATCCACATCTGCTGTTTCCTGGTGACGAGGCCAGCCTCTATATCGATTCCAACGTCGTGCTGCGGGCACCGGTCGCAGGATTGTTCGAGCGCATGCTGGCCGAGGCGCCCATCGCGCTGTTCCGCCACCCCGAACGGGACTGCCCCTATGCCGAGGCGGACGTGGTCGCCCATCACCGCCTGGATGATGACGTCATCGTCGAGGCGCAGATGTCCTATTACCGGGCCAAGGGCTTTCCCGCCGGCGCCGGACTGCATAACAGCGGCGTGTTGCTGCGCCGCCATACCGACCCGCGCATGGTGGAGTTCCTGGAGGATTGGTGGCGGCAGCTGAAGGTATTCAGCCATCGCGACCAGCTGAGCCTGGATTTCATGCTGCGCCGACACGACATGCCCTGCGCCGATTTCCCGGGCCTGCTGGCCAAGAGCCCTTGGTTCGCGCTGGCTCCCCACCGGCTCTATCGCGTCGACTTGTCGGGCAAACAGCAGCATCTGGCCGGTGACGAACTGGACTGGCTGCGCACGATCCTGATCGAGGAGGGCCGGCGCCGGCCCAAGCCCATCGTCTCGCGCGCCAGGGCGCGCGCGGCACTCTGGCAGGCGATGCGCCCCTTGCGCGCGGCCAAGCGCAAGCTGCGCCTGTTGACGTGGCGGCCCCACCCTGCATCGCATCCAAGCGGAGCGATACCGGAAGGCTGAGATGCCGCTTGCTAGGCGATCAGCCCTAGCGGGTCGCCAGCAGGTTGAGCGCGATGACGCGGCCGAAGCGCTTGGCGCTGCTCATATCGTTGAACAGGCCAAATGAGGGGACGCGCCGGGCATGGGTGAAGCCGGCGTTGCGCAGGAAGGCGGCCAGGAACTCGACTGTCAGGCCGACCTTGTTGAAGCGATCGGGCGTGCTCTGATCGCCATAGAGCAGCACCATCAGCGAGAAGCGTTCCTTCTTCGGCACGGAAGGGTCCATCAGCAGGTTGCACAGCGTGTTGAAGTCGGGCACAGCGATGCGCAGCTGCCCACCGGGCTTCAGCACGCGTGCCGCGGCGGCAAGGGCCGCCGGCAGCTCGTCGCGCAGGCTTAGGCGCTGATAGAACCAGCCGGCATAGATCGAATCGACACTGGCGTTCGCAATGGTCTCCAGCTTGCGCGGATCGTCGACGATATCCACGCCCTCGCCCGCCTCGCGCGCCACGATCTTCCAGCCCTCGCGCGGCTCACTGCCGGCCAGATGCAGGCGAACCAGCCCGTCGGCGTCGCCAGGCCGGGGCTCGAGCGGCCCCAGATCTTCGGGCGGCAGCGCCTCGATCGGCGATCGGCCGGCGCTGCTCGCCGCGGCAATAGCGCCCCCACATTTCCTCATAGAGCTTCTCGAGATGGCGGGTGAAGCGGCCGACCTGGAACAGCGGCGTCGCCTCGCGGTTGGCCAGCATGCGTTCGCGGATCGCGGCCAGTTCCTCCGGGATGGGTGGCGAGATGAATCGCCGCGCTCGACATAGTCGTCGAGGTTTTCGCAAACCATGTCGCCCATGCCCATCCAGTGCAGCATGGAGTTCGAGATGCGGTTGGAGAAACGGTCGCCGCGCACGGCAAGCAGCGGTGTTGCCGACCACAGCGCGTCGAGCGCCGTGGTCGAGGCATTCAAGCGTCAGGGTATCGAGGAACAGGCCGATATGCTGATGGCGGGCATAGTGGTCGGCCTTGTTGGGCAGCCGGTCGGCGAAGACGATCCGATCGCCGGAAACGCCGCGCTTCTCGGCCTGCTGGCGCAGCATGTCCTGCTGCTCCGGCACGCCCTTGACCTTGGAAACCCAGAGCACGCTGTTGGGTACGGCCGCCATGATCTTCATCCAGGCTTCGAAGGCCGGGCGGTTGAATTTCTCCGGATTGTTGAAGGCACAGAAGACGAAGGCATCTTCCGGCAGGCCGCATTCCGCGCGGCTCGGCGGCGTTCTCGGCGATCGTGGCGGGCGAGGCGACGTGATAGCACTCCGGCAGGCGGGCGATCGTCTCGCGGTAGAGATTCTCCTCGCCCTCGGGAATCACGATGTCGTCGGCGATAAGGTAGTCGACGAAGGAAAGACCCAGGCCCCCGGCATGGCCCAGCCAATAGACCTGGATCGGGCAGGGACGGAACACCATGACCGCGGTGCTCGCCGTTTCCATGTAGCCGTCGAGATCGATCAGGATGTCGATGCCGAGATTGCGGATGCGCCGCGCCATGTCGACATGCGGCAGGTCGCCGAACTCGTGATAGAAATCGACGCCGTGGCGGTGGCGCTTGTTGTAGTTCGGATCGCCGCCGCGCCGGCCTTGCGTGGAGATGGCATGCACCTCGAAGCGCTCGCGGTCATGCAGCGGGAACAGCTTCAGCGTCACATGGCCGACCGGATGATCGGTGAAGTTCGGCGTCATATAGGCGATGCGGATGCGCCGCGTCGCATCGGCGGGATTGGGCGGCGGCAAGCGGCGGCAGCTGTCCTTCCTCGCCAGCGACTTGCGATGAAGCTCGTCGATCCGCCCGGTGGTGCGCAGCAGCAGCGGCGCGGGCACCGGCACGAACAGCGCGCGATAGGCAAGGTTGGCCAGGATCCGCCATTCGCCGACTTGCTTCATGTCGCGGTCGACGACGTCCAGCAGGCGCTTGGCTCCACTTTTCCGACGCGTCGAAGTCGCAATCCTGTAGGCCGTTTTTCAGCTTCATGTTGAGCGCGACGAGGTTGTCGGGCTCCTGCCGCCAGCACCTTTTCCTGTGCTTCGACGGAGCGCTTGCGGTCGAAACGCTCCGAGGAGACGGCGAGGTTGACCCAGGCCTTGGTCATGGCGGGATCGAGCGCAACGGCCTTTTCGTAGGATTCGATCGCTTCCTTGTCGCGGCGCAGCTGGCGCAGCGTCGTGCCCAGGGTGAAATGGGCGAGCGCGTTGTCGGGACCGGCTTCGACGGCACGTTCGGCCATCTCGCGCGCCTGGGGCCCGCGGCCGGTGGCGCGCAGCAGCGAGGAGAAATTGATCAGGGCGCCGACTGCGCTTGGGCGCGCGTTCCAGCACGGCGCGATAGATCGGCTCGGCCTCGCGATAGCGGCCGGTGCGGTGAAATTCCAGCGCGCGGGCAAGCAACTGGTTCAAGGGGCGTTGGCCCGGTTGGCCGCCCGGTTGGCCACCCGGTTGGCCAGTGGGCCTGGCGCCGACTTGGGCGCCTTGGCCCCGGCTGCCGCGGGCCGCTGCATGGCCCTGGCGCGGTTGTGCCGGCGACGGCCCGGCCGGCCGCAGCCGGCCGGCTGGTCGGGTATGACGGCCGCGGCGGTGGAGGGCGCCCGGTTCTCGCCGAGCTGATGGGACGATTGGGGTTTTGCCATTTTCTACTGCTACCTGTATCGGACCGAATCGGCAGGTAATTCCTGTAGAGGAAGCCGAAAACGAAAGCCACCCCCTTCGAAGGCTCGCTCGGCCGGGGTGCGACAACCAAGAGTGGCCGAGGCCACCCAGGCCGGCTGCCGGTGAGATTATCCCAGCATTATGTGGGTTTGCTCGCTCTGCTGGTCGCGGATGCGACAGTTTAATGACTTATAAACCCCTGCGCGCTCGTGACTTTCCTGAGGATGAGTGCCTTTTTGCAACACTTAATTTCTTTACTCCGCTTGTGCGGGCACGTTAGCTTCAACCCAAGGCCGGGATAGCTCCGCGGAGAGTGTTATTGCTCCTATGCGAGTAATTTTATATCCTAACAAGACCGCAATGCCGGGTTGGGCAGCTGCGGATGTGCATCTTGGGTATGCGGGAACCTTGAGAACACTCAAGGCCAGGGGGATCAGATGAACAACTTCCACATGCGCGAAGGCAAGGTCGAGTTTCGCTGGAAGCGGTGGCGCAACAAGAAGCGCCAGGAAGTCTCCTCCTGTCTGATGGTGCTGTTCAGCGGCGCGGTCCTGCTTGGGGCAGGCGGTGTGGCGCTGGCGGGTCCCACGGGCGGCCAGGTCACCGGCGGCCAGGGCACGATCACCAACCCGAACGGCACAACCACTAATATCAATCAAACCAGCAACGTCCTGAGTATCAACTGGCAGGACTTCTCGATCGCCGCCGGCGAGACGGTCAATTTCTATCAGCCGGGCTGCTACCTCGGTTGCGATCAACCGGGTGGTGGGCGGGGTTCCCTCCTATCTCGCCGGTGCGCTGAACGCCAATGGGCGCGTGTTCATCCTGAACAGCGCGGGCATCACCTTCACCGGGACCTCGCAGGTCAATGTCGGCGCGTTGCTCGCGACGACGGCGATGACGGTGAATGGCGATCCCACCCAGGCTGCGAGCTACAGCGGCTCGGGCTATGGGGCTGTGATCAACCAGGGCTCGATCTCGGTCTCCAATGGCGGCTTTGCGATCCTGGCGGCCCCGTATGTGCAGAACACGGGCTTCATCAAGGCTGATCTGGGCACCATCGCGCTGGCGGGCACGAACCAGTTCACGCTGGATCTCTCCGGCACGGGCCTGATCAACTTCGTCGTGCCGGCGGGCGCGGTCGAGAAGATCGTGAGCGACGGCAAGGCTGTGGGTGTCGACAACGCCGGCACGCTGCAGGCGCGTTCTGGCCAGGTCCTGATCTCGGCCAACGTTGCCTCGAGGTGATGAATGCGGTTGTGAACCTGAACGGGATCGTGGACGCGGATGCGTTTGCGGCGAACGGTCAGGGCGGCTCGGTGCTGGTGACGGCTGCGGGCGACATCAATGTCGGCGGCCAGGTGACGGCGCGCGGCGATCGGCGCGGGCAATGGCGGCCAGATCGTCACCAAGGCCGGCGGGGACGATGCCATCGGGGCCAACTGGCCTTCGTCTCGGCGGCGGGCGGCGCCACGGGCGGCAAGGGCGGCTTCGATCGAGGTCTCGGGCAAGCAGGTCGGGCTGCAGGGCGCGATCGACCCGGGCTCGGGCGGCTCGCTCTATATCGATCCGACCAACATCCATGTCGTGGCCGGCGAACAACGGCCCGCTGATTGGCAGCGCAGATCGGCACCGACTTCATCGAGAATCAGCTACAGCACACCGTGAACGTGAATCTGGCAGCCGACCACAATGTGTTCTTCGATGCGCTGGCGGACGATCACCAGCTGGTGGGCGGCAACGGCAACCTGACGATCACGGCGGGCCTGACGGCGCCCGGCAACATTACGTTCGGGCACAGTGCCAATGGCGCGAACCCGGGCACGAACGACGCGATCGTCCAGGGCGCACGGCTTCATCCATATGAACGCCAATGGCGGGAACATCGGCTCGTCGGCGCCATGCGATCACGCTGGTGACGGGCGTCAACAACACGACGGCCGGGGTCGGGCGTGACCCAGGCCGGCGACATCGTGCTGACGGCTGGCAACGACATCACCGTCAAAAAGTCCAGATCAAGTCGTCGGGCGGCAGTTCCTTCACGGCGAAGTTCTCGGCCAATGCGGGCCATAACTTCACCGCCATCGGCGACATCAATGTGACCGCCAACGCCCATGGCAGCGGCCATGAGCAGGCCACCGCCAGCGTCAATATCTTCGCGCATAACAACATCAATGTGCACAACGTCGCCGTTGTCGCGCTGGCCGATAAGACCAGCGGCAACAGCTCCCAAGACGCGGCGGCTCAAGCCAATCTGCTCCTGAATGCCCAGGGGAGCAGCGTGGCGGCCCGCAACTTGCTCGTCAGTGCATCCGCCTTCAACGCCGGTCGCGGCGAAGCAAACGGTGGCGCGTTCGGCAACATCCAGGCGAGCAAAAACATCGACGTAAACGGCAGCATCCACGTCGCTGGCGCGGCCGTGACGGATCACGTCCCCGGTTCAAGCGCGATGGGCAACGGCCATCTGTTGCTGAATGCGGTGACCGGCCATGTCAATGTGGCCAAGGATGTGATCGTCAGCGCGCTTGCCAAGGCTCCGAATTCGCAAACGCACGCCACGGCTTCGGCCAACATCAACGCCGCAACGAATGTGACGATCCACGGCAATGTCAGCCTGAAGGCGACCGCCAGCGGGTCGAACACGCACGCCCTCGCCGACTTTGCCTTCGCGAATCTCCTTGTGCATGCCGGCAGCGACATCTCGGTCGGTCGCAGCATCACGGTGGCCGCGCGGGCCCATGGCTTCGGAACCGGCGAGGGACCTGGCCCTGCCAACGCATCCGCCCAGGCCAGCGCCAACTTCACCGCCAATCACATCGACATTAATGGCAATGTCGCGGTCAGCGCCAATGCCGTTCAGACAGGCGATAACGACGCTTCGAGCGGCGCCAATGCTCTCGCCAACCTGCTGATGCACGCCAATACCGGCCATGTGGATGTCAACGGCAACGTGACGGTCGAGGCGTTCGCCCAGCAGGGCGGATCGAGCGTCGCCACCGCTAACGCTCTGGCCAATGTCCTGGCGAACACCGACATCGCCCTTGGCGGCATTGAGGTGAAGGCCTCGGGCGACAATCTCGGCAGCGCCGTTTCCGGCGCGCAAGCGGCGGCGAACTTGGTGATGCAAGCCGTCAATGGCAACATCACCGTCGTCCACGACATCGTGGTCGGGGCGGTTGCCGATTCCGGCGGCACCGGTAGTGCCCAGGCCAATGCGGTGGCGAACGTCGTGGCCAACGTCGGCATCACCGTCGGCGGCAATGCCGATGTGTCCGCCACCGCGAATCAGCATGGCAGTAGCGGCCATGACGGCGCCGCGAATGCCAACCTGACGATGGATGCGGTGACCGGAAATATTTCGGTCGGCGGCATTGCCGGTGCTCATGCCGTCGCGCAAGCTTCCGGCTCCTCAACCGCCGCGGCGCAAGCCAATGCCTCGGCCAACATCCTCGCTCAGATCGATGTCGATCTCGGCGGTGCCAGTGTCACGGCGAGTGCCAGGGAAACCGCCTCCTCGCAGGCCAACCCGGCTAACGCAAATGCCAATCTCCAGATTCAGGCCATAACCGGCCATGTGAATGTCAGCGGCGACATTCAGGTCACGGCCTTTGCGCAGCAGAGTGCGAGCGACCAGGCCTCGGCTTTCGCGCAAGCTAACGTCAACGCCCATACCTTCATCAACGTCAACGGCAATGTTGAGGTAACGGCGTCGGCCAACAATGTCGGAAGCGACGCATCGTCGGCGCTCGCCTGTGCCAGCCTGCAAATGGTGACGGGCACGGGCCACATCGCCGTCAACCACGACATCATCGTTCACGCTTTCGCCAAGGAATCCGGCTCTACCTCGGCCGTCGCGACCGCCAACGCCCTGGCCAACATCCAGGCCAATACCGACATTACCGTCGGCGGCAATGTCGATGTCACGGCAACGGCGAATGCCGACAACAGTGATGCGTCGAATGCGAACGCGCTCGCCAACCTGACGATGCTTGCCAATCATGGCAACCTGACGGTCGACCACGACATCGTGGTCGGGGCGGTTGCCGATTCCCAAGGCACCGGCAAAGCCTCGGCCAATGCGGTGGCGAACATCCAGGCCAACGTCGATATCAATGTCGGCGGCAATGCCGATGTGTCCGCCACGGCGAACCAGCATGGCAGTAGCGGCAGTGACGCCTCCGCTAATGCCAATCTGACGATGGATGCGGTTACCGGCAACATTTCGGTCGGCGGCATCGCCGGTGCTCATGCCATCGCGCAGGCTTCCGGCTCCAGTACCGCCGGGGCGCATGCCAAGGCCTCGGCCAATGTCCACGCCCAGAACAATGTCGACCTCGGCGGCGCGGATGTCACGGCGAATGCGAAGGAAACCGCCTCCTCGCAGGCCGACGCGGCTATCGCGAATGCCAATCTTCTGGTCGAGGCGGTAACCGGCCATGTGAATGTCAGCGGCGACATCCAGGTCGCGGCCTATGCGCAGCAGCATGCGAGCGACCAGGCCTCGGCCTTCGCGCAGGCCAATGTCAACGCCCATACCTTCATCAACGTCAACGGCAATGTTGGCGTAACGGCCTCGGCCAATAATCCCGGAAGCGGCGCATCGTCGTCGGCACTCGCCTGTGCCAGCCTGCAGATGGTGACGGGTACGGGCCACATCGCCGTCAACCACGACATCATCGTTCACGCTTTCGCCAAGGAATCCGGCTCTACCTCGGCCGTCGCGACGGCCAACGCCCAGGCCAACATCCAGGCCGCTACCGACATTACCGTTGGCGGCAATGTCGATGTCACGGCGACGGCGAATGCCAACAACAGCGATGCGTCGAATGCGAACGCGCTTGCCAACCTGGTGATGAACGCCGTCGGCGGCACGCTGCATATCAACCATGGCGTCATGGTCAATGCGATCGCCCATGACGGCGGGGCCGGCTCGCCGCGTGCCCACGCCTCGGCGAACCTGTTCGGCAATGTCGACGTCATCGTCGGCAATAATGTCGCCGTTCTGGCCAGCGTCGATCATGACTCCGGCACCCAGGGCGCACGTGCCTCCGCCAACCTGCAGGTGTTGGCGAATACGCGCAATGTGAGCCTCGGCGGCATCGATGTTAAGGCGATTGCCCATTCCGGCGGCAGTTCATCCGCCCATGCCAATGCACTCGCCAATGTCGTTGCCCATAGCAATCTCGCCATCGGCGGCAACATTACGGTGTCGGCGAGCGCCGACCAGACGGGCTCCGACGGCACCACCGCCTTTGCCAATGCCAATCTGCAGCTCCATGCGGTGAACGGCAGCATCAATATGGCCGGCAACCTCGACGTGGTGGCGAATGCCCATGGCGCCGGCGATGGCGCACCCAATTCCGCGGCGGCCAATGCGCTCGCGAACATTGTCGCCAACACGAATATCCATATCGGCGGCGTGGCGAGCGTATCCGCCAGCGCAGATCAAACGGCTTCGTCCGGCACCCCCGCCGGTGTTCGGGCCAGCGCCAATCTGCAGGTGGATGCAATTCACGGCAGCGCCAATCTCGGCGGCATCAATGTCCGGGCCGTTGCGATCCAGAACAACGATTCCTCGGCACGGGCCGGCGCGCTGGCGAACGTGCTTGGCAACACCAACATTCACATCACCAATAACGCGGTCGTCTTCGCGAGTGCGTCGCAGCATGGCAGCGGCGGCAGCAGCGCCCAGGCCTGCGCCAACCTGCAGCTCGATGCCGTTACCGGCAGCGTGAATATCGGCCATAACGTGCTGGTCCAGGCCAACGCCCTGGATAGTGGCGCCAGCTTCGCCCGGGCCAATGCCAGTGCGAATATTCTCGGCCACACCAACGTCGTGATCGCCGGCAATGTCGATGTCATCGGCACGGCCCTGGATAATGTCTCGGGCGGCACCCAGTTCGCCGAGGCCTGCGCCAATCTGCAGATCCAGGCCGCCACCGGCAGCATCAATATCGGCGGCGATGTCGGTGCCTATGCCAACGCCGTCGAAGATGCGCACGGCTTCGCGCAGGCCAACGCCACGGTCAATATGCTGGCCAACAACGGCATCACCGTCGGCGGCAGCGTCGAGGCGACGGCCACGGCCCATCAGGAATCGGCCGGCGGCAGCTGGGCTCGTGCCAGCGCCAACATCATCCTCGACGCGGCGCACGGCGACGTCAATGTAACGAAGGACGTCCACGCCAGCGCCAATGCGGTGAACGTGGGCAGCGAATCCGCCATCGCCGACGCGCTGATCAATGCCAATGCCGTTGCCGGCGACGTTCTGATCAACGGCGTCGTCACGGCGAATGCCCATGCGGTCGCTTCCAGCCATCACTCACAGAACGGTGCCCTGGCATTGAGCTCGATCAATGTCCATGGCGATCCGGTGGTACTCGGCGGGCTTGCCGGCCATGCCAGCGCCTATAGCCACGGCACCGACTTCGCGAACGCTTTGATGAACGTGCATGTCAACGGAGCGGCGGTCACGATCCACGGGGTCTCGGCGCTGTTTGCCAATGCCATAGACGCCAACGTTCATGGCGACGGCGCCCAGGCCGTCGCCAACGTGGTGGTGCATGCCAGCGGCGGCGGCAGCGGCGATCTGCGCATCGACAATGCCTTCAATGTGACGGCATCCGCCAATGACCACGCTTCCAATGACCATGCGAATGCGCTGGCGACTGTCAATTTGACGGGCATGGCGGATAACTCCAGTGCCATCGTGGTCAACGACATCAACGTCCGCGCGAATGCCCTCGATGCAAACGGCAACGGGCTGACACTTGCCGATGCCGAGCTTCTGATCGCTGCGAGCTCCGCCGGCGGCGGTGTGCGTTTGCTGCACAATGTGCATGTCAACGCCACGGCCGACGAAGTTCTCGGCACGCCGGCCGCACATGCCCATGCCATCGGCAACGCCTTCATCAATGCCGGCAGGGTGGTTGACGGCAGCGGCAATGACATATTCGTCTTCGCCAACGCGGTGGACGGCAGCTCAGCCAATGCCCTCGCCACCCTCCATGTCACGGCGAATCACATCGACATCGGCGACAGCGGCAAGATCGGCGCCCAGGCCGTCGCCAAGGCCATCCATAACAACGACCAGGCGCACGCCCTGGCCAACGTCGACATTACGGCGGACACCGGCAACGCGTCGGTCCACGGCAACCTTGAAGGCATCGCCAGCGCCAGCTTCACGACGCCCGGCGCCACTGTGCTGAACAACATCACCGCCTCGGCTCTCGTGCATGTGACGGCCAACCACAATATCCATCTCGAGGATATCAACGTCACGGCCGATGCCGAGAATTGGGGCAACAACACCGCCCATGCCGTGGCCAGCCTGAATGTCCAGGCCCACAACTCGATCAATCTGGATGGGCGTATCCTGGTCAACGCGCTGGCGCATGACCACAACAGCCACGGCAACGGCTCGCCCTATGCCGCGGTTGCGCTGGCCAATGTGTTCTTCAACGGGACCGTGGTAACGACGGTCCACAACACATCCAACAGCGTCGACCTGCGCGCTCATGCCATCGATGACGGGCATAACGCGGCCCAGGCGATTGCCAATCTCACCTTCGGTACCGGCGTGAAAAGCGTCTTGTTGGGCGGCATCACGCTGGATGTGCTGGCCCACGATACGGATACGCTGGCCGGCGGCGTCGGGGCCCTCGCCAGTGCCAACCTGATCCAGACGAATCCCGCGGTTGAATTCAACGTCGGGACCCACGGCATCAACCTGCAGGCGGATGCCAGCAGCCAAGGCACGGCCCAGGCCCATGCCAAGGCGCTGCTGCAGCTCCACGAGAACACCTTCCTTGACTCTGGCGGGATCACCGTGAACGCCCAGGCCAAGGGCGGCGCGCTGACCCACAATGCGATCCTGGCCACGGCATCGGTCGACCTGATGGCCAAGTTTATGACCGTCGAGGGTGCCATCGACGTCAAGGCGAACGCCCATAATCTGGGCGTAAACAGCCATGCCGTGGCGCTCGCCAATGCGGCGATCGTCGGCACCGGCTCGCTCGTGGCGGTCACACTGAACGACGATATCACCGTGGAGGCCTATGCCTTCGACAGCAATGCCAAGGGCAAGGCGACACTCGCCAACGCCCAGCTGCTGATCGAGGATTTGGGAGTAAATGGCGAAATCATAACGCACGATGTGACGGTCATCGGCTCGGCCGATCAGGCCGGCGGTTCCGGCGCCGGCGCCAAGGCTGTTGGCCTGGCCAATGTCGATCTGGAGGCCACTCTTGGCCTGGGGGTGGACGGCGGCGTCGCGGCATTGGCCTTTGCCCATGATCCGCATGGCACGAATGCCACGGCCTCGGCCAATGTTCATGTCAACGCCAATCAGGTGCTCATCACCGGCACCGGCCATCACGTGTTCCATGTTCCGGGCAGCGCGGGCACGCTCGCCACGGCCACGGCCAGTTACGGCATCCTTGCAGTGGCCGCCGCGGTCTATAGCGGCAGCAGTGTGGCTGCGGGTCACGGCGCCCATGCCCTGGCGAATGTCGCCGTCAATGCTCAAAATGAGGCGCTGATTCTCCATGGCGTGGAGATGCTTGCCCTTGCCCTCGACGAGGGCGGTGCAACAGCCAATGCGAACGCGCATCTGGCGATCGACGCCAATAACGGCAGCGTCGGAATCGGGTTTGGTCATCTTGAGGTTCGGGTGCCGGGCAGCCATGGCAGCACACAGGCGAGCCTGGGACTCTTCGCCGGCGTCTTTGTCGGCGCCGTTGCGGTAGATACCGCCGCGCCGGGCCATGCCCATGCCAATGCCCTGACCCAGATCAACGCAGCCAACTCTGTCGTGATACAGGCTGGCGTGATGCAGCTGGCGGTGGCGGTCGATACGGACGGCAATTCGGCGAGAGCAACCGCCGATCTCGAAATCGCCGCCGGCAAAAATGTCTTCATCAACCAGGGTGAGATCGATCTCTTCCTGTCCGACCAGCTGGCGAGCAGCCTGAGCCACAGTCTGGGCTCCTCCGTTCTCAGCAACCTGCTGCCGGGCGGTGGCCTGGCAGGCCACCATTCAACCGGCTTCGCCGTGTTTGACGGCGCGGTGGCGTTCGATGGCGGCAGCGGCACGACGCACCATGCCAATGCGCTCGCCTCCGTGAACATTGATCCGGCCGTCGTGGAAATCGACGGGCCGGTGCTTGTCGCCGCGGTCGCCATCGACAACAGCGGCTCCGGCGCCTCGGCCAATGCCGTCCTGAATATCCACGGCAACCAGGTCGGCATCGGTACTGAATCGGGTCATGGCGATGTGGCCGTTCTGGCCGTCGCGGCCGAAAACGGTAATTTGGACGGCAATGCCAAGGCGACTGCGAACGCCACCATCACGGCCAGCAATGCCGGTAGCGCCATCTCCCTCAATGGCGTGACCGTGGCCGCCGCGGCATTCGATCATGACGCGACGGGCAGCCTCGACGACCTTGCCAATGCGCAGCTGCTGATTTCCGCTACCGGTAACGGCGACATTCGTACGGGTAGCCTGAATGTATTTGCCTTGGCTTCTGCGGAAGGCACCAACCTCATCGGCGACGCCAACGCTCTGGCCAATGCCACCGTGATGACGAACGGGAATGTCACCATCGACGGCGACGTCTCGGTCGTTGCCAACGCACTGGCCAGCACGGGGGCCGGCGACGCCAATGCGGTTGCCTTGCTCACGCTGAAGGCGAACCATTTCCTGGATGTCCATGGCCATATCGGCGTGGCAGCCGATGCGACGGCCCATGGCTCATCACCTGCCTCGGCGCAGGCCACCGCAACGGCCAATATCGTTGGCGGCCGGGTCACGGTGGATAGCGGTATCGACGTTACGGCGGCGGCAGACGAAACCAACAGCGACGGCGGCGATGCCAGGGCCTGCGCCAATCTGGCGATGAGCGCCAGCACCGGCACCCTGGCCGTCAACGGCCATATCAGGGTTTCCGCCGACGCGACGACGGAAGGCAGCGAGGGCACGGCAGTGGCGAATGCAACCGCCAACCTGCATGCCAACAACGGCGATATTTTCCTGACCGGCAATGTCGACGTCGATGCCACCGCGATCGCCAGCGAAAGTACCGGCGGGGGCGCCTCGGCCTGCGCCAACCTGAAGATCATTGCTTCGTCCGGTACCGTCGAAATCCACGGCAATGTGATGGTCAATGCCTTTGCCGACCACGACGGCACCGGTTCCGCCAGGGCCGATGCCGATGCCCTGATCTGGGCGAATACCAAGCCCGGCGGCCATGGCGGCGATGTGAAGATCTTCGGCAATATCGGCATGAAGGCCACGGCCGAAGGATCCAGCTCCGGAACCTCCACCGCGGCAAATGTCAGCCTGAATATCGTGGCAAGCTCCGGCAATGTGTTCGTGGGCGGCGGCATCTTCCTGCGAGCCAGTGCAGCCGGCTCCGGCAATGCGACGACGTTTGCGAATGTGGCCGCGACAATCAACGCCCGCCACGGTGTCGTGATCGGTGGCGATATCTTTGCCACTGCCTCGGCCGAGCAGTTCAGCGGCGACACCAATGTTGGTGCGAACGCCGTCGTCGCAGTGGTGGCAGGCAACAATATCTCGATGCATGGCGCCCGGGTTCGAGCTGGTGCTGTTCAGGATTTTTCGGACAACGGTGACACGGCGCAGGCATTGGCTGAACTCGCTCTGGTGGCAGGCGGCAACATCTCCGTCGGCACGAACGGGCTGCTCGTCCAGGCCGGCGCCGAGGCGGACAGCGCCGGGCCGGCCTCGGCCAACGCCCTGCTCTCGCTCGATGCTGGCACGCACGGCGTGGGCGGCATCTTCGTCCACGGCAATGTGATCGCCATGGCCAAGGCCATCGGTTCGGCCACCAGCAACCTTGCCCATGCCAATGTGCATCTGGCGGCCGGCGGCGCCAACGGAGTTCAGCACCGGGCGCGCCGTCCAACTTCGGCAACATCGTGGTGATCGGCAATATCGGTGCCTTCGCTTATGCCGATCGCTACCAACGACAAGGCCACGGCCTCGGTCGAGATCTTCGCCCACAACAACATCCTGATCGTGGGCAACGATCCGATCGCCTCGGCCAAGGTCGGCCCCAGCGGCGGGACAGTCTTCGCCTTCCGGCAGGCGCATTTCACGACCAACAGTTCTCGACGTACGGGCCGATGGCCGGCATGCGCTGGCGGATATCGATATCCGGGCGGGCGGCTCGGTCACCGTGGTCCCGGCGTCGAGCCTCGACGCATGTGCGAGAAGCTGTATGCGCATGCCGACGGATGACGCCGACGCTGAACAGCAGCGGCGGGCTGACGATCATTCCGCTGTCGGTCGACGGCCAGGATTGCGGTGTGCTGGGTCTTGCGGGTGCCGACCCGAATGCGGTCAACAAGGGCCAGGCCTGTCACAGGAAGCCGATTAACGTTTCCGATCTGACGGATACCGGGCCATAAGGGTCTGGGATTTGTCGCGGATGAAGGTCGGAAGCAAGTAAGGGGGATGTTCGGAATGGTGTATCGACATCAGGTCAGGCTGGCGGGA
The DNA here is from genome assembly GCA_963770335.1 of uncultured Alphaproteobacteria bacterium. Taxonomy (GTDB): domain Bacteria; phylum Pseudomonadota; class Alphaproteobacteria; order Dongiales; family Dongiaceae; genus DASXQK01. The sequence goes on from CAVYPG010000019.1 coordinate 99,434, forward strand.
GCGGCGGTGCTGGGATTGTGCCTGGCGCTTCCCTCGCTGGGCCTGGCGCAGTCAGCGGCGGGCCGTCTGCCCGGGGTGATCGACCGCCCTGTGCCGGTGGTGCCGCTGCCGCCCGGCGCCGGCGCCGCTGCCGCCGCTCGGGCGGCACGCCGACGCCGGAATCGGTGCCCGATGCCAATGCGCCCGGTGCCCACGATCAAGCAGGTGGTGTTCAGCGGGCTTGGGCGTGATGTCGAATGCGCGATCTGCAGCCGGTGGTGGCGCCCTATCTGAACCGTCCGCTGACCCGTGGCGATCTGGCGAAGATGAAGTACGACATCGCCAAGCGCTATTACGAGGATGGCTACATCCTGGTGCGGGTGGTGACGCCGCCCAACCAGGACCTGACCCGTGGCGTTCTGAACGTGACGGTGTACGAGGCCAAGATCGACAAGGTGACGGTGGGCAAGGATGCCGCCGTGCGTCCGTTCATCACCGGGGCGATCGCCTCGGAAGTGCATCCGGGCGACGTGTTCAACGAGAGCGACGTCGAATCGATGGTGCGCGATCTGGACGATCTGCATGGCGCGAAGGCGTCGGTGAACCTGGTGCCGGGCAGCCAGGTTGGCACGACGGCGCTGGACGTCAATGTGCAGAAGACGAACGACTTCAACCAGTATGTGTCGGTGAACAATTACGGCTCGAAGCTGACGGGCGAGTGGCTGTTCAATGCCGGGCTGCAATGGGGCAACCTGCTGGGCCTGGGCGAGCTCTATACCCTGAACTTCACCCATTCGAACCAGGATCTGCTGACGGTCAGCGGCGGGATCCAGACGCCGATCGGGTTCAAGAACATGATCCTGGATACGAGCTATCTGTACAGCAACTCGACGGTTAACGGGGACCTGGCGAACCTGGGCACGGACGGGCACGACGGACCAGTTCCGGATCGGGCTGTCGAGCGCGCTGCTGAACACGGCCAAGCAGAAGATCACGGTTCGCCTTGGGTTCGATGCGGGCCACTTCCAGTCGAACATCATCGACGGGATACCGAACTCCGACGACAAGACGCGCCATGTGACCCTGGACGGCAACTATCTGCTGCGGCTGTCGAACACGACGGTCTATGCGGCCCTTCAGCTATCGCAGGGCGTGGGGGCGTTCGGGGGCAGCGACGAGGGCGATGCGCTCCTGAGCCGTGCGGGCAACCCGGACGCGTTCATCGTGCGGCCCACATTGCTGGCGCGCCAGAACCTGTGGACGTTCGCTGGGCTTGGGCAGGCCTCGGTCAAGGGCCTGGTGACGGGCCAGTATGCCAGCGACACGCTGCTGGCCTCCGACCTGTTTGCCATCGGCGGCTATGGCAGCGTGCGCGGCTTCCAGCCGGCGCAGGATACGGGCGACAGCGGCATGCAGGTGTCGGTCGAGCTTGACCAGGAAGTGTTCCAGCGCGAGGGCTGGGGGGTGTCGATCGGCCCGTGGTTCGATGGCGGCTGGGTGTGGAACAAGCTGGCAGGTGGCAACCGCGGACGATGCGCTGTATTCGGTGGGTGCGGGCGCGGAACTGCACACCAATGTGACGACGCTGGGGGATACGGCGCTGCGCTTCGACTGGGCCCATCCGGTGGGCCACTACAACGCCACCAACATCTCCAACGACACCTTCTACGTCCAGTTGTTGCAGAATTTCTAACGACAGCGTAAGGACATAGCCGGGTTCCGGCAGAGCAGGCGGGCCGCCCACAGGGGCGGCCCGCCGCGCTTGGCCATGTGTTTTCCGAGAGGGAATGATGGGTGTTACGCTGACGCTGAAGGACACGGATCTGCCGACCTCGCCGGCATTCGTGGAATTCCTGCATACCGATCTGACCGGCGGCGAGTTCTATGCCGGAAGCTGGCATGCCCAGGACGAGGAAAGCCTGGCTTCCAATGACGGGCGGTTCGAGAACCTGCGCGAGAAGATCACCTTCGTGCTGGGCAAGCCCGAGGGCCGCGCCCGGGTGCTGCAGTCATATCGCTACTTCAAGGAAATGCTGACCGGCCGGCCGGACACGCTGAAAAGCATCCAGCGCTACCGCTTCTTCTTCGTCATCGGCATCCCGCGCACCGGCGGCACCTATATGACCAAGCAGCTCTTCCGCGGCGCCGGCATGGACTACAAGAAAGTCCAGAACGCGCTGGCCCATGACGGCTTTCCCCATCTGGGAACGCTGGCCTTCGCCGAGCAGGGCGGCAACGTCCATACCAGCGGCCTGCTGCAGATGGCCGAGTACCTGACCATGGTGGATCTCTATTTCACCAAATACGGGCGGCTTGCCTATAACGGCGGCATCGTCGTGCCCAAGAAGTTCACCAAGGGCGTCTACAGCTTTCCCCTGATCCACGAGGTCATCGGCAACAACGCCGAATACATCATCACGCTGCGCCATCCGCTGTCGATGATCCAGTCGGTGCTCGACAAGAGCGGCGGCATGCCGAAGAACGGCCAGTTCACCGTGCGCAGCGCCATCGAGCGCTGGGCCCTGGATGACTGGATGAAGTGGGGCGTGCCGGAGGCCCAGGTCAAGAAGATGAGCTATCTCGACGTCTTCCTGGGCTACTGGAAGCGCTATCACTACCAGATCGCCATGGAGGCGATTCCCACCATGGCCGGCAACGCATCTGCTGCCCTATGGCGGCGCCTCCATGCCGGCGGCGGTGAAGAAATTCTATCGAAGGCTTCGGCACGAACCATGGAGCCGGAGCCCTTCAAGGAAGCGCCGAAGCCCGATTTCGGCCCCCAGGAGAACCAGAAGGGCGACGCGGTGGTCCAGCAGGTGGCCAATTTCTGGAAGAGCCTGGGGCTCACCTTCCCGCTGGAAGGCGTGCTCGAGCGCAACTGACCGCTCGATGAAAAGCCGCGAAATACGTCTGAAGCGGTTTCCCCACGGCGTGCCCGTCGCCGGCGATTTCGAGATTGCCGCGGTCGATCTTGCGGCGCCCGGCCCCGGCGAAGTCCTGGTCCGCAATCTCTGGCTCACCGTCGATCCCTATATGCGCGGCCGGATGACCGGCAAGGACAGTTACGTTCCGGGCTGGCGCCTGGGCCAGACAATGGAAGGCGGCGCCATCGGCCGGGTCGGTCGCGGGCGAACATCCGAAGTTCAAGATCGGCGACATGGTGCGCTCGAGCCTCGGCTGGCGCGAAGCCTTTCTCTCCAACGGCAAGGGCCTGGAAAAGATCGACGTATCGAAAGGGCCCGCCACAGGCCTTTATCGGCGCGCTCGGCATGCCGGGCCTGACGGCCTATACCGGTCTTCTGATCCACGGACGGCCGAAGGCGGGCGAGACGGTCTTCGTCTCGGGCGCCGCCGGCGCGGTCGGCTCGATCGTCTGCCAGATCGCCAAGATCAAAGGCTGCCGCGTCATCGCTTCCGCCGGCTCGAAGGCCAAGATCGACTGGCTGAAGGACGTGGCCAAGGTCGATGCGGCCATCGACTATCGCGCCACGCCCGATCTGCCCGCAGCCTGGCCGCCGCGGCGCCGGACGGAATCGATATCTATTTCGACAATGTCGGCGGCGCCCATCTCGAGGCCGCCATCGGCCATATGCGCATGCATGGGCGCATCGCCATGTGCGGGTCGATCAGCCGCTACAACGACGACCAGCCGAAGCCCGGCCCGAACAATCTGTTCCTGACGGTCGCCCGCCGCCTGACGATCGAAGGCTTCATCGTCAGCGATCACTGGGACCGGATGGCGGAGTTCCTCGACGCCATGGCGGGCTGGATCGCCGAGGGGCGCATGCATTGGCAGGAGACCGTCGTCGACGGGCTCGCGGCCATGCCGGATGCCTTCGCCGGCCTGTTCCGCGGCGACAATGTCGGCAAGATGCTGGTGCGCCTGCCGGCGTAGACGTGGGCGCCGGCGTTCAGAACCCGGCGAGCTTGCTCTTTAGCGAGTTCGACTTGCAGTAGAGTTCGTCGAAGCCGGCAAAGACATGGACCCGGCGATAGCCGAAACCCGCCAGGAATTGCCCGATCTGCGGGTCCTGGTAGTTGTTCTCCACCGACAGCACGCGCACGTCGTGGGCGCCCAGATTGGCACCCCGCAGGATGGGCAGCTCCGCGCCCTCGGTATCGATGCTCATATAGTCGATCTGCTTGAAGCCGTGCTCGTCGAGAACTGCTGCCAGCGGCTTGATCTCGACATCGATGACGCGTACCTGGCTGGCGTATTTCTTGATGGTCTCGCTATGGCTCTGGTGGTAGTAGGCGCTGAGGCCGCTATACATCTTTTCAAACTTGCCCAGATCGACATCGGCGAATTTACCGGTACCGGTGAAATCGGATACCGCATGGTTCAAGCAGATCGCATTGCGGCTTTCCTTTAGTTTCTTGAAGGTTTCCGGCAGCGGCTCGATGCAGATGCCGCGCCAGCCCAAATGCCTCTCGAAGAACAAACTGTTGGAGAACGTCACGCCATCATAGGCGCCGATATCGACGAAGACGCCGGGTTCGCTGCGGTCCTTGAAGAACCGGTCGTAGACGTAACGGTCCTGGCCGTGCTGGGAAAAAGATTCCATGAATCCGCTGCCGATAAATGACGGGTCGTGCCGTATTTGGTGCGTCTATCCTAGCCTAGCCAGCAACCGGTGAACATCCGGCGGCGGCATTCAACGTTCGCGCGCCACCCGCTGCAGATAGCGCCCGTAATCGGTTTCCTTGAGGCCCGCCGCCAGGCGCAGCAGCTGCTCGACATCGATGAAGCCGCGGTGAAAGGCAATCTCCTCCACGCAGGCGATCTTCAGCCCCTGGCGGCGTTCCATGATGCGCACGAAATCGGCGGCCTCCAGCAGCGATTCATGCGTGCCGGTATCGAGCCAGGCAAAGCCCTGGCCCAGTTTTTCGACCTGCAGCTTGCCCGCCTCGAGATAGTGGCGGTTCACATCGGTGATCTCCAGCTCGCCGCGCGCCGAAGGCCGCACGGATGCCGCCACGTCGACCACCGTGATGGTCGTAGAAATAAAGACCGGTCGCCGCCCAGTTGGATTTCGGGTTCTTCGGCTTTTCCTGGATCGAGACCGGCCGCCCGGCGGCATCGAAATCGATGACGCCATAGCGCTCCGGATCGTCGACGCGATAGGCGAAGATCGTCGCGCCCGTCGCGGGTCGCCGCCGCGCGCTGCAGGATGTCGGCCAGGCCCGGCCCGAAGAACAGGTTGTCGCCCAGCACCAGGGCGGCGGGCGATCCGGCGAGGAAATCGCGGCCGATGACGAAGGCCTGGGCCAGGCCTTCCGGGCCGCGGCTGCTCGGCATAGACGATCGAGATGCCCCATTGCGAGCCGTCGCCCAGCACCTCGCGGTAACGGGCGATGTCCTTGGGCGTGGTGATGACGAGGATTTCGCGCAGGCCCGCCAGCATCAGCGTCGACAGCGGGTAATAGATCATCGGCTTGTCGTAGATCGGCAGCAGCTGCTTGCTGACCGCATAGGTCACGGGATAAAGCCGCGTGCCGGCACCCCCCGCCAGGATGATCCCCTTCATGCCCGGTTTCCTTTTGGCCCCCGCCCTCAGCGCCGCGATCTCCGCCAGGCAGTCCGCCAGGCTCTCGCGCCACGGCCGCGCCGCAACGCCATAAAGCCGGTGGAACTTGCCGGCGTCCAGCACCGAGTTGGCGGGCCGGCGCGCCGGGGTGGGATACTCGCTGGTGGGGATCGCCTGCAGGCGCGGCTGCGGGCCGCCGGAAAGCTCGAAGATCGCCTGGGCAAAGCCATGCCAGCTCGTACTGCCGGCGCCGCAGAAATGGAAGGTGCCGTAAACCCCGCTGCCGTCCAGCAGCCGCGCGGCCGCGGCCGCAATCGCCCGGGCGATTTCCGCTGCGGCGGTGGGGCAGCCCCGCTGATCGTCGACGATGCGAAGCGCATCAGCCTGGCTCGCCCGCGCGAGCATGGAGAGGACGAAGTTCTTCCCTTGCGGCGCATAGACCCAGGATGTCCGCAGGATCAGATGAGCCGGCAGAGCGGCACGGATCGCCTGTTCGCCAGCCTCCTTGCTCGCGCCATAGACCGAGAGCGGATTGACCGGATCCTGCTCGACATAGGCGCCGCTCTTGCGCCCGTCGAAGACATAGTCGGTCGAAAGATGAATCAGCGGAATGGCGAGTTCGGCACAGGCGCGTGCGAGTGCCCCCGCACCATCGCGGTTGATCGCAAAGGCGGCCTGGGGTTCGCTCTCGGCCAGATCGACGGCGGTGAAGGCCGCGGCATTGACGACCAGATCGGGCCGCAAGCCCAGGATTGCAGCCACTGCCGCTGACGGGTCGGCCAGGTCGATCGTCTCGCGCCCCAGGCAGGAAAGGCGAACGCCCACGGGCCAGGCGGCTTGCGCCAGCGCCTTTGCCACCTGGCCCTGGCGACCCACCACCAGCACATGGCCCACCGCAGGCCTCATGAGCAGGGCATCCGGTCAGGTCGCAAGACCAAGCCGCTCGCCGCCATAGCGGCCATGAAGTGCGCGCTCATGCCAGTCGCGGTTGTCGAGATACCAGCGCACGGTCTTTTCCAGCCCGCCGGCGAAATCTTCCTGCGGGCGCCAGCCGAGCTTGTCATGGGCGTGGCTTGCATCGATGGCATAGCGCAGATCGTGGCCCGGCCGGTCGGTGACGAATTCGATCAGCCGCTCATGCTTGCCGCCATCCGGGCGCAGCCGGTCGAGGATTGCGCAGATCGATCGCACCACCTCGATATTCGCCTGTTCGGCGCCGCCGCCGAAATTGTACTTGCCTCCGGGTTCGCCCTTTTCCAGCGCCAGGACGAGGCCGCGGACATGATCGTCGACATGCAGCCAGTCACGCCGGTTCAGCCCCTGGCCATAGACCGGCAGGCGTTTGCCGGATGCGGCATTGACGATGGTCAGCGGGATCAGTTTTTCGGGAAATTGATACGGCCCATAATTGTTCGAGCAGTTGGTGACAATGACCGGCAGGCCATAGGTGTGCTGCCAGGCGCGCGCCAGGTGATCGGCCGCGGCCTTGCTGGCGGAGTAGGGGGAGTTCGGCTGATAGGCCGTGTCTTCGCGAAAGAAGCCTTCGCTGCCCAGGCTGCCATAGACCTCGTCGGTGGAGACATGCAGGAGGCGAAAGCCGGCGCGCGCCGCATCCGGCAGGCCACGCCAATAATCGCGGGCCGCCTCCAGCAGGCAGTATGTGCCGACGATATTGGTTTCGATGAAGGCGGCCGGGCCGGTCGATGGAACGGTCGACATGGCTTTCGGCGGCCAGATGCATCACCGCATCGGGACGGAAATCGGCAAACAACTGCCGCAGGCCCGCGCCATCGCAGATATCCGCCTTCTCGAAGCGGTAGCGCGGATGCGCTGCAATCGACGCCAGTGAATTGAGATTTGCGGCATAGGTCAGCTTGTCGAGGTTGAGGATCTCAGCCCTGCCAAGGCCGATCAGATGGCGGCAAAGCGCCGAGCCGATGAAGCCTGCCCCACCCGTGACCAGGATCCGCCCGGCCATTCAGCGCGGTCCTTCAAAGCGAAAGGGCGGGGGATTCGAGATCGCGTACTCTCGGCCAGTGCCGGTCGCGCTCCGACAGCCTCGCTTCACCGGCTGCGGCGGGCCAGGCGATGGCAAGGTCGGGGTCGTCCCAGGCAATGCCCTTGTCGCAGAGGGAATCGTAGAAATCCGTCACCTTGTAGCCAACGAGCGTGCCGGCAACCCGGTTGCAGATGCCATGGGCGAACCCCTCCGGCACGAAGATCTGGTTACCCAACTCGGCGCTCAGTTCCACGGTTACGGCCTGCCCAAAGCTGGGCGAGCCGGCACGGATATCGACCACCACGTCGAAGGCGGCACCCCGCAGCACCCCCACCAGCTTGCCCTGGGCATGAGGAGGGGTCTGAAAATGCAAGCCCCGCACCGTACCGGGCTCGCGCGAGAGGACCACATTGTCCTGGACGAAGCGCTGGTCGAGCCCGGCTGCCGCCAAGTCGCGGGCATTGTACCACTCGCTGAAATAGCCCCGGTCGTCGGCGATCCGTTTTGGGAAATAAACGTTCACGCCCGCCAGCGCGGTCTCGACCACTCTCATCGCTCATACCTATCGCAGAAGGGCCGCCCCAGAGAAGGCCGGCATTCTGGCCCGGCCTCATCAGGAAAGCTATTGGGCCGACCTTATGAGGGGAAATCCAGAAATTGCAGAAGCTTGCGCCGAGTTTTATGTTCGGGCGGGGTTTGGGTTGAGGGGTTGTCATGGCGGATAGGGAAGTGCCCGGCAAGGGCCGGCCGAAGGTGGGGCCCGCGAAGCCCCCAGCCAAGCCTGTGCCCGACAAAGCTGCGCCAACCGCGAAGGCCAGGCCAGCGAATGCGAAACCAGCCGGCGCCAAACCCGCGGTAAAAAAAGTTGCCGCTCCCCGGAAATCGATCGCGCGCAAGGCTGCCGGCAAACCCCCGGTTGAATCCGCCATGCCCGCGCCGCCCGTGCCCGAGTCACCCATGGTCGAACCGGCCATGGCCAAGCCGCCGGTCCATGAACCGCCCAGGGTGCAACCAAGCAGGTCTGGGCCGCCTCGCAATGAGCCACCTGCGGGCCTGCCGCCCGCCAGGGCCAATCCCGTTCTCGTCCTGCCGGCCATTGCGCGTTCGCGCCTGACGCCGGCAGCACGTACCGCCCTGTTCAATCGCGCCCTGCAGCAGTTCCAGTCCGGCGCCCTGGCCGAAGCGGCCATAAGCTGCAAACATATGATCGAGGCCGATGGGCAGGATTTTGATGCCCTGCATCTGGGCGGCGTGGTGGCGCTGAATCAGGGCGACCATAGTCGCGCCCTGGAGCTGATCCAGCGCGCAGTGCACCGGCGCCCACAGGATGCCCAGGCGCAGCAGAATCTGGGTGCCTTGTATGCGCGCCTCGGCCAGCTGGGCGATGCCGAGACCTGTTTTCGCCGCGCGCTCGCGATCGATCCCAACCTGGTGGATGCCAATTCCAATCTGGGCCTGGCGCTGGCGAGCCAGAGCCGACATGCCGAGGCGATTGCCTGTTATCGCCAGGCGCTGGCGCGAGAGCCGCGCCATGCCGAGACCTGGAGCCGCCTGGGCCTGGCGCTGGCGCGTGAGCACAAGCTGGACGAAGCGCTACCCTGTTTTCGCCAGGCCGTGGCGTTGCGACCGAACTATGGCGAGGGGCTGGCCTTCCTCTATCACCAGCTTCAGCATGCCTGCGAGTGGGCGGAATTGCCGCTGCTGGGCGCGCGCCTCGACCGCGCGACCCAGATCGCGCTTGCCAAGGGGGTCAAGCCGGGTGAGCCGCCCTTCGTCAGCATTTCCCGCAGCATGGATTCGCAACGCAACTTTGCGGTCGCCAAGGCGGCCAGCGACGAGACGCAAGCGCGCATGCAAGCCCTGGGCGTGCGCTTTCCCATCGTCCATCCGCGATCATCCAGGCGCATCGTGCTGGGCTATCTCTCCGGCGATTACCGCATTCATCCTGTCGCCCATCTGCTCGGCGGGCTGCTGGGCGCCCATGACCGCGAGCGATTCCAGGTCAACGCCTATTCCTATGGCCAGGATGATGCCAGCGACTACCGCAAGCGGGCCCAGCACGAAGCCGATACCTTCGTGGATCTGCGCCGCATCTCGTCGCTGGATGCAGCACGGCGCATTTATGGCGACGAGGTCGATATCCTGATCGACCTGACCGGGCGCACCGGCGAACACCGCCTCGATATCTGCGCGCTGCGGGCAGCACCCATCCAGGTTTCCTGGCTGGGCTATCCCGGCACCAGCGGCGGCGCCTTCATGGATTATGTGCTGGTCGACCCCATCGTGGCGCCGCCGCAGGATGCGCCCTGGTTCAGCGAGAAACTGGTGTGGCTGCCCCATTGCTATCAGATCAACCACGATCGCCGGCCGGTGGCCCCGGGCAAGTTCACCCGCAGTGCCGCCGGCCTGCCGGAACAGGGTTTCGTCTTTGCCTGCTTCGCCAACAACTTCAAGATCGAGCCGGAGATTTTCGCCAGCTGGATGTCGCTGCTGCGCCGCGTGCCGGGCAGCGTGTTGTGGCTGCTGCGCAATAACCCATTGGTGGAGCGCAACCTGAAACAGGCGGCATCGTCCAGCGGCATCGATCCCACCCGCCTGGTCTTCGCCGACAAACTGGGCAAGGAGGATCACCTGGCGCGCCTCGCTCTCGCTGATCTCGCCCTCGATACCCGGCTCTATACGGGACATACGACCACCAGCGATGCGCTCTGGGCGGGGCTGCCGGTGGTAACGATCGCCGGGGGGCATTTCGCCTCGCGGGTTTCGGCCAGCATCCTCACGGCCGCGGGATTGCCGGAGCTGATCACATCCTCGCTCAAGGATTATGAGGCGCTAGCCCTGCGCCTGGCCGGCGATCCCGCGGCGCTCGCGGGCATTCGTTCCAGGCTCGCCGGCATTCGCCATACAGCCCCGCTGTTCAACGGGGCGCGTTTCGTCGCAGCGCTCGAGCGCGCCTATCAGACGATGTGGCAGCGTTTCAATGCCAGCGAGGCAGCGCAGGCCTTCGCGGTAAACGATCCCGCCTGAATTTTTTGGGCGTCAGGAATAGAGCGCCGGAGACAGCTGGCGATCGGCGGCGATGATTTCCGCCGCGACCCTGGCGACCGCCGGACGCGAGCCCACGCGCTCATACCAGGATTCAAGGATAGGGGCCGTGCCCAGGCGTGGCCCTTTCAGGCGCAGCGCCCAGAATACCTGCATGAACATCGCGATATCGGCATAGGAGTATGTGCCGCAGAAGAAGTCCTTGCCCTGAAGCTGGTCGGAGAGCTGCCCATAGCGCGCGGCAAGCGCGCTCTCGGCCAGCCGCGCTTCGGCCTCGCGCCGTCCGCGCCGGTCGGCATCGCTATCCGGCGGCTCGGAGCGATGCATGAAGCGGGACACCAGCGGCAGCAAAATCTCGTCGGCCGTCAGCTCGACCAGCCGGGCGCGGGCACGCATCTTCGGGTCGGCGGGCCACAGCGCCGGCTCCGGATGAGTATCCTCGAGATATTCGAAGATCAGCGTCGAATCGAAGAGAGTCAGATCGCCATCCACCAGGACCGGAACCTGCGCCTTCGGGTTGGCGGCAAGCACCGTGGGATGCTTGGGCGAATAGCCCTTGGCCTGGGTAAAGGCGACCATCTCTCGCTCATAGGGCAGCCCCTTTTCATGCAGGGCAATCTCGACCTTGCGTGAGAACAGGCTGAGCGGACCGCAATAGACCTTCATGGCTGGGCTCCCAATTTCTCTGGAACAATACAGGAACACAAGTAAAGATCAACCGCCGCCCGGTTCAGCCCACGCGCCCAGCGCCCGCCGCCAATTAGCGGCGCCGGGAGGCTGGTTGAAGCGATCCGGTCAATCCTGCACGTTCCGGCATGAAAGCCGCCAGGAAGCGCTCTGGCAGGCGGCAGGCGGTTTCCTATGGGTTTGCCTGGCTCAACGCATCACCAGCCGGGTGGCTTGGGCTGCATAGTCCTTCACCCGCTCGCCCTCGGTGAAGCGGTCGATCGCCTGGTCCAGCCTGTCGCCGGGCCAGAGCAGGCTCATGGCACCCTCGGCCGGCCAATAGGCGGCCGTATAGAGCGTGCCGAATTTCCGCTCGAAGGCGCCCGTATAAAGCGGGGGCACCAGGAAATCCGCCAGCAGCTTTGCCTCGTCGATGCCCGGATCGTTCAGGCGCCGGAAGAGAAAGCGCTCGCGCTCCAATGTGGCGGTCGCCTTGGCGTAATCGGCCCATTCGACGCGCATCTGATGATTGGCTGCGATGGGAAGCCTGGTCACCGCCGGCTCGCGATCGGGTGCCAGCATCACGGTTGCGACATCGCCACTGCGGTCCAGCACCGTGACGTTGTAAGCCATGTGGATGGGAATGCGCGTCAGGTGGCGTACGGCCTCGCGCGTGCGCTCGCAGAACTCCAGCACGTAGCGCAGCACCAGCGGCACGCCGAACCCATCGCCCACCACCGGGCGCCCGCCGAAGGTCAGGCTGACCGCGAGCCCCGATTTATTGACGCCGTCGAGCACGCCCCAGAGGCAATCGGTCATCGCCATGACCTGCCTGCCATGCCAGGCGCTGAGCAGAAGCTGGCCCTCGCAGAGGTCCGGGCTGTAATCGTAATTGCGCGCCAGCATCGGCCGGCCGCGGGTCCAGGCGATCTGGCTGCAGCCGGTCAGATAGGCGGGCGGGCGATAAAGGCTGAGGAAGCGCGTGGCGATATCTTCGCCGCCGGCGAGAGCGCAGAGCCGCTCATAGGTGAAGACGAGCTCCGGCATGTAGTGGCGCAGCTTGGCGAGGCAGACCGGGTAATGCGGGATCGCTTCCGGCCCTTCGGACAGATACCAGCGCCGGTAGCTGGGCCAATGCCGCTGAAAACTCGCGCGCCATTTTTCGCCCGGCTCGGCTTCGGCGACCGAGCGGAAAGTCAATTCCATGTCGCAGGCCTCAGAGGATCTTGAAGGCGCCTGGTTCGGGCGGGCGCGGGGCTTCCGGCGTGGATGGCGCCAAAGGCTGGCCGATGAATTGCGCGGTGATGCCCTTGATCCAACGGTGGGCGCGATCGTTCAGCTTGAAATCCTTGGTCATGAGCCGCCCGCGGGTAATCAGGATGCCGAGATCCGCTCCTTCGTAACGGAAATCGCCGGGGCCGCTGATGCGCAGGAAGAATGCCTCGCGTTCGCTTTGCACTGCCCGGCGATGATAGTCGAAACGCGAGTAGTTGACGCTGCCATCGTCGTTCAACTGCCAGATGCCGGTCTGTGGTGCTGCCGCCAGTACATCCACGGAATCTTGGACATGCTTGATCACCATCTGGCTCCAGGAATTGATGTTGTCCTTGTTCGACCAGCGGGCGTTCAGCTCGTCGACATCGAGGTCGAATTTCGTGCCGCTGAACTCCAGCAGGTGAAGCATGAACAGCGGCAGATCGGCATGGGCGAAGGCGGCATGATTGGTCATCGAGCTTGCCCCCGTCACCCGCGGGTTAAGCTCGCCCAGATAGATCTGGCCGTTCTTCTTGTCGATCAGGAAGTCGAGTTCGAAATAGCCGCGATAGCCTTCCTTGCGCAGCTGCTCGCCGAAGCGGAAGGTCAGGTCGCGCGCCTGGGTGCGGATGCGTGGCGTGAAGGATTCTGCGAAGATCTCGTTGCCACACCAGCCACCCTTATAGGGCGTGAGCTCGGGAAAGCCGACCAGTTCGGTCATCAGCGGGCCGACGACGGTGCCGGCGGCCGTGGCACAACCCTCGATCGCCGCCTGGCGGCAATCGATGCGCTTCATGATCTTGAGTTCGCTCTCCGCCGTGATCTCCGTGGCGTAGCGCTTCCAATCCGCCTCGCTGGAGATGAAATAGGTGGTGTGGCCGGAATCGCCGAACGGCGTCTGGACCACCAGATCCTTGCCCAGGCTCTTTGCCGCCTTGCGCAGCTCGGCATAGTTTTCCACCGAGGCCAGCACGTTGGGCACCGATGGGACCCGGGCCTTGTTGCCCACCCGCACGGTCTGGATCTTGTTATCGAGCCCGTTTCGCAGGCGAGCGCGGGGAAACCAGACCTGCATGCCGAGCTTTTTGGCCAGGGTCTCCGTCGTCTCGTCGAACATCAGGAACACGACTTTGGGCTTGCCGCCGCGCTGCTTGATGAATGCCTTCACCGCCGGGTGCTGCAGCAGGTAGTTGTTGATGTCCTCGATGGAGTGGAAATCGGGGTGGGGAAGCGGCGGCGGCACGAAGGTATTGGGGTGGCGCCCGTCATAGCAGTCGATATAGCTGATGAATTTGAAGTTCTTCACCCACTCGTCCATGCCGAGCAGGTTGAAGTTGGTGGCGCTGATGAAATAGACCGGCGTTTCATTGCGATGGAAGAAGCGACGAATATCGGAGATGCCGCTGAGCCTGCGCCTGCTTTTGCCCTTAGGGTTGGCTTTCGCGCGGGCCTTGGCTTTTACATTGGCCCTGGCTTTTACGCTGGCCTTGGCTTTTGTCTTGCCTTTGCGCCGAACCGCCTTCATTGAGGCCCCCATCACTGACGCCTGTCTTGCGGTATTACGCGTTTGTCGGCGCGCAAAGGTCAAGCTTGGCCGTGCCCGCATCTGGGGTCGTTGGCCTGCTTGTCGCTGGGGGGCGGGCCCGCCTATTCTCTCGCCCTGATTCGCTTTCGGAGCAATGCGCGCACCATGACGCCTTCCGCCATCGCTGGAATCCAGATGCCGCTTAACCGCCGACCGGTTGTCTCATGAAGACCGCCTTTGTGTTTCCCGGCCAAGGCTCCCAGGCCGTCGGCATGGGAAAGGCCCTGGCCGAGGCCTTTGCGCCGGCGCGTCATATTTTTGCCGAGATCGACGACGCGCTGGACCAGCGCCTGTCGACCCTGATGTTCGAGGGGCCGGATGCCGAGCTGACGCTTACCGAAAATGCCCAGCCGGCGCTGATGGCCGTCAGCCTTGCCGCGCTGAAGGTGTTGGAGACGGAGGGCGGTTGGAAGCTGTCGGCCAAGGCCGCCTTCGTCGCCGGCCATTCGCTGGGCGAATATTCCGCACTGGCCGCGACGGGCGCCTTCAGCCTGGCCGATGCGGCGCGGCTGTTGAAACGCCGGGGCCGCGCCATGCAGCTCGCCGTGCCGGTGGGCGTGGGCGCCATGGCCGCATTGCTGGGCCTGGACCTGCCGGCGGCGCAGGAGGTGGTGGCGGCTGCCGCAGAGGGCGAGATCTGCGCCTGCGCCAATGACAATGCACCGGGCCAGGTGGTCGTCAGCGGGGCCAAGGCCGCCGTCGAACGCGCCATGGCGCTGGCAACTGAAAAAGGCGCCAAGCGCAGCATTCTGTTGCCGGTCAGCGCGCCCTTCCATTGTCAGTTGATGGCGCCGGCAGCGCGCGAGATGGAAGAGGCGCTGGCCGGCGTCACCCTGACGCCGCCAACCGTCCCGCTTGTCGCCAACGTGACGGCGGCACCGGTCAGCGATCCGGAAACCATCCGCCGCCTTCTGGTGCAGCAGGTGACCGGCATGGTCCGCTGGCGCGAGAGCGTCATGCGGCTGAAGAGCGAAGGTGTCGGCCGGCTGGTAGAGCTGGGCGCCGGCAAGGTATTGGCCGGTCTTGCCAAACGGATCGACCGCGAGATCGAGGCAATGTCCCTCGGCCAACCCGCCGATCTGGATGCTGCCCTCAAAGCGCTATAGCGAAGGAGATTCCATGTTCGATCTAAGCGGCAAGAAGGCGCTGGTGACTGGCGCATCGGGCGGGCTGGGCGGCGCCATTGCCCGCGCGCTCCACGCCCAGGGCGCCAGCGTGGCGCTCTCGGGCACCAAGATCGCGGCCCTGGAAGAGCTGGCTGGATCGCTGGGCGAGCGCAGCCATCTGCTGCCCGCCGATCTTGCTGACCCGGCAGCCTGTGAAAAGCTGATGACCGATGCGGAGGCCGCCATGGGCCAGGTCGATATCCTGGTCAACAATGCGGGCCTTACCCGCGATGCCATCGGCGTGCGGCTGGGCGATGAGGATTGGCAGAAGGTGCTGGACGTCAATCTTACGGCCGGGTTCCGTCTGGCCCGGGCGGCGCTGCGCAACATGATGCGCCGGCGCTGGGGCCGCATCATCGGCATCGGCTCCATCGTCGCCCATACCGGCAATCCCGGGCAGGCGAACTATGCCGCCGCCAAAGCGGGGATGATCGGCATGTCCAAGGCGCTCGCCGCCGAGGTGGCGCCCCGCAACATCACCGTTAACGTCATTGCGCCGGGCTTCATGGTGACGGCGATGACCGACAAGTTGAACGATGCGATCAAGCAGCGCCTGTTGGACCATATTCCGATCAAGCGCATGGGCCAGCCCGCCGATATCGCCGCCGCGGTCGTCTATTTGGCAAGCGAGGAAGCCAGTTACGTGACCGGCCAGACCTTGCATGTGAACGGCGGAATGGCGATGATATGACCGGTCGCCTGCGAGTCCCGCGCAGGGCTGGTCAAGGGTGGGCGACTATGTTAATGGGACGGCGCTTTTCCGCCCTGCCAGGGGCTGTCACCAATAGAATTTACTCGAGGGTCCCAGAACAATGAGCGATATCGCCGAACGGGTGAAAAAGATTGTCGTCGAGCATCTCGGCGTCGACGCGGCCAAGGTCAATGATGGGGCGAGCTTCATCGACGATCTGGGCGCGGACAGTCTCGACACGGTCGAGCTGGTGATGGCCTTCGAAGAGGAATTCGGCTGCGAAATTCCCGACGATGCCGCCGAGAAGATCCTGACGGTGAAGGATGCGATCGCCTTCATCGAACAGCATAAGGCGAATTGAGTAGAGCGCCGGGCGCAACTCGCGCCTGGCAAGCAACGCCCGCCGCATCACCCATGCGCCGTGTCGTCGTCACCGGACTAGGACTTGTTTCCCCGCTCGCCAGCGGCGTTGAGGCCTCATGGAAGCGCCTGATCGCCGGGGAATCCGGCGTGCGCGCCATTCAATCCATCGATGTCTCCGACCTGCCCAGCAAGATTGCGGGCGAGGTGCCGGTGGGCGACGCCGCCAACAATCATTTCAACGCCGACGACTATGTGCCGCCGAAAGACCAGCGCAAGATGGACAAGTTCATCGTCTTCGCGCTCGCGGCCGGCGTGCAGGCGGTCCACGATTCCGGCTGGATGCCGCAAGACGAGGAATTGCGCGAGCGCACCGGTGTCTTGATCGGCTCGGGCATCGGTGGCCTGCAGGGCATCTACGATGCCTCCATCACCTTGCATGAAAAGGGGCCGCGGCGGATCTCGCCCTTTTTCATTCCCTCTTCGTCTGATCAACCTCGCCTCCGGCCATGTCTCAATCCGCTTCGGCTTTAAGGGGCCAAATCATGCGGTGGTGACGGCCTGCTCCACCGGCGCTCACGCCATCGGCGATGCGAGCCGGCTGATCGCCCTCGACGATGCCGATGTGATGGTGGCCGGTGGTGCTGAAGCCACCATCTGCCGCATCGGGATCGCCGGATTTGCTGCCTCGCGCGCCCTTTCCACCGGCTTCAACGACACGCCAGAGCGCGCCTCGCGGCCCTGGGATCGCGACCGTGACGGTTTCGTCATGGGCGAGGGGGCCGGCGTCGTCGTCCTGGAAGAACTGGAGCATGCCCGCAAACGCGGCGCCAAGATCTATGGTGAAGTAGTGGGCTATGGCCTGTCGGGCGATGCCTATCACATCACTGCGCCGTCGGAGACGGGCGGCGGCGCCGAGCGCGCGATGCGTGCCGCCCTCAAGCGTGCCGGGCTGAATGCCGAGGATATCGACTACATCAACGCCCATGGCACCTCGACGCCGCTCGGCGACGAGATCGAGCTGCGCGCGGTCAAGCGCGTCTTCGGGGAATCGGCCGGCAAGCTTTCGATGTCTTCAACCAAATCGGCGGTTGGCCATCTGCTGGGCGCTGCCGGCGCGGTAGAATCCATCTTCTCCATCCTGGCCATCCGCGACCAGGTGGTCCCACCGACCCTGAACCTGGACAATCCATCGGAAGACTGCGACATCGATCTGGTGCCCAAACAGGCCAAGC
Organism: uncultured Alphaproteobacteria bacterium; assembly: GCA_963770335.1. Lineage (GTDB taxonomy): Bacteria > Pseudomonadota > Alphaproteobacteria > Dongiales > Dongiaceae > DASXQK01. The sequence continues at coordinate 116,942 of CAVYPG010000019.1, forward strand.
GGCGCAAGGTTCGCGCGGCGCTGTCGAATTCCTTCGGTTTCGGCGGCACCAACGCCAGCCTGATCTTCCTCGGCCCTCCCTAAGCGGCCGATGCGCCGCCTCGTGCGCATACTCATTCTGCTGATCGTGATCGGGCTGGTGGGTACGGTCGGCGGGGGAATTCTGTTCTACAAGCAGTGGCATGGCCGCGGCCCGCTGACGGTCGATGCGACCGTGGTGATTGACAACGGCACCAGCGTCACCGGAATCGGCCACCAGCTCGAGGAAGCGGGCGTGGTCGAGGATTACCGCCTGTTCGCGCTTGGCGTGCATCTCTTCTCCGGCGGCCGTCCCTTGCGTGCCGGCGAATACAAGTTCGGCGCCGGCATGAGCGAGGAACAGGTCATGCGCATGATGCTGTCGGGCGCTACCGTTGCTCGGCGCATCACCGTGCCCGAGGGCTATACGACTGCCCAGGTGCTGAGGCTGGTCAGCGCCGCCGAAGGACTGGTGGGGGAACTGCCCCCCGATATCCCGGGCGAGGGCCATCTGCTGCCGGAGACCTATTTTTATACGCGCGGGGAAACCCGTTTCACCATGATCAACCGCATGGCCGATGCCATGCAGCAGGCGCTGCAGAAACTGTGGGATCAGCGCGCTGCCGATCTGCCCTATGACAGCATCGACAAGGCCCTGGCGCTGGCCTCGATCGTGGAGAAGGAGACATCCTCGCCCACCGAGCGCGCCCATATCGCCGGCGTCTTCGTCAACCGGCTGCGCAAGGGCATGCCGCTGCAATCCGACCCGACGGTGATCTATGCCGTCACCAATGGTTCCGGACCGCTCGGCCGGTCCATCAGCCTGGCCGATCTCCAGGTCAGGAGCCCTTACAACAGCTATCTCTACAAGGGCCTGCCGCCAGGCCCAATCTGCAATCCGGGCCTGGCGGCAATCCAGGCCGTGCTGCATCCGCTGACGACCAAGGATATCTATTTCGTTGCCGACGGCACGGGCGGCCATGCCTTTGCCGCGACACTCGCCGACCACAACAAGAATGTGGCGGCGTGGCGCAAGATCGAGGCGGCCTTGCCGCAATCCGACCAGAGCACCGCCGGCGGCACGGGCACCGCGCTTGCCTCCGATCCCGCACCCGGCACACCCGGTTTTACTCCCTCGGGCGCCGGCACGGCAGCTAGCACGCCGGCCGCTCCCGCCGCGAGCACGACGAGTGCGCCGGCAGCGAGCAGCACGGCGCCGGCCACTGGTACCAGCAAGCCAGCGACGACCACGCCTTAATCAGTATTTCTTCGGCAACCGGCGCAGCACAGGGTCGATCAGCGCCGGCGGCAGCAGTCCGACCAGCCAGGCACCGAAATAGAGCGGCCAGGGAAAGGCGATGCGGGCGCGGTCCGCTGCCAGCCCCCGTTTCACGATCGATGCCGCATGCTCGGCTTTCATCAGCATCGGCATGGGGAATTTGTTTGCTGCCGTGATGGCGCTGACGACATAGCCCGGGCAGATCACGCTGACGCGCAAGCCCGATTCCCATAGTTCGCCGCGCAACGCTTCGCCCCAGAAACGAACCGCCGCCTTGCTGGCGCAATAGGCGGGCGCGCCGGGAAATCCCCGAAATGCCGCGATCGAGCTCATGATCGCGATCTGGCCGCGCCCACGCTGCTGCATCACCGGCAGCAGCGGCATCACAGTATTGAGCACGCCGTGGAGATTGACCGCGAAGATGGAACGCACCTGTTCGGCTGGCTCGGAACCGCCGCCGGTGCCGGCAGAGATGCCGGCATTGGCGATGACCAGATCGATCGGATGGCGCGCCTCGCAATCGCGAGCCAATGCGCCATGGCTTGCCTGTCGGTGACGTCGAGGATGCCTTCATCCACCGTGGCGCCTGCGGTCCGGCAAAATGCAGCAACCGCGCCAAGGCGGCCGCTGTTGCGGCCGCTGAGGGCGAGATGGACGCCCTCACCCGCATAGGCTTTCGCCAGTGCCGCACCGATGCCGCTGGAGGCGCCGGTGATGACGATCGAGCGAGGCTCTCTCATTGGCGGACCGGGGCATGGGGAATCGCGAATGGCAGGGCATTCTTGCCTGCCATGGGTACGGCGTATACTTTGCGGTCGCCGCCGGCGAATCACAAGCCTCGGGGGGATAATGTCGATCGCCAGCATGACCGGATTCGCGCGCGTCGAGGCGGTGAGCGGCGACCGGCAATGGGTCTGGGAGTTGCGCAGCGTCAACGGGCGCGGTCTCGACGTCCGCTGCCGCCTGCCCAATGGCTACGACGGCCTGGATCCGATCGTGCGCGCGGCGGTTGCCGAGCGCTGCCGGCGCGGCAATGTCAGCGTCAATCTCACGGAAAACCGCCAGCAGCGGCCACGCCTCAGCGTCAACCGCGAGGCGCTGGACCAGGTGCTGGCGATATTGAGCGGAGCTGAAGGATAACGCCGGCATCGCCGCCGCCCCGCCCCGTCTCGATGGCTTGCTGGCGCTGCCCGGTGTCATCGAGCGGGTCGACGAGGAGGCCGATCCGGCCAGCGCCATCGACCTTTTGGGCCGCCGGCTGAACGAAGCACTGGATGCGCTCAAGGCCATGCGGCTTGCCGAGGGCGCCAGGCTGGTCGCTCTCGCGTCAGCCCATATCGACGAGATCGAGCGCCTGACCGAGGCGGCGCGGCGCATCGCTGCGACCCAGCCCGGAGCGATTGCCGAGCGGTTGCGCCTGCAGCTGGAAACCCTGCTGGGGCAATCGCCGTTGCCGGGTCCCGATCGCCTGGCCCAGGAGGCAGCCCTGCTGGCCGCCAAGGCCGATGTGCGCGAGGAACTCGACCGGCTCGCCGCCCATATCGGCGCGGTGCGCGCGCTGATCCAGGCGGGCGGGGCCATCGGCCGCAAGTTCGATTTCCTCTGCCAGGAATTCAATCGCGAGGCAAATACGCTGTGTTCGAAGGCGGCCGATGTCGAGTTGACCAGGCTCGGCCTCGACCTCAAGGTCGCCATCGAGCAACTGCGCGAACAAGTCCAGAATATCGAATAGGGGATGGGATTGAGCGGCGAGCGGCAAAGCGGATTTACCGAGATCAGGCGCCGGGGGCTGATGCTGGTGCTCTCATCGCCCTCTGGCGCGGGCAAGACGACGCTCTCGCGCATGCTGCAGGATCAGGAACCCGATCTGCAGATGTCCGTCTCCGTCACCACGCGGCCGAAGCGGCCGGGCGAGATCGCGGGCGTCGACTATCACTTCATCGACAATATGGAATTCGAGCTGCGCCGCAACCGCAGGGAACTGCTGGAATGGGCCAAGGTCTTTGGCCATTACTACGGCACGCCGCGTGCGCCCGTGGAAGCCGCCTTGCACGCCGGCAAGGACGTGCTGTTCGACATCGATTGGCAGGGGACCCAGCAGCTGCAGGAGCATGCCCGCACCGACCTGGTCAGCATCTTCATCCTGCCGCCCTCGATGCGCGAGCTGGAGCGCCGGCTGAAGAGCCGCGCCCAGGATAGCGCGGAGGAAGTGGCGCGCCGCATGGCCAAGGCGGCGGATGAGATGAGCCATTGGGCGGAATACGATTACATCATCGTCAACCTGGAGCTGAACCGCAGCCTCGAGCGTGTGCAGGCGATCCTGCAGGCCGAGCGCCTGCGCCGCGAACGTCAGGTCGGTCTGAACGATTTCGTCAAAGGCCTTCGCGCAGGGCTTTAGCGGCGCGGGGCTTTAGACCCTTCGAATGCCCGGGCCAGCGCGGCGAATTCCTCGATGGAAAGTTCTTCGGCCCGCCTGGTTTCGGCGATGCCGGCGGCGGCCAGCAGGCCGGTGGGATCGGATGCTGCGCTGCGCAGGCTCTGGCGCAGCATCTTGCGCCGCTGGCCGAAGGCAGCAGCGGCGACGCGTTCCAGCAGTTCAGGATCGGCGGGCGCCAGCGGCGAGGGCCGCGGGGATCAGCTCGGCCAGGCTCGACGTCACCTTGGGTGGCGGGGTGAAGGCACGGGGCGGAATATCGAACAGGCGCCGGGCCTGCCAGCGCCATTGGGTTGCAATTGACAGGCGGCCGTAATCCTTGCTGCGCGGTCTGGCGATCAGGCGTTCCACCACCTCGCGCTGGAACATCAGCACCAGGCGCTCGAAGCGTTCGGGTGCGGCCAGCCAGGCAAGCAGCAAGGGTGTTGCGACGTTGTAGGGCAGGTTGGCGACGATACGCCGTGGCGCTTCGCCCAGGCGGCCGGCATCGATGCGCAGCGCGTCGCCTGCGATCACTTCGAGCCGCCCAGGATAGGCTTGCGCGATCTCGGCGAGCGCCGGCAGGCAGCGTTCGTCACGCTCGATGACGATGAGGCGTGCCGCACCCTGGGCCAGCAGCGCGCGCGTCAACCCGCCCGGGCCAGGGCCGATCTCGATCGTCGTTCCGCGCGAAAGCTCGCCGGCTGCGCGCGCAATGCGTCCGGTCAGATTGAGGTCGAGAAGGAAGTGTTGACCCAGCGAATGGCGTGCGCCCAGGCCATGCCGGGCGATGACCTCGCGCAGCGGCGGCAGGGCATCGCCAGGGTTCAAAGGGCCGCGTTGCGGATATCGATAACCGCGGCGCGGCGCAGGTCGCGCAGATAGCCGCGGGCGAGATCATCGATGCGCGCGGCGATCAGGCTGCGGGCGACCGCTGCGCGGCTTGGGGTTTTGTCGGCTGCCGGCTGGCGTTGGCAGACCATGAAGATGCCGATGCCGGTATCCACCTGCACCGGCGCGCTGATCTTGCCGATGGGCAAGCTGCGCCCCATATCCTTCAACTCGGGGGGTAGATCGGCGATGGTAGCTGACCCCAGATCGATCGAGCCCGCCGGCATGACTTCGCCGCCCACCTTGTCCATGTCGGCGCAATTGGAAATGCGGGCGCGCAACGCCTGCACCTTGCTTAAGGCTGCGTCGACCTGTGCCTTGGGCAGACGTCGAAGGTGCCGAAACAAAGATCTGCTTGAGTGCCACCACCGTATCGTCGGGATCGGCCTTGCCGACGGGCCGGGTGCGCCGAACCTGCACAATATAGTAGCCACCGGTACTGCGGATTGGCCCGTCATACTGGCCGGGCGTCATGTTTGTCACTGCATCGGCCAGTTCCTGGTCCAATTGGTCGGGCCGGACCCAGCCGATGAGGCCGCCGCTCGGCGGCCGAGCGCGATTGGGAAAATTGCGTGGCCAACCGTTCGAAATCCGCACCCTGGCGCAGCTGATCCATCAGGCGATCGGCCGATTGGCGCACGGCGGCATCCTGGTCGGGCTGATCGACCGCGAGGAAGATTTCACCGATCTGGTACTCCGGCTTGCCCAGGCTTTCGCCGACGCGGCGCATCTCGTCGTCGATATCCTGCTGCGTCACATTGACCTCCGGCCCCAGCTTGGCCGACACCAGCTTGTTCCAGGCGATGGTGGCGGTAGCCTGGTCAGTGAAAGCCTGAGCCACCAGCGGGTCCTGACGCACCACGGCATTGAACTGGTCGATGGACATGCCGTTCTGCTGGGCAAGCTGGTTCAGGGCCTGTTCGACTTCCGCCTGGTTGGCGGTAATCCCCTGTGCCCTGGCCTCCGCTCGCTTGATGCGCTCGTCGATCAGGGCACGCAGTACCTGCGGCGCCAGGCGGGTGCGCACTTCCGGCGTGTCCTTGAGGCCCGTCGAGCGCATGACGAGCTGCATGCGCACGATCAGATCGATCTTGGAAATCGGATCGTCGTTGACGACCGCGACAATCTGGAGACTGTCCTGGGCCTGCAGGCCCGGGGCGAGTGCGCAGAATCCGGCCAGCGCGGCCAAAGCGAACAGAATCGGTCGATACACGGTCAGGGGCGCTCCAGATACCAGCCCGCGGCTGGAAGCGCCCGTACTATAGGACCAAGCGCCATCCCGCAACAGGGTCAGAGCGACGGGTTGGAAGTGCCCAAATTCTTTAAGCGTGATCACGAACAGGAAGCGGGTGTCGGGTTCGATCTGGTCGGTCGAATAATTGCTTCTTGAACCCAGCAGCGAAAGGGACATGCAGTCGTTCTGCCAGGTGACTCCGCCGCCATACTCCAGCGTCTGGCCCGATTCGAGATCGCGCCGGCCATCCATCCGGATCGACCAGTTGTCGTTGATCTTGAAGCGGGCGAAGGCGTTGAACTCCTGCTGCGTGCCCAAGGTCGAGCCGTCATTGATGGAACCGTTCAGGAAGGCATAATCGATGCCTGCGTCGAGCGGCCCGATGTTGACATGCAGGCCGAATTCCTGGCGCAGGGATTTGAACGGCGCCGCCTCGATCTGGAAGCGGTAAAGCAGGTCCAGCGCGCTGTTGGGCGAGATGTCGAGTGCGCCGACGATATTGCTCAGCTGCGAGTTCTGTCCGGAGCCGGCGGCAAACGCGTTGTCCGCATTGAACTGATAGCTCTGGCCCACCAGCAGGCTGCTGTGCCCGCCGCCATCGCCATAGATGCTGTACTTGAATCCATAATTGATACGCTGGCCGTTATCCACCAGGTCGAGTCCGGTAAAGCGGTCGGCACGAGAACAGGTTGGTTTCGTCGAACTGGAAATCCAGGCTGTCCTCGTTGGGGATCAGCGAATCGTTGCCGCTGTTGGTGGCGATCGAGGCCGAGAAGATCGGCTCGAAAACCTGGCTGATGCCGGGGCTGCGGCGAACGAAGGGATAGCGCCAGTCGAAGGTCAGCTGCGGAAAGATGCGCCCGGCAAAGCCGCTCTCGGTTGGCCCCGTCGGAGAAGGGCTGTTGGAGCCCGGCTGCACGTCGTTGACGAAATAACCGTCCGCGCGCACCGAGACGCCGAGCTTGTAGATATCGCCGGCGGGTGCGGTATACGGCAGGACCCAGCCTACCTTGGCGCTGATGCGCTGGCTGTCGGTGCCCTCGACCCGGTTCAGCGACATGACTCCGGCGTCGAGAGTCCAATAGGCGCCGCCCGGTCCAGGCTCGCTCACCAGATTGTAGTTGATCAACGGGGCGACGATCGGCGTCTGGTCCTGCACGTCGGTGCTGCGCAGGCCTTGGAAGGAATAGGCCTGGATAGAAGCATAACTGCGGCCGTCGAACCCTTCGGCATAGACAGTGCTGTCCAGCGAACGGCTGAAGTTGTTCGGGAAGCCGTAGAGCCGGATATAGTCTATATCGCTTTCCCGGTTCAAATCGAAACCGACGCGCCAGTTGTCATTCAGGTCGAACTGCCCGTTGGCGAAGACATGACCGCGAAGCTGGTCATGGGCGGTGGTCGTAATGTCGTTGCTGTCGGTGGTGACGATGTCGGCGGCCGTTGCACTGCCGTTGATCTCGAATTTCCCGTTCTCGACCCGCTGGCGGTATTGGCCCGCGAAGACCGGATAGCCCTTGGTCACGAAGATGGGAGCGATGGTCAGATCGCTCTCGGGGTTGATCACCCAGTAATAGGGAATCTGCATCTGGAGGCCCAGCTGATTCGACGTGGCAATGCGCGGCGGGCAGGAATCCGCTCTTGCGCTTCACCGTCGGGATCCGGCGTCGAGAAATAGGGCGTGTAGAAGACCGGCAACCCGAAGATGTCCATCCAGGCGTCGTGATAGACGATGGTATGGGCGATATTGTCGTGGACGGCGCGCGCGGCCGTTAACTGCCATGCCGGCGGGCGCATCGGATCGGAAACGCAGGGCAGACAGGGTGAATAGACGACCCGGTCGAGTTCGTCGATCGGGCCGGTGCGTCGTGCGGTTGCCGCCGCCATGCGCGACTTGTCGGACATCAGCAGGCGGATGTTCTGAATGATTGCGTTCTTCAGATCGTCGGTGACGCTGCATGTAGTCGGCGAAAGCGACACTCCCCGAATCGTCCAGCAGCGCCACATTGCCGCTGACGCTTACCGTCTTCTGGCGCTCGTTGTAGGTCAGCGTGTCGGATTTCAGGACCCGGTTGTCCTGGGAAACCTCGACATGTCCGCTGGCGACGACGACGCCCAGGTCGCGATCATAGGTCATTTGATCTGCTGTGATCAGGACCGGCGGCTGGCCGGTTGCCTGCCCGGGTGCCGGGCTCGGCGCGGTCTGTTGGGCGAGGCTTTGGGACGCTAATGACAGCGCGATGGCGAGAATGCATCCCCTGAGACAACGTTGCCGCACGCGTCAACCGTCCTCAACATACAGCAAGAGCGTGATGCCCAAAATGGCCGTGATGGCGGCCGGCCCCCAAGCGGCAAGCACCAGCGGGATGCTTGAATTCAAGCCTAGCGCTGCTGCCAAACTCGACAGGAAATAGAGCAGGAATCCCGTCATTGCACCAGCCCCGATCGCGATCGGCAGGCCGCCCAGCCGCGGCAGGCGCAGCGCAAAAGTGGCAGCGAGCAGGATTATTCCCACGAACAGAAGCGGTGTCGCCAGAAGCGCCTGGAATTTCAGGCGGTGGGCGCGCGAGGGCAGGCCCGAGGCCTCCAGCACGGCGATGAAGCTGGGCAGCTGCCAGAACGAGAGCGTGCGCGCGGAATTGAAGCTCTCGAGCAACTGCGGGAAAGTGAGCTTGGCCGGCACGCTGACGCCGGCGGCAAGCTGGGTCGGCTTGTTGGGTTCAACGATCTCGACGTCCTTGAGCGCCCAGGCCTGGTCCTTCAGTTCCGCGCTCTTGGCATCGATGCGTTCCAGAAACCGGTCGTTCGAATCGAAGCTCAGCAGCGTCACGTCATGGAAGATCGGCCGCGCCCCCTCCATGGTGCGGGCGTGCAGGATGTAGCTGTCCTTGGCGGTTGCCTGGCGCAGCCAGATGCCCGATGGGCTGGCGACAACGAGGGGATCGGCATTATCGATATAGCGGCGCTCCATCCGCTCGTAACGCTCCGTGGCTGCGGCGGACAGGGGATCGAAGGCCCCCACGCGCAGCAGGCCGATGGCAACGCCCAGCAGCAATGCGGGCGTCAGCACCTGCCAGATGGAGGCGCCGCTGACCTTGACGATGATCAGCTCGCTGCTGCGCATCAGCTGGGTAAGACAGCCCAGCGTCGCGGCCAGCAGGCCGAAGGGCATGACCTCCTGCGCCGTGGACGGCAGCTTGAAGATCGCCATGGTCACGACGATCGCAAATGTGGCATCGGCATTGCCGGATGCGCGCCGCAGCAGCTCGACCGAATCCGCCAGAATGATGACGCTGCCCAGCACCGCGGCCACGCCGACCACCCACAGCAGGAACCGTCCGCCGATATAGAGCGTCAGCGTGGGCGAGAGAGATGCCTTCATCGCGCCACCCGCCGCCCGGGCACCCGGTTTCGCAGCAGCGGCCAGAGCGACAGCAGGATGGCACCCAGCGGCAGGGCATAGATCGCCGGTGCGAAATAGTCGGTTGCCTCGGTGATGCCGCGCACCGCGAAGGCGGCGATCATCAGCAGCCCGGCAAGGCCGGTGGCGATCAGGATCTCTTGCATTGTTGCCCTGGCGCGGTTGGCCGGTGCCGAGCAGGCAGCCGGCGGCGACCAGGGCCAGCGCCAGGCAATAGAGCGGATCGACCAGGCGGCGATGGCCCTCCACATGCATGCGCGCCACGCGTATCCTTGTCCTCGGCCGTGCCGGCGGAGAACAGTTCACCCAGATAGAGTTCCTCCGCGCTGCGCCGGCGCGGCCCGTTGTTGCGGTTGAACAGGCTGCCGAGTTCGACCGAGGTGTGGTCGAAATAGAGCATCGAGACCTGACCTGTCTGCAGGTTCGTTTCCTGATAGGTGCCGTTCTCCAGCATCGCGCGGGGGCCTTCGGGCGTGACGGTGATGGCGCCCCGCTCGGCGGTATAGATCAGATGGCGCGAGCGGTCGCGGGCATCGTCGACGATGATGCCGGAGAGGCCGCCGCTGCGGTCGCGGGCATGGGCGAAGAAGGTGACGCCCGGTGTCAGGTCGGTGAAGACGCCGGCCTCGATCAGCACCCCCGCAAGATTGCCGGCGAATTCGCGCTGGATGTCGTGATAGCTGCGCATGGATGTGGGTATCGCATACAGCGTCATGCACATAGGTGATGGCGGTGGCGGCGAGGCCGAACAGGATCGCCGGCCGCGCCAGGCCCAGATTGCTCAGGCCCGCATTGCGCATCACCATCAGCTCGCTGTCGGATTCCAATCGCAGATAGACCACCATCACGCCGATGAAGACGGCGATGGGCAGCAACAGGGCGAACAGGTTGGGCAGCAGCATCATCAGGAACTTTGCCGCGAACCACACCGGAAGGCCGCGGTTGATGATGGTATCCAGCAGGCGCAGCGATTGTGTAAGCCAGATGGCGAAGGTCAGGCCCACCGCCGTCATCGAGGCGGCAATGGCCATCTGGCGCATCAGGTAGAGAGTCAGGCGTGGCATGGGGCACCCATGATAGGCCGGACCCGCGGGCGCTCCTAGCATTGAAATATGTCCGCCGAAATGGCCACCGGAAATGTGCCTGGGCCTGGCCCTGCTTTGCTCCGGACGGCACCTGTGCTAGAGGACAGCGCGTTCGGTACCGGGAGGATCACCAAAATGAAAATCGCCTTCGCCAAACCGGAGCTTCCTGCCTCCGGCACTGTCGTCGTCGGGGTCTTGGAAGAGCATCGCCTGACGCCGACCGCCCAGCAGATCGACAAGCAGACGAAGGGCGCGATCACCCGCGCGCTTGCCGTCGGCCGTTTCAAGGGGCGGGCGGACGAACAGCTGGCGATCCTGGCCCCGCAGGGCATCGAGGCGGGCCGGGTCCTGCTGGTCGGCCTGGGCAAGGCCGAAGCGCCTGGATGCCCTTGGGTTGCAGGCGATCGGCGGGCGCATCGTGGCGGCGATGAATGCGGCCGGCGAGCATGCGGTGGCGATTGCGGTGGACGAGATCGGCGGGCTCAAGCTCTCGCTGGCGGAAGCCGCGGCGGAGATCGCCTATGGCGCGCGGCTGCGCGGCTATCGCTTCGACAAATACCGCACGCGCGAAAAGCCGGAGCAGAAACCGACCCTCAAGCGCTTCACCGTCATGCTGGACGATCCAAGTGCTGCAAAGCGGGCCTATGAGCCGATGGAAAAGATCGGCGACGGCGTGTTCATGACCCGCGACCTGGTCTCCGAGCCGGCCAATGTGATCTTCCCGGAGAGCCTGGCCGAGGAAACAAAGAAATTGTCCGCGCTCGGCGTCGATGTCGAGGTGCTGGGCGAAAAGCAGATGAAGAAGCTCGGCATGGGTGCGCTGCTCGGCGTCGGCCAGGGCTCCAGCCGCGAATCCCAGCTCGTCGTCATGCAATGGCGCGGTGCCGATTCCAAGCAGCGCCCGGTGGCCTTTATCGGCAAGGGCGTGACCTTCGATTCCGGCGGTCTTTCCATCAAGCCGGCCGCGGGCATGGAGGATATGAAATGGGACATGGCGGGATCAGGCGTCGTCATCGGCCTGATGCATGCGCTCGCCGCACGCAAGGCGAAGGTGAATGCGGTGGGCATCGTCGGCTTGGTGGAGAACATGCCCTCGGGCAGCGCGCAGCGCCCCGGCGATATCGTCACATCCATGTCGGGCCAGACCATCGAGGTTTTGAACACCGATGCCGAAGGCCGCCTGGTGCTGGCGGATGCGCTCTGGTACTGCCAGGAAAATTTCAAGCCGCAGTTCATGGTGGATCTGGCAACGCTGACCGGCGCCATCATGGTGGCGCTGGGTACGGTGCATGCCGGCCTGTTCTGCAACAACGACACGCTCTCCGAGCGGCTGACCGATGCCGGCAAGGCCACGGGCGAATTGCTCTGGCGCATGCCGATGGCGCGACGCCTACGACAAGCTGATCAATACCGACGCCGCCGACATGAAGAACATCGGCGGCCGCTATGGCGGTGCGATCACGGCGGCGCAGTTCCTGAAGCGCTTCGTCAAGGACACGCCCTGGGCGCATCTGGATATCGCCGGCGTGACATGGTCCGACAAGGATGCGCCGACCACGCCCAAGGGGGCGACGGCCTTCGGCGTGCGCCTGCTGGAGCGCCTGGTCGCCGATCATTACGAGGAGAAATAGCCGGGAAGTTAGAAAGCACCGTGACTAATGGGGCATTTGCAGCGCAGGCGCCTTACGGGTCCGTAGCGAAGATTCGTCGAGCGGGGCGCCAATCAGCGCCGATGGCGTCCCGGCTGACTTTGATCTAGTCTCGATCGACTACCCCGACAATGCGAAGTGGGGCACGGCCAGTAGCGATGGCGACTATTCGCTCGCTGCAGGTGCGCATGTGTATCCCGACATTGGGTGGGTATTTTGAACAAACTTACTGTAGCCGCCGACAAAACTGGGCTTGGCCCAGCGGTGTGCGAGCCAGCGCCCGCGAGCCGGGGGCCAGGCAGGCTCCAGCTTCCCGCTTCAGTCGTGCCTCGGCGTATTGCCTGGGTTTATGCAGGCGCCGTGGTTGGCTATCACGTCATTGCGCTGCTGGCCTTCCTGCCGTGGTTTTTCAGCTGGACCGGTGTCGTTCTCACCGTGGCGGGCTGCTACGTGTTCGGCACGCTTGGCATCACTCTTTGCTATCACCGTCTCCTCGCTCATCGCGGTTTCGTCTGCCCGAAGTGGCTTGAACACAGCTTCGCCCTGCTGGGGGTTTGCTGTCTCCAGGACACCCCGGCACATTGGGTGGCGGTCCATCGCCGGCACCATGAACATGCCGATGAGCGCCCGGATCCTCACAGCCCTCTTGTCAGTTTCTTTTGGGGTCACATGGGCTGGCTGCTTGTGGTGAACAATGACCTGGGGCGGCTGGCCAACTTTGAGCGCTATGCCAAAGACATCCTGCGTGATCCCTTCTACAAGGAGCTCGAGAGGGATAGCCGCTGGATCGGAGTCATTGTCCTGTCCTGGTTTGTCTTTTTTGCAGCGGGATTCCTCGGCAAGCTTGCAGGGGGAGGCAGCCTCATGCATGCGGTGCAGTTCGGCTCAAGCGTGCTGCTGTGGGGCGTGTTTGTCAGGACTGTCTTGTTGTGGCACATCACCTGGTCGGTCAACTCGGTGACGCATTTGTGGGGCTATCGCAACTACGCAACGGACGAAGAGAGTCGAAACAATATTTTCTGTCAGCGTTCTCACCAACGGCGAGGGGTGGCACAACAATCACCACGCCGATTCACGCTCGGCCAGGCACGGCCACCGCTGGTGGGAATTGGATGTGACCTATCTGACAATCGTCTTCATCACGGCAATCGGCCTGGCTCGTGACGTGATTAAGCCAAATCCACGCCTTGCCATCTTGCCTGCCGGCGCCCGGCTGGTCACCCGAGGGCATGGCGCGATTGGTAGCGAGTGACGGCAAGCTCGTGACCATCCCCCCGTGCTTGATTGACGGCGGGTTGTTTAATTGATCACGGCTTTCGAGCTATAGTTTCCGCGTCATCATGGGTGACTGGGAAGGGATCTTGCATGACGTGGCGTGAGCCAACCATGCATCGCGAGGAGCGGTGAGCGAGATCCGTTTCTATCACCTGCAGCGCACGCGGCTTGAAGCGGCACTGCCCAAGATGCTGGAGCGCTGCCTGGAGCGGGGCGAGCGCGCGGTGGTGATGCTGGGCTCGACCGAGCGCGTCGAGGCGCTGGCCAACCAGCTCTGGACCTATAGCGATCGCGGAATTCCTTCCCCACGGCACGGCAGAGGATGGCTTCGCCTCGCGCCAGCCCGTGTGGCTGACGGCCAGCGACGAGAATCCCAACGCGGCCCAGGTGCTGTTCTTGGCCGATGGCGCCGAAAGCGGCGAGATCGCCAATTACCGGCTATGCGTGGAACTGTTCGATGGGTCCGACGAACAGGCGGTGGCGGCGGCGCGCCGGCGCTGGGCGGCCTATAAGGCCGCGGGCCACGCCTTGACCTATTTCCAGCAGAACGACAAGGGCGCCTGGGAAGAAAAAGCCACACGACCCGAGACTTTGCGCGAGTTCCGTATCCTCCGGTCACACTGCCTCACCGGGCGATGGGCTGATGCGCCGTGGCCCTGGATTAAATTCTGGGTCTAACAGCCAGCGCTTGAGGCGCGGCGGCGCCTGAGTTCTGTTACCGGCCTGCCGACGAGGTTTCGGCCTCGCCCGATTCCAGTGCCGATTGCGCGGCAAGCCAGCGTTCTTCGGCCGCGGCGAGCTTTTTCTTGACCTCGCCCAGCTTGAGCTGGAGGTCCATCAGATCGCGGGTCGGACCGCCATAGACGGCGGGATCGCTCAAGCGCTGTTCCATGCTGCTGCGCCGCTGTTCCAGCGAGCGCATGTCGCGTTCGGCGGCCTCCGCCGCCTTGCGCAGATGCTGGGTCGCCGCCCGGTTCTCGGCGGCCGCGCGGCGCTTTTCCTTGCGGCTGACCGGATCGGCCCGCTCGATGGATTTATCGCGGCCGCGTTCGCGGCGCTGGTCCAGCAGCAGGCGACGATAGTCGTCGAGATCGCCGTCATATCCCAGACACCGCCCCTCGTTCACCAGCCACAGGCGATCGGCGGTGAGTTCGATCAGATGCGGATCGTGGCTCACCAGCACCACCGCGCCCTCGTAGTCGTTCAGCGCCTGGACGAGGGCCTCGCGTGCATCGACGTCGAGATGGTTCGTCGGCTCGTCCAGCAACAGGACATGCGGCTTTTCATGGGTCATGAGCGCGAAGAGCAGCCGCGCCTTCTCGCCGCCGGAAAGCTTGTTCACTTTCGTATCGGCCTTGCCCACACCGAGTCCGAAGCGGGCCAGATGGGCGCGCCGCGGCTCGTCATTGCCCAGCGGCTTTAGCCGCTGCATGAGAATGAGGGGCGTGGCTTCGAGATCGAGCTCGTCCTGCTGATGCTGGGCGAAATAGCCCACCTTCAGCTTCGGCGAGCGGCGCATCGATCCCTCCAGTGGAGCCAGCCGTCCCGCGAGCAGCTTCACCATGGTCGACTTGCCGTTGCCATTGGCGCCCAGCAGCGCGATGCGATCATCCATGTCGAGCCTGAGATCGAGCTGGCGCAGCACCGGCTTGCCGGGCGCATAGCCGACTTCGACATGGTCGAGAACGATGAGGGGCGGGGCCAACTCCTCCGGCGAGGGGAAGTCGAAGGTCTCCGTCGCCCGCTCGCTGATGGCCACAATGGGCTGCATCTTGGCCAATGCCTTCAGGCGGCTCTGGGCCTGGCGCGCCTTGCTGGCCTTGTAGCGGAAGCGATCGACGAAGGCCTGCATGTGCTTGCGCTGGGCGGCCTGTTTGGTTGCCGCCGCGGCGACCTGGGCGATGCGCTCGGCGCGCGTCTGCTCGAAGCGGTCATAGCCGCCGGTATAGAGGGTGAGCTTGTTCTCCTCGAGATGGATGATCTTGTCGACCACCTTGTTCAGCAGGTTGCGGTCATGAGAGACCAGCAACACGGTGTTGGGATAGTTGATCAGAAAACTCTCGAGCCAGAGGGTTGCTTCCAGATCGAGATGGTTGGTCGGCTCATCCAGCAGCAGCAGATCGGGTTGCGAGAACAGGACGGCGGCCAGCGCCACGCGCATGCGCCAGCCGCCGGAAAAATCGCGGCAGGCGCGGGCCTGCTGTTCGGTATCGAAGCCGAGGCCGGCGAGGATCGAGGCGGCGCGCGCGGGCGCGCGATGGGCATCGATATCGCTCAGCCGGGCATGGATATCGGCGATGCGATGGGGATCATGGGCGCTCTCGGCCTCGGCCAGCAGGCGGGCACGTTCCGTATCGGCGGCAAGCACGGTCTCCAGCAGGCTTTCCGGCCCGTCCGGCGCTTCCTGGGCCAGCATGCCGAGGCGGGCATTGCTGGGAAGTGAAATCTCGCCGGAATCGGCCTGCAGGCTGCCGGCGATCAGCTTCAGCAATGTGGATTTACCCGTGCCGTTGCGCCCGATCAGCCCGGCATGATGGCCGGCGGGCAGCGACAGGCTGACATTGTCCAGCAAGGTGCGGCCGGCAATGCGGTAAGTAAGGTCCTTGATCAAGAGCATGGCGGGCGCCTCTTAGCATGGCGGCGCAGGCTCCGTCATCCGGGCCGTCCAGTGCCCAGGAAGACGCGGGGCGGGGGTTGCCCATCCCGCCTGCGGCGTATATGTAGGCCCGCGATTTTCAGCCCGGAATGCCGGGCACCGAATTTTGGCCAAAATCTTGGCCCATCAGGAGCGATGCGACATGGCGATCGAACGGACTCTTTCCATCATCAAGCCCGATGCGACCCGGCGCAATCTGACCGGCCAGATCAATGCCCGGCTGGAGAAGGCGGGGCTTCGCATCATCGCGCAAAAGCGCCTCTGGCTCTCGCGCCAGCAGGCCGAGAAGTTCTATGAGGTGCACAAGACGCGGCCCTTCTATGGCGATCTGGTGGCCTTCATGACCAGCGGCCCGGTGGTGGTCCAGGCGCTGGAAGGCGAGGGCGCCGTTGCCCGCAACCGCGAGGTGATGGGTGCCACCGACCCGGCCAAGGCGTTCGACCGGCACGATCCGCAAGGACTTCGCTGAATCCATCGAGGCGAATTCGGTGCATGGATCGGATTCGGCCGAGAACGCCGCGAACGAGATCGCTTTCTTCTTCGCCGGCACCGAACTGGTCGGCTGAGCAGGCGGGCACCAGCCCATGAGCCGCACCCTCATCGATCACATCGTCGGTGCGGTGCGGCGCGCGCCCCTGGTGGAGAAACCCTTCCACCATCTGCGAGCTCGAAGGGATTTTCCCCGGCGATACCTATGCGGCGATGATGGGGGCCATGCCCAGCGTCGCCGATTACCGCGCCATGTCCGGGCGCAGCAAATCGGCGCGGCGCGAGGATGGCACGCCCACACGGGTGAAGATCGACCTGTTTCCCGAATTCATCCGCCATCTGCCGGCGGCCAAGCGCGTGTTGTGGCGCGATGTCGGCCGCGCACTGCGCTCAGCGGCGCTGAAGGATGCCTTTGTCGAGCGTCTCGGCATCCCGTTGCAGCAGCGCTTCGGCCCGCAATTCGCCCGCCTCGGCCATTACGCAACACCGATCCTGACAAGAGATACGGCCGGATATCAGATCTCCACCCATAGCGACACTCACTGGAAGGCGATCACCGTGCAGCTCTATCTGCCGGCTGATGACTCCATCGACCATGTCGGCACGGTGTTCCACGAGAAGCTGGCCAATGGCGAGATGAAACGCAGCACGCGGATGCGCTTTGCCCCCAACAGCGGCTATGCCTTTGCCGTCGGGGACGATACCTGGCATTCGGTGGATCTGGTGGGGCCGGAGGTCAAGACGCGGGACAGTATCCTGCTGACCTATTTCCTGGATGCGGGACCTTTGCGAATCCTGCGCAACCGCGGCAAGCGCCTGGGCAACTATGTTGCGCAACGAGTTGCGCTACATCGCCCGCCCATAAGCGGCACTAAGGCGCCAGGAAGATTCCCATCCCGCCCAGGACGATGATGGCGCCGATAACGGCGAACAGCATTATCCGGCAGAAGCGGTTCCACATCCGCTGATGGTCGGCGAGCATTTTGTCGTCGGTAGCCATGATTCCCACTCCATCCCTAGCGCGTGGTCGGCGCAAAGGCATTTAGCCCAGCGGCGCGGCACGGTCAATCCGTCGGGTTGAGCAAGGCTGCTGGCGATGGCGCCTTGCCATCGACCATCGCGCGGCCGTCATGGATTTCTACCCGGCCATCGGCGATCAGGCGAAGGGCGAGGGGATAGAGGCGGTGCTCCGCCGCCAGCACGCGGGCGGCCAGGGAATCTTCCGTGTCGTCCGGCAGTACCGGTACGGCGGCCTGGGCGATGATGGGGCCGGTATCGGTCTCGAAGCGGACATAGTGAACCGTGCAGCCGGCGAATTTCACACCCTCGGCCAGCGCCCGCTTATGGGTATCGAGGCCGGGAAATGAGGGCAGAAGCGAGGGGTGGATGTTGATCATCCGGTTATGCCAGCCCTCGATGAAGTCCGCCGTCAGCAGCCGCATGAATCCCGCCAGGCAGACGAAGTTCACGTCCGCCGCGCGCAGTGCGCCATCAAGGGCCGCATCGAAGGCCGCGCGGTCGGGATAATCGCGATGGGAGATGACCTGGGTCGGCAGCCCCGCCGCCTTGGCGCGCTCAAGACCGGCGGCGTCCGCGCGGTTGGAGAGAACGAGATTGATGTCGGCGGGAATCGAACCCGGTTCGCCCGTCTTCTTGCGGCAGCCATCGATGAGCGCCTGCATATTGCTGCCGCGCCCGGAGATCAGGATGGCGAGTTTCAGCCGTTCCATGCCGCGGCCATGGCCTCGACCGTGGCGGCAGGTTCTTCGTCGCGGCGCGCCACGATCCGGCCGATCTCGAAGACGGTTTCGCCCGCGCTCGCGAGTACGGCCGTCACAGCCTTGGCGGCATCGGGCGCCGTCACCAGCATCATGCCGATACCGCAATTGAAGGTGCGGGCCATTTCCGCATCGGCCACGCCGCCCGCCCGCGACAGCCAGTTGAAGACGGCGGGTCTCTTCCAGCGCCGGGCGTCGAGTTCGGCGGCAAGGCCCGTGGGCAGCACGCGTGGGATATTTTCGAACAGGCCGCCGCCGGTGATATGGGCCAGCGCCTTAACCTTGCCGGTGCGCGCGGCGGCAAGACAGCTTTTCACATAGATGCGCGTGGGCGTCAGCAAGGCATCGCCCAGCTTGCGCGATGTGTCGAAGGGTGCCGCATCGTCATAGGAAAGCCCGGCCACCTCGACGATTTTGCGCACCAGCGAATAGCCGTTGGAGTGAACCCCGGCGCGATGCCAGGCCCAGGACTACATCGCCCGATGCGACGCTGCTGCCGTCGATGACTTGATCGCGTTCGACCGCGCCCACGGCAAAGCCGGCCAGATCGTAATCGCCCGGCGCATACATGCCGGGCATTTCCGCCGTCTCGCCACCCACCAGCGCACAGCCTGCCTGGCGGCAGCCCTCCGCAATGCCGGTGACGATCGCAGCACCGGCGCCCACATCCAGTTTGCCGGTGGCGAAATAGTCGAGGAACAGCAGCGGCTCCGCCCCCTGGACGACCAGGTCGTTGACGCACATGGCGACCAGGTCGATGCCGATGGTGTCATGCTTGCCGGCGGCGATTGCGACCTTCAGCTTGGTGCCGACGCCGTCGGTGGTGGAAACCAGGATGGGATCGCTGTAGCCCGCGGCCTTCAGGTCGAACAGGGCGCCGAAGCCGCCCAGGCCCGCCGCCGTGCCGCGGCGTGCCGTGCTGGCGGCGAGCGGCTTGATCGCCTCGACGAGCGCCGCCCCCGCATCGATATCGACGCCGGCGTCGCGATAGCTGCGGGTGTTTATGGCGTCCTCCGTGGCGATGGGCTATAAAACGCCCCTTGCGCAAAATACTTGATCCGAGGCGCATTGCAATGATCCTGCGCGCCACTTTCGCCCTGATTTTATGCCTGTTTGCGGGCCTTGCCGGTGCGCCGTCAGCGGGCGCCCAGACGGCGGGAATCATCGCCGTGCGTGGCATCGATGTGGACGTCACGGCAGGCAACGCCGTCGATGCACGCGAAAAGGCCGTGCTGCAGGGCCAGCGCAAGGGCCTGCGCCAGGCGCTGCTGATGCTGGCCCCATCCGCCGATGTCGACCACATGGCGCCGCTCAGCGACAGCCAGATCACCGACCTGGTGGCGGATTACGAGGTCGAATCCGAGCAGACCTCCACCGTGCGTTATATCGGCAAGCTCGCCTTCCGCTACCGGGCGGACGGGCTCAGCATGCTGCTGCAGCAGAGCGGGGTTTCCGCCAACACGGCGCCGAGCCCGCCGGTATTGGTGCTGCCCATCCTGGTCGTGGGTGGCAAGAATCTGCTGTGGGAAGACGGCAATTCCTGGCGCGCGGCCTGGAAGGCACATCCCCCGTCCAACGGGCTGGTGGAACTGAGATTGCCCAAGGGCGATGCAACCGATGCAGCGGCGATCACCGCCGACCAGGCGGCGGCGGGCGATCTTGCCAAGCTGCAGGCGCTTGCCGCCCAATACGGTGTCGGTGATGTCGCGGTAGCGATCGTGCAGCCTGATCCTTCGGGCGCGATCGCTGTCAGCGTGTCGCGCTATGGCATTGCCGGTGCCAGCGGCAATTTCCAGGACAAGGTCACCGGCGATCCGGCCAATCCCGACGCAGCCTATGCCCAGGCAATCGATCATATCGCCGACCGTTTCCAGCAGGACTGGATCGCCCAGAATCAAGGGACCTCCAGCGTCGAGCAGCGGTTGACGGTGGAAGCGTCGATCAATGGCCTGGCCCAATGGGCCGAGCTGCGCCGGCGCCTTGGCGCCATCACCACGCTGCATCAGGTCGATGTGGTCTATCTGATGCAGAATCATGCCGAGCTCGATCTCGTCTTCGTCGGCGATCGCGATCAGCTGGCGCGCGCCCTGCAGCAGCGCGCATTGCTGCTCAAGGATACGGCCGACGGGCATACGACGCTGGAACTGGCCGGCACGCAGCCGTGAACACATGAGCGGACGCGGCCAGCTGGGCTTCTGGCTTATCGGCTTCGTTCTATTCCTGCTCGCGCTTTATCTGCTGCGCGGCATCCTGCTGCCTTTCGTCGCCGGCATGGCCGTCGCCTATATGCTGGATCCCATCTGCGACTGGCTGGAGACGCATGGCTGTTCGCGCAACTGGGCGACGGTCATCGTCAGCATCGGTTTTGCCGCCGTCATCATCGTGGCCCTGCTGGTGGTGGTTCCGTTGCTGGAACGCCAGCTGCTCGATTTTGCCGGCAGGCTGCCGGGCTACGTGAATGCGGCCGCCGACCGGCTGCTGCCGCAGATCCAGATCATCGCCGAGCGGCTTGGCATCGGCAGCCTGGCCGATCTGCGCGACAGCGTCTCGACACAGATCGGCGGCATCGTCAGCTGGATCGGTGCGGCCCTGATCCGCATCGTCAGCAGCGGTGTCGCCTTCGCCAATCTGCTGTCGCTGCTGTTCATCACGCCGGTGGTGGCGTTCTATCTGCTGCGCGATTGGGACCACTTCGTCAGGCGCATCGACGATCTGCTGCCGCGCGAGCATCGCGAGACCATCCACGCCCAGCTGCGCCAGGTCGACCGTAACCTGGCGGGGTTCGCCCGCGGCCAGGCCAGCGTCTGCCTGGTGCTCGCGATCTATTACGCGCTGGGGCTCACTCTCGTCGGGCTGGAATTCGGCCTGGTCGTGGGGCTCGGCATCGGTCTCATCTCATTCATTCCCTATGTCGGCAGCATCACCGGGTTGATCGTCTCGCTGGGGATTGCGCTCGCCCAGTTTCCGACATGGGGTCCTGTCGGTGTCGTGCTCGGCGTCTTCGTGGTCGGCCAGATTCTGGAAGGCTATGTGCTGACGCCGCGCCTGGTGGGCAATCGCGTCGGCCTTCATCCTGTCTGGGTCATCTTTGCGTTGCTTGCCGGGGGGACTTTGTTTGGCTTCGTCGGCTTGTTGCTGGCGGTCCCGATGGCCGCCGTCATCGGGGTGCTGACGCGCTTTGGCGTGCAGCAATATCTCGCCAGCCGTTATTTTCGCGGCGATCCGCCATGGCCCAACTCCCCCTCGACCTAGGCCATCGCGCCTCCTTCAGCGGCGAGGATTTCCTGGTGGCACCCTGCAACGCAGCGGCGGTCGCCTGGCTCGATCGCTGGCCCGATTGGCCGGCGCCCGGGCTTGCAGTTCATGGGCCCGAAGGCTGCGGCAAGACGCATCTGGCCCATGTCTTTCAGGCGTATACCGGGGCCAGGCTGATCGGCCCCGGAGATCTGGCGCAGGCAGCAGCACCCCAGCTGCTGGCCGGCAGCAAGGCTGCGGTTCTCGATGGCGCCCCGCCCCTCGACGAGCATGCGTTGCTTCATCTCTATAACCACCTCGCCGAAAACGGCGGCCATCTTCTGATTGTGGCGCCGCAGGCACCGGCGCGCTGGAAGCTTGGTTTGCCGGATCTTGCTTCCCGGCTCGCCGCACTCCCGGCCGTGGGCATCGATCCGCCCGATGACGTGCTGATCGAGGCATTGCTCATCAAGCTTTTCGCCGACCGCCAGCTTGCCGTGACGCCGGAGGTCGTGACATATCTGACCAAGCGGGTGGAGCGCAGCTTCGAGACCCTGCGCCGGCTGGTCGGCCTTCTCGACCGGGAATCCCTGGCACGCCACAGGGCGGTGACATTGCCGCTGGCGCGCGAGATCGTGGAACGGGAGAACCGGTGATGGCGCCGATCCTGACGCTGCTGCGGCCGCATCAATGGGCCAAGAATGCCTTCGTGGCGGCACCCCTGTTCTTCACGCCGCAACTCATCTCCTGGGCCAATCTCGGCAATGTCGCGCTCGGCGTTGCCTGTTTCTCGGCCATGGCCTCGACGATCTATATCCTGAACGATTGGCGCGACCGCGAGGTCGACCGCAAGCATCCGACCAAGCAGCACCGCCCGCTCGCCGCCGGCACGGTGACGGTTTCCAGCGCGGCCGTTGCGGCGCTGATTTTGGCGATCGCCAGTGCGGCGGTGACGTTGATCTGGCTGCCGCGGGGTTTTGCCATCGTGCTGGCGATCTATGTCGCGCAAAACCTGGCCTATAACCTGTGGCTGAAACAGGTCGCGATCCTCGACGTGCTCTGCATCGCCATCGGTTTCGTGCTGCGCATCTATGCCGGCGGCCAGCTGATCGGCATCACGCCGACGGTCTGGATCGTCGCCTGTACCCTGTTGCTCGCGCTGTTCCTGGCCTTCGCCAAGCGCCGCGACGATCTGGTACTGGGCGTCGATGACGAGCATCGCCTCAGTCTCTCGGGCTATAATCTGCCCTTCATCGATGCGTCACTTGCCATCGTGCTGGCAGCCCTGGTGGTGAGCTATCTGCTCTATACGACGCAGCCCGAAAACATGGCGCGCCTGCACAGCGACAAGCTGTTCCTGACGGCGCCCTTCGTCATCGCGGGCGTGCTGCGCTATCTGCAGGTGACGCTGGTCGAGCATCGTTCCGGCTCGCCCACGCGGCTGGCGCTGACCGACAGGTTTCTGATGCTCACCATCCTGGGCTGGGTCGCAACCTTTGCCTGGCTGATTTATGGCTGAGGCGATCGCTCAATCCCGGCTGGCGCCATGACAGCTTCACCGGCTGGGGCCGGGTGTTCCGTGCCGACATGGATGCGGCGCGGCCGGAGCGCATCGCCGATCTCGCCAAGGCCCTGCAGGCGGTGGATCGGCGCGGCGTCATCGTCCATGCCGGGGGACGAAGCTATGGCGATGCGGCGCTGAATTCGGGCGGCCAGGCGATCCTGACCAGCCGCCTCGACCGGCTGCTCGATTTCGATCCCGCCAGCGGGCTGCTGGTTGCCGAAGCCGGCGTCACCTTCGACGATCTGCGCCGCGATTGTTTCTGCCGCGCGGGTTCCTGGCGCCGGTTACGCCAGGCACGGCCTTCGCCACCCTGGGTGGTGCGGTTGCCCATGACGTGCATGGCAAGAACCAGGACCGGGCCGGCAATTTCGGCCGGCATCTTGCCTGGCTGGATCTGATGCTGCCGTCGGGCGAAATCCGCCGGCTGATGCCCGATGATCAGCTGTTCAGGGCGACGGTCGCGGGCCTTGGCTTGACCGGCGTGGTGATCGCGGTTGCCTTCAAGATGATGGCGGTGCCTTCGCGCTTCGTGGCGCTGCACGAGCGGCGCGTGCGCAATCTTGACGAGTTTCTGGATGCACTCGAGGAGGTTCGCCGCACCTCGACCTATTCCGTCGGCTGGATCGATGCGCTGGCGAAGGGTAGCTCCCTTGGGCGCGGCATCGTCGAAAGCGCCGATCCGGCGCCACCGGTGGAAGGCGAGCGTTACGGGAAGCCCGCGGGCCGGCGCGTTGCCTTCGATTTTCCCGCCATCGCCCTCAATCCGCTCAGCATCGGGCTGTTCAACGCGCAGCATTGGCGCGGCGTGCCGGCGCGCGGGCGCGAGCGCCGCGTGTCCTATGACCGGTTTCTCTATCCGCTGGATGCCATCAAGGGCTGGAACCGGCTTTATGGCCGACGCGGCTTTCACCAGTTCCAATGCCTGCTGCCCGAGGCGAACAGCCGCAAGGCGCTGCGCTCGATCCTGGAAACTTGCGTGGGTTCGCGCGCGGCCTCGTTCCTGGGCGTGCTCAAGACCATGGGGCAGCAGGGCACTGGCCTGCTTTCCTTTGGCGGGCGCGGCCATACCCTGGCGCTGGATTTTCCCGCCCGGCCGGGCGTCGGCGATCTGCTGGTGCGGCTGGAGCGCATGGTGCTGGACCATGGCGGGTGCATCTATGCGGCCAAGGATTCGCGGATGTCGGCAGCAGGATTCGCCGCCATGTATCCGGGCTTGCCGCAATTCCGCGCCATCCTGGGCGAGATCGATCCCGGCCAGCGCATGATGTCCGATCTCGCACGGCGCCTGGCCATCCGCGAGGGACACATGAGCGAGCGCCCGCTCTGGCTGGTGCTGGGTGCGAGTTCCTCGGTCGCGCGGGCGTTTGCGCGTCTCGTCGCCGAGCAGGGCGGCGATCTGATCCTGGCCGGGCGCGATATTCGCGACATCGAGCTGATCGCGGCCGATGTCCGCATCCGTGGCGCTGCCCGTGCCGATGTGCGCCTCTTCGACGCCATCGATCGGGCGGGTCACGAGGCATTCGTCGCCGAATTGCCGCGCCGCCCGTTCAATGTGTTCCTCGCCTTCGGCATGATGGCGCCCCAAAGCGATATCGACCGCGATCCGGCGCTGGCCCAGCAGATCATTGCCGTCAACTATCTGGGCGCTGTCTCGGTCCTGGCTCGTCTCGCCCCGCGCATGGCGGAAGAGGGGCGGGGCGCCATCGTGGTGCTGAGTTCGGTTGCCGGCGACCGCGGGCGGCCTTCCAACTATGTCTATGGCTCGGCCAAGGCCGGGCTGAATGCCTATCTGCAGGGCCTGCGGGCGACTTACGCGGCCAAGGGCGTCTCGGTCACGACGGTGAAGCCGGGATTCATGGATACCTCCATGACCTATGGCATGGGTGGCATGTTTCTGGTGGCAAGCCCCGAATCATGCGCCCGCGCCTGCCTGCGCTTTGCCGCCAAAGGCCGCGACGTCGCCTATTTCCCGGCCTTCTGGTGGCTGATCATGGCGATCATCAAGGCGATTCCCGAGCGCATTTTCAAACGCTTACGCCTTTAGTGTCTCTCCACCAAAATTTCGCCCAGCTATCATAATTCTGTAACTTTCGCGACACGGTGGCGTTGGTTATAGACGGCGGCGCGGCGGGTCTGGACCGGGGGAAGGTCCAGCCTTCAACCGCGACGCTTCGGGGCGGCCAGGGAACAGGCATGGCGGAGGAAGTCGAGCTGAAACTCACCGTCGCGCCGGAACGCGCGGCCGCTGTCCGCCAGCTGCCGCTGTTGCGCGAGCTTGCCCAGAAGCGGGCGCTGACCCGCCAGCTCGAGACGGTCTATTACGACACGCCCGACAGTGCGCTCGCCCGGCGCGGCGTGGTCTTGCGCGTGCGCAGCATCGGCAAGCGCCGCGTGCAGACCATCAAGCTGCCAAGCACGGGCCTGGGCGGGCTTGCAGGTGTTGCGCGAGGTCGAGACCACGATTTCCGGCGACCGTCCGGAACTGGACAAGATCATCGATCCCCGGCTGCGCCGCCTGTTCGCCGACCCCGCCATCATCCGCCGGCTGGGCCCGCTTTTCGCCACCGACTTCCGCCGCACCGCCTGGCCGCTGCGCTTCAAGGAAAGCCTGATCGAGCTTGCCTTCGACCGCGGCGAGATCAGGGCCGAGGACGCCAGCCTGCCGCTTTGCGAGATCGAGCTGGAACTGAAGAGCGGCCGGCCCGAGCATCTCTTCGAACTGGCGCTGGCGGTCCACGAATTGCTGCCGGTGACGCTGGGCGGACCGACCAAGGCCGAGCGCGGCTATGCGCTGCTGGCCGGTAGCGCAGCCGGCGCCGGCCAAGGCAACGCCGATCGGGCTGACGGCCACCATGAGCGCGCGCGATGCCTTCGTGGCGGCGGCGCGCAGCTGCCTGGCGCAGATGCGCGCCAACGAGAACCCGGCGCGGCGGGGTGACGATCCGGAAGGTATCCATCAGCTTCGCGTGGGCTTGCGCCGCTTTCGCGCGCTCGCCACCGCCTATCGCGATACGCTTGGCGGACGAGACTCACGAGTACCTCGCCCGCGAACTGCGCTGGCTGCAGCAGGAGCTGAACCCGGCGCGCGACTGGGATGTCTTTATCGCTACCACGCTGACGCCGATAGCCGGGCGCGTGCCGGCCGTGCGCCCGGGCCTGGATGCCGCGGCCGAGTTGCAGGCCCGTGCCCAGCAGCGCGCGCGCGCTGCCCTCGATTCACCGCGTTATACCGCCCTGCTGCTGCGCTGCTATTCCTGGCTCGCGACCGGCGGCTGGGCAGCGTCGGAGGCTGCGATCCTCGACCGGCCAGTTGGCGATTTTGCCTCTGCCATCCTGAACCGCCGGCACAAGCGCCTGCGCAAATTCGGCGGCAAGCGCGCCGATATGACGGAAGCCGAACTGCACCGGCTGCGTCTGATGGCCAAGAAGCAGCGCTATGTCGGCGATTTCTTCCGCGAGCTTTATCCGCGCAAGGCGACCGGCAAATACATCGCGCGCATTGGCGGCGATCCAGGACGTGCTGGGCTCGCTGAACGATGCGCTGGTCAGCCGCCATCTGGTGGAGGAGCTGGAGCGCTCGCTTGCCGATGCTTCGCTGGGCGCCAGCGAGGCGGCGCGCGGCGCCGGCATTATCCTGGGCTGGCAGGCCGCGCGAATCGCCGAGGACCGCAGCAGGGTCGCCGCCATATGGAAGAACTTCATCGGCCGCAAGACTTTCTGGCCGCGCCCGCAGCTTTAAGCGCTAATCCAGATCGCGCGGCACCACGAAGCGCTCAAGCTCGCCGCCGCCGGCCGCCACATCGGCCCAATGATCGACGGCAAAATCGAATACAGCGAGGCCGCCGGTCGGATATTTGCTTGCCAGACGCGCGCGCGCACTTTCATCGCCGCTGCCGGCCAGTTCCAGCGCCAGCGCCTGGATGCCCGGGTTGTGACCGACGATGACGACCGATCCGACCTTATCATCGACGCCGCGGATGGTTTTCAGCAGGCGTGCCGGGCTCGCGAGGTAGAGTTTGTGGGAGCTCTCGACCGGGACATCGCTCTTGAGGGTCTCTGAGAGCAGGTCCCAGGTCTCCTCAGTCCGGCGCGCCGTGGAGGCTAGCACGAGGCCCGGGACCAGCCCTTCGCGGCGCATATAACGGCCGAGCGTGGGGGCAGCGCGCCGTCCCCGGGGGCTCAAGGGGCGATCGGCATCGATCCGGTCCGGATCGGCCCAATCCGATTTGGCATGTCGCAGCAAATACAGGCGTTTCATGGGCTTAGCCTAACCTGCGAATATGGGCGGTTGTCATGACAATTTCATTTCCGGCTACTACACTGCATGACGAGCGCACCGCAATATGGACCTTCAGCATGGATGAGGCAGTGAAAAGCAAGGCGGAGGAATCCTCGGCCGACCGGCATGGCGTGCGCCTGCCCGATCCGCCGGAATCGCGGTTCATCAACCGCGAACTCTCCTGGCTTGCCTTTAACGAGCGGGTGCTGGAAGAAGCCGAAAACCGCAACCACCCCCTGCTTGAGCGGCTGAACTTCCTCTCGATTTCGGCCAACAATCTCGACGAATTTTACATGGTGCGGGTTGCCGGGCTGAAAGGCCAACAGGCGGCCGGCATTACCACCCTCAGCCAGGAGGGGCTGACCCCCGCCCAGCAGCTTGCCTCCATCAATGTGCTGATCGGCGAATTGATGCGCAACCAGCAGGCGAGCTGGCGGAGGCTGCGCGACGATATGCGCGCCAACGGGATCGCCGTCATTGATACAACCGAGGTCACTGCGGAAGAGAAACAATGGCTTGACGGTTTTTTCCTCGATCAGATCTTCCCGGTCCTGACGCCCATGGCCATGGACCCGGCGCATCCTTTCCCCTTCATCCCCAATCTTGGCTTCGCCATCATCCTCGATCTGCGCCGGGCCGAGGATGGCCGCCTGCTTCGCGCCCTGATCGTGCTGCCGCCGCAGATGTCGCGTTTCCTGCGCCTGCCGGGCAAGGCGATCCGCTTCCTGCCGCTGGAAGCGGTGATCGGCATGTATCTCGACCGGCTGTTCCCCGGATTCGCCGTCACGGCGCTGGGTTATTTCCGCATGATCCGCGACAGCGAAATGGAAATCGAGGAAGAGGCCGAGGACCTGGTTCGCCTGTTCGAGAGCGCGCTCAAGCGCCGCCGGCGCGGCACGGTCATCCGTCTCGAAGCCAATGCCGATATATCCGAGGATCTGCTGGCCTCGGTCGTCAGCGAGCTGAATGTGCGCTCCGAGGATGTATTCCTGCAGGATGGCCTGCTCGGCCTCGCCTCCACCAGAAAGCTGATCGTCGATGACCGGCCGGATCTGAAATTCCAGCCTTATAACGCGCGCTTTCCCGAGCGCATCCGCGACTTCGCCGGCGATTGCTTCGCTGCGATCCGGCAGAAGGACATCATCGTCCATCACCCCTATGAGAGTTTCGACGTGGTGGTGCAGTTCCTGCGCCAGGCCGCGCGCGACCCTTCCGTGGTGGCGATCAAGCAGACGCTCTATCGCACCAGCGAAGACTTACCGGTGGTGAAGGCGCTAATCGAGGCGGCCGATGCAGGCAAGTCCGTCACGGCGCTGATCGAACTCAAGGCCCGCTTCGATGAGGAAGCCAATATCCGCTGGGCCCGCGACATGGAGCGCGCCGGCGTGCAGGTGGTCTATGGCTTCCTGGAACTGAAGACCCACGCCAAGGTCTCCATGGTGATGCGCCGCGAGGGCACGTCGCTACGCAGTTATGTGCATTTCGGCACCGGCAACTATCACCCGGTGACGGCCAAGATCTATACCGACCTCTCCTTCTTTACCTGCGATCCGGCGCTCTGCCACGACGCGGCCCGCCTGTTCAACTTCATGACCGGCTATGCGCGGCCGGACCGGCTGGAGAAGATCGCAGTTGCGCCGGTCAATCTGCGCCAGACGGTGTTAAAGCTCATCGAAGAAGAAATCGCCCATGTGCGCGCGGGCCGGCCCGGCTCGATCTGGGCAAAGATGAATTCGGTGGTGGATCCCGAGCTGATCGATTCGCTTTATCGCGCGTCGCAAGCGGGGGTGCAGATCGACCTGATCGTGCGCGGCATCTGCTGCCTTCGACCCGGCGTGCCCGGCATGTCAGACAACATTCGCGTCAAGAGCATCATCGGGCGCTTCCTGGAGCATAGCCGCATCCTCTGCTTCGGCGGCGGCCAGAAGCTGCCCTCGCGCGCTGCCAAGGTGTTCATCTCCTCGGCCGACTGGATGCCGAGAAATTTCGACCGGCGGCTGGAGACACTGATTCCGATCGAGAACTCCACCGTCCACCAGCAGGTGCTGGACCAGATCATGATCGCCAATTTCAAGGATAATGCGCAGAGTTGGGAGCTGGGCGCCGATGGCCGCTATACCCGGATCGCAGCTCCGCCCGGCGCCTTCAGTGCCCATACCTTCTTCATGACCAATCCCAGCCTTTCGGGCCGCGGCAGTGCGCTCAAGAAATCGAAGAAGGCGCCCCAGCTGGATTTCAAGAAAGCGTGAGAGGCGTGCGAGCCAAGAAACCGCGCCGGCGCGTTTCGCGCGGACGCTCCCTCCGGGCTGAGCCGAAGCGGGTGGCGCAAACGCGGGGCCGGCGCACGCCGTTGCGCAAAGGCCAGAAACGGCGGAAGCCGAATCGGCCCGGGCAGAACCGCGTCGCCATCGTCGATATCGGTTCCAACTCCATCCGTCTGGTGGTGTTCGATCGGATTTCGCGCGCGCCGCTGCTGCTGTTCAACGAAAAGGTCCTCTGCGGTCTCGGCCGCGGGCTCGACGAGACGGGGCGATTGAACGAGGAAGGCGTCGATTCCGCGCTCGTGAACCTCGCGCGCTTTGTGCGCCTGGCCAAGGCGATGGGCGCGCGCCGCCTCGATCTGCTGGCGACCGCTGCGGTGCGCGATGCCAGCAACGGGCCGCAATTCGCAGCCGCCGTGCGCCGGCGCTGCGGTGTCCCGGTGCGCATTATCTCGGGCGCGGAGGAAGCGAAATATTCCGCTCTGGGTGTCGTCTCGGGCATTGGCGATGCCGACGGCATCATGGGCGATCTGGGCGGCGGCAGTGTCGAACTGGTCGGGCTCGATCACGGCCGGCTCGGCCCCCATGTGACTCTGCCTCTTGGCCCGCTGCGGGTGGGTGAAGCGGCACTCGCCGACCGCGAGCAGGCGCGCGAATTGATCGACGGGCACCTGCAGGCGGTGCCCTGGCTTGGCGATCTGCGCGGGCGGAATTTCTATCCCGTGGGCGGTGCCTGGCGCTCGCTGGCGCGCATCCATATGGATCAGACGGGCCACCCGCTGCACATCATCCAGCATTACCGGATCGACCGGCACCAGGCAGAGGATCTGCTGCGGGTGATGTCGCGTCTGGGCCGACGCTCGCTGGCGGCGATATCCGGTTTGCCGCGCCGGCGCGTCGATACGCTGCCCTTCGCCGCCTTGCTGCTGGAGCGGCTGCTACGCATCGCCCGGCCGGAGGCGATTATCTTCTCCGCCTTCGGCCTGCGCGAAGGCTATCTGTTTCATCAATTGTCGCCGGCCCAGCGCAAGCTGGATCCGCTGTTGGCCGCGGCCAGCGAATTGTCCGATCGTGACGGGCGCTTTGGGTTGATGGGCGATCTGCTGACCCAGTGGACGGCGCCGTTGTTCGAGGGCGAGATGCCCGAGGAGCATCGCATGCGCCAGGCGGTGTGCCGCCTCAGCGACATCGCTTGGCGCGACCATCCTGATTATCGCGCCGAGCAATCCTTCGACCGCATCCTGCGATTGCCCATCGGCGGCATCGATCACGAGCAGCGGGTGTTCGCCGCCGCCGCGGTTGCCGTGCGCTATGCCGGCACGATGGATCCGGTGATCCAGGAACCAGCGCTGCGCATGATGGACGAGGCAGCGACCACGCGCGCGCTTGCTCTGGGGCTGGCGCTGCGGTTGGCCTATTCGCTGTCGGGCGCGACGCCGAAGCTGCTGGTGCAATCCTCCCTGCGGATCACCGCCGGGCGCCTCACCTTGTTGCTGCCGCGCAACGGCTCGA
Organism: uncultured Alphaproteobacteria bacterium; assembly: GCA_963770335.1. GTDB lineage: Bacteria > Pseudomonadota > Alphaproteobacteria > Dongiales > Dongiaceae > DASXQK01. The sequence goes on from CAVYPG010000019.1 coordinate 147,976, forward strand.
TCATGTATGGCGAGGCGGTGGGCCGAAGGCTTGAGGCGCTTGGCCGCGCGCTCGGCCGCAGCGTGGTCACCTCCACCGCCGGCGGAAAGCGCTAGGCGGGAAGCGGCACGACCTTTACCCGGCGGCCGACGGTCGTCAGCGCGAGCCGGCCGTGTTTGAGTGCCAGCGCATCGGCGCCGAAGATGTCGCGGCGCCAGCCGGAGAGGGCAGGGACATCCGCCTGATCGTCGGCGGCAATCAGTTCCAGATCGTCGGCGCTGGCCACGAGCTTCTGTGCCACCTCGTGATCCTCGCAGCGCATCTTCAGCAGCACGCGCAACAGCTCGATAACCGGGCCAAGGCCGGCCGGCAGATCGCGGCGTGGCGGAATGTCGGGCAGCTCGTCTGATGGCAGATCGAGCCCACGCTTGACGGCGGCCAGGATCGCCAGGCCCTGCCGGCTTTCTGCCTGGCCGCGCGAGAAGCCGCGGCAGCGGGCGAGATCGTCGGCATTGCGCGGCGCGTGCGCTGCGATCTCGCAGATCGTCTCGTCCTTCACGATGCGCCCGCGCGGCAGGTCGCGTTTCTGCGCCTCTTCCTCGCGCCATGCCGCAACCTGTTGCAGGATGGCGATCGCGCGAGGCTTGTCGTTGCGGAATTTGATCCGCCGCCAGGATTTGGCCGGCTCCAGCTGATAGGTTTTCGGACTGGTCAAGACCGCCATCTCCTCCGCCACCCAATCGCCGCGCCCCGTCTTGGCGAGGCGGCGCTCGAGATGTTCCCAGGCGGGCCGCAGATGGGTCACGTCGGAGAGCGCATATTGCAGCTGCCTATCGGTCAGCGGCCGCTGCGCCCAATCGGTGAAACGCGAACTCTTGTCGATGCGGGCATTGGCGAGCTTGCCCGCCAGGGTCTCATAGCTCACCGAATCGCCGAAGCCGCAGACCATGGCGGCGACCTGGGTATCGACCAGCGGGACCGGAATCTTGCCGGTCAGGTGGAAGAAGATTTCCACATCCTGGCGCGCCGCGTGGAAGACCTTGGTGACATTGGTATCCGCCATCAGCTCGAACAGCGGCGCCAGATCGATCCCCGGCGCCAGCGAATCGATAGCCGCTGCTTCCTCGGGCCCGGCGATCTGGACCAGGCAGAGTTGCGGCCAATAGGTCTTGTCGCGCATGAACTCGGTGTCGATGGCGATAAATGATGCCTGGCGCTGGCGGCGGCAGAACTCGGCCAGTGCGGCGGTCTCGGCGATGAGGGTCATTGGGCCTGCTATACACGGATTTCCGGCAGCCTCCAACCCGCCTTGGGCGGTCCGGCGCCAAGCCCTTGGGGTTGACAAATCGGGGCCAAAAATGCCTTTTGCGGCGGGCTTTTTCGGCCCTGATATTAGCGGAAAGACGTCGATGCACGCCTATCGTTCTCACACCTGCGGCCAGCTTCGCCTGACCGATGCCGGCCAGACCGTGCGCCTCTCGGGCTGGGTCCATCGCAAGCGCGACCATGGCAACCTGCTGTTCGTCGATCTGCGCGACCATTACGGCATCACGCAATGCGTGCTGGATACCTCGAACCCGCTGTTCAAGCAGGTCGAAGGCGTGCGGCTGGAGAGTGTCGTCACCATCACCGGCAAGGTGGTGAAGCGCTCGGCCGAGACGATCAATCCCCGGCTTCCGACCGGCGAGATCGAGCTGCGCATCGAGGAATACAAGCTGCAATCGGCCGCCGATATGCTGCCGCTCCAGGTCAACAGCGACGAGGACAGCGGCGAGGATATCCGTCTCACCTATCGCTTCCTCGATCTGCGGCGCGAGCGCATTCACCGCAACATCATGCTGCGTTCCAACGTCATCGCCAGCATCCGCCGGCGCATGGTGGAGATCGGCTTCACCGAGTTTCAGACGCCGATCCTGACATCGAGCTCGCCGGAAGGCGCGCGCGACTATCTGGTGCCGAGCCGCCTGCATCCTGGCAAGTTCTATGCCCTGCCGCAGGCCCCGCAGCAGTTCAAGCAGCTGCTGATGATCGCGGGCTTTGACCGCTATTTCCAGATCGCGCCCTGTTTTCGCGACGAGGATGCGCGCGCCGACCGCTCGCCCGGCGAGTTCTATCAACTCGATTTCGAGATGTCCTATGTGACGCAGGAAGACGTCTTCGCCGCTCTGGAGCCGGTGCTGCATGGCGTGTTCGAGGAATTCAAGGGCGACCGGCGCGTCAGCCCGCGGCCGTTCCCGCGCATCCCCTTCGACGAGGCGATGCTGAAATACGGCTCCGACAAGCCCGATCTGCGCAACCCGCTGGCGATCGCCGATGTCAGCGAGATCTTCCGCGGCTCCGGCTTCGGCATCTTTGCCAAGTCGGTGGCGGCCGGCGGCATCGTGCGCGCCATTCCCGCACCCGGCACGGCCGAGCGTCCGCGCAGCTTCTTCGACAAGCTGAACGAATGGGCGCGCGAGCAGGGGGCGGCCGGCCTCGGCTATGTCATCTTCACCGAGGGTGCGGGCAAGGGGCCGATCGCCAAGAACCTGGATCCCGAGCGCCTGGCGGCCTTGCGCGCGGCGACGGGCCTCAAGGACGGCGACAGTGTCTTCTTCGTCAGCGACAAGCCGACGGTGGCGGCGAAATTTGCCGGAGCCGTCCGCACGAAACTGGGCCAGGAGCTGGGCCTGATCGATACCCGCGAGTTCCGCTTCTGCTGGATCGTCGATTTCCCGATGTTCGAGCGCGACGAGGTCACCAACACTATCGGCTTCAGCCATAACCCTTTCTCCATGCCCCAGGGTGGGCTGGAAGCGCTGGAGACCAGGGACCCGCTGACCATCAAGGCCTATCAGTACGACATCGTCTGCAACGGCGTGGAGCTTTCCAGCGGCGCCATCCGAAACCATCTGCCCGAGATCATGTACAAGGCCTTCGCCATTGCCGGTTATCCGCAATCGGAAGTCGAGAGCCGCTTCGGCGGCATGTTGAGCGCGCTGAAATTCGGCGCGCCGCCCCATGGCGGGTCTGCACCCGGTATCGATCGTATTGTCATGATGCTGGCCGACGAGAAGAACATCCGCGAGGTCGTCGCCTTCCCGCTGAATCAGCAGGCGCTCGATCTGATGATGCAGGCGCCCTCGAGCGTTCCGCCGGAGCGCCTGAAGGAGCTGCATATCCGCCTCGATCTGCCGCCGGCGAAGAAATAGCCGCAGCAACCTGAAGCCCTGCTGCCGGATTCTGGCGCGTTGCCAAATCCACCCGCTGCTTCTAGAGTCGGACATCCCGAAACCGCCGAAGGAACGAAGATTGTCACGGCCTGCCGATGAAGGATTTCAGCCTGCCTGCAGCCTGGGCGGCCCATAGCCGCTGCTGGCTCGCCTGGCCGACGCGATCCGAGACCTGGGGCGAACATCTGGATGCGGTGCGCGAGGTCTATTCCGAGGCCGCCAATGCCATTGCCCGCTTCGAGCCGGTCACCTTCATCACCAAGCCGAAGAATGTAGCGGAAGTCTCGCTCGTCACCGGCAATGCCGTGGGCACGCTCTCGCTTTCCCATGACGATTTCTTCCTGAACGATAACGGCCCGCGCTTCGTCACCGACGGCAAGGGTGCGGTCGCCGGCGTTGCCTGGCGCTGGAACGCCTGGGGCAACCGCTATCCCGACCACGAGCGCGACGCAGCCGTGGCCGAAGGTTTGCTCGAGCATCTGAAGCTGAAGCGCTTTGCCGCCCCCCTGGTGCTGGAAGGCGGCGCCATCGATGCCGATGGCGAAGGCACGCTGATCGCTTCCGAGCCCGTGCTGCTGAATCCCAACCGCAATCCGAATCTGGACCGCGCCGGTGCCGAACTGATCCTGGGCGAATATCTCGGCGCCAAGAAGATTGTCTGGATTGCCGGCACGCTGGCCGGCGACCCGGCGGGCGGGCTGATCGACAATGTGGTGTGCTTCGTGAAGCCCGGCACCGTGCTGGCGCTGAGCACCTCCGACACCACCGACGTCAATCACGCGGCCCTCCAGGACAACATCGCCCGGCTCAAGGCCGCGACCGACGCCAAGGGGCGCAGCTCTCGAAGTGATCGAGATCGAACAGCCGCGTTCGCGCCAGACCGAGGGCGGCCTCAGGCTGCCGCTCTCCTATACCAGCCTCTATCTCGCCAACGGTGCGGCCATCGTTCCCGCATTCGAGGATCCGATGGACAACAGAGCCTTCGAGATCTACGGCAAGGCTTTTCCGGGCCGCGAGATCGTCCAGGTACCGGCGCGTGAGATCGCCTTCGGCGGCGCGGGGCTTCGCGCCATTGCGCTAGGCCAGCCGGCGGGCCAATCCCCGGGCTAAGCGTCGGCCGGTTAGGCGGCGAGCTAGCTTCCGGGTCAGGCCGTCTTCTCGCCGGTGAGCGGGGCGACCAGATCCCAATCCGGCGCGCGCAACCGATACCCCACGCCGGTTTCCGTCAGGATCTGCTGCGGGCGCTCCGGATCGGCTTCCAGCTTTTGCCGCAGCGCGCGGATATAGACGCGCAGATATTGCACATCGGTCTCGCCGCCCCAGACCTCGCGCAGGATGAATTTGTGCGTCAGCACCTTGCCGGCATGGGCGACCAGCAGCCGCAGGATGTCGTATTCGCGCGGCGAGAGACGGACCTCATCGCCGCGGACCACGACGATGCGGCGCACCAGATCGACGCTGAGATCCCCGCCGCGGAATATCGCCCGCTCGCCCTGCTGCTGCAGGCGATGGCGTAGTGCTGCGCGCACGCGGGCATGCAACTCGTCGACGCCGAAAGGCTTGGTCAGATAATCGTCGGCGCCCAGATCGAGGGCCGCGACCTTGCCGCGCTCGTCGGTGCGGCTGGAAAGCACAATGATCGGGATGCTCGATCCCAGCCCGCGCAGCTGGCGGATGACCTCGAACCCGTCCTTGCCCGGCAATCCCAGATCGAGGATCAGGATATCCATCGGACTGCGGCGCAGGCTTCGAGCGCCGGCTCCCCGTCTTCGGCTTCGATCACCTGATAGCCCTGGGCGCTGAGGCTGGTGCGCAGGAAGCGGCGAATGGCCGGCTCGTCATCGACGATGAGCACGCGCACGGGGGTAGTGCCCGACATCATGCGGCGTCGCCCTGCAGGGAAGCGGGCTGGGCCGGGATGGGCAGGGTGATGGTGAAGATGGCCCCGGAGCGGTCCGGGCGGTTGCCCGCGACGATATGGCCGCCCAGCGCCTCGACGAAGCCGCGGCAGATGGCAAGACCCAGCCCCGTGCCCGCGCGCCGCCGGTCGGTTGCGTGCACGCGGTAGAATTTGTCGAAGATGCGTTCGATGTCGGATGCAGGAATGCCATCGCCTTCATCCAGGATCTCCAGCCGCACGGCGCGCTCTTGCGCGCCGGCACGCAGCCAGATGACCGAATCGCGCGGCGCATATTTCGCCGCATTATCCAGCAGGTTGAACAGCACCTGCTCGAACAGCACCGCATCCAGCTTCAGCATCGGCAGATCCGACGGCAGCCGCATTTCGATGCGGTGGCCGGCCAGCATCTTGCCGGCGCGCTGGAGAGCGCTGCCGACGATCTCCGACAGATCGACCATGCTGGTCCCGGTGACGACGGCGCCGGATTCGATGCGGGTCATGTCCAGCAAATTGCCGATGAAGCGGTTCAGCCGCTCGGCCTCTTCCTGGATGGTGCCGATCATCTCGCGTTTGTCCGCTTCGTCCAGATCGTCGGGCTGCGTCTTCAGGCTGGTGGCCGCGCCCAGGATGGAAGCGAGCGGCGTGCGCAGATCGTGCGAGATGGAGGTGAGCATGGCCGAGCGCAGGCGGTCGGTCTCCGCCGCCAGCCTGGCGCGGTCGACATCCTGGGCAAGCGTGATGCGTTCGATGGCGAGCGCGGCCTGGTCGAGCAGGGCATCCAGCAGGCGGCGCTGGTCGGGCCCCGGCGTCAGCTCTGGCCGCTCGCCCGCAAGGCCGACCACGCCCACGACCCCGCGGCTCGTGCGTATCGGCAGGAACAGCCAGGGACCCTCGGTCAATATATTGGTGCCGCGGCCGGAGGGTCGGCCATCCAGCCAGCAGCCGGTTGCGGCCGCCATTTCCGCCGCCGTGAATGCGCCGCCTGGCGGGCTTGCCGCGCGCAGGACGAGGCCGCCGCCTTCGGGCAGCAGCAGCCGCACGCGCAGCTTCAGCATCAGGGCGATCTGTTCGGCGCTGGCATGGAGCAGATCGTCGAGCGAGGGTGCGCCACCCAGCTTGCGGGCGAAGAGATAGAGATCCTCCATCGTCTGGGCGCGCTGGCGGGCGGCGATGGCCTGGCTGCGCACACGCGAGGTCAGGTTGCTGACGATCACCGCCACGATGACGAAGAAGAACATGGCGACCACGTTTTCCGGGTCGGCGATGGTGACGGTGTAGAGGGGCTGCAGGAAGAAGACGTTATAGGCCAGCACGGCGGCGATGCTGGCGAACAGCGAGGGCCACAGGCCATAGGCGACGGCGCTGGCCAGCACGGCCGTCAGGAACACCAGCGAGATATTGGCGCTGTCGAGGAACAGGCGAAGCACGAGGCCGATGCCCACTGCACCGGCGACCATGGCCAGCGTGCCGAAATAGGCCTTCCATCCGGCGGCGTCGCCGCGCGCGCCCAGCGCACGCACCGCTTCGACGATGCGGCGCCCGGGCGCGAGCGCAGTCGCTGCATCGGCGCGCACTTCACTCGTCATCGGCGCATCCGGTCCTGGCTCATGATTCGAGGCTACACCAATCCAGCGGGTTATCTATATGCCCCCTTTATTATTCGGACTTCGATTCGACATGGATCGTTTACGCGCTCTTGCCGTTTACTTGCCATGGGTCTTTTGCCTTTCAGGATTTCTGCGATGCCTCGCCTTGGTCTGGAGCGCTCGCCATCCATCGAATATCTGATGCTTGCCGATACGCGCCCTGACGGTCCCACGCTGGGGTTTTTCCGCGGCTCGGCAATCGCCGCCGCCGTGATCGACTATTTCGGCCGGCGCTATGTCTTTGCGGGCATTGCCACGCGCCGGCGCAATGGCCAATACGATATCGAGGTCCTCGCCCGCGGCGAACGGCTGATCGAGCCCGGCCTTATCTATCGCCTCGGGGCCGAGGCCGGTTAAGAGTTGGGTCGGGGCCAGCTAAACCCGGCAAAAATCCGCCTTTTTCACCCGCCGGCTCGCCTGGCCATTCTGCTCGAACCACTCTGGCCCGCCAAGGCCAAATGGTTACGACATATATACGGCATATATATCGCCGCCCCCTGACGACAATCGATTTTATATGACCGCCCGGCCAAAGGTTGTTGTGGACAATTGGCAGGGGTGGCTCTCGTGGATTCCAGCGAATTTCGCGCCTCGCTCAACCGGCTCGGCCTCTCCCAGCTCGAAGCGGCCCGCTTGCTGGGCGTGAAATCGCGCACGATCCAGCGCTGGGTGGCCGGAAGCCCGCCGGTGGGCGAGCCCGCCGCGCAGGCTTTGCGCGCCTGGTGCAAGCTTGCCGATCACGGCATTGCCTGGCGCCCGGATGCAGATGCCATCGATGACGAAGATCCGGGCACGCTTGCCCGCCGGCGCCAGCAGGCGATCGGGATCGAGGCGATGATCAAGCGGGTGGCTGCCCGCGGCGGGCCGAAGAAGCGCTGGCGCATCAATCTGAAGCGCCGGCGCGCCATGGCCGGACCGATCTCCGTCATGTTCAACACGCTGGCCAATGGCGGTTTCTGCCCGGCAAGCTACCGCCGTCTCGATGGGCCCGTTGATCGCTCCGGCGCTCGGGCGGGCACTCGGGCGGGTGAGCGGGCGAGCGATCATGCGCTGATCGAGGAGGCGATCGTCTGTTTCGCCGCCGCCGTCGCTGCCGCGGGCCCCAATTGGGCGAAGGAAGAGGCTGAGAGAACACCGCCAGCGCGTCGTTCATCGGCCCGCTTCGCCCAAGACGGCGCACTGAACCCATGAGCCGGCGTCAGCCCGGCAGTCTGGCGCCGCTTAGCGCGAAGCTGGCGACGTCGCGCGAGAATTCCAAAGAGAACAGCGGCGGCCCGCCCGGCGCGGCCCAATCGACCCTTGCCGGCCAATCGATGGGCACGCTGCAATCGCCCGCTGCCAACCTGCGCAGCTTTCCCCTGGTCATCGTCGATCCCCAGACCCTGTTCCGCCGCGGCCTGGGGCTGCTGGTGCGCCAGTGGTATCCGGCCGCCAGCGTCTTCGATGCCGGCGATGTCGGCCAGCTGCTGGCCGATATGGGGCTGCGGGCGCGGCCTGAATTGCTGATCGTGGATGCGGCCATCGCTTGCCGCTGGAATTTCGCTGGCCTGAGTCAGCTGATTGCCCGCCTGCCTTTGGCACCGATCGTGCTGCTGGCCGATGAGGTAGATGCAAACGCAGCCCTTGGCGCGGTCGAACTCGGTGCACGCGGCTATCTCGCCAAGAGCGCGAGCGAGGAGGTGCTGCGCCATGCACTCGCGCTGGCCATGGCCGGCGAGATCTATCTGCCGCGCGAGCAATTCAGCGCGGTGTCAGCCCAGGCGGGCGGCTCGCCCTGCGGCGCGAGTCCGGACAATCCCCTGCGGCGCCTGACATACCGCCAGCGCGAGGTCCTCTCGCACCTGGCGCTGGGTCGTTCGAACAAGGAGATCGCCCGCTGTCTCGGTCTGCTCGAGAGCACGGTGAAGGTTCACGTCAAGACGATCCTCAAGAAGCTCGCCGCCACCAATCGCACCCAGGCCGCGATGCTGGCCGTGGAGATGGGCTGGGCGCGACGGCTCGACGCCTGAAGCGCCCTGCAACCATTCGATCGATTACGGCGGAATTGGTATGCCCCATTCGGGATAGGCATACCCCCTTTGATTGATAGACAGTCTGCGACGGCCTGCCGCAGTGTTTCAGAAGGGTAACGGGAGTTTCGGAACAGGAAACCTTTTGATGGTTTCCGCCGGTAACCCGGCGATGGAGAAGAAGCGCTAACGCTCCGCCATCTGCCGCTTCAAAGCAATCGTCGCCGCGCGTCAGGGGGAACTGCGACATGGCTCAAGATATCCAATCTCGAATCCAAGCGATGTTTGCCCGCGACCGCCTGTTTGCGACGGGTTTCGTCATCGCGCTGTGGATCACCATCATCTTCGTGATGCTGGCCGTGCGCAGCTATCTCAGCAGCGGTGTCGAAATCGTCTGCTGGATCGCGGCCGCCTTGCTGCTGCTGTTCAACACCGCGTCCATCACCGCGATGATCCGCCACTACGGCAATGACAAAGAGCACATCTACGGGGTCGATATCCGGCATCTCGACGCCGGGCGTTGATGCGCTAATCGGGAGATTCACATGGTCACGAAGTACATCCCGCCAAAGCAAAGCATCGCGGGGCAGCTTTTCGATGTCGCCTTCCTGCTGGCCCTGGTGTTCGGCTCGCTGTTCCTGCCGATCTGGCTGAAGATCGCGGTGCCTTCGCGCGTGGAGAAGCTGCCCGACGGCGTCACCTATACGAGTGCCGCGGATGGCAGCAAGACCTGGACCGGGCTCAGCTGGGAGAAGCTGAATCAGAATCCGGTGATGCAGGCCCAGTGGGAGAAGCTGGGATACACCAAGGAATCGGCCGCCGACATCATCACCCAGCCCTTCGACTACACGATCGATACGGCGGGCGTTGTGGTAACCGCGGTCGTCATCCTGGGTTATTTCATCTTCATGCTGGTGATGTCGGAGAAGGAATACAAACAGGTCGTCGCCGAGAAGTTCGACTGAGAAGACAACCGGCGTAGGCAAGCAACGTCTCTAGCGACGGGGGAGAACGATCATGTGGAACATCCTGGGCCCGTTAGCGTGGGCCATCTCGGCGCTCATCCTGCTGTGGATGGTGTGGGACTTTTTCAAGGTCAACATGGGCTACAGCGAAGATGTGCTGCTGAGCTCGCGCGAGGGCGTCGATGAGTTGTTTGCCGATAGCGGCAAGCCGAAGGGGCATTGAGCATGAGCGAACAGGTAGCGGGCCAGAAACCCCAGCAGATCAACCTTCTCAAGGTCCTCGGTCCCGTCCATGTCTGGGCGCTGGGCGTGGGCATCGTGCTGGTCGGCGAGTTCATGGGCTGGAACTATGGCGTGGGCAAGGGCGGCGCGCTCGGCTCGCTCATCTCCTGCTGGGTCATCGGCCTGCTCTATACCTGCGTGGCCATGATCGATTCGGAGATCACCTCGACCGTGGCGGCGGCCGGCGGGCAATACGCCCAAGCCAAGCACACCATCGGGCCGCTGATGGCCTTCAATGTCGGCCTCTATCTCGTGCTCGCCTATACGATGCTGGAAGCCGGCGACGTCCAGGTCGCGGGCCAGCTGCTGCAGATCGGCGCCGGTGAACTGGGCCACGACATTCCGTGGGAGCCATTCACCATTCTGTGCCTGGCCATCCTGGCGCTGCTGAATTATCGCGGCGTGTTCATGACGCTGACGGTCAACTTCGTCATCACCTCCGCGGCCTTCGTCTCGATCCTGATTCTGTTCGTGGGCGTGGAGCCGTGGAATCCCACGGCAATCCTGCTGCACAAGGATCTGCTGACCCAACTGCCCTATGGCTGGATCGGGGTGCTGGCTTCGCTGCATTTCGGCATCTGGTTCTATCTCGGCATCGAGGGCACCTGCCAGGCGGCCGAAGAAGTCCGCTCGCCCGGCCGCGCTTTGCCGCTGGGCACCATGACCGGCATGATCACCCTGCTGATCGCCGCTGCCCTTACCTGGTATGTCTGCTGCGGCATGCTGCCCTGGGAATACATCGGGTGGGATGCGGAACTCGCGCCCCTGTTCGATGCGGCGCGCGTCACCGCCAGCCCGGCACTGATCGTGATCCTGTTCGTCGGCACGCTGTTCTCGGCCATCGCCTCGGCCAATGGCTGCATCAACGATGCGGCGCGGGCCTGGTTCTCCATGGGCCGCGACCGCTATCTGCCGGCCTGGTTCGGCGGCGTGCATCCCCGCTATCGCACGCCGTTCCGCTCGATCCTGTTCCTGATCCCGATCGCGGCGATCTTCGCGATCTATATTCCGCTGGCCCAGATCATCACCTTCTCGATCCTGTCGGGCCTGCTGAACTACACCTTCATGCCGATCAACATGTACAAGTTCCGCCGCATGTGGCCGCTGGGCTCGATCCAGCGCGGCTATGAGCATCCCTTCCATCCGCTGCCGGCGATCGTGCTGCTGACGCTCTGCATCGCGACATTCTTTGCGGTCTACCTGGGATATGGGCGGCAATTGCTGGCGATGGTCGCCTTCTACGTCATCGCCTCGCTGTGGTTTGCCTTTTACCGCTATCGCTACGTGCGCCGGGGCGACCAGTTCACCATGCCCTGGCCGCGGCCGAAGGGTTATTAGGCGCTTAGGGTTATTAGGCGAACTGGCGCCTCAAGGCGGTATAATTCCCCCAACTCAGGCCGGCGCCGTGAGCACACGGCGCCGGCTTTTCTTATCCGGGTGAATCCGCTTGCGCTGGGATGTCGTCATTGCCGTATTGGCCGCGTTTGGCGGCCTCGTCTGGCTCTATCGCCGCGATCGCCGCCGCCATGGCCAGCAGCGTGCCCGGTTCTTTGCCGATTGCCTGGGGCTGTTCGAGCGTTATCGCGTCACTCAGGACGATATCTACTTCCCCGTCCTGGAAGGCAATTATCGGGGCTACCACTTTCGCCTCGAGCCCATCGTCGATCATGTGGTCTTCCGCAAGATCCCCTCGCTCTGGCTCAAGGTCACCCTGGTGGCGCCGACCCGCTTCAGCGGCGTCTTCGACCTGCTGATGCGTCTGCAGGGCAGCGAGTTCTATTCGCCCTTTGGCGATCTGCCCCATCGCCTGACGCCACCGGCGGGCTGGCCCGCCGATTGTGCAATTGCCAGTGACGATCCGCAAAACATGCCGCCCTTGGATTTGCTGGCCCCGCATATCCGCCTGTTCGCCGATCCGCGCATGAAGGAGATGCTGGTCACCTCGCGCGGTGTCCGGCTGGTCTATCAGGTCCAGCAGGCCGAGCGCGTCCATTACATGGTCTTGCGCCAGATCGAATTCGCCCAAGAGCGCCTGCGTGGCGAGCCTCGCCAGGGCGTTGCTGAATGGCGCGATCGATCTCTACCGCTCGGTCGCTGCAGACGAGGGCGCGCCGGCCAAAACTCTGCCCAATGCGCCATCCGTTACCGATCAAACTCAAACCTGAGGCAAGCCATGCCAGCCGCCACGCGTCCGCCGCTCCATCCCTATACGATCCTGGCGATTGCCGTCGTCCTGCCGGGTTTCGGCCACGTACTCTGCGGCCAGCCGCAGCGCGGCCTGGTGTTCCAGATGTTCATGATCATGATGGGGCTCATTACCTGGCATCTGACGACGCCCCAGCACAGCTACGTCGGTCGCCTGGCCGGCGGCCTGTTCATCTATGCGATTTCCATCGTCGATGCCTATCGCATCGCCCGGCTGCGCTGGCTGGCCTGGCACCGCCAGGCGCCGAGCGCCTGAGTATAGCGTTCAGGCGACCCGGCTCGGCAGCGGCTTGCCGGAAAAGAAGGCGTCGAGATTGTCCAGCGCCATGAAACCCATGGCGTTGCGTGTCTCGACCGTGGCGCTGCCCAGATGGGGCAGCAGGAAGGCGTTCTTCACCGAGCGATACGCCGGGTTGATGTTGGGCTCGCCGGTATAGACGTCGAGGCCGGCGGCGGCGAGCTTGCCCGAATTGAGAGCGGCGATCAGCGCCGCGTCATCCACCAAGGGACCACGCGCCGTATTCACCACGATGGCGCCATCGGGCAGCAGCGCGATGCGGGCCGCGTTGAGGAAGCCGTTGGTCTCCGTCGAGGAGGGCGCGTTGATCGACAGGAAATCGCAATGGGGCAGCATCTCCTCGGCTTTGGCGTGGAAGATGGCGCCCTGCTCGAGATCGGCCGGGAGGCGCGTGCGGTTGTGATAGTGGATCGTCATGTCGAAGGCGCGCGCGCGTTTGGCGACGGCCTGGCCGATGCGCCCCATGCCATAGATGCCCAGCCGCTTGCCGCTCATATGGGTTCCCAGCATCGCCATCGGGCCCCAGATGTTCCAGGTATTGGTGCGGATGACATGCTCGCCATTGGCAGCACCCCGGGCTGCGCCCAGCAGCAACAGCAGCGCGATATCGGCGGTCGCGTCGGTCAGAACACCGGGCGTATTGCCCACCGCGATGCCGCGCTTCTTGCAGGCGTTGACGTCGATATGCTCATAGCCGACGGAGAATGTGGCGATGACGCGGATGCTGGCCGGCAGGCTCGCCACCGCTTCGGCATTCAGCTTGTCGGTCGGGCAGGGCAACAGGCCCTCGCAGCCTGCGGCGCCCGCGATCATCTGTTCGGTGGTGTAGAGCGTGTCGGCGGGATTCAGTACCGGCTGATAGTCGCGCTGCAGGCGTGCTTCGACGGCCGGCGGCAGCTTGCGGGTGACGAAGACGCGCGGTTTTGTCGGCATCGGAATTCCTGCCCTGGTCCGTGTTGCGGCTATCCGGGTGCGGCCGGACGTGACATAGTCCGCCGTTTGAAAAAGCGCGCGGAAACTAGAGGCCGATGATGCGTTTGGCAAGCTTTCTACTGTGCATTCTGCTGGCGACACCCGCCTTTGCCGCGGCAAGCGATTATGCCTCGCACCGGGCCATCTATGAGATGAAGCTGTCGAGCAGCGCCAATGGTTCGGAAGTGGTCGATGTGCGCGGCACGATGACCTATGAATGGCAGGATGCCTGCGATGGCTGGACGACGACCCAGGAATCGCAGATGAAGTTCTTCTACCAGGACGGCAAGACGGTCGATCTCGGCTGGAAGCTGAACTCGTGGGAATCCAAGGACGGTTTGCGCTACCGCTTCTTCGTGTCCAACACGACCGACGGCAAGTCTGCCTCCGAATTCAAGGGCGATGCGAAACTCGACGGCACGGACAAGGGCGGCACCGCACAGTTCACCTCGCCCAAATCCGAAACGATCAAGCTTCCCGCCGGCACGCTGTTTCCCACTGCCCATACCATCACGTTGCTGAACCACCTGAAGGATGGCGACCGGCTGCTCTATGCCACGGTCTTCGATGGCACCGACGATGGCGGGCCGTTCGACATCAGCGCGGTACTGGCGGCAACACCAGAGCCCGAGCCGGCGCTGGCGGCACTTTCGCCGCTGCTGGCCAAGGGGCCGGTCTATCGGGTGGGCCTGGCCTTCTTCGCCGCCGGCGGCAATCAATCGACGCCGGAGCATGAACAGACGCTCAGCGTCTATGCCAATGGCATCGTCAGCCGGATCTCGCTGAACTACGGCGCCTTCAGCGTCGACGGGGTTTTGACGAAGGTGGAGGCGCTGCCGGCAGCGGGTTGCTGACCCAGCCGCGGCCCTTGCGGATGGCGGCATTGCCCAGCCTTTCGCGCAGCTCGTCCATCACGCGTTCCACCGCCGCCTTCTGGGCTGCATCGGCATCCAGCAGATCGGGCTGTGCCTCCGGCCCCGCCGGGGCCAGATCGGCAGCACCGACGCCGATCAGGCGATAGCGGCGTCCGGTCGCCTCGGCCTCCAGCAGGATGCCGCCGCCTGATAGAGCATCTCGGCGAGCTGGGTCGGCCGGGGCAGGCGCTTGGAGCGGGTCAGGGTTTTGAAGTCGGCTGTCTTCAATTTCAGATGCACGCTGTGACCGGCAAGCTCGTTGCGCTTCATGCGCCGCGAGACTTTCTCGCAGAGCGGCCAGAGTTCGGCCGCCAGCAGACTCGGCTTCGGCGATGTCTTCGTCGAAAGTCGTCTCGGCGGAAATGCTCTTGATCTCGCCGTCGGGATCGACGCGGCGTTCGTCCAGCCCGCGCGAGAAGCGGTGAAGGCGCCGGCCGATGGCGCCATAGCGGGCCACCAGCACTGCCTCGTCGCGCTCGCGCAAATCCGCCACCGTGGTGATGCCGTCGGCGGCAAGGCGCGCCTGCAGGGCCTTGCCCACGCCCCAGATCAGGCTGACGGACTTCGGGCCCAGGAAGGATTGCGCATCGCCTTCGCCGATCACGGCAAAGCCGCGCGGCTTGTCGAGGTCGGAGGCGATCTTGGCGAGGAACTTGTTGTAGCTGAGGCCGATGGAGACGGTGACGCCGATGCGCTGCTCGACATCGAGTGCCAGTTTGGCGAGCGAGCGCGCCGCACTGCCGTGATGCAGCTGCTCGGTGCCGCCGAGATCGAGAAAGGCCTCGTCGATGGAGAGCGGTTCGACCAGCGGGGTCAGTGCTCGCATCATCTCGCGGATCTCACTACCCACCCGCGAATACTTCGCCATATCGGGCTTGACCACCCGGGCATGGGGGCAGGCGGCCAGCGCCTTGAACATCGGCATGGCGGAACGCACGCCATAGATGCGCGCGACATAGCAGGCGGCCAGGACCACGCCGCGATGGCGGCCGCCGACGATGGTGGGCTGGTCACGCAAACTGGGATCGTCGCGCTTTTCCACGCTGGCGTAGAAGGCGTCGCAATCGATATGGGCGATGGTCAGTTTTTCCAGCTCGGGATGGGCGATCAGCCGCGGCGATCCGCAGCTGGCGCAGCGCGCCGGCCGTTCGGCCACGATCGCCAGGCAATCGCGGCAGAGCGCGCTCATTTGATTTGCGCTTGGGGATTTCGCCCGGCGTCCAGAGCCAGGCGGCCCCGCGCACGCCGCTGGAATCGCCATGGCGCGGCGGCACGATGCGCGTTGCCACGTGATCGGAGAAAATGAAGGGCCGCATCAGACCCGGCAGATTGACATAAAGCCGCTTGATGTTGGAGAGGCCGCCGCCCAGCACGATGATCTGGGGATCGACGATGTTGACGACATGGGCGAGGCCGCGGGCCAGCCGCTCTTCGTGGCGCGCCATTGTCGCCAGCGCTTTTTCGTCACCCGCCTCGGCGGCGGCGACGATGGCCGCGGCTTCGCGGGTCTCGCCGGTGACGCGCAAGTGATCGCGCGCCATGCCGGGGCCCGGCGAGCCAGGTCTCGATGCAGCCATGCTGGCCGCAGAAACAGGCGGGGCCGGGCCGCTCGTCGTCCTTGGGCCAGGGCAGGGGGTTGTGGCCCCATTCGCCGGAGATCGCATTGGCGCCCGTCAGCGGCCGGCCGTTGACGACGATGCCGCCGCCCACGCCGGTGCCGAGGATGACGCCGAAGACGATCGGGACGCCGGCGGCCGCGCCATCGCTCGCCTCCGATACGGCAAAGCAGTTCGCATCGTTGGCGACCTTGAGCGGCCGCTGCAACACTGCCGCCAGATCCTTGTCGAAGGGATGACCGATCAGCCAGGTGGAATTGGCGCCCTGGACCAGCCCCGTGCCGGGCGAAATCCCGCCGGGCATGCCAAGCCCCACCGGCGAGGGGCCGATACCGGCCTCTGCTTCGATCTCGGCCACAAGGGCGGCCACGGCCGCGATGGTCTTGTTATAATCTCGCTGGGGAGCGGGGCGGCGCTGGCGGGCACGGATGACCCCACTATCGTCCAGTGCGATCGCCTCGATCTTCGTCCCGCCCAAATCGACGCCAATTCGCATGCGAGAATCCTAATAAATTCGATACTTGGCGCCCGCAGTTACGAATTGTTTACCATTGCGGGCTACGGCTAGTACGATGATTAAGCACGGGCTCGCCCTGCGTCTCGGCGGACCTTTCGGGAGGAAGAATGGCACCGGTCTTGGCGCGCGCACAGTCACCAAAAAAGGTGCTCATCGTCGAGGATAATGAGCTCAACATGAAGCTCTTCCACGATCTGATCGAGGCCTGCGGCCACGAGATCCTGGAAACCCGCGACGGGATCGAGGCCCTCAAGCTGGCCCGCCTGCATCGCCCCGACCTGATCCTGATGGATATCCAGCTGCCCGAGGTCTCGGGCCTGGAAGTCACCCGCTGGCTGAAGGAAGACGATGATCTTCGCAGCATCCCGGTGATCGCCGTCACCGCCTTTGCCATGAAGGGCGATGAGGAGAAGATCCGCAGCGGCGGCTGCGAGGCCTATATCGCCAAGCCGATCTCGGTCAGCAATTTCCTCGATACGATCGGCCGCTTCCTGGCCTAGCGCTCACCAGGCCCGCAATAGCAAAAAGGCCACCAGTAAGGCGGCCTTTTTCAATTCAGCGCAGACGACCGCTTACTTGATCTTCAATTCCTTGAAAGCGACGTGCTTTCTGGCAATCGGATCGTACTTCTTGAACTCGAACTTTTCGGTCGAGGTACGCGGATTCTTCTTGGTCACGTAGTAGTAGCCGGTGTCGGCAGTGCTGACCAATTTGATGAGAACGGTGGTTTGCTTGGCCATGGGCCTGATCTCCAAAAATCGGCCCGGAACATAGCGTTATCGGCGGCCCTGTCAAGGGCGGCGGATAATGACGCATTGTATTCGCCACGATAGGATAGGCGCGGGGCCGGTTCGCTGCCCGGGCGCCACGCTTTTGCGGCGCCGGCGCACCGCCTCCTCCAGCACGAAGGTCGTCACATCCACCAGCTTCAGCCGGCCGGCCTCCTCCAGGCTGCGCCAGCCCAGATCCTCCAGCTCGCCATCGCCCTTCAGGCTGCCTTGGCACAGCGCACCATCGGCCAGGAAAAAGCGGGTGTGGAAGCGCCGGTGGGAATATCGCGGTGTAATCGCGCGGCAGATGAAGTCGATCCGGGGGATGGCGCGCGCGGGCAGGCTGAGCCCCGTCTCCTCGGTCATCTCGCGCATGGCTGCCCGTGCCAGGGCAGAGGGCCCCCGCCGGCCAGTAGCGGCAAGATCGGCAGCCACACCGGCCGCCAGCGGCAGCGGATCGCCCGCGGCGTCCTCGGGCTCTACCCGGCCTCCGGGAAAGACATAGATATCGGGCAGGAAGCCCGCCTTGCCGTGCCGGCGGCCCAGCAGCACTTCGAGCCCGGCGGCACCCTTGCGCAACAGGACCAGCCCCGCGGCATCGACCGGGCGGACAAAGGGGGCAACCATCGCGGGATCAGGGCGGCGTCAGGTCGATCGCGGGCACAGTGGCGGAGGCCTTGGAGATCGGCTCCGCCAGCGCGATCGCCTTGGTATAGAGACGGGGCTGGCCGATCAGGCGGATGGCGACGTCCAGATCGACGGCAGGCTCCGTATGGTCGACGGGGCAGGCCGTGCGGATCTTGTCGAGTCCGGGGGTATCGTCCGGCGATGTCGCGGCGCGCTGCTCTACCGGCAGCGGCGGCAATTTGCCGGCGCCGAGATCGGCCATGAGTTCGGTTGCGTCTTCCTCGCCCTTGTTGGTGCAGATCGAGGGCAGCACGCCGAGATGATGCAGCGTATAGCCCGAGGGCGCGTGGAAGCGCGCCCATGTCAGCGTCAGCTCGCCATCATTGGGCAGTCGGCGTAGTTCCTGCACCGTGCCCTTGCCGTAGGAATTGCTGCCGATGACGACGGCACGGTCATTGTCCTGGAGGGCGGCGGCCACGATCTCCGAAGCCGAGGCTGAGTTTCCGTTTACCAGCACGGCGATGGGCAGGCCGTTCAACGCGTCGCCCGGCGTGGCCTCGAAATATTGATGGCTGTCGGGATTGCGGCCATGGGTTGAGACGATGCGGCCGCTGTTGAGGAACAGGTCCGAGACGGCAACCGCCTGGTCGAGCAACCCGCCGGGATTGCCGCGCAGGTCCAGTATGACGCCACGCATGGTTTCGCCCATATCGCTGCGCGCATTGTCCAGCTCGCGGCGCAGGCTGTCGGCGGTGCCCTGGTTGAAGCCGTACATGCGGATATAGGCGATGTCGCCCTCGCGCCGATATGTCACCGTCTCCGGCACCACATGGGCGCGGGTGACGGCGAAGGAGAGCGGCTTGTCCTGGCCAGCTGCGCTGCACGGTCAGCAGCACGCGGCTGTCATCGGGTCCGCGCAGCATGGCGACGACGCCCTGCTGGTCCAGCCCCTTGGTGGGTTTGCCGTCGATGCCGGTGATGATGTCGTCGGCATGCAGGCCAACCCGCTCCGCCGGCGTGTAATGCATGACCGAGATGACGCGGACTTTGCCGTCCTCAACCGCGATGCGCACGCCGATACCGCCAAACCCTTCGCGGCCGGCCCGATTCTCGATGGCCGCGTCATGGCCGGCATAGCGCGAGAACTGGTCGAGCCGCGCCAGCATGCCGTTGAAGACGATCTGATAGAGGACCTCGCTGCGTCGTCTTGCCGATGGCGGGCGAGACCTTGCGCGCTGTTACCAGGGCGCCGGCGGTCAACACCGCCCAGTCATCGGCATCGTATCCCTCGGTGGCGAATGTCGCTGCCGGAACCCCGCCATAATCGAGATCGAATTTTCCGGCCTGGCGATGGACCGTAATTTTCTGGTCCAGCGAGGCAAGCGCGGCCAAGCCCCCTTCGGTCAGGTTCCCGAGGTCTTCCTTGATAATGTAGTACTGATCGATGTCCTCATAACCGGCGATGAACATCCGCCGGTCGCGCTCGTAATCGGCATTCGCCGCCAGCGAGGAACCGCCGGTGGTGCAGCCCGCCACGGCAAGAAAGGCCAAAAGCGCCGGCATCCGGCGCAACGGCGATATCAACTGCGTGGCGAAAGACATGGAGTTCCGATCTTGCTGCCAGCCAGGGCGATCCGAAGCCGGCCGGGACGTTTGGCAATCTGGGGCAAACTGGGGTTATAGATAGCAGAAATCACCATCGTGACCAGAGGGCCACAGCGCTAATGGTGTGAGTTTGTTGAATTTTCTGTGATGCTGCGGCGCGCGAGTCACAAACTCGCGGGCATAAGCCCGCCGGCGCAAGGCTAGCTGCTAGCGGCGGCGTTTATGCGGCCGGCCCCGGCGCTGCTGTTTGGGCGCCTTGGTAACTGCTTTGGCCGGTGCTTTGACTTTGCTGGATTTTCTGCCCCTCGCTGGCGAGGACGGGGTGGCGAGCCGGTCGCTTTCGCCGGCCTCGATCAGCTCCAGCAACAACCCGCCGGTCAGAGGCTCCGCCTGGACCAGCCGCACCATGACCCGCTCGCCCAGGCGATAGACGCGGCCCCAGCGCCGGCCGACCAAAGCGTGATTCGCCTCGTCATGGTCATAGAAGTCATTGGGCAGGCTGTTGATGGGCACCAGCCCATCGGCGCCGGTTTCATCCAGGCGGATGAACAGGCCGAAGCGGGTGACGCCCGCGACCCGGCCGGGAACGATCTCGCCGACGCGATTGGCCAGGAAGGCGGCAACGAAGCGGTCGATGGCGTCGCGCTCTGCCGCTGCCGCCCGGCGTTCCGTCCCGGAGATATGCTCGCCGATTGCGGCAAAGCGCTCGCCCTCGCCTGACGGCAGCGATCCGTCGCCCAGCTTGCAGCCGGCGATCAGTGCGCGATGGACCAGCAGATCGGCATAGCGGCGGATGGGCGAGGTGAAGTGGGCATAGCGGGGCAGGGCCAGGCCGAAATGCCCGATATTCACCGGGCTATAGACCGGCCTGTGATTGGCTTCTCAGCACAAGTTCATGAACCATCGTGGCGAAAGGGGTGTCCTTCGCCTTTTCCAGCAGCTGGGTGAACATGCGCGGGCGCAGCACCTGGCCACGGGCGAGGGTCAGCCCGAGCCCCAGCGTCGCCACGAACACGCGCAGCGCCTCGATCTTGGCGGCATCCGGCGCATCGTGGACGCGATACATGCAGGGCTGGCGCAGCTTCTCCAGCGTCTCGGCCGCCGCGACATTGGCCAGGATCATGAACTCCTCGATCAGCCGGTGGCTGTCGAGCCGCGTGCGGGCCTGGATGCGTTCCACATTGCCCTGATCGTCCAGGATGACCTGGCGCTCCGGCAGGTCGAGATCCAGCGTGCCGCGATGCTGGCGCTCCTTCAACAGTGCGCGGAAGGCGGCGTAGAGCGGCTTGATGACGGGCTCGATCAGGGGCGATGTGCGCTCATCGGGATGCCCATGGGGGGGATGGCCGTCAGCCGCGGCCTGCACCTGCTCGTAGGTCAGCCGGGCGGTGGAGCGCATCAGGCCGCGCATGAAGCGATGGCGCAGCTTGCGGCCCTCGGCATCGATCACCATGCGCACCGCCAGACAGCCGCGATCCTCGCCGGGCTTCAGCGAGCAGAGCCCGTTGGAGAGCTCCTCCGGCAACATCGGCACGACCCGGTCGGGGAAATAGACCGAGTTGCCGCGCCAATAGGCATTGCGGTCCAGCGCATCGCCCGCCTGCACATAATGGGCGACATCGGCGATGGCGACGATCAGCACGAAGCCGCCGGGATTCTGCGGATCGGTATCGGGTTCGGCGAAGACCGCATCGTCGAAATCGCGAGCATCGGCTCCATCGATGGTGACCAGCGATACGGCGCGCAGGTCGGTGCGCTCGCCCAGGCTGACGGGCTTGGCAGCGGCGGCAATCGCTTGCGCTTCGGCATCGAAGGCGACGGGG
Source organism: uncultured Alphaproteobacteria bacterium (assembly GCA_963770335.1). Taxonomy (GTDB): domain Bacteria; phylum Pseudomonadota; class Alphaproteobacteria; order Dongiales; family Dongiaceae; genus DASXQK01. Next base: position 169,316 of record CAVYPG010000019.1, read on the forward strand.
ATGTCATGCTCGTAGATCGCGAGCAGGCTGGCGGAGTGAGGCCCGCCTTGGGGTCCCAGCCGCTGGACGATGCGCGCCTGGGGCAGGCCGTGACGCTGGCCGGGCAACGCCTGGGCCAGCACGATCTCACCCGGCCTGGCTCCGCCGCTATCGGCCGAGGCGACGCGGAATTCGTTGCGTGATTTTTTGCTGGCGGGCCGGATGCGTCCCGTGCCGTCGTCGGCTCGCTCGTACACGCCGACGATGCGCGCGGGCAGAGCGGGCAGGCGGCGAATAACGCGGGCTTCATAGCTGGTGTCATCGATGCGCTTGAGCCGTGCCAGCACCCGATCGCCGCGGGCGAGCGCCGGCTTTGCCAGCCGCTCCCCATGCAGGAAGATTTTCGGCGCCTTGGCGTCGCTGCCGAGATCGGATGGAGCTGCCAGCAACTCGCCATCGGCATCGGGGCCGAGGACGGTGAGGGTCGCAACCTCGTCCAGCGCGCCGGGACTTGCCATCCGGCGATGCTTGCCGCGGTCGACATCGCCCTCGCGCTCGAGCTGCTTCAGCATCGCCTTCAGGCCGATGCGATCGGCACCCTTGATGCCGAAGGCGCGAGCGATTTCGCGCTTGCCGACGGGGACCGGCAACTCACGGATGAATTCGAGGATCTTCTCGCGGGTGGGCAGCGGCGCCTGTTTGCGCCGGTTTTCGCCCATCAGGCCGGTGCCTTGAACTCGACCTCGACGAAGACGAATTCGTAGTCATTGGCGTTGATCACGTCATGCTCGACGCCGATCGGCCGGTAATAGGATTTGCCCGCCGTCAGTTCGGCAAAGTGGGTCTCCTTGCCGCTCTCGAGCTGGAGCTTGCCGGTCACCATCGGCACGACGACATAGTCATATCCGTGGCGATGCCAGCCGGTGGCGGCACCAGGCGCAAAGCGCCATTCGGTCACCTTAACCCGCTCGTTCTCGACCTGGACGGTTGGCTTTGCCGCCGGGCGCTTTTTGTCCGTGCTCACTAATCGCTCGCTGTCTTCTTGGGATTTGGCGCGGCTGCTGCCGCGGCGGCCTTTTTCTTCGCTGTCTTGGGCTTTGGCGTCTTCGCCGCCGCCAATTTGGGGCCGGCTGCTTTCGCAATCGGCCGGCGCGCTGTCTTGCGTCCACCGCCGCCGCGCGCGGCGCGTTCCTCCAGCAACGGCAATGCCTGTTCCAACGTCACATCGCCCGGCGTTAGCGACTTCGGCAGGGTGGCATTGATCTTGCCGTGCTTCACATAGGGGCCGTAGCGGCCTTCATGCAGGGTGACCGGCTTGTCATCGGCCGGGTGGTTGCCCAGCGGCTTGCCGGGTGCCGCACCGCCGCGCCGCGCGCCGCGCGGCTCCGCCAACAACGAGACGGCGCGGTTGAGGCCGATGGTCAGAACGTCGTCGTCCTTGGCCAGCGATTTATAGACGGGTCCGTGCTTGAGATAGGGACCGAAGCGCCCGATGCCCGCGGTGATCATCTGGCTGTCTTCGGGATGATTGCCGACATCGCGCGGCAGTGCCAGCAGCGCCAGCGCCTTGGCGAGATCGACGTCGTTGGCCTCGAGGCCCTTGGGCAGCGAGGCGCGCTTGGGCTTCGCCGGCTTCTCGGCCTTGGGCGCCTTTTCGCCCTTGGGGCGCTTCTCGCCCTTGGCGCGTTTTACCTTGGGGGGGCGCGGGAATGTTTTCGCCCAGCTGGACATATTGCCCATAGGGACCCTGGCGCAGGCTGACCTTGAGGCCGCTGGCGGGATCGAGGCCCAGTTCCTTCGGGCCCATATCGACGGCACCATTGCCGTTGTCCATGCCAAGCCGGCGCGTATAGCGGCATTCGGGATAGTTCTAGCAGCCGATGAAGGCGCCGAACTTGCCGAGCTTCAGGCTGAGGCGGCCCTTGGCGCAGGCGGGGCAGACGCGCGGATCGGATCCGTCGGTGCTTTCGGGAAAGAAATGCCGGCCTAGATCGGCATCCAGCGCATCGATGACTTCGCTGATGCGCAGATCCTTGGTCTCGCCGACGGCAGCGCTGAAATCGTCCCAGAACTGGCGCAGCACGGTCTTCCAGTCGATGCGCCCGCCGGAGATGTCGTCGAGCTGTTCTTCCAGATCGGCGGTGAAGTCGTATTCGACATAGCGCTTGAAGAATCCGGTCAGGAAGGCGGTGACCAGCGCGGCCGCGATCCTCGGGATAGAAGCGGCTTGCGATCGAGACGCACGTAATTGCGATCCTGGAGCACCTGCAGGATCGAGGCGTAGGTCGAGGGCCGGCCGATGCCGAGTTCTTCCAGGCGCTTGACCAGGCTCGCTTCCGAATATCGCGGCGGCGGCTGGGTGAAATGCTGCTCGGGCTTCGTGTCTTGGCGGGTGACCGGTTGTTCCGGCCGCATATCCGGCAGGCGGCTATCGCCTTCCTCGTCATCGCTGGGATCGTCGCGGTCTTCCTGATAGAGCGTCAGGAAGCCATCGAACTTCAGCACCGAGCCGTTGGCGCGGAAGACAACGTTGGTCGCCGGCGATGTCGACGGCGACCTGGTCCAGCTCGGCGCTTTCCATCTGGCTCGCCACCGTGCGCTTCCAGATCAGCTCATAGAGCCGGCGCTGATCGCCGTCGAGACTGGCGGCCGACATCGCGCGGGCGGCGGAACAGATCGGTCGGGCGGATCGCTTCATGGGCTTCCTGCGCGTTCTTGGCCTTGGTCGTATAGAAGCGCGGCTTTTCCGGCAGATAGCGATCGCCGTAATCGGCCGGTGATCAGGCGACGGCTGGCGGCGATGGCCTCGCCCGACAGCTGCACCGAATCCGTACGCATATAGGTGATCAGGCCGACGGTCTCGCCGCCGATATCGACACCTTCATAGAGGCGCTGCGCGAGCCGCATGGTGTGGCTGGCGCCGAAGCCCAGCTTGCGCGAGGCCTCCTGCTGCAGGGTCGAGGTAGTGAAGGACGGGAAGGGGTTGCGCTTGACCGTCTTGCGCTCGACCGCCGTGACCTTGAAGGGCGCGCCGCCGGCGATTGCCGATGCCGCCGCTTTCGCCGCCGCTTCGTTGGGCAGGTCGAACTTCTCGAGCTTGCGCCCGTCGAGATGGGTCAGACGCGCGGTGAAGGTCTGGCCGTCCTCGGTGGTGAACACCACCTCGATGGTCCAGTATTCCTGCGCCTTGAAGATCTCGATCTCGGCTTCGCGTTCGCAGATCAGGCGCAGCGCCACCGATTGCACGCGGCCGGCCGAGCGGCTGCCCGGCAGTTTGCGCCAGAGCACCGGCGACAGGGTGAAGCCCACCAGGTAATCCAGCGCGCGGCGCGCGAGATAGGCTTCGACCAGCTCGCGGTTCACCTCGCGCGGATGCTTCATGGCCTCGAGCACGGCGGATTTGGTGATCTCGTTGAAAGACGACGCGTTCGACCGGCTTGCCGCCGATTGCCTTGCGGCGCTTCAGCTCCTCGCTGATATGCCAGGAGATCGCCTCGCCTTCGCGGTCCGGGTCGGTCGCGAGGATCAGCCGGTCGGCGGTTTTGAGGGCCTGCGGCGATGGCCTTGATCCGCGCTTCCGATTTGCCCTCGACCTCCCAGCTCATGGCGAAGTCTTCCGCCGGGCGCACCGAACCGTCCTTGGGCGGCAGATCGCGGACATGGCCGAAGCTCGCCAGGACCGTGTAGTCGGACCCGAGATACTTATTAATAGTCTTCGCCTTGGCGGGTGATTCGACGACGACGACGTTCATTCGGGCGGCGGTTCTTTCGTTATTCGGCATTCGTCTGGCGTTGGTCGGGCCTTGGTCCGCAGCATTAATCCGGGTGATAACCCGGCATCAGCAGGCCGACTGCCTCAAATGGGGCGGCGTTAACCGGTTGCCAAGAGCGAAACCCGGTTCCCGGGATGCCATTGCAGGCGGCCAGCGAGCTCCAGTTCCAGCAGCGTCATCCGTAAAAAGGGGGCAGACAATTGACACTGCCGAAGCAGTTCGTCAACCGCCACCGGGGTGAGGCTTAGGTAGCGCTCGACCACAGAAACCAATGATTCTTCAGGGATATCAGTAACTTCACCCGGCCCCAGGTTGTCGTCCAGCTCATCGCCCAGCTCCCCGCCGCCCTGGTCGTAGCCGGGCCTGGCATCGCCCGCCAGGCCCCGTACCGCCTCGTCGATATCGGCAGCACTCTCCACCAGCAGGGCCCCTTCGCGGATCAACTGATTGGCGCCGCGGCAGCGGGGATCGAGCGGCGAGCCGGGTACGGCCATGACTTGGCGGCCCTGTTCACCGGCCAGCCGCGCGGTGATGAGGGAGCCCGAGCGCACGGCCGCCTCAATGACCACCGACCCCATCGGCGATGCCCGAGACGATGCGGTTGCGGCGGGGGAAATCCCGGGCCTGGGGCGCATAGCCCAGAGGCGATTCCGCTAGCAGAAGGCCGCGCTGGGCGATCTCGCGATAGAGCGCCTCGGTCTCCGGCGGATAGGGCTTGTCGATCCCGCCGGCCAGCACGGCGATGGTGCCGCTCGCGAGCGCGCCCTGATGGGCGGCGGCATCGATGCCGCGCGCGAGGCCGGAGACGACCGCCCAGCCCAGCTCGCCCAGCTGGCGGGCGATCGCCTCGGCCAGGAAGCGCCCATTGGCCGAGGCGTTGCGTGCGCCGACGATGGCGATGGCCCGCTGGCGCAGCAGGCTGGCATTGCCCAGTGCGGCGATGACAGGCGGGGCATCGGCGATGGCGGTCAGGGCGATGGGATAGTCGGGTTCGCAAGAGGCGATGAAGCGGCCGCCCAGCTGCGCCAGGCGATCGACCTCGTCGCCGCGGCCTCGGCTGGGTAGGCTGCCGAGCGGGCGTCCGCGCCCGCGGCGCGAAAGGTCAGGCAGCCGATCGAGCGCGGCCTGGGCGCTGCCGAAGCTTTGCAGCAGGCGGCGGAAGGTGGCCGGCCCGATCTGCTCGCTGCGCCACAGGCGCAGCCAGGCAAGACGCTCATCGTCTTTTAGATAATCGCGCGGCATCGCGGCAAGATGACAAAGCCGCGTATTGCTGTCAAATCATGCAACCAAAAGTAGTTGCCCTCAGGGTCGGCGTCCGGCCTTTGTTCAGCTCGCGCAATTTGGCGTAGCGATAGAACGAACCTTCGCCGGCGGTCAGCGCCTGGTAAAAGCCCGGCGCCCCGTCGCGAAACCCGCCGCGCAGCACATAGCTGCGGAAAAACGTCCAGAAGCCATGGACCATGGCGCCGGGAAGCGAGGCCTTTTGGCCGCGATCGTTGCGCTCGCGCGCCGTCATGCTGGAATAGAGGTTCATGCGCCACAGCGCATGCTCCAGATCGAACACCGCTTCATGCATCAGCGGCTGGGTCAGATGGCCGATCGGGCCCTCGACGCGGATGCGGTCATGGACCGCATCGGCGCCATAGCTCGCCCGGCTGCGCTGGCAGAGGCGCACGACGCGATCACGCCCCCATTCGCCATGTTTCAGACTTCGCCCGCAAAACGAGGAGAGTCGCGGCATGTCAAAGGCGGCCTGGCTTCCCGGATTGTCGAGGGCGGCCAGCAAGCTCCGTCTTCAGCCCCGGCGAAATCCACTCATCGGCATCCAGCGCCAGGATCCAGTCGCTGGTCACGAGATTCAGCGCCCGCTGCTTCTGGGCGGAGAAGCCCGGGAAAATCCGTCGTGGTTTCCACCCGCGCGCCAAAGGATTCGGCGATCGCGCGCGTTTCATCCGTGCTCGAATTGTCGACTACCACCATCCCATCGACGAAATCGGCGGATTCAAGACAGCGGCGCAGCGTGCGCACGTTGTTCTTGGTGATGACGATCAGCGACAGACGATGGCCTGGCCATTCTAGTGCTGGCCGATCTTGGGTTCCTGCCCGTTGAGCAGCCGGCGGATGTTCTGGTGATGGCGGATCCAGACCAGCACCGCGATGAACAGCGCAACAGCGGCGAGCTGACGGCTGGCGATGAACCAGGCGAAGACCGGTGACAGTGCCAGCGCGCTGAGGGATGCCACGGAGGAGTAGCGCGAGATCAAGGCGACCACCAGCCAGGTGGCGCAGGCGAGAAGGCCGATCCGCCAGTCCAGCATCAGCAGCACGCCAAGGCTGGTGGCAACGCCCTTGCCGCCCTTGAAGCGCAGCCAGATCGGAAATAGGTGACCGACCACCGCGGCACAGCCCGCCAGCATGGCGGTATCGGGCCCCCAATGCTGGGCGATCAGAACGGCCAGCGCACCCTTGCCGCCATCCAGCAGCACAGTCGCCGCCGCCAGGCTCTTGCGGCCGGTGCGCAGTACGTTCGTGGCGCCGATACTCCCGGAGCCGATCTTGCGGATGTCGCCGAGGCCGGCGCTGCGGGTCAGCAGCAGGCCGAAGGGGATCGAGCCCAGCAGATAGCCCGCGACGGCGATCGCGAGATAGAGCCAGGTTTCGCTCTGGTCGACGGACATGGCTCAGGCCTTGGCTGAAAAAACGGTGCGGCCATCGACGATGCTGAGCAAGACCTTGCCCTGCACCGGCCGGCCGTCGAAGGGCGAGTTCTTCGACTTGCTGCGGAATTTGTCGACCTCGATGCGGCCGGGCCGGTCGGGATCGAACAGCAGCAGATCGGCCGGGGCACCCTTGGCGAGGCGTCCCTGGGGCAGGCCCAGCAGATCGGCCGGCGCCGTTGTCATGCGGCGCAGCAGATCGATCAGGCTCGCTTCGCCCTTGTGATAGAGCTCCAGCATCAGGACCAGCAGCGTCTCCAGCCCCAGCACGCCCGGTGCTGCATGGTTGAAGGGAACGCGCTTGGATTCCTGGTCATAGGGCGCGTGATCGCTGGCCACGCAATCGATGGTGCCGTCGGCGACGGCCGCGGCGATGGCGCGCCGGTCATCCTCGCTGCGCAGCGGCGGCGAGAGCTTGGCGAAGGTGCGGTAGTCGCCGATGGCGATCTCGTTGAGGGCGAAATAGGGCGGCGCCGTATCGCAGGTGACCGGCAGGCCGCGCGCCTTGGCGGCGCGGATCGCCTCGACCGCCGCCGCCGTCGAGACATGGGCGACGTGGTAGCTGGCGCCGGTCATGGCGACGAGATGCAGATCGCGCTCGATCATCATCACCTCGGCCGCGGGCGGAATGCCGGAGAGGCCAAGGCGGGTGGCGAGCTCGCCCGCGTTCATCATGCCGCCTTCGGCCAGCCGCGGCTCTTCGGGATGCTGGATGATGGCATTTGCCGAAGGCCTTGGCATAGGCGAGCGCGCGGCGCATGACGCGGGCGTCCGCCACGGCCTGCAGCCCGTCGGTAAAGGCAAGCACGCCGCTCTCGGCGAGCAGGCCCATCTCCACCAGATCCTTGCCCTGCAGGCCCTGGGTGACGGCGCCGTAGCAATAGACCTTGGCGCGCCGCGTCTCGCGCGCGCGCCGGGCGATGAACTCGACCGCGGCCACGTCGTCGATGACCGGCTCGGTATTCGGCAGGCAGACCATGCTGGTGACGCCGCCGGCCGCCGCCGCCTCGGCGCCGCTGGCGATGGTCTCCATATGCTCCTCGCCCGGCTCGCGCAGCTGGACGCGCATGTCGATCAGCCCCGGCGCCAGGCATTGATGCTCGCAGCGGATGATCTCGGTGCCTTCCGGCAGGCTGTTGCCGCGCACCGACGGCCCGACCTCGGCGATGCGCCCGTCGATGGCGAGAAGCCCGCCCAGTTCTTCCCGGCCGCTGGCAGGATCCAGCAGCCGCGCGCCGAGCAAGGCGAGGGGGCGCCTAGCGGTTGCCATCGCCGCCGTCATTCACGCGAAGCTGGCGCGTCAGCACGTCGAGGCAGGCCATGCGCACGGCAACGCCCATCTCGACCTGCTCGCGGATCAGGCTGCGGTCGATGTCGTCGGCGACCTCGGAATCGATCTCCACGCCGCGGTTCATCGGCCCGGGATGCATGATCAGCGCATCGGGTTTGGCATCGGCCAGCTTGGCGCGATCGAGCCCGTAGAAATGGAAGTATTCGCGGGTCGAGGGCACATAGGCGCCCTGCATGCGCTCGGTCTGCAGGCGCAGCATCATGACGATGTCGCAATCCTTGAGGCCCCGGCGCATATCGGTGAAGACCTCCACGCCCAGCCGGTCGATGGCGGCCGGCAGCAGGGTGGGCGGTGCGATGACGCGCACGCGCGCGCCCATGGTGGTCAGCAGGTGGATGTTCGAGCGCGCGACCCGGCTATGCAGGATGTCGCCGCAGATCGCGACCAGCAGGCCTTCCAGGCGGCCGCGGCGCCGGCGGATGGTCAGCGCATCGAGCAGGGCCTGGGTCGGATGCTCATGGCTGCCGTCGCCGCCATTGATGACGGCGCAATCGACCTTCTGCGAGAGCAGGTTGACGGCACCGGAATCGGGATGGCGCACGATCAGCACATCCGGGTTCATGGCGTTCAGCGTCATCGCGGTATCGATCAGGGTCTCGCCCTTTTTGATCGAGCTGGTCGCCGCCTGCATGTTGATGACATCGGCGCCCAGCCGCTTGCCGGCGAGCTCGAAGGAGGTGCGCGTGCGCGTCGAGTTCTCGAAGAACAGGTTGATCAGGGTGCGGCCGTTCAGCAGGTCGCGCTTTTTGTCGGCGCTGCGGTTGAAGGCGACATAGGTCTCGGACAGATCGAGCAGGCCGCCGATCTCGCTTTGGGAGAGTCCTTCGATGCCGAGCAGATGTCGGTGTCCGAATCGAAGGGCGGGGGCGGCGCTCATCGAGGCCGTCTTATATCCTCCGTTGGCTGGGATGGGAAGCGAGGGCATAGGAAGCGAGAGCGCCGAAACCTTTGGGTGGCCGCCAGCGTTGATCGAAGGCCGGCCGCGGCCGAGAATGCCGCAGGCGACAAGGGAGGCAAGCATGCGCTATGAACTCTATTACTGGCCCTCGATCCAGGGCCGCGGCGAATATGTCCGCCTGGCCCTGGAAGAGGCCGGCGCCAGATTATGTCGATGTCGCGCGCCGATCCGCCGGCATGGCGGCGATGATGCGCCTGATGGAAAGCGAGCGGGTCAAACAACCGCCCTTTGCCCCACCTTTCCTCAAGGCCGGCAAGCTCGTGATCGCCCAGACAGCGAACATCCTGCTCTATCTGGGCGGCCGTCATGGCCTGGCGCCGTCGGGCGAGGCTGGCCGGCTCTGGGCGCACCAGCTTCAACTTACCGTCGCCGATCTGGTGGCCGAGGTGCACGATACCCACCATCCGATCGCAACCGACCTCTATTACGAGGACCAGCGCCGGGAAGCCGAAACAGCGGGCGCAGCACTTCCGCCAGTCGCGCATCCCCAAATATCTCGGCTATTTCGAGGATGTGCTGACGCGCAATGGCGGGCGGTTTCTGATCGGCGGCCGGTTGACCTATCCCGATCTGTCGATGTTCCAGATCGTCGAGGGGCTGCGCTACGCCTTTCCCAAGGCGATGAAGCGCATCGAGAAGAAGACGCCGCTGCTGGTTGCTCTGCGCGACCGGGTGGCAGAGCGCCCGCGGATCGCGGCCTATCTGGCATCGAAGCGCCGTATTCCCTTCAACGAAGACGGCATCTTCCGCCGCTATCCGGCGCTGGACGGCTAGTCCACCTCGGCCCGAAATCTGACCTGATCCGGAGGAGGAATCTTCTTCAACGGGGAAAAATCTACTTTCCACATGTCCAGCTCGTAAAATCGCCCCTCGCGATCCAGATATATGGAAGCCAGCACCAATGTTCCGTCAGCGTCGTTGAATTCAGCTTCTGCCGCAACGCCGCCAAACAGTCGTTGGTCGTGGGTGCCTCTCCAGACTCGGAGGCTTCCCATGCCACCATCGTTCATACCCTGTAGCAAGACTTCATCCAGCTCCTGAAGAAGCGCGCCGTTTAATTCGCTGGCCTTTAGCATGCCTTCCAGCAATGCGCGTTCGGCGGGCCGCAATTTGCGAGGTTCACCCACGACGTAGGAATGTGGTTTGTCAGGGTCGCTCACTCGCTGTAGCCCCGCTTACACAATCTGCTGTTTGCGAAGCTCGGCAATCTCGGCCGGGCTGAGCTTCAGCACCTCTCGCCAGCACCTCGTCGGTGTGCTGGCCGAGATAGGGCGGCGCGCGGCGGTAATCGACCGGCGTGGCCGAATACTTGATCGGGTTGCCGATCAGATCGACATCGCCCTTGCCCGATTGGGGATGGGGCAGTGCGATCTGCATGCCGCGGGAGCGCACCTGCGGATCGGTGAAGACCTGGTCGATGCTGTTGACCGGGCTGCAGGGCACGCCGAGCTTGGCCAGCCCTTCCACCCACTCGCTCTGGGTCTTGCGGCGCATGACCTCGTCGAGCAGATCGTAGAGGTCGCGGCGGTTCAGCACGCGCTGCTCATTGGTGATGAAACGCGGATCCTGCGCCAGGGCGGCTTCGCCGGCGAAGCCGCAGAACTTGGCGAACTGGCCGTCATTGCCCACGGCCAGGATCACATGGCCGTCGGATGTGGCCATGACGTTGTAGGGCACGATGTTGGGATGCTCGTTGCCCACGCGGGTGCGGCACGCTGCCGGAGGTCAGATAGTTGAGGCCGACATTGGCCAGCCAGGCGACCTGGGTATCGAGCAGCGACAGATCGATGTACTGGCCCTGGCCGGTCTTGTCGCGATGGTGGAGGGCGGCCAGGATCGCGCTGGTGGCATACATGCCGCACATGATGTCGGCGATGCCCACGCCGACCTTGAGCGGCGGGCCGTCGGGTTCGCCCGTCACGCTCATGATCCCGCCCAGCCCCTGGGCCAGCATGTCGTAGCCGGCGCGCGGCGCGTAGGGCCCCGTCTGGCCGAAGCCGGTGATGGAGCAATAGATGAGGCGCGGATTGTCCTTGGCCAGATCGGCATAGGCGAGGCCGTATTTCGCCATGTCGCCGACCTTGAAGTTCTCCAGCATGATGTCGCATTTGGCGATCAGGCGCCGCGCCAGCGCCTGGCCCGGCTTCTGCGAAATGTCGATGGCGAGCGAGCGCTTGTTGCGGTTGGAGCTGAGGTAATAGGCGCTTTCGCGGGTGTCCTTGCCGTCCTTGCCCTTGACGTAGGGCGGGCCCCATTTGCGCGTGTCGTCGCCGGCGCCCGGCCGTTCGATCTTGATCACATCGGCGCCAAGATCGCCCAGCAAGCTGCGTGCAGGTCGGCCCGGCGAGGATGCGGGAAAGATCGAAGACGCGAATACCGTCGAGCGGGCCTGGCATGGGAAAGCCTTGCGGATGGACGCGGTCGGCGCGACTGTCCATGGCGAAGGCAGCGCCGTCAAGAAGCGGTGGTCAAGGGCGGCAAGAAGCGGCGGTCAGCCGGGGATTACGTTCTTCAGCCGGTCGAGGGCGCCCTGCAGGATGTAGGCCGCCGCCATCTTGTCGATCACCTCGGCGCGCCGGCGATGGGACATCTCGGCATCGCGCAGCGGGCGTTCGGCGCCGATGGTCGAGAAGCGCTCGTCCCAGAAGGCCAGCGGCAGATCGAGGATGGCCAGCAAATTGGCCGCGAATTGTCGGACGGATTGGCAGCGCGGCCCTTCGCTGCCGTCCATGGCGACGGGCAATCCGACGACCAGGCCGCCGATACCGCGTTCGGCGACGATCTCCATGCAGCTTTGCCGCGTCGCGCGGCGAACTTTCCCCGCCTCAGCGTTATGAGCGGCGAGGCGACGGATAGAGCGGAATCGGAGATGGCGAGGCCGATCGTCTTGCTGCCGACATCGAGGCCCAGCAGGCGCGCGCGCGGCGCTAACGCCGCCTTAAGATTCGTCAGTTCGATAACCGCCATGGCGAAGCCTTAGCCGTGGGGGTATCAGCCGGCAAGCAAAACCGACCCCCACTAAACAATTGCCCGATCCGACCGATGCCCATACTTTTGCGGCGCTGACAGCGTTCGGGGGTTGGTGCGGCGGCAAGCGATGGATTCGTCTTAACATCGAATTGCTCATCAAAGGGATTCGCGGTGGGTGTCGCGATTGCCGCCCCCGTCGGACCGGTCGCGCTGCTCTGCATCCAGCGCGCGCTGACCGGCGGCTGGATGTCGGGTCTGGCTTCCGGCCTGGGGGCAGCGGCCGCCGATACGCTCTATGGCTCGATCGCCGCTTTCAGCCTCAGCCTGATCGAGAACTTCCTGATGGCTCATCGCTATTCGATCGCCATCGGCGGCGGCATCCTGCTCTGCCTGCTGGGTCTGCGCATTTGATGATCAAGCCGCCGCCGAGATCCCCGAGCGCCCGAACAATTCCGCCGCCGGCCTTGTCGGCATCTTCCTCGGCACCTTCATGCTGACGCTGGCGAACCCCACCACCGTCCTCTCCTTCATCGCCATTTTCGCGGCGATCAACATCTCGGCCGCGAGCGGCGACTACAGCGCGGCCGGCATCCTGGTGCTGGGCGTCTTTATCGGGGCGGCGATCTGGTGGCTTTGCCTGGCCCTGGGGGTGGGCGTCATCCGCCATCGGGTGGACGAGCCGGTGCTGCGCTGGATCGCCCGGGCTTCGGCCGGGCTGGTCATCGCGTTCGGCATCTATACCCTCTGGCGCGGCATCGCCCATATTGCTGGTTTGCGGGGCAGAGCGGGCTTCGGTTGCAGCCAAAAGCCTGTTTTGCTAGGTTCCGCGCCGTTTCAGCCACAGTCCTTCACCGAAGGCCCTTTTACAAGGATCAGGCATCATGTCATTGGATCGCGCCGCCGTCCGGCATATCGCCACGCTTGCCCGCATTCGGGTCAGCGATGAGCAAGCCGACGCGCTCGTCGGTGATCTGGGCGCGATCCTGGCCTGGGTCGAGCAACTGAGCGAGGTCGATACCGACGGCGTCGAGCCGATGGCGAGCGTCGTAGCGCGCAACCTGCCGCGCCGCGCCGATGCGGTCACCGATGGCGGCAAGCCGGAGGCAGATCCTGGCCAATGCGCCGGAGCCCGCGCCACGGCTTCTTCACCGTGCCGAAGGTGGTCGAGTAATGACCGCGCTCAACGATCTCACCATCACCGCGGCCCTCGACGGGCTCGCCAAGAAGGAGTTTCAGCTCGAGCGAGCTGACCGAGGCGCATATCGCGGCCATGGCGAGGCAGCGCGGCCTCAACGCCTTCATCACCGAGACGCCGGAGAAGGCGCCGCGCGATGGCGGCGGCCTCCGACGCGCGCCGGCGCCAAGGGCGAGGTCGGGCTGCTCGAAGGCATTCCGCTCGGCATCAAGGATCTGTTCTGCACCGAGGGCGTGCTGACCACCGCCGGCTCGCACATCCTCGATGGCTTCAAGCCGCCCTATGAATCGACGGTCACGGCGCAAGCTCTGGCGCGCCGGCGCGGTCATGCTGGGCAAGCTCAACATGGACGAGTTCGCCATGGGCTCGTCCAACACCACCAGCTACTACGGCACGGTGAAGAACCCCTGGCGCCGGCGGGGCGACAACACGCGTCTGGTGCCGGGCGGCTCGTCCGGCGGTTCGGCCGCTGCGGTCGCGGCGCGCATGGCCATGGGCGCGACCGGCACGGATACCGGCGGCTCGATCCGCCAGCCGGCGGCCTTCTGCGGCATCGTCGGGCTGAAGCCGACCTATGGCCGCTGCTCGCGCTGGGGCATCGTCGCCTTCGCCTCGTCGCTCGATCAGGCCGGACCGATGGCGCGCACGGTGCGAGGACGCGCGATCATGCTGCAGGTCGATGGCCGGCCACGATCCGAAGGATTCGACCTCGGTCGATCTGCCGGTGCCGGACTATCGCGCGACGCTCGACGGCGGCGTCAAGGGCCTGAAGATCGGCATTCCCAAGGAATACCGCGTCGACGGCATGGACGGCGCGAGATCGACAAGCTCTGGGCAGCAGGGCATCGACTGGCTGAAGGCGGCCGGGCGCCGAGATCGTCGAGATCTCGCTGCCGCACACGAAATACGCGCTGCCGACCTATTACATCATCGCGCCGGCCGAGGCCTCGTCCAACCTGGCGCGCTATGACGGCGTGCGCTTCGGCCTGCGCGTGCCGGGCGACGACGCTGGACGAGATGTATGAGAACACCCGCGCCGACGGCTTCGGCGCCGAGGTGAAGCGCCGCATCCTGATCGGCACCTATGTGCTGTCGGCCGGCTATTACGACGCCTATTACCTGAAGGCGCAGCGGCTGCGCAGCGCTGATCCTGCGCGATTTCACCGAGGCCTTCAAGAATGTCGACGTGATCCTGACGCCGACGACGCCGTCGGCCGCCTTTGCCATCGGCGAGAAGACGGACGATCCGATCGCCATGTATCTGAACGACGTCTTCACCGTGCCGGTCAATCTCGCCGGCCTGCCGGGCATCTCGGTGCCGGCCGGGCTCGATCGGCCGACGGCCTGCCGCTGGGCCTGCAGCTGATCGGCCGCGCCTTCGACGAAGCGACCTTGCTGCGCATCGCGCCGCGCCGTGGAACGCGCCGCCAACTTCACCGCCCGGCCTGGCAACTGAGATCGGGGGAATTGGAACAATGAGCGATCTACATCGAAGGCCATAACGGGCACGTGGGAGATCGTGCTCGGCCTCGAGGTCCATGCCCAGGTCATCTCCAACTCCAAGCTGTTCTCCGGCGCCGCCACCGACTTCGGCGCCGAGCCCAACACGCCAGGTCAGCCTCGTCGATGCCGGCTTCCCCGGCATGCTGCCGGTGATCAACGAGTATCTGCGTCGAGCAGGCGGTGAAGACCGGGCTTGGCCTGAACGCGCAGATCAACCTGCGCTCGGTCTTCGACCGGAAGAACTATTTCTACGCCGATCTGCCGCCGGGCTATCAGATCTCGCAGTATCACCCAGCCGATCGTCGGCAAGGGCACGATCGTCCTCGACCTGCCGGACGGCGCGCTCGCGCGAGGTCGGCATCACGCGCCTGCATCTGGAGCAGGATGCGGGCAAGAGCCTGCACGACCAGCATCCGACCAAGACCTATGTCGATCTCAACCGCGCCGGCGTGGCGCTGATGGAGATCGTCTCCGAGCCCGACATGCGCACGGCGGAGGAGGCGGCAGCCTATTTGCGCAAGCTGCGCTCGATCCTGCGCTATCTCGGCACCTGCGACGGCAACATGGACGAGGGCAGCATGCGCTGCGACGTCAACGTCTCGGTGCGCCAGCCCGGCGAAGCGCTCGGCACGCGCTGCGAGATCAAGAACGTCAACTCGATCCGCTTCGTCCATCAGGCGATCGAATACGAGGCGCGCCGCCAGATCGAGGTGCTCGAGGAGGGCGGCACGATCAAGCAGGAAACCCGGCTGTTCGATTCCGGCCGCGGCGTGACGCGGACGATGCGCAGCAAGGAAGAATGCGCATGACTATCGCTATTTCCCCGATCCCGATCTGCTGCCGCTGGATCTCGACGCGGCCTGGGTCGACGAAGCTGAAGGCCGGGCTGCCGGAACTGCCCGATGCCAAGAAGGCGCGCTTCATCAAGGATTTCGGCCTCTCGGCCTATGATGCCGGCGTGCTGGTCGCCGAGAAGGAGACGGCCGGATTCTACGAAGAGGTGGCGCGCGGGCCGCGATGCCAAGCTCGCCGCCAACTGGGTGATCTCCGAACTGTTCGGCGCGCTCAACAAGGCGGGCTCGACGATCACCGAGCTCGCCGGTCTCGGCGGCCAATCTCGGCGAGCTGGTCGATCTGATCGCCGACAACACGATCTCCGGCCGCATCGCCAAGGACGTCTTCGCCGAGATGGTGGAAAGCGGCACGGCCGGCGGCGGCGATCGTCGAGAAGAAGGGCCTGCGCCAGGTGACCGACACCGGCGCCATCGAAACCGCCATCGATCGAGGTGATGGCGCAGAATGCCGACAAGGTCGCCGAATACCGCTCCGGCAAGGACAAGCTGTTCGGCTTCTTCGTCGGCCAGGTGATGAAGGCGACCGGCGGCAAGGCCAATCCGGCCATGCTGAACGAGCTGCTGAAGAAGAAGCTCGCGAACTGATCGTGGTCAGTATCCGGCGATGATGCTCGGGCGGATCAGGACGATCAGCTGACCGCCCAGGTTATGCGCGGTGCCAACAGGCGTTGCGAATAGCGGGCCCAGCGGCGGCAGTCGCGTCATCGCGCCCGCCCCGCAGGCGGCACCGCCCGGCGCAATGGCGGTGAAATTCCCGACCGGCACCTGGAATTGGTAATCGCGATTGACGACGCTGAAGGCCATGAAGGCGGGTGCGTTGCCGCCGGACGAGAAGGGTGCCGATTGCGCGCTCGCCGGGCTTGCCGTGAGCGTGCCGAGAAGCGAACGGTCGCTGGCGGCGGTAGCACTGGTGGCGCTGGCGCCCTGGCGCAGATCGACATACAGCGTGCCGCCATCGATATAGGCGAGGCCGAGCTGGTTGGCGGAATTGAGCTGGCCTTGCCGGGGTGTGGCGGCAAAGAACTGGCCGATCAGCGGGAATATCCTGGGTGATGCCGACTTTGTTGACGTTGCGCCGGAAATTCACGCTTGTACCGCCGCGAAAGGCGCAGTCCGGCGTCACCACGACAAGCTGGGTCAGCGTCGCGTAGCTGTCGGCCATCCAGAGATGGATGTCGTCGAGGCGCGCGCCCTGTAGCGAGCGATCCGCTGGCGAATTCTCCATCGGGTTGCGGTCGTTCTGCGCCAGGGCGTTGCCGGCGCCGATGGCGCAAGCCCACACCGTCAGTAGGGTCGCCAGAAGATTTCTCGCTCGCATCGCCCAACTCCAGGCCAAACTCTCCACCAATCTCCGTCAAGCATAATTGTCGCGGGGCTGGGCTGCCAACATCGCCGCCAACATCGCCTATATATCTTACAGTAGGATGCGGCGGGACGAAGCAAAGGAGCGGGCGATGATCGACCTCTACAGCTGGCCGACCCCCAATGGGCACAAGATCCATATCATGCTGGAAGAGGTGGGCCTGCCCTACAAGGTGCATGGCATCGATATCGGCGCCGGCGCCCAGTTCGAGCCCGCCTTCCTGAAGATCAGTCCGAACAACCGCATCCCCGCCATCGTCGATAGCGACGGTCCGGGCGGCAAGCCGATCTCGGTTTTCGAATCCGGTGCGATCCTGATTTATCTGGCCGAGAAGACCGGCAAATTCATGCCCAAGGATGCGCGGGCGCGCTATGCCGTGCTGGAGTGGCTCATGTTCCAGATGGGCGGCATCGGTCCCATGTTCGGCCAGGCCAATCACTTCCGCGCCTATGCGCCGGAGAAGATTCCCTACGCCATCGACCGCTACACCAACGAGGCGAAGCGGCTTTATGGCGTGCTGGATCGCCGCTTGGCCGATCACGATTACGTCGCCGGCGATTATTCGATCGCCGATATGGCGATCTTCCCCTGGATGCGCTACGGCGACCGCCGCGGCGTGAATGTCGATGAATTTCCCAATGTGAAGCGCTGGTTCGAGGCGATCAACGCCCGGCCCGCGGTGCAGCGCGGCGTGGAAGTGCTGAATGCGGAATCGCGCAGCGGTCCGATGAGCGACAAGGAACGCGAGGTTCTGTTCGGCGCCACGCAGTACAAGAAGCGTTAGACGGCGGGCGCGGCAGACGGGATCGATGGCCGAGGCCGGATGCCATGAGCAAATCAAATCTGCCACTCCAGCCCGCAACCCTGGCAGCCCAGGCGCTGGGCTGGATCGACCCCACCACCCGCGCAGTGACCGCGCCAATTCATCTATCTACAACCTTCGAGCGCGACCCGGATCAGAGCCTGCCGGGCGGCCGATCCTATATCCGTCCACGGGCCGGCTCCTTCGATCAGCCGGAGGCGTTGCTGGCGGCACTCGAGGGCGGCCCTGCGGCCATGCTGTTCGCCAGCGGCATGGCAGCGACCACCGCCGTGTTTCAGGTACTGAAACCGGGCGATCACGCCATCGCGCCGGAAGAGGCCTATTGGGGCCTGAAGCAATGGCTGATGGATTTCGGCCGGCCGAGCGGGCTCGAGGTCGATTTCGTCGATATGAGCGATACGGCGAAAGTGGCATCAGCCGTGAAGCCGGGCCGCACCAAACTGATCTGGGCCGAGACGCCGGCCAATCCCGACCTGGAGCATCGTCGATATCGCCGCCATGGCGGCGATCGCGCAGCAGGCCGGTGCCAGGCTTGCCGTCGACAATACGGTGCCAACGCCGGTGCATACGCGCCCGATCGAACTCGGCGCCGATCTGGTGATGCATTCGGCGACCAAGTATCTCAACGGCCATAGCGACGTGCTCTGCGGCGCCTGGTGACGGCGCGCGAGGACGACGCCTGGAAGCGCCTGACGGATCTGCGCGCGCAAGCCGGCGCGGTGCCGGGGCCGTTCGAAGCCTGGCTGCTGCTGCGCGGCATGCGCACGCTGGTGCTGCGGGTGCGCCAGAGTTCCGCCTCGGCACTGGCCATCGCTCGCCATTTCCACGGCAGCAAGAAACTGGCTGGCCGTGCTCTATCCCGGACTCGCCGATCATCCGGGTCATGCCGTGGCGGCGCGCCAGATGCGCGACGGTTTCGGCGCCATGCTGTCGCTTCGGGTTGCGGGCGGGCGCGAGGCAGCGATAGCCGTGGCGGCCAAGGTCAAACTGTGGAAGCGCGCGACGTCGCTCGGCGGCGTGGAAAGCCTGATCGAACATCGCGCCAGCGTGGAGGGATCCTATAGCAAGGTGCCGCCCGACCTGTTGCGGCTTTCCACCGGGGTCGAGGATACCGGCGATCTGATCGCCGATCTGGAGCAGGCGATCGGCTGAGTCACGCGAAAACTTTGGAGCGAGCTTCGAGCAGATGCCAGCTGTGCTTTCCGCCGAGCAGATAAATCAGGCACGCGCAGACCTGCCTTATCTTCGTGGCGTGACCTATGTCGATAACGCGGCCGTATCGCCTGTACCTCACGAGGTGCAGTCGGCGGCCGATCTATACAACAGGCATACCGTCTACAACCTGCGCGAGGTGCAGCAGCTCTCCGAGCCGGTGTTCGAGCAGGGCCGCGCGCTGGCGGCGAAACTGGTTGGCGCGACGGCCAACCGGATCGCCTATGTCCAGAACACCTCGCACGGTCTGTCTCAGGTCGCGCTCGGGATTGATTGGCGGGCCGGCGACAATCTCGTGGTGCCGGCGCAGGAATTTCCATCCAATCATCTCTGCTGGCTCCAGCTTGAGGCGCAGGGCGTCGAAGTGCGAAAGGTCGATGCACAGGCCGGTCAGGTTCACCCAGCCGACATACGCAATCACATCGATCGCCACACCCGCCTGGTCGCGATCAGCCATGTCCAGTTCTACAGCGGATTCCGGGTCGACATTCCCGGCATCGGCGAGCTTTGCCGAAAGGCCGGCGCTCTTCTTGTCGTGGACGGTACGCAATCCATCGGTGCGCTGACGTTGGACGTCTCGCTCAGCGGCATCGACGTGCTTGTGGTCAGCGGACACAAATGGATGATGGCGCCGCGCGGTATCGGATTCATGGCTTTGTCTGAGCAGGCGCTCGCCCGGATCACGCCGCGCATCGTCGGCTGGCTGAGCGTGCGGGAGCCGTTCGCCTTCCGCCGGGTTCTTGATCTGCTTCCCGACGCCCGCCGGTTTGAGTCAGGCACGCCCAACGGCTCGGGTATTTTTGGCCTCGCGGAGCGCTTGCAGCAGATCGACGCGCTGGATCCCCGGGCGATCGAGCAGCGGGTAATCGACCTTAACCGGCATCTTGAGGAGCGCTGCCTCAGCGCCGGCCTGGAGTTACTTTTCAGGTTCGACGACAGCGCCCGCTCGGGCATTTTCCTGGTTAGAAAACCCGGCGTTCCGGCTGGGGCCGTGCTGGATGCCCTGGCGGCCGCTCGCATATGCGCCAGCGTTCGCAGCAACGCGATCAGACTGTCGCCCCATTACTACAACACGATCGACGAGCTCGATCATGTGATCGCCACCATCGTGTCGCCCGCCACGGCTTGATCCGCCGACCGGCGGGCCGATGGCGAAGGTGCGTTTGATCGGATTTTCTCTCCCCTTGATTGACTTTCGCCAGGCCTGCCCGTATGACCTTTCGCGCGCATACGCCGTGGCGCAAGCCGCTCATCGTGCGGAGGGGTGGCCGAGTGGCTGAAGGCGGCGGTTTGCTAAACCGTTATAGGGTCTAAAGCCCTATCGTGAGTTCGAATCTCATCCCCTCCGCCACTTTTCCAGCCGGCACTTCTTCGCCGCGGCGCGTCGGCCGGCCGCGCCCAGGCATCCCGCCAACAGGCCGGGAACACTAAGCGTGATGCGTCATCATCAGCTGCAGTTGCTGCCGTCCAACGCGCATTGGGTATAGGAACCGCAGTTGTCGAAATCGCTTGACGATTGGTAGCACTGGCAATCGCACTGATTGAGTATGGGCTGACTCTGTGGGGCAGCAAGCATTGCCTCCGCAGGAAGTGCCGCCGCAGGCATACCATTGTTGCTGTGCAAGGGCATGCCGCGGGAAGAGCGATGTTGCCAGGGCCGCGCCGGCAGAAGCCGTAGCAAATCTCAAGACAAAGTCCCGCCTGCGAAGCAATGGAGCATTGGTGCGTGCCGGTGCGCTCCCGAGGGTACGCCTATTTCCAAACTTGAAGGCTGCGCGTGTTGCGAAGACCGCAAGATGAAGGAGCCAGAGCACTGACAATAATCCGGCTATGAATGCTGCAGCGGCGAACGGAATGTCTGAGCGAAACCCAAGTTCGCCGACGATGCCCACGGCAAAACAGGCCCCCCCAGGAGCCAATGGCTGCCAGGAATGATTCGCGCATGCATCTTGGACACGCCCCGATACGACGCATAAAACTTGAAGATACTTGCATCGCCGGCGCTCCTCCTAGGTTTCGAAGCATATGAAATTTATATCACCATCTCTTTTTCAGTGGGAGTTCGGATATACACGGGGCGTTTGACTAGTAATTACCCGGGCAATTCCTTCCGTTTTTTACTGGAATACCAATTGATATCATTTTGCTTTGGATATTATCTCGGAAACCAGGCCTCCACGGCGAAGTTCTGATTTTGAATATTTGCCAGGCAAGACCACCTTGTCGGCGGAACCGTGAGCCGGCAGACCGCATTAATTCTCCAGAGTTGAATTGACGCTGCAGCGCCGGTCGTCGCATGCGACGCCACCGCCGGCCGGCGTCCAACCCATCGGAGAAGGATCATGCGCGGCTTTGCACGATATCTGCTGCCTCTATGCCTGGTAACCGCCTTGGGCGGATGCGCGGGCGGATACTACAATGACGGCTCTGGCGGCTATGCCAGCAGCGGTTATTACGGTGACTATTCCTATGCGCCAAGCTATGGCCTGGGCTTCACCTATTACGGTGACGGCGGCGGCGATCACTGGCATCACTGGGCGCCGCGCAATGACTGGCATTGGCAGGGCAATGGCGGCGGCCATAATCAGTGGCAATGGCACAGCGCCGATAATGGCTGGCAAAGGGGCGGCGGTCGCCATTGACCGTTTGATCCGAAACGTCCGATGCGGCAAGGCGGCCTGACGACTGGCCGCCTGCCGGCTGAGGCGGAGCGCCATCCCGTGGATCAGTGGCAATGAGCGCGCTGGCCCGCCGCGCGCTCGCTTCCGTCCTTCGCTTCGTCATCTTTCTCGCCGCAATGCTGCTGTTGGCCGCGTGGACGTTTGCCTATTGGCAGCTCTGGCTGTTTCTCGCTGTTTTGTCGGCGGGGCTTTTCGCCATCACCCTCTATCTGATTCGCCATGATCCGGTGCTGCTCGAGCGGCGCATGCAAGCGGGGCCAAAGGCCGAGAAAGAGAAACAGCAGAAAATCATCATAGGTTTGGCCGGCGCTCTGTTTTTCGTCTTTTGCCTGTTTCCGGGAATCGATCATCGGTTCGGCTGGTCGAACGTTCCGACCGCGATCGTTCTGCTGGGAGACGCGGCGGTGGCGGTTGCGCTTGCTGATCTGCTTCTTCGTCTTCCGCGAGAACAGCTTCGCCTCCGCCACGGTGGAGATCCATCCCGAGCAGAAGGTCATTTCGACCGGGCTCTACGGCATTGTGCGCCATCCCATGTATATGGGCGCGCTGTTGTTCGTGCTTGGCCTGCCGCTTGCGCTCGGCTCCTGGTGGGGATTGCTGTTCGTTCCGGCCATTGCAGCGCTGTTCGCCTGGCGGCTGGTCGACGAGGAACGGCTTCTTGGTGCAAAGCCTCGCGGGCTATTCCGATTATCGCAGCCGGGTCCGCTATCGGCTGGTGCCGTTGGTCTGGTAATGCCGGGCCTACCTCGGCTATATCTGCGGCATGGGAAGCAGACTTCCGAGCCTTGCTCGTGCCGTCCTCCGTTTCGCCATCTGGTTCGCTTTTGGGCTCGTTATTTGCGCCGGTTGGATCTCCGCCCGTGCATGCCGCTGATGGCGATCCGACCGGCGCCTGGCTGGTCGAAGATGGCAGCGCCATCGTGCAGATCAGCGAATGCGGCCCCGCGCTTTGCGGCACGATCATCTGGTCGCAGAAGCCGAAGGACATCCGGGGCGAAGTATTGTGCGGCAGGCAGGTACTGGGCGATGCGGTAGCCAGCGGCACCGGCAGTTGGGACAAGGGCTGGATCTATAGTCCCAAGACCGACGCTAAATATGCCGTCTCGCTGAAACTGGCGGCCGACGGCGCGCTGAATCTGCACATTACCGCTGGCCTGTTCGGCCGCGACCAGATCTGGAAAAGGCCCACCATAAAAATAGCGCCATGCACGCCCTAGGGCGCCACGCCCAGATCCGGCGGCGCGCTCTGCTCGGCACGGTCCTGGTGTTTGCCTTCGCCTTCCCCTTCGCCCCGGCAGTCTTTGCCCAGCAGACGGACTGGAACGGCACCTGGGCCGGTTATTGGGAAACCGGTCATGGCGCCCAGATCATTTTCGCCGGCAATGATCTCATCGGCATCTTTTGGCATGACGATTATGTCGAAAACGCCCAGGGCAGCGTCTCGGCGGATGGCGCCGCCGTCACCATCACCTGGGCCGGGGCGCAGGCCCTGCTGACGCGCGATGGGGCGGACGGCGCCCATATCGTGATCCGCGAGACGGGCCGGCCGGATGTGTCGTTTCCTCTGACGCGCGATCATTCTTAATGATAATTTCAGCGCAACGGGCCGTGCCGCGCGCGATCAAGCTGCGCCCGCAAGAGGGTCGAGGGCGAGCGATTGAGCGCTGAGATGTCTGCACATATGGATCCCGTCGATCTTCTGGTCGTCGGCGGCGGCATCAACGGTGTGGGCATCGCCCGCGATGCGGCGGGCCGCGGCCTCAGCGTCATACTTGCCGAGAAGAACGACCTTGCCAGCGCCACGTCCTCGCGCAGCACCAAGCTGATCCATGGCGGCTTGCGCTATCTGGAATATTACGAGTTCCGGCTGGTGCGCGAGGCGCTCAGCGAGCGCGAGGTGCTGCTGGCTTCGGCTCCCCATATCATCTGGCCGCTGCGTTTCGTTCTGCCCCATGAAAAGACGCTGCGGCCTGCCTGGATGATCCGCATCGGCCTGTTCCTGTATGACCATCTCGGCGGCCGGCGGACTTTGCCGGGTTCCCACAAGATCGATCTGCGCCGGCCGCCCTATGCCGGTGGGCTAAAAGAACGGACTGAAGATCGGCTTCGAATATTCCGACTGCTGGGTCAATGATGCCCGTCTGGTCGCGCTTAACGCCATGGATGCGCGCGAGCGTGGGGCGCGCATCCTGACCCATACCGCCTGCATGTCGGCACGGCGCGATGGAGCAACCTGGCTGGCGGAGCTGGAAGGCAGCAACGGCCAGCGCACGACGCTGCGGGCTCGCGCGCTGGTAAACGCCGCCGGTCCCTGGACCGGCGAATTCCTGGCCAAGGAAATGGGACGGGGCGGGGGAGAGCATCTGCGGCTGGTCAAAGGCAGCCATATCGTCGTGAATCGGATTTACCCCGGCGACCACGCCTTCATCCTGCAAAACGCCGACCGGCGAATCGTCTTCACCATTCCCTATGAGGACCGCTTCACCCTGGTCGGCACCACGGACATTCCCTATCACGACGACCCGGCGACGGTTCGCATCGACGAAGACGAGACGCGCTATCTCTGCGATGTGGTGAACCACCATTTCAACCGGCAAATTTCCCCGGCCGATGTGGTGTGGAGCTATTCCGGCGTGCGGCCACTGTTCGACGAGGATGGCAGCGAATCCGCCTCGGCCGTGTCGCGCGACTATGTCCTCGATCTCGAACACGATGCCGACGGCCCGCCGCTGCTGAATGTCTTCGGCGGCAAGATCACCACCTATCGGCGGCTCTCCGAACACGCGCTGCAGAAGCTGAAGCCCTATTTTGACCAGGCGCGCGGCGACTGGACCGCCACGGCAAAATTGCCCGGGGGCGATATGCCCGGGGGGGATTTTGCCGCGTTTCTGGCCGATCAGACGCGCCGCTTTGCGTGGCTGGCGCCCGAGACCGTCCAGCGCCTGGCGCGTGCCTATGGCACCCGGCTGGAACAAATGCTGGGTGGAGCGCGTTCCATCGCCGATCTGGGCCAGAATTTCGGCGGCGATCTCTATGAGCGCGAGGTCGAGTATCTGGCCGCCCAGGAATGGGCCAGCAGCGCCCAGGATGTGCTGTGGCGGCGGACCAAACTGGGCCTGCATCTGCCGGCGGAGGCTGAAAAGACCCTTGCCGATTGGTTCGCCCGGCGGGGACCGCAGGCCGGGAGCCTCGAACTGGCCGCGCATTAACCGTACCGTCGCCACAGTGGCGCGGCCCAGCGGAATACGGCAGGATTGCCGCGGGCGGCAGGGTGCCGGTGGGCCTGTGGGGGACGAAATCTTCCAATTTGGCTTGAGACGAGGCGAAGCGCTGCGTTAGCCGGGCCGGCTGTCCAGCGTAGAGGAGATTTTCGGCCGCCATGTACGACCGCACGGCAAGCCTTATCCGGACCATCTACGATCGGCGCATCTCCACCCCCGCCGTGCTCGATCTCGATGACAATTTTCCCGGCTGGGAAAAATTCGCCGACAAGTGGGAAGCCATTCGCGACGAGGCCCTTGCCGTCGGCCGCCGCCTGTCGCAGGTTCCGCGCTTTCACGAAATCATGCGCGAGCAGACGGCGATCTCCGCCAATGACGGCCGCGACTGGCGCCTGTTCATCCTCAAGGCCTATGGCATCGAGAACCCGAAGAACACCGCTGCATGTCCGGTGCTGGCCTCGATTGTCGCTGGCTTACCCGATGTGATCTCGGCTTCCATTTCCTTCATGGCGCCCAACAAGCATATTCCCTCGCATCGCGGCCCGTTTCGCGGCGTGCTGCGCTTCTATCTGCCGCTGGTGATGCCCCGGCTTGCGGACGGCTCGCCGGCAGCGGTGCTGAAGATCGACGGGCGGGAATATCGCCTGTCGGATGGTGATTGCCTGTTATGGGACGACACATACCCCCATGAAGTCTGGAACCGGAGCGAGCAGGTCCGCACGGTGCTTCTGCTCGATGTCCGCCGGCCCAACATGCCCATCGACATGGCGGTCTTCTCCGGCTTCCTGATGACGGTGGTGCGCTGGGGCATTCGAATCCGCGGGCTCTCCTGAGCCCGGCGATGGCTCACACTTTTCGGGTCAGCCCCGCACCCGCCATGAGGGCTTTCTCCTGAACGGCATCGTCGAGCTCATCCAGTCGGTCGCCGGATCTCATGTCGCGCAGGCGATCGCCCTCTATCTCGTGCCGTTCCTGCATGAGGACATGGCCATTGTGGCCGCAGCACTTCTGGTCGAGCAGCATGAACTGGTGCTGGGCCTTGCCGCGGTCAGCCTGTCCGCCGGCATGATCTCGCGCGATTTCATCCTTTACGGCCTGGGTGCGGCTGCGCGCCGCCAGGGATTCGCGCGCCGCCTGCTGATCCGCCCGCGCGTCGAGCGCCTGTCGGGTTGGGTCCATGGCAACCAGACGAAGGTTATCGTCGTGTCGCGCCTGGTGCCGGGGCTGATGTTCCCCGCCTATATCGCCTGCGGCTGGTTCGGCGTGTCATTCCCGCGTTTTGCCGCGGTCAGCGTTGTCATGACGGCGCTCTATCTTCCCGTCATTCTGGGTCTGGCACTGATCTTCGGCCATGCAGCGCTGGACTGGGTTGGCGGTTGGGCCTGGTTTGCCTTGGCAGCACCGCTGACGGTGGCAGGCCTGCTGCGCGCTCGCACCGCCTACCGCAACCGGCAAACGACGGCAGCATAGGACGGACGGCCGCAAGGTAACGCCCGCCTTTTTTGCCACAACGATACGACAGCGTCCTCGCCCACATTAACCCGCCGCGTTGCGGTTAATCGTGCGGCAAGATGTGTTGCCGATGATTGTCGCTGCGTCACCCGCCTGATTTTCGGCATTGGTAGACCAACGCAAGCCGGCGCTTCCCGTGGGGGTACCGTCGTGAGTGTCGAGGAACAGTCCGTCCAATTTCCCCTGGCGAATGCCTCGCCTTCTGCGGCCGCCATGGCTGCGGCGTTTCGCGATCCGGACAAGGCCCGCCGGCGCGCCCTGATCGCCTTCGGTTATTACTTCGTCCTCGTCGCCATGATGCTGCACGAAATGGACAGCATTTTGCCGGATCAAGCCTCCGTGGTATTTTTCGGACGGGTTTATTCGTATGGGAACATTCATAACCAGGCAATTGCCGGCTGCCTGTTCGCCTTCATCATCGCGCCGGCAGTGATCATGTGCGAAATGCTCATCGTCGGATGGCCGAACAGCTCGCTTCGCCATCTGCTGCTTGCGCGCACGCCCTCCAGCCGCTCCGATCTGATCATATTCCTGCTCTGGCAGTGCCACATCATGGGCGCCGTTCAGGTTATTCTGACTTTCGGCGCCGCGTTGCTGTCGGGACTATGGGTCCATGACTGGCTGCTGGCCCAGACCGGCTTCGATCTCAGCCTCAGCGCGATGCCGGCGCCGATTGCCTTTGCTGGTTACATTCTGCTGTTCACCTTTTTCGACTATTGGACTCATCGGCTGGATCACACGCGCTATTTCTGGCCCTCGCACCGCTATCATCACTCGGCTAACGAGTTTTACGTCATCACCTCGAACCGTGGGACGCCGGGCGTCATCACGGCCACGCTTACCAGCACCATCCCGCTCGGCATTCTCGGCATGCCGCCATCGACGGGCTTTGGGATCTTCATCCTGATGGGTGCGCATCATCTGATCATTCATTCGCGGATCGATTCCGATTTCGGCTGGGCCGGCCGCTATCTGCTGCAATCGCCAGTCCATCATCGGTTGCACCACATCCGTGATACGTCGATGCCGACGGCGCATTTCAGCCTGCTGCCGATCTGGGATCATTTGTTCGGCACCTGGCAGGGTGGCGGCAGCCAGCGGGTCGCCATCGGCGTGGACGTTCCCTATCGCCATGGATTCTGGGTGCTTCCGGATCTCTGGCGCGATTATCGGGAATTCGTTACCGGGTTTTTCCCCGCCGGTTTATTTCAGCGCCGCTAACCCTCAGGCGCAGCTCGCGACGTTGTGGCGGATCAGGTGGACGATGGCTCGCACCGCATCCTCGATCGGCCAGCGTGCGCCATGCATGACAGCGATCACGACCACGCCGGCGAGTGCCAGCCACAGGCCGTGGATGGCGATGGCGGGCTCACCCGCGAGCTGGCGATAGAAGAAAGCCAGGCCCCCAAGCCCGATCACCAGCCCAAGGACGACCTCGACGAGAGAATGGGCGTCCAGCTCGACCCGCGAGAGGGCGATGCCGGCCAGCAGGATCGCCGCACCGGCGACCGGAATCCAGCGCCGGCCGGCCGCGACATTGCCGGCAAACAGTACGGCAAGCGAGCCATAGACCGTGGTGCTGACCGCGGCATGGCCGCTGGGATTGCTGATATCGGTGTGGAGCAGGGGGCGCCCGCAGGATTCCAGCGCCAGCTTGGCAAGGCCGATGGCAATCGCACAGGCCAGCAGCGCCAGGGCAAAGGCAAAGGCCGCGCGGCGCCAGCCCGACGCGAACAGAAAGACGATGGTCAGTGCCGCCAGCGGCAGGGTGACCGCGGTATCGCCGAAATCGGTGACGAAATTCCAGAAGCTGGACAGGGCCGTTCTCCCGCAGGGCGCGGCACTATAGCCGCCGCACCTCGATAGCCGCTATAACGGCGCGAGGACACGCGGAAGAAAATGATGGCCCGGGACAATCCAGCTTTGATGGCAAACAGCCCATATCCGCGCGAGCCTGGCCCGGATTCATTCTGTCTGCCCCGTTAACGTTGCCGGCATGAGAGCGCGATACCTGATCACCGGAGGCGCCGGCTATGTCGGCAGCCACCTCGTCGCCGAAATGCTGAAGCGCGATGCTGACTGCGTGGTGCTGGACAATCTCTCCACCGGCCATGCGGGCGCCGTTCTCGACGGCGCTCGTCTGATCGTCGGCGATCTTGCGGACAACGAGCTTTTGAACCGCATCCTGGCCGACGGTCCGTGGTCGGCGGTTTTCCATTTCGCCAGCCTCTCTTTGGTCGGCGAGAGCATGGCCGATCCGTTGCGCTATATGCGCGAGAATATCGGCATCGGGTTACGTCTGATCGAAGCTTGCCTACGCCACGGCGTGCAGCGGTTCGTACTATCCTCCACCGCCGCGCTGTTCAGCGACGGCGTGCAAAGCCCCATCACGGAAGATTCGCCCATCGATCCCGGCTCCCCTTATGGGGAAAGCAAATGGGCGTTGGAGCGCGCGCTCGGCTGGGCCGGGCACGTTCATGGCCTGCGCAGCGCCTGCCTGCGCTATTTCAACGCTGCCGGTTGCGATCCTGCCGGCCGGTTGGGCGAGGACCATGATCCGGAGACCCATCTGATCCCGCTCGCCATCGATGCTGCCCTCGGCCGCCGCGCCGAGATTGCCGTCCATGGCAGCGACTATCCCACCCCCGATGGAAGCTGCATTCGCGACTTCATCCATGTCTCGGATCTGGCCGATGCCCATCTGCGCGCGCTCGGCCGCCTGGAGCATGGCAGCGTGCACTACAATCTCGGCGCCGGCACCGGTCACTCGGTGCTCGAGGTGATTCGCGCGGTCGAGCGCGTCAGCGGGCGCAAGGTCACCACTCGCATGGCGGCACGGCGCCCCGGCGATCCGGCGGTGCTGATTGCCTCATCCGCCCGAATCGCCAGCGAGACGGGCTGGGTCCCGCGCCTCAGCAGCCCTCGATCGCATCATCGAGACCGCCCTTAGCTGGCGGGAATCCCATCCGCGCGGATACGGCGACTAGAGCGAGTCGACGATCAGACGCAGAGCAAGATCGGATCAGGTTGAAGCAACCTGATCCGTGAATCTTGCTCTGCTTATTTGAATTAGCGGCTGATTCACGCCTCACGTTCATCAACGTGAGGCGATCAGACGCTAGAGGCGCCTGACGATCGATTTGGGAATGCGCTGGCGCCGTTTGTTCAGCACCACGCCCAGCAGTCGTCCCTCGGCCCGTTCGATGCTGCGCCGCGCCTGTTCCACCACGGCGGTGCGGGTGCGCTCGGCCTCTACCACCAGGATGACGCCGGCGGCGCGCCGCGCGAAAGCCAGGGCGGTCACGTCACCCAATACCGGCGGTGCGTCGACCAGGATCAACCGGGTGAAGCGCAGCGCCTGGCCGAGCACGCGATCGAGATCGGCCGAGCTGAACAGGAGGCTCGCATGGCTGCCCCGCGTGCATAGACGCGCGCGATAGAGCAATGCCGACATTGGCATCGGGTTCGATGGCGCGGTCGAGGGGAAGGCCGCCATCGATGACCTCCTCCAGTCCATTTGGACCTTCGGCATCGGGCGAGGCTGAAATCAGCAGCACGGCCTGGCCGATCTCGCCGGCGATGACTTGCCCCAGCTCGCGGGTGAGCGTGGAAACGCCTTCACCGTGGACGGCGCTGGTGACAACCAGGATCGGCGGGCGATCCTGCGCCAGTTGCGGCGCCACCGTGTGGAACAGCATCAGCAGATCGTCGCGGTCCAGCAGCGTCGTATTCGCCGGCCGCATGAGGGGGCGCAGCGACTTGATCGCCGTACCGGTGCGAGAGCGCTGCGGCGATGGGTTGATCAACGTCATGTTTGCCCTTTTTCGAACGAACGCCGGTTCTGCAAACCTCGATCTTTCCCGGCAGCAACGCTAGCCGGGTTGCATAAAGGTCTGGTTAATCGCGCGTAAGAGCAAGAGCGCTCGATGTGGCAAAATTAAAGCGGTCGTTTATGACCGTGAACCGCGTGTTTGCCGGCTTCACGACATACAATTCATTTTAAGAGATGATTTATCACGGCGAGGTTAGCGATTTTTAGCCATTTCCCCCGATAATCAAAGTCGCGTACGGGAAATGGCATGAATCGATCTGCTCGCAGTACACATAGCACCATCGAGAATCGTTCCGGCTTTTGCGTCTCGATCTTTTGTTTGGGCCCTTGCCGGGGCCTGGGCTTGTTCCATGCGCGGCCTTGGCGCGCGCCAGCGCGTCCGCGGCCGGCGTCGGATTTCACCGCCGGTTCGCCGGATGAGCAAAGCCATGGCGCTTCCCTGGCGTATCAAACGCATGAGCCGCATGAGTCCGCGCGAACTCGCTTCGCGCCTGCGCGATCAGGCGGTGAAGGTTTCGTGGCGGCGGCTCAAGGGAAAGCCGGTGAGTGGGCTGGAGCAGCTCAACCCCAGCTTCAGCGAGTTCGCCGTTTCCGCCGGCGAACTGGGCGTTCCCGAGGCCGGCGCTGCGATGGCGGAGTTCGGCGAGCGCCTGCTGGCCGGGCGATTGCCGTTGTTCGGCCGCGAGGCGCATCTGCCCCAGACCGAGCGGGACTGGTTCGTCGATCCCGACAGTGCCCTGCTGGCGCCAATGCGCGATTACGCCTTCGATATCGATTCGCGCGACCCCGCCGTGGTCGGCAATCACAAATTCCTGCTCGAGCCCTCTCGCCTGCAGCACGCCACGGCCCTCGCCACCGCCTGGTTCGTCACCCGCCGCGAGGTCTTTGCCCAATTGGCCGCTCGCCAGATCCAGGCCTGGTGCGCAGCCAATCCTTTCCTCTCCGGCGTGCATTGGACCAGCGGCATCGAAGTTGGATTGCGACTGATCGCGTTTGCCTGGACGCGCCGCCTGCTGGGAAGCTGGCCGGGCGCCGCCGATTGCTTCGAACGCTCGCGCCTGTTCCGCACCCAGATTTACCGCCACCAGCAATATCTCGCCGGACTCAGCAGCCATGGCTCCTCGGCCAACAATCATCTGATTGCCGAGCTGGCCGGACAGTTCGTGGGCGCCAGCGCTTTCGCCTGGTTCGACGAGAGCCAGCACTGGCGCGAGAGCGCGGCGCAAGAACTCGCCCGCGAGGCGCAACGGCAGATCTTCGCCGACGGGATCGATCGCGAACAGGCAAGCGACTATCACGGCTTCGTCATGGAACTGCTGATGGTGGCGGCCATCGAGGATATGGCGGCGGGCCGTTTGCCGCCGCAGCCGCTGCTGAACTGCATCGCGCGCATGGCCGATGCCTGGGCGGCGATTCTGGATTGCGGTCTTCGTCCGCCGCGCCAGGGCGATAGCGACGATGCCTATGGCTTGCTGATCGATCCGCCCGACCGCGCCAAGCGCCCGCTCTCGCTGCTTGCCGCCGCCAAGCCGATTGTGGGATCGGCCCCATGGTGGCCGGCGGTGAGGGACGATATCCGCAGCAATCTGTTTGGCGCCATCCGCCGGCGCATGCCGCTGGCAACCGAGGTCGGCGCCGGCCGGCCGACGCGCCGGCCCAATCATTTCCCGCAAGCTGGCCTCACCTTGCTGCGCGACATCGAGCCCAGCGCCGACGAGCTGTGGTGCCGCTGCGACAGCGGCCCGCACGGCTTTCTTTCTATTGCCGGCCATGCCCACGCCGATGCGCTGTCAATCGAGCTGCGCCATGGCGGGGTGGATGTGCTGGCCGATCCGGGGACCTATTGCTATCTGGCCGATCCCGAAGCGCGGCGCTATTTCCGCTCGACCCTCGGGCACAACACGCTGGAAATCGACGGCCGCGACCAGGCTCGTTCCGGGGGTCCGTTCCTGTGGCTGAGCGCCCCCAAATCGGCGCTTCTGGAAGCAAGCGGCCTCGATAGCGGGCGCATCGCCCGCTGGAGCGCCCATCATAATGGCTATGTCCGGCAGAATGGCCAGCCCGCGCACCGCCGCGGCGTCGTGCTGGACCGCGAAGAGCGCTGGCTGCTGATCGAAGACAGCGTCCAGAGTGCCGAACCTGTGCCGGTGCGCCTTGCCTTCCATCTCGGCCCCACAATCGGCGCGAACCTCACTGCCGACGGTGCCGATCTTGCCTGGCTCAACGACCAGGGGCCACAGCAGGCGCGCCTCAGCCTGCCGGCCTCGCTCGCCTGGCGAGCGTGGCGCGGCTCGTTGGACCCGATGCTCGGCTGGTATGCGCCCTGCTTCGGTCAGCGAGTACCGGCCATCACTTTGGTGGGTGAGGGTAGACTGTCATCCGATGAGGTGCTGCGCACGGTACTGACGATCGCACGGTACTGACGATCGCGCGGGGCTGACGATCGCACGGTACTGACGATCGCGTCGGGCTGACGATCGCGCGGGGCTGACCGGCGATTCGCCGATTACCAACAGGCGCCGTCGTAGCCGGCATGATGGCGCAGTTCGGCGTCGTGCCCAGCGAGATCGACGATGTGCTGCTCGGGCTTAAGGCGCGGCAGCAGGCCGCGAAACGCCGGATGTGACGTGCCGATGACGATCACGTCGCTCGGCTGGATCGCCAGGTCCAGCTCGCTCACCAGCAGCCGCGAGAGATGGGGCAGATGCTGCATGGCAAAGCGGCGGTTGCTGCCCACCAGGCGCGAGATCTCCAGATCGCGATCGAAGATGCGCAATTCGAATCCCTTGCCGATCAGCCGCTCGGCCAGCTCCACCAGCGGGCTCTCGCGCAGATCGTCGGTATCGGGCTTGAAGGTCAGCCCCAGCATGGCGATGCGCCGCTTGCCGCCGCGGCTGATCGTGGCGATGGCACGCTCGATCTGCTGCTGATTGGCGGCCAGCGTCGCATCCAGGATCTGGCTTGGCGCATCATGGCGTTTGGCATGATAGCGCAGCGCGCGCAGATCCTTGGGCAGGCAGGAACCGCCGAAAGCGAACCCCGGCTTCAGATACGCGGGCGAGATATTCAGCTTGCGGTCGGAGCACAGGACCTTCATCACCGCTCGTCCGTCGATGCCCGAGGCCTTGCAGATGCCGCCGATCTCGTTGGCGAAGCTGACTTTCAGCGCATGCCAGCAGTTATTGGCGTATTTGACGGCCTCGGCGGTGGTCAGATCGACGACATGGATCTCGGCTTCATTGTCCCGGTTAAGGTCGCGCAAGACGTTCGCCGTTGCATCGTCGAGCGCGCCGATCACGGCGGTGGCCGGCCGGCGGAAATCGTCGACCGCCGAGCCCTCGCGCAGGAATTCGGGATGATAGGCGAAGCCGAAATCGCTGCCCGGCTCCTTTCCGGAGATGTCGCGAAGCATTGGCAATACCGAGCCCTGCATGACGCCGGGCAACACGGTGCTGCGAATGATCAGCATATGGCGCTCTCGCTTGCTGCGAATTGCGCGCGCGATGTCTTCGCAGACCTGGAGCACGTAACTGAGATCGAGATCGCCGTTATGCCGGCTGGGCGTGCCGACGCACACGAAGCTGAGCTCGCTGTCGCGCACGGCCTCGGCCGCATCGGTGGTGGCGCGCAGCCGTCTTGGTGGATACCGCCTTGTCGATCAAGGCCGGCACGCCCGGTTCGCTGATCGGCGTTTCGCCGGCATTGATCGCCCGGACTTTTTCCGCCGATACGTCGACGGCGATGATCTCATGGCCATCTTCCGCCAGGCAGGCAGAGAGTACCGTGCCGACATAGCCAATTCCGAAGACGCTGATTTTCATGACGGGCCTTTCCTGGGCGGTCCATTCGAGCGCTGAGCATCGCGGGATGGCGCTGAGCCATCCTATATATGGGATGGCGATCTATCGACGGGGAGGACGAATGCGCGCGGGCGCCGGTTGCGGTACCGTGCTGCGGGAATTCGCCAGCGCCATCGCCTTGTCATAGGCCGCCAGCAAAGGCGGCACGGAGTAATCCCAGGCCAGCGCGCCCTGAACCCGTTCCATGCCGAACTCGCCCATCCGCCGGCGCGCCTGCTCGTCGCCCGCGAGATCGACGATGCCGCGGGCCAGCGCATCGTCGTTATTGGCCTCGACATAGAGGGCCGCCTCGGCCGCCGAAACACGCGCCTCGGTCAGCTCGTAGCAGGCGATCGGCAGGCCGAAATACATGTATTCGACGATCTTGTTCATCGTGCTTTTGTCGGTCCAGGCGTTCTTGGGATCGGGGTCGACGGCGATATCCGCGGAAGAGAGCACGCGGCAGAGCATCTCGTCGCTGATCCGCCCGGTGAACGTCGTCCATTCCGCCACGCCCAGCTCCTCCGCATAGGCCTTGATCGCCGGCTGGTGCGGTCCACCGCCGACGAGAACGCAATGGAAGTCGCGAAAGCCGTGTACCTGCACCAGCTGCCGGATGGCCCGGATCAGGTGATCGACGCCATCCTGCTTGCAGATCTCGCCCAGATACACCAGCAGATGCCGCCGGCCCTTGCGCCAGGCGGGATCGGGTGGATAACGCTTGAAGCGTGCAAGCTGCGGGCCGGAGCGCACGATGTAGATGTCGTCGGCATTCTTGCCGCCCCGTTCGATCGCGACGGTTTTGTGACTTTGATTGGTCGTGATCACGACCTCGGCGTGTTTCAGCGTCTGGCGTTCGAGCCAGAGCAGCGTTTTCAGCACCGCGCCGCCGCCGCCGAATTTTGCCTCATACATTTCCGGCGAAAGGTCGTGATGATCAAACAGGAAGACGACGCCGAACAGGCGCCAGAATCGACCCAGCAGCCAGTAGGTTTCCGGCGGATTGCAGGCATGAAGCACGTCGAAGCCGCGGCCGAACAGCGCGATCCGCAGCGAAAGAAGCGCCGTGGCGATGAAGCACCAGGCGAATTCCAGCACGAACCCCAGCTTGCTGTCGGCATCGATCGGCAGGGGATAGCGGAAGATCTCCACATCCTCCAGCACCTCATGAGATGCGTTGAACCCTTTGGCTTTCGGGCAGATGACGGAAACGCGGTAACCGGCCCGGGTCAGCGTCGTCGCCTCCAGCCATACGCGCCGGTCGAACGGCACGGGCAAATTCTGCACGACGATGAGCACGCGGCCGGCCGGCATGCTGGTCGCTCATGCCCATTGCTTCCGCCGGTGGAGATGGCGTCGCCGGGGTAGCCGAAAATTGCCACAAGGTTTGTCATCGTCGGTGCGGCGCATGGTGTCAATTCACCCGTTGTTATCGGTAGAATCTGCGTCGTCGACGATCATCGGCATACGCGTTTTATTAACGTCGACACTTGTTAATGTCGCGTTACGCGGCGGTCGCGAACAGTGAGAAAAATGGCGCAATCTAGAATCGATCATCTGCTTCGTACGCGATCGCAGGCCGGCGATCTCGTCACGATTCAGTCGCGCGAGACGCCCATGTGCGGCATAGCCGGCTTCGCTGTCCTAGGTCCGCTCGCCGATGCGGAGCGCGAGCTGCGCCAGATGTCGGAAAGCATCCGCCATCGCGGGCCGGACGGAGAGGGTTTCGCGAAATTTGCGGCCTGCGATGGCCGCTACACCATCGGCTTCGCTCATCGGCGTCTTGCCATCATCGATCTTAAGACCGGTGAACAACCCATGACTCATCAGGGTGCCGGTGTGACCCTGATCTATAACGGCGAGATCTATAACTTCCACGACCTGCGAAGCGAGTTGGAGCAGGCGGGCCATGTGTTCCGCACTCAGTCCGATACGGAGGTGCTGCTCAACGCCTATGTCGCCTGGGGGCCGGAATGCGTGACGCGGTTGCGCGGCATGTTCGCCTTCGCCCTTTGGGACAAGCCGCGCGGGCGGCTGATGCTGGCGCGCGATCATTTCGGCAAGAAACCGCTGTATTTGCGTGAGACGCCGGCGGGGCTCGTTTTCGGTTCCGAGGTCAAGGCGCTACTGGCGTTCGCCGGACCGGCGCCCGGCCTCGACCGCGCTTCCGTGGCCGACTATCTCGTCTACCGCTATGTGCCCGCGCCGCACACGTTGTTTGCCGGCGTGCGCAAGCTGATGCCCGGCAGTTACGCATTGTGGGAAGGCGGCCGGCTGCGCGAGACCCGATTTTACGTGCCGCCCGTATGGCGAAGCGCCGGGGGTGGAGCCCGCGCCCAGCGATCCCGTTGCTGCCTTCCGCGACAAGCTCGACGAAGCCGTACGGCTGCGGATGATCAGCGACGTGCCCTTCGGCGCCTTCCTCTCGGG
This sequence comes from uncultured Alphaproteobacteria bacterium, assembly GCA_963770335.1. Classification (GTDB taxonomy): domain Bacteria; phylum Pseudomonadota; class Alphaproteobacteria; order Dongiales; family Dongiaceae; genus DASXQK01. The sequence continues at coordinate 205,529 of CAVYPG010000019.1, forward strand.
CGGCGTGGACAGCTCGACCGTCGTGGCGCTGATGAGCCGGCATTCTTCGCAGCGCATCAATACCTTCTCCGTCGGTTTTCATGAGGAACGCTATTCGGAGCTGCGCTATGCGCGGCTGGTGGCGCGCCAGTTCGGCACGCGGCATGTCGAGGTCGTCGTCTCCGCCGACGATCTGATGCAGCATTTGCCGACCCTGATAGAGCATGGCGATGCGCCGGTTGCCGATCCTTCCAACATTCCCCTCTATCTGATCTCCCGCGCCGCGGCACGAAGCGTCAAGATGGTGCTGACCGGCGAAGGATCGGACGAGCTTTTGGCCGGATATCCCAAGCACTCCGCCGAACGGTTTGTCCCGCTCTATCACCGCCTCGTTTCCCAGCAAGCTCACGAGCGGCTGGTCGAACCGCCGCTGCGGCTGCTGCCCTATGATTTCCGCCGCATCAAGATAATGGCGGCAACAATCGGCTTGCGTAGCCGCGATGAACGGCTGCCGCGCTGGCTCGGCACGCTTTCCTTCGCCGAACGCGACCGGCTGTTGAGCCGCTCGGTCCCACGGCGGGCAGTCGATCCATTCCCCTTTGACGCCGATCGCCGCCGCAGCGAGCTGCAGCGGCTGCTTTATTTCGACCAGACATCATGGCTGCCCGACAATCTGCTCGAGCGTGGCGACCGGATCAGCATGGCCGTTTCCATCGAGGCGCGCATGCCCTTCATGGATACGGAGCTGGCGCGGCTCATGGCGCGATTGCCCGATAAATGGCGCATCCGCGGCTTTACCCAGAAATACATCCTGCGGGCGGCCATGAAGAACATCCTGTCCCGCGAGATTCTGCGCCGCCCCAAGGTCGGTTTTCGCGTCCCCGTCAATGAGTGGTTCCGCGGCCCGATGCGCAGCTTTATCCGCGATCATATCAATTCGCCCCGTTCCATCTCGCGGGAGTTTTGCGACCGTACCCAGATCGAGCGGCTTCTCGTCGAGCATGAAAGCGGGCGGCAAAATCACGAAAAGCTGCTCTGGACTCTGGTCAATCTCGAATTGTTCCAGGAGCGCTATCGTCTCGGCGCCGCCGCCGCGACAATCGAGCCGGAGGCTGCGGCATCACCTTCACCCGTTTCTGTCCCGTGGGCGGCGAGAGCATCTCATGCTGGCCGTTGATGAGGCAGAGCGGCTTGGGCCCGCCGTCGTGGGCGGGCGGCTTCCGTCCGGCCCCAGGCAGCGCCATGTCGTCCTCTATCTGCCGGATCTCAGCGCCGGCGGAGCGGAGCGCGCGGCACTGAACTTACTGGAAGCCCTGCCGGGTCCCGACCTCAAGGTCACACTTCTTTTGAACCGGCGTGAAGGTCCGCTGCTTCCGACATTGCCGGCGGATGCGGCTGTCGTCAGCCTCGATGCTTATCGAACTCTGGCGGCGTTGCCGCGGCTGACGCGATTCTTGCGTCGGGTCCGGCCGGAGGTACTGATCTCCTATCTCGAATTCAACAATATCGTTGCCATCTGGGCCAACCGGCTGGCTGGGCGGCCGACGAGCATCATCGCCTCGCATCACGTAACAATGTCGAGCTTCGATCGCGCGACGTCGCTCAAGCGCCGCCTTGTTCCACTGCTCTACCGCATGACGTTACCGGGCGCCGACCATGTCGTCACCGTCTCGCGCGGTGTGGCGACCGGAATGCCGCCAGCCCTTGCCAGGCACAACATGCTGTCGGTGATCGAAAACCCCATTGTGGGAATGCGTTATCGCGACCTGGCGGCAGCACCGGTTCCCCATCCCTGGTTCGGCGCGAGTGAGCCACCCGTCATCCTTGGCGTGGGCCGCCTGATGCCGCAGAAGAACTTTGCGCTGCTGATCGAGGCTTTCGCCCGCGTGGCTGAAACGAAGACTCGCCCGGCTGGTGCTGCTGGGCGAAGGGCCGCTGCGCGGTCAACTCCTGGAACAGATCGATCGTCTCGGTCTGGCGCAGCGTGCCCTGATCCTGCCTGTCGATCCCAATCCCTGGCCCTATATGAAGGGTGCTGGCGTCGTCGTGATGTCTTCGCTCTATGAAGGATTCGGCAACGTGCTAGTCGAGGCGATGGCGGTAGGAACGCCGGTTGTGAGTGTCGATTGCCCCGATGGGCCGGCGGAAATTCTGGGGCAGGGCAAATGGGGAAGGTTGGTGCCGCCTGGGGATGCAACGCGACTAGCGGCGGCGATCGTCGAGGCGCTCGACCAGCCGGGGGATAGCGGAGCGCGCCAGGCCCGCGCCATGGAATTTTCGGCTCAGACCATTGCGGGGCGTTACCGCGGACTCATCAACGGGCTGCAGCGGCCGCGCGACCGGCGTGTGACCACGTAACGGCAGGCGCCCATATCAATGACCGACACGCTCGCCACGACCCCGCGCCATTTTCCCATCACCATGGGACAGCGCATCTTCGTGAAGTTCCAACGCGGCTACGTGATGTTCGCCTTCATGATTTACGAAGGCACCTTCATCTCGTCGCTGCGTTACCTGCGCGGCGCAGAAGACCTACTGCCTGGCCAGAACGACCCTTCGAGCACGGTCGCGCAGGCCATCATACTGACCATCCTATGCTGGATGTGGTGGTTGCGCCGGCGCTATCTGCTGCCGGTGATGCGGGACATCTTGCCCTACCTTCTCATTATTGGGCTCTGTGCGTTGTCCGCACTCTGGTCGGACTATCCCTTCCCAACGGTCAGGCGCAGCGTGACGCTGTCGAGCTGCGTCTTTTTCGGCGCGTATTGCTATGTGCAATTCGGACTTAAGGGCACGCTGGAACTGATGGGTCGCGCAACCATAATCGTCGCGATCCTGTCGATCGCTGCCTTCTTCCTGGTGCCTTCCGTCGGCCATGAAACGGCCCAGGGCTATGAGGGCGCCATGCGCGGCGTGTTCGCGCAGAAAAACCAGATGGGCCAATCCATGCTGCTGGCGAGCACCTGGTTCATCTATCGACTCTGCGACAATCCCAAATCGATGATAAGGCCTCTCCTTTGCCTTGCGCTGCTCTACGTCTGCATCTTCATGAACAAATCCGCAACCTCGCTGGTGATCGCCATCATCGCCGCCTCGGTCGGCGCCATCTTCTGGTCGGAGGCGAACTGGCGCCGCCGCATGTTGGTCGTCTATCTGCTGGTCGTCGGCTTCATTTTCGCCGCCGCTTTCGCCTTTATCGATACGGATCAACTTCTCGCGGTGCTGAACCGCGATCCCAGCTTTACCGGTCGATTCCCCCTATGGGGTTATTCCCTCGACGCGGCTCTCGATCGACCCTGGCTGGGCTATGGCTTTTCCGGCTTCTGGAACGAGGATTCACCGGTTGTCCAGACGATCTGGGCAGCCATCGACTGGAAGGCCCCCTCGGCCCATAACGGCTATATCGACATCCTGTTGCAGATCGGCTTTGTCGGCATGGCGCTCTATGTCTGGGTATGGAGCAGCATCATTGGCAATTCGCTTCTGGCTTGGTGGAGGCGAACTCTGCCAGAGGCACGCTGGCTGCTGCTTTTCATGCTGGTCAACCTGCTGCTCAATCTGGATGAAGGGCCGCTGCCCTATCCCGATCAGTTCACGGTACTGATGCCCGGTTCAATCCTCCTGCTGCGCAGCTGGCGGCGCGAGCGGGCGTTTGCCGCGTCCGCTGCCGCAGCACTTCGCCGTGCGGCGACGACCGGCGGGCTCGTCGCGACCAGAGGCATGCCGCCCAGAGGTATGGCCCAGCAGGTGCGGTAAGACAGCCATGGCTCTGGTATCGGTCATCATCCCCACCACCCGCCGACCGGTGCAGTTGCGCCGGGCGCTCGATAGCGTCTTCGCCCAGACTTACGGCGATCTCGACGTGATCGTCGTGGTCGACGGTCCCAATCCCGAAACGATGGCCATGCTGGCGGCATATGACGAGCCGCGTTTGCGCGTGCTGCAGAACGATCACACAATCGGGCCGGGCCCGGCGCGCAATGCTGGTGCGGAAACTGCCCGCGGCGACTGGCTCGCGTTCCTCGACGACGATGATGAGTGGCTCGCGGACAAGCTGGAGCGCCAACTGGCCGCCGCGTCACTCGACGAGGCCATCCTGCTGACGTGCCGCTGCCAGGTGAGCACGCCCCAGGGCACCTATATTTGGCCGCGACAGCCTTACGACGGTCAGACGCCGGTCGATGAGCATCTCTGGCGCCGCCGCTCGCTTTTCCGGGGCGAAGCCTATGTGGCCACCGCCACCTATCTGTTGCCGCGCTGGTTGTTCATGCAGGTGCGTTTTGGATCGACCCCTCAGAATGAGGACATGACGCTGCTTCTACGCCTGACGAAGGAATGTGGCGGGCGTATCCGCATGCTGCCGGACGTTTTGGTGGTCATCCACGCCGACGATCTGCGCAATTCGCTGGGCACCAACTTTGCTTGGCGCGACGCCCTAGCCTGGATCGAAAGCATGGGCGGCCTCGTCTCGCCGCGTGCCTATGCTGGTTTCTGCCTGGTGGTGCTGGCTTCCCAGGCCCGGCGTACCGGCGATTATGCCGGCTTGGCTTTCCTGTTGCGTCGCAGCTTTGTGCGCGGCGCGCCCACGGTGAATCAGCTGCTCGTGTTTGCCGCGTTTTGGCTGCTGCCCATGGAACTGCGCCAGCGGCTGCGCGCGGCCGTGCAATCCTTCACATCAGCGCGCCGAATGCCCATGGGAGAACCAGTGGGCGAACCCCATGTTGATCCGAAATAGCCTGCTCTACATGCTGGCCCGCTTTTTGCCGGGCGTCTTCGGCATGGCCACCACGGCCATGCTGACGCGGCTGCTCGATGTGGCGAGCTATGGCGTCTATGGCCTGGCCTTGGTGATCATGACCTTCGTTTCCACCATGGGATTCGATTGGCTGGGGGTTTCATTTCTGCGCTTCTATGACGGCAAAGACGGCGGCGAACGCACAATCGCTACCTTTGTCTATATCTTCATCGGCCTGCTGGCGCTGTCGGGTTTGTTGACCTTGCTGGCCTGGGCCCTCGGCGCCTTCAGCGGCGCGCAGGCACCCATCTACGCCCTTGGTATCCTGCTCGCCGGAAGCTATTCCTGGTTCGAGCTCGCCGCGCGCCTGGAAACTGCCGGCCTGCGGCCGTTTCGCTATCTGGCGATGAATCTCGGGCGGGCAGCGCTCATTTTCCTTGGCGCGGTCGGCGCCGCCTGGTTGACACGCGATGCGGTCTGGACGGCGGTGGGAACGGGCGTCGGCATGTTCGGCGGGGCGTTGCTGGGCACAATGCGAAGCTACAGCTTGGCGCCGAGGCTGTTCGATTCGGCGCTGGCGCGCCGGGTACTTGCCTTCGGCATTCCACTGGCCGCCAGCCTGACTTTGACCGGCCTCATCAGCGCCGGAACGCGCGCCTTGGTTGGGGCGCTCGGCTCTGCCGAGGCACTCGGTTTCTACACCGCTGCCTTCATCCTGACGCAGAACACTTTGATGATCATCGGGGGCGGCGTCGCCTCGGCCGGCTATCCCTTGGCGGTGCGCGCCGTGGAAAGCGGGGATGTGGGGCGGGCGCGCCGCCAGCTTCTCGCCAATGGCAGTTTCCTGTTGGCGGTGATGGCGCCGGCTTGTCTCGGTATGGCGCTGACTGCCGATGGGGTGGCCAACACGCTAGTAGGCCACAAATTCGCACCTATGGTGGCGGTGCTTACGCCCTGGATGGCAGCCGGCGCGTTCTTTGGCACCATGCGAGCGCATTTCCTCGATCATGCCTTTCAGCTCGGCCGCCGGCCGGGACTTCAGGTCTGGGTAACCAGCGTCGCCGCCGTCGTAGCGCTGGGGCTCAGCGTCTTCCTTATTCCACGCTACGGGCCGGTGGGTGCGGCGATGGGCGTGACGGCCGGCATGGCGGTCTCAGCTATCCTCGCATCGTTCGTGAGCCGCTTTGCCTATCCCGTGCCCTTGCCAATCGCCACCGGCATTCGCGTCCTGGCTGCTTGCTTGTTCATGGGACTGCTGGTGCGCGCCGTGCCGGGGTCGAGCCTGTTTGCCTTCGCGACCCAGGTTGCCGTCGGAACCGTTGCCTATGTCGGCGCTGCTTTCGCCTTAAACGTGATTGATTTGCGCAGCCGTGCGCTTCCTTACCTGCTGCGCTGGACCAGAGGAGTGCGCTCGGCATGAAGACATGGCGATATTTGTGGGCGGTTGTCGTCACTGTGTTGGTGGCCGGTGCCGTGGCGCCGGCCGGCGCCGACGATCCGCAGACCGCTCAAAAGCCCAAGCAATCAGCACCCAAATCCCTCTCCATCGAGGTGACCTCCGCCACCTATGGCCACAGCACCATGCGCAGCAGCTGCATCGTGACTCCGGTGGTCAAACGCAGCTGTAATGGACGCAGCCGCTGCGTCGTCAAAGTCGAGGACGAACTATGCCCGCCGCCAAGCACCGTGCCTGCGGGCCTGATCCTGACCCTGACCGTGGAATACAAGTGCACCCCCTTGGCGACCGGCCACACCATCCGTGCCGACAAGCCGTTTCAGGTGGTCATCGATTGCGGCGGCACGGCAGCCCAGTTCTCGTCCAAACTTGGATCAATGCCATGACCAACGAGCCGCAGCGCAGCGTCGAACCGGTTGTTGAACTCCCGCTTCCTGCTCCCGACGTCGAACGCCCGCGCGTGCTGCTGGTCGGGCCCATGCCTCCCACCAAGGGCGGCGTCACCACCTTCATGCTCAATCTCATGGCCTCATATTTGCGCAGGGACCACGAGTTCATCGCCTTCACCACCTCGCGTCCGCCAAAGCGCAACGTCATCGACAATTGGGGCTATGGTGCGCTGCTGCGCGGCGGCGTACGCCGCATCCTGATCGGCATCCTGATCACGCTCTGGCATCTGGTGAAATTTCCGTTCGTCGTAGTGGGGCGGCGCATCGCGCTCGTGCAGATCCAGGCTTCCGACTATTTTGTCTTCTGGGAAGCGGCTCTTTATGCGGTCATGGCACGGCTGCTGGGGCGCCCTGTGCTGCTTCGGCTCGGCGGTGCTTTCGATATCTTCTACGCCGGGTCGTCCCCGCTGATGCGCCAGGTGATCTCCGCCGTGCTGAATTCTGCCGCAGGGGGTCATTGCCCAGTCGCAGTTCGCCAGCGGCTGCATTCGCTGTGCCGGGCGCAGGGGCCCTGTCGTCATCCTGTCCAACTGGTCGCAGGACGCCAATAACATCGAAGTCTTGCGCGCACCTAGCCCGGTGCCTGTATTCCTGTTTGTCGCCGGAACGGAAGCGCGGCGCAAAGGCGTGGAGCAGGTGCTTGCTGCCGTAGAAAATCTGCAGCGTATTGGCTCGCCCGCGCGGTTTCATTTCCTGGCGATGACGCCGGCGCTGGTGGACCGGGCAACTGCCCTCAGACTTGCCAATATCCGCGCCATCGAAGGGCCAGCCTCCCACGGCCACGTGCTGAAATTGATGCGCGCCGCCGACGTGTTTTTGCTGCCCTCCCATGGCGAAGGTTTTCCCAATGCGCTAATCGAAGCCATGACGGCTGGGATGGCGGCCATCGTCACGCCGGTCGGCGCGGTGCCCGAGATCGTGGCCGATGGCGGCGCTCTCACCATTCCCATCGGGGATGCACAAGCCCTGGCGGCGGCAATTGATCGCCTGGCCCGCGACTGCGCGCTGCGTGCGCGGCTTGGCCGCGAAGCGCGGGCCGCCGTTCTGGCGCGCTACACGGAATCCCGGGCCCTGCCGCCGCTCGCCGAGGCCTATCGTACCCTGTTGCGGCGGCCCGCATGATCCCTGCCAGCGCCTATCTTTCCGCCGTCAACGGTCACCGCTTCAGCCGCGAGCAGGAGCGGAAGTTCTTCCGCCACATCAAGACGTCCAACGGTACGATGAAAACCACTACGACACACCGCCTGGACCCCATGAATGAACTGTTTTTCGCCGTCATCGAGCGCCTGGGCGGGCCGCCAAAAGTGGCGATGGATGTGGGTGTCTCCTCCGGCATCACCACGCTGGAATGGCTGGACGCGTTCGAACGCCGCCAGATACCGGTGACGATGATCGCGACCGACCATGTCATGAGCGTGGGGCTTTACGCCATTAGCCCCCGTTTGCGGGCGCTAGCGGAAAGGAATGGGCATCTGTTGCAGATCGAGGTATTCGGCCACGGCATTCGCACATATCTGCGTGGCCTCGATTATCTCACTGGAGCCGCCCTTTGGCGCCCCGCGCTCTGTCGCTTCGCGTGCCGGCGGTTGAAGGACGCGGTGCATGAGGGAGAGTTTCAGCTCGTGGCACCCGCTCTGCGGCGCCACGCCCGGATTTCGTCTTGCCGATGACGATATTTTCTCGCCAAATCCGGCACCCTTCATCCGCTCCGCTGATGTGGTGCGCATTGGCAATTTGATTCAGCCGATCTATTTCAGCGATGACCAGATCCGCCGCGCCGCCGCCAATATCGGTGAACGCTGCCGTGGCGAGGGCAGTTTCGTCATCGTTTGCCGCAACACCGATACGACACTCGAAGGTTCGATCCTGCGCATGAACGGGGCGAGGCGCTTCGATGTTGCGGCGCGCCTGGGCAAGGGCTCGGAGGTCGAGAGCTACTTCACCGGCGGGTCGTGACTTTCGGCGCTGCAGTCTGGGGCGCCTGCGCCATGGAAGCGTGGCGGATCACGAAAGGCGTCTTGCCTGCGGCCGTCTGCATCAACCGGTCGACAAGTTCGACGCGTAGTGCCACTTGTGGCGGAAACCGCATGCGGGCGTTCTTCAGCAGGGCCGCGCTATCCGCGGCGGTGTAAGCTGATTTAGGCACCACCAGCAATGCAATTGCCAGGGGCTCGGTCTGGACGATCTGAACTTGTGAGGCATGATCGATGCCCTTGGGGATCTGGTTGAGGCCATAGACGACTGCGCCATCGGGCAACAGGATCGTCTCGTCCTGGCGGCCCAATATGCCGCGAAAAGGCCGCAGGCCCAGTTCGATCTCGGCGATCTCGCGCGGCGTGAGCCCCGCCGGCAGGATGGCAAGATCGCCGGTGTCGTAGCGCATCAGGGGCATCGAATCGTTCCAGAAGCCCGTCGCCACGATGTGTGCGGCAACTGAGCCCGGCGTCATCGGATCGGCGTCGCTCGCCAGCAGCTCCGTCCGCCCATAGGCGGGCGAGAAATAGTAATCCTCTCCGTTCCTCGACCAGGCGAAACACACTCGCTCGGCGAGGCCGTAGAAATCGATAAGCCTTGCCGACAGGCGGCTTTCCGCCTCTCGACGCAACCCATAGGGCATGGTCTCCGACGAGCAGAGGATGAGCGGAATCGCCGGCCGAGTCGGTTCGTTTTCCAGCAGATTGAGCAGGCGGGCGAGCATCGAGGGATAGGCAAACAGAATATCCGGCCCGAATTGCTCAAGCGCGCGCGCATACCACCAGGCATTCTTTTGCGAGAGATGGTAGCTCGAGAGCATCAGGCAGCGTCCGCCCTGGGTGATGCGCCCGAAAGGCGGGTCGTCATCGGCGGGGTCCTTGACCGCAAAGGCGCGCAGCATGGCGGCCTTGTCGGTGCGGAAGCTGTGCCCAGGCCCCAGCAGCGAATCGATGAAGGCCTGTTCGGCCGCCACACCCCGCAGCGAGCGCGTCAGGCGAAGCGGCGTGCCGGTGGTGCCGCCGGTTGCCGCCGGCACGCGGATCAAGGTCCGGCGGGCAAAATCACCGGGCCGGTCGCGGACCGCGCGTTTGTCGAGGATCGGCCATTCTTCCCATGCAAGCGAACGCGAGCGGCCGTAATTGGTCTGGCGCGCCTGATGCAGCGCACGCCGGCAATGCCAATGGCTCAGCGCCTGGCGCCCGTCGAAGTCGAGTCCCTCATATCTGTCGATCGAGCGACGCACGAAGCCGTAATGCAGCGGGTTATAGCGGGCGACATCGTTGCTGAAGCGCGTCGCCTTCAGCCAGCTCTCATAGCGCGCCAAGAACTGCCGAATGCTCACGGACCCGCCGTAATGCCTGAGCTACTGCGGAAAATTCTGGTTCGTCTTGCGCAGCGGACTGGGCGCTTCGCTCTGTACGCCCGGTGCCAGCGGGATGGTGGGAATCAGGGTCAGCGGCTTTACCTCGTCCGGGGTGCTGGCGAATATGGGAACGCCGGGCAGCGGTATTGCATCGGCACCCAAGATCGGTTTGGCCGCGCCGCCCTGGACGTCGTCGGCGATGAGCGGACGAGCCAGTATCTTGCCCTCCAATTCTCGGATGCGGCCCTTATAAGCCCGGCCATCGATCAGCACGGCATAGGTGTTGGTCTGCCCGTTTTTCAGGATCACCACTGGTGGCTGATACGCCATGTGGTGGTTCGTCTCGAGGCAGGTGAAGATCGTGGCGCCGTCGAACAGGATGTCGAGATCCTTTGTGCAGCCCTCGAACACGCTGGCGACATGGCTGCGCTTGAACAGGATGTATCCCTGTGGTGCCAACTCCGAATAGGACTGGGCAGAGGCAGCCGGGATCGAGGCCGCCAGCAGGAAAACGGCGAGAAGCCAGCGTCTCATGGCGCGAAGGCCGTGCCGTTGATGGCGTATGAGGCCGAGACCGACCCGGGCACCGGCAGCATCTGGCGGATGTACTGATCGACCCAGATATCCGCCTGCGCGATATCGGAGCGCGGCACCAGCACGGTATCGAGCGGATGGATGGCGACATCCTGGCCGAGATCCTCGCCGCTCACGATCTTGTCGGTATTGACCGAGAAGATGATGCGCTTGCCGGCCACATTGTTGCGCACGATCAATACCTCGTTGGTGCGCGCGGTCGGCGTCATGCCGCCGGCCGCCATCAGCACCTGCATCAGGTTACGCTCACCACCCTGGAATTCGAGATATCCGGGATGTTGCACCTCGCCGCCGACGAAGACCTGCTGGGCGCCATAGCTGCGAACGATCAGCGAAAAATTCGGCCGCTTGATATAGGCGTATTTCATGTAGAGGCCGTTCAGCTCGTTGGCGAGGTCAGCCGTGCTGCGTCCACCCGCCGACACATCCATCGGCAGGCCGGGCAGGGCGACTTTGCCGTCGGGTTTCACCAGGACGACGGCGTTGTAGTCGGTATCCACCAGGTGAACGACCTCGATCTGGTCGCCGGGCGAGATCACGTAAAGGCCCTTGGCTCGCAGATCGTCGTCTTTCTGCACCTCCGCTAACGGCGTCCCCTGTTTCAGCATGGGCCCGCAGGCCGACAGAACGAGGCCAAGAAACAGCAGCATGGCGGCGCTTCGGATGAAACTAGAAGTGTGAGGCATGGCGGGGTCTCCTGCGAAGCCGCAATAGGCGGGAAAGGCAAATCAGGCGCGCGGTGCCCGGGCGATAATTGGTTTGGCGATAATCGGCCTTGCGATAGTCATCTGAGCCAATGTCGGATTCCGCCTTGCGGTTCCCGGCGATGGCGAAGGTTTTCATCTCAGACCGCCTTGCGCTGGGGCGCAGCCGTGAAGGCGGCCAGCAACGCGTGATATGCGGGCTTCGGCTGATACCAGTCGTCGAAGGGCAGGGGGCGGGCCGGCATGCCGTCGGCCCGGCCGTAGCTTCTGTCGCGTTTTGCCGTAAGCCAGGTATAGCGGTCCGACAATCCCCAGGTGACGACGGAAATTACCGCCGTTTGATCGAGGGCGACTGCAAGGAAGCGCCGGTACAGCTCGGCCACCGCCTTGTCGCGTTCTACGATATCCGATGGCGTGTCGAGATCCAGCACGTCGAGTTCGGTGATCATGATCTTGAAATCCATCGCCGCGATCTCGCCGAGGAAGGCACGGTAGATCGATTCATCGAAGGTCGAGCCGTCCAGGCGCAGATGCGACTGCAGCCCTACCGCATCGACGGGCGTGCCGTCGCGGCGGAACGATTCCAGCAAGCGCAGCAACGCGCGCCGCCGGTTTTCGTGCTGGGGCTTGTCCATCTCCATGTTGTAGTCGTTGTAGACGAGGAGCGGCGCCACATTGGCCTGGCGCGCCGCGCGAAAGGCGAAGTCCATGTATTTGGGGCCGAGGACCTTGAGAAACGGCGTGTTGCGCAATCCGTCGGGACGGCCTTCGGAGGGATCGAGCCCCTCATTCACTACATTCCAGGAATAGACCTTGCCCGCGTAATGGCGCGCCATGGCATCGATATGCCGCTCGATGGCGGCTTCGAGCTGGCCCGCCTCGTTCAGTTGGCTGGCCCAGACGGGTATCCCTTGATGCCAGAGGAGATGGCCGCCGGTGATGGCCATGCCATTGGCATAGGCAAACGGCAAATTCGGATCGTCGCGCACCGGCTCGTCGGCATCGGCTGTCGGCGCCGTGTTCTTCCACGACAGATTGGCCGCATACAGTCCGCATTGATCGGCAAAAAGGCCGCGATAGGGCGCGGGCGCATGCGCGATCGTCACATCTTCGGTCGCGCCATAGCGAATGCCGCTGCGCCGGGCGGCATCTTTCAGCGAGGCGAGTTGCTCGTCGGCGCAAGCCAGCCGACCGATGGGTGCGCCCGTGAGCGCGGCAAGCGCGCTGCCCGCGCCAAGCGCCAGCAAACGCCGGCGTCGCAGGTCGATTGAGACGGCCATCCTTAGGTAAGGCCCGTCACGCGGGAGCCGCCCGGCTGCCGGCATCCTTCGGCATCGGCAGCCGCGGCACGGCCATCAGGACCGGCAATTGCAGGATGCGCTCTACGCTTTCGATGGTGACAAAGGTATTGTTGGTGATGATCGCGAAGATAATCACGCCCGCCGCCAGGATAAGCCCGATCATGAATCCGCCGGCGATGAACAGCAGCTTCTGCGGTCCCACTGGTCTGTCGGAGGCGATCGCCGGGCCGATCTGGCTGACGCTGACGACGCGTGCCTTGTCCATGTCGTCCAGGGCACGAGCCTGTTCATAATTGGCGCGCAGTGATTTCAGATTGTCGTTCAGATTGTCGATCTTTGCCTGGACGGCGCGAAGCTGCGTGTCCGCCGATTCCAGGCCGCGAAGCTGATCTTTGAGCGAACCCGTCAGTGTCTGATAGCTCGCTGTCTCCGCCGCCAGCGGGGCGAGCTCGGCCTGGTCCTGCACCAGCTCCTGGTCGACCTGCTGGGCCAACGGGTCGGGATCAGTCTTCACGCTCGTGAAGGCATTCTGAAAGGAGGCGATCCGCGCCTGGATCGTGTGGATCTCCTGCTCGATCTGCTGAACCTGGGGATGGTTGGGCGAATAGCGGGCCAGCAGTCCGGTTTCCGTGCGCCGAAGGTCGCTGAGCGCATTCTGCGCATAGGCCATCTCGTCATTCGACGTCGTGTTTGTCGAGCTGATGGTGTTCGGCAGCGCGGTGCGCTTCTCGGTCAGATAGGCGAGGCGTGTCTTCAGGGTGGTCGTCTGGTTGGTCAGGTCCTGCAGGTGATTCTCGGCATCGACGAGCTGGCTGATATAGGCAGCTCGCTGCTGGTCGATGTCGAACACGTGATTGTCGAGCTTGATATGCTCGCGCTGCTTCTGCAGAGCGTCGAGATCGGCGAGGTCCTGGCGCATGCCCTCCTCATAGGCGCGCGCACGATCGCCAACATAGACTTCGGCGTGTTTGGCCTGGAACGTGGCGATCAGCGTATTGAGAACCTTGGTGGCCAGCTCGGGATCCGTATGATCGAATGAAACGTTGATGACGTTGGATAGTTTGACCGCGTCGACGGTGAAATTCTTGCCGAACTTGACCACCGCGGCGTCCATCTCTGTTCCGTTCCAGGGCGGGCTGTCGACGATCGAGGGGTAGAGATTTTTCAGGCCAATCTTGTTGATGACCTCCTCGAAGACCGCGCGGTTGGACATGATTGCAATCTCGGAATTTACCTCCTCCTGCTTGGTGGAAGTGGGCGCCGTCGTGCTGGTCTCACCCTGGACGCCAGCCATGTATTCGCGCCCGGTTTTGACAATCAGGCTGGTCCCGGCGCGATAGACCGGCGGCAGGATGAACAGCGCCGCAACCGCGAGTGTCAGCGGCGCCAGGAAGGCCAGCAAAATCTTCTTTCTGTGTCGGAACGCGATAGCGAGAATTTCCGGCACCGTGATGGTGGGAGGCATTTCCAGCGGATGCATGCACAGCACTCCCTATCGCGCATTTCGGTTGCACGGGCGGGCGCGCAGCTTCCCCCAATCTGGCGCACCCTTCATCGCGCTTCGCCCATCTCGTTTCAGCGAACGCGACGCCTAGCCTAACTACCCACGCCTCAGTCAACGCCCTCGCCCGACAATGATCGAGCGGTCGGCGCATCAATGGCTAATGTCATTAGCGGGGCAGCCGTTAATGCGGCGTTACAAAAAAAGGCCATCGCCAACGCCGCGCCGGCGCGATGCTGCAGAGATGCGGCAGAGATTGCGGCGAATTCCGCTACACAACATGACCGCTGCATGACCGGTGCCGCAGTTCGTACCGCTGTGGCAAAAACCGGACGCTACTCACGCAGAGATTCGCCTGCATCACGTGGCGGAAAATTGCCTTAGCAGAAATTTCCCGTCGCAGCCCTATCGTGGCGCAATTCCATCGCGCAAGAGGAGAAGCGCGACATGAGCGATGTTTATCGGATTCTACCGGGTATGGTGCTGACTTGGCCCTTGCGCCATATGTGGCGCCGCGGTGCCTGCGCGATAGAAAGTCATGATGCATTGACGACGCCTCGTGCCGATATCGGCAGGGCGAGCTACGCACCAGCTTCGCCGCGCGCCGAAAACAGTCACGCACGAGCGTGCTGGCGCCATGGTCTATTCAACCTGTCCGCGCGAGGAGCCGGACAGTCCGCCGCGTCACGAAGCAGCGGCTGGTGGCCCCTCGCAAGGCCAGAGACACAGAGATAACCAAGGCATGAACAACGCGATGCGCGCTAACGAAAACCGCTCGCCGGATTCATCCGGATGAAGAACTTCTGAATTCGTTTCTCGTCATGCGGCGCGATGATCGCGCCGCGATGACGCAGGACATGGTTTGTTGAAATGAAGAGCCACAAAAATACCACCGGAATTGCGCACGATGCAGCGTTGTTTGTGCGTCGGCAGCGCGCCGCCATTGTCAAATTTTAACCGATGCCGCGTATTCTGCGTGTAAGGGCAGCGACGACTTAACCGCAAAATTGTCGAGGAAGAGTCGAATGGATGGTGAGCGAGAGGTAAGACGCTCCGTCGCGGAGGTACCGTCTGCCGATGCAAACACGGCGGCCCTGCATCATCGCCAATTCCTGTTTGCCGCGCGGCCCGCATACCGTGATCCGGCAAACCGCAATTGGGAGCATGAAGCCGAGGTGCGGGCGCCGCTCTCCCCCGTGCTCGCGCCGCTCGGCCTGCTCGGCTGCCAGAGTGCCGCAATCGTTGCCGCCGCCATGGTTGTCGAATACGCCGAGCGCCGGGTCACCGGATCCTCGGCCTTTGGGCCGCATCTTCTGATTGCGCTGGTTGCCGCGGCGATCTTTCCCGCGATGATCGCCTCCACGCAGCTCTCGCGCCTCTCGGCGCGGTCGGGAAGCATCCGCACGCTGCTGCGCTCTTTCACCGTGCTCTGCATGGCCGGGCTCGCGGCGATCGGCAGCTACAAGGTCGTGGCGCATTGGCCGGATGGATCGACCTCGGATACCGCCTTGGGGCATTGGGTCTTCGCCTGGCTGGTGACTGCCGCCGCCTCGCTGGCGCTGCTCGATATGGGGGCGGGCGCCATGCTGGCACGGCTGCGCCGCCAGGGCCGTCTGGCCCGGCGGATCGTAGTGTTCGGCGCCGGCGACCATGGCGCGCGTTTCATCGGCAAGGCCGTGCAGAGCTGGGGCGACCACCTGAGCGTGCGCGGCTATTTCAGCGACCGGACTGAAGATAGTGCCGCGTTTGGGCGCGGCACGATCTCTGGCATTCCCTTTCGCGGCGATGTCGATCAGCTGCTCCACTTCGTGCGCAACGAGCCGGTCGACGAGATCGTGATCGCGCTGCCCTGGTCGGCGGATGAGCGGATTCTTTCCGTGCTGTCCCGTCTTCGCCATTTGCCCATTCCGGTTCGTCTGGCGCCGGAGATGATTGCGCTGCGCTCGCCAAGCGGTGCGGCACTTGCGGGCGGCGCGCTCGATTTCATGCCGGTCATTCGCGACCGGCCGATTTCGCTGTGGGATCAGCTGGTGAAGGACGGCTTCGACCGCTCGATGGCGGCGCTTGCTCTGCTGCTGGCCTTGCCGACCATGGCGGTGATCGCTCTGTTGATCAAATGGGACAGCCCCGGGCCGGTATTCTTTCGGCAGAAGAGGCTGGGATTCGACAATCGGCCCTTCGACATCCTGAAGTTCCGCACCATGAGCCAGGCGCCAACGGCAAGGCAGTCGCTGCAGCAGGCGCGCCGCGGCGATAACCGGGTAACCCTGGTCGGCAGCTTCCTGCGCCGCTCCAGTCTCGACGAGCTGCCGCAGCTGATCAACGTCCTGCGCGGCGAGATGTCCCTGATCGGGCCGCGGCCGCATCCGATGTGGACGCGGGGCGACCAGCTGTGGCCGGATCAGGGCGACCGGCCGCTGGAACAGATTCTGAGCGAGTACGCCTCGCGTCATCGGGTCAAGCCCGGGATCACCGGCTGGGCCCAGGTTTGCGGCTGCCGCGGCGAAACGGAGACCGTGGACAAGATGGCGCGGCGGGTGGAGCACGACCTGCACTACATCGAGAACTGGTCGCTATGGCTGGATATCAGGATCCTGTTTCTGACCCTGAAGACGGTGGTATCCGGAGAGAACGCTCACTAGCGTCTGATCGCCTCACGTCGAATCAACGTGAGGCGTGAATCAGCCGCTATTTCTGCTTGGCGCCGTGGCGCTCGCTTGCCCGGATGTCGACAAGGATCGTGGCCAGGACCCCAAGCGCGCTGGCGAGCGCATAGGCGACGATCCAGGAGGTGAGGCGCACCGCCAATAGATAAGGTATGGCGGCGGCATCGCCATGTGCGTGTTGCCACCAATGCCCCATGATATCGGCGGCCAGCCAGGCAAGGATCCAGGGAAACTCGATGCCCAGGAGAAGCCAGGCTGCGGCGGGCGTGGCAATGCGGCCATCGGCCATGGCGGGCAGCGGCCAGCCCGCGCCGAGGGAACCCAGGATGAACAGGGTAGCGACGACCGATGCCCCGATCGCCGACCACATGGCGATGGGCCAAATATCACTTGTCGCGCTGAGACAGAGGTAACCGACGATCAGGCTGGCAGCGAACAGAAGAAATGTCGCCGCGCTTGTCAGTCGCTTGAGCCCCCGATAGGCCCTCGACGTGTGCACCTTTTGCTCCGAGCCGATCTCTTCCCCCACCGTCTATTTTACCCTGACAATTCGTTAATGTCGCAGGCTGTTTGGCGTTAATGCGACTCCTGCCGCAACTGAGGCACGGCTGCAACAGCGGGCCTCACGATCTAATTACCGGCTCTGGTCTGGTCCAATAGGTAAGATTGGCTATCTCATTTTCTGTACCCGCACCCCGACCCTGCCCTGAAGGAGGCCAGCGACCATGGATGAACTCGACCGCCATCTCGAGAGCTTGAAGCCATCCGTCGATTTCACCCGCCGTGGCTTCGTGGTGACCAGCCTGGCCGCCGGTTTTGCCTTGGCCGTGCAACCGGTTTCGGCCCAGACCATCACCACCGACAGCAACGGGTTGGTGGCGGGCGAGGTCACGGTGCCGGTTCCCGATGGCCAAATTCCGGCTTATCGCGCCATGCCGGATTCGGGCGGGCCATTCCCCACGGTGCTCGTCGTCCATGAGATCTTCGGCGTTCATGAACATATCCAGGACATCTGCAGGCGCCTGGCCAAGCTCGGCTATCTCGCCGTCGCACCGGCCCTGTTCGCCCGCGAGGGGGATGTGGCGAAACTGAGCAGCCAGAACGACATCATGGCGCTTGTGCGCAGCGTGCCCGATAAACAGGTGGCGAGCGATCTCGACGCCACCACCGCCTGGGCCAAATCGACTGGCAAAGCCGATATCGGCCGCCTGGCGATCACCGGATTCTGCTGGGGCGGCCGGCAGGTCTGGCTCTATGCCGCCCATAACCGCGATCTGAAAGCGGCCGCGGCCTGGTATGGCGTGCTCGATTGGCCCAAGAGTGACAAGGCGCCCCTTAACCCAATCGATCTGGTGGCCAACATCAATGTGCCGGTTCTGGGTCTTTATGGCGGTGCCGATCCCGGCATTCCGCGCGAGCATATCGAGGCCTTGGGTGCCGCCCTCAAGAAGGCGGGCAAGGATTGCGACATCTTCATCTATCCGGGTGTGGGGCATGGCTTCAATGCCGACTACCGGCCGAGCTATAGCCCCGAAGCAGCCAAGGATGCCTGGCAGCATATGCTCGGCTGGTTCAAGGCTCACGGTGTCTAGCGTCTGATCGCCTCAAGTGAGGCATGATCAGCTCCTGCTTCAATAGAGGAAAAAGGGCAGGCTGCCGCCGCCGGGGGACCGGCGGCGGCTGCGTCAGGGGAACTCGCTGACGCCCTGTCCGCCGCGGCTGGCCGGCGGGTTCGCCGCGACGAAACGAAGGCTTTTGGGGGATCAGCTGCCGCGGTCGCTGCTGCCGGGCTTTTGGCCGGCGAGCGCCGCCAGATGTTTTTCGATCTCGCTCAGATAAAAGGCGATGTAGTTGAGCGCATGCTCGACCTGCCCTTCATGGGTGGCGCCGGAGGGCAGCGGTGAAAACGGCATGTCGGACATCTTCTGCCGCCCGCGGTCGATCTCGTTGGTCATCGTCCGGCCCTCAGTGGAGGAAGTGAGGCCACAAACCCACCACCCCGATGATGATGAGATAAAGGGCCACGATGTAGTTCAGCAGGCGTGGAACGACGAGAATAAGAATGCCGGCTATCAAGGCCACGAGCGGCTGCAATACCAAAAGACTGATGGTCACTAACGAACTCCCGGTTCAACAGAAGGATTTTCGACAGAAAATGCTCTCGGCGGGCCGCCCTATCGCGGCGCCGGCGTGGCCACGAGCGCTGCCGGCTGCTGCGCGCGGGCCGGCAGCGATGCGGGCCGTTTACGGCAGCGGGATGAAGTACGACGCCACTGTCCCGACTGAAAGAACGATCACGACCATGTAAAGAAATGTTGCGTGAACCATTCCAGTTTCCTCTTGCTCAGAACGCCACCACGACAATTCGGTTCTGCAGAGGGGAATGTTCCGGCAGGCGAATGGTTCCACAAACGTCCGGCTGCACGCCGGTCGCCAATGAGTGCTAGCGGCTGGCGGGCTCGCGCGCGCCGCGGTCGCCCGCTGTATTCCGGTCATTGATGGGTTGCCTGGCGGGACGCTGTACGAAAGAGCTTCGGCTGCTTTTGCGGGAGTCCTCTCTCGCATCCACATCGGGCGGCCTGCCGGGGTGGTCGCCAGCATTGCGGGGGCGGTCGCCGATTTCCTGCTCCGGCGCTGCCGGGTTGGGGTCGCCTGCCGGCTTCGGATCGGTCGCTGGTTTCGGATCGCCCAGCGGATTTGGATCGCCTTCGGGTTTCAGATCAGCCATGGCTCTGTCCTTTCCTGGCTTTATGCCGGACGTCTTTCCGGGTGATGGAATTGCGCCGCGGAAGATCCACTTGCCGAGGCTTCGTGGCATCAGCCGATACAATTAGCCGCCAGATTTGGTCGGGGCGGCGGGTGCCTGGCCTTCATCGACGCCGAGCGTAGTCAGACCGCGAAGGACCTCGCGCAGCAACTCGGCCGTCCGACCGGGCACGTTGCCCGTCATGTTCTCTTCCGAGGCCACCATGAGCAGGCGCAGATCGGTTTCCCATTGCTTGAGCAGGTCGATCTTCTGCTGCCGGTCGAGATCGCTTGCTTCCAGGACGGCCCGGGGCGATTTGAAGATACGGGAGACGTCGCCGAACGCCTCTTTAAAGCGGGACTTGGCCATGCCTGCCTCCGGATATAGGGATTAGGCCACGGCCGCTGCCGGCCATGCCCACTGCAGGAATAACGATGTGGCGGGGCCGGCGGTTCCCGGCTCGCCGTTCAGGCCAGCGGCCCGTTGCCGTTCAGGCGGGCGGAATAATTCCGGGCTCGGTCAGATCGAAGGAGAATCCGATGGTGGTGCCCGGCGGCCCCTCCACCGACAGCACGCTGCCCAATTGCTGGGCGAAGGCCTGCATCAGCAGCATGCCGGTGCCGGGATCGGATTTTTGCTCGTTGGTCCCGTCGGGCGGCGGCCCTATGCCATTGTCCGCGATCGAGACGGTCGCCACACCTTCGGCCGTGGCACTGAGGCTGATGCGGATTTCGCCGGACCGCCCGCCGGGAAAACCATGCTTGAAGGCATTGCCCAGCGCTTCGGTGATGAGGAGTCCCAGCGGCACGGCGCGATCGGCAGTGATGGGAATGGGCGGAATATCGACCTCGATATTCACCGCGCGCGCCGCCGGCCCGCTCGATTCCTTCACCATCTGGCAGAGCTCGACAGTGAACTGGCCGAAATCGAGATAGCGCAGATCGTCGCCCTCATAGAGATGGCGGTGCAGCAGGCCCAGCGCCCGCACACGGCGCTGCAGCTCGGCGAGCGCGCGCTTGGAGGCCTCGTCATGCAGCCGGTTGGCCTGGATGCTCATCAAGCTGGTCACGACCTGCAGGTTGTTCTTCACCCGGTGATGAATCTCCTTCAGCATCGCGTCCTTTTGCTGGACGGAGCGGCGCATATCCTGTTCGTGGCGCTGCACCTGCTCGGCCATGCTGGTAAGTGTCTCGGCAAGCTGGCGCACCTCGCGCGAACCGCCGGTGACCTGCGGACGGACGGTATAGTCGCCCCGCTGCAGCGCCTGGGCCGTTGCCGAGAGCGCACGGATGTTGCGGGCGATCAGCAGGTCGCTGCCCACGGCAACCCCCAGAAGGGCGCAGAGCAGCATGGCAAGTGCTGCCACCATCTGCCGGGTGAAATCGCGTTTGGCCCAGCCAATAGGACCGGATTCGACAAGACCGACGACGACGAACAGATCGGTATTGCGCAGGTTGGTCAGGGTGTAGAGGCGCGAGATCCCATCGGCACCGTTGCCAGCGAACTGCTTTGTATTACCCGCCATCGCCATGTGCAGGGCGCCGGCATCGGGAAAGGCGACCACATCGGCATCGCCGGAGCCAGACGGGGATGGTGTCGATTCGACCAGTTTGCCGGATTGCGTGACCGCCGTGCCGTTGCGATCGACCAGGAAGGCGGCGGATTGGGCCGGCATTTCCGTCTGGCTGGAAAGCCCGGCCAGCCACAGCACGTTGATCCCCACGGCAAGCTCACCCAGGAAAGGCTCTCCGGGCTGGTTCATGGGCACCGCGACCACGACTATCGGTTGGTTGTCGAGCTTTGAGCGCACCAGCTGGCTGACCGCGGCAGCGCCAGTCGATTTCACTTGCTGGAACCAGGGCTGGTCTGAAACGTCGATGTCGACAGCCGTTGCCAGGGAGGTGCAGATCACCCGGCCCGCTGCATCGGTCAGGGAAAAATTGCGATATTCGTCGAAGACTTTGGATAGCGAGGTCAATCGCCGGCCGCACAGCGCCGCATCGGCATGGGCTTCTTCCACCAGATCGGTGGTGGAGAGGGTAATCAGCAGGCGGCGCGTGGAATCGATCAGCAGCTGGGTGCGGGTGGCGGCGAGTTCGCCGAACCGCACGATCGATTCACGCGTGCGGGCCTGGTTGTCGCGATAGCCCGTATAGGCCGAAACGATGCTGAAGATGAGCGCCGGCAGCAGGATCGCGGCCAGCAGGATCGCCAGCCGAAGATAGAGCGGCAAGGCGGCGGCAGAAAACCGTTCGCCGCGCGCGCTATCGGATTCTGTGCCTGGGGATAGTGGGGCAGGTTGCTTGGCCGTCGGCGCGACGGGGGACATTCGTCAAGCCTGAGGCGACTTCGTTCGCGCCGCGCGTCGCTTGGGCAAGGGCGGATTGTCGGCCTCATGGCCAGGGGAACCCGCGCGGTTGCTCGTCCCCAGCAATCGTTCGATCTCGCCGCGGGCCCGGGCGACGCGACTTTTGATCGTCCCCACCGGGCAACCGCAGATGGCGGCTGCTTCCTCGTAACGGAAGCCGTCGGCACCCACCAGGACCAGGGCTTCGCGCTGTTCCGGGGGCAGCGTGCGGAAGGCGCGGCGAAAATCGTCAAACTCCAGCCCCGCCTGTTGCGATGGCGCGGTGGCGTGGATTTCCAGATCGGCTGCCTCAAGCGGGCGCATCAGGGCGCGGTTGCGGCGGAATTCGTTGAAATAGAGGTTGCGCAGGATGGTGAAGATCCAGGCCTTGAAGTTCGTGCCCTGGGTGTATTGCTCCGAGGCGCTGAGCGCGCGCAGCACGGCGTCCTGCACCAGATCGTCAGCGCGGTCGCGATCGCCGGTCAGCGAGCGCGCGAACGCTCGCAGATGCGGCAAGCAGGCCAGGATGTCGTTGTCGATACTGGTGGTCAAAACATCACCGTCCGGTGTTGCTCCGGTGTTTACTGATACGCGACAGGTTCATTGCCAGGTGCGCAGGTTCGGCGCCGGCTGCAATTCAGCCGAGCTTGGGGATCCGGTTGAGAATTTTCAGAATGTCGTCGGGAACCGGCTCGTCCACGACTTCCTGATACATGTCGCGGATCTTGCGCTCGAGCCAGCGCTCGTCGGTACCGCCGCCGCGCGCACGACGCTTGCCCGGCTCTGCCGGGCGCGAACTCGCTTTTGCCGCTCGCGGCATCGGCCCGGTTCCGTTTATCGGCCATTATTGACGTCTCACCAATGTTACCCCGCCGCCAGCCCGTCCGGCCCGGCTTTACAGCCTTTGTCCCGTCCGGCCCCTAACAAGGTTCCCGCCTCGATCGAAAGATATAGGCCCTTGAAAACCAATGTAGTCAAATAACCGAACACCCCATAGTCACAATCGTTCCCAAGGCGGCCAGCAAATATGTTGCCTTCCTCGCTGCGGACCTCCCTGCCGGCAGGGGCGGCGCCGAAATACGCCTGCATTTCGCCATCATGGGCCCAAGCCGACGGCGCTCCCGCCAAAATCAGCATCGGCAGGGAACCATTGCGCGCACAGTCGTGTTTCTCTCACGGGGTTTTGTCCCCAAAGGGATTTAAAGCGTCACGCATTTGACCACGGTGATTCGTGACCCGGTTTCGCGGGGCGATTCGCCCGACGGAGGGGATCAGTTTGCCAAACGGTGCATCGAAGACGGCCGGGGCGCAGGCCACCAAATCCGGCCAGGCCGCCAGTCTCAAACATCAGATCGTCCAGCATCTTCCCTATCTTCGCCGCTATGCCCGCGCGCTGACCGGTTCGCAGACGGTCGGCGACGAGTACATCCGGGGATGTCTGGAGACGCTGCTGCATCAGCCTGAATTCATGACGGCGGGGAACAGCGTTCCCGTGCAGCTGTTCAAGCTGTTCCACAAATTCGCCGATACCGTCGAAAGCTCGACGGACGATGTCGCCAAGCTTGCCGATCCGGTCGAACGCCGGGTGGGCGAACGTCTGATCGCTCTCGCCCCCGTCGATCGCCAGGCGCTGCTGCTGGTCCACCAGGAAGGGTTCTCGCAGGCCGAAGCGGCGGAAATTCTTGGCTTCACCAGCGAGGAGGTCTCGCGCCGCATCGACGATGCCTGGGCCAATCTCAAGCGCCAGCCGACCACGAGCGTTCTCATCATCGAGGACGAACCCGTCATCGCCCTCGATGTTGCCGAGTCGGTGAAGAGCCTGGGTCATACCGTCACGGGCGTTGCCAACCGGGCATCCCAGGCGATCGCCATGGCAAAGGCAACGCCCCCCGGCCTCGTGCTCGCCGACATTCAGTTGAAGGATGGCAGCACTGGTGTTACGGCGGTGCGCGAGATCCTGAAATCGATCGACGTGCCGGTTGTATTCGTGACCGCGTTTCCGGAACGGCTGCTGACCGGTGAGGCTCTCGAACCGGCCTTCGTCGTCACCAAACCCTTCGACAGCACGACGCTGAAAGTCGCCATCTCGCAGGCCCTGTTCTTCGCCAAGAGCGAATAACACCATCTTTGCGGCACGCGCGCCGAAACAGGCTGGCCATCAGAGCTAGCCTGGATCGGGGCGGTGTTTTTTTGCGCTGGCGCAGGCCTGGCCACCAGGCCTGAACGGGACATGAGGCAACGTTACTTGCGCGGCCGCTTTAGTCTCATCAGGGAACTATTCCACCAAACCCACATTGTATTGGCGACGATTGGAACCTTTCCGGTCGATGACACCGAGTTCAGTTTCGAACCCAGTGCCAGGAGAAACGACGTCATGAGATACGCGTTACTTTGGCTGTTGGGTGTGCCGATCCCGGTGCTCATTGTGATCTATCTGTTGTTCCATTGAGGGAGATGACCATGTCACGCACAGTCACTGTGGCCTTTGCCAGCCTTCTTTTCCTCAGCGCCTGCGGCCATTCGACCGGCGATCGCGCCTTGAGCGGTGCTGGAATCGGTGCTGCCGGCGGCGCTGTGGCGGGTGCGCTGGTCGGCGCGCCGCTTACGGGTGCCGTGATCGGTGGTGCCGCGGGTGCCGCGACCGGCGCTCTTACCTCGCCTAACCAGGTCAATCTCGGTCGCCCGATCTGGCGCTAACCTTCGGCTGCCCCGATCTCTCCTTAGCCTGCGACTGATAGAGAATCGCGTCTCATTTCAAAAAGGGTGCTGAAAATGCTCGGTACAATACTGATCGTATTATTGATCCTGTTCCTGATCGGCTCGCTACCGACCTGGCCCTATAGCGGCGGCTGGGGCTACTTTCCGAGCGGCGGTCTGGGACTGGTGCTGATTGTGGTGATCATTCTGTTAGTGATGGGCCGGATATAGCCGCAGGCCGATTGCGGATTTTAGCCCGCCGCCGGTGCTCAACTGGCGGCGGGTCTTGTTTGCCGTAATTCTTTCGCTGATTTTCCCCGGAGCATAATCATGAAACCAATATCGATCGTGGGCCTGGTCCTTATCATCGCCGGCATCGTTGGCCTGGCCCTGGGCCATTTCTCATTCACAACGGAAAAGAAGATCATCGACGTCGGCCCGATCACGGCGACGACCGAAGAACATCACTCGATTCCCATTCCCGATATCGCAGGCGTGGTGGCCGTCGTGGCCGGCGCTGTCCTGCTCATCGTCGGACAGCGCCGGGCCTGAACGGTTGGTGCGGCGCTACCGCCGCGCGCTTAATTATCGCCGCGCCGCTTGTGCTTTCTTCGGCGCCGCTGTCTGACGGCCGGCCAGCTGTAGCTGCTCGGCGACAAACGACCAGCTCACCAGATGATCGAGGAAGACATCGACGAAGTCGGCGCGCTTGTCCTGATAGTCGAGATAATAAGCGTGCTCCCAGACATCGCATGCCAGAAGCGGGGTTTCGCCCTCGATCATGGGGTTGTCGGCGTTCGCTGTCTTGCGGATCTTGAGCGTGCCGGATGAGTCCACCAGCCAGGCATAGCCGCTGCCGAACTGGCCAATGGCCGCCTTCTTGAACTCCTCGTGAAATTTGTCCAGGCCGCCGAAGGCGCCATCGATCTGTTTGGCGAGCAATCCGTCAGGCTTGCCGCCGCCACCGGGCGTCATGCAGTTCCACAAAAACGTGTGGTTCCAGGCTTGCGCGGCATTGTGGAAGATGTCGATCTTGGTCTTGTCCTGCGACTTGGCGGTCGCCAGCACGATTTCCTCGAGCTCTTTCTCGGCGAAGGGCGTGCCCTCGATCAGCTTGTTCAGCTTTTCGACATAGGTGCGGTGATGGTGGTCGTGGTGAAACTCGAGCGTACGCGCCGAGAGATGCGGCTCGAGTGCTGATTTGGCGTAGGGCAGCGGCGGCAGTTGGAAAGCCATGATTAACTCCTCTTTGATTGACCAAGCGCGATTTGGATTGGACGATCGGGTGCGCAGCACCCCTCGCTGGTCGTAACCCCTCGGCAACAGCGAAGTTCCTCTAAATCAGCGCGCAAATCATTGCGATGCGTCCACATATGCGGCGGGGTTTGGCAGGGTTTGCGCGGGCTCGGAGCGGGTCAGAACCGGGAACCAAACCCCCTAGGGCGCGTTGGTTGTAATGTGTCGTTAAAGGCGCCTGTTAAGCTCGGGAGTTCAGCGATGAATTGGGATCGTGCCGCGGGCGCTCCCCCTTACTGGCCCTTGCCAGTTGCTGCAACTCTGAGATGATAGGCTGCGGTCGGACTCTGGGTTCGGCGGCCGTGTAAGCGAGGGGTGGGCGAGAATGCTACCAACGCCCGAGATTGAGAGCGGGTCTGCCAGGCATCAGCGTTGGACGCTGGACGATATTCCCTGGCACAAGATCGAGAGCAGGGTCGTTGCAGCGGAAGAAGAACTTCTTCTTCTGGTTGCTTCGGCGTCGTTCGTGGAAATCGCTACCGACATCTATGCGCGCAACCTGCTGGAGCGTTTTTCCAACGAGCAGGAGGTCGGCGATTGGCTGGAGCGCCATTGGCAGCATGAAGAGCTGCAGCATGGTCATGCGCTGCGCCGCTATGTCGAGGCGGCCTGGCCGTCATTCGACTGGGTGGGGGTCCATCGTCTGTTCTTCGAGGAATTTTCGATTACCTGCAAGACCGAGGCGCTGGAAGCGACCAAGGCGCTGGAGATGGCCTCGCGCTGTGTCGTCGAGATGGGGACGGCCAGCTATTACACGACCCTCAGCCGGCTCAGCCCGGAACCGGTGTTGCGCGAACTCGCCGCCTTCATCGCCGAGGACGAGGTGCGGCACTACAAGCACTTCTACCGCTATTTTTGCCGCTACCGCGACCTGGAGGAGCCGGGCCGCGCGCGCATCGCTCTCGCGCTGTGGCGCCGGTTGAAGATGATCCGCGACGACGATGGCTATCTCGCCTTCAAGCATATCTATGAGGCACGTCACCCCGGCGAGCGGGCGACCCGTGCCGTCTATCGCAAGGCACGCCGGCGCTGCAAGGATGTGATCAGCAACCACTTTCCTCATGAGATGAGTATCAAGATGTTGCTGAAACCGCTGGATCTCGCGCCCACGACCCACCGGGTGGCACAGACCACCCTGGAAGCCCTGGCCAGGCGCCTGGTGGCCTAACTCTTTCGCGTCTCTGCCATCGCCGCGGCCACGGCCGTTTCCGCGCTGCCGCCTTCGCGCTGCAATCCCGCTTCGGCCCCCAGGCGATTGTCGGCCGACTGGTTCTGACTCATCTTCCATTTGCCCTCCAATCGGGCGATCGGCATGTCGAAGCCGACGATGCCTTTCAGCCGGGCGCGGATGTAATCCGCCGGCGCGTCGCTCACCGCCCAGGGATCGGCCCGCTTGCCTTCATGCTGCTGCGTCAGCGCCGTCACCAGCGCCAGCAGCCGGTCCGCATCGTCGAAGAACGACACCCGGCCGTACGCATGGACCGCGACATAATTCCAGGTGGGCACGACCTTGCCGTCCGCTTGTTTGCTGGGATACCAGGCGGGCGAGATGTAGGCCTCGGGCCCCATGAAGATCGCCAGCCCCTCGACCTCGCTGTTGCTGTCGCGCCATTGCGTGTTGGCGCGGGCGACATGGCCGCGCAGCGTGCCATAGGGTGCCGGCTCCGGATCGAAATGCAGGGGAACGTGACTCGCCACCAGCCCGCCGGCCGTCATGGTGACCAGGCTCGCCAGGCGGCTGCTGCGGATCGCCTCCTGCAACAGGGGCAGTTGCTCTTCCTTGAAATGCGGGGGAACGTACATCGCCTACCTCGTGCCTTGGACACATCATGCTCTGTCGCGAGGCGAGTTTGATCGGGTCGCAGATGATCTGACAAGCGATGCGGCGAAGCGCCCGTATCGCATAGCCGGGCGGAACCGGCATGGTGCCGGCCATCAGTTGCGAGTCACTTTCATTAGCGTTGACCCCCGGCTCGAAACTCTGCTATTGGTCAGCGCCATTGCGAATGACTTGCAACTAGCGACGGTATGCTGCCGCTCCTTCGCGGCGCCGTCTTTGCCCGGAGGTATCGATGCGTTTGCGTCCCGCTGTTCTTGGCCTGATTGCCGCCTCTCTCGGTTTCTGGATGGCGGGATCGATCATCCGCCACGGCCGCAACCCAGACGCTCACTCTTTATAGCGGTCAGCACCCGCAGACCGTCGACGCCCTCGTCGCCGATTTTGAGAAGGCGACGGACATCAAGGTGCGGGTCCATTCCGGCGAAGGCCCGGAAGTGGCCAACCAGCTGGTGGAGGAGGGAGCAGGACTCCCCGGCCGATGTCTATTTCACCGAGAACACGCCCGAACTCATGCTGCTGGAGGAGAAGGGCCTGCTCGCCGATGTCGCGCCCGAGGCGCTCGCCAGCGTGCCGGCCCGCTACAACTCGCCATCCGGCAAATGGCTCGCCGTGCTGGCGCGCCAGAACGTGCTCGCCTACAACCCGGGCGTGATCAAGGAAGCCGACCTGCCGAAATCGCTGCTCGATTTTGCTGATCCCGCCTGGAAGGACAAGGTCGCGATTGCCCCGACCGATGCCGATTTCCTGCCGGTCGTTGCCGCGGTCATCGCGCTCAAGGGCAAGGACGCGGCATTGGCCTGGCTCAAGGGGCTGAAGGCCAATGCGCAGATCTTCGACGATGACGAGGCGGTGGCGGCAGCGGTGGAGGGTGGTCGCGTGGCGACCGGCGTCATCAACAACTACTACTGGGACAGGCTGATGGTGCAGCAGGGTGCCGCCAGCACCAAGAGCAAGCTCTACTACTTCGGCCATGGCGATCCCGGCGCGGTGGTCAACGTCTCCGGCGTGGCGGTGCTGAAATCGGCACCATATCCCTCGGCGGCGCAGAAGTTCGCTGCCTATCTGGTCAGCGAACGAGCCCAGCAACTGCTCGCCAAGGGCAAGATCAATTTCGAATACCCGCTGCGTCCCGGTGTTGCGCCCGATCCGGTGTTGAAGCCGTTCAGCGAGCTGGAGCCGCCGGCGCTTGATGCAACCAAGCTTGGCGACGATTCGAGTGTGGGCGAACTCATGCAAGAGGCCGGTCTGCTCTGAGCGATCATTCCCCCAGCATCGGCGTCAGGCTCGCGCCTTTCGCCTTCTCGCGCCAACGGCCGCCGGCGGGTCTTCTCGC
This sequence comes from uncultured Alphaproteobacteria bacterium, assembly GCA_963770335.1. Classification (GTDB taxonomy): domain Bacteria; phylum Pseudomonadota; class Alphaproteobacteria; order Dongiales; family Dongiaceae; genus DASXQK01. The sequence goes on from CAVYPG010000019.1 coordinate 234,510, forward strand.
CGCTGCGGCCGTCGGCGGTTTGCTGGTATTGCTGCCGCTGGGATCGATGGCGGTGCAGGCCTTCGGCGTCGGGCTGCAGTCTGCGATCCGGCTGCTGTTTCGCCCGCTGGTCGGCGAATTGCTTATGCATACGCTGGCCATTTCCATCGCCACCGCGCTTTGCTGTGCGGTCATCGGAACGGCCGCGGCCTGGTTCGTGGAACGCACCGATCTTCCCGGGCGGCGCCTCTGGGGCGTGCTGGCGGTGGTGCCGCTCGCGATTCCCGCCTTCGTTTCCAGCTATGCCTGGGTATCGCTGAGCCCGGCGCTGCAGGATTTCTGGGGCGCGCTTCTGGTCGTGACGAGCGCCTATTTCCCGTTGGTCTATCTGCCGGTGGCGGCGGCGCTACGCGGCATGGATCCCTCGCTCGAAGAAACGGCGCGCTCACTCGGCTGCGGACCCTGGCAGCGCTTCCATCGCGTTGTGCTGCCCCAGCTTCGCCCGGCACTGCTGGGCGGCATGCTGCTGGTCACCCTCGACGTGCTGGCCGAGTTCGGCGCCTTCGGCCTGCTGCGCTATCGCACCTTCACCACCGAGATCTATGCCGAGTACCGCACCAGCTTCAACGGGCCGGGCGCCTCGCTGCTGGCGGGCGTGCTGATCCTGCTCTGCCTGGTCTGCCTTGCCGCCGAGATGAAGGTGCGGGGTGCCGCCCAATATGGCCGCATCGGCCGCGGCACGCTGCGCCGCTCCTCGCGCTATGAGTTGCGCGAAGCAAAGCCTGTCGTCCTGGCGGGATTTGCGATATTGGCGGCAACGACAATCGGCGTGCCGCTCGCGACGATCGCCTATTGGCTGACCCAGGAGGGGGCGGCCGCCATCACGCCGGCCCAGGTCTCGCCCGCCTTGCTGATGTCGGCGACGGTTGCCTCGCTGGGCTATGGAATCGCCGGCGCCATCGTCACCACGCTTCTGGCCCTGCCACTGGGTTTCCTTGCCACCCACTATCGCGGCCCGCTGGTCACATTGCTGGAACGCGCAGCCTATCTGGCCCAGGGCGTGCCGGGCATCGTGATCGCCTTGGCAATCGTGGCGCTGACCGTTCACGCGTTGAATCCGCTCTACCAGACGGCCGCCCTGCTGGTCATCGCCTATGCCATCCTGTTCCTGCCGCTGGCTCTGGTCAGCGTGCGGGCCGCCTTCGTGCAGGCGCAGCCGCGACTGGAAGAAAGCGCGCGTGCGCTCGGCATCGGCTGGCTGGAAACCGCATGGCGCGTCGTGCTGCCGCTGGCAGCACCGGGCCTTGGCGCCGGCGGCGCCATGGTCTTCATCTCGGTCGTTACCGAACTCACCACGACGCTGCTGCTGGCGCCCATCGGAACCAAGACGCTCGCGACGCAGATCTGGGTCGACACGTCCAGCGTGGCCTTTGCCGCCGCCGCGCCCTATGCCGCGTTGCTGGTGAGCATCTCGCTGGCCTCGTCCTGGGTGTTGGCTACATTGTTCGGCCGCTCCAACGTTCTGGCGTCGTCATGACCGAACTCGTCATCACCGGATTGAGCAAGAGCTTCGGGCCGAACACGGTGCTGCGCGGGGTCGACCTGAATGTCGCCTCGGGCAGCCTGGTCGCCATCCTGGGTCCCTCGGGCAGCGGGAAGACGACCCTGTTGCGTCTGGTCTGCGGTTTCGAGCGCGCCGATGGCGGGACGATCCGGATCGGCGATGACATCGTCTCCGACCGCAGCCGACATGTCGCTCCCGAGCAGCGCCATATCGGCTATGTGGCGCAGGAAGGCGGTCTGTTTCCCCATCTCTCGGTGGCCGACAACATCGTCTTCGGCCTGCCGCGGAGCCAGCGCAAGGCGCGCCATCGGGTGGCCGAACTGCTGGAGCTGGTGGGATTGCCGGCGAGCTATGCCGATCGCGCGCCGCAGGCGCTGTCGGGCGGCGAACAGCAGCGCGTGTCGGTGGCCCGCGCGCTGGCGCCGTCACCAGGTCTGGTTCTGCTCGACGAGCCGTTCTCCTCGCTCGATGCCGGATTGCGGGCCGAAACGCGCCAGGCCGTTGCCAGCGCGCTCGCCGCCGTCGGCGCCACGGCGCTGCTGGTCACCCACGACCAGCCGGAAGCGCTTTCCATGGGCCATCGCGTCGCCGTTCTCTGGGGCGGCCGGCTGGTGCAGATCGCCAGCCCCGAAACGCTTTATCGCCTGCCGGCCGATCCGGCGCTGGCGCAGTTCGTGGGCGAAGCGGTGCTGCTGCCCGGCACGGTTCGCGCCGGTGTCGCGACATGCAGCCTCGGCCAGCTGGCTCTTGCCGCCCCCGTCGCCGACGGGCCGGTCGAGGTGCTGCTGCGCCCCGAGCAGATCCGTTTGACGGCGGCGCTCGATGCCACGACCGGTATTCATGCGCGCGTGCGCGAGGTGAACTATTACGGCCACGATGCCAGCGTCAATCTGACGCTGAACGAGGGCAACGTGGCGACACCGATCATTGCCCGTGTGCCGGGCTATGACAGTCCGCATCCAGGCGATGCGGTAACGTTGTCGGTGGAGGGCGCCGTCTTTGCTTATCCACGCCGGCCGGGCCATTAATCAAGCGGCGGGAGTGAAAGGGATGTTCACTGCTTGGTCGATCGTGCAGCGAGCCCGCAAGCCGCTGTTGTTTCTGGTGGCTGCCATCGCAGCCCTGGGTGTCTGGGCCTATCTCACGGCCCCGCAAAGCATTTTTCCACAAATCTCGCTCTCGCGAATCGAAGTGTTCGCCAGTGTCGGCGATCTGCCGCCCGAAGAAGTGTTGAGCCAGGTGACCCATCCGCTGGAGCAGGCGCTCCAGTCTCTCTCGGTGCGCGATATGCGCACGCTCTCCAATCAGGGCGCCGTGGAGATCGAACTCGATTTCGATTCCAAGCACCGATCCCAGGCTCGATCTGCAAAATGTCCAGGCCGTCGTCGCCGCGATCCGGCCCTCCTTGCCGGCGGTCACCAACATTGTCACCGTCATCCAGCATCCCAATATGGAGCCGGCGGTGCAGTACGCCATCACGGCCAGCTCCGTATCGCAGGGCGAGCTGCGCCATCTGCTGGAGCAGCAGGTCGTGCCGGTCTTCACCGGCATCAAGGGGCTGGGCCGCGTCACGCTGTTCGCCGGTCCCGATCTTGCCTACACCATCGATCTCGATCCCAAGGCGGTGGCTGCGGCGGGCTTGAGCGCGGCCGACGTGGCGGCAGCACTCCACGACGCCAACGCCGTGGACGCGATCGGCAATATCGATCGCGACGGCAAACGCAGCGTGATCTTCGCGGGCGAAGCGATCGGCGATCCCGAAACCCTCGGCAAGGTCGCGATATTCGATCGCAAGGCAAACCAGTTCGTGGCCCTGGCCAGCCTCGGCAAGATCGCTGTGGGCGATGTTCCGACCGGCCAGCAGGCATCCTTCGGCACCGTGCCGGCCGTCATCATGAGCGCCTATCCGATCATCGGCGCCGACACCGTGACGCTGGAACGCGAGCTGGAAGCGCGCATCCCGCAGCTGGCCTCGGTGCTGCCGGCCGATGCCCATATCACCAAATACTGGGATCAGACCCGGCTGATCGTCGCCTCGCAGAACTCGCTACGCGACGCCATCCTGCTCGGAGCCTTTCTGGCGCTGGTGATCATTTACATCTTCCTGAGAAGCTTCGGCATGACGATCGTGGCCGGCGCCATCATTCCCGTCGCCATGGCGATGACCATCCTGGTGATCGAGCGCGCCGGCATGTCGCTGAATTTGATGAGCATCGGCGGACTTGCCATCGCCGTCGGGCTGATCATCGATGAGGTGATTGTGGTGATTGAATCGATCGCGCGCGAACTGGCGCAATCGCCGCAGAGCGAGCGAGGCCCTGCGATCATGCGCGCCACCGGACGCATCGCCAAACCGCTGATCGCGTCTACCGCCGCCAATGTCGTGGTGTTCCTGCCGCTGATCCTGCTGACAGGCATTCCAGGATTCTTCTTCCGGGCGCTCGCGATTACGCTCGGCACAGCCCTGATCATCTCGATCATCCTGTCACTGGTCGTGGCGCCGATCCTGACCGATACCTTCCTGCGCTCGCGCCGGGCCCATCGCGCCGGGCTGGTGTCGCTGGAGCCCTGGTATGCCCGTCTGCTCAGCTGGTCGCTGATGCACCGGCCGGCGGTCTATCTGGGCGCTGTCGTGGTGCTGGCGGCGACCGTGCTTCTGTTCACGCGGCTCGAGAGCGATTTCCTGCCGGGTCTCGAGGAAGGCGAGTTCGAGATCATCTATCAGCTGCCTGCCGGAACCTCGCTGGCCGAGACCGACCGTATCGTTCGCGGTTTCGAGCAGACCATCATGGCCGATCCCGCCGTCCAGTATGAGGGCCGGCTGACTGGCGTCGATACCGATGGCTATGAGCTGACGCCGCAGAGCGCCGGCACTATCCGCATCTCGCTGAAGCCCGAGGCCAGCGAAGAATTCGAGGATGTTGCCGATCGCATCCGCAAAGCCATCACCGAACAGGCGCCCGGTTCCGATTTCGAATTCCATCAGCTGCTGGAAGACCAGCTTAACGACTTGTCAGGCGCGCCCGAGCCGATCCAGCTCGCGATATACGGCGCCGATCAGGAGAAACTGATGGCGATAGCCGATCGCCTGACGGACGAATTGGGCAAGATTCCCGGCGTGGTGGATACATATGATGGCATCGTCGACGGCAACGAGACGATCCGCGTGGCGCCGAGCTTGCAGGGTACGGGCGGACTCAGCCTCAGCCAGCTTTCCGAAGGATTGAGCGCGGCTATCAACGGCCTGCCGGCCGGCAGTGTCAGATATCGCGAGTTCCACGATACCCGTGCGCGTGCGCCTGGCCGGCAACGCGCCGGATGTGGCGCTGAAGGATATCGTGTTGCTGGATCAGAACTGGTCTGACTCCGCTTTCTTCGATTGCCTCCATCGGCGAGGCGTCCACCGCCAGTGAGGTGTTCGAACGCAACGGTGCCCGCATGCTGCTGGTGACGGCAGGCATCGAGAATGCCAACCTGTCGGAAGTCATACCCCAGGTGCAAAAGGTGGTGGCCGGCGTGCCGTTGCCCCCAGGCTATCGCATCGAGCTGGGCGGCGCCTATCAGGCGCAGCAGGCGTCGTTCCGCGAATTCGCCACGGTGCTGACGATCGCCGTGGTGCTGGTCTTCTTCGTGCTGCTGGCGACGTTCAATTCCTTCCGCTTGCCGCTGGTGATTCTCGCGACTATTCCGCTGGCGCCGATCGGTGTGGTGCTGGCGCTATGGCTGACCGATACCTCCATCAACGTCTCTTCGTTCATGGGCCTGCTGCTGCTGGTGGGCATCGTGGTGCGCAACGGCATCTTGCTGATGGATTCCGCCAATCGCCGGCGCGGCGAGGGTGCCACGATCCATGAGGCGCTGATTGGCGCCGGCACGGAGCGGCTGAGGCCGATCCTGATGACGGCCTTCGCCGCTATCGGCGCGTTGCTGCCGTTGGCGCTTGGTATCGGGACGGGCTCGGAAATGGAGCGGCCGCTGGCGATCGCGGTGATCGGCGGGCTGGTGACTTCGACCGCCTTCACCTTGGTGATGATCCCCGTGCTTTATGCCGGGTTCTCCAAGCGGCCGAATCTGCGGGTGGTGAAGGCCGCCTGAGCCGCCCTCCGCAAGGGGCCGGCCCAGGCGGGCCATCAAGCAGAGGGTAAGGCTTACCAGCTGTTGTAGTGATGGTGATAACCGCCGCTATAGCCGCCGCCGTAGCCGCCGCCATAGCCGCCGCCATAGCCGCCGCCATAGCCGATAGCCGCCGCCATAGCCATAGCCGCCACCATAGCCGTAGCCGCCGTGATGGCCGTAGCCGCCGCCATAGACGCAGCCGGCCAGCGATGCCGCCAGGATCAGCGAGGCGGCGATGTTTCGCAGGTGGCGCATGATGTGTCTCCCGTTGGTTGTAACGTGAACTCAAATCACGGGCGTGCCGGGCTGATCCTGCGCTGCGGCGCTCCTGTCAGCGCAAATGCCATGTTTCCGCCGCAATCGGATCCGGCCGGGTCCAACCCGCTGTCATCCTGCCGCGCTCTTGCAAGCGGAGCCTCGATGGCTAGGATCGCCCGCGGCCGCAGCCCGGCCGTGCCACGACTCGATAATCCGTCAGCCAGGAAACCATCCGATGCCCAGTCAGCTCTTTTCCCCGCTCCAGCTCGGCCCGATCGAGCTCTCCAACCGCATCGCGGTTTCGCCCATGTGCCAGTACAGCGCCGATGACGGATCGGCGAGCGACTGGCATATCCAGCATCTGGCCTCGCTCGGGCTTTCCGGCGCGGGGCTGGTGATCGTCGAGGCGACCGGCGTGGAGGCGCGCGGCCGCATCAGCCATGGCTGTCTTGGCCTCTATTCCGATGCCAACGAGGCGGCGCTCGCCCATGTGATGGCGATCGCGCGCCGTTTCGCGCGGGCCGGCTCGTTTCGGCATCCAGCTTGCCCATGCCGGCCGCAAGGCCTCGACCCATATTCCCTGGGCGCAGCGTACCGGCCCGCTGCGCGCCGGTGAAAATCCCTGGACGACCATAGCGCCGTCCGCACTGCCCTTCGACGAAGGCTGGCATACGCCCGAAGCGCTGGACGAAGCCGGCATGCGCACGGTGATCGAGGCATTCGCCGCGGCGGCAAAGCGCGCCGCGCGGATCGGATTCGATGTGGTCGAGCTGCATGGCGCCCATGGTTATCTGGTCCATGAATTCCTGACGCCGCTCGTCAACAAGCGCACCGATTCCTATGGCGGCAGCATCGAGAACCGGATGCGTTTCCCTCTCGCCATCGCCCGCGCCTTGCGTGAGGCGCTGCCCGCCAGCATCGCGCTGGGCGCACGCATTACCGGCACCGACTGGGTCGAAGGCGGCTGGACAGTCGACGATGCGGCGATCTTCGCCGGCGAGCTGCGCAAATTGGGCGCTGTCTATGTCTGCGTCTCTTCCGGCGCCGGGGTGCCCAAGGCAAACATTCCCCTCGGGCCGGGCTATCAGGTGCCGCTCGCGGCAACCGTCAAACAAAAGGCGGCAATCCTGACCCAGGCCGTGGGCATGATCAGCGATTTCGACCAGGCCGAAGATATCGTCGCCAGCGGCAAGGCCGATATGGTGGCGCTTGCGCGCGGCTTCCTCGACGATCCGCGCTGGGGCTGGCATGCCGCCGATCATCTGGGTGGCGAGGCTTTTTGTCCGCCGCAATATCGCCGATCCCGCCCGCCCCTCTGGAAGCCTGTCCGCCATGCTTGAGGAATTCATTTTTCCCATGACAGCGGATGGCGTGACCGGGCAGCCGCGCCAGGCGGCCATGGTCTTCATCTTCATCACCATCCTGCTGGACATGCTCTCGCTCGGCATCATCATCCCGGTCTGGCCGCGGCTGGTGGTGAACTTCCTGGCCGGCGACAATGCGCGAGCGGCGGTGATCTTCGGCCTGATCGGCACGGCCTGGGCCGCCATGCAGTTTATTTTCTCGCCGATCCAGGGCGCGCTATCGGACCGCTTCGGGCGCCGGCCGATCATCCTGTTGTCCAATCTGGGCGAGGGGCTCGACTATTTCGTCATGGCCTGGGCGCCCAGCCTTGGCTGGCTGCTGTTCGGGCGTCTCATCTCCGGCGCCACCGCGGCCAGCATCTCCACTGCCTTCGCCTATATCGCCGATGTGACACCGCCGGAAAAACGCGCCGGGCGCTACGGCCTGCTGGGGGCGGCCTTCGGCATCGGCTTCGTGATCGGCCCGGCGGTCGGCGGTCTGGTGGGGGAGTACGGTCCGCGGTTGCCGTTCTGGGTTGCAGGCGCGCTCAGCCTCGCCAATTTCGCCTATGGTTTTTTCGTCCTGCCGGAAAGCCTGGCCAAGGATCGCCGCTCACCCTTCCGCTGGCGCCGCGCCAACCCGGTGGCGTCGCTGGTACTGCTGCGATCGCGTCCGCAGCTCTCGGGTCTCGTCGTCGTTTATTTCCTGGGGCAGCTTGCCCATGTGGTTCTGCCCAGCACCTTCGTTCTCTATGCCGGATATCGCTATGGCTGGACGGAGCGGGCCGTCGGCCTGACGCTGGCGGGCGTGGGCGTTTGCTCCATGGTTGTCCAGGTCGGGCTGGTCAGCCAGGCGGTTGCCTGGTTTGGCGAACGCCGCGCACTGATGATCGGCCTCTTCTTCGGTGCGCTGGGTTTTGCGCTCTACGGCATCGCCCCCAACGGCGCCTGGTTCCTTATCGGCGTTCCCCTCATGTCACTCTGGGGTCTCGCCAATCCCGCAACCCAAGGCCTGATGAGCAGCCTGGTCGGCCCTTTGGAGCAGGGCAAGCTGCAGGGCGCCAATGGCAGCCTGACCGGCATTGCCGGCATGATCGGCCCCAGCCTGTTCACCTTGTCTTTTTCCTTTGCCATCGATCCGGCGCACAGCCTGCATTTGCCCGGCACGCCGTTCCTGCTGGCGGCTGTGATGCTGGCCGCGGCACTGCTGCTGGTTGTCCGCGGCACGAAACCCGATCGGCAGGCAGCACCATGACCGCGATGAAGGAAGGTCTCGACGAACTCGCGCGCCGCACCGCGATGCTGGATGCCATCGGCTATGCGGCAACCCAGATCGTCGCCGCGACCGATTGGCGCAGCGGCATTCCGGAATTGCTCGACCGCCTGGGTCACGCAACCGAGGTCAGCCGCGTGACCCTGTTCGAGGTCCATGACGGGCCGCAGGGCAATCTGGTGCAGAGTTGCCGCTATGACTGGGCGGAGCCGGGCTTGGCCTCGCTCTCGGGCGATCCGCGCTATCAGAACATGAATCTCGCCGATGAAGACAGGCCCGGTGAACTGGGCGAATGGTCACGCCGGCGCCAGCGCGGCGAGGTGGTGCAGGCAACCCTGCGCGAGCTGAGCGGCTATGCCCGCCAGGTGTTCATCGAGCACGGCACCGTCGCCTTCGTCTCGGTGCCCATCATGCTGGGTACCGCTCTGGTGGGGGTTCCTGGGCTTCGACGATTGCCGGCGACGACCGGGTATGGAGTCCGCTGGAGATCGATGTGCTGAAGACGGCAGTCGCGCTGATCGCCGGCGCCATCGAGCGCAGCCGAGCCGGCGAGCGGCTGCGCGTCAGCGAAGAGCGTTATGCCATGGCGGCGCGCGGCGCCAATGACGGGCTGTGGGATTGGGACATCGCCAGGGGCGAAGCCTATTTCTCGCCACGCCTGCACGAAATCCTGGGCCTGGATGAGGGCGTGCTCAAGGGCAGCATGGCGGCGCTCTATCCTCATCTTCTGCCCCAGGATGCCGAGGCGCTCAGCACCGGCCTTGCCGAGCGCATCGAGCGCCGCCGCGCCAAGTTCGAGTTCGAATGCCGCACCCATGACCGGGGCGATGGTCACCGCTGGCTGATCCTGCGTGGCCTGATCACCTATGGCGAGGGCGGTCCGCGGCGCATCGTCGGGGGCTTGCGCGACATCACCCGGCGCAAAGAGACGGAAGCGCGGCTGCAGGAGAGCGAGGCGCGCGCTCGCGCCGTCGTTGCCGGCGCGCTCGACGCCATCATCTCCATCGACGAGGAGGGCAGGGTCGTCGAATTCAATCCGGCGGCTGAACGCATGTTCGGCCACCGGCTGAACGAGGTTGTCGGCCGGCCGCTGCACGAGGTCATCATCCCGGCGACATATCGCGAGGGGCATGTCGAGGGGCTAAATCGATATCTGACCTCAGGCGAATCCCGCATGCTGGGCCGGCGGGTAGAGACCGTGGCGCTGCGCGCCGACGGCACGCTGTTCCCCATCGATATGGCGGTGAGCGCCGTGCAGCTGCGCGGCCGACGGCTGTTCACCGCCTTCCTGCGCGACATAACCGAGCGGCGCGAATTCCAGAACCAGCTGACCGAGGCCGAGCGCAAGCGCGCCAGCCTGGCTCGCTATTTCTCGCCCAATATGGTGGACGAGCTGATGCAGACCGGCGGCGATCTGGATACCGCGCGCCTGCAGATGGTGGCGGTGCTGTTCGTCGATATGATCGGCTTCACCCGGATCAGCGCCCGGCTGCGCAGCGTCGAAGTCATCGGTTTGTTGCGCGAATTCCTCGGGCTTCTTCGAGGAAGCGGTCTTCGCCCATGGCGGCACGCTGGATAAATATCTGGGCGACGGGCTGATGGCGACATTCGGCACGCCGCGCCCCGGGCCGAGGGACGCCAGCAATGCGATCGCCTGTGCGGCCGAGATGGCCAAGCAGATCGTCATCTGGAATGCACATCGCCAATCCGCCGGGCTCGAGGAGCTGCGTATCGGCATCGGCGTGCATTACGGCGAGGTGGTGCTGGGCGATATCGGCGGCGAGCGGCGCATGGAATTCGCCGTCGTCGGCGATACCGTCAATATCGCCAGCCGTATCCAGGACATGACGCGTCAGCTGGGTCTTGCCATCCTGGCGAGCGATGCGATCGTAGAGGCCGCCCGCCGCGAAGCATCGCCCCCGCTGCTCGCCGAGTTTCGCGATCTCGGCGAGCATGAATTGCGCGGGCGCACGGGCAAGATCCGCCTCTGGGGCCGCGAGGCGGAGAGCGGCGTTTCGTTAAGCTGATCCGGGCCGCGGCGATCCCGTCAGATCTTCTCTACCGCGACTGTCGCCGCGTCGAGGGCGGCGGCGACCGCCGTTGCCTGCTCGGTATTGAGCGGCCCGCGCGACATCCGCATCCGCAGCGCCAGTCTCAGGTTCTCCATGGCGCGCACGACTTGCGGTGCCGGCCCATCGCCCGCCGCACGGCTGGCCTCGGCCATCCGGCCGAGCAGGGCCTGGAGCGTCTCGCGGTTCGCTTCCAGGAAGGCTTTGCCCTCGCCGGTGATCTCGTGGAGCTTCTTGGCGCTGTCGGCCGAGGTCTGGACAGTCACATAGCCAAGCTCTTCGAGAAGAGTGAGCGTCGGATAGATAACGCCGGGGCTCGGGCTATAGGCGCCGCCGACCTGGTCTTCGATCGCCTTGATGATCTCGTAGCCATGGCGCGGCTTCTCGGCGATCAGGTTGAGGATGACGAGGCGCAGGTCGCCATGGGCGAAGAACCGGCCGAGGCCGCCCCTGCTGCCGCGATGCCAATGCCGGCCTTCGCGCTCGCCGCGGGCATAGCGGCGGTCTTCACCATGGCGGCAGCCATGGCCGTGCTCGTGTTCGTGTCGATGATGTCTTTGCATGTGTCTTTCCGATTATGTTTAGATATAGCTAAAGATATATCTAAACCGGATCGGATTTCAAGAGGAATTTTCGCCCCTCCGGGACCAAGCCCGACAACTGCTACTATCGCGGTTCGGAAATTTCATAAATGCAATCGCCGTCAAATTCGATCGCCATAGTCCTCCTAAGCAGGAACGTTGATGACCGCCGAAAACTGGAAACAGATAAAAAAATTAGCCCAGGCCCAAAAACACAATGCTCCGTTCCTCGTCTGCCTGCTTGCCTCTCTCATTGTCTTCGATCTAGCCCAGGCTTGGGGGCTATCCAAATGGCATGCCGGCGTTCTTGGGTTCGTGGGATTGGTGGCCGGAGAGTTCGCCCAGATGCTGGCGCTTCGGGTCTACCGGCAGCGAGATCCGGGCCGCCGCCGGTCCGATGGCGTCGGAGACAGATAAAAATGTATGGATTGCCACCTGACATGGATCTCGACTTCCTTTGCGGCTGCGAGCTCATTCAGATTTGCGTGGGCGCAAACGAATGCATCCTGAATTTTCATCCAGACCTTTCGATACTGATCACCTCGCAGATCGGCTATCTGAATTCCGGCGGCGAGTACAAAAGGTTCATCCACTTTCCTGACGCCGTGGCGTCCATCAGCGTTCTCCTGGGGCAACAAATCTCTGCCGTCACCGGACATCCCGACGGCACTCTCCGGTTATTTTTTGCATCCAATGCGCGGCTCGATTTGTTCGATGACAGCAAGCAGTTCGAATCTTATGTCATCAAGGGGAAGGGTCAACTCATCGTCGTTTAGTGAATTAATATCCGATCGCCGCACCACCGGGCCGCCGGCTGTCATTGGCGCCGTAGAAATGGCCGGGGATCAGCGGAGCGGGGCGGGTGGAATCGTCGATGCCCGCCGCCGGCGCCGCGGCCGAAGCGGGCGGCCCGATGACGATGGCCTCGACTGCAGCCCAGGCACGCTGGGTCTTGAAGCTATAGCCGGCGGCTTTCAGCTTCTCTTGCGTATCGGCAGAGAGCGCGAAGGGTTCGAGATAGATCGTGTCGGGCAGCCATTGATGATGGAAGCGCGGCGCGTCGACCGCCGACTGGATATCCATGCCGTAATCGATCGTGTTGACGATCGTCTCCACCAGGGCGGTGATGATGCGCGCGCCGCCGGGGCTGCCGAGCAAGAGATACGGTTTGCCATCCTTGCTGACCAGCACCGGGCTCATCGAACTCAGCGGCCGCTTGCGCGGCTCGATCATGTTGGCCTCGCCCTGGACGAGGCCGAAGCCGTTGGCAGCACCGGGCTTCGAGGTGAAATCGTCCATCTCGTCATTGAGGAAGAAGCCGGTGTCGCCGGCGATCACCTTGGCGCCGAAATAATTGTTGATGGTGAAGGTGACGCCCACCGCATTGCCCTTGCTGTCGATCACCGAGTAATGCGTCGTCTCGCTGCCTTCTTTATGGGGTGGCGTGTTGGTGGTGAGGCTCGATGACGGCGTCGCCTTGCCGGGATCGATCGCGGCCCTGATTTTGGCGAGGTAGTCCGCGGAGAGCAGGCGGGCGATGGGGCTCTTGACGAAAGCGGGATCCGCCAGGGTCGAATTGCGATCGACGAAGGCATGGCGCATCGCCTCGATCATCAGATGCAGGGTTGCCGCGGAGTGATAGCCCAGCGTGCCGAGGGGATAGCCTTCGAGGATGCCGAGTATCTCGCAGAGCGTGACGCCGCCGGAGCTGGGCGGGGGAATCGCCGCGATGTCATAGCCACGATAACGGCAGCGCAGCGGCTCGCGCTCGATGGCCTGGTAGCCCTTGAAATCCTCGAGGCTGAGAATGCCGCCATTGGCCTGGCTTGCGCTCACGATCGCCTGCGCAATTGGCCCGTTATAGAAGGCGTCCGGGCCACCGGCCGCGATCTGCTTGAGCGTCGCCGCAAGCTGCGGCTGGGCGAAGCGATCGCCGGCGGCGTAGGGCTTGCCCTTGTTCAGGAAGATCGCGGCGGCATTGGGTTGTTTGGCGAAATCCTCGGCACCGCCGGCAAGGATCTGCGCATCGGGATCGGCGAGCACGAAACCCTGTTCGGCGAGAGCGATGGCGGGCGCCATCACCTGCCGGCGGGTCATGCTGCCGTATTTGGCCAGCGCCATGTCCAAGCCCGCGACCGTTCCCGGCACCCCGATGGCCTTGTAGCCATCGCTGCTCGCATCCGGAATCACATTGCCTGCCTTGTCGAGATACATGCCGGGCATGGCTGCCAGCGGCGCCGTCTCGCGGAAGTCGATGACAGTGTCTTTGCCGGAGGCGAGATGGATCAGCATGAATCCGCCGCCGCCGATATTCCCGCAGCAGGGATGGGTAACGGCCAGCGCGTAACCGACCGCAACCGCGGCATCCACGGCATTGCCCCCTTGTTTCAGGATATCGACGCCGACCTGGGAGGCCAGGCGCTGGGCGCTGACCACCATGCCCTGGCTGGCTTCGACCGGGGGCAGCGAGGCGGCCCGGGCCAGCTGCAAAGGGCCGCTGACTGCCAGGATGAGGAACGCCGCCTGCGAGGCCGCGAACAGGGGAACACACCAGCTATTGCGTTGCATCGCTTAACCTCGCTTAGCCCTTGGGCGAACGGTCATGCAGAACCCTAGAGCAAGATCGGACCCGGTTGAATTAACCTGATCCGCAAATCCCGGCATTTGCGAGAAAAGGATTGATTTTCGGCCCGATATGAACGATCAAGCCTCACAGAATTGTTGGCCTTGGCGATTGGTTGCCGCGCGCTGGGGCATTTCAAACGACATTCTCCGAAAAACCCCTGCAGGGTGACTTCCGGTGCGCGGCTTGTTGCGATCTGACAAGGAGAGGCCACATGGCCACAGGTACGGTTAAGTTCTTCAATACGACAAAGGGTTTCGGTTTCATCCAGCCGGAAGACGGTTCCAAGGATGTGTTCGTGCACATCAGCGCCGTCGAGCGGTCGGGGATGACCACCCTGCGCGAAGGTCAGAAGGTGTCGTTCGACACCATGACCGAGCGTGGCAAGACAGCGGCGACGAATCTGAAGGCCGTCTAAGCCAAGACTTGAGATTCTAGCAGTTACGGGGCTGCCCGCGCCGCAAGGCCTGGGTGGCCCCGATGCTTTTGGGGCCGACGCTTTTGGGGCAATGCGTCCCGAGGGCAGGCGCCTATTCTTCCGTTTCCATCATGGAGAGTGCCGCCTGCTGGCTGCCTGGCTTCAACCGGGTGAACAGGGCGCGCGCTTTTTTCACATCCTCGGCACTGCCGTCGGCCGCTGCCTTTCGCATGGCGAGCGTGGCGGGGTGATCGGCGCCGCAGATAAAGTTCAACGCCTGGGCCAGTTTCGTCAGCGCTGCCTTGTCGGCAGCAAGGGGTGTGTCAGGTTTCATGAGGACGTTTCTGTTAGGGCTTGGACGAGTCGCATTGTCAGACTGGGGCGTGACGATGGCAAGCGCTGCTCCTGCCGGGAACAGATCGCCCCGGTAGTTGTTAAACTGAGGGATGTTCGACGCCCAGGCCGCAATGCCCAAATACGTCTACCAGTACATATGGAGTGTCTCCGGGCGCCGCCAAGTAATGCTTTGCATCCTGACGGGGATCGTCGTCGCCTTGACGGCGGCACCGCTCGAACTTCAACGGCGCATCACCGACGATGCGTTCGGGCCAAAGAATCTCAATCTCCTCATCGTCTATTGCGCGATCTATCTGCTGCTGCTGGTGGTGCAGGGCACGACCAAGTATTTCCTCAATCTCAGCCGAGGGCGCACGGTCGAGATCGTCTCAAGGCTGCTGCGCCTGCAGATTTTCACTCATCTCAGCGAGCTCATGGCGAAAGAAAAGGACGAGGCGCCCGCCCCGGCCGCGCGCGGTGCGACGGTCTCGATGATCTCCTCCGAAGCGGAAGATTTGGCTGGCTTCGTCGGCGACAGTTTTTCCATGCCGCTGCAACAGGGCGGTACGGCCGTCGCCATCTTCGGCTATCTCATCTGGGTCAACCCGATGATCGCGGGTTTCGCCGCCATCCTTTATCTGCCGCAACTTTTCGTCGTTCCGCCGACCCAGCATGGGATCAATCGCAACTCGGTCACCTACGCCAAGACGCTGCGCAAGGTGGGCGACATCGTTGTCGGCCTGACCAGCGGCAAGGGCGGCAATGGCAGCAGGGCCGGCCAGTTCAAGCGCATGGTCAATCGCGCCTTCGATTTGCGCATCCGCATTTACCGGATGAAGTTCTTCCTGACCGCGCTGGGGAATTTTCTCGATGCCCTGGGGCCGCTGATCGTGTTTGCCATCGGCGGCTGGCTGGTTATTCAGGGCCGCGTACCGGTCAGCACTATCGTCGTGTTCATCTCCGGCGTGCAGAAGGTGTCCGATCCCTGGGACCAGCTGATTACCTTTTACCGGACGGCTTCCAACAGCCAGGCGAAATACGAGCTGATCCGCGACACGCTGGAAGGTGGCGCACCGGTGCGGCCGCGCCTCAGGCGGAAATGACGATGCCGTGCTCCTCGACGGGGACTTCGTCGCAATTCGTGCCGGGGCCGCCGCGATCGACGATCAGGAAATCGGCGGCATGATCGAGCGCCAGCAGCGGGTGATGCCAGGTGCCGGCGCGGTAGTTGATCCCCTGGCGGCCATTGCTGATGAAGGCGCGGATATCTTCGCTGCGAGGAGATGGCCCTGCCGGCGCCACGACGATCAGGAAGGGCGCGCTCGATAGCGGCATGAAGACCTGGCTCGACAACGGGTGCCGTTCCATGAGGCGTAATCGCACCGGCAGGCGCACCGGCTTTGCCTGGCACAGGCTGATCAGCGGCCGGCCGCCCTCGGCCCCTACATCGATCTTCGCCAGATCGGAATAGCGCTCGGCCATGCCGGCATTGATTGAATAGTGATCGCGGCCCGTCGTCTCGATCACATCGCCGTATGGTGCAAAAGCGGCGGCGGTCAGCGGTGCCGGCCGGAGGTTCATGGCTGCCGCCTCAGCCGAGCTGGCCGTGCAGGCGCAGGCGGCTCATGCCGCCATCGGGGATGATGTTCAGCCGGACATGGCTGATAGGGCCGATATCGACCAGTTCGCGCTCGAAGCGGTGGATGCGGTTCATCTCCAGCTTCTGCTCCGGCAGCAGGGTGCGCCAGAACATCGCCTGGGTGACGAGCGAATCCTCCGTGCCGCCGGTGACATTCGCCGCCTGGATCGAGCAGCGATCGGGATAATTGCCCTTGAAGTGGGCGGTATCGACCTCGATGCGGCGGATCGTGCCGCGATGGCCCAGCGCCAGGATCGCCCAGTCATTGCCAGGCTCCCGCCGACGCCTCGTCTCCCAGCCATCGGCCATGCTGGACGCCCGGCCCGGCGCGATCAGATTCTGCGGCCGGCCATAATGCTGGTCGTTGCAGGCGATCGCCCGCCCGCCATTCTCCAGGGCAGCGAGATCCACCAGGGCTTTGCGGTCCGCCTTGCTCCAGTCGATATGGATCTGGCCATAGACGCGAAGACGCGCCACGCCGCCATCGGGATAAATGTTGAGCCGCAGATGACTCCAGACCTGGTCGCTGGCAATGGCGAGAAAGTTGTGCGAATTACCGGCGAGATTGGTCGATGGCAGGATTTCCACCCAGGCCGCATCCGCTTCCGGATCTTCATCGCCCTGCCAGGCATCGATGGAGGCGGCAGGCGGATAATTCCCGGTGAAGTGGCTGGTATCGATGTCGACGCCCTTGACGGTGCCGGGCCGGCCCAGCCGCACGACGCAGAAGTCATGGCCTTCGCTGCGCTTGCGCCGGCTTTCCCAGCCATCCATCCACTTGCCGTTGTCGTCATATTTGCCCGGGATGAAGACGGCGGGCTCCGGGCTCAGCATGCGCTCCTTCGGCGCGAAGAATTCGTCGCTGGCCAGGATCGCTGCACCCCCCAGCCGCGGTTGGGCAAGATCGGTCCAGAGCCGGGCGAAATCCGGCAGGTTGTTCGCCTCGTTCATGTCGTCTTGTTCCCCGTCGTCTGGCCATCGGCGGCTTTTGCGCCTGCATAGGGATAGCGCGCCTGCCAGTGTTTGGCGATGTCGATGCGCCGGCAGACCCAGACCTTGGGATGCTGGAGGGCGTAGTTGATGAACCGCGCGAGGGCGGCGATGCGCCCTGGCCGGCCGACCAGCCGGCAATGGAGACCGACCGACATCATCTTGGGCGCCGTCTCGCCCTCGGCATAAAGCGTGTCGAAGGCATCGCGCAGATAGGCATAGAACTGGTCGCCGGAATTGAAGCCCTGCATGGCGGCAAAGCGCATGTCGTTGGCGTCCAGCGTGTAGGGCACGATGAGCTGATGCTTGCCGGCGATCTCGACCCAATAGGGCAGATCGTCGGCGTAGCTGTCGGCATCATAGAGAAAGCCGCCATCCTCGGCGACCAGCCGGCGGGTATTTGTGCTGACCCGGCCAAGATACCAGCCCGGTCGGCCGGCTGCCGGTCAGCTTCGCATGCAGCTCGATGGCCTTGGCCATATGCTCGCGCTCGACCTCTTCGGGCATGAACTGGTAGTCGATCCAGCGATAGCCGTGGGTGGCGATCTCCCAATCCGCCGCCAGCATCGCTTCCACCGCAGCGGGGTTGCGCGCCATGGCCATGGCGACGCCATAGACGGTGACGGGCAGGTGACGGCCGGTGAACAGGCGATGCAGGCGCCAGAAACCGGCACGGCTGCCATATTCGTAGACCGATTCCGTGTTGACGTTGCGGATGCCGGGAATTGGCTGAGCCCCAACCGTCTCCGTCAGGAAGGCTTCGCAGGCCGGATCGCCATGGAGGATGTTGTTCTCGCCGCCCTCCTCGTAATTGATGACGAATTGCAGCGCGAGGCGCGCATTGCCGGGCCAATGGGCGTGCGGCGGCTTGGCGCCATAGCCTGCCATGTCGCGGGGATAATCCGCGAACTCGGCAGGCACTTCCGGCTTGTGAATGTCGCGCGCCATGCGTTGAACTCTCTCGCTGCTGCGAGGAAGAGTTTAGGGACGCCACCGCCCCGGCGCAACCGAGGCGGGCAGGGACGCGGGGGCTTGAGCTTAAGCCGCGCTCTTCGCCGCCAGGCTGCGTGCGGCCGGCTCTTTATGAAAGCGCCCATCCTTCATGATGGCGAGCAACCGGCCGGCATCCTGCAGGATCTTGATGTCGCTCGAGGGATCGCCATCCACCAGCAGCAGGTCGGCGAGCGCGCCCTGTTTGATCACGCCGAGTTCGCCGGGCTTCATCATGATCTCACCGCCCCAGCGGGTGGCGGCAATAATCGCCTCCATCGGGGTAAAGCCGAACAGATTGACGAAATGCTCGAGGTCGCGCGCATCGTCGCCGATGCGGTTCCAGGCAAAACCGTAATCGCCGCCCGGCAGGATGCGAACACCGCGCTTCTTGAGGTCGCGCATGGCGAGCGCCCCCTGTTCCATCTCGCGGCGCATGCCCATGCCGGTGGCGGCCTCGGTGGTGATGCCCCATTTCTGCGCTTCGAACAGGGTCGAATAGGTGATGCCGATGGTGGGCATGACGAAGACGCGATCCTTCGCCGCCTCCAGCGCGTCGCGTGCCTTTTCGTCAGCAAAGGTTGCGTGATTGATCAGCTGCACGCCATGCTTCACGCAGAGTTCCACTGCATTGCTGCTGCGGGCGTGGGCTGCGATACGCTTGCCATGGGCCCGGCCGACCTCGCAGACCGCGTCGATTTCGGCCTCGGTCATCACCGTCTGCTCGGCGCGGGCATGGGGCACGAATTCGTCGCCCGATGGATTGATCTTCAGCGTGTCGACGCCCTCGCGCACATAGGTGCGCGCTGTCCTGCGGAATTCATCGGCCCCGTCGCAGATCACGGCGAAGGTCTCGCGGTGGCGGTGATAAAGGCGCACATCGCCCAGGCCCGCGGTCGGCGTCATCTCCGGCGTGGCGGCGAGCATGCGCGGGCCCGGGATCTGGCCCGCATCGATGGCGTTGCGGATAACGACGTCGAGGCGTGGCTTGGCCGCCGCCATGGAGTTCAGGCTGGTGAAGCCACGATCGAGATAGATGCGGGCATTCTCCGCCGCCAGCAGCGTGTGTTCTTCCGGCGGAATATCGCCCAGCGAATGCAGATCCGGCGTATTGGCGAAGCTGACATGGGCATGGGCTTCGACCATGCCCGGCATCAGCGTGGCGCCGCCCGCATCGATAGGACGGGCATTGTCGCGTGGCACGCTCGTGCCATCGCGCGCGATGGCCGCGATGCGGTTGCCCTGGATGCGGACTTCACCGGGGAACGGCTTGGCACCACTGCCGTCGATGATGTTCACATTGCTGAAGACGATGGCGTCCATGGTTGTCCTCCCGGGCGTTTAGTTGGATGATTTTCCGCAAGTTTAGCAAACACGCGCCCGGCTGCCGATATGAGTCTTTCGGGGGCAAATGAATCGCCGTTGACATTTGTTTAGTTTAGTTCAGTATAGTTTATGTCGAGCCCGCCGACGGCGTCGGCTGATAGATGGTCAACGTCGGTCTCATAGTACGAGGTGTCGCCAGAGACGTAGGCTGCCAATACGCGAAACCGCGAGCGGGAAGACTCGCCGGAATTTAAATCTTGGGAGGATACAGATGCGAGTGTGGAAAACGCTTATGACGGCGGCGGTGGTTGCCGCGGCCGGAGCACTGGCCCCGTTCAGTGCGCATGCACAGGATAAATCGCTTACTCTCTGCTGGGCCGCCTGGGACCCGGCGAACGCTCTGGTGGAGCTCTCGAAGGACTTCACTGCCGAGAGCGGCATCAAGATGAAGTTCGAGTTCGTTCCCTGGACCAGCTATGCCGACCGCTTTCTGAATGAACTGAATTCCCACGGCAAGCTTTGCGATCTGATCATCGGCGACAGCCAGTGGATCGGCGGCGCCGCCGAGAACGGCCACTACGTCAAGATGAACGACTTCTTCGACAAGAACGGCATCAAGATGTCGGATTTCCTGCCGGCGACGGTGGTGGGCTATTCCGAATGGCCGAAGAACACGCCCAATTACTGGGCGCTGCCGGCCATGGGCGACGTGGTCGGCTGGACCTATCGCAAGGACTGGTTCCAGCGTCCGGAAATCCAGGCGGCGTACAAGGCGAAATACGGCCACGACCTGGCTCCGCCGGCAACCTATGACGAGCTGAAGAACATCGCGGAGTTCTTTCAGGGCCGCGAAATCGACGGCAAGAAGGTCTACGGCGCCTCGATCTATACCGAGCGCGGCTCCGAAGGCATCACCATGGGCGTGACCAACGTCCTCTACGATTGGGGCTTCGAGTATCAGAACCCGAAGAAGCCTTATGACATGGAGGGCTTCGTCAATTCGCCCGACGCCATCAAGGGGCTGGAATTCTACAAGGATCTCTACAAATGCTGTACGCCCCCCGGCGCCACCAACGTCTATATGGGTGAATCGGCCGACGCCTTCAAATCGGGCCAGGTCGCACTCCATATGAACTTCGCCTTCACCTGGCCGGGCCTCTACAAGGACCCGAATGTCGGCGGCGACAAGATCGGCTTCTTCCCCAATCCGGCCGAGAAGCAACACTTTGCCCAGCTCGGCGGCCAGGGAATCTCGGTGGTCTCCTACTCCGACCACCAGGAAGACGCGTTCAAGTACATCAAGTGGTTCGTCAAGCCCGAGGTGCAGAAGAAGTGGTGGGCTCTCGGCGGCTACTCCTGCGCGCTCTCGGTGCTCAACGATCCGAACTTCGTGAACACGGCGCCTTACGCCAAGACGTTCCTGGACTCGATGGCCATCGTGAAGGACTTCTGGGCCGAGCCTTCCTATGCTGAGCTGTTGCTCGACATGCAGAAGCGAATCCACGACTACGTGGTCGCTGACAAGGGCACGGCCAAGGAAGCGCTCGATGCGCTGGTCAAGGACTGGGAGAAGGTCTTCAAGGACGAAGGCAAGATCTAGTTCGATCATTACGGCGCCTCGGCGCCGCGGCTATCGGTCTCCCGCGCCGGCTCCCCGGCGCGGGGGCCGATAGCCGGCCTTTACCCGCGATGTTGCAACCAGGGCCTTCAACCCGTCTTGCCCCTGGCAAGTCTTTCACATCAAAGTGACCCAGCGCAGTGATGATGCGATGAGCGACATGGCCGAAAAACAGGGACTGTTGAGCCAGATGGCCGAGGCGACGCCGCCCAGGGTCGCCGGGCGCGTCCGCGGCCTGTCGGACCGCGGCATTGCCTGGCTCTTCATCGGCCCGACGATGCTGCTGCTGCTGGTGATCAACATCTTCCCGCTCGTCTGGGCGGTGACGCTTTCCTTCACCAATTACCGCGCCAACCGGCCGAACGTGCCGCTGAAATGGGTCGGCCTCGAGCATTACAGCGACATTCTGACCGATCCCGATCTGTGGGCCGGCATGCAGGTCACGGCACACTTCGTCGTCGCGACCATTGTGGTTGAGACCCTGCTGGGCTTCGGGCTGGCCTATCTGATCGACCGCAAGTTCAAGGGCCACGGTTTCTGGACCACGGTCATCCTGATCCCGATGATGCTGTCGCCCGCCGTGGTGGGGAATTTCTGGAGCTTCCTGTTCCGCCCCCAGATCGGCCTGTTCAACGAGATCATCTCCTTCGTCACCGGCATTCCGGCGGACTCATTCGCCATGATCGGCGATGTCGATCTGGCGCCCTGGTCCATCGTCATCGTCGATGCCTGGATGTGGACGCCCTATGTCATGCTGATCTGCCTGGCGGGCCTGCGTTCGATCCCCAATGACATCTACGAGGCCGCCGAGGTCGATCGCGCCTCGCCCTGGCGCCAGTTCTGGTCGATCACGCTGCCCATGGCCCTGCCGTTCATCATGCTGGCGGTGCTGTTCCGCGGCATCGAAAACTTCAAGATGTTCGACCTGGTGAACCTGCTGACCAATGGCGGGCCGGGTTCGACCACGGAGCTCGCCTCGATCACACTGAAACGCGAGGCCTTCGAGAAGTGGCGCACGGGCTACGCCTCCGCGCTCGCCATCATCCTGTTCGTCACGATTTTCGGTCTGGGCAACATCTATGTGAAGGCCCTCAACCGGGTGAAGCAGCGATGAGCCTGACAACCGCCCATTCCATCGTCGCCCCCGGCGCCTTTTCCCGGCGCCTGGCCGCCGTGCTGGTGATCACCTATGCGCTGATCACGATGATCCCGCTGGTCTGGATCATGCTGACCGGATTCAAGACGCCGGACGATTCCATCGCCTATCCGCCGAAGATCCTGTTCTCGCCCTCGCTCGAGGGCTATGTGAACCTGTTCACCACCCGCACGCGCCAGACACCGGAATTCATCGCCACATTGCCGCCGGCGACAGCCTGGTATGACCAGCTTGTGCGCTCGCGCAACATGGTGATCGCCGGGCCCTCGAAGTATCTCCAGCGCTACATGAATTCACTGGTGATCGGCTTCGGCTCGACGTTTCTTGCGGTCGTGCTCGGCACCATCGCGGCTTACGCCTTTTCGCGCTTCAAAGTGCCGCTGAAGGACGATCTCATGTTCTTCATCCTGTCGACGCGCATGATGCCGCCGATTGCGGTCGCGATCCCCATCTATCTGATGTATCGCCAGATCGGCCTGATGGATAGCTGGCTGGGCATGATTCTGCTCTACACGGCGGTGAACCTGTCGCTCTCGGTCTGGCTGCTCAAGGGATTCATGGACGAGATTCCGCGCGAATACGAGGAAGCGGCCATGATCGACGGCTACAGCCGCCTGCAGGCCTTCTGGAAGGTCGTGCTGCCGCAAGCCTCGACCGGCATCGCCGCCACGGCGATCTTCTGCCTGATCTTCTCGTGGAACGAATATGCCTTTGCCGTCCTGCTGACCTCTGGCGAAGCGCAGACGACGCCGCCCTTCATCCCCTTCATCATCGGCGAGGGCGGCCAGGATTGGCCGGCGGTTGCCGCGGGCACGACCCTGTTCCTGGTGCCGATCGTCGTCTTCACCATCCTGCTGCGCAAACTGCTGTTGCGCGGCATCACCTTCGGCGCGGTGCGGCGATGAGCACCGACGTTAAGCCAGCGGCAGCCAGCCGCTCGCTGCTGCGGCGGATCTTCCGCCGGGGGCCCTGGGAGAACCTCGCCACCGTCCTGATCGGCCTTGGCGTCGTGATGCTGATGCAGCCGATCTCGATCGACCTCTACACCTATTCCTTCGTCACGATCCTGACCGGTACCGTCATGTTCATGATCGTCAGCAAGTTCCCGGATTGAGGCGAACATGGCCGAGATCCGCATCGATCATCTGCACAAGGCCTTCGGCGATTTTACCGCCGTGCTGGATTCGAGCTTTACCGTGGCCAATGGCGAGTTCTTCTGCCTGCTGGGGCCCTCGGGCTGCGGCAAGACCACGACCTTGCGCATGATCGCAGGCCTGGAGCTGCCGACATCCGGACGCATCCTGCTGGGGGGTGATGACGTCACCTTCAAGCGCGCCGCCGAGCGCGATATCGCCTTTGTCTTCCAGCTCTTCGCCCTCTACCCGCATATGACGGTGCGCGCCAATATCGGCTTTCCGCTGAAATGCCAGGGCATGCCGCGCGCCGAGATCCGCGCCGCGGTCGAGGAAGCGGCCCGCATCCTGCGCATCACCCATCTGCTCGATCGTTCCGTGGGCGGGCTTGCCTCGGGCGACCGGCAGCGCGTGGCGCTCGGCCGCTCCATCGTGCGCAAGCCAAAGGCCTTCCTGATGGACGAGCCGCTGGGGGCGCTCGATTCCGAATTCCGCCACATCATGACCGGCGAGTTGCGCCAGCTGCATAATCGCCTGGGCGCCACCACGATCTATGTCACCCACGACCAGCTCGAGGCGATGGCGCTGGCCGACAAGATCGCGGTGATGAATCGTGGCGTGATCGAGCAGCTCGGCACGCCGCGGGAAATCTACGAGCGCCCGGTTTCCCTCTTCGTCGCCGATTTCATCGGCTCGCCGCCGATGAACTTCCTCGATTTCCATGGCGGGCTTCAGCCGCGGGGCGACCTCCGTGCAGCTGGGCGAGGGCGCTGTCGGCGTGCCGGAGGTGCATGAGGATATGGAGCCGCGGGACCTGATCCTGGGCATCAGGCCGGAAGATGTGCGCCTGCGCGATGGTGGCGCGGTGAAGGGTGAGATTTTCGGCACCGAATATCTCGGCACCACGCAGATCGTCACCCTGACGACGGGTCACGGCACGTTGCGCGCGCGGCTGCCAGCCGAGACGGCGGTGCGGCGCGGCGAGCGCGTCGGCCTCGACTTTCGCCGCGAGAAGCTTTCGTTGTTCGACAAGGCGAGCGGCAAGGCCGTGCGCACGGCCCTGTTCGAAGGTGCCAGTCATGGCTGATGTGACATTGCAGGGCGTGACCAAGCGGTTTGGCGATCTGACCGCGATATCCGATCTGTCGCTCTTCATCCGGGACGGTGAATTCCTGGTGCTGCTGGGGCCGACGGGAGCGGGCAAGACCACGACGCTGCGGCTCGTGGCAGGGCTGGAGAAGCCCGATGCCGGCCGCATCACCATCGCCGATCACGATGTCACCCGGCTGCCCCCAGCGGCGCGCGATGTGACGTTCGTATTCCAGCAATACTCGCTCTATCCGCATCTGAGCGTCTTCGACAACCTGGCTTTTCCGCTCCGCTCGCCTCTGCGGCGCGTGCCGGAGGCCGAGATCAAGCGCAAGGTCGGCGAAGTGGCCGAGATGCTGCGGATCACGGCGAAACTCGGCAATCGCGCGACCCGGCTTTCGGGCGGCGAGATGCAGCGGGTTGCCATCGGCCGCGCCTTGGTGCGCCGGCCGGCCGTCTATCTGATGGATGAACCGCTCTCATCGCTCGATGCGAAGCTGCGCGCCGAGCTGCGCCTGGAATTGAAGCGCATCCAGCAGGATCTGGGCGCCACCATCCTTTACGTCACCCATGACCAGATCGAAGCCATGACCATGGCAACCCGCATCGGAGTGATCGAGCATGGGCGGCTGGTGCAGGTCGATACACCCCGCGAGGTTTATGAAAACCCCGCCAACGTCCAGGTTGCGGCACGCCTGGGCCAACCCGGGATCAATCTGATCCCGCGCGAGATGCTGGCCGGTATTTCAGCCCCCGGTACCGCCGCCACGATCGGCGTGCGCACCGAGCATCTGAAGATCTCAAAATCGGCCGGCGGCACGGCCAAAGGCAAGGTGACCTGGATCGAGCATCTGGGCGACCGCAACCATCTGCATATCAAGTTGGGCGACAACGATGTGGTGACCCTGGCCGATCCCGATGCGGGCTTGGGCGTCGGTGACGATGTTGCCATCGAGGTGCTGCGGCCGCTCTATTTCGACCGCAACGGAAACCGGATCGCGGCATGAAGCTCGACACTGAAATCAAGGATCGATTGATCGCGGCGATGGCAGAGGCGATTGCCAGCCATGCCGGTGAATTGACCGACCTCGACCGCGCCATCGGCGATGGCGATCATGGTTCCAACATGAAGCGCGGCTTCGATGCCGTGCTGGCCGAGCGCGCCAACCTGGCGGCCAAGCCCTTGCCCGATATGCTGAAGGCGCTGGGAACGCACCTTGTGATGACCATCGGCGGCGCCTCGGGCCCGCTCTATGGCACCCTGTTCATGGCACTGGGCAAGGAAATACCGGCCGAGCCAACCCTGGCCGATGCCGCCCGCGCCTTTAGCGCGGCGGTCAATGCGGTCAAGGCGCGCGGGAAGGCCACGACCGGCGAGAAGACCATGCTTGAGGTGCTTCAGCCTGTGGCCGACGCGCTGCAGGCTGGTGTTTCGAAATCCGGCCGGCCTTGGCGATCGCGTGAAGGCGGCTGCCGATGCGGGTCTCGAAACGACCCGGCCGATGAAGGCAACAAAAGGCCGCGCTTCGTTTCTGGGCGAGCGATCCATCGGCCATCTCGATCCCGGTGCTCGCTCCAGTCAGCTTCTGACCCATGCCCTGATCGGCGTTCTTGCAGCCCAGCCAGCGCTCGAGGGGGCGCGCTCGTCATGACAGCAAACAGCCGCGTCGGCATCGTCATCGTTTCGCACTCGGCTGAAGTCGCGCGGGGCACGGTGGACATGGTGCGCCAGATGGTGGGCCACGAGGTGCCGGTGGCGGCCAGCGGCGGCAATCCCGCTGGCGGCTTGGGCACCGACGTCGCCTCGATCATCGCCGCGATCAAGAAGGTGTGGTCGCCGAAGGGCGTGGCCATCCTTGTCGATCTCGGCGGGGCGGAGACCAACAGCGAGATGGCCATCGAGATGCTGCCCGAAGCCTGGCGCGGCAAGGTGGTGATCTGCAATGCGCCGATTGTCGAAGGGGCGGTCATGGCCGCGACGGAAGCCGCCGGCGGCGGGACGCTGGAGCAGGTCCGCGCCACCGCCGAGGAGCTGGCGCCGTCATAGGCAGCCATGAGGGGATCAGGTGAGAGTACAAGCATGAACGCCGAGAACGCCGCCGAAGGTTCTGCCCTTATTACCCATGGCATCGGGCTGCATGCCCGCCCGTCGGTGAAGCTGACCAAGCTCGCCAAGACTTTTGCCGCATCCATTCATCTGCGCGGCGAAGGCGTCGTCGACTGGGTCGATGCCAAGAGCATCGTCCGGGTCATGGGGCTGAAGCTGCGCGAAGGCTCGACCGTGCATTTCCGGGCGCTCGGCCCCGACGCGCCGGCCGCCATCGACGCGCTCGTCGGGCTGGTAAAACGTGACTTCGATGAGCATTCAGCGGCCTGAACGCATTTTCTCCGGCAAGGTCGCCTCGCCCGGCCTCGTATCCGGGCGTATTCGCGTCCATGTCCGCCGCGCGGCAAGCGAGACATCAATGGGCACGCCGGCCGAAGAAGCCTCGCGGCTCGATCAGGCTCTTTCGACGGCCGCAACGCCAGCTGGCGCGGCTTAGCCAGACGGTGGACGAGGCGGCCCAGGGCATTCTCGAGTTCCAGATCGCCCTGATCGAGGATGACGAGCTGATCGAGCCGGTGCGTCAATCGATTGCGGTTGGGAGTTCCGCCGCCAAGGCCTGGCGTCAGGCTCTCGATGCGCAGGTCGGCGAGTATCAGGCGGCATCGGACGCCTATTTTCGTGCCCGCGCGGCCGATCTCGCCGATCTGCGCGACCGCGTGCTCGATCTGCTGAGCGGCGAGCGCGGATGAGGGCGCTGCCACCGGCGAAGATGAGGAAGCCCGCATCTATGTCGGCGAGGATCTGGCGCCCTCGCGCTTTCTGGAGATCGATTGGCAGAATTATCGCGGTGGCGCGCTACTGGCCGGCAGCGCCAACGGCCATGTCGCCATACTGGCGCGCGCCCGCGGCATTCCCCTGATCGTGGGCCTGGGAGCCATTGGTTTAGTGCCGCCGATCTCGTCGCCGGCGCCGAGGCCATCCTGGATGCGGAGGAGGGGCGGCTGATCCAGGATCCGATCCGCCATACCCGCGACATCTTTCACCCGACGCATGACCACGCGCAGTGCCACGGCAGCCGCTGAAGCCGAGTTTCTGCCCAGGCCCGCGGTCACCCGCGGCGGGCTGCGCATTGCGGTGGCCATAAACGTCGACGAGCCCGGCATCGTGGACCGGATTGACGCATCCCATTGCGACGGGATCGGCCTGACCCGCACGGAGTTCTTGTTTTCCGCCCCCGGCGGCTGGCCGGATGAGGGCAAGCAGTTCGAAATCTATGCCCGCCTGATCGCCTGGGCGAAGGGGCGGCCCGTCACCATCCGCACGCTGGATGCCGGCGGC
This sequence comes from uncultured Alphaproteobacteria bacterium, assembly GCA_963770335.1. Lineage (GTDB taxonomy): Bacteria > Pseudomonadota > Alphaproteobacteria > Dongiales > Dongiaceae > DASXQK01. Next base: position 262,396 of record CAVYPG010000019.1, read on the forward strand.
GACAAGCCGATCCCGGGTCTGACACCCGATGGCGAGGCGAACCCCTTCCTCGGCCTGCGCGGCATTCGCCTGTCGCTCTCGCGGCCGGATGTTTTCACGGTGCAGCTTCGCGCGCTGGCGCGCGCGGCGGCGCAAGGTCCCCTCAAGGTCATGCTGCCCATGGTGACGGTGCCGCGCGAGATCGAGGAAACCCGTGGGCTGCTGAAGGCTGCGGTCGACGAGTCTGATCGGCGCCGGCATCAAGGCGGCCATGCCCAGCCTCGGCATGATGGTCGAGGTGCCGGCCGCCGCCATCAATGTCGCGCGCTTCGAGGTCGATTTCTTCTCCATCGGCAGCAACGATCTCGTGCAATACGTCACCGCCACCAGCCGCGACAACAGCGCGGTGGCCGCCTTGCACGATCCCCTCGATCCGGCTGTACTGGAATTGATCGGCCGAGTCGTCGCCCATGGGGCGGCATCGGGCCGCGAAGTGGGGCTCTGCGGCGACATGGCCAGCGACACGCGTTATCTGCCCAAACTGCTCGATCTGGGGCTGCGCAGCGTCTCGGTTGCGCCGGCACGCCTTGCCAAGGTCAAGGCCGAGATCGCGCGCCATGGCTGAAGCCGCAGCCCGGGAAAAAGCGAAAGCACCTGCCGCCAGCCGCGACGAGCTTGTCGCGGCCTATAAGCGGTTGCTGCAGGAATATATCGACCGCCGCCCCTCCGGCCTTCGCCTGAAGATCGCCAAGGCAATCGGCAAGCATCGCAGCTTCGTTTCGCAGATCACCAACCCGATCTATCCGATACCGGTGCCCGCGCGCCATCTGGAGGCGATCTTCCGCATCTGCCATCTGGCGCCGGAGGAAAAGCAGGCTTTCCTCGCAGCTTACGAGGCTGCCCATCCCCATCACCCGCGCGCCGAACCACGGGGCCAGCGCAAATCACGGGAAAAGCGAATCGTGGAGATCGAGCTGCCGATCGTCGACGATCCGGAGATCGAGCGCGAGATGGACGAGCTGCTGCGCCAGATGGCGCGTCAGCTCGAGAACCTGGTCAGGAAGCTTTAGCAGCCCCAGCGTAGCGCGGCTGTGTGCAGCGGCCGGTCCCAGAGCCTGACCAGTTCGTCATCCATCTGCGTCAGCGTGATGGAGCAGCCGGCCATATCGAGGGATGTGGTGTAATTGCCCACCAGCGAGCGGGCGATGGTGATCTGGCGGCCTTCGCAGATGCGCCGGGCCGCGTCATACATCAGATAGAGCTCCATCAGCGGCGTGGCGCCGAAGCCGTTGACGAACAGCAGCACCGGCGCCCCGGCCTTTGGCGCCAGATCGCCCAGGATCGCCTCCATCATGCTCGTGGCGATCTCATCGGCAGGCGCGACCGGCACGCGCCGGCGGCCGGGCTCGCCATGGATGCCCACGCCCATCTCCATATCCTTGTCGTCGATATCGAAGGTGGGCCGGCCGGCGGCGGGCACGGTGCAGCTTGTCAGCGCCACGCCCATGGAGCGGGTGGCGTTGTTCACCCGCTCGCCCAGCGCCTTGCAGGCGGCGAGATCGGCGCCGTCTTCGGCAGCCGCACCCACGACGCGCTCCACCACCACGGTGCCGGCGACGCCGCGCCGCCCGGTGGTGTAGGTCGAATTCTCCACCGCGACATCGTCATTGGTGACGACCGAGGCATTGGCGACGGAGGCCATGTCCGCGCCCATCTCGAAATTCATCATGTCGCCGGAATAGTTTTTGACGATGAACAGCACGCCGGCGCCGGCATCGACATCCGTGGCTGCGGCCGCCATCTGATCGGGTGTGGGGGAGGTGAAGACCTGGCCGGGACAGGCGGCATCCAGCATGCCGCGGCCGACGAAGCCGGCATGGAGCGGCTCATGGCCCGAACCGCCGCCGGAGATTAGCGCCACCTTGCCCTTGCGCGTGGCGGCTGCGCGGGTGACGAAGGAGGGTTTGCTGTGAAGACGCACGATATCGGCATGGGCGGCGGCGAAACCCCGAAGACTCTCGTTCAGGATCTCGTCGACGGAATTCATGAACTTCTTCATGGCGTTTCCCCCAATGGCGTGGCCTGTTTACTAAACTAAACTGAACGTCTGGACAGGGCAAGCCCGCGAGTTCTTGCCCGAAGCCGCCCGAATGGCAAGATGCGCGGCCCTTTCCCAAGAAGGCCATCATGGCGCGCGATTCCCGTTACGACATCCTGTTTGAGCCCGTGAAGATCGGGCCGCTGACCACCAAGAACCGCTTCTATCAGGTGCCCCACTGCAACGGCATGGGCTATCGCGATGTGACGGCGCTGGCGACCATGCGCGGCGTCAAGGCCGAGGGCGGCTGGGGCGTGGTCTGCACCGAACAGGTCGAGATCCATCCCACATCCGAGATCACGCCGTTCATCGAACTGCGCCTGTGGGACGACCAGGATATCCCCGCGCTGGCCCGCACCAGTGAGGCCATTCATCGCCATGGCGCACTGGCCGGTATCGAGCTCGCCTATAACGGCATGAACGGCTCGAATTTCTATACCCGCGAAGTGCCGATGGGCCCGGCGCATCTGCCGATCGCGACATTCTTCAACGATCCGGTCCAGGCCCGGCGCATGGACAAGCAGGATATCGCGAACTTGCGCCGCTGGCATCGCAACGCGGCCGTGCGCGCACGCCGGGCGGGCTATGACATCGTCTATGTCTATGCAGCGCACGCCTTCTGCGTGCTGCAGCATTTCCTTTCGCGGCGTTACAACGATCGCAGCGACGAATATGGCGGCAGCCTGGAAAACCGCATGCGACTGCTGCGCGAGGTGACCGAGGATGCGAAAGAAGCCGTGGGCGATGGCGGGGCGGTGGCGGTGCGTCTCAGCGTTGACGAGATGGTGGGTGAGGCGGGACTGGAGAGAGCCGAGATAGAAGAGGTCATCGGCCGCATGGCCGAACTGCCCGATCTCTGGGATTTCACCCTCAGCGGCTGGGACGAAGATTCCCGCACCTCGCGCTTTGCCGAGGAAGGCAGCCAGGAGCCCTATATCGCCGGCCTCAAAGCGCTGACCACAAAACCGGTCGTCGGCGTCGGGCGCTTTACTTCGCCCGATGCCATGGTGCGCCAGATCAATAAGGGCCTGCTCGATCTTATCGGAGCGGCGCGGCCCTCGATCGCCGATCCCTTCCTGCCGAAGAAGATCGAGGAGGGGCGGCTGGAAGACATCCGCGAATGCATCGGCTGCAATATCTGCGTCAGCGGCGATTTCACCCAATCGCCGATCCGCTGCACCCAGAACCCCACTATGGGCGAGGAATGGCGCAAGGGCTGGCATCCCGAGCGCATCGCGCCAAAGCGCTCCGAGGCCAGGGTGCTGGTGGTGGGCGGCGGCCCCGCCGGTCTGGAATGCGCGCGTGCGCTGGGCCAGCGAGGCTATGCGGTGACCCTGGCGGAAGCCCGCGCCGAGCTGGGTGGTCGCGTCACCCTTGAGGCAAAGTTGCCACGTGTGGCTGCCTGGGCGCGGGTGCGCGATCACCGGCAGCAGCAGCTCACCAAGCTCGCCAATGTCGAGATCTATCTCGACAGCGCCATGACCGCCGACCAGATCCTGGAATTCGGTGCCGAGCATGTGGTGCTGGCGACGGGGTCGACCTGGCGGCGCGATGGCGTGGCCCGCTTCCATCTGAAGCCGATCCCGATCGATGCGGGGATGCCGCTCTACACGCCGGATGATGTGATGGTTGGCAAGATGCCGAGCGGCATTAACGTCGCGGTCTATGACGACGATCACTATTACATGGGTGGGTTGCTGGCGGAGAAGCTGGTGGCGCTCGGCTGCCGTGTCACCCTGGTCACGCCCGCCAACGAGGTCTCCAACTGGACGCGCAACACCATGGAGCAGCATTTCATCCAGCGACGCCTGCTGGAGATGGGTGTGGCCATCGTCACCGGCCGAGCCGTCGCGGAGGTGCGCAAGGAGTCGCTGGTAACAGCCTGCGCCTTCACCGGACGCCTGAGCGAGATGGCGGCGGATGCGCTTGTGATGGTCACGGCCCGATTGCCTAACGAATTATTGACGAAGGACCTGCTGGCTCGCCAAGGCGAATGGGCGGCGGCCGGGCTGGTTTCGATCAAGGCGATCGGCGATGCCTGGGCGCCTTCGACCATCGCGGCGGCCGTCTATGCCGGCCGGCGCTATGCCGAGGAATTCGAGGCGCCGCCGCTCGGCGATGCCCTGCCGTTCAGGCGCGAAGATCACGGGCCTGGCGCCGCTATAAGGCGACGGCCATCCCCGGGCTTACACGTTCAGCCATTCCTGCCCTATATTGGCCGGGTTGCGTTGCCTCTCGGGGGATTCGATGCGTTGCCGGCACTTGAAATCGACGGCTATTGGCCTGCTGGCCCTGTTGGCGATGGCGGGCGTGGGCGCCTCGCGAGCAAATGCGGCCGACCCGATCCATGTCACCTTCCTGCATTTCAACGATGTCTATGAACTGGTGCCGGAAGCGGGCAAGGGTGGCCTGGCGGAGGCCGCCACGATCGTGCACAACCAGCGGGCCCGCAACTACAACACCATCGTGACCTTCGGCGGCGATCTGCTGTCGCCCTCGTTCATGTCCGGACTTACGCGCGGCAGCCAGATGATCGACATGCTGAACGGCATCGGCGTCGATTACGCAACCCTGGGCAATCACGAATTCGACTTCGGCCCTACCGTGCTGCGCCAGCGCATGGCGGAATCGCAATTCACCTGGCTGGTCACCAGCGTCAGCGAGGATGACGGCACGGCTTTCGGCGGCGGCAATACGACCGCCATCCGCCGCATCGGCCCGATCACCATCGGCTTCTTCTCCGTGCTGGGCCCCGATACCGCGACCCGCTCCAATCCCGGACCCCATGTCCATTTCCTGGCGCCGATCGCGGCCGCCAGCGAAGCGGTCAAGGCGTTGCGCGCCCATGGCGTCGATGTGGTCGTGGCGCTAACTCACCAGCCGGTGGCCGATGACAAGGCGTTGATCGATCAGGTGCCGGGCATCGATCTGGTGCTGGGCGGCGACGATCACGAGCCGATGACGGTGCAGGAGAACGGCGTATCCATCATCAAGGCCGGCCACGATGCCGAGTTCCTGGCCGTGGTCGATCTGACGGCCGAGAAGGATGCCGGCAAGGTGACGGTGAGCGTAGCCTCGCATCTGGTGCCCACGCTGGGCGCCAAGCCGAGCGCCAAGCTGATGGAGAAGATCGCCGGCTATAACGACGACGTCGCCAAGGAGCTGAGCCAGCACATAGCGACCCTCGACAGCGAACTCGACAGCCGCATTGACATGGTGCGCGGGGCCGAAAGCACCATGGGCGATGTGATCGCCGAGGCGCTGCGCCAGGGCACCGGCGCCGATCTGGCCATCATCAATGGCGGCGGCATTCGCGGTGACAAGGTCTATGCCGCCGGCAGTGAGCTGATCCGCAAGGATATCCAGGCTGAACTGCCGTTCGCCAATATGGCGGTGGTCATCGAACTGACCGGCCAGCAGATCCAGGCGGCGCTGGAGAACGGGGTTTCACAGTTTCAAGACAAAGCGGGACGTTTTCCGCAGATCGCGGGCCTCGCCTTTTCCTTCAATCCCAAGCGGCCGGTGGGCAAGCGCATCGTTAATGTGACGGTTGCGGGTGCCGTGCTCGATCCCAAGAAGACCTACAAGGTCGCGACCAACGACTTCATGTCCAATGGCGGCGACGGCTATTCGATGATGACCAAGGCCAAGCGCCTCGAGGGTGCCGGCGAAAAACTGCTGACCGATATCGTAGCCGACTATCTCAGTGCCAAGGGCAAGATCGCCCAGCAGCCGGACGGGCGCATCCGCCACGTGCAGTAGCGCTCAGCGCACCCCGGCGGGCGGGGTGTAGAAGGCGTTGCCCGAGGACGCCAGGGCTTCGCGGATCTCGTTGAGGCTGGGCGTGCTCCGCATCGCCCGCCCGGCAGCTTCATAGGTTGCCTGACGGTTGTTGCGATAGATGGCATCGGCATTATCGGCCGCCCAGGCGACCCAGACCGCGGCGATGATGCACCACTCATCGGCTGCTTCCGGCGGAAAGATCCCATCCACCAGCGCCTTGGCCACGCCCTCGGCGACGCCGATCTGGGCCGGACCCCAATTCATCGTCTCGTGACGTTCACCGCGCAGATCGGCCTTGCCGGCAAAAAGCGTGATCGGCTTGACCGGCACGTTCGGCTTCAGGACGACCATGAAGGGGATATAGCCCAGGCGAGGTGCAGCGGCGGCGCTGGCCAGCGCCACCCCCACCGGCCCGGTGCGCAGCCCGATATAGAGGTTGATATGGGCGCCGTTGGGGCGTTCGCCCACGAGGGATTCCCCGATATGCATGAACGCTCCTCCCCGTGACCTGCTCCGACTATCCGGGCGCCCCACCCATCGAGTTGATTGTCGCGCGCGCCCCGCGCCTGCCGCAACCGTGTAATGTCACCCGGGGCCCTCGACCCCCGGCCATGGGCAGGCTAGCTTGTGCCGCCTTTCATCACACGAAGACGCTTGCAATGCCCCGATCCCGCAACAAATCAACCAATCCCCAGCCGGTCGATGCCGCCCTGGTCCCGCGTTTTGGCGCGATTCCCACCTTCATGCGCCTTCCCCATATTACCGATCCGGCAGCACTCGATATCGCGCTGATCGGCGTGCCCTGGGATGGCGGCACCACCAATCGTGCGGGCGCCCGCCATGGACCGCGCGAAGTGCGCAACATGTCGAGCTTCATCCGCAAGGTTCATCATGTCAGCCGCATCGCCCCCTATCAGCTGTGCCGGATCGCCGATCTGGGAGATGCGCCGGTCAATCCCATCGACCTGATGGACAGCCTGAAGCGGATCGAGAAATTCTTCACCAAGGTTCACGCCGCCGGTGCCGCTCCGCTGTCGGTGGGCGGCGACCATCTGATCACGCTGCCGATCTTCCGTTCGATTGCCGCCCACAGGCCGATTGGCATGATCCATGTCGACGCCCATTCGGATACCAATGACCGCTATTTCGGCGACAACAAATACACCCATGGCACGCCCTTCCGGCGCGCCATCGAGGAGGGGCTGCTCGATCCCAAACGAACGATCCAGATCGGCATCCGCGGATCGATCTATTCCGCCGATGACATGACCTTCGCCGAAAAAAGCGGCATCCGCGTCATGTATATGGAGGAGTTCGCCCGCATCGGGGTCGAGAAGGCGATTGCCATTGCCCGGCGCGTTGCCGGCAAGGGTGCGACATATATCAGCTTCGATGTGGATGGCCTTGATCCTGTATATGCGCCGGGCACGGGTACGCCGGAGATCGGCGGCCTGACGACGCTGGAGGCCCAGCACCTGATCCGCGGCCTGCAGGGGCTCGATATCGTCGGCGGCGATGTGGTCGAGGTCTCGCCACCTTTCGATCCCAGCGGCAACACGGCCCTGGTGGGCGCCAACATCATGTTCGAGATCCTCTGCGTGCTGGCCGAGGCGACCCATCGGCGCAAGGGCCGCAAGCGTTGAATTCCGTCACGGTATTCGCTACTTCATGCGGGCCTGGCGCGCCCGCGGCAGGCTTTCCGCAATCGACCATCCAGTGCCACGGAACCGCCCGATGAACGAACCTCTCTATCGCAACATGACGGCCGACCAGTTGCGCATGCAGTACAACCCCAGCCGCAGCATCGCCGACGCGCCGCAGATCTTCGAGTCATGGAAAGAGCGCAGCGAAGATTTCCGCGGCCGGGCCAAGGTGCAGCTCGATATTCCCTATGGCGAGCTTCCCGCCGCCAAGCTCGATCTCTTCATGCCCGACAAGCCCTCGCCGCGCCTTCATGTCTATATCCATGGCGGTTATTGGCAGGCCTTCGGCAAAAGCGATTTCAGCTTCATGGCCGAGGGCCTGGTCAAAGCCGGTACGGCGGTAGCGGTGCTGGGCTATCCGCTCTGTCCCACCGTGCCGCTGCAGGGCATCGTGCGCCATGCCCGCCTGGCGCTCTCCTATTTGTGGCGCCAGGCCTCGGCGCTGGGGCTGAAGCAGGAGAAGATCCAGATTTCCGGCCATTCGGCGGGCGCCCATCTCTGCGCCATGCTGATCGCGACACTATGGCCGAAATTCCAGGAAGGGCTGCCTGACGAGATCATCGGCAGCGCCATCATGATGAGCGGTGTCTATGAGTTGCAGCCGCTGCGCTACATTGAAACCGGGCAGGCCCTGCAACTGACCGACGAGACAGCACAGCGGCTCAGCCCCCTTTCGCTTCGCCCGGCCGGCAAGGCGCGGATGCTGCTCTGCACCGGCGGCCTGGAAAGCATGGAATTCAAGCGCCAGAGCGCGCTTCTGGGCCGCTCATGGGCGCGCTATGGGACGTCGCTGGAGGTGGTCACCTTCACCAACCGCAATCACTTCAACATTCTGGACGAGCTGGCGCCGGCGAATTCAGCGCTGGTGAACCGTTCGCAGGACCTGTTCGATTTCTGACGGCAGGGCGCCGCGTGCCATTAACGGCCGGGCGTATCGGGAAATAGGGGGAAATAGCCATGGCCGAACGCCGCAAAGTGATCATCACCTGTGCCGTCACCGGCTCGATCCACACGCCGACTATGTCGCCGCATATTCCCATCACCCCGGCGGAGATCGCCGAGCAGTCGATCGGTGCTGCGGAGGCGGGCGCTTCCATTATCCATCTGCATGCCCGCGATCCCAAGGATGGGCGCCCGACGCCCGACCCGAAGGTGTTCATGGAATTCCTGCCGCGGATCAAGCAGGGCTGCGATGCGGTGATCAACATCACCACCGGCGGCGGTGCCGGCATGACGGTTCAGGAGCGGCTCGCCGCCCCCTTGGCTGCGAGCCCGGAGATGACCTCGCTCAACATGGGCTCGATGAATTTCGGACTGTTCCCGATGCTCAACCGTTACAAGAGCTTTAAATACGATTGGGAGCCGAAGCATCTGGAAGGCAGCCGCGACTATATCTTCAGGAATACGTTCAAGGATATCGAGCACATCATGAAGGAGCTGGGCGAGGGCCACGGCACGCGCTTCGAGTTCGAATGCTACGACGTCGGCCATCTCTATACCCTGGCCCATTTCCTCGAGCGCGGCCTCGTCAAGCCGCCGCTCTTCGTGCAAACCATTTTCGGCATCCTGGGCGGCATCGGTGCCGATCACGAGAACCTGGTCCATATGCGCCGGATCGCCGACAAGCTGTTCGGCAATGACTATCAATGGAGCATCCTCGCCGCCGGGCGCCACCAGATCGGCTTCGTCTCCATGGGCGCCATCATGGGCGGCAATGTGCGCGTCGGCCTGGAAGACAGTCTCTATGCCGGGGCGGGCAAGCTCGCGACATCCAATGCCGAGCAGGTGAGCATCGTGCGCAACATCCTGGAGAACCTGTCGCTGGATGTGGCCAAGCCCGCCGAAGCCCGCCAGATGCTGGGCCTCAAAGGCGGCGATCGGGTCGCCTTCTAGCTTTCCGCGGCCGCTCAGCGGGCGTTGAGCGTGCGGTGTGAAACCCAGGCGAAGCGTAAGCCCAGCAGGATGGCGGCCACAAGCAGCCCGGCCACCAGCCCCAGCACGATACCGATCGCGCCCTGGCCTCGCACGTAACCCAGGTAGTAGCTGAGCGGAACGGCGCAGCCGCCGAAGGCGATCGCATAGATGCCGGTGGGAACGATCACATCGCCGGCGCCGCGCAAGGCACCCATCAGCACGCTCTGCGTGCCGTCAAAAATGATAAGCACCGCAAGCAAAGCGAGTACGGGCGAAGCGGCCTGCAGCACGTCTGCATCGCCGGTGTAGGCGGCGGCGATCGGGTCGCGCAGCAGGCTGAGGCAGACACCGATCAGCAGCATGACGCCGATAACCAGCTGTACGGCTGCCCAGCCAGCGCGTGACACATTCCGCGGTTCGCCGCGGCCGATTGCGTTGCCGACGCGCACCGCTGCCGCCGTCGCCAGGCCCAGCGACAGCATGTAGAAGAACGACGTCACGTTATTGGCGAGCTGATAGGCGGCAAGCGGCGTTCGGCCGATCCATCCGGCGATGATCGAGGCGCCCGAGAAAGCGCTGGTCTCGAACCCGACCGAGAGCGCCACCGGCAGGCCCAGCAGCAGGATCTTTCCCAGCAGGTAAAAATGCCCACCAAGGGAGCTATGAATGCCGAGCGGGATGGCATCGCGCAGCAGAAGAGCGCGGATCGCAAGCACGGCGAACATGAGCCAGAGCGTGATGGATGTTGCGAGCACAGCGCCCGTGGCCCCCATCGGCGGGATGGCACCGGTGCCGAAGGTCAGCACCCAACCGAGCGCGAAATTCATGAGATTGCCGGCAATGCAGACGACCATGGGGGTGACCGGCCGGCTAATCCCCTCGAAAAAGCTGCTGGTCGCCATGTAGAGCATGACGCCCGGCATGCCGATTGCCCACATGCGCAACGCAGCGCCCCCGCCGGCCGCAACGTCCGGTTCCTGCCGCAGCAGGGAAAGCAGATCGGCTCCCTGCCATTCGATGGCGGCGTAGAGTAATCCCAGCATCAGGGCGAGCAGCAGGGAAAGCCACCAGATGCGCCCGCAATCTTCAGGCCGTCCCGCGCCCTGTGCTTGCGCCGTCAGCACGAGCGCGCCGACCAGAAGCCCAATGCCGATCGCGAGCAAGATCAGATGAACGCCCATGCTGATGCCGATATAGGCGAGCTGATTGCCGCCGGCGTGTCCGGCGAAAATCGTGTCCACTGTCAGCATGACAACGAGGCCGACGCGCGCGAGCATCACCGGCAGCGCCAGCACGACCGTGCGGCGCAAGTGATAACCCAGCGGTGAGGGAGAATTCGTCGCCAGTATCATGCGGTGAAGAGTAGGATCACCAAAACGGGAAATTTCCTCGTAAGCCAATATTGCTGTCGTGCAAACCATGGCGGGGACGGCAAAAGCGGTGGTACTTTTAGCCTGTTTTGCAGCCCATGCCTGCCACCGATTTTCAACATGGGCGTTAGTATTTCGTTAAGGAACTCGCTTTTACATCTGGCGCCTTTTACTTCACGCGCCAATGGGGGATTCGGGGCTGTTGATGTGGATCGGTGAGTGTTTTTCGCCTGATTATGTTACGGCGCGCGGCAGGTTCCGCGATGCCGCGGCGGAGGTTGGAAGCACGATGGCGAGCTACGTCAACCCCGCCCCGTCGCCCACGGGCGCGGAGCTGGTGACCGACACCGCTTGGGTTGGGCCCGAGCGCCCGGCACACCTATTAATTGTCATGTCGGGGACCCATGGCGTGGAAGGTTTTTGCGGCTCCGGCATCCAGGTCGGCCTGCTGCGCAGCGGTCTGGCGGGCAAGCTTGCGGCAGATACAGCGCTGCTTTTTATCCACGCCATCAACCCCAGCGGCTTTGCTCTCATCCGCCGGGTGACCGAAAGCAACATCGACCTCAACCGAAACTTCGTCGAGCATGACCGCGCTTACCCGCCAAATCCGGGCTATGAGCGGCTCCGTCCGGCGCTCTGTCTCGACAGATGGGATGCGAAGACCCGTGGAGCCTCTGCTTCGGTCTTCACCGCCTTCCAGGAAAAACACGGCTTCCGTGAATTTCAGCGCGCCATTAGCCAGGGCCAGTTCACCGATCGTGACGGACTCTTCTATGGCGGCCGCGCGCCGACATGGTCGAACCGCACCTTGCGCGACATTGTCGCGAAGCAAGCCGTGGGATCGCGCCATGTCGCTTTCATCGATCTGCATAGCGGCCTCGGCCCCTACGGCATCGGCGAGATCAACAACAATCACGCGCAGGGGCATGCCGGATATCAGCGTGTGAAGGACTGGTACGGCGCGGAAGCTACATCGACGGAGGAAGGAAACTCCGCGACTACCGAGGTGATCGGAACGGTCACGGTGGCGCTGGAGCAGGCCCTGCCGCCCGCAGCACTGACCGGCATCACGCTCGAATTCGGCACCGTGCCGCCGCTGGAACTGCTCGAGGCGCTGCGGGCAGACAACTGGCTCTATCGCTGCGGCAGGCCCGGCAGCAATCAGGCCCGCGCCATCACCGCCGGATTGCGCAAGGTGTTCTACCCCGACACCGACGACTGGCGCAGCTTGGTATGGGAGCGTGCCATCGACGTGTTTCAGCGCACGCTGAAATGTCTGGCGGGTGCCTGATGATCATGCCGGCAGTACGGAGAGGTTGGCTATGACAGCGCTTTCCCAAGCGGGCAAAGCGAGCCTGCAGAAGACGGTGGACCGCTTCATGCGCCACTACGCCGATCCGCGCGAAACCCAGCGCAAGCTGCTGGAGGCGATGGTGGCCCGCAACGCCGGCACGGCCTTTGGCCGCGAACACGGTTTCCGCAAGATAGCTTCCGTCGCCGATTACCAGCGCCAGGTTCCGGTGCGCAGCTGGCCCGAGATCAGCCCTTATGTCGACCGCATCGTGACGAGGCGAGCGCAATGTTCTGATGCGCGATGTGCCGTTCTTTTTCCAGCGCACCACCGGTACCAGCGGCAAGCCAAAGATGATTCCCTTCACCCGGCGCTGCCAGGCCATATCCAGGCTTACCCACGGCATGTGGATCTACAAAACGCTGCTGGATAATCCAAAGCTGCTGAAGGGACCGGTGATGGCGCTGCTCAATGCCGCCATCGACGGGTATACGGAGCGCGGCGATGCCTATGGCGCCACCTCGGGCAGCATCTTCTTTCGCATGCCGCCCGTCATCATGCGCGCTTATTGCCATCCCTATGATGTGTTCCAGGTCGCCGATGTCGAGGCGCGCCGATACACGCTCATGCGCATGGGGGTGGACAAGCCCTGTACCTTCGCCTTCACCGGCAATCCCAGCAGCCTGCTCGCGCTGTTCGAGTTTGCCGACCGCCATGCCGCAACCCTGATCCGCGACATCCATGACGGCACGCTGAACGGCGCCTTCAACGTTCCAGATCATCTGCGCGTGCATGCGATCAACGAGCTTGCAGCCCAATCCCAAGCGCGCGCGTGCCCTGGCGCAAGGCACTTGAGCAGAACGGCAGGTTGCGGCCGATCGATTACTGGCCCGATCTCCAGGCGCTGGGCTGCTGGATCGGCGGCTCCATGGGCCATTTCTCGGATGTGCCTGCGTCAATGGTGCGGCGAGGATTTCCGCTTCCGCGATGTCGGTTACATGGCGAGCGAAGGCGTATTTTCCATTCCCCAGGCCAATGACGATCCGGATGGCAATCCTGGCGCTCCACGCGGATTTTCTTCGAGTTTGTTCCCGAGCAGCGAATTCGGCCGACCGGACGCGCCCATCCTGCTGGCCCATGAGCTGGAGGCCGGCGCAGAACTACCACGTCATCATCACCACGTCGGGCGGCCTCTATCGCTATGCGATCAACGACGTCATCCGGGTCAGCGCGATGCGGAACGGCTCGCCCGTCCTGCGCTTCCTCTACAAGGGCGGCAATGTGCAGAACCTGCAGGGCGAGTTGATGACGGTGGAACATGTCATGGGCACGATGTCTGCGGTGGCGGCAAAGCTGCCGGTCAAGTGCAGGCATTTCCAGGTCATCGCCGATCTGGAGAACCGCCGTTACGCGCTCTACTTCGAGCCGACATCGGATCTGCCCCAGGAAACGTTGCGCGACATCGTGACCACCTTCGAGCTGGAACTGGGCAATATGAACGAGAACTACGCCCAGTTCCGTACCGACCGGCTGATCGCGGCCCCCGTGCTTCGCATCATGCGCCAGGGCTGGTTCGACCGGCTCTCGCAGGAACATATGGCGCGCACCGGCCGGGATTCGCAGTTCAAGCCTGCGGTGCTCGGCAGCAAGGTCGAACATCCCGAGATGGTCGATGTTTCGGTAGGCCTCGAATAAGAAAGGGCCAGCCCTTCGGCTGGCCCCTCTGTGTCCTCTGGTTACGCCGCGTTAATCGCCGTAGACGTCGAAGTCGAAATACTTCTTGGCGACGGTCGTATAGGTGCCGTCGGCGCGGATCGCGGCAATCGCCTTGTTAAGCCGCTCCCTCAATTCCTGCTCGTTCTTGCGCACGCCACCGCCCACGCCCACGCCGAAGATGGGATCCGCCGGCGCCGTCCACTTGACCTCGAAATCCTTGCCCTGATCGGTTTTCAGAAAGGCATAAAGGGTGGTCGAATCCGCCATGTCGAGATCGATGCGCCCCGCTGCGAGATCGGCGTTCACGTTGTCCTGGGTGTCGTAGACTTTGACGGTCGCCGTCGAGCCGAAATACTTCTGCACGAACGCCGCGTGAATGGTGGAGGTCTGCACCCCGATGATCTTGCCTTTGACGCTGTCCGGGTTTTTGTAGTCGATGTTGATGGCGTCGGATTTGGCACCGATGATCACCGGCGGTGTCTTGTAGTAGCGATCCGTGAAGTCGATGACCTCCTTGCGCTTCTCGGTGATCGACATCGACGACCAGATCACATCGAACTTGCCGGCCTGCAGCGCCGGAATGATCCCGTCCCAGGCCACTTCGACGATCTCGCACTTCGCCTTCATCTCGGCGCAGACCGCGTTCATGAGGTCGACCTCGAAGCCGACCCATTTGCCGGAGGCATCCTTGCTGGTGAACGGTGGATAAGGCTCGGCCGCGACGCCAAAGCGGATCGTATCCTGGGCGTTGGCTGCACTGCTCGCAAATGCCAGCAACGCGCCGAGGACGATGCCTGCCAGAAATCTTTTGCTCATGACCGGGTCCCTGTCACGTTAAATGAAATTGTGCGAATCGAATTAAAGCTAAATTACATGCCTCATTCGTCATTATCACATTTTTGCGCACATGCAGATATGCGTCAGCGGGGGTTTGAGCACTCTTGCATAGGCGGGCTGACCGCACATGCTGCTACTCGAGGATGTGGTCCGACAGCGTTGCTCAATCATTGGAAGTTTGCTTGAAGCCGGCTTCCATAAAGCGCAGCCAGTTGCCGCCCACGATGCGGGCGACATCCTCGCCCGAGAATCCCCGCGCCAGCAATCCCGCGGTCAAATTGCCGAAATCGGCAGGCGTGCGGTACCAGCTCTGCCAGTCGGGCCAGCTCGGTTTTGTGCTCGAATAAGTCCAGCGGCCGTTGCGCATCCAGTCCAGCACGCTGTCGGGCCAGCCGCGCACGGTATCGCTGCCGATGCCGATATGCTCCACGCCCATCAACTCGGCCGTACGCGCCACCATGCCGGTGAAGGCCTCCAGCGTGCAGGCCGCCCCGCCGATATGCAGCGGATAGAGGGAGAAGCCCAGCATGCCGCCGCTTTCGGCCAAAGCCTTCAGCACCTTGTCCGATTTGTTGCGGACGTTCTGGTGGAAGAAATTGGGATTGGCGTGGCTGATGCAAACGGGACGCTTCGAAAAGGCGATTGTCTCCAGCGTCGTGGTCTCCGCCGTATGCGACAGATCGACGATCATGCCGACCCGGTTCATCTCGCGCACCACTTCGCGGCCGAAGCGGGTGAGGCCGGAATCCGTCGCCTCGTAGCAGCCCGCGCCCAGCGGGCTCTGGTTGTTATAGGTCAGCTGCATGACCATCAGGCCGAGCGAACGGAACAGTTCCACCAGGCCCAGATCCTGTTCGATGGGGGTGCAATTCTGGGCGCCGAAGACAATGGCGATGCGGCCTTCCTTTTTGGCGGCGCGGATGTCATCGCCGCTGCGCGCGGGCCGAATCAAATCGGCATGATCGCGAAACCGCCGGTTCCAGTCGGCCAGCAACGTCAGCGTCTGGCGTGCATCTTCCCAATAGACGATGGTGGCATGGACCGCGTCGATGCCGCCGGCCTTCAGCTCCTCCAGCAGCGCGCGATCCCAGTTGGAGTATTGCAGCCCGTCGATGACGGTTAGGCCGGCGTGGATTTCCTTCGGGCTCGGCATGTCGCGATTCATGAAAATGACAGGGGCCTGATGACAATAGGGTCATGGCGCCGTGGGCTCAAGTGAGGCGGCATGATGCTATCCGCTGGCCCTGCTCTGCCCTAGAGTTGCGCCCGGTTCCGAAGCGCGGGAGGAGTCATGACGGGCGTGAATACGAGTGCCGCCGATCTTGGCATCATGGCGGGGTTCCCGCCGCCGGCGGATAAGCGCATTTCGCTGGAGAATTGGGATTCGCCGCCCTTCAACCGCTGGAGTTTCCAGAACATCCGCAGCATCCTGCCGACGCGCACGATCGCGCGGGGCAATTCACCATCGATAGCCCTGCCGCGCGCGATCCAGGATCTCGATGCCGTGGCCTTCACCAACCTCGATGGCTCGGCCAGCACCGTGGCCGCCATGCTGGATTCGACATATACCGATGGCTTCATCCTGCTCCATCGCGGCCGCGTGGTGATGGAGCGTTATATGAACGGGATGAGCGAGGCCTCGCTCCATCTCTCCCAATCGGTGGTGAAATCCTTCGTCGGCACGCTGGTGGGCATTCTCGTGGGCCGCGGCGTGCTGGATCTCGATCGGCCGGTAGCCGACTATGTGCCGGAGCTGGCGGCTTGCGGCTATGCCACAGCGCTGCTGGGCCAGGTCGTCGATATGCGCAGCGGCGTGCGCTTCGTCGAGGATTACCTCGACCCCAATGCCGAGGTCAGCCTGCTGGATCGCGCCGCCGGCTGGAAGCCCGCCATTCCCGGCGCCACGCCGCCCGGCATCTACGATTTCATTCTGGCACTGAGACAAGAGCGCCCGCATGGCGGGCATTTCGCCTATCGCTCGATCGAGACCGACGTGCTGGGCTGGGTGCTGGAGCGGGTGAGCGGCTTGGGCCTTACGGAGCTTTTGAGCCGCGAGCTCTGGCAGCCGCTGGGTTGCGAGTTCGATGGCTGCATGGCCATCGATCGCGCCGGCACCTGCCAGGCCGATGGCGGGCTGAACGCCGCACTGCGCGACTTTGCCCGCTTCGGCCAGATGTATCTCGACGAGGGCACCCTGAACGGCCGCGAGATCGTGCCGGCGGAATGGGTGGGGCAATGCCGGCGCGGCGACCGCGCCGCGTTCGTCGCCCTTTTATGGCGAGCGGTTCGCAGCGTTTCCCAACGCCTGCTACAGCCGGCAATGGTGGGTGCTGGATGCCAAGACCGGACGGCACGCCGCCATGGGCGTTTTCGGGCAGATGATCTTCATCGACCCGCCCTCGCAGATCGTGGCGGTGAAGCTGTCATCCTGGCCGGACTTCCTGAACGATGCGAGGCGCCTCACGACCATCCGGGCGATCGAGGCCATGGCGCGCGAACTGAGCGCCTGACGCGGCCGTGGCGGCCAGCGAGATCGATGCGGTCCGCGCTCTTTTGACCGGCAAGCCCCGCCCGGTGGGCTGGGCCGAGCGGCGCCGCCGCATCGACGAGGTCTGCTCGGTTTGGCCGCCGGCCGAGGACATAAGGTTCGAGAGCGCCGATATCGGCGGGCTTGCCGGCGAATGGTCGCTGGCGCCGGGCAGCGATCCCTCCCGTGTCCTTCTGTTCTTCCATGGCGGCGGCTATTGCTCCGGCTCGATCGTCAGCCACCGGCGCATGGTGAGCGAGGCGGGCAGGGCGGCAAAGGCGCGTACGCTCGCGCTAGCCTATCGCCTGGCGCCGGAGAACAAGTTTCCCGCCGCCCTTGACGACGCGCTTGCCGCGTGGCGCTTCCTGCACAAGTTCGGCATCGATGCCCGCCATGTCGGCGTTGGCGGCGACAGCGCCGGCGGCGGGCTCACCGTCTCGCTGATCATCCGGTTGCGCGAATTGAGCGAGCCGCTGCCGGGCTGCGGCTGGCTGGTTTCACCCTGGACCGATCTCGCGCTGACCGGCGCCACGCTGGCGAGCAAGGATGCGATCGATCCGCTGATCCACAAGCCGTATCTGAAGGAGCTGGCGGATGCCTATCTGCCGGCGGATATGGATCGCCGCGATCCGCGCGTCTCGCCGCTTTATGCCGATCTCCGGGGATTGCCGCCGCTGATGATCCAGGTCGGCTCGGCCGAGACCTTGCTGGCCGATGCCGTGCGCTTTGCCGAGGCGGCCGGTGCGGCAGACGTGCCGGTTACGCTCCAGGTCTGGCCGCAGATGATCCATGCCTGGCCGGTATGGAACGCCAAACTTGCCGCCGGGCGCGAGGCGCTGGCGGCCGCCGGCGCCTTCATTCAGCGTCATTTGGCCTAGCGCGGGAATTCAGCGCCGGTATTAGTGCGAGCGGTGGCAAAGTTGGGCTCCGGGAACCTTGCCCTCGCTCCCCCATTTCGTAAACCATGAAGTCCTTCGGCCAGCGCGGCAAATCCGCAAGAGTCGCCACAAACGGCGCCCCAATCAGCCTACGCACCATCGGGTTGATGCAGCTCTTCGCGAGCGCGTTGCTCTGCTATGGGGTCTCGCGGTTTGGCGGTCACCCCTACCTCCTGCTGGGATCCCTGGTTTTCTCAATCGTCTTCACGGCCATCGGCGCCTGGAATTTGGCGGATCGCGGCTAGCGTCCTTATCTAAGGGGGCATCGTCGCTGCGAAGAAGCGCCAGAGTTCGGCGCTGGTGTTGACCCCCTGGCTGGATGGGCCCAGCAGGTGATCAAGCACGAGGCCCTGGCGCGCGCCCGGCCAGCTATGGCCGCCGCCCTCGATGATCACGCTTTCCACCGCGCCCCCCGGCCGGCAAGCGCCATAACTGAAGATGGTCACATGGGTTCCGTCCGGCGGCAGCGGATCGGGCAGGGTGCGGGAATCCCGCGTGCGGCAGCCTGATGCGCGCGCGAAGACGGCAACAGTGTCCACGGCGGAGATGACATTGCCGTGCTGGGCGCCAAACTGCCCGGCGATGCGGCCACCGCCGAAGGGAATGAAGCGGTCCTCCGTGCCATGGAAAAAGATGATCGGCACGGGCCGCGAAGGCTCGCAGCGATAGTCGCGCGGCAGGCTGGCGGCGACGACGCCGATGCCGGCGAGACGGTCGGCATAGTTGCAGGCCATGTCGAGGGCCATCAGCCCGCCATTGGAGATGCCGGCGACATAGACGCGCTTGGGATCGACGACTCCTCGGGCCGCCAGAGCATCGATGAGATCCAGCAGGAATTTCCGGTCGTCGGCATCGGACTGCGCGCCCAGGCCGCGATGGTCGTTCCAATTGCGGCCCAGCCCCTGCGGATAGATCGCAACGATCCCCGCCGCAGCGGCGACGCGGTCGAAATCGGTGAAGCGTTCCAGCTGTGCGCCGGTGCCGCCGGCGCCGTGGAGCAGGATGACGGCCGGCAGCGGGCCGCGCTGGCTGGCCGGCTGGAAGATTTCGTATTGCCGCGTGATGCCGCCGCTGACGATGGTGTCGGCGCCGGCCACGGCAGGGGCAATTGAAAGGCAGAGGCACAGCAGTCCGGCAACGAAACGCATGAGCTTCGTTACATTGAATGGTCTAGCCCAGCAACCCCAGGCTGCGCATGCTCTTATGGCCCTTGCGGCCGACCACGACATGGTCGTGCAGCAGGATGCCGAGCTTCTCGGCCGCCGCGGCCACGGCCTTGGTCATGGCGACATCGTCCTTCGAGGGCGTGGGATCGCCGGAGGGGTGGTTGTGGACCATGATGATGGCGGACGCCTCGAGTTCGAGGGCCCGCTTGACGACCTCGCGCGGATAGACCGGCGCGTGATCGATGGTGCCGGTTTGCTGGCGCTCATGGGCGATCAGCGCGTTCTTGTGGTCGAGGAACAGCAGATGGAACTGCTCGATCTTCTCCTCGGCCAGGGACATGCGGCAGTAATCGAGCAGCTTCTGCCAGTTGCCGATGACGGGCTTGTCGATGAGCTCCTGCTTGGTCATCAGCAATGCGGCGGCGCGAACGGTCTTGAGGCCGGCGATGGCGCCTTCGCCCATGCCCTTGATGCGCCCAAGTGCTGCCGGATCGGCAGCGATGACGCCGGCGAAACCGCCGAATTGCTTGATCAGGGTCTTGGCCAGCGGCTTGACGTCGACGCGCGGAATCGCCTGCGCCAACAATAGTTCCAGCAGCTCATAGTCGGCGAGGGAGTCGGGGCCGTTCTTCAGCAGCTTCTCGCGCAGGCGGTGACGATGGCCGAGATAATGCGGCTTCTCTTTCGCGTCCTTGCCGGAATCGTCACTCATTCGCCCCGCGCCCCACCGCGTAAGCCGTCAAGTGCCTGATACTAGACCAATGGGCGCGGGATAATCAGGTAAGAATTGCGCTCTAATTCTGTTCTGCGACCGTGACGCCGTTCTGTTCGAGCGTGCGCAACAGTTTCGGGATGTCTGGCGGCCCCGGCGGAATTGCCTGGTCGACGGCGGCAAACATCTCAGCGGCTGTGGCGTTCTCTCCGGTGATCTCCAGCATTTGACCGCCATCTTTGCCGTACTGGAATCCGTGCACCGTTCCACGGGGGATGTGCACCAGTGTGCCAGGCAGGCAATCATAGACCTGTCCGTCGCATAGAAACTGGATCTCCCCGCCCAGCACATAGAACGCTTCGTCCCAGTCGTGGCTGTGCGGAGGCGGTCCCGTGCCCGCATCACCCCGCTGAAATGTGATTCCAAAGCTCTGCGTCATGGCGTTGGAGGCAAGCACGGTCACTTGCGTACCGACCACATTGAGTGCACGTGCGCGGCTGTCGGGTGTCAAGACAAAGTGCGGAGTCTTCACGACATTACCTCCTGCAGGGCCATCTTCTTTCACCGGGCACAGATGGCAAGATCACACGGCACACTTGTAGCGGAGAGGACATTCTGCGCCCGGGCGGCTTCGCCGGCAATCCATTGAGAAAGGCGTCGCTCGTGGACTTCTACGAGATAAACTATCTTGGGCAAGGTGACTTATATACTCGATTTGCGGGCATCAAAGGAGCAGTACCAAAATGCCGATCATCGATGTGCACACGCATATGTTCACCGAGAAGTTCATGGCGCTGCTGAAAGCCAAGGGTGAAAAATACAATCTGCAGACGCGGCCCGATGGGCAGGTGGAAATCTTTCGCTACGATACCCCGGTCGCCATTCCGCAGCGGGGCCATTTCGACTACGAACTTCGCCTGCGCGACATGGATGCAGGCCACGTCGACCTGGCGATCGTCTCGCTGACCTGCCCGAACGTCTATTGGGGGACCGAGGAGGTCAGCTGCGAGGCCGCGCGCGAATCCAATGACAGCATGGCCGCCGCCCAGAAGCGATGGCCGGACCGCATCCGCTGGTTCGCCTCATTGCCCTTTGAACATCCGGCGCGGGCCGTCGAGGAGTTGAAGCGCAGCTGTGATGCGGGTGCGGTCGGGGTGATGGTCCTGGCCAATATCGCCGGCCGCAGCCTGACGGACCCGCTGTTCGCGCCGGTCTGGGCCGAGATCGACCGGCGTGCGCTGCCGGTACTGGTTCACCCAACCGACCTGCCCGGCATCGATGAGATGGATATGAAGAAATACGATCTCAGCTGGTCGGTCGGCTTCATGGCCGACACCACGCTCGCCTTCACCCGCATGATCTTCGATGGGTTTCTCGATCTCTATCCCAATATGAAAATGATCGCCTCCCATGGCGGCGGGACGCTGCCCTATCTGGCCGGCCGGTTCGACATGGGCGACAAGGTGGAAATTCCATCGCGGCGGAGGATGAAGGCGAAGCCGTCGGAATACCTGAAACGCATCTGGTACGACTGCATCAACTACCATCCGGGCGCGCTGCAGTT
Organism: uncultured Alphaproteobacteria bacterium; assembly: GCA_963770335.1. Classification (GTDB taxonomy): domain Bacteria; phylum Pseudomonadota; class Alphaproteobacteria; order Dongiales; family Dongiaceae; genus DASXQK01. Next base: position 283,994 of record CAVYPG010000019.1, read on the forward strand.
CATGATTTCGGTCGTCGGCGCCGACAGGGTCCTGTACGGGACCGATTATCCGCACCAGGTCCATGACATGAAGGGCTCGTACGACAACACGGCAGCGCTGCCGGCCGATGTCTGTCAGGCCATTCGCGAGGGCAACGCGCGAAAGATTTTTAGATCTGAGTGACTCCGCGACGATTGGTCGATTCATCGAACGGGCCGAGCCAGTCCATAGATCGCGCGGGATTTGCTGACGTAGACAAGAGAACCTCATTAGGCGCACTGATCGGTGCCGAGGCTGCCTGGTCTCACTGTGACTTCCGATCGGGCGGGAATTCGACCGCTCTTGGCTCCTGCAGATTGGCGCTGCAGAGGCATTATAATCGATCAATGGAAGCAGCGGATGTATTCTCGAGCAGTTGGCGAGATTGCCGGGTGCGATTCATCGACGACTGGTGCAGCCGAAGAATTCGGAATTTGATGACGTCAAGCAAGAGAGATGTTGTCATTGTGTACGTGCCTACTCAAGGAGGGATGGCAATCCGTGGATAGCCGCCAGCGCGCAAGCCGAATATGAGCCAGCGACTTTTGGAACTCGCGAATTGCAGACTGAAGCCGCGGGTCGAGAATCTGCGATGCGGCCTCACGCCCCGTAAGGCGGGTGATCCAGACCGGTGGGCGACTTGGTGAAGATCTCGTAGCCGTCCTCGGTCACGCCGACCGTGTGTTCGAACTGGGCGGAGAGCGAGCGGTCGCGGGTGACGGCGGTCCAGCCGTCATCGAGAACCTTCACCTCAAAGCGCCCGGCATTGATCATCGGCTCGATGGTGAAGAACATGCCGGGCTTGAGGGCAGGGCCGGTGCCGGCGCGCCCGAAATGCAGCACGCTGGGCGCGTCATGGAAGACGCGGCCGATGCCATGGCCGCAGAAATCACGCACGACGGAAAAGCGCTCACCCTCGGCGAGCTGCTGGATGGTATGGCCGATATCGCCCAGCTGGACGCCGGGCTTTACCATCTCAATGCCGGCCATCATGGCGCGGTATGTGGCATCGACCAGGCGCTGGGCCTTCACGCTCGGCTTGCCGACATAGAACATGCGGCTGGTATCGCCATGCCAGCCGTCGAGGATGACGGTGACGTCGATATTGACGATATCGCCATCGGCCAGCTTGCGATCGCCCGGAATGCCGTGACAGACCACATGGTTGATCGAGGTGCAGATCGATTTGGGAAAGCCGCGATAATTCAGCGGTGCGGGAATCGCCTCATGCTCGACGATGAAGTCATGGCAGAGCTTGTCGAGCTCGATGGTCGCCACCCCGTCTTGCACATGGGGCGTGATGAAATCGAGAGTCTCGGCGGCCAGCCTGCCGGCCTTGCGCATGGCGGCGAATTCCTCCGGCCCATGCAGCTTGATGCGCCGGGCCTCGCCCTGCCACTCGCTCGGTGTTTCCTGTCGGGAGTTCATGAACGCAATTAAGTCTCCCGAAGGGCAATTTGCAAGGGCCCCATCCATCCCAGCGACCGTCTCAAAAGTCGAGCTTTCCGGCGAGCTCGATGCCGCCGGGGCCGACATCGCAGAAATAGGCCAGCATCTCGACCCCGGCCTGGCGCGCCTGGGCCAGCGCTGCGTCATAGGCCGGGTCGATATCGCCGGCGATGGTCAGGCGCCGGCAATCGCCGCGCTGGGCCAGGAACAGCATCACCGCCCGGGATCCAGCCTGGCGCATGGCGATCAGTTCGCGCAGATGGCGTGTGCCTCGCGCGGTCACCGCGTCGGGAAACTCGGCGGTTTCGCCGCGTTTCAACGTGACGCTCTTGACCTCGACATAGCAGGGCGGCCGGCGCGGCATCTTCGAGCAGGAAATCCACGCGCGAGCCCTCGCCATAGGCGACCTCGCGGCGCAGCGAGCCATAACCCTTGAGCGCCTCGATGCGGCCGGCGCGCAGCGCCTCCTCGGCCAGGCGGTTGGCATAGCCGGTATTGATGCCGACAAGGCCGCCGCCGGATTCGACCAGCTCCCAGCTGAGCCGCAGCTTGCGGGTGGGATTGCTGCTGGTCGAAAGCCAGATCCGCGAGCCGGGTTCCGCCAGGCCCAGCATCGAACCGGGATTGGCGCAATGGGCGGTCTCGGCCCGCCCATCGATGGTGACATCGGCCAGGAATTGCTTGTAGCGCCGGACGAGAATGCCGGCTGTGAGAGGCGCTTCAAATCGCATAGCCGGCGACGCTAGAGGCACCGGCCACGGGTTGCAACGCCCCCGAGTTGCAACCTTGGGCAGGTCGACGCAAAGTAGGGCCACATCACCGACAGCGAGCTTCCGTCATGCGCCGCATCATGCTCTTCCCCCTTATCCTTCTTGCCGGCTGCGCCAATTTCGGCGGCCCGCCCGCAACGGATTGGACGCGGGCCGATGCCACGCCCGATGAAGCGGCCCAGGATATGCAGGCCTGCCGGCATTCAGCCAAGGCCAATCTCGAAATGAACCAGCAGATCGACCAGGATGCGGGCGCCGATCCCACCGGCCAGGGCAGCCTGGCGAACAACCTCAATCAGTATGACACCGAGAAACAGTACAACCAGATGATCCACGACTGCATGCTGGCCCAGGGCTATTCGCCCGCCGGCAAGACGACGCCCTGATCGCCGACACGATGGCAAACAATAATCCGGGCGAGCGGCCAGAGGACCGCCCAGAGGACCGTATCGTCACCGCCGCGGTGCTGATCATCGGCAACGAGATTCTCTCGGGCCGCACCAAGGATGTGAACCTGGCCTATATCGCCGAGGAGTTGACCAAGATCGGCGTGCGGCTGCGGGAAGCCCGCGTCGTCGCCGATGTGGAAGGCGAGATCGTGGCCGCGGTCAATGAATGCCGGTCCCGCTACGATTACGTCTTCACCACCGGGGGCATCGGCCCGACCCATGACGACATCACCTCGGGCTCGGTGGCCAAGGCCTTCGGCGTGCCGCTGATCCTGGATGAACAGGCGCGCGCGAAACTGGCGCGCAACTATCCGCCGGGCGGGCTGAACGAGGCGCGCCTGCGCATGGCCCATGTCCCGCAAGGGGCGAGCCTGATCGACAATCCCGTGTCGGCTGCGCCCGGTTTTCGCATGGGCAATGTCTTCGTCATGGCCGGGGTGCCCTCCATCATGCGGGCCATGTTCGATGGCGTGAAGGGCACGCTTGCCGGCGGCAGGCCGGTTCTCTCGCTCACCGTCAGCGCCTATCTGGGCGAGGGCATTATCGCCGCCGGCCTCGGCGCGTTGCAGCAGCGCTATGCCGATCTCGATATCGGCAGCTATCCCTTTTTCCGCCAGGGCAAGTTCGGCGCCAGTTTCGTGTTGCGCGGCACGGAACCGCCACGGCTCGAGGCCGCGGCGGCGGAACTCAGGCGGTTGATCGTCGAATTGGGCGCCGAGCCCATCGAAGGCGAGCCCGCTGGCTTAGCGCAGAGGTTCAAGCGGCCATCCTGGCGCCCGCCGCTTCCAGGAACAGCCGGGCCAGATCGCTGATATCCACGTCGCCGGCCTGCCAGCGATCCCGGGCCGGGCCTGCCAGGATGTAGCGGCCGCCCGCGATATGGTTGCCGGATCGGGGATGCGGCTCGGCCTGCGGCGGCAATCAGGCCGTAGCGGGGCGAGACGGCGTTGCCGATGGGATGGTCGCGTTTCCAGACGATGAAGAGATCGGGAAGCCCATCGAGGGCACGACCGGCGAAAACCTCCTGCGAGATCAAGACGCGCTCGACAATGCCGCGACCCGTCTCCGCATCGCGAAGCTCGCCGAGGTCCCGGGCCAATTGCCGGCAGAGCGTCTGGTAAGGCGCGCCGGCTGCGACCATGCCGCCAGGATCGCGCCCGATCACATTAAGGCGCAGCGCGCCGCTGACCTCGTTATGCGGCAAAGCGCGGCAAAGCGAGAAGGGTTCGCGCCATCGGCTCAGTCTGCCGCGCGGCATGATGGCTCGCGCGCTCGCTGCCGCGGCCCGGGCAAACAGGCCAAGGCCTGCGCGATGGCTGCGGTTGATCGCCTCTGCGAGCGGCGCCATCAGGTGATTGCCGGTGATATTCCTTGCCATGCCAAGCGGCGTGAACAGCAGGATCGAGGTTTCAAGGCCGGCTTTTTCCACGATCTCGCCGACCGCCCGATCGAGCGCCTGATAGACGGTCTTGACCGGCTCATGAAGGCTTGCATCGGCTTCCGGCCGGTAGTCGGGATGAGTGGGATCGAGCAGATGCCAGAGCAGATGGCTGACGCAGTGCGGCCTCCTTGAAGACGGAAATCATCAGCTCCCAATCGTCTTCGCGCCAGATAGCGGCAGGTAGCATCGCGTTTCATGGCGGCGCTGCGGCAGAGACGTTCGGCCACCCCGGCGATTTCTTTTTCGTCGAGACGGGGCACGACCTCATCGCAGAGGCTCGGCGGTGCTGCGCCGAATTCGCCGATGATGCCGGCCCGCCAGATCGACAGGATGACTGACGGCTTGCGGATAATCCCTGCCATGGACCAGCCAGTCGCAGAGCTGAATACCGTTGGCGCTGCGCCACAGCGGAATCTTCGGCAGGTCGATGACGGCGATGCGACGGTCCGGCGATATCCGCGACCAGAAAGGCGGGCTCGCCGGCAGCCGGCCGCGCGACATCTCGATGCGGCCTCCATCTGGCGTGAGTTGTTTCCAGAAATAGCGTCCATGGTCGCCCACGGGCTCGCCGGTATAGAAGCAGGGCCACGCCGCATCGTCGCCCAAGCCTGGCGGCGTCGAGAGAGTGCCTGAGCAGCCGCGGGACTGCAGCGCCTGGATCGCCGGCAGGTGGCCCTCGGCACACCAGCGCGCCAGCAGGCCCGGATCGGCACCGTCGAGGCCGATGATCAGAAGCCTGGCCGGCATCAGCCTGGTTTTGCCGGAATCATCCATCATCGAACGGCTCCCTCTGCGAACGATCCTTCGCCGCGCGGTTCCCCTTGGCAAGGACCGTCTCGGTCGGGGCGCGCCTTGCCTAGCCGCCGGAGCGGCGATGATTTAGGGTGCGCTTCCCCGGCGCCCGCTTGGTGGAACTGGTAGACACAAGGGACTTAAAATCCCTTGGCTGGTAACGGCCGTGCCGGTTCGAGTCCGGCAGCGGGCACCACATCACAAGACAGTCTCAGCCGCCGTCACGATCGAAGCAGGCCGCCGTCGCAAGGGCAGGGCCGTGACACCGGTTTCGCTCCCGCTTGCCACTGGTAACCAATGCAATGCTCGCATACGATAGTTGCCGGCAGTCGAGGATGCAATTCGCTCCCGGCACGGCTGAATCCGCACCGAAGCGCGCTTTCTGGTCTGTCCAAAGCCCAAACCAAATCCGCGGCCGGCATGGCGCCGGACCGCGGCAGATCGGGAGGATGAAGTAAAAGCATGAAAATTTTTTCGAGATTGGCGGCGACGCTCGTGCTCGTCTGCGCGGCCTTCGCCTTCCAGGCTTCGCTGGCGAGGGCCTATGACCTCACCATCGTCGACGGCATCGACGTCAAGGATTGGGACCCGGCGATTGCCTATGGCCACGAATCCTACGTCCTGAACAACATCTACGACCCGCTGACCCGCTACAACTACCAAGGAAAAGAAGCTCGAGCCCGCACTGGCCACGAGCTGGTCGGTCAGCGACGACGGCAAGCAGTGGACCTTCAAACTGCGGTCCGGCGTCAAGTTCCACAGCGGCGAGCCAATGACCGCCAAGTCGATCAAGGCCATGCTCGACCGCAACATCAAGATGGGCCAGGGCGCCCATTATCTGTGGGGCGGGGCTACGGTGGAGGCGCCGGACGACGTGACCCTCGTGATCACCACCAAGGATCCCCTGCCCATCGACCTGGTTTCCTCGGCTTCCTATGCCTGCATGGTCTATTCGGCCGACGCGGCGGCCAAGGGGACCGAGTGGTTCCAGAAGGGCAATGCCGACGGTACGGGCCCCTACAAGTTGGTGCAGTGGGTACCGAACCAGCAGATCGTGCTCGAGCGCAACAAGGACTACTGGCGCGGCTGGAAGGGCAATGAGCCGGACCGGATCATCGTCAAGATCGTGTCGGAGGTATCGACCCAGCTCCAGCTGCTGCGCTCCGGCGAAGCAGACATGACCTTCTCGACCATTCCCCCCGACATGATCGATACGCTGCGGCAGGATCCCAACATCAAGATCGACATCTACGATTCCTGGATGTGGGTGCCGGGCAAGATCAACGTCAAGAAGGCGCCGACGGACAATCTGAAGTTCCGCGAGGCGCTGACGCATATCATGGATTACGACGCGGTCGCCAAGCAGATCTACGCCGGTTTTGCCTCGGTACCGCAGGGCCCCACCCCCATGGCGCTGCCCGGGGCTATCAAATACGACATGCCGAAGTTCGACCTGGATCTGGCCAAGAAGCTGCTGGATGAATCCGGCGTGCCGAAGGACCAGTGGAAGATCACCTGGGTCGCCTACAGCGGCGTCGATGTGCTGAAGAACATCGCTCTGTTGTTCCAGGCCAATGCCGCCAAGGTCGGCGTCCAGGTCGACATCGTGCAGGGCGACTGGGGCGTCGTCTGGGACAAGCAGAAGCATCTGGAAACCTCGGCCAACGTCTTCCCCTACCGCACCTGGCCCGACTACGCCACGGTCCAGCCCTCCTCCGACTTCGAGACCCAGAAGGATGTGAGCTTCAACCTGGGCTTCTATTCCAATCCGCAGGTCGACAGCTGGATCGACGATGGGACCAAGCTGGAGGCGGTGGACAAGAAGGCCAGCGCCGAAGCCTGGCAGAAGGCCTATACGCAGATCCTCGCCGACGCGGCGGCGATGTTCATTGCCGATGCCAAGCGGGTCATCGCGCATCGAGCCGACCTGCAGGGGATCGAGAGCGATCCCGCCTACGAGACGGTCTTCTTCTACGGCCTGCACCGGGGCGCGAGCTGACCGGCGCGCGGTCCTGATCTGAGACGGCAAGAGGCTCTGGGCATGGCGCGCCATGTCGTCCAGCGCCTGATACTGATGGTGGGCACGCTGATCGGCGTGCTCACCGTCACCTTTGTGCTGACGCATATCCTGCCGGGTTCGCCGGTCGAGGTCATGCTGGGGCACCGGCCGACGCCGGATCAGATCGAGGCCGCCAAGCATCAGCTCGGCCTCGATCTGCCTCTCTGGCGACAGTACCTGCAGATTCCTCGGCGAAATCGCCCAGGGCAATTTCGGCACGAGCTTCCTGACCAGCCAGCCCGTTCTGCAGGATATCGGGGAGCGGCTCATGGCGACGGTCGAGCTGACCACGCTTGGCCGTCATCTGCATCATCGTGGTCGGCATCCCCATCGGCGTGCTCTCCGCCGTCAAGGCCAACTCGCCCATCGATCATTTCGTGCGCAGCCTGTCGGTTGCCGGCGTGGCGCTGCCCGGCTTCATGCTCGGCATGCTGCTGCAGATGACCTTTTATGGCGGGCTGCATTGGCTGCCGCTGCAAGGCCGCATGACCAGCACCATCCTGCTCGATCACCACTTTCCGCGGGTGACCGGCCTGTTTCTCGTCGATACCCTGCTGGCCGGCGACTGGGTCGCCTTCCGCGACGCCGCCGCGCATATCGTGCTGCCGCTCGCAACATTGTCGCTGGCCAATCTGCCCCTGGTCGCGCGGACCACGCGAAACCTGATGGTGGAGGCGCTGAGCGAGGACTATGTGCGCACGGCCTTCGCCTATGGCCTGCCGCGCCGCGACGTTTACTTCCGCTATGCCTTGAAGGCGACCCTGATCCCGCTGTTGACCGTGATCGGCCTGACCTATGGCTATCTGTTGGGGGGCGCCGTCGTGGCCGAATATGTCTTCGACTGGCCGGGCATCGGCAGCTATGTCGTCAGAGCCATCGTCCAGTCCGATTACCCGGCCGCCATCGGCGTGACCATGTTCCTGGCCACGGGATATCTCATCATCAACCTGGTCGTTGACCTGCTGTATTTTGCGGTCGACCCGCGGCTGCGGCTCGCATGACCGCCGAAGTCCTCACCCCCACCGTTGCCCCCGAACGCAGGATCACCTTCGCGATGCGCGCGGCGCATTTCGCCAGGGGCAATGTGCTGTTCGTCTTCGGCGGCTGCCTCTTCGCTGCTGATCGTGCTGGGCGCGATCTTCGCGCCTCTTATCGCGCCCTATGACCCGACGGCGATCAACTTCCTCGACAAGCTGCAGGGACCCAGCTTCAACCACTTGATGGGCACGAACGATCTGGGCCAGGACATCTTCTCCCAGGTCCTGTTCGGCGCGCGCACCTCGCTCATGGTGGGCGTGGTGGTCGTCTCGCTGGCCATCATGATCGGCGTTCCCATCGGCCTCCTTGCCGGGTTTTTCGGCGGGCGCCTCGATACCGTGTTGATGCGCATCTCCGACGTGTTTCTTGCATTTCCCCCGCTGCTTCTGCCGATCGCCATCACGGCGGCGCTGGGCACGGGGCTGTTCAACGCCATGGTGGCGCTGGCCGTTTCCTGGTTCCCCTGGTATTCGCGCATCGTTCGCGGCGCCGTCATGCGGGTCAACAGCGAGCTCTACATTTCCGCGGCACGCGCCATGGGGGTCAGCAGCCCACGGATCATGCTGCGCCACGCACTTCCCAATTCCATGACCCCCATCATCGTCCAGGGCTCCATGGACTTCGGCTATTCCATCCTGGCGGCCGCCTCCCTCAGCTTCATCGGCATCGGCGCCCAGCCGCCGACGCCCGAATGGGGATTGATGGCCGCCATGTCGCGCACCCGTTTCATCGACAGATTGGTGGACAGTGACGTTTCCGGGCCTCGCCATCTTCGTCACCGTGCTGGCGATGAACCTGGTCGGCGATGGCGTGCGCGACATTCTCGATCCCAAGCACCAATCCAGTCACTGACGCTCGTGAAACCCGATTCCAATACACGCCCGATGTGTTTCGGCGGCGGCCGGAGATCGCTTTCTGTCCCGGCCGGGATGGGCCGACATGAGCGACAACCTCCTCGAGATATCCGATCTTCACATCGAGTTCCCCAGCCTCGAGCGCAGGGTGCAGGCGGTTCGGGGCTGCGATCTGTCCGTCGTCAAAGGCGAGGTGATGGGGCTGGTGGGGGAATCCGGCAGCGGCAAGTCGATGACCGCGCTCGCCTGCCTCGGCCTCGTCCCGCCGCCCGGCCGGGTCACGGGCAGCATCCGGCTCGACGGCCATGAGGTGATCGGCGCTTCCGAGACCAGCAACAAGAGGCTGCGCGGCGGCGTGGCGGCGATGATCTTCCAGAATCCGGGCAAAGCCCTGAACCCGTTCTTCACCATCGGCCGGCAGCTGACCGATGCCATCGCCAGCGTGCGCGAGCTGTCGCGCGATAGCGCCGGGCAAATCGCCGTGGATGCGCTAAGCGAGGTGCGGATCGCCGATCCGACGCTTGCCATGCACAAATATCCCCATCAGGTATCGGGCGGGCAGCTCCAGCGGGCCATGATCGCCATGGCGCTTTCCTGCCAGCCGAAGCTGGTGATCGCCGACGAGCCGACCACCGCCCTCGACGTCACCATCCAGGCCCAGGTCATCGTGCTGCTGCGCGATCTCGCCCGGCTGCACGGCCTGACAGTGCTCTTCATCACCCATGATCTGGGCGTGGTCGGCAGTCTCTGCGACCGCCTGGCCGTGATGTATGCGGGCCGCGTTGTGGAGTCGGGTGCCGTCGATGCGCTGTTTGCCAGCCCGGCGCATCCTTACACGGCGAGCCTGCTGCGCGCGGTGCCGATGCTGGGGCGCGGGCGCACGGCCCTGACCCAGATTCCGGGAACGGTCCCCAACATGGCCGAACCGCCACCCGGCTGCGCCTTCCATCCGCGCTGTCCCTTTGCGCAGCCGCGCTGCGCCACCGACGACCCCATGTCGCGGCAGACCGGTAGCGGCAGGACCGTCGCCTGCCACTTTCCGCTCCCGGAGCCAGCTGGGACCGGCACTGCGGCCGGATCTCCTGCCGCATGACGCCCCTTCTTTCCGTCGAGCATCTGACCAAGCATTTTCCGACGCGCCACGGCGTCGTTCGCGCTGTCGAGGACGTCAGCTTCACGGTGGCCGCGGGGGAAACCCTGGCGCTGGTGGGCGAGTCCGGCTGCGGCAAGACGACGGTGGCGCTTTCGCTCCTGCGCCTGCTGCGCCCCGATAGCGGCCGCGTGAGTTTTGAGGGCGTCGACCTGGAGGGCGGAACCGACAAAGCGGAGAAGGCCTGGCGCCAGCGGCTGTCGATCGTGTTCCAGAATCCCTATTCCTCCCTCGATCCGCGCATGCGGATCAGGAACATCGTCGGCGAGCCTCTGATCACCGCATACGGCCTCCGGGGCCGGGCCTTGACCGAGCGGGTCGTCAGGCATCTCGGCGAGGTCGGCCTGGGGGCCGAGCATCTGACCCGCTTTCCCCACGAGTTCTCGGGCGGCCAGCGCCAGCGGATCGCCATTGCCCGGGCGCTGGCGCTCGAGCCGAAGCTGCTGATCCTGGACGAGCCGACGGCGGCCCTCGACGTCTCCGTCCAGGCCCAGGTGCTGAACCTGCTTCAGGGGCTGCAGAAGAGCATGGGCCTCAGTTACCTCTTCATTTCCCACAACCTGGCGACCGTGGAGAACATCGCCGACCGGGTGCTGGTCATGTATCTGGGACGCGTGGTCGAGGAAGGGCCGGTGGAGCAAGGTCTTCGCGACGCCCTGCCATCCCTATACCCGCGGGCTTCTCGATTCCGTTCCTTCGACGGATCCCCGGCTGCGCGCGAGCGTCTTCGACCCGTGAGCGGCGAGATTCCAAGCGCGCTCAACCCGCCGCCCGGCTGTGCCTTCTCGCCGCGCTGCACGCGGGCCGGCGAGGAATGCCGTGCCGCACCCCCGCCCCTGATGGCGGCGGGACCGGGCGCAGCCACGCCTGCCTGCATCCGCTTTCGCCGTCGGGGTGAGGCAGCCGCGGAACGACTCGACGCAGCGAACGAGGGAAGGACGGAGCACATGAAGCTTGAGGAATATGCCGGATACGACGCGCTGGGCCTGGCTCGCCTCGTCGAACGGCGCGAGGTCAGCCCGCGCGATCTGGCCGAGACGGCACTCAAGGCCATCGAGGCGGTCAATCCGAAACTCCATGCGGTGATCGAGATCTACGCCGACCGGATCGCCGCGCTCGACGGCAAGACCCTGGGCCGCGGCCCCTTTCGCGGCGTGCCCTTCCTGATCAAGGATGTGGGGCCCCATCTGAAGGGCCGCAAGACCGAGTTCTGCAGCCGGCTTGTGCCAGGGCATGGTCGGCGAGGTGGACAGCAACTTCGCCACGCTGCTCAAGGCCTCGGGCGTCAACATCCTGGGCCGGACCAACACGCCCGAATTCTCCATGGCAAGCTCCTCGGAGAATCTGCTCTACGGCAACACCTCGACACCCTGGAAGCTGGGATATTCGGCCAGCGGCTCGACGGGCGGCGGCGCGGCGGCCGTCGCGGCGGGCGTCGTCCCCATGGCCCATGGCTCGGACATTGGCGGATCGATCCGGGGCCCCGCCGCCTGGTGCGGAGGCATCGGCCTCAAGCCCTCGCGCGGACGCATCTCCTCGGGCCCGCTCTATGACGAGTGGGGCTATGGCATGGCGATGAACTTCGTCCAGACCAGGACCATGCGCGACACGGCTGCGATGCTCGATTGCCTTGCCGTTCCCCAGCCGGGCGATCCCTTCGTCATCAAGCCGGCGCCCAAGGCCTATGCGAAATTCCTGCGGCCATCGGCGACGGCCGCTGCGGATCGCCTGGTCGGCGACACCGCTGATGGACGCTCCGGTCGATCCGGAAATCGCCGCCACGGTGAAAGAAGACGGCCAAGACGCTGGCCAAGCTCGGCCACAAGGTGAGCGAAGCAGCACCGGCGATCGATCTTCCAGCGCTGGACCGCGCCTGCCTGGGCATCTGGTTCTTCGCCTTCGACCGGCGCCTCGATGCCTATGGGCAAAAGACTCGGCCGCAAGGTGGGGCCCGACACGGTGGAGGCGGGAACGCTCCGCTTCTACGAGTTCGCCAAGAGCGTCTCGCATGCAAATTATCTCGATGCGCTGGCCTAAATGAATACCGCGCGGCGCGCGATCGGCGCCTTCTTCGCCAGTCACGACATCTGGCTGACCCCGACCACGGCGCAGACCGGACCCAAGCTCGGCTACTACAACATGAACATCGATCTTCCCCCCGCGGAGTTCATCACCCGGGAGGAGGCGCACCCAGCAGTTCATGGTCGCCTATAACGTCACCGGCCAGCCCGCCATGTCGCTGCCACTGGGAATGCATTCGAACGGGCTGCCCATCGGCGTGCAGCTGGGCGCGCGACCCGGCGAGGACCATCTGCTGATCGAGCTTGGCGCCGCCCTGGAAGGGGCCATGCCATGGCGCGATCGCCGGCCCCCCATCCACGTGGCTCATATTTAGCATCGCTAATGATCCTCAAGTCTTTGTTCGATTTGAGGTTTTTTTTGCGATAATCGGCCCCCGCACGCCAAAACGGCCTTGCTGGCAACTCCACTCCCGATCTAGGTTAATTGTCTGATCATTAATGTGAGTGCAGTCTTAAGCGATGATTTTGCCAGTGGGGGCCACCGGTTAGGCCGGGTTATGAACGAATCGCTCGTAACGATCGGCGAAAGCCTCGGAATTGAGGCGGCGCTGTTGCAGGCGCAGAAATTGGCGAGACTTGGCTATTATCGCTGGTCGAAATCGCGCCAGCAGCTGATCGGCTGCAACGACGAATACCGCGATCTCCTCGGCCTGCCGCCCGCGCCGTTCACCGCGCGATCCTCCGGCGTGGAGCCTTTGCTGCATTGCGACGACCGCGAGCGCGTGCTTGCATGCCCATCGGGCGGCCGAGGCGGGCGGGCTGCCGATGCAGCTCGAGTTCCGCATTGTCCGGCCGGACGGCGAAATTCGCCATCTGCGCGACCACAGCCAGCCAGAGCCTAACCCGGGCGGTCCGCCAGAGACCTGGTTTGGCACGGTCCAGGACATCACCGATCTGAAGGAGCGCGAGGAAGAGCTGCGGCAGAGCCGTGCCGCTCTCGACCAGGCCGCCCGCCTGGCGAAGCTCGCCCACTACCGCTGGTCGATCAGCGAGAACCGCTATCTCGAACTCAGCGATACGTTCTTCGAGATCATGGGCCTGCCGGTCGAGCGGCCGCTGCGGGCCGGCGACTACGTGGATCCCATGGTCCATCCCGACGACCGCGCCCGGCTGATCCAGCAGCGCAGTGCCGCAGAGGCCGACGGCCGCCAGATCGACCTTGAATACCGCATCGTCCGTCCGGACGGCGAGACGCGCCATCTGCACGAGATCGCCGAGATCAAGCGGGGCGAAGGTGGGGCGGAGGAAGTCTATTTCGGCACCCTGCAGGACATCAGCGAGCAGAAGCGGATCGAGGGTGAGTTGCGCGAGAGCGAGGAGCGCCACCGCTCCGTTGTCGCGGCAATGGCCGATGGCGTCGTGCTGCAGGACCGCGACGGCGTCATCCGCGCGGCCAATGCCAGTGCGGCGCGCATCCTGGGCCTGACGGCGGACCAGATCATGGGCCGCACCTCCATGGACCCGCGCTGGCGGGCGATCCGCGAGGACGGCGAGCCGTTTCCGGGCGACAGCCACCCGGCAATGCTGACGCTGAAATCGGGCGAGCCCTGCCGCGACGTGATCATGGGCGTGTACCGGCCGGATGGCACGCTGGGCTGGATATCCATCAACACCCAGCCGATGTTCCGCCCCGGCGAGCAGCACTGCCATGCCGTCGTCTGTTCTTTCACCGAAGTGACCGACCGGCGCCGCGCGGAAGCCGAGCTGCGGCAGTCGCAGAAGCTGCAGTCGATCGGCACGCTGGCGGGCGGCATTGCCCATGAGCTGAACAACCTGCTCGTTCCCATCATCGGCCTGACGGAACTCACCATCGAAAAGCTGCCCGAGCGCGGCAAGAATCGCACCAATCTCAACAACGTGCTGGTCGCGGCCGAGCGCGCCCGGCTGCTGGTGCAGAACATCCTGGCTTTCAGCCGCAGAGACACGCCCAATCGCCAGTCGATCAAAATCGAGCCGCTGATCGAGGAGGTTCTGTCGATCGTGCGGCCCGTGCTGTCGACCACGATCGACATCCGCCACAGGGTCGAGCGCAGCACGCCGGACATACCGGCCGATGCAGCGCTTATTCATCAGGTCTTGATCAATTTGATGTCCAATGCCGCCGCCGCCATGGGCCTCAGGGGCGGTCTGCTGGACATAGCGGTATCGGGAGTTGATTTGGCGGAATCATTTTGCCGCAGCCGCGCCGGGCTGGTGCCCGGGCGCTATGCGCGGATCCGGGTCGGCGATAGCGGGCACGGCATGGACGAGGAAACCCAGCGGCGGATCTTCGAGCCGTTCTTCACCACGAAAAAGACCGGCGACGGGACAGGCATGGGCCTGTCGGTCGTGCATGGCATCGTCAGCGCTCACAATGGCGCGATCGATGTGGAGAGCGAGGTCGGGCGGGGCACGGCCTTCACCGTTTATTTCCCGGCCTTCACACTTCCCCTTCGCAATGACGGAGCCCTGGGCTCATGAGCACGGACCGGCTGACGACCATACTGGTGGCCGATGACGACAGGCTGGTGCGCATCACGATGCGCAAGATCCTGGAGAGTGCCGGCTACACGGTGTTCGAGGCCAAGGACGGCGCCGAGGCGATCGACGTCTTTCGCAAGCGGCGCCCCGACCTGGTGATCCTGGATATCGTCATGCCCATCAAGGACGGCGTGCGCACCTTTCTGGAACTGCGCGGCCTTGATTCGAAAGCCAGGATCATCGCCATGTCGGCTGGTGCGCGCAGCGGCAAGATCGACTATCTCAGCCTGACCAAACGCATCGGCGCCAACGGTATCCTGACCAAGCCGTTCAACCGCTCTTCCGTCCTGGCGATGGTGGGTCAAATCCTGCTCGACGAAAAAAGTGCATGAGATGAACCGGTGAGCGGGAAAACGGCTGACAAGCCCGAAGAGGCAAAGCGCCTGCTGGTCATCGACGACGAAGCCTCGATCTGTGACTTTGTGCGCCAGGTGGCCGAGGGCATGGGCTTTATCGTCGTCACGGCCGTCACCCACGATCAGTTTCAGTCCGCCTATGCCGAGTTCCAGCCGACCGCCATTCTGCTGGATCTCGTCATGCCGGATGTCGATGGCATCGCGTTGTTGGGGATTCTCGCCGATGCCAATTGCCAGGCCAGGATCCTGATCATGAGCGGCTATCACCCTGAGCTGCTGAAAAGCGGCTTCCGACTGGGCGATGGCTATCGCCTCGACGTCAAGGGCACGCTGCGCAAACCCTTCGGCAGCGCCGAGTTGCGCCAGGCGTTGCAGCAGCTGGCCTGATCATCGGCTTACCCCGGATATCGCGCTAACCCAGGGCCTGGCAGAGCGGGCAGGTCCAATCGCGGTCGGCGGCGCATTGGGGATGGACAGCATTATCGGCCGGCTCGAAGTGGTGATAGAGCCGGCATTCGATCTCCAGGGCTTCGCGCGGGGATGCGGCGCGGGCGAAACCGAAGGCCTCATAGCGTTCGACATGCTCGCGCAATGCTGCGGCCAGGTCGCGATCCGCGCGGCCGGTGAGCCTGACGGTCAAGTGGCCGTCAGCGCGCAGCGGCCCCAGGACATAGGCGCCAAGAATTCCCCGCCTGATCTGGATGCTGAGGTTGCTGCCGGTCAGTTTGAAGGGACCGGCGAGCTCGGGGATATCCATCATTCTCTCTCGAACCCGAGCCGCGCGCGCCTATTCGATGATCAGGACAGCATCGGCATAGCCCATGCCGGTGATCTGCTTCAGCAGGCGCTGCGCATCGGCCATGGATGATATGGGTCCCAGCAGCACGGCGTTGAACTCGTCGGCGCCGAGCCGCGTCGGCACGACCTTGGCCGGCGCCAGGGTGGCGAGTTTGCCGCGGAGCTGATCTGCCTTGACCTGGTCCTTGAAGGCGCCCGTTTGAATGAAGAACTGTGCGGGCAGGTCGACCGGCAGGGGCTTTACCTTCGTCGCGTCGCTCGCAGGCGGCGCGGTCGATATCTGTACCGGTATGAGCACTGCCGCCGGTGCTGTCGGCGAGACGGCGGGGGCCGTCGAATTTGTGACGCTGACCGAGACCGCGGGCGTGATCTTCGCCGGTGCCTGGGAAACTGTTGGCGGAGAAATGGAGGCAGCGCTGGCAGAGGCCGACGCTGGCGGATGGCCCCCGTCGTAACTGGCGTCGTGACTGGCGCCGCAACAGGCGTAGTCGGGTCGTAGTCGTACCGGCGGGGCGCTTGGCTTCACCGCCGGCGTCGTCGTGGCAACAGCGGAAGGGGCGGGCTGCGGGGGTAGCGCAATCGCCAGGGGGATCGTCGAAGCCACCGGTGCAGGCGCGGGCGCGGGCGACGCGACCGGTTTCATCGGCTGTATCCCCGCTTCGCCGAGCGCAGGCAGGCCCGTTACCTTGACCGTCGGTGTGGGAACCGGCGTGATCGAGGCCGTCGGTGTCGGCCCCAGATCATTGCCGGCACCCAGACTGGCCGCCAGCGCCTGGCTTTCCTTGGCCATGACCTGGATCCGCACCTGGGCTGGTGTCTGTATTTCGATGCCCAATGCATCGGCCGCCGCGGGCGTCAGCTCGATGATCCGGTCGTCGACGAAAGGGCCACGGTCGTTCAGACGCAAGATGATCGACTTGCCGTTGGCGAGATTGGTGACGCGCACCAGGCAAGGCAAGCGGCAGAGTCTTGTGGGCGCCGGCGATGGCGTTCTCGTCATAGGGCTCGCCGCTGGTGGTGCCGATGCCAGAGCGACCTGCCGGATAGATCGACTGCAATGCCGGTCTGGTCGTAACCATAATCGACTGCGGGCTCGTACCAGACTCCGTCGAACTGGTAGGGCTTGCCGATGACGTAATGGGGTTTGCCCTGCGCTTGAGCGGGGCCATGCCCCATCATCAGCGCGATAGCCGCGCCGAGAATTGCCAGACGCTTCGCGCCCTTCACTGCAGTCGCCTTTCCCGCTGCGGGTGCGAGTGCGAATCGAGCCGTCGCCTTGTGGCCGCAGCTATTTGTACGATTTGATTCTCGCGGTTAATAAATGGTTAACGAGGGGTGGGCGGGCGCGCGATTCCGTGCTCAGCCATGCAGTTCGACACCGCCATGAGTCATGGAGGCGATCAGAACAGAGGCCAGCAGGAACCCGGCAAGGCGGTGGAAATAGAGGTAGTAGCGGGCGCGCGTGGATGCGGGCTCGAATTCGTAGTTGCTTTTGCGCAGATGGATGACAGGGATCAGCATGTCGAGGCTGTAGATTGCGCGATCGAACCAGCTCGCCTCGGACAGTTCGCGGCGCTTGTCGCGGCCGAAGATGAATGTGCCGATGACCACCAGCAGGATTACCCAGAGGGCAGCGAGCTGCGGATAGATTCCAAAACCCGTGGTGATGCAATAGATGAACAGGAAGATGAAGCGATCCGGACGGTCGATCGATTTGCCAAGCTCACGCAGCTTGCCCTTGAACAGGATCCAGTCCGCCTTGTCGGGATAGCCGGAATTGCGGAAGACGGTGGCGAGCTGCATATAGGATTGGGGTGAATAGGCCTTCTGCTTCTCCAGCAGGTCGGTAAATTCGGAGGTCGGGCGATCGCCGAGTGCTGCGACAGGCGTGCCAAACCCGCCCAGGCGCGTATAGGTAAATCCCTCGAGGTCGATTTCTTCGGGCCAGGATTTCGGCACATCCTGCAACGCACCGGCCGAAACATTGCGGAGAGTCAGCTTTCGCGGCGTGTTCCACTTCGGCGGCGATGCGCGCTGCGAGGCAAGGCGGATTTCGGAAGCGATCGTCGCCCCCGTCAGATCGACGGCAGCGAAGGTACCATCAGTCAGATCGAGATTCTCACCGATTCGGGCGAAGGCGAGATCGAGGTCACTGTCGAACTCGGCCCCATCGTTGATCAGCAAATCGTCGCCGACCTGGAGCGCCTTCAATTCGACAGGGGCGTCGAACTTTGTCTGTTTGATCTCGAAATCGCCGTCGATCTTGGCCCGAGACAACTCGACGGGCATGAAAAACTCCACGCCGAAATTGATTTCGATGGATTGGCCGACATGCATATCGGCACCGCGGACCTGATCATGAAAATCCGCCTGATGGATCAGGATTCCACCACCGATATAGGCCCCGTTCAGATCGATCTGGTTGAAGTCTCCCCGGTGCCCGTCATCGCCGGCAAGCCAAAGATATCCAGCTATCGATGCCTGCTCGAGGATGAGTTCCTTGCCGGTCTTGGTTCCGATGAATTCGGCGTTGGCACTGAGTACTGCGCCCAGCATGTCGAACCCGCCATCGAAGCGGGCTTGCTTGCCGCTCTTATCCGCTTCGGCAAACAGCGTATTGGCGAGGGTCAGGCGCTGCAGATTGGCATGGCCAGTGATATGCGCGCCGTTGAAGTCCAAGGTGTTGCCAATATGGGAGCCC
The DNA here is from genome assembly GCA_963770335.1 of uncultured Alphaproteobacteria bacterium. GTDB lineage: Bacteria > Pseudomonadota > Alphaproteobacteria > Dongiales > Dongiaceae > DASXQK01. Next base: position 302,471 of record CAVYPG010000019.1, read on the forward strand.
GACATGTCGAGGTCGCCTCGCGCCTCGCTGCTGGTCAGGAACACATCGCCGTTGACTGTCAGCCGCCTGAGATCCATGTCACCGCCGATCGTTGCGGCGGTCAGATCCAGAATGCTGCCGATCCTGGCTGCCGTTATGGAAACTTCATCGGTGGTGACCACATTCTTCATGAATAGCGAGCCGTCGATCTGGGAGCGCTGCAGGTCGAGTGGCCCGCCAGACCAGGAATGCTCCAGGCTAAGCGGCCCGGTGCTGCGAAGCCCCAGCATATCGGCGCCCCGATCGAAGCGAGAATTGTCGAGCCAGAGTTCGCGGATCAGGGAAGCATTCGACAGGCTGACGAGTTCAGCGAAATGCGCGCCATGAATTCTGACCCCTGGGATCGGAACGGCGCTGCGGTAAGGCTCGACGAGAAGGATCGTCTGGAGGAATCGCTGGCTGAGATCGCGCCCCGCGGGCCACTTATCACTTGAGGCCGGATCATCCGATCCGCCGGCATGATCGGCCATATTCGCAAGCTGTCCCGTGCAGATGCGGTCCCATGCCCATTTCTCGGATTCGGTCCAGTCGCTCACCGGCGGCGTGGCGCAAGCCTCGCCGGGCATGGCCATGATGCCGGGTTGATCGGCACGCGCGAGGCCGGTCTCGCCCAGGATCAAAGGCGCCAAGGCCAATGACAAAGCGATCGCCAGCAGACGCCCAGATTTCAGCATTGTCCCGTCCCCTTCGACCGGCGCGGAGAATGCCATTCGCCCAACCCAGCGACAAGGCATCCAGCGACAAGGCACCCGGGACAAGCCGCCTGGCGGCAAAACCGGGCGAATCTTCGCCGGCGTCGGCGCCGACGGGTTGGCGAGCAGGGTCTCAATGTTGGCGAGCGGGGCCTCAATTCGTTAAGCTCTGCGCCGACAGCGTATGAGGGGTAGCATGACGGTGAGCGGTGAATTCGGTTTCGTCCGTGAGGGCGCGAGGCTGGTGCGGCGCCTTATTGCGCTTTTCGGCCTTGGCTTGTCGGTGTTCCTGGCAGCCTGCGGGACGGGCCAGACGGGCTCAGTCGATCTGGCCGTTGCCTGCGAGACCGATGCATGTACCTGCGCGAATGGCGGCGCTAGCGCCAAGGCCCCGGCGGTCCTGTGGAAGACCGACGGTACGGCCTATTGCCCCGACGGCTATTCGCTGTACCGAACCCCACCGCCCAGCCAGCGCTGGACTGTGGGTCCCGGGTTGCAATAGCCCCGAAGCTGCCACTATCTGATGACCGCTTCATCCGCTAACATCGCGTCCACGAGGCTCAGAAAACGGGCATGAATTTCGCCGCATGAATTCCGCTACATGAATTCCGACTGGACAACCACCTTTGCGATTTGGGGAGCGGGCCTCAGCACCGCCCTCGCCTGGGCGCGTTTCCTGCCGCGCCCACGGGTCATGCTGACCCCATGGCCCGCTGAGCGTCCGCAGCCCTCGCAGCTCGAGATGCGGGTGGTCAATGGCAGTTCCTGGCCGATCGAGATCTACAAGGTGCAGCGCCTGCGCCTGTCGGGCAAGCCGATCGAGTTCGCACCCAATACCGACCCCGAAATGCCGCTGTCGAACTGGTTCGACTGGGATGAGTCGGGCGAGATCTATCTCTATGTCCCGCCGCATAAGAGTGGCAGCATCTTCATGCGGGGCCTGTCCGTCGACAGCCGCAGCCTGCTGATCTTCCACTGGCATGGCGGGCCGATCCTGCCGGTGCGCAACCCGCTATGGGTCTATGTCTCGGGCCATCATGCCTCGCGCATGAGCCGCGGCGGGCGTCAGCGGCCGCAAGTAATCAAAGGTTAGACCGCTTTTGCCCGTTTTCAGTAAGGGAAACCGCCCGGCATTCCTGCAGGCGGCGAGCGTTCTTGCCATTGCGGGGCTGGTAAGTGTGGCGGCGCTGCCCGGCTGGGCCGCCAACGAAACATCATCGTCGAGCACGCAACCGGTGCCGGCTGCGCCGCCCGCAGCAGAACCGGCCGGCACCCCAGTCAGCGCCGTCGGCGAGGCGCTCCAGAAGCTGCTCGCCGGCGCAGGCGACAATCTGACCATCAAGGGTATTCAGCTGCCGGGTGAGATGCTGGCGGAAAGCTATGCCAGCGCCAATGACGAACCGATCTGGACCGACGATGGTGGTCTCGGCCCGCGGGGCGCTGCCCTGCTCGACAGCCTGCAGGCAGCCAAGGCGGCCGGCATGGATATGCTGGAGCCACAGCTTGCCGCTGTCAGCCAGCAAGCCGGAGCCAAGAGTCCTGACGACATCGCAGCGCTCGAACTGCTGTTGAGCGGCACGTTGCTGGCGGCGATCGAGAACAGCGGCGATCAGGATCCGCCGGCCCTGCTGGCAGCATCCCGTCAGGGCGATGCGCGCAGCTTCCTGGCCGATCACCTGCCTTCCAACTTCTTCTATTGGCGCCTGCGTCACGCGCTGCCGCTCTACACGCGCTACGCGGCGGCAGGCGGTTGGCCGGCGGTGCCCAGCGGTCCAAAGCTGGAAAAGGGGATGAGCGATGCCCGTGTGGCCATCCTGGGCCAGCGGCTGCTCGCCAGCGGCGAACTGGCACAACCTGGCCCGCAACCCGATCGCTTCGACGACGCGCTGGCCGCAGCCCTGATGAAGTTCCAGGCAAGCCATGGCCTGGATCCCGACGGCAAATTGGGCGCCCAGACGCTGGCCGCGCTGAATGTTCCGCCGGACAAACGCCTGCAACAGATCCTTTTGAACCTGGAGCGCTTCCGCAAACTGAACGCAGCCATGGGGCAGCGCTATCTCTACATCAACGTTGCCGGGATGGAACTGTCGCTGGTCGAGCATGGCCAGGTCACCTTCTTCAACAAGGTCATTGTCGGACGCATCGACCGGCCGACACCGCTGCTGCAAAGCGTCATCCGCCGCATCGACTTCAATCCCACCTGGGTGGTGCCGGCCAAGATCGCGCGCAATGACGAGGTGGCGCGCATGCGTTCCGATTCCACTTTCTTTCGCACCCACAACATCCGTGTCTATGACGGTTGGGGGGCCAATGCGCATGAGATCGACCCCAGCAGCATCGACTGGACCCAATACGGGCCCAACAACATGCCCTTTGCGCTGCGCCAGGATCCGGGGCCGGAGAATGCGCTGGGCCCGGTGAAGTTCGACTTCGCCAATGACTATGCCGTCTATGTTCACGGCACGCCGGTGCAGTCGCTGTTCCAGCTGGCGGCACGCTCGCTCAGTTCCGGTTGCGTGCGTGCCGAGCATCCTGTCGACCTGGCGAAATACCTGCTGCGCAACGACCACAACTGGCCGGCCACGCGCATCGATGATGTGGTCCACAAGGCAACGACGATCTCCGCACCGCTCGCCGATCCGCTGCCCATCATGCTCACCTACCAGACGGCCTGGGTCGATGCCGATGGCGTGGCCCAGTTCAGGGCCGATATCTACGGCCTCGACGGCAGCTCCGACGTGCCCACGACCAGCAGCCCCATCGTGCCCAAGCCGGCGGGCGCTGCTGGCAAGAAAAACTAGCTGGTGCCCTCGAGGATAAAGGGCGCCGGCGGGCCGCCGGTAATCCAGGTTTCCCACATGCGCCGGTAGGCCGTCTCCAGATCGCGGGCGAAGGCGCGTGCATCGAGATAGGAGCTTGCTGCCAGGCGACGACTAATGCGCTCTCGTGCGGCCTGGCGACGGGGCGCGTCCTTCGCCAGCGCCAGCGCCAGTGATCGATAGCCGGCCAGGTCGGCGGCAATCAGCTCCGATACCCCCAGATGATGCAGCAAGCTGGCGGCAACCCGGCTCGCGAAGGTTCGCCCGGCACAGGTAATGACCGGAAGCCCGACGCGCAGCGCATCGCTCGCCGTGGTGTGGGCGCCGTAAGGGGCGGTATCGAGAAACAGATCAGCCAGGCGCTGGCGGGCAAGATGCAACGGCCGATCAACCCGGCGAGCAAAGACCAGCCGTTCGGGTGCGATGCCGGCGCGGCCTGCATAACGGCGCAACTGGACCGGCAATTCCGCGTTGCTCGCCAGTAGCCACAGTACGGAGCCTGGGCACGCATTCAACAGGTCGACCCAGACGTCGAAGATCCCGGCGCTCAATTTGAAGGCGTTGTTGAAACAGCAGAAGACGATGGCGCTGTCGGGCAAACCCTCTTGCGCGCGCGAGGGCGTCTGCGCGGCGATCTCCAGCCGGCTGTCGGCGGGCTGATAACAGCGTGGCAAGCGCACAATCGCTTCCGAAAAACCGCCATCGCTGCCGGGTGGTGCTACGAGGGCATCGGCAATCGCGTAGTCGATGAAGGCTGCACCAGAGGTTCCGGGATAACCGAGCCAGGCCACCTGGATCGGCGCCGGGCGCAGCGCCAGGATGTCCGGGCGCGCCCCTTCGGTATAGCCGTTGAGGTCGACAAGGATATCGATGACATCGGCATTGATCTGTTTGGCCGCAGCGAGAACCGGCATCGCGCCAAGGTCGATAAACCGGTCGAAGGATGAGACGATCCGGCGGCGAAGGGCGCTGTTATCGCTTTTGGCGACGTCGTAGCCGAATACTTCTACGGTGTTTCTGTCGTGCTTCTCGATCACCTCGACGAGCAGTTGCGCAATTGCATGGTCGCGGTAGTCGGCGGAGAGATAGCCGATGCGCAGGCGGCGATGGTCGCTGCGTTTGTGCAAGAACGAGGCGCCCGGCATCTGCGCTTCCTTCTCGCGTTCTGCCGCGAAGGCGGCGCCTGCTTTGCGCTGCAGTTGCGGATCATCGCTGAGCCGCAGGAAGAGGAAAGGCGAGATGCGCTGGCCCGCCTCCTGCTGCACCAGTGCGATGGCGCGCGCCTGTTCGGGCGCAAGCCCGTCCCAATAGCCGCCGGCGAGCATCGCATCGCATAGTCGGCCAAGAGCAGCGCCCCGGTCGTCCAGCCCCTTGTCTGCAGCGCGCCGATAACACGACATCGCGCCGGTAAAGTCGCCCCGTGCCTTGTTCGCGTCGCCTTCGATACATAGGGCATCGAGACTATCACCCGCCAAAGCGATGTTGCGGCGGCAAGCATCCAGCGCTTCGGCAGGCCGACCCGCCATGAGCAGGTAGCGGGCAAGATTCAGCCAGGCTTGCGCGAAATCGGGCTGGATCGCCACCGCCTGCTCGAAGGCGGCGAGGGCACCGGCCGTGTCGCCCGTCTTTGCCAGCGTATTGCCGAGATTGTTCCAGCCGCCGGCGAAGGCTGCGTCGATTGCGACCGCGCGGCGGTGCAGGGCAATGGCATTCTCGAACTGCCCGGCATCGCGCCGCAGCAGAGCGAGCATGTCCAGGATCCGGGCATTGCGCGGATCCTTCTGAAAGGCGCGCTCCGCAGCACTGATTGCGTCCGCCGGCCGGTTGAACTGCCGCAAGGCGAAGGCAAGGCGAAGCTCGGCCTCCGCCGAACCGGGATCGAGCTCGGCGGCCTGTGCGAGAGCGCCGAGAGCCTCCTCGGCATGGCCACGAGCCGCGGCGAAAATGCCGAGGTTGGCCAGGGCTTCCCCGTTGCGGGGGTCGATGCGCAGCGCCTGACGAAGCAGGTCGATGGCCCGGCTCCCATCGCCACGGGCATGCTCAACCAAAGCGAGATGCGCCAGCAACTCGGAATCGGCCGGCTGGAGCTGCATGGCGCGATCGAGCGATTGGGCGGCCTCATCATGCCGGCCGCCCAGATGGGCGACCATGCCGAGGTAATGCCATGCCCGGCCATCCTGCGGCTGCTCGGCAAGAATGGCGTGATAGATCCGCTCGGCCTCGGCCAACCGGCCCGCCTGCTGATGCTGCAAGGCGGTTGCCATGCGGGAATCATCGACCATCGCGAGCGAGGCTATCGCCAATGGCGCATCCTCGGCTAGACTTCGATTCGGGCCTTGGAAGCGATCGCCGTGCGTGGAACCATTCTTGCCGCTGTTGTGCTGCTGGGGTCGGCAGGCGTGGCCTGGGCCCAGGGGACGAATTCGTCGACCCAAGGCACCCCGCCAGCCAGCGGCCAACCGACCAGCAGTTCAACGGCACCGGCTGCCAGCCCCGGAACGCAGGTCGAGCCCGCCGGGCAATCGCCCTATGACGCCCAGGCCGACGAGCCTGCTCAAGCATCTGACCGCCCGCCAGTTCGATGCCCGGCTGCCCAATGCCGGGCTGCTCGACTGGTTCCAGGGCGAGATGGGCAAGCGCGCCCAGATCGACTGGACGACGGCGGAATGCGGCGATGAGGGCGGCGAGTCCGATTCAACCCAGGGTGCGGATACCAGCGGAGGCACCGGTTCGACTTCGGGCACCTCTACCTCTGGCGGCAGCTCTACAGCCACCGGCGCCAACGCGACCAACAATGATGTGACCCTGTGCAGCGAAGGCCAGGCCTTGTTCTTTGGTGCCGACGGCAAACCCTCCCTCGACCGCTATGTGGTGCTGCAGCTCTGGGTCGGCACGAAGAGCGCCGGTGTCAACCAGGACCCGACCCATTACGGCTCCGACGCGCTGTCGATCTTCGTCTTCGATGGCGATACGACCCGCACCCTGACCCGCCTGGGCGATCTGCCGGCGGTGCTCGCCACGATGAATTAGGCCCAAGAACCGGAAGGCCGACCGGCCGCTAGCCGCGCCGCGCCCTTCGCCGCGCCGTGGGACCGCCCAGGCGCTGGTTCAGCGACAGGATCTCCTGATCCAGAAGCTCGGCATGGGCCCGCGATGCCTCGCCGTGCTGGCGCAGGCGGGCTGAAGCATCGCGCATGGCCAGCGAAGCGGCGTTGACATGGGAGAGGCGGCGATGATCGACCTCGCCCCGATTGGTGAATTCGCGCAGGCAACGATATTCCGCGCCTGGCGCTCCCAGCGTAATCAGGCGAGGCGCGCTGCCGAAGAACTGCTGCTGAAACCAGCTGTTGGAGCGCGGCTCATGCCAGCTGAGATAGCCGTTCTTCAATACCTGCAGCGGCTGGGTGATGGCCCCGGTGAAGCTGTAGCGGCCGCCGATAGCGGCATGGGCGAAATAGGATGGCGTGCAGAAATCGGACAGCAATACACCATCGATGCTGTAGGCAAATTGCGCATCGGCGGAGGGATCGCAGATCTCCACCAGGAAATTCACTTCGCCCTGGTCGGGCGATGGCGAGGGGCCGGAAACCTGGCGGTTGCCGCTGGGATCGACCAGCATTTCAAGGCTCTCATGGCTCGCGGTCAGCGACCAGGAGGGACCGTATTCCACCAGCACGAAAGGCTGGCCTTGCCGGTCGATATGGAAGCCGGCCGCGTTGGGATCGTGTATGTCGTCGACGATCAGGACCGGCCAATAGCCGATCGGCACGTCGCGCAATGCTGCGAAGACGGAAAGCGAAGCCTCAAGGCCCCAGATGGGTGCTGCGTCGCGCGCGATCTGTTTTTGCAAGGCGGCCGCCACATGGGCTGCCTCCGATAACGCGACATGCCTGGTCCGACTGACCAAGGCAATATGACGCAGCATCAAGGCACCCCACTAGCAGTCCACTCTATCCTGTTGCGCTGCAAGCTTTGTCGCGTCCGGGCCCTATCGCGTCCGGTATGGTGAAGACGCCGCCGCCCGCGTGGGGTAAGGGTCGGACCTCGAAAGGGCGTTGAATGGACCCGACCGCCGCCACGCAGGAGAGGCTGCCGCGCTCACATGCGACGGCGCCTTCGCGACGCATAATTCACGCCGAGCGCCGCGCCCGGGGTGGCAAAGTCGTGGCTATATCTTAATCGCGTATTAGCGCGAATCTTAATCGCGCATTAGCGCCGCTCCTAAACGCGCAAGAATTATTCGGCGGCCTTCGCATGGGCTTCGCGGCCCAGCATCCGTTTCAGGATCCAGCAATGGAAGTGATGCACGACCTGATCCTGGATCGGCGAAAAACGGCCGCCGGTCGCGGCCGGCGAGGCATGGCCCTGCTGCAGCCGTTCGACGACATCGATGTCTTCGACGAAGACATCGTTCCAGCGCTCGATGGTCTGTTCGCGGATGGCGCGATGCGGCTCGTCCATCGATTCATCGCCGAAAAAGAAAATATCGAACCGTTCGCGCGTGAGCGTCGGCGAGACAGGCATTACATCGATCAGGTAGAAGTGATCCGACTGCACGCCGGTGAGAAGATTCGGATAGACCACCGGATACTCGCCGCGCTTCACCTGGTCTTCGGGCAGCGACATGGCCGGCAGGCTGTGACCGTCCTTGCTGCCCGGCGCATAGACCTCGGTGCCCTGGCCGCCGGCTTCATGGCCCGCCAGGAAGCAATAGTGATCGGACATGCGCGAATAGCTGTTCAGGCCGGGATGAACCCAGGGCAGGTGATAGCTTTCGAGATAATTCTCGACCGCATGCTTCCAGTTGGTGTTGAGCTCATAGCTTCGTCCGCCGCCATGGCGCAGCAGGCTGAAATCATAGGCCTGCCAGCGATCGGTCAGCGGCTTCAGCCAATTTGCCAGCGATGGCGCGTCGCCCGTCAGATTGACGAAGAGCAGCCCGGCCCAGTTTTCGACACGCACCGGGCCGCAGGCCGAGTTCCGCCCGGTCGATGCCTTCGCATTGATGGACATCCTGCCCGCCGATATGCGGCGTGCGCATCAGCCGGCCATCGAGATCGTAGGTCCAGGAGTGATACGGGCAGGTGATGGTCGGGCGGCCGCCGAACGGCTCGCGTGCGAGCAGCGCGTTGCGATGGCTGCAGACATTATGGAACGCCTTGATCTCGCCATTGCGGTTGCGCAGCAGGATCAGTGGCCGTCCCGCGATCTCGACCGGCCGGCCATCGCCGGGCCTGGCCAACTCGTCGGCGCGGCCGGCATAGATCCAGCCCGGCGCGAAAAGAAGGTCCTGCTCCTGTTTCAGGAAGTCTGGACTGGTATAGGCGATGGAGGGAAGGCCCATGGCCTGGGAGATCGGCCGCTGCACGGCCTCGATCGCCGGCCGCGAGAGAATGTCTTCGATGCGCATAGGTTCTGCCTGCTTTCGCCTCGAACTCAGACTAGCGCCTGGCCCGGCGCCCTCATGCGCGGATGCGACATGGAATCGTGCCGATCCGCCGTCTGGCTGGCCTCTGCGGGGGCCTCAGGCGGGCTGGCTGCAAAGCCGGTCCATCAGCCGGCCCATGAAGGCCTCGCAGAGCGCGATCTGTTCGATCTCGACATATTCGTCGGGCTTGTGGGCCTGGGCGATATTGCCCGGGCCGCAGATGACGGTGGGAATGCCAACTTCCTGGAACAGGCCGGCCTCGGTGCCGAAGGCGACCTTGCTGACCGAGTTGGCGCCTGTCAGCGATTTGACGAAGGCGACGATCTCGCTATCCACCGGCGTGTCGAGGCCGGGGAAGGAGGATAGCGGCTCCCAGGAGAATCCGGCGGCGGGATCGATCGCCTTCATGCCAGGCAGCAGCTTCTCCTCGGCGAAGGTCTGCACCTCGGCCAACAGCGCCTCCGGCTTCACCCCCGGCACATAGCGGAACTCGAAGTCGAAGCTGCAATCCTTGGGCACGATGTTCAGCGCCGTGCCGCCATGCACCGTGCCGGTATGGACCGTCGAATGGGCGACGTCGAAATTGTCGTCGAAGGGGCCATCGGCGGCGACGCGCCGGGCCATGCCCTTGAGATGGGTGATGACCTCGGCCGCATATTCCACCGCGTTGACGCCCTGGGGCGCCAGCGAGGAATGGCATTCCTTGCCGCGCACATGGCAGCGCAGGCTCATCTTGCCCTTGTGGCCGACGATCACTTTCATTTCCGTCGGCTCGCCGATGATGCAGGCGCGGGGCCGGATCGGCATGTGGCGGAACATTTCGAGCAGCCGGCGCACGCCCGACGCAGCCGACTTCCTCGTCATAGGAGAAGATCAGGTGGATCGGCGTGCTGGGCTGGCGGCGCAGCATCTCCGGTACCTTGGTCAGCACCACGGCAAGGAAGCTTTTCATGTCCGCGGTGCCGCGGCCGAACAGGCGCTTGCCACGCTCCGCGATGGTCCAGGGATCGCTCGACCACTCCTGGCCATCGATCGGCACCACGTCGGTATGGCCCGACAGCGCGATGCCGGGCTTGTCGGTGGGGCCGAGCGTGGCGTAGAGATTGGCCTTGCGGCCCGTCTCGTCATGCACCAGGCGGCTCTCGACCCCAAGCTTGGCCAGGTAGTCGCCGATGAATTTGATGATCTCGAGATTCGAGTTGCGGCTCGTGGTGTCCATCGCCACCAGCCGGCGGATCATCTCGAGACTTGCGAGCGCTTGCGCCAAAGCGAACTCCTGCCGCTGTTCGATGCGTAGTTGAGCATGGATATCCGCTCGCAGGATAGGCTGGCAAGCGCCACCGCTCGTGGCGATTTGCACCGGCCCGGGGTGTTCATCCGCCGCGATGCCGGCGGTGAGCGGCGCGCCGGTTGTCTTCGATTCACCCCATAGCGGACGCGACTATCCCGAGGATTTCGGCCATGCAGCGCCCGTTGGCGCTGCTGCGCCGGGCCGAAGATGCCTTTGTCGACGAACTGCTGGCCGATGCGCCCGATCACGGCGTCGGCGCTGCTGACGCGCACTTTTCCCCCGCAGCTATATCGATCCCAACCGCCATGAGGCCGATATCGATGAAAGCCTGCTGGCCGAGCCCTGGCCCCATGGCGCCGAGCCCAGCGGGCGCAGCGAACGGGGGCTTGGCCTGCTTCGCCGCCTGTTGAGCCCGCAGACTGCCGATCTACGACCGCACGCTGGCGATAAGCGAGGTGGAGAATCGCATCGCCGGCTTCTATCGCCCCTATCACGACGAACTGAAGGCGATGCTGGATGCCGCCCATCAGCGCTTCGGCGCCGTCTGGCATATCGACTGGCATTCGATGAAGGCGATGGGGCGCGGCCGCAACGCGACCGGGAACGCGCGGATTTCGTGCTGGGCGATCTGGAGGGTGCGGCCTGCGCCAAAGAGTTCACGGCTCTGGTGGGCGACAGCCTGACCGCCATGGGCTACAGCGTGCGGCTGAACGATCCCTTCAAGGGTGCCGAACTGGTGGCTCGCTACAGCGATCCGCGGCGCGAACGCCACAGCCTGCAGATCGAGATCAACCGCAAGCTCTATATGGATGAAGCGAGCGGTTTCGAAGACAGGCGGCTTTGAGCGCCTGAAAGCCGATCTCGGCCGGCTGACGAAGACCGTCGCCGATTATGCGCGGCGCAGCGTCTAGCGCCTGATCAGGGCTCGAACTGCTCGCGCAGGATGCGCTCTTCCAGATTGTGCTCAGGATCGAACAGCAGCTTCAGCGAGATGCTGCGGTCTTCATGGATGGAGACTTCGCGCACGTCGCGCACCTCGGTTGAATCCGCCACGGCCGAGACCGGCCGCTTGGCGCTCTCGCGCACTTCCATCACCACCTTGGCCGAGTGGGGCAGCAATGCGCCGCGCCAGCGTCGCGGGCGGAAGGCGCTGATGGGGGTCAGAGCCAGCACGCCCGATCCCAGCGGCAGGATCGGACCATGGGCCGAGAGGTTGTAGGCGGTGCTGCCCGCCGGCGTGGACAGCAGCACGCCATCGCAGCTCAGCTCCGGCATGCGCACCACGCCATCGACGGTGATCTTGATCTTGGCGGTCTGGGCCTTTTCGCGCAGCAGCGAGACTTCATTGATGGCGCGGGCACGGACAGTCTTGCCGGCGCGTGTGCGCGCCTTCATCGCGAGCGGATGCAGCTTGACGGTCTGGGCCGCGGCCAGGCGCGCCAGCAGATTGGCTTCGCCGTACTTGTTCATCAGGAAGCCGACCGTGCCGCAATTCATGCCGTAGATCGGCGTGCCGCGGGCCATGAAACGGTGCAGGGTTTCCAGCATCATGCCGTCGCCGCCAAGGGCCACGACGATATCTGCCTTGTCGGGTGCGACCTGCGGATAGCGTCGCGTCAGCCGGCGATAGGCGCGCCGTGCGGCATCGCTATCGGCCGCCAGGAAGGCGATTGTCAGGGCGGATTTTCGCCGACCGGCGTCGTTCAACAGGCATGGCGCGGACTATATCGGCTTGCCAAGGCCAGGGCGAGCATCCAAGCTTTGCCGCCCGATTTGGTAAAAGGGATAGCGCCGATGCATCGTTTCCTGGCCCTGGCTCTCGCGCTTTTATTGTCGGCGGCAACATTCGGCCCCGCTTTCGCCGACGATCCGCAGGCGGGGTATTACTATCCCAAACCGAAATCGACGGAGACCTATCAGGCGCGGGTCGCGACCATGCCCGACGCCGACCGTGGCCAGCGTATCGCCTTCATCACCGGGGTGGCCAAGGAGATCGCCAGCAAACCCTATGCCGCCGGTTATCTGGTCTTCGCCAAGGGCGACGAGGCCGACAAGCTCATCATCGTCGGCATGCAGGATGGCGCGCTCAGCACGGTCTATCGCGCCCGCGCCTTGCTGGCGACGCTCACGGCCTCGGCGCGTTCGACCCAGTTCTTCCAGCAGAACACCATCGCCGATTACGCCACCTTCCTCGACTTTCTGAAGTTGCTCGGCTTCAAGCAGGTGACGATCACCGACGGCGTCGCCTTCGCCCATCAGATCAAGATCGAGTAGCAGCGCGGGTTTTCAGCCGCCGGTGACGCTCATATGGCGGGGCACGGCCGGGGCCTGATGGCGCCGGTCGATGATGAAATCATGGCCCTTGGGCTTGCGTGCGATCGCCTCGGCGATTGCCGCATCGAGCAGGGTATCGTCGCTACTGGCCCGCAGCGGCGCCCGCAGGTCGGCAGCATCCTCCTGGCCCAAACACATATAAAGCGTGCCGGTGCAGGTCAGCCGCACACGGTTGCAGCTCTCGCAGAAATTATGAGTCAGCGGCGTGATGAAGCCCAGGCGCTGTCCGCGTGTCGGCGATGCGCACATAGCGCGCCGGCCCGCCGCTGCGATAGTCGATATCTTCCAGCGTCCAGCGCTGGGCAAGTCGTGCGCGCACCAGCGACAGCGGCAAATACTGATCGACGCGGTTTTCACCGCCGATATCGCCCATGGGCATGACCTCGATCAGTGTCAGATCGAAGCCCTCGCGCCCGCACCATTCGATCAGCCCGTCGAACTCATGTTCGTTGACGCCCTTGAGCGCTACGGCGTTGATCTTGACGGCGAGGCCCGCGGCCTTGGCGGCGGCGAGGCCCTCCATCACCTGGTCCAGCCGGCCCCAACGGGTGATGGCAGCGAATTTCTGCGGGTCGAGCGTATCGATGGAGACATTGACCCGCCGTACGCCGCAATCGGCGAGCTCTTTCGCGTAGCGGCCGAGTTGGCTGCCATTGGTCGTCAGAGTCAGCTCATCCAGTTCCCCCGTGCCCAGATGGCGCGACAGGCTGCGCACCAGGCCCATGACGCCCTTGCGCACCAGCGGCTCGCCGCCGGTCAGGCGCAATTTGCGCACGCCGCGGCGCACGAAGGCGCTGCAGAGCCGGTCGAGCTCGTCCAGAGTCAGGATTTCCGCTTTGGGCAGGAAGGTCATGTCTTCCGCCATGCAATAGACGCAGCGGAAATCGCAGCGATCCGTCACGGAGACGCGCAGGTAGGTAATAGCCCGGCCGAAGGGATCGATCATGGCGTTCTGCATGGCTCTGTAGAACGGAATATAGGGTGGCGCCTGGGTTTTGTCGCCCCTGGGCCTTGTTGCCCTTGGGTCTTGTCGCCCTGCCAAAGGTAGGGCCCGCTTAGGGCTTGTCGTCCAGCCAGAAACTCTCGGGCCGGTAGAGGCCGAAATAGGCGCCGGGCTCCCAGTTATAGAAGTCGCGCTCGGGGATATTGCGCAGCCTGGGGTTGACCGCAACCGGCTGCGGCACTTCGCCCACCAGCCCGATGGTGAAGACCTGATCGGCATGAATCTTGACCATCTGGCGCCATGCCGCGGTCTTGTCGCTGTCTTTGGGCGAATTCGCGCCAATTCTTCCACAGATCCACGAGTTTCATGGCAGCGGGCATGTCGACCTCATTGCCCTTGGCGCCGCGCGTACGCTCAAAGAGCCCCCAGCGCGGCCATTGCAGCTGGGCCTCGCTGGAGGGCGCCAGCTCGACAGGATTCATCTGGGCGGTGGCGAGGCCTTCGGCCAGCCCCGCGGCGATCGACATCACCGTACGGCCATCGACGATCCGGTCGTGAAATTCGCTGGGCAGCGGTGCCCCGATCATCAGCTCGACGCCGATCTTGCGCCAGCTTTCCTGGATCAGGCGAAGAATGGCGATTTCGGAAGGGTCGGCACCCTGGGTTGCCACCAGCAGCGAGAGCAGACGGCCGTCGGACATGCGGCGGATCCTGTATTTGTCGTCGAGCTTCAGGCCGACCCCGTCCATCAATTCCTGCGCGCGGGCAAGATCGAATTCACTCCAGGCACGCTGGGCATCGGGATCGAACAACGGTGAATCCGGCAACAAGGTGTTGGCACGGGGTTTCGCCATGCCGGCATAGATCTGCTGGTTGATGGCATTGCGGTCGATGGCGAGCGAGAGGGCGCGACGGAAGCGCAGATCGCGCATCAGTTTCTGCCAGACCGGATCGGCCGCGTTGAGGTTGGGGTAGAGGGCTAGTTCGGAACCTCGGCCGCTGGGCCAGAGATCGAGCTTGATGGTGCCTTTGCCGGCGGCCTGGCGCAGCGCCGGCAGATCGGCCAGCGTCAGCCCCTGGGCCTGAAGGTCGCTGCGGCCAGAGACGACGTTCGAGAGGATCTCTGATTTCAGCTGCGGGATCAGCATCACCCGGTCGATATAAGGAAGCTGGCGGCCATCCTTGTCGACACGGTGGTAATAGGGGTTGCGCACCGCGACATAGGCCTCGCTGCCCGGCCGCGTCAGGCTGATCCAGGGCCCGAGCGTCGGCATGTCCGGATTGCTGAGGAACAGCGGATCGTCCTTCTGGCGGTGCAGGTCGGTCCAGTCGTCAAGCTTGGCCTGGGCGATCAGCAGGCTGACGGCGCGCTTGCTGCTGTATTTCGGGTTGAACTGTTTCAGGTAATGGGCCGGCCGAAAGATGATCAGCGGCGCGGCACCGGCCAGCGCCGGCAAAAACGCCTGGTTGGGCCAGGCCCAGCTATAGCGGACCGTTACGGGATCGATGATGTCGACCTTGGGTGGCGTGCCGTTGACGATCAGTGCCGCTGGCAACCCATCGGGGCTCAGATCAGGGTTGGTCGCGACATCTTCCCAGTAATAGCGGAAATCCTCGCTGGTGAAGGGCGCACCATCGGACCAGCGATGGCCGGGGCGCAGATGAAAGGTGAAGATGCGCCCATCTTGGACATCGAAGCTGGCAAGGATGTCGGGCACCAGCCGGTAGCGGTCGTCATAGACGATCAGCCGCGAATATTCGAACGGCACCAGGCTGCGTGCATCCGAGCCCTGGCCGATCAGGATGCGAAGCGTGCCCCCGGGTTTGCCGGGCAGCTTGCCCTCCGCCTTCATATCGTCCACCAGCGGTATGGCCGGCAGGCGTTGTTCGACCGGCGGCAGTGTGCCCGCCGTAACCTGCTCCTGAAGCGATGGCGTTTCCTGATAGGGGGATGCCGTTGCCGCGAGGCTGCCAGCGATGGGGGCCGCGAGGGACAAGAAACAAGCGAGTACGCGAAAGGTTCCCGGCGGCATGGCGGCGCATCTTACTGTCAGCGCGACGCGTTCGGGAAGCCGCGTTATCGGGCGTGCGACAGATACGCGCGGGCCTCGTTTTGGCCCAGCCAAGTGCATCAGGGCGCCGCGTCAATCGGGCGCCACCGCCAGCCGGCGATCGAGCTTGCCCGCAACCTGGCGGGCCACATCCAGCATGGCGCGGGTAACCGGCAGCAGGGGCTCGCGGTCGGCCATGGCCAGGCCGATGACGTGGGTTGCCTCCGGCTTCACCAGCGGAATGGCGCGTAAGCCCTCCAGGGCTCCGAACAAGGCCTGAAAGGTCTGGGGCATGACGCTGGACCAGCCGCCCTGGCGCAGATGGGCCCAGAGCGTGGCGACGGAATTGGTCTCGATCACGGTCCGCGGCTTGACGGCGGCGCGGCGAAAGAGGTCGTTCAGGATGCGCCGGTTCTGCATGTCGGGCGTGAGCAGCAAGAGCGGCAGTTCGGCGGCCTCGGCCCAGGTGATCTGACGACGCTTGCCGAGCGCGCTGCCCGCCGGTGTCACCAGCACATAGCGCTCGCGATAAAAGGGGAAGGTCTGCGCATGGGCAAGCGGTTCATTATCCAGATAGGTGACGCCGATATCGATCTCGAAATTGTCGAGATCGCGCTGGATCTGCTGCGAGGTCTGGGACAGCACGCTGAGCGCGACATTGGGATGGAGGGCGTGAAACGGCGTGGTCAGCCGCGGCACCATGGAAAGCGCAGTTGGAATGGCGCCGATACGCAGATGGCCCACCAACCCATGGCGCAGCTCGCCGATCTCCTGGGTCATGCCCTCGCAATCGGCCAGGATACGCAAAGCCCATTCGATGATGCGCATTCCCTCCGAGGTAAAGCCCTCGAAGCGCCGGCCGCGCTGGACGATGGGCATGGCAAATTCTTCTTCGAGCTGCTTGATCGCGGCCGACAGGGTGGGCTGCGAGACACGGCAGGCGGCGGCGGCACGGCCGAAATGGCGTTCGCGCGAGAGCGCACGCAGATAGACGAGCTGGCGCAGAAGCATGACGGATACTGGGCTGCCGACGCCCGGCCTGGCAAGAAGCTGCTGGCAAGCGAAGCCGTTGGGAAAGCGCCAGCACGGCGCTATAGTCAGGCCATGGGGCAGTCGGGGACGAAGCAGGTCGATATAA
Source organism: uncultured Alphaproteobacteria bacterium (assembly GCA_963770335.1). Lineage (GTDB taxonomy): Bacteria > Pseudomonadota > Alphaproteobacteria > Dongiales > Dongiaceae > DASXQK01. The sequence continues at coordinate 319,206 of CAVYPG010000019.1, forward strand.
CCTGGGGGGACAGGGTTTTCCCGTTCCACTGTTTCGCCAACCGGCTATCGATCGAGATCGCCCGCCAGATCTTCGCCGGCGAAACCTATCGCCCGATCCCCTATCTTCGCGATGTCCGCCTGATCGCCGATATCGGCGCCAATATCGGCGCGGCCTCGGTCTTTCTGCATACCAAATATCCCGAGGCGCGAATCGTCGCCGTCGAGCCCTCGCCGGTAGCCTTCGCATTGCTCAGCCGCAATGCGGCGCCATTTGCCCAGATCGAGGCGAAGCAGACCGCGCTCTATGACAAGAAAGCGAGCTTGCCGCTGCGCACCGGTCTGGTCGACAGTGTGACCAATTCCTTCGGGGACAGCGCGCTAACGAAGCGGAAGGGCGACGAGAACTCTTGAGCTCGAAGATGCCGCCGGGTTTTTCCTGCGCGAAGGGCTGCAGAACGCCGACATCGTCAAGCTCGACACGGAAGGCTGTGAATGGCCGATCCTGAGCTCGCTGCGGCCGTGGCTTGGGAAGTTCCGGGTGATCTATCTCGAATACCACAGCGAGACCGACCGGCGCCGGATCGATGCGCTGCTGGAGCCGACCCATCTGCTGCAGGGTGGCGTTGCCCACCATCCCCATCGCGGTGAGTTTTGTTATGTCGCGCGCTCGGTCTTGCCGGCGGACAGTTCGCATGCGCGTATGGAGATCAGGCCGCCGCAGCTGTGAGGGCCATGGCCGCGGAGGAGCGGCGCCGGGGGATAGAGTTTTGTCATGGGCACGCAACAGGTCGACATAAACTGGAAGGACGGTGCCTTTCCCTTCGTCTGCTTCGACAACGGGCTGTCGCTCAAGACCGCCCACGACATCTTCGCCGGCCGAATCTACAAGCCGGTTCCTTTCCTGCGTGACGTCCGGTTGATTGCCGATATCGGGGCCAATGTCGGCGCCGCGTCGCTCTATCTGCACACCCAATATCCCGAAGCCCGGATCGTCGCGGCCGAGCCGTCGCCCCCTGCCTTCGCGTTGCTGGCGCAGAATGCGCGGCGCTTTCCCCAGATCGAGGTGCATCAGACCGGGCTCTATGACAAGAAAGCGAAGCTGCCCCTGCATGCCGGCCATATCGACGGCACGACGAGTTCGTTCGGCGCCAGCGCCATGGCCAAGCGCGGCGGCGATGTCCTGGAGCTGGAGGATGCGGCGGGGTTTTTCGCCCGCGAGGGGTTGCTGGCCGCCGATATCCTCAAGCTGGATACGGAGGGCTGCGAGTGGCCGATCCTGAAATCGCTCGAGCCCTGGCTCGGGCAGTTCCGGGTCATCTACATGGAATATCACAGCGAGATCGACCGGCGCCGGATCGACGCGCTGCTGGCGCCGACCCATCTGCTGCACGGCGGCATCGCCTATCACCCGCATCGCGGCGAATTCTGCTATCTCGTTCGCTCGGCGCTTCCCGCCGACAGCCCTTATGCGCGCATGGAGATCAAGCCGCCGACGCTCTGAGGCGATCTTGTGAACCGCCAGGCAGAACCGCATATTCATTTCATGAATCCAAGGATCGTCGGCTTGCTGCTGGCTGGTGGCCTGTCACGGCGCATGGGTGGCGGCGACAAATGCCTGCGCCCGCTCGCTGGCCGGCCGATCCTCTCTCACATCATCGAACGTGTACGGCCCCATGTCGGCGCCCTGGTGTTGAACGCCAATGGAGATCCCGCACGCTTTGCCGCGTTTGGTCTGCCCATTGCCGCCGACAACGTGGCGGGCTTTGCCGGGCCTTTGGCTGGAATATTGGCCGGGTTGGATTGGGCCGCGGTCGCCGCACCCGACAGTCCCATGGTGCTGTCGGTGCCGAGCGACGCCCCCTTCCTGCCACGCGATCTGGCCGAATGCCTGTCGGCGGCTTGCCGGGCCGAGGCCGCCGACATCGTGTTTGCGGCCAGCGGCGGCCAGCAGCATCCCGTTGTCGGACTCTGGCCGGTTGCGCTGCGCGAGGATTTGCGTCGCGCCCTGGTTGAAGAAAATATCCGCAAGGTGGATCTCTGGGCCGCGCGCTACCGCGTCGCGGTCGTCGATTTCCCTGTCGAGCCCGTCGACCCTTTCTTCAATACCAACCGGCCGGAGGACTTGGCTGAAGCGGAAACGTTGATCGCAGGTGGCGCTGTCGGTTGACCACATGCGCCGACGGGTTCAGAATTTCGGCATGGACGATGGAATCGTAAAAAACCCTAACTGGGTCAGGGCTATAGACCTCGCAAGCGTGCAGCGCGAGGGCCGAGCCCTGTTTCGCCACGACGGCCGTCAAATCGCTGTGTTCGCCACGCCGGACGGCATCTTCGCCTGTAACAATCGCTGCCCGCATGAAGGCTATCCGCTGCGCGAAGGCACGCTGAGCAATGGCTGCGTGCTGACCTGCAATTGGCACAACTGGAAGTTCGACCTGAGATCGGGCGAGAACCTCGACCGCGGCGAAGGCTTGCGCACATATCCGGTGCAATTGCGCGAGGGCGCTGTCTGGCTCGACTTGACCGAGCCACCGGTGGAACAGCGCCGCGCGGCCGTGATGGCGAGCCTCAAGGCCGCGTTCGATGAGGAGGATTACGAGCGCCTTGCCCGCGATCTCGCGCGGTTGGCCGAGCTCGGCAATCCGCGCGACATTGTCTATGCGGCGATCGACTGGTCCTGGCAGCGTCTGGAATATGGCTGGACCCATGCCTATGCCGGCATGGCCGACTGGCTGGCGCTGTACGATGAGCATGAGGGCGATCGCGAAGCCCAGCTGATCTGTCTGCAGGAGATCCTGGCCCATCTCGCCGAGGATTGCCTGCGCCAGCAAGAACATGCCTTCCCCGAGGGCAGCCGCCCGTGGAACGAAGAGGCCTTCCTTGCGGCGATCGAGGCCGAAGACGAGGACACCGCTGCCGCTTATCTACGCGGCGCCTTATCCGGGGGCTTGCATGCCGCCGATCTGGAACAAGCGTTCACCCGCGCCGCACTCACCCATTACGCCGATTTCGGCCATTCGCTGATCTACACGGCCAAGGCGTTCGAATTGATCGGGCGGCTTGGGCCCACGGTCGAAGCGCCGTTGCTGTTGTCTCTGCTGCGTTCTCTGATCGCCGCCCAGCGCGAGGATCTGATTCCGGAGTTCCGCGACTACGGGGCGGCGCTTGCCGGCTGGGGTAGCGCCAAGACGGTACCCAGCATGCAGGACTATGCCGGGCTCAATGCCAGACGCGCTCTGGCGCTGACGGCGGAGCGGGGCGGGGCCGATCCCGTGCTTCTTTATCGCGCGCTGCTGGGCGCCAATGCACAGAACCTGCTGACGCTCGATCTTCGCCTGCAGATGCGGGTCGATCAACCCATCGCCGACAATGCGAGCTGGCTCGATGTGAGCCATGGCATCACCTTCGCCAATGCCGTGCGCCGGCAATGCAGCAAGTTTCCGCAGCTCTGGCCGCAGGGCCTGCTGCAGATGGCCTGCTTTGCCGGGCGCAACAGCGGCTTCCTCGATAAAACCGTGACCTTGGACCGCTGGTACATTTCCAGGCCGCCGGTCTTCTTCGCCCGCGCCATCGGTGAATTGCTGGATCACGGCCGCGACGAAAACATCGTGGCCGTCCACCGGCTGAAGACAATCATGGCGGCGCGTGCTGAAAGTGCCGAGGGCCCGGATGATGAAGCAGCCCAGGTCATGGTCGCCGGGATGAATCGATTTCTGAATTCGCCACTGCGCCGCCGCCATGTCCGGCGCACCATGCGCCAGGCGATGCAGTTCGTCGGCCTTGGGGAATAAGGTTCAGGCGGTCTGCGACTTCATGCGGTCGGCGCTACGGAAGTAGGTCCGGGCGTGAGCGACGATCTGCGGATCGGTGGGGTGGTCGACGGTTTCCACGCCAACCACCTTTTTGTGGATCGCCGGCTCGTGCTGCTCCAGGAATTTCGCCAGCTCCAGCTTTGCCTGGCTGGGACCGCAGATCAGGATTTCCCCGGACGGGGCCAGGGCTTTGGCAATATCCCGATAGAAGGTCGTGTCCGGCTTGGCGCGGCCATCCGTGTTACCGCCATGGTGATGGTGCAGATGCACATGGGGCTTGGCGGGCAGGACATGCGCCTCCTCCGCCTCAGCGGCGTTGAACTGGAAGATTTTGGCTTCGTGATGGTCGAGCCAGACGACGGCGTGATAATGGGTCATGGAAAGCCTCCTTGGGCTTAGTATCCATGACGACAGGGCTTGCCACACTTTGACAAGGATCAATATTCCGGCGGCGCGCGACGAGCAGGCGTTGGCCGCGGTTATTCGCCAGATTCCTGCTTTGCCGCAAGGCAACGGCAGCTGGGCCATCACGGCGCTGCCAAGCTTCACCAACCGCATCTTCCGCATCGCCCGCGGCGGCGAAGCCTTCACCCTGCGCCTGCCGGGCCGCGGCACGGAGCGCTATATCGACCGCGCGGCGGAGGCCGCCAATGCACGCGCCGCAAACGCCATCGGCCTGGGCGCCGAGATAATCTTCGCCGAACCCGCCAGCGGAATCATGGTCACGCGTTTCATCGAGGGTGCCGTGGCGCTATCGCCCGCCGCGCTGAAGGACAGCGCAAGCCTAGCAGGCGACGGTCGGTCTGCTGCGGCGCCTGCATGACAGCGGCCTCACCTTCCAAGGTGTCATGCGTCTCTATCCCAAGATGGATGAGTATCTGAATCTGGCGCCGGCGCCCGAGCTTCTGCGCTTGCGCCGCGAGGTCGAAACGCTGCGGCCGATCCTCGAAGCGGGCTGGGGGCCGCCGCGGCCCTGCCATATCGATCCAGCACCGCATAATTTCATCGTCGCCGAGGGCCGGCGCTATCTGCTGGATTGGGAATATTCGGCCATGTGCGAACCGCTCTGGGATCTCGCCGGTTTATCGATCGAAGGCGAGTTCGACACGGAGCAGGACACGACGATGCTAACTCGCTACTTCGGTGCCGCCGAGCCTCATTGGCTCAGCCGGCTGTATCTTTACCGATTGGTGTTGAGGCTGTTGGCGGCTTCATGGTGGGCAGTGCAGCACGCTGACGGTAGCGGTCCATCAGGAGCGGGTGCCACCGTCAGCCGGTTGGAATCCAGCATCGCGGCCGAGCTAGGTGACCCCGCACTAGTGCGCCACGTTAAGGCTGCTTCATCGCCTGCAACTTGAATTGTGCCCTCAGCCACGTATATTCCCGGATCACAATTAATACTTGTGCGACAAGCTGTTTGGGTTTGAACCATGAAGTGGCGGGAAATATCCCTGAAATCGAGACAGCCTTTGATGCTTCGTCAACAACTCGTGGCCGTCATTGAGCGAAGAGATGATCGAGGCATCAACAACTCGCTGTGGATGAAGTTCAGCGCCGGTGCCGAGATGGTGCTGCCTTCCGCGGTCGACGTTGGTGAAATGCGCGATGAGCCGAGAGTTTTCCTTTTTGAAGCTGCACCAGCTGACCTAATGATGCTTTTTGGCGGCGAGAAGGCATACTGGATACGCGGAGATGGCAACCTTGTGTCGGAATGCGTTATAGGGCGAGAAACCGACCTGCTGGAATATTGGGCCACTGAATTTGTAAATGTTGGCGCTGAACTGATTGTAATCTATGAGACCGGCGTTTTCCGCTTAAATTCCGTTCTCAGATTTCGTTGGCACAAAGCCAAAATGATCAATGACTTCTTTATCTCTGCGGAAGACGGATATATCAGGTTTGCACGTGACCACGACACCGAATGGACAATGCAGATGTCAGACGGCGCGTCGTCAATCGACACTCATTGGGCCACTTCGGTTCCGAAATGAATAACGTGCTCCGGAATTGCTCGGCAGGTGGTTTCGAATTTCGCCGGCTCTTGTCTTCGTGGCGGTGCTTGTAAATCAACCAGTCTCGCGCGCGAATTAACAAGACAGATGGGGCGATCCTCCATCTGCGCTTGAAGTGAGCATGCTACTGGTTCCCGCGCGGCTGGTGCTGCCCTGTGACTTGCATCGCCGCCGCTGTGGCCTATACTGGTCGTTCTCTCAACGGGGTGCCCATGGCGGGCTGAGAGGCGCGGTTTTCCGCGTCAACCCGAGGAACCTGATCCGGGTAATGCCGGCGGAGGGATATGAGCATGAAGCGATTTCTCGCCCTTATTCTAATTTCCATCATCGGCTCGACGGCGGCATCGCGCGCCGACGATCTGCCTGTGCTGACGGTCTATACCTACAGCTCCTTCGTCTCCGATTGGGGCCCGGGTCCGGCGGTCAAGAAGGCGTTCGAGGCCGAGTGCGCCTGCAAGCTTAACTTCGTCGCCGTCGAGGACGGCGTCGTGCTGCTCAGCCGGCTTCGCCTGGAAGGCACGTCTAGCCCGGCCGATGTGGTGCTGGGCATCGATACCAACCTGACGGCCGAGGCGGCGGCGACGGGCCTGTTTGCCCCGCACCAGATGGATCTCTCGGCCCTGCAATTGCCCATCGCCTGGCACGACCCCGATTTCGTGCCCTATGACTTCGGCTATTTCGCCTTCGTCTATGACAGTACGAAACTGAAGAATCCGCCGCACAGCCTCGCCGATCTCGTGGGCGGCGCCAGCAGCGACAAGATCCTGATCGAAGACCCGCGCAGCAGCACGCCGGGCCTGGGGTTGCTGCTCTGGATCAAACAGGTCTATGGCGACCAGGCCCCGGCCGTCTGGCAAAAGCTGAAGCCGCGCATCCTGACCGTCTCCAAGAGCTGGGACGAGGCCTATGGCCTGTTCCTGAAGGGCGAGGCACCGCTCGTGTTGAGCTACACAACCTCGCCCGCCTATCACATCATCGAGGAAAAGAAGACGCAGTACGCTGCGGCGGAATTTCCCGAGGGCCAGTACATGCAGGTCGAGGTCGCGGGCATTACCGCCCATGCGCGCCATCCTGAGCTGGCACGCAAATTCCTCGCCTTCATGGTCAGCAAGAAGTTCCAGGACGTGATCCCGGAAACCAACTGGATGTTCCCGGTGACGGCGGTGACCGGCGGCCTGCCATCGGCTTTCCCGGCCCTGCCCAAGAAGACCCTGATGATGGCGCCGGAGGACATCGCCGCCCATCGCAAGGCCTGGATCGACGAATGGCTCGCGGCGATGAGCGGCTAGCATCAGCCATCGGCTTCGCCTTCCCATGACCGGCGTTCCGGGTGCCGCAGTCGCGGCGGCGCTCCTTTTGATCCTGGGGTGCGCGCTGGCGGCGCTGATTGCCGCGGCCCCGCCCGATCTCGCCGCCATCGCTGCGGATTCATATCTGCATCACGTGCTGCTGTTCACCAGCCTGCAGGCCGGGCTTTCCTGCCTGCTCTCGGTACTGCTGGCGATTCCCGTCGCGCGCGCTCTGGCAAGGCGCGGCAACTTTGCCGGCCGCACCCTGCTGCTGCGCCTGTTCGGCCTGCCGATGGTGATGCCGGCCATCGTCACCGTCTTTGCCATGGTGGCGCTCTATGGCGAGAGTGGCTGGCTCCATTGGCTGATGGGCCAGGTGGGTCTCTCGACGGGCGGGTTCCTCTACGGGCTTTCGGGAATCCTTATTGCTCATATCTTTTTCAACATGCCGTTTGCTGCGCGTGCCTTCCTTGCGGCACTGGAAACGGTGCCTGGCGAAAGCTGGCGCCTGGCAAGCCAGCTTGGCATGAACAGCCGCCAGATCTTTCGCCTCATCGAATGGCCGGCGCTGAAGGGCAGCATGAACAGCGTGGCGGCACTCGTCTTCATGCTGTGCTTCGCCAGTTTCGCCATTACGCTGACGCTTGGCGGCGGGCCGCGCTGGGCCTCGCTGGAGGCGGCGATCTATCAGGCGCTGCGTTACGATTTCGATCTCGGACGCGCCGCCGTGCTGGCGCTGCTTCAATTGTCGATCAGTGGCGCCTTGCTGCTGGGGCTGCATCGCTTCGTTCTGCCGGCGCCGGTTGCCCTCGGGCTCGGCCGGCCCATCGCGAGACCTGATGTAGCAGGGCGAAGCGGGGTCGCGCTTGACGCTGTCGTCATTGCGCTCGCCGCTCTCTATGTCGGCCTGCCGGTAGTCTCGGTCATCATTGCCGGCGCGACGGGTTCGCTCGGCGGCGTGCTGGCCGCGCCCGCCACCTGGCAGGCCGCGGGCATCGGTCTGGCGGTGGCGCTGTCGGCCATGCTGCTGGCAACATTTGGCGCGTTGCTGATGATTGCAGGATCCGGCCGGCTCGCCCGCTCCGGACCGTTCCAGTTCATTGCCTCGCTGCCGCTGGCTGCCTCGCCGCTGGCGCTGGGCGCCGGCTTGTTCGTGCTGCTCACTCGTCTCGGCGGCACGCTGGAGATGGGCCTCGGCCTGGTCGCCTTGATCAACGGCCTCATGGGCATGCCCTATGTCGTGCGGGTCGTCGCCCCGGCCTTTCGCGATTCCGCCGAGCGTCATGACCGGCTTTGCGCCAGCCTGGGTATTGCAGGCTGGAATCGCTGGCGCCTGATCGATGGGCCCTTGCTGCGCCGGCCGGTCGGGCTCGCCATGGCGCTGGTGGCAGCATTGTCGCTGGGCGATCTGGGCGCTATTGCGCTGTTCGGCACGCCCAACACAACGACTTTGCCGCTGCTGATCTATCAACAGCTCGCGGCATATCATCTCGATGCCGCGGCGGCCACAGCACTGCTGCTGGTGACGCTTACCTTCGGCTGCTTCGTGCTGATCGAGCGGCTGGTCGGCGGGCCCGCCCATGGTTGAACTCCATGCTCGAGCTGAGCGGCGTTACTTTCCGCTACGAAGACATGACGATGGCGTTCGACTTGCGGGTTGCGGCGGGCGAATGCATTGCGATCATCGGGCCGAGCGGGGCTGGCAAAAGCACGCTGCTGGCGCTGGTCGCCGGGTTCGAGCGGCCGGAAACTGGTCGCATCCTGATCGATGGCCGCGATATGGCGGGCGTGATTCCGGCGCGCCGGCCCGTCACCTCGCTGTTCCAGGAACATAATCTGTTTGCCCATCTCTCGCTGGCCGACAATGTCGGGCTCGGCCTCGATCCGGGACTGGCGCTGAGCACGCCGCAGCGCGCCGCGATTGCGGAAGCGCTGGGACAGGTCGGGCTGTCAGGGCTGGAGGCGCGCAAGCCCGGCCAACTCTCTGGTGGCGAGCGTCAACGGACGGCGCTGGCCCGCAGCCTGGTGCGCAACAAGCCGCTGCTGCTGCTGGATGAGCCCTTCGCGGCATTGGGCCCGGCACAGCGGCGCGAGATGCTGGACCTGGTCAACCGCCTGGCGCGCTCGCGCGGCTTTACCATTCTGTTCGTCAGCCACCAGCCCGAGGATGCGCGCCACGCTGCCGGGCGCACGCTCTTCATCGAGGCCGGACGCATCAAGGCCGACGGGCCGACGGCCGCGCTCTTTGCCGCGCCCTCGGGGCCGCTCGCAGCCTATCTCGGCAGCGGTTAAATGCCCCGCGGCAGCGTGCGTTCGATCATCGCGCCACGCGTCTGCAGGAAATCGTCGACCGCCGCGACGAAGCGGTCGGTATCGGCTTCCGTGGTCGGCAGTGACAGCGCGATGAAGCCGCGGCGGGCGAAGTAAAAGCCGCGATCGATCATCTCGAAATGGAGCAGCTTGTGCAGGTCGGTCTGCACCTTCTCGATCGCCGGATCGCTGGGGTGGGCATCGGCGGCAGTCACGATCGGCTTGCGCGCGAAATGCAGCCCGATCAGTGAACCCACGCCGGTCGCCTGGAACGGCGCCTTGCGGTTACGCGCCGCCTCATTGAGGCGGTTGCGCAACCGGTCGCCCAAGGCATTCAGCCGCACGGCCTCCTGCGGCGTGAAGACCTGGGTGAGGCCGGCCAGCCCACCGGCCATGGAGATCACGTTGTTGTTGAAGGTGCCGGCATGGGCGAGCGCGTCGGCCCGGTTGGGGTCGAAGCGCTCCATCAGATCGCGCCGGCCGCCGAAGGCGCCGAAGCTGGCGCCGCCGCCGAGATATTTGCCCAGCGTGGTCATGTCGGGCCTGATACCCAGCAGGGCCTGCATGCCGCCGGGCGAGACGCGCGAGGTCATCACCTCGTCGAAGATCAGGACGATGCCGGCCTTGGTGCATTCGTCGCGCAGCATGCCGAGGAATTCCGGCGTGCCGGCAATGCAGCCGCCGCCGCCCTGCATCGGCTCCACGACCACCGCCGCTAGCTCGTTTGCATGCTGGCGCAGCAGACTGCGTGTTGCCTCGACATCGTTGTACTCGCCGACCACCCAGGGCAGCGGCAGGTTGAGGGCCGCACTCTTCTTGCTGAAGTAGAAGACGCTGCCGTGATAGCCATGGTCGAAGGTCATGACCCGCGGCCGGCCCGGCCGTTGCGCGCGCACGGCCGAAAGCGCCAGCAGCGTGGCTTCGGTGCCGGAATTGGTGAAGCGCATCAGCTCGATCGAGGGAAAGCGGGCGCGGATCGCCGCGGCCAGGCGCCCCTCATACTGGTTGGGTCCGCCCAGCACGGTGCCGTCATCGATCGCCTTTTTCTGGGCGGCCTGGATGACCGGATCGGAATGGCCGAACAGGCCGGCGGTGTATTCGCCCAGCAGGTCGAGATACTCGTGCCCATCGAGATCGGTCAGGCGGTTGCCCTTGCCACCGGCCCAGGTCAACGGGAAGGGCGTAAAGAACAGCACGGTGCGGGTATTGCCGCCCGGCATGTGCTCCGCGGCTTCGCTCTGGCGCGCCGCACTCTTGGGATGCCGGGTCCGGTACTGGGCTTCCGCCTCGGCAAGCGCGTCGGCAAGGTCGCTATTAGGTCTGACGGCGAGTTCCATGGTTAAAGCCTCCGATGAGCGAGGCAAAAACACTCCTGCCTGGACGTAATCTTGTCAACGGCTCAGGCCGCGCCAGCCAGGGCGGGCACCAGGCGGTTTGCCACGGTCCGGTTTGCCACGATGCAGGCATCCAGACTAAATTTCCGGCCCGCCGTGGCCCTGTCGGGCTGCCGGCCTGCCAGGGAATTCGCTCCATTGCCCGATGATCATCCAGACGACGCGTTTCTCGACCGCCTGCTCGATGTCCCCAGCCTGATTGCGCCCTCAGTTTCGCCGACCGGCCATGTTGCCGCCTGGTCCTGGGGTGGGCGCGGTGCGGGAAGTGAAGCCTTCCTGCGCGCCACCGCCAGCGAGGACGAGCCGCTTCGCCTGCATGGCGAGGGCGAGGATGTGGTCCTGCAATCCTGGCGCGCCGACGGAAATGAATTCGTGCTGGCCTTGACCCGCGACGGCAGCGAGCGCGTGCGGTTGCTGCGTTCGCCGATCATGAATGTGGCGCCGGTCCCGCTGACCGATCTGCAGCCCAATTACTACATTTCCGGCGGCGAGCTGGATCCAAAGGGCCGCTGGCTGTTCTTCGCAGCAAATTTCGATCCCGAGACCGGCAAGGAGACCGAGGCGAGCTGGATCTTCCGCCAGGACCTGGCGAGCGGTGAGCGTATCGTGCTGGCGAAACCCAAGCGCGCCAATCGTCCCCGGCCGATGGTGAATCTGCCGGGAACCCATGTGCTGTACTCCCGCAAGGATCGCCACCCTGCCGGCCGGCAATACTGGCTGGTGGATGTCGACGGCAAGAACGACCGCGAGATCCTGAATTTCGGCGAGGATGTGGAGATCACGGCGCGTTGGACGCCCAGCGGACAACAGGTGATCGTCATCGCCGATAGCGGCGCCCATCGCCGGGTCGGGCTCTGGCTGCTGGATAGCGGGGTCATCCACTGGTTCTTCGACGATCCGCATATGCAGATCGACGATGCTTTCGTTCCCGGCAATTCCGGCAGCATGATCGTCATCGAAAGCCGCCAGGGCAGAAAACTCGCCTGGCTCTTCGATGTCGCCACGCGCCGCAAGAGCTCCCTGGCCGGAGATTCCCGGCGCAACGCTGCTGCCCCTGGCGCCGCTAACGGCCGATAGCTGGGCGGCTCGCTTTTATCATGCGCGGCAGCCGGCCGATCTGATGCGCGTCACCATCGCCGGCGGCAAGATCACCGCCGCCGTCAGCATGACCGGCCTGCCCAAGGTCATCGGCTCGTTGTCCGAGGAGTTGATCGCGCCGGAAGAAATCCGCTGGCCCTCCGGCGGCGGGCTCACCATCCAGGGCTGGCTCTATCGGGCGAAAGCACCAGCTTAAGGGAACCATCGTCGATATCCATGGCGGGCCGACCTGGCATGTGGAAAACCGCTTCGATGCCCAGACCCAATATCTGCTGCGCCGCGGCTTCAACGTCTTCCTGCCCAATTATCGCGGCAGCACCGGCTTCGGCCTGTCCTTCCAGGAATCGATCCGCAAGCAGGGCTGGGGTGGGGCGGAGCAGGAGGATATCCGCAGCGGCATTGCCACGCTGATCGACAAGGGGATCGCGATCAAGGGCAAGATCGGCGTCACCGGCGTCTCCTATGGCGGCTATTCCAGCTGGTGGGCGATTACCCATTTCCCGCGCGAGCTGGTTGCGGCGGCAGCACCGATCTGCGGCATGACCGATCTGGTCGTCGACTACGAAACCACCCGGCCCGATCTGCGGCTCTACAGCGAACAGATGATGGGCGGTTCGCCAAGCCAGGTGCCGCAACGCTACCGCGATCGTTCGCCCATCCACCACGTCGCCAACATCAAGGGCCGATTGCTGATCGTCCAGGGCATGCGCGATCCCAATGTGACGCCGGAGAATCTGGCCGCGGTGCGGCGCGCGCTGGACGAGGCCAAAATCCCCTATGAGCTGCTGACGTTCGAGGATGAGGGTCATGGCATCCGTAAACGCGCCAATAACCGGGTGCTCTATCGCCGCCTGGCGGATTTCTTCGAGGCCGCCTTCGCGCAACCCGAATAATAGGGTAAGAGTGCGGCCATGGACCTGTTCGAGCGGGAATTCGACGATCATCTCGCCGTGGCGGCCGCCAGCAAGGCGGCGCTGGGCGCCGCATTTCGGCGCATGCTTGATTCGTGGGTCGCCTGCATTCGCGGCGGCGGCAAGATCATGTTCTTCGGCAATGGCGGCAGCGCCGGCGATGCCCAGCATCTGGCGACAGAACTGGTGGTCCGCTATCGCCAGGATCGCGCCCCCATCGCCGCACTCGCCCTAACCACGGACAGTTCCGCGCTGACGGCGGGCGGCAACGATCTGGGCTTCGAGCGTATATTTTCCCGTCAGATCGAGGCGCTGGGCCGGCCTGGCGATATTGCGCTGGGTATCTCCACATCGGGGCGCAGTGCCAACGTCATCCTGGCGTTGGAGACGGCCAAGCGTCTTGGGCTGGTAGCGGCAGCGTTCGGTGGCGGCGATGGCGGGCGCCTGCCAGGGCTGGCCGATCCGCTGATCCTGATCCCGGCAAAAAAGGCCGACCGCATCCAGGAGATGCATATCACCATCGGCCAGATGCTCTGCGCCGGGCTGGAACAGGAACTGGGCCTGGTATGAGCGCCGATCACGCTTTGGTCGAACGCCTCGGCCGCGCCCGCGTTCTCGTGCTGGGCGATGTGATGCTCGACCGCTATGTCTATGGCAGCGTCGATCGCATGTCGCCCGAGGCCCCCGTGCCGGTGCTGCGTCAGGAAAGCCAGCGCGCCATGACCGGCGGTGCGGGCAATGTCGCCCGCAATATTGCAGCACTCGGCGGCAAGGTCGTGCTGGTGGGCCTGGTAGGCGACGATGCCGCGGGCCGTGAATTGTCGGCCATGCTCGCTGACGAACCTGGAATAGCGAGCCGGCTGATCGTCGACCCGGACCGCGCGACCACGGTAAAGACCCGTTTCGTCGCCGGGCGCCAGCAATTGCTGCGCCTGGATGGGGAGACGGCGAAGCCCGCAACCGGTGCCGCTGCAGCCGCGCTGCAGGCAGCAGTGGAGGCTGGGCTGGCCGGTGTCGATATCGTGTTGCTCTCCGACTACGCCAAAGGCGTGCTGGGCGACGAGGTATTGCAGCGGGTGATTGCGCGCGTTCATGGCGCGGGCAAGCGCCTGATCGTCGACCCCAAGAGCCGCGATCTCAAGCGCTATGCCGGAGCCGATCTTCTGACTCCCAATCGCGGTGAGCTGGCCGCGGCCACCGGCATCACCGGGGAAGACGATGATGCGACCGCTTCGGCGGCGCGCCAGGCGATGAAGGTGGCGGGCGTTGGCGCGGTGCTGGCAACGCGCGGTGAGCGTGGCATGACCCTGGTTGCGGGCGAGGCACCACCGCTGCATCTGGCGGCCGAGGCGCGTGAGGTTTTCGACGTGTCGGGTGCGGGCGATACCGTGATTGCCGTGCTGGCGGCGGCACTCGCCTCCGGCGCCGATCTGGCACAGGCTGCGCGCCTCGCCAATACCGCGGCGGGAATCGCGACCTCCAAGCTCGGCACTGCCGTCGTACATCCCGCCGACCTGCTGGGGGCACTCCAGGCCCGCGACGTGCTGGCAAGCGAAGCGAAAGTCGTGGCGCTGGAAACCGCGCTGGAGCGCATCCAGCGCTGGCGCGCTGGCGGCGAGCGGGTCGCCTTCACCAACGGGTGTTTCGATCTGATCCATCCGGGCCATGTCTCGCTGCTGAGCCAGGCGCGGGGCGCTGCCGACCGGCTGATCGTCGGCCTCAACAGCGATGCCTCGATCAAGCGGCTGAAGGGTGCCGACCGTCCGGTGCAGAACGAGACCGCGCGGGGTATCGTGCTGGCCTCCATGGCGGCGGTGGATCTGGTGCTTTTGTTTGACGAAGATACGCCCATCGAGTTGATCCGCGCCATCCGGCCCGAGGTGCTGGTGAAGGGTGCGGATTACCGCCTCGACCAGGTGGTGGGTGGTGATCTGGTCAAGGCCGCTGGCGGGCGCGTCATGCTGGCGGACTTGCTACCCGGCCACAGCACCACGAGCACGATCGCGCGTGCCGGCGCGAAGGGACTCTCATGATCCTGGTCACCGGCGGCGCCGGCTTCATCGGCTCCAATATCGTGGCAGCGCTGGCCGCGCGCGGCGAGCGTATCGTGGTTTGCAATTCCTTCGGCAGCACCGATAAGTGGCGCAATATCGCCCGCCATGAGATTGCCGAGATCGTTCCGCCCGGTCAGTGCCTCGACTGGCTCGCCCGCCGCCACGACAGGCTGCGCGCGGTGGTCCATATGGGCGCGATTTCGACCACCACCGAGCGCGACATCGATCTGCTGGCCGAGAACAATGTGCGCTTCTCACTGGCGCTGTGGGATTTCTGCACCGCCATCGACAAACCCTTCATCTACGCCTCCTCGGCCGCAACCTATGGCGACGGTTCGGCCGGATTCGAGGATGATGGCCGGCCGGAATCCTTGGCGCGGCTGAAGCCGCTCAACCCCTATGCCTGGAGCAAGCATGTCGTCGACCGCAGCATTGCGCGGCGGGTGGCGGCGGGCGAGCCGGCGCCCTCGCAATGGGTCGGGCTGAAATTTTTCAACGTTTACGGTCCCAACGAATATCACAAGGCCGCGATGCGCAGCGTGCTGGTGCAGCTCCACGCCCAGGCGAAGAGCACGGGCAAGCTGCGGCTGTTCAAATCGCACCGGCCCGATTATGCCGATGGCGGGCAGCTGCGCGACTTCGTCTATTCGCGCGACTGCGCCCAGATCGTTCTCTGGCTGCTGGATCACCCGAAGGTCAGTGGACTTTTCAATGTCGGCAGCGGCAAGGCCCGAAGTTTTCTGGATGTCGCCAAGGCCCTGATGGCAGCATTACCAGGCCGGAAGCTATCGGTGGAATATTTCGAAATGCCCGAGGCGTTGCGCGGCTCCTATCAAAGCAAAACCGAGGCGCCCATGCAGCGACTGAAAGCGGCGGGCTATGACCGGCCATCTACTTCGCTCGAAGAGGGCGTAAAAGACTACGTCGCGAACTTCCTCGAGAAGGACGATCCCTATCTCTGAGCGAGTTCCGCCAGCAACATAAGCGCCATCGCCGGCGACAGATCTTCCAGACACCGGTGATGGCTGAGCGGACAGACGCGCTTGTTGCACGGGCTGCAAGCGAGTCCGAGCCGCAACACCCGCGCTTTGGCGCTGCGCGGACCAGTGCGCAACGGATCGGAGGGGCCGAACAGCGCGACCTGGGGCCGCTGCAAGGCGGCCGCCACATGCATCAGGCCGGAATCATTGCTGAGCACGGCGTCGGCGAGGCTCATCAGCGCGACTGCCTGATCCAGGCCGGTGCGCCCGGCGAGATTCTGGTCGCTAGGGACCGCGCTGGCGATCTCGCGGTCGCCCGGCGAACCGAACAGCCAGACCTGCCAGCCTTCCTTTCGCTTGGCCTCGGCGACAGCGGCAAAGTGCCGGGCGGGCCAACGCTTGGCCGCGCCGTATTCGGCACCGGGCGCAATCGCCAGCAGCGGTTCCTTTGGTCGGGACAAGCCGAGCGCGCCCAGCGCCTGATCGACAATGCCGGAAGGTAGCGCAAGGCGGGGTTCGGGCGCCGTCTGGCCCCAATCCACCAGCGCCAGGTAGCTTTCGATCTGTGGCAGGGCAGGCTTGGGGCGGACGTCGTTCAACAACAGGCGGCGCAGCGCACCGCCGTAACCTCGCCGTTTCGGAATGCCGGCCCAATAGGGGACAAGGGCAGCCTTAAGTGAGCCCGGCAGGACCAAAGCGAGATCATAACCATCCGCCCGCAATTCCCGGCCCAGGCGGTGGCGCCTGACAAGGCCGAGCTCGCCATGGCCCAGCGGTTGCTCGATGGCGCGGCGGACCTCCGGCATGAAGGCGAGCAGCGGCAAGGTCCAGCGCGGCGCCATTACGTCGATCTCAGCGTCCGGATATTGGCGGCGCAGAGCCGCGAACAGGCTTTGCGCCATGACCATGTCGCCGACCCAGGCGGGCCCGACGACAAGGATGCGCGAGGCGTCGGCCATCGCGGCTATCAGGCGAGATAGTGGTCGACGCCACGCTGGGCGCGAACGACGCCCGAGGAAATCGTTTGTTCCAGCCGGGCGAAGTTGGCGCGTTCGCGTGAGCGGTCCTGGGCGCGGTGCCAGAGATGAAGCACTGGCACCGCCCAGCGTGTGGCTAGCCGCCGCCGTCCCGCATTCAGCAGGCGCTGGACAAAGTCGCTATCCTCGTAGCCCCAGCCCGTGAAATCCTCGTCGAACCCGTTGATCGCGAGGAAGTCGGCTTTCCAGCTGGCGAGATTGCAGGTCTTGGCTCCGATCCAATCGGCCTGCGGACGGGCCCGGTCGACCAGGCGCAGCAGGGGTGTGAGCCGGTTGACCTTGCCGGTCAAACGCGCCGCCAACCATTGGCCGGCGCTCCACTGCCAAAGCGGAATCTGCCCGGCGATCGCCTGCCGGGTGAAGGCCTCGCTCAGCAGGATGCGGTTGCCGCTGACGAACCAGCCCGGCTGTGCCAAACGCCGGTGCATGGCGATAAAATCGGCCAGCGGCACGCAATCGCCATCGAGAAAGATGAAGTAATCGCCCGTCGCCGCGGCTGCCGCCCGATTGCGCGCCATGGGTGCGCGAAATCCCTCATCGGCCTGCCAGACATGACGCAGTTCATAGCCGAGGCCGGGGCGCAAGGCCTCGATCACCGCCAGCGTATCGGGCGCAGAACCATCGTCGGCGACCACGACCTCGAAGTCGCCGGCGTTCTGGGCCGCGAGAGCGCGCAGCACCAGGCTCAGCGCATCGGGCCGGTTATAGGTCGTGACGAGGACGCTGATCTTCACGAACGCCGATCTTGAGGTTGGCCCGCCGCGAAATAGAACAGGGCGATCTGGAAAATGTAGGATTGACCGTCGACATGATCGAGCAGCGATGAGTTGAACACACAGCTGATTGCCAGTGCCAGGGTCGCGGCGCGGCCGCGCCAGGCGTCGGCGGGCGCGAGCCTGCGGGCGCAGAACCAGAGTGCCGCGAAAAAGGCGAGCATCAGGGCGAGTCCGACGGCACCGGTCTGGATGCCGATCATCAGGAATTCGTTATGCGGATTGGTTGTCAGGGCCTGGTTGTCGATGGCCCCCTGGTCGTTATAGACCGTGTTGAAGCTGCCGGTGCCGGTACCGAAGACCGGATGGCGGGCGAACACCACCAGCGCGTGTCGATAGAAGCGAAGCCTGGCGCCGGCGCTCTCGATCCCGGCGTTGCTGCCCGCCAAGGGCTGGCCCTGTGGCGCGTCCACGGCGTTGGCGATACCCGACATTCTTCCTGCCAGATCCGGGGCGATGAGGAACACGCTGCCGGCCATGACGGCGATCAGCAGCATGCCGGGCAATAACCAGCGGCGCGGCGCCATCTGGAACAGCAGCAACACGCTGAGGGCGATGGTGACGACATAGCCCGTTCGGCCCACTTCGACATAGAGGGAGATCAGCAGGACCAGCAGGGACGCCGCGGCCGCGTAGTATCGCCGGCGCGGATTGGTGATCGCCTCGATCGCCAGGTGATACGCAGCCAGCGCGATCAGCACGCCCTCGACGATATAACTGCCGAAGAAACTGTAGCGATGGGTGGGCACGCCCACGAAGAAGCCGTGCAGGCGAAGTGCCACACTGCCGATGATGATCACCAGCACCGCCAGCAGAAATCCACCCAGGCCCGCCCGCGCCGCGAGCCGGTCGCGGCACAGCAGCAGCAGCAGCGGGAGATAGATGAGCTCGCGGTATTTCTGCCAGATCTTCAGGGCCTCGTTCATCGGTGCCGCGGTATAGGCAAGAGCAAGCGTCAGCAGCAGGAACAGAGCGACACTTGCCCATACGACCGGATTGCGCGCGATTGCGGCCCATGCTGCGCGCGGCGGGCGCTCGATCAGGACGAGCACCAGCGCCAGGCCGGTAATGATCTCCGAGATCGAAACGGATAGCGGGATCGTCAGCCCGACGAGAAAGGCCGCCGCCATGCGCGCCTGTGTAAACCGGGCAACCCTATCCATCGCTGCGCCGCGCAACGATGAACAGGCGGCGGAAGGGAAACAGCGTCTTGCCATCTGCCGCAGGTGGATAGGCCTTGGCTATCAGTGCGCGATAGGCGTTCTCGAAGGCGGTGCGATCGGGCTCTTCCAATGCTGCGAGGAGTGGGCTGAGGGCCGTGCCTTTGGTCCATTCGACGACCGGATTGTCGCCCTCGAGCTGCTGCAGGTAGGTGGTCTGCCAGATATCCAGCTGCGCCGACTTGGGGGCGAGCATCGCGTAATAGTCAGCCGGGTCGCTGACCGGCGAGGGGCGCAGCACCGGCCGCAGGCGCTGGGCCCAGGGCCCGGCTTCCGCCGCGGCGATAATGGCGCGATGGGATGGTTGATCATGATTTTGCGGCATCTGGATGGCCAGCACGCCGCCGGGCTTCACCAGCCCCAGCAGCCGCGGGAACAATTGGGCGTGGCCGTCCAGCCATTGCAGGGTGGCGTTGCTGAACAAAAGATCGGCAGCGGCCGGGGGCGCCCAGCCGGCAAGGTCGGCCTGGACGAATTCGATTGCCGGATAGTCCTTGCGGGCAGCGGCCAGCATCTTGGCGGATGAATCGATGCCCGTGATGCGGGCCTTGGGCCAGCGTCGCGCCAGCAGCCCGGCCGTTCGTCCGCTGCCGCAGCCGAGGTCGAAGACCGCCGCTGGTTCCTCGATCGGGATGCGCGCAAGCAGGTCCATGGCCGGGCGCAGGCGCGCATCGGCAAAACGATGGTATTGGGCGGGATTCCAGGCGTCCAAGCGCAACTTCCAGATGATGGCGGCGAATCCCGGCGGCGCGGAGCCGGGAACGGCTGGAGTATAGGTGCGGCGACCTGCCACGCAAGCTGCCGGAGCCGCCGCCGGGCGGGGCAATTGCGCGGCCGCAACCATGACGGTTAGACTGCCCCATGCGTCTCTTTTCGCGAAGCCAACTGAAAGAACTTCCCTCGCTGGCCACGGCGACCAAGCTTTTCTCGCCGGCCGAGTGCGACAGGATCATCGAGCTCGGCAGCCGCCAGACCCAGTATACCGGTGGGCTGATGCAACCCGCCGCCGGCGTAGCGACGGAAGTAAAACGCAAATCCAATGTCGGCTGGATTCATCCCGGCCCGGAATCCGACTTCGTTTTCGACCGGCTCGAGCGGATCGCAACTGAGGTGAACCAGAACACCTTCCAGTTCTCGTTGATGGGTTTCGGCGAGCCGCTGCAATTCACCACCTATACCGGCGGCGGGTCGCATTACGGCTGGCATCAGGATATCGGCGGCGGCGCTACCCGCTATCGCAAGCTCTCCATCGTCGTCCAACTCTCAGATCCAGCCGCCTATCGCGGCGGCAATCTGGAGATTTCGGTGGGCGGCAAACCGATGCCCACGGAGCGGGCGAGGGGAACGGGCCTGGTATTCGCCGCCTGGCAGCTTCACCGGGTAACACCGATGGAAGAGGGTATACGTCACTCGCTGGTAGCCTGGGTCACCGGCGAACCATTCCGCTGAGGCCGGTTTCGATTCAGTAACGAGTTGCGGCTGGCTTCGCTGGTTCCCATATCGGCGCGGCAGGTTCGATACCGTCATCTTGCGAGGAAACCGATGATCACCGTTCGCCCCAGCGAATCCCGCGGCCGTGCTGATTTCGGCTGGCTCGACAGCAAGCACAGTTTCTCCTTCGGCGAGTACTACGATCCGGCCCATATGGGCTTTCGCGATCTGCGCGTGATCAACGAGGACAAGGTCGCCGCAAAAGGCGGCTTTCCCAATCACAGCCATCGCGACATGGAGATCATCAGCTATGTGCTGGAGGGTGCGCTCGAGCATAAGGACAGCCTGGGCACGGGTGCCACCATCCGGCCGGGCGAAATCCAGCGCATGAGTGCGGGCAGCGGCATCACCCACAGCGAATACAATCCCTCGGCCGATGCGCCGGTGCACTTCCTGCAGATCTGGATCATGCCTGAAAAGCGCGGGACGAAACCGGGCTACGAGCAGCGTCACTATCCAGCATCCGAACGCCAGGGCCGGCTGAAGCTGGTGGGCAGCCGCGACGGGCGCGATGGCTCCGTCACCATTCATCAGGACGTGGCGCTCTATGCGGGGCTGCTGGCCAAGGGCGAACAGCTGAAACAGGCGATCGCACCGGGCCGTCATGCCTGGCTGCAGGTCGCGCGCGGCGCCGTCACGCTCAACGGTCAGTGGCTGCGGGCGGGCGATGGTGCGGCCATCAGCGATCAGCCGGAGATCGAGATCAGCGCCGACGAGGCGGCGGAGATCCTGTTGTTCGATTTGGCGTGAACGTTACGGGTTCAGGTTGAGTTGTTTGGCTTCCGCGGCCAGCACGCGGTCGATCAGGAAGTAGTAATCCCGAGCCTTGCCGTTTTCGTCGGCAGTGCTCATGACGTCGTAGGCATGGCCGTCGGCATTCACCAGAGCCTGCTGGGTGACATTCAGACCGCGGGTGTGGAGATACTCATACTCTTCCGTCACCGAGATCACCGTGAATGGTGTCTTAGGGTCGAGGCCATCGCCGGTTTCGACGGACTTCAGTAATCCAACGGCGATGGTCATCTCTGCATTGTACTCAGCCATCTTGTTCAGATGCTTGTAAGCAGCCGCGGCATAGCGGTGCGCGAGCAGATCGACGAAGTCAGCGGCGATCGTCTTGTTTGCCAGGCCGAGTACCGTGGCGTAGTCGCCTGAATCGAAGGCGGCGTAGATCTCCTTGCGCACGGCGGCGCCGGGGTCGCCTGAAACATCGAATTCTGGCGTCTCCGAATAAGCAAAGCGCAACGCCTGCCAATCCACCGCCTTCGCCGGATCGGCCTGTGCGGCCTTCAATAGCGCCTGATACTTGTCCTCGGCTTCGTTGGCCGATGCCTGGACCAGCGGCACAAGCAGCAGGCAGGCAAGAAAAAGAAATTTTCCCATGACTGGCTCCCCTCGGAATGGCCGGCGCCAATACCGGTCAGGCAGAGCGTCTGCCCGGAAACGCAATTTTCGATGGCGGAACTAAGGAATCAATATGGCAAGGCTCAGGAAAGCTGGCGCAGCACCTCGGCCACCCCATCGGCCAGGCGGTCCAGCTCCTCGATCGTGTTGTAGAGAGCAAGCGAGGCGCGCAGCGTGCCCGCCACGCCGAAGCGATCCATGGCCGGCTGGGCGCAATGATGCCCGGCCCGAAGCGCGATGCCACGCCGGTCCAGCAGCGTGGCGGCGTCATGCGGGTGAATGCCTTCGAGGGTGAAGGAAAGAATGCCGCTCTTCTCCTTCGCCGTGCCGATCAGGCGCAGGCCGTTCAGCCGCGACAACTGCGCTGTGCCGTGCGACAGCAGCGCCTGCTCATGGGCCTGGATCGATGGCCAGCCGATCGCCTCGACATAGCCGATTGCCGCGGCCAGGCCGACAGCACCGATGATATTCGGTGTGCCCGCTTCGAAGCGCGCCGGGGGGTCGGCAAATTCGGTATGTGCAAAGGTGACGGTGCGGATCATTTCGCCGCCGCCCTGCCAGGGCGGCATGGCCGCGAGGATATCCGCCTTCGCATAAAGGGCACCGATCCCGGTGGGCCCATAGAGCTTGTGTCCGGCGAAGACATAGAAGTCGCAGTCCAGTTCGCGGACATCGACGGGCCGGTGCGGCACTGCCTGGCAGCCGTCGATCAAAACCTTGGCACCCGCCGCATGGGCCAGTCGCGTAATCTCGGCCACCGGCAGCACGGTGCCGATCGCGTTGGAGATATGGGCGACGGCCACCAGCTTGCAGCGTGGCCCGAGTAGGGCGGCAAAGGCCGACAGATCGAAGGCGCCCTCGTCATCCACCGGTGCCACGAGGATCTCGATGCCGCGGCGATTCCGCAGCAACTGCCAGGGCACGATGTTGGAATGATGCTCCAGCACCGAGAGTATGACCTGGTCGCCGGCCTTCAGATTGGCCTCGCCCCAGCTTCCGGCCACGAGGTTGATCGCCGCCGTGGCGCCGGCGGTGAATACAATCTCGCCGGATGAGCGGGCGTTCAGGAACCTGGCCACCTGGGCGCGCGCGTTCTCATAGGCCTCGGTCGCCCGTTCGCCCAGCGCATGAATTCCGCGATGCACATTGGCGTAGTCGCTATGGATGAACCGGGTCATCGCCGCTACCACCGCTTCCGGCTTCTGTGCGCTGGCGGCACTGTCCAGATAGGTGAGGGGATATCCTGCGATCCGTGTTTCCAGGATGGGAAAGTCGCGGCGCAAGCCGTTCAGATCGCGAATAATTTGCCCTGCCTTCGCCACGGGATAGCCCTTGGACTGCCGATAGGGGGCAAGTCTAGCCTGAAACAGCACCGGGGTTCAGCGCCGCCTCGAGCAGATTGACTCGGCTGCAAGGGGAGGCCAAACTCATTCGTATACATATGAGACGGCAGCGCCAACCGAAAGACCGTCGAGATGGGAAGGAAGCCGGCAGCACCATTGCAGCAGACCGCCCGCGCCATTCGCGGACGCCGGGCCGCCTATGTCCTGGACGACCAGATCGGCTTCATCCTGCGCCAGGCCTATCAGCGCAATTCCGTCCTATTCGGCGAGCTTTTCGGCGACGAGCTGACCCCCACCCAATGGGCTGCCATCGCCAAACTGAGCCAGGTGGGCGGCTGCTCGCAGAACCATCTGGGGCGCCTGATCGCCATGGATGCGGCAACCGTCAAAGGCGTCGTCGACCGGCTGATGAAGCGGGGACTGGTCGAAATCGGCGCCCAGCGCCACGGATCGCCGACGCCTGCTGCTGAGCCTGACCGCGGCCGGCCGCAGGGCAATTGAACAGGGCGTGGCGCGCGCCTTCGAGGTATCGGCAAAATCCTTGGCGCCGCTCAAGGCGAGTGAACAGGCGGTCCTGCTTCGCCTGCTGAAACGGATAGGCTAGTCTTTGGCGAAACCCTGGGCAAAAGCGCCGGCCCGGACGATTGACAGCCCCGTGAGGGCAGGCGCAAATTAGTTCGTGTACGAACAAAAATATGGGAGGCGCTTATGCGTATTTTTTCTGATCGGAGCACAACGCGTCGGGAGCTCGTCCGCTACCTCGGCATCGGCGCGGTAGCGCTGGGTGTCGCCTGGAGCTTCGGCGCCACACCGGCGCAAGCGGGTGCCGATCTGCATGTGCTGAACTGGCAGGGCTATGGCACCGACGAAGCCTGGGCCGTGAAGGCATTTGAGGAAAAGAACGGCTGCAAGGTCGTGCATGACAACTTCAATTCCGAAGAGGAAATGCTGACCAAGCTGCGCACCAATCCGGGCGCCTATGATGTGGTGCTCGTCAACAGCTCCTATACCGCGGCGGCGGCGAAGGAAGGCCTGCTGCAGGCGATCGACACCTCCAAGCTCACAAATTGGAAAGACCTGACGCCCAAGCTGCGCGATTCCAGCTATCTGAATACCGACGGCAAGACCTATGGCGTGTCCTGGGTCTGGGGCGTGACCTCGTTCGCCTATAACACCGACGACATCAAGACGACGCCGGATTCGATCCAGGCGCTGTGGGATCCGACATATGCCGGTCATGTCGGCTGGCGCGACGATCCCGTCGAGGCGGTCGCCTTTGGCGCCATTGCCACCGGCCAGGATCCCAACAATCCAGCCGATCTCGACAAGGTGAAGCAGAAGCTGTTGGCCCTGAAGCCCCAGCTCAAGACCTTCTGGTCGTCGGAAGACGAGTGGAACAAGCACCTGACCGGCAAGGATTTCGAGATCGCAACATATTGGAGCGGCTCGGCGGCGCGTTCGAAGAAGGCGTTCCACCTGCCGGTCGCCTTCGTCGTGCCGAAGGAAGGCGCCATCGGCTGGTTCGATGGGCTTTCGATCGCGGCGGGCGCCAAGAATCTCGACTGCGCCGAGAAGTTCATCGACTACATGATAAGCCCGGAATTCTATGTGAAGTGGGATACCGATGTGGGCGCGCCGGTTTCCGCCAATACGGCGGCCGATGCACAACTGCCGGCCGACGCGTTCAACAAGACAGTCATGAGCGCACCGGGCCTGCAGGACCGGCTGTTCTACCAGGCGCCGATCAGCGACGATCTGCGCAAGAAGTTCACCGAGCTGTGGGAGCAGGTTAAGACCGAGCTCGGCAAGTAACCGCATAAGGCGGCCTCCGCGCTTGCGCGGGGGCCGCCTTTTTTCCGTGCTGCGGGGGCCGTCGTGGAAGCCAGCCGAGAACGACCCGGTGGAACAGGCTTGAGCCGGCGGCGGCTAGGTGCCGTGCTGGGCCTGACCGGGCCTGCTTATCTCTGGCTTGCCCTCACCATCTTCCTGCCGCTCTCGGCCATGCTGTTCTTCAGCTTCCTGAAGGTCGCCCCTATCAACGGACGGCCGATCGAAGGCACGTTCGAAAACTATCTCGTCCTGTCACCGGACAGCTTCTATCTGACGCTGACCCTGCGCTCGCTGAAGCTCGGGCTCTACGTCACCGTCTTCTGCGTTTTGCTGGGGTTTCCCGCGGCGCTCGCTCTGGCAAAATACGTCAAGGGCCGCTGGCGCGAGGCGCTGTTCCTGCTGGTGGTCCTGCCGTTCTGGAGCAACGGCCTGGTGCGCACCTTCTCCTGGACCATGGTGTTGCGCACCGACGGGCTGATCGACCGCGGCATTCAGGACATTCTGCCGGGGGCGCCCCATCTCGATATCCTGTTCACCTATAGCGCCGTGGTCATCGGCCTGGTCCACAGCTTCCTGCCCTATATGATTCTCACCTGCTACATCTCGCTGCAGGCGATCGACGATTCCCTGATGGAGGCCGCGCGCAGCCTGGGCGCCAACGGCCTGACCACCTTCCGCCGCGTGACCTTGCCGCTCAGCGCGCCGGGCCTGGCAGCGGGCGCGATCCTGATCTTTGTTCCCGTAATCGGCTCGTTCATGGAGCCCCGCATTCTCGGCGGCAAAGCGGGTTTCGTCCTAGGGAACGTGATCGAAGACCAGTTCACCGTGGTCTTCAACTGGCCGCTAGGTGCCGCCCTCTCCTTCATCCTGCTGGCGATCGTGCTGCTGATCCTGGCGCTCTGCTATCCGCTGCTGCGCCGGCATCTGCAGGGGGCGGCGGCATGAGCGCCATCCTGAAGACCTATCTCGGCCTGGTGCTGGCTTTCCTCTATGTGCCGATCGTCGTGATGATCGTCATGGCCTTCAACCAATCGGAGTTCTACGCATTGCCGGTGGTCTGGGACACGATCTGGTTTCAGCACCTGGTGCACAACGACCGGCTGATCAATGCCAGCATCACCTCTGTGCTGCTGGCTTTGGTGAATATGGTGGTTGCCACCATGCTGGGCACCATGGCGGCCTTCGCCTTTGCCCGCTACGAGTTCCGCGGCAAATCATTCCTGCAGCTTCTGTTGTTTCCGCCGATCACCATCCCCTGGCTGATTATCGGCACCTCCATGCTGGTGCTGTTTTTCTGGATCGGCATCGGGCGCGGTTTCCATGCCTTGCTGCTGGGCCACGTGGCGCTGTCGCTGCCCTATGTGATCATCGTGGTCGGCGCGCGGCTGAAAGGCTTCAGCCCAGCATTCGAAGAGGCGGCCGCCACCCTGGGCGCCACACCCTGGCAATCCTTCTGGCGCATCACCGTGCCGCTGATGGCGCCGGGCATGGTGGCGGGTGCCCTGTTTGCCTTTGCCGTCTCATTCGATCAGTTCGTCATCTCGTATTTCCTGGCGCCGCCCGGCCAGACGACGCTGCCGGTGGAGATCTATTCGGCGATCCGCAAGGGCTTCACGCCGGAGGTGAATGCGATTTCCACCATCATCATCCTGGTCTCCATGGGGCTGATGCTGCTGTTCGCGCGCTTCTACAAATTCGGGGGCGAGCGATGAGCGTCGTCGAAGTCGACCGGGTGGAAAAGCACTATGGCAGCGTCGCGGCCTTGGCCGGCGTATCGCTGACCTTTGCCGATGGCGAGTTCTTCGGCCTGCTGGGCCCCAGCGGCAGCGGCAAGACGACCCTGCTGCGCGCCATCGCCGGCTTCGTCGAACCCGATAGCGGCGAAATCCGCCTGGATGGAAAGGACATCGGCCGTACGCCGGTTCATCGCCGCGAGATCGGCATGGTGTTCCAGAACTACGCCCTGTTCCCCCATATGAGCGTGTTCGACAACGTCGCCTTCGGCCTCAGCGTGCGCGGCGAGAAGGGGCCTGTGGTGGAAAAGCGGGTCAAGGAGATGCTGGCGCTGGTACGCCTGGCGGGTTTCGACGCGCGTCGGCCGCGCCAGCTTTCCGGCGGCCAGCAGCAGCGCGTCGCGCTCGCTCGCGCGCTGGTGACGCGGCCCAAGCTGCTGCTGCTCGACGAGCCGTTGGGCGCCCTCGACAAGCGGTTGCGTCAGCAGATGCAGATCGAGCTGAAGCAGATCCAGCGCGAGGTCGGCATCACCACCGTCTTTGTGACCCACGACCAGGAAGAGGCGCTGACGCTTTCCGACCGGGTCGCTATCTTCAACGAGGGGCGGGTGGTTCAGGCCGGCAAGCCGCTGGAGATTTACGAGCGGCCGGTGACGGCCTTTGCCGCCAATTTCCTGGGCGATGCCAATTTCTTCGATGGCAAGGTGGAGGCGGGCGGGCGCATTGCCACCGCCCTTGGTGCTTTGACGACATCCGATCCCCTGCCCGCGGCCGGATCGCCGGCGATGATTGCGGTCAGGCCGGAGAAGATTTCGCTGACCAACTCGGATTCACCCGGTAGCACCGGCAACAATCACCTGGAAGGCCGCCTGACCCAGGCCGTCTATTCCGGCATGAGCACGACCTACAAGGTCGATGTGAACGGGCGCGAGATCACCGTCTTCGAGCAGAACAAGGGCGCGCCGTCGCTGACGCCGGGTATTGCCGTGCGGCTTGAATGGGCGCCGGCCCATAGCGTGGTGGTGCAGCCATGAGTGGCCTGGCGGCATTGGGCGCCGACACGGTGCATGTGGTCGTGGATATGCAGCGTTTGTTCGCCGAGGAGACGGGCTGGCGCGTACCCACCATCGAGACGATCATCCCGAACATCCAGCGGCTGGTCGGGCATCGACCCGGCCGCGCGCTCTACACGCGTTTTGTCACGCCCGCGAACGCCGCGGCTGCGAACGGTGTCTGGCAACGTTTCTATCAGCGCTGGCCCCAGGTAACGCAAGGCCAGCTTTCGCCCAAGCTCTTCGATCTGATGGCGCCGCTGGCGGCAAAAGCGCCGGCCGAAACGCAGATCGACAAGGAAGGGTTCTCGTCGTTTTCCGCGGCAAACTTCACGGCCGCGCTCGATCGGCTCAAGGCGGGCGTGCTGGTGCTGAGTGGGGTTGAGACCGATGCCTGCGTCTTTGCCACCGCCATCGATGCCATCGACCGTGGCCATCGCGTGGTTATCGCCAGCGACGCGGTGACCAGTTTCTCGCTCGAGGCCCATCGCGCGGCACTCGATCACATCCTGCCGCGCTACGCCCCGCTGATCGATCTTGCAACGACATCCGACATCATCGCGGCCTGGGCCTGACGATGGCAAAGAAACCGCTCAAGATTGCGCAAGCGAGGTTGTGGAACAGCTGGGACAGCGAACATCCGGCTGCCATGCGCTTCCTGCCGCTGGGCCTCGATCTCGGCTTCTGCGCCTATGCCGCCAGCAAGAACAGCTTCACCCGGTTTCCCTCCGGTGCAGCCGGCATCAGCCTCGGCCCCCGGCGCATCGACGGCAATGGCATTGCGCTCTCGCTTGCCCATGCCGGCACCGAGCTGACGCTGACCTATGACAAGCCCGATCCGTTCACCCTGCGCGGCCGCTGGCAGGCCGGCAAGATGGCGGAATGGGGCCTGCGCTTCTGGGTCATGGTGACCCTGAGCGCCGGGCGTGCGCGCTGGCGCTATGACCCGAAGAGCGGCGAGCTCTCGGCCAAGATCGGCGAGCAGCATGTGGTGGCGCTGGGCGAGCGCCTGCCCCTGCTTCCCACCTTCCATGCCAATGTTGAGGCGTTGCGCGAGGAGTACGAGACCAAGGGCTATTTCTGCCTCGATTCCCGTGGCGAGCGCGGCGTCTTTCCCGTGCTGCGCTATCACCTGGAGGAAATGCCGTCCTTCACCTTTGCGGTTTCCATCGGCAAAAGCCGCAGCGAGGCGTTGAAGCGCGTCAAAGCAGCGCTGGGCGCGCCGGCTGCGGACGTGCCGAGCATCCACGGCGGCGCCTTCAGCGGCGCGCTGGATGCCGTGCGCGATGTGGTCGGCTGGAACACGGTATGGGATGCCATCAACAAGCGGCCCTATACCTCGCTCAGCCGCAACTGGGTCAGCCAGAAGTTCGGCGGCTTCGGCATCTGGCTGGACGATATCCTCTATCACGCCTTGATGGCCGGCATGTTCGATGCCGAGGTCGCGCGCGAAAATCTGCGCGCCGTCTTTGCCGGCGTCACCAAGGCCGGCAACCTGCCTTGCCTGCTGACAGGCCGCGATGCCTGGATCGATCGCAGCCAGCCGCCCATCGGCGCTTTCATCTGCTGGATGCTCTATCAGCGACTGGGCGATCGCGACCTGCTGCGCGAAGCCTGGCCAGTGCTGCAAGGCCAATCACGACTGGTGGTGGGCAACCCGCGACGGCAATGGCGACGGCATGGTGGAGTACGGCACCTCACCGGTGGGCGGCGGGCTCTATCGCGGCACCAAGCTGGCGGCGAAGGACGAGTCCAGCATGGATAATTCTCCCACGCATGATGAAGCCACCTTGAACACCAAGAGCTGGACCCTCGATAGCGCCGATGTCGGGCTGAATTCGCTGCTGGCGCTTGACGGCGAGATGCTGGCGCTGATTGCCGGCGAGCTGGGCCTCGGGCGCGAAGCCAAGCGCATGGCCGAACGCGCCAAGGCGCTGAATGCGCGCATCGCCGAGCATCTCTGGGATCCCGAGCGCAAGGTCTTCGCCAATCGCCTGTGGTCGGGGAAATTCGTGCGCAGTGTGGCGCCGCCCAGCTTTTATCCGCTGCTGAGCGGCGCTGCGCGCCCCGATCAGGCGGAAGCCATGGTTGCGATGCTGGCGGATCCGCGCAAATTCGGCGGGCAATGGATGCTGGCCTCCGTCACCCGTGACGATCCGGCTTTTTCCGACAACGTCTATTGGCGCGGGCGCGTTTGGCCGCCGCTCAATTTCCTCACCTATCAGGGATTAAAGCGTGCGGGCTTCCCGGATGTGGCCAGCAGGCTCGCCGACAACGGCTTTCAATTGTTCCAGGGCGAATGGCGCCATCGCCGACATTGCCCGGAGAACTATAATTCGGTCAGCGGCCAGGCCCTCGATCAGCCGGATACCGATTCTTTCTACGGCTGGGGCGCGCTGATGCCGGCGATCGCGGTTGCAGAGCTGAGCGACATCAACCCTTGGTCCGGTTGGGAAGTCACCCATGGCGAGAGCATCTGCCTGGGGCCGATGCAAACCCCGCTCGGCCTTGCTACCATCGACGCGGGCGAAGGCGTGTTGCGTGTCACGACATCCGGCAAGACGCGTTTTGCCACCGACATAAAAGGCCGGCTGACGCATCTTTCCGTCGGCAGCAAGGCGGCCAGCGTCATTGTGCCGGCCGGCCCTGCGGGCTGGGTGGAATTCCCCGATCTGGGCGAGCGGGTGGCCGTGCCATCGCGCCAGCAAGCACGGCGGATCGAGATCAAGCGAGGCAGGCCATGATCGTCGTCTTCGGCTCGATCAATGTCGATCTCGTCGTGTCGGTGAAGACCCTGCCACGGCCGGGCGAAACCGTGCTGGGGCCGGGCTACAAGCTGGTTGCCGGCGGCAAGGGCGCCAACCAGGCGCTGGCGGCCGCGCGCGCCGGCGCCATGACCCGCATGGTGGGAGCGGTCGGCCGCGACGCCTTCGCCGAGATCGCGCTTGCCGATATGACAGCGGCCGGCGTCGATTTGTCCGCCGTCGCGCGCCGCGGGCCTGCCACAGGTTGCGCCGTGATCTGCGTCGACAAGGCGGGGCAGAACATGATCGCGGTCGCGTCGGGCGCCAATATGAAGCTGAAGGAGAAGTCAGCTTGCCGACGGCTTTCTGGGCTCGCGCACGCTCATCACCATGCAGATGGAAGTGCCCCACGAGCAGAATTGGGAACTCGCGGCCCGTGCCCGCTCGCTTGGAACGCGCTTGCTGCTGAACGTGGCGCCGGCAGGATCGCTGCCCGGGATGATCATGCCGGCCTATGACTGGCTGGTGCTGAATGAAGTCGAGGTCGCCATGATCGCCGGCGAGCATGGTCTCGCATCCGGCGATGCCCGGGCGGCGGGCGCGGCACTGGCCGAGATGGCGAGCACCACGGTGGTGGTGACCCTGGGCGCTCAAGGCGCGATCGCCTTTTCCGGCAAGCAGGGCTGGGAGATCGGGACCTTGCCGGTGAAACCCGTCGACACCACCGGCGCCGGGGATGCCTTTGTCGGCGCCTTTGCCACGGCTCTCGACGAAGGTGGTGACCTGCCGACGGCCCTGCGTTGGGGCAGCACGGCGGGCGCGCTCGCTTGTCTGGTTGCCGGTGCCCAACCCAGCCTTCCCTTGCGCGCCGATATCGAAAAACGCATGAGCGACCTGGCCCCGGCGGCAAAGATCAAGAAGGGCCGGGGCTGAGTGATGGGGGCCTATCTGCGTCCCGACAGGTTGACCGATGCGTTGACGGCGCTGAGCCGTGGCCCGTTGGCAGTGATTGCCGGAGGTACTGATTTCTATCCGGCGCGGGTCGAGCGCCTCGCCGACGAGGATGTATTGGATATCAGCGGCCTCGGCGAATTGCGGCGGATCAAGGCGATGCCCCGATATCTCCGGATCGGGGCCGGCGTGACCTGGAGCGATCTGCTGCGCGCCGAGCTGCCGCGAAGCTTCGACGGGCTGAAGCTCGCCGCGCGCGAGATCGGCGGTATCCAGATCCAGAATACCGGAACGATCGCCGGCAATATCTGCAATGCCTCACCGGCTGCCGACAGCCTGCCCAACCTGCTGGCGCTCGATGCCGAGGTTGAGCTTGCTTCCCTCGATGGCCAGCGCAGGCTTCCCATCGGCGAGTTCGTCACCGGTAATCGCCGGACGGTGCGCCGCCCGGACGAACTGGTGACGGCATTGCTGATCCCCAATCTCGGCGCAGACACGCGGAGCGATTTCCTCAAGCTCGGTGGGCGCAAATATCTGATCATCTCCATCGTCATGGTGGCGGTGGTGCTCGAGCTCGCGGGCAGGCGCATCGAACGCGCTCGTGTCGCCGTGGGCGCCTGTTCGGAAATCGCCCGGCGGCTGCCCGCTCTGGAATCAGCCCTTGCGGGCCAGACTCTCGATGGCGAGCTCGGTCAGACGGTGAGGCCGGAGCATATCGCGGGGCTCTCGCCCATCGACGATCTGCGGGCAAGCGCTGCCTATCGCCGCAAGGCGGCGCTGGTATTGCTGCGCCGCTCCCTCGACCGGCTGGGTGCCGCGGCATGATTGCGTTTGCCCTCAACGGCAAGAATGTCGCGTTGGATCTGCCGCCGGTCCGGCGCCTGGCCGATGTGCTGCGCGAAGATCTGGGCCTGACCGCCACCAAGATCGGCTGCAATGCCGGCGATTGCGGCGCCTGCACCGTGCTGCTGGACGGCCAGCAGGTCTGCGCCTGCCTGGTGTCACTGGGCCAGGTAGGCGGTCGTGCTGTCGTCACCGCCGAAGGCCTGGCAGCGGATGGTGTACTCACCGATCTGCAGGAATCCTTCCTGCGCCATGGTGCCGCCCAATGCGGCATCTGCACGCCCGGCATGCTGATGGCCGCGGCCAGTCTGCTGCGCGGCAACCGCCAGCCGGGCCGCGAGGACGTCGAAGACACCTTGGGCGGCGTGCTCTGCCGCTGCACCGGCTATCGCAAGATCGTCGAAGCGGTGCTCGATGCCGGCAATCAGCGCCAGCGGATTGTGCCGGCGACCGGCGAGGCGGTGGGCGCCAGCATCGCCAAGCTCGATGGCGTGGCGAAGCTGACGGGCGCCGAGAAATATGGTGCCGATGCATTTCCGGCGGATAGCCTGTGGCTACGCGCCGTGCGCTCGCCCCATGCCAGTGCCCGTTTCACCCTGGGATCGTTTGACGAGTTGAAGCGCCGCTATCCCGGCCTGGCCCTCGTGCTGACGGCCGCGGATGTGCCGCGCAATGCCTATGGCATTTATCCGGACATCAAGGACCAGCCCGTGCTGGCCGAGGGCCTGGTGCGCTATCGCGGTGAAGCGGTGCTGGCCCTGGTCGGCGATCGCCAGAGCATCGAAAGCATTTCCGATTCTACGCTGCCGATCGCCTGGCAGCCGCTGCCGCCCATCGTCGAGCCGGACGCGGCGTTGGCGCAAGGGGCGACGGTGCTGCATGCCTTCCGTCCCGACAATGTGTTGATCAGCGGCTATCTGAAGAAGGGCGATGTGCAGGCGGGGCTTGCCGGCGCCAAGGCGGTCGCCAGCGGATATTTCGAAACGCCCTTCGTCGAACATGCCTATGTCGAGCCGGAAGCAGGTTTCGCCCGTCGCGTGGGCGATCGCATCGAGATCTTCGCCACTACCCAGACGCCCTATATGGATCGCGACGAGATCGCGCTGATCATGCGCTTCGACCCCTCGCGCATCCGCATCATCCCCTCGGCCTGCGGCGGCGGCTTCGGCGGCAAGCTCGATCTTTCGGTGCAGCCGCTGATCGCGCTTGCAGCGTGGAAAAGCGGACGTCCTGTGCGCTGGACCTATACGCGGCCGGAATCCATGCGGGCCAGCACCAAGCGCCATCCCTCGAAAATCAAGGCTACCTTCGCCTGCGACGCCGCCGGCAAGTTGACGGCGGTGGATTTCGCGGCGGATTTCAATACCGGCGCCTATGCCTCCTGGGGGCCGACGGTCGCAAATCGCGTGCCCGTGCATGCAAGCGGGCCTTATGCCGTGCCCCATATTCTGGCGCGTACCCGGGCGATCTATACCAACGCGCCGCCGGCCGGCGCCTTTCGCGGCTTCGGCGTGCCGCAGGCGGCGATCGCCCATGAGACGCTAATGGACGATCTGGCGGGCCAGCTTCGCATCGATCCGCTGGAGTTCCGCCATATCAATGCCATTCGCGCCAGCGACACCACGGCGACGGGACAGAGGCTTGAGGCGAGCGCCGGCCTGGCGCAATGTCTGGAGGCGCTGCGGCCCCATTGGAAGAAAGCGCGTACAGAGACCGAGGCGGCCAATCGCCGCGGTGGAGTGCTGCGCCGTGGCATAGGTATCGGCTGCATGTGGTACGGCATCGGCAATACCTCGATGTCGAACCCCTCGGCCATGCGGGTGGGCCTGGCACCTGACGGATCGCTGACCCTTTATAACGGCGCAGTCGACATCGGTCAGGGTTCCAACACCATCATGGCGCAGATCTGCGCCGATGCGCTGGGCGTGCCGGTGGCGGCGTTGAGTATTGTCATGGGCGATACCGATCGCACGCTCGATGCCGGCAAGACCTCGGCCTCGCGCCAGGCGTTCGTTTCCGGCAATGCAGCGCGAAAGGCGGGCGAGGATCTGCGCGCCAAGTTGCTGCGCCTCGCCAATATGGGAGAGGCCGCGGTGCTGACGCCGGGTCAGGGTCAGATGACATTGGTGGAGAGCGGGCGCGTCGTCAGCATCGATCTTGGCCGCCTGTCGCCACAAGGCCCGGAAGGCGATGTGCTGTTCGGCGAGGGACGCTTCGATCCACCGACCACGCCGCTCGATGCCGATGGGCAGGGCGTGCCTTATGCCACCTATGGCTTTGCCGCCCAGACGGCGGAGGTCGATGTCGATATCGAGCTTGGCACCGTTAAGGTTCGGCGCATCGTCGCCGCCCATGACGTCGGCCGCGCCATCAACCCGCAGCAGGTGGAAGGCCAGATCCATGGCGGCATCGCCCAGGGGTTGGGCCTGGCCTTGATGGAAGAATATCTGCCCGGCCGCAGCGAGAACCTGCACGACTATCTGATCCCCACCGTCGGCGACATGCCGGAGATCGAGGTGATCATCGTCGAGGACCACGAGCCGCTGGGGCCGTACGGCGCCAAGGGCATCGGCGAGCCGGCGCTGATCCCGACCGCGCCGGCCATCCTGGGCGCCATTCGCCACGCAACCGGCGTGCGGCTGACGCGCGTGCCGGCAACACCCGATCGGGTGCTCGCGGCCCTCGAGCGCAAGGCAGCGGAATAGAGATGAGCGAAGTTCTGAATAAAGACAGCAAGGACGGCATCATCACCTGCGATGCCTGTCCGGTGCTTTGCCGGATCAGGCCCGGGCGCACCGGCGCCTGCGACCGCTACGGCAATGTCGATGGCGTGCTGACCCGCACCGACCCCATGGTCATCGTCTCGCGCACGGCGGAAAAGCAGGGCGCGATGGTGCCGTTCCTGGGCGCGGGCGAGTGGATCGGGTTCGCTGCTGCCGGCCGGCGAGCCGGTCATCACCGGCATCGGTGCCGGCACCACCTATCCCGATTACAAGCCCGCACCCTTCATCGTCTCCAGCCGACATGGCGATGTCGACATGGTGACGGTGGTGACCGAGGGCATCTTCAGCTATTGCGGCGTGAAGCTGAAGATCGATACCGACCGCTTCATCGGGCCGGAGCAGGCCGCGGTGCGCGCCCAGGGCGAGCAGGTGGGCCATGTGACCACGGCGGAATACGGCTCGCAGATGCTGGCGCTGGGCGGCGTGCGGCATTTGACCGGCGGCAGCAAGAAGGAGGGCGTCGTTACCTGCGAGACGATGCTCCACCTCTGCAACAAGAAAGCGGTCGATCTGGAGATCGATGGCGGCGCCAAGCTCACCGTGCAGGCCGGCCAGCCGCCGATGATCAACGGCGAGGCAGAGGAGCGCATGCGGGTCGGTTGCGGCTCCGCCACCATCGGCATCTTCGCCCAGCAATGGTTCGGCCATGTCGATGAGGTAATCGTCGTCGACGATCACATCACCGGCGTCCTGAGTGAACATCAGGCGGGGCGATTCCTCGACATGAAGCCCGCGGGCATCCGCGTGCGCGGTCGGCGCTCCACGCCGGGCCGCTATTTCCAGGTCGCCAATCCGGGACTCGGCTGGGGCGGCACCGATGTGAAGGACCCGCTGACGATCATCGAGAAGATCGATCCGAAGACGGCCTGGCCGGGGCTTCGCCTGTTGATGGTGAGTACGACGGGCGAGGATTCCGCCTATTTCCGCCTCGACAAGAATCTGAAGCCGGTGCCCGAAGAGATGCCGGCGGCCGTTCACAAGGTCGTCGAACGCATCGGCGAGAATTGCGAGCCAGCGCTGACGACGGTGCTGTTTATGGCCGGCGCGGGGGGCAGCCTGCGTGCTGGTGTGACCGAAAATCCGATCCGGCTTACGCGCTCGGTGCGCGATGCGCTGGTGCGCGTCACCTCCGGCGGCGCGCCGGTCTTCATCTGGCCCGGCGGCGGCATCACCTACATGGTCGATGTCGCGGCCATGCCGGACAATGCCTTCGGCTACGTCCCGACGCCGGCCATCGTCGGCCCGATCGAATTCACCATGCGCATGGATGATTATCGTGCGCTCGGCGGCCACATGGGCTCGGTACGGCCGGTCGCAGACGTGGTCGAGAATGGGCGGTACCAGGCGGCAGGCCTGCGCTCCGCCGCCGGTGATGGCGAATGACGGCCCAGCGAACTTTCCTTGCTGACGGCCGCTTGCACCTCAATCACGGCCCGATCGACCTGATCATCGAGGCCTTTGGGCCGGTATCCGAAGTAGCGCTGGCTTATGAACAGGCCTGGTCGCGCTTTCCTTTCGTACTGCCGGAACTGACCGCTGAGCTAGGGACCCTGCGCCAGCCGATCGGGGCTGAGATGCCAAGATTGAACGGGCTGGTCGCGCGGCGCATGGCCGAGGCCGTCTGGCCCTATCGGGCGCATTTCATTACGCCGATGGCGGCAGTAGCCGGCGCCGTGGCGGAAGAGATGCTGGCGGCGCTGATCGAGGGACGCCACCTGCGCAAGGCCTATGTGAACGATGGCGGCGATATCGCGCTTTATCTTTCACCGGGCGAGAGCTTTCGCGCCGGCATCGTTGGCGATCTCACCGCACCAGCCATCGATGGCCGCGTGACGGTGGGGACGGAGAGTACCGTCCGCGGTATTGCCACCAGCGGGTCGGGCGGGCGCAGCTTCAGCCTCGGTATTGCCGATGCGGTGACGGTTCTGGCCGAGACTGCGGCCAAGGCCGATGCGGCAGCCACCGTCATCGCCAACGCCGTCAATATCGAAGACGGGATGATTCAGCGGGCGCCCGCCTGTTCGATCGATCCGGATAGCGATCTCGGCGACATGCCGGTGACGGTTGCTGTCGGCGATCTGTCGATCGATGAGGTCCGGCACGCGCTTGATGCCGGGGCACTAGTGGCGGAGCGCCTCGCACAAGATGGATCGATAGACGCCGCGGTTCTGCTGCTACGCGGCGAACGGAGGGTTGTGACCAGCGATGAAAATCGATATCCGCAAATTTTATTCGACCGTGGAGGACATCTTCCACGAGGGCGGGCCCAGAGCCGAGCGCGCGCACAAGCGCGCGGCGGTGCTGGCCGTCATCCATAATCCCTTCGCCGGCAAATACGTTGCCGACATCATGCCGATGATGGAGGCGCTGAACCCCCTGGGCGTGGAGATGGCAGAGCGCCTGGTGGCGCTGCTGGGCGGCGATGCGAAGGCAATCGAAGGCTATGGCAAGGGCGCCATCGTGGGGGCGGCCGGCGAGCTGGAACATGGCGCGCTCTGGCATGCGCCGGGCGGATACTCCATGCGCAAGGTGCTGGGCGATGCCAGGGCCATCGTTTCTTCGACCAAGAAGGTCGGACCGGTGGGTGCGCGCCTCGACGTGCCGATCACCCATATCAATGCCAGCTATGTGCGCAGCCATTTCGATGCGATGGAGGTCGGCATAGCCGATGCGCCGCGCGATCACGAGATGGTGGTGGCCCTCGTCATGACCACGGGCCCGCGTATCCATGCCCGCGCCGGCGGGCTCAAGGCTTCCGAGATCAAGGGAGAGGACGGGTTGCGATGAAAGCCGAGATCCGCAAGATCGTTGTTGCCGTCGAGGAAACCCGCAGCGAGATGGGCAAGATGGTGACGCCCGCAACGCGCAAGGCGGTCGCGGCTGCGGTGATAAAGAACCCGTTTGCCGGCCGCTATGCCGAAGACCTGGAAGAGCTGATGGCCATCGGCGAGGAGCTGGGTGGGTTGCTGGGCGAGCGCGCGGTCGCAGCATTGGGCGTGGCGCCGAGCAAGATCGAGAGCTACGGCAAGGCGGCCATCGTCGGCGAGAAAGGCGAGTGGGAGCATGCTGCTGCCATCCTGCATCCCCGATTGGGCAAACCGCTGCGCGCCGCGGTCGAGAAGGGCGCGGCGCTGGTCCCATCGGCCAAGAAGATGGGCGGGCTCGGCACGGCCATCGACGTGCCGCTGGGGCACAAGGATGCGGCCTTCGTGCGCAGCCATTTCGACGCGATCGAAATCCGCATTCCCGATGCGCCGCGCGCCGACGAGATCGTGGTGGCCGTTGCCGTCACCGATAGCGGGCGGCCGCTGGCGCGTGTCGGTGGGTTGCAGAAGAACGAGATCAAGGGCGAGGATGGCCTGCGCTAAGAATCTTCACCACAGCTTCACGCTGCGATGCTGCTAGCCTGCCCGCCGTCAAATTGGGGGCTGGGAATGAGTTCGGATGCGAGCAGCCAGATGGATTTCTGGCTGGGCCACTGGGAATGCCGATGGGAGGGTGGCCAAGGCACCAACCGCATCGAGAAGATTCTCGACGGCCGCGTCGTCTTCGAGCAGTTCGATGGACGGCCCGGGATGAACCTGCTGGGCCGGAGCTGGTCAGTCTACGATTCGGCGATGGGTAAATGGCGCCAGACCTGGGTCGATAACGAGGGCACTTATCTGGATCTGGTGGGCGGCAGGGAAGGCGATCGCTTCGTCCTATTGCTCGTCCGCTTGACTGAAGAAATGCCATTCAAGCGCATGATTTTTCAGAATATTACCCCCGAGGCCTTCGACTGGCACTGGCAGGCGTCTGCCGATCGTGGCAAGGGCTGGGCCGATAGCTGGTATATTCGCTATCGCCGGTTGGCCGATTGATCGCCGCCTAGCGGCTTAGAGCCTCGGCGACCTTCTCGGCCGGCGGCGTATTGCGGCTGCGCCCACAGCGCACCTGGCCATCGATGATGACCATGCCGACGCCCGGTATGTCGCCCATGCGTACACTCTCCAGCAGATCCTTGCCGGCCGTGTGCTGGGCTCTATCGAGCTGAACGAAGTCGGCGGCGAAGCCCACTTCGATCAATCCGGTATCGAGCTTGCGCATCCGCGCGGTGTTGCCGGTGGCAAAGCAGAAGGCCTGCTCGGCCGGCACGTCGCCCAGGCTTGAGAGCATGGCGATCATGCGCAGGATGCCGAGCGGCTGCACGCCGGAACCCGCTGGCGAATCCGTGCCGAGGATCACTCGATTCAACTCACCGAGCTCACACGCGGTGCGCATGGCGTAGAGCGCTGCCTTCTCATTGCCGTTATGGACGATCTCGATCGCCCGCTTGCACTGTTCGCAGAGGCAGCGGATCTGGTCGAGCGGCAGGGCCGTGTGGCCGCCGTTGATATGACCGATCACATCGGCATCGGCCTCCAGCACAACATCCTTGTCGATCAGTCCGGAGCCGGGGATGGAAGGACCGCCCGTATGGATCGTGCTTTGAATACCGTATTTGCGAGCCCAGGCGACCATGCGCTTGGCTTCCTCGCCTGTTTTCACGCCGCCCAGCCCGACCTCGCCCAGCAACTTCACCCCGGCGGCAGCCAGTTCCTTGAAGTCCTCCTCGACCATGCCCTTTTCGATCACCGGGGCCCCGGCATGGACCTTCATGCCGCTTGGACGGAAACCCTCGAAGGCACGCTGCGCGGTGATGGCGAGTGCCTTCACCCCCAGCACGTCCTTGGGCCGGCCGGGCAGATGCACCTCGCCGGCGGAGATCATGGTTGTGACGCCGCCATGAAGGAAACTGTCGATCCAGTTGAGCTGGCTTTGCCGGGGCGTCCAGTCGCCAAAAACGGGATGGACGTGGCTATCGATCAGACCGGGCGCAATCGCCGTCCCCTTGGCATCGATCTCGATCCTGGCGCCGGATGTGTCGAGGGAGTTGGCCTTGCCGATGGCGGTGATGCGGCCTTTATCGCTGACGATGGTGTCGGCATCCAGGATCGGCTGCTTCAGATCGCCGGAGAGCAGCAGGCCGATATTCCTGATGACCATTCGCCCGCCGGAATCGCCTGCGCCCTGTGCCTCAGCCATGGCTGCTATCCTCTTAATTTTATGAGATATAAGCCTAACATGACGGCGCCGTTCAGGCCGGTATCATTTCAACTCGATCGATGAGTTCGGCGCCTCGCGATGCCATGAAATAGAGACCCATGTAGTGGGTCACGTCCTGGGGATGGGCGGCGTGGGACGCAAGGCCCAACCCCTCGGCCGTCTCGCGCGGCAGGTGATAGGTCGAGCAGCCGCCTTCATAGACCAGGATGTCTTTCAGGCTCGGCATCATGTCGTGATTGCGGGCCGAGAGAAACGTCAGCACGAAATCCATGACGCAGATATCGGTGCAGATGCCGACCACCAGGATTCGGTCCAACTTATGGCGATTGACCCAATCCACGGCACGGTTGGACCCGTCGGGCGCGATGGCACCGACGAAACCGTTGATGCAGTCCTTGCGTACCAGCGTGGTGTTCGCATCCTTCTCCAGCCATTGCAGGGCGGGCACCAGATGCTCCTGGCCGGTGCCGGCTTCGCAATGGGGCGGGTAGGGCGGCTCCGCCTTGCCGGGAATGTGGGTGTCGAGGAAGGCGAAGACCGGCCAACCGCGCCGGGTAAATTCGCGGGCGAGCCGGTCGGTTTCCGTCACCATGTTGGTGACCTGTTCGTTCTCGACCGGGGGCGCCAGATAGCCGGCGCCGACGGTGGCGAATCCATTCACCTCATCGACGATGACGAGGCCGATACCTTTGCCGGAGAGTTTGAGCGGTGCGAGCTTGATCGGCATGGCCCGGCCCAGCGCTGTCAGGATGCTTGCCGTGTCGCTCATGGTTTTCTCCAAATATCAGGGCTCTGACGCCCAACGATCTTGTGCCGCGCGATGGCCGCAAGACAAGGGCAGGGCGGATGGCCGACCCGGCCATGCCTGTGGCGAATTGATGCCTGCAATTTGCCGTTTGCTGTGCTAAGTCAGCCACATGGACAAGGTTGCCGAACAGGATCGCGGAGTCGATACGATGAACGATATGTCGAAACCTGCCGCGGTCAAAATGCCGATACCCTTTATCGATCTGCAGGCCCAGCGCCGCCGTATCGGGCGGCTGGTCGATGAGGGCATGCAGCGCGTGCTGGCCCATGGCCAGTTCATCCTGGGACCGGAAGTGGGCGATCTCGAGCGCGCGCTCAGCGAACTCTGCGGGGCGCCCCATGTTATTGCCTGCGCCAACGGCACCGATGCGCTTGTGCTCGCCATGAAGGCTGTGGGTCTGGCCGCGGGCGATGCGGTGATCGTGCCCGCCTTCAGCTTCTCGGCCTCGGCGGAAGCCGTGGTGCTCGCCGGCGGCACGCCGGTGTTCTGCGATGTCGAGGCTGACAGCTGCAATATCGATCCGCGCAGCATGCGAGTCGGCCGTGCAGGCGGCGAAGGCCGCGGGCTATCGCCCGCGCGCGGTGATGCCGGTCGATCTGTTCGGCTTCCCCGCCGACTATCCGGCCATCGAAGCGCTGGCGAGCGAACACGGCCTGACCATCATTGCCGATGCAGCGCAGAGTTTTGGTGCCGCGCTTGGCGACCGCCGGGTTGGTACCTTTGGCAAATTTGCCGCGACGAGCTTTTTTCCCTCGAAGCCGCTCGGCTGTTATGGCGAT
This sequence comes from uncultured Alphaproteobacteria bacterium, assembly GCA_963770335.1. Taxonomy (GTDB): domain Bacteria; phylum Pseudomonadota; class Alphaproteobacteria; order Dongiales; family Dongiaceae; genus DASXQK01. The sequence goes on from CAVYPG010000019.1 coordinate 360,923, forward strand.
GGCGGCGCCATCTTCACCGCCGATGCCGAGGCCGCCGCCTTGCTGCGTTCGCTGCGCTGCCATGGCGAGGGGCTGCATCGCTATGACAATGTGCGCGTCGGGTTGAACTCGCGCCTCGACAGCCTGCAGGCCGCGGTGCTGTTGGCCAAGCTCAGCGTATTCAGCGAAGAGATCGGGCTGCGCCAGCAGGTGGCGCTGCGCTACAACGCGGGCCTGCGTGATGTGGTCGAGGTGCCGCAGGTCGACAACGCTACCAGTTCCGTCTGGGCGCAATACACGATCAAGCTCGATAACCGCGATGCGATCGCCGCAGCGCTCAAACAGGCCGGTGTGCCGACAGCGATCTACTATCCGAAGTCCTTGCATGAGCAGCCGGCCTATGCCGGTCATCCGGTGGTAGCGGGCGGGCTTCCCGTGGCCGAGCGCCTGTCGCGGCGCGTGCTAAGCCTGCCGTTCCATCCTTATCTCGACACGGCGACGCAGGACTACATCATCGACCAGCTGCGCGCGGCGCTGGCCGGCCGCTGAGCTCGCGATCCGCCGAGCTTGCGGGCGCGGCTGCGATGCACCATCGGATCATCCAGCATGCCGGCCGGCGCTTTTCGCTGAAACTGGATGAGCTGTCCTGGCAAGCGCTGGAAGCGATCGCGCGCGCCGACAAGATTCGCCTGAATCAATTGATCGCCCGTGTCGCCGCCGAGAATGGCGATGCCAACCTGACGGCCGCCTTGCGCCAGCTATGCCTGGAGCGCGCCCTGCAGCGCGCGGCAATGCTGGAGCGGGAGCTGACGGCAGTCTCGCGCCTGGGGCGCGGGATGCCGGTCTCCGCGATGGTCGAGGGCATGCCCACTCCCTGCTTTGCGCTATCGCAACGCCACGAGGTGCTGCGCGCCAATGCGCCGGCGACGAGCTGGATCGGCATGGAAGAAGCTGCATTGCAGGGGCAGCGGATCGACCGCTATCTGCAGATCGTCGCATCGCGCTCGCTCGACAGCATCGTTGCGGAATTCGGGCAGGGCGTGGTGAAGCTGTTTCCCGCGCGCATCCTTTGCCCGAAGCCGGGCCGCCTGTTGATGGCGCGCGGCATGATCTGTCCGGCACTCGTGCGCGCGGCAGACGATCTGGCCTATCTGATCATGATCGATCTTCGAACGGCGGTTTAGGGAAGAACGGGCCTGGCGGTGTGATTATTTGGGCCAGCCGCGTATTGGACAGTAGCGATATTGAAACTATTCGGTCCGGCGATTAACATGTTGCAATAGTCGCTACGCTCATAAACTTTGACGACAAGCAATTTTGCAATGCAGCCTAATGTGCCCCTCATCGATCTGGCCGACGATCTGTTGCCCGCACCGGGCGACGGGCGCCATGACGCGGCTGCCCTGATCGGCCAGGCTGCAGCACCGGTGGATAGCTCCGCCCTTGCACCCTCGATCACCTTGTCGGTCGGTGACCTGCTGCCCGATGCCAATGGAGAAGTGGTCATCATGGGCGGCGTCGAAGCGGCCCAGATCAATTTGCTGACCGACCAAAAGGTCGCCGACGCCGGGGTAGCGCAAAGCCATGTCACGCTGGATGGCGTGGATGTTCATGGCCTCTCCTATCTTCGAATTCGAAGGCGGGCTGAAGCTTTTCTATCCAAATCATATGGATATCATCCTCGGGCCCATCGACGGCTAGACCGCCGGCCCGGCGGCCGGGCGCGGCTTTCGGCCTGCTAAATCTGCGCCGGAAAAACTCGACAAAACAATACATCATAGTGTGAGGTGGCAAGCATAGAAGATTGCTCGCCCGCATGGCTTTGTTTAATATTGTGTTAAGAGTCCGGCTTGGGTCCCAAGCTGGTGTGGGCGTCGTGTAGCTGCGGCGCATCGGTGGAATCTGGGTTTCTGCCGCTGCGCTTCGTTTTGGGGAGATAGCGGAATGGTGACCGATTCGACGAACGGCACCGGCAAAACGCCGGTGTCGTCGAGCGATGCGGACGCAGCATCATCGGATGCAGCCGCGGGACAGCAAACGCAAATAGCGCAGGCTGATACGCAGCCGGTGATCGTGGCCCGGCAGGTCGCCCAGGCGGGCGATCAAACGCCGCTGCTGGCGATGCTGCCGCAGGCCGGCGAGTGGGTGATCATCAAGGTCGAGCCCGGCTCCGCGGTGCAGCTCCCCGTCGACCTGGCGCAATTCATCGGTCATGAGGTCAATGGAAATCTCGAACTGACGCTGCCGAATGGCGGCGTCGTCGTTTTGGAAGGATTCGTCGCCGCGGCGAGCTCCGGCACACCGCCCTGAACTGCTGACAGCCGAAGGCAAGCCGATCGATCTGGCCGAATTCCTGGTCGCCGTCGGCGTGGCGCCTGAGGCGCTGCATGTCGCCCAGCACGAAACGCCGCCGCCCACTATCGATCATGGCGGCCATTTCAGCGATGGTCCCGGCCCGCAGATCCTCGGCGGGCTGAATCCGATCGGTGCGATCGAGGCCACAGAACTTCTGTTCCCCGTCGCAAGCGCAGGTCCAGGAACAGGTCGCCGGCCCGAATCAAGAAGAACCGCAGCCGGAAGCGCCGCGGGATCTGGAGTTCTCCGTCACCGACGCGACGGTGACCGAGGGACAGGTTGCCGTCTTCACCGTCAGCTATACCGGCGACACGCTGGCGCCGGGCCAGACGGCGACGATCCATGTCGCGACGGGGCCAGGTTTCACCGGCACGTTCACCGATGCGACACCGGGTAGCGATTACGACCCGGTCGGAATCGATCTGACCTTTACCGGCGGGCAGCCAACGACGCTTACCGTCGGCGTTACCACGATCGACGACACCATCGTCGAGGGGCCCGAGGATTACACGCTCGTCCTCAGCGCGCCGAGCCAGGGCACGATCGTCCACAGCCCCGACGACGACGTGATCGTCGACAATAACGACGCCAGCAATCTTCACTGGTCGATCGTCGCCGACAGCACGGTGACCGAAGGCAGCACTGCCACCTACACCGTCGGCTATACCGGCGCCCCGCTGGCGACCGGCATCACCGAGACGATCACGGTTGCGACCGGCAATGGCTGGACGAGCGGGTTCAGCGATGCCACGCTCGGGCGCCGACTACACGGCGGTCAACACGGTCCTCACCTTCACCGGCGGCGGGGCCGACGACGCAGACGATCAGCGTGGGGACCATCGACGACACGATCGTCGAAGGGCCGGAGGATTATACGGTCACGATCAGCGGCGCTTCCGGCGGCTCGATCATTCAGCCGCAGGCCAATGACGTCATTCTCGACGACAACGACGGCTCGCGACTGAACTGGTCGATCGTCACGATACGACCGTCACCGAAGGCGGCACTGCCACCTACACGGTCGGCTATACGGGCGCGACGCTGGCGACGGGCATGGCGGAAACACAGGACGTGTATCTCGACGACCAGCGCAAGATCACCGAGCAGGCCCGCGTATCGTGGAACTCGGTCGCCACATCGCATGAGAATGTCATCGAGCTGCAGAAGACAGTGGTCGCCAACACCCAGACGCGCGACGCCTATATCAAGCAGTTCGATATCGGCCAGCGCGGCCTGCTCGACCTGCTCAACGAAGATAACGAGCTCTATCTCTCAAAGGACAATCTGGTGACGGCAACCTTCGCCGAAACCTTTGCCCGCTTCCGTCTGCTGGCGGTTGCCGGCGGCCTGGAAAAAGCCCTGTCGGTCTCGCCGCCCGAACAGGCGGCCGTGCCGGTTGAGCAATAGCCGCGGATTAACGGACGGGCGCCGATGAGGCGCGAAAAAGCCCTCCCTTGCGGGAGGGCTTTTTTGTTGGAGCGATGCCGCCTGGACCCTGCCCAAACAGCGCGTGTCAGCCTCTACTGCTGCGGCGTTCCCAGCTTGTCGGTAAAGCCGCAGATCTCGCAGCCGGTTGGATGCGGATATGCGACGGGCTGCACTGAAACAAATGTCGGCTCGCTGAACGCCGGATCAGCCGCATTGGATGTGCCCGAGAAACCGGTCGGCGCACAGGCTGCGATGAAGGGCAGGACAAGCGCGGCAACAATAGCCAACGGGAGATAGCGCATGAGACACCTCCTCCGGCGGAATTCCCGCCTTTGGGGAATTCCCGCCCTTTGCGCGGCCCGGCGCGGGTTAGTTACAGGGGGCCGGGCCGGCGTTGATCTGGTTCGGGCTCGTCAGGCCGCCCACGGCGCCACCGGCAACCGCACCGGCCGCGGCACCCAGCAGCGGATTACCGCCCAAGGCACCCAGCACGGCGCCGCCAGCGGCACCAATGCCCGCACCGGTCACGGCGCGGCAACCCGGCGAATTCCCGCAGGCGGAAAGGGCCAGCAGGCTGACGGCAAAGATTGGAAAAATAAGCTTGTTGCGCATGGTTTTACCCCGTTCGTGAATGAATACTGTCCATGCATAAACGCCACAACGACATGATGGTTCCATCGGGTGCGGCGGCGGGCATCAGCGGCGGACAGCCTATGGACGCCCGCCTCCGAACGAATTGGCGCACTGCTGCGCCCGTTTTATGCCGGCTTCCGGCTTGATCGATTTGGCCAGGCACGGAACCGCCTGGCTGAGCGCCACGTTATAGGCGCGGGGGGCGGCCGCAGGCTGCCCTCGTGAATTTTCATTGGAGATCCTCATGTCGGATAATGCAGGCGGTGGCAGCACCAGCTTCCTGGCTTTCATCGTAGGCGGCCTTGTCGTCGCCGTTGGCGTTTTGGCGTTTCTTTATTTTGGCGTGCATGTAATCGGGCCAAAGGCTTCGTCGACGACGACAACAATCACGGCGCCGAGTTCTACCGGTGGAACGACGACCAACTCCACAACCACGACTACGCCGTAAGCGCGAGGCCGCGTCGAGACTTGGGGCGAGTGCGTGGCCTGACGATCGTGGGATCTGCCAACCCGGAAAATCCGACCGCCGTTTCCTGGTTTGGTGGCTCCGGTGGATTGGAGGCCCGGGCCGGAATTGAACCGACGTACGGGGATTTGCAGTCCCCTGCATGGCCACTCTGCCACCGGGCCGGAAAGGGCGCGCGGGCCATGATGCAGGCCGGCGCTCTCTGGAAGGCGGGGCAGGTTTAGCCTCAGTTTCAGGCCGCCGCAAGGGCCTCGGGAAAGCTTGCGCGCAAGCCAGCGACCAGGTCGTTCACCATGGCGTCCAGGATCGCCTCGCCCTTGGCAGCGCTGGCGAGAGTGGGGTCGCCAAAGGCGCCGCTACGGCTGTCGTCCATCGTGCCCGGTCGGCGGAAGACGTTGGGCAACACGCCGGCCGGGTGAGCGAGAGCATCGCCGTAATCGGCCACCGCGCGGGGCAAATCCACGCGTGCAGGATCGAGGGCCAGGATGATCGAGGTCTCGGCTTCATCGGCATGGCCGCCGGTCTTCTGCTCCAGAAGCTTCTCGCTTGCCCGCCCCAGGTTGCGGATATCGGCGCAAGGGATCGAGACGCGATGCTGCTCCAGGACATTGCGGCAGGCGATGCGCAGCGGCGCCTCGGTGGATACGCCGGTATTGAGCAGGGCGATCTGCCTGGCGCCCTGGCCGATGAGATTGCCGATCAGCTGTTCGATCACTGCGATGAATGTCGCTGCCGACTGATGCTGACTGCCGGCATAGCCGGTGAAAGCCGGGTAGTAGCCGGCACTCACCACCGGGGCGACGACGATCGGCAGCGCCTCGCTTGCGCGATGGGCGAGGGCGCGCGCGATGAGCCAATCGGTATTGAGCGGCAGATGGCGCCCATGTTCCTTGGCGATGGCGCCGATGGGCATCAGCACCACGGCGCCGGTATCGAACTGCCTCTTCGCCTCGACCCAGCTGAGCGTTTCAAGCCAGACGCCCCGGCTCATCGTGCCGTCGTTCCATGGCCAGTCAGAGGGGCGCCGGCGTGCATGTCGATCTCGACCAGCGCTACAACAGCACCATTGATCGATTGCTTGCCGGCATTCTCGAAATTGACCGTTACCCGGTCGCCGATGACCGATTGAACCTGGCCGATTCCCCAATCAGGCATCGCCGGATGGCGCACATAGATGCCGGGCAGCAGGCGCTGGCTCATGATGGCTCGCTTGCACAATTCGCCGGAAGGGCGGCATCATCGTACAGATGTTTCCGGCCGCGGACAAAAGCCTGAAGAGGCGGCCTGACCCATGCAAGCGCAGTGTTTTTCAACGGTGAGGCGGCCATGACGGATGCTTCGGCGTTACGGGTTGCGGGATTGCTGGCTTCGCGTCTTTGCCACGATCTGGTCGGGCCGCTGGGTGCCGTCAATAACGGGCTGGAGCTGATCGCCGAGGACGACGACATGGCAAAGGAGGCGCTGAGCCTGGCCCAGCGCAGCGCCAAACGCGCGTCCAGCAGGCTGCAATTCTTTCGCTATGCCTTCGGAGCGGCGGGGGGCGAACCCAGTTTCGGCCATGGCGAGGCGCGGCCTATCGCCCTTGGCCTGCTGAACAATGGCGATGTCGCGGTGGATTGGCCCGAAGCCAAGGGCGTTGAGCTGCCCGCAGGTGCCGGCCGGCTGCTGCTGAACCTGGCACTGCTCGCGAGCGAATGCCTGCCGCGCGGCGGCAATGTGCGCGTGGGCCTGGCGGCAAACCGTGTAACGTTCGAGGCAAGCGGGCCGCAGGCGCGGTTGTCTGCAGAAATAAAGGCGGCCGTTGCCGGCTCAGTGGCACCAGCCCAGCTGACGGCGCGCACGGTCGTCGGTTACTACGTGACGCAGCTTGCCAATGGACTTGGCGCCAGGCTGGAGATGGCCGATGACGCCGGCACAGTGCGCTTCCAGACCGTGTTCGCCCAGCCGAAGTGAGATGCGGTCCTTGGGCTTGCTTCCCTTAGGCTTGCTTTAGCGCCATGCCTTCTTCGACCGGATCGCGCAGCGTATAGCCGCGGCCCCACACCGTCTCGATATAGCTTTCGCCGCCGGTCGCCTTGTTCAGCTTCTTGCGCAGCTTGCACACGAAGACGTCGATGATCTTGGGTTCCGGCTCGTCCATCCCGCCATAGAGGTGATTGAGGAACATCTCTTTGGTGAGCGTCGTGCCCTTGCGCAGCGACAGCAATTCGAGAACGCCGTACTCCTTGCCGGTCAGCGGCAGGGGCCGGCCTTCGACCTCTGCCAGGCGGTTGTCGAGATTGACGGCGAGCTTGCCGGTGCGGATGACTTGGTCGGCATGGCCCTTGGAACGGCGCACGATGGCATGGATGCGTGCGATCAATTCGCGCCGGTCGAATGGTTTGGTCAGATAGTCGTCGGCGCCGAATCCCAGGCCCTTGATCTTGTTATCCATCTCGCCGAGGCCGGAGACGATGAGGATCGGAGTGGAGACGCGGGCCTGGCGCAGGCGGCGCAGCACCTCATAGCCGTCGATATCCGGCAGCATCAGATCCAGCAGGATGATGTCGTAATCGTAGAGCTTGCCGATCTCTAGGCCGTCTTCGCCGAACTCCGTGGTGTCGACCACGAGCTTCTCCGAGCGCAGCATCAAAGCAATGCTTTCAGCGGTATCCGGATCGTCTTCTACCAGCAGGACGCGCATGGTTTACCCCCGGGGACTGGTGCCCCATTAACGAATATTACCAAGATGGATCACCAAATGGTTAACAGCTCGCAAACCGGGCTGACCGGCCCGGTTTTCCGAAGTCCATCCGTTTGCTGGTCCCCCAACGACAAGCATAGCCATCCTAGAACGGCGATTCGGGTGCCGTTTGGGTCAAGTTTCGGTCTGGCTGTTACAGCCGGATTCCGGGCGCTGGATTATTCCTCGATATTTCAATTGGTTGAGTGAGGGCCGGCAAAACGCCTGCGACTTGCCCGGCGCAGGAAAATTCATATACTCCGCGCCGCGTCGGACCCGCTTGCATTGAGAGAATAATGAAACAGCTTCTGCCGCCCGACTACCGCCCGCTCGAAAAAGAGCCTTTCATGAATCCTCTGCAGCTCGAATACTTCCGCCAGAAGCTGCTTCGCTGGCGGGCCGAACTGCTCCAGGAATCGAACGAAACCCTGCAGCACCTGCAGGAAGAAAGCCTGTCGGAACCCGATATCGCCGACCGCGCCTCACTTGAAACCGATCGCGCTTTGGAACTTCGCACCCGCGACCGGGAGCGCAAACTGATCTCCAAGATCGACGAGGCACTGAAACGGATCGAGGACGGCACATACGGCTATTGCGAGGAGACGGCGGAGCCCATCAGCCTGCGCCGACTCGAAGCCCGTCCGATCGCGACCCTCTCGATCGAGGCGCAGGAGCGCCACGAGCGCATGGAGCGTACCCACCGCGACGATTAAGGCCGCCGGATAGGCCCCCAGGTGGGCCCTCAGTTTGGCCCTCGGGGCGCCTTGGCGCGCGCTCTGCCTAGACGTCCTGCTCGGAAACCGGTCCGTTGGAATTTGGCATTGGCCCATTGGCAGGCGGTGTTTCTGCTTCGGCCTTGATGCGATCATGCAATTCGCGCCGCAGGACCTTGGCTTCCGGCGGGAATGTGAACCCCAGCTTGATCGAACGGCCCCGCACTTCGACCACGGTCACTTCGATATCGTCGTTGATGACGATCGATTCACCGACCTTGCGCGTCAGGAACAGCATCGCGTCATTTCCCCCCGCTGGTGCCGCAGTCCTCGCTGCGAAAACTCTATCGGTTCGCAACGCCGCTCACAAGCTTGTGCCCGATCTGACTCTGGCTGAGGCCACTGGCATAATGCAGCTATGAGTCCTGCCGCTGTCATCGGATGGATCGCCGCGTTGGCGATCGGTGTCGCGATCGGTCTTGCCCTGGGTTTGCGCCAGGGCCGCCGCGGGCAGCGCATCGCCGAGCGCGGGCTCGACCTGTTGCCTTTGCAGGCGCAGATCGTCGCCGGCCGGCGCGTGCTTTATGCCAATCCCGCACTGCGCCAGGCCTATGAGGATTGGTCGATCCCCCTGCCACAGCTATTGGTCCAGCAGGCCGTGGGCGAGAGCGCCCAACAGGATCTCGCGCGCTTGCCTGCCGCCGGCGGCCGCCTCGAGCTATCGGTGGCGACATCGCTGGGCGAGATCGGCTGGCGCGAGGTTACGATGCAGCCGCTGCCCAATCTGCCCGACCATGCGCTCTGGCTTTGCCGCGATATTTCCGCCGAGCGGCGGGCCGGCGCTGCGCTGCGCCCGCTGGTGCAGGCGCTGGAAAAGCCCGCCGATCCGGCGCTGCCGGCCTCGGCGCCGCGGACCGGAGAAGAACGGCTGGGCGGTGAGCGGCTGGAGGCCCAGCTCGCCCAGACCCTGCGGCTTCAGGCGGTGGGCCAGCTCGCTGGCGGCATCGCCCATGACTTCAACAATCTGCTGACGGCGATGATCGGCTTTTGCGATCTGCTGTTGTTGCGCCACCGGCCCGGCGACCAGTCCTTTGCCGATGTCATGCAGATTCGCCAGAACGCCAACCGGGCGGCAAGCCTGGTGCGCCAGCTGCTCGCCTATTCGCGCCAACAGACCCTGCAGCCGCGGGTGATCTCGCTGTCGGAGGTGCTGGCGGAGCTGGCCCATCTGCTGCGCCGGCTGATCGGCGGGGCCATCGATCTGAAGCTGGAGCATGGCCGCGACATTCATCCGGTCATGGTCGACCAGGGCCAGGTCGAGCAGGTGGTGATCAATCTTGTGGTCAATGCCCGCGATGCCATGCCCGAGGGCGGCACGCTGACCATTCGCACGGCGAACCTGACGACGGCGGCGCCGATACCGGCGGTGGGCGAGATGCTGCCGGCGGGCGATTATGCGCGCATCGATATCGTCGATACGGGCAGCGGGATTGAGCCGGAGATCATCGACCGGATCTTCGAGCCGTTCTTTTCTACCAAGCCGGTCGGGGCGGGCACGGGCCTCGGCCTCGCCACCGTCTATGGCATCGTCAAGCAGAGCGGCGGTCATGTGGCGATCGAAAGCGAAATGGGCGCCGGTACGACCTTCAGCATCTTCCTGCCGCGCTACGCCGAAAGCGCCGGTGCCGCGGCGGCGCGGCGCGAAGGGGTGGAGGAAGCCGCGCGCGATCTGACCGGTGCCGGCACCATCCTGCTGGTGGAGGACGAGGATGCGGTGCGTCTGTTCAGCGCCCGCGCGCTGCGCAACAAGGGCTACAAGGTGATCGAAGCGCGCAGCGGCGAGGCAGCGCTGGTCATCATGGGCCAGGACGGCGAGCCCATCGATCTTCTGATCACCGATGTGGTCATGCCCGAAATGGATGGGCCGGCACTTGGTGGAAGAGGTTCGCTCACGCCGCCCCGATATGAAGGTGATCTTTATTTCCGGCTATGCCGAGAGTGCGTTCCGCCAGCGGGCAAGCGACGGCAGCATGCTGCACTTCCTGGCCAAGCCCTTCAGCCTGAAACAGCTCGCGACCAAGGTGAAGGATGTGCTGGAGGAATCGGTCGACTCGCCGCAGCCAGCCGATTCAGCTTCGACCTAAAAGTTGTAATTTTATCCACAGGACTACTAAATTGGGTGGCACAGAGTTTCCCAATAGAGCCCTTTTTGTTCTATTTATGATCTCATTTTTGGCTTGCGGAAGCAGAACGAAATAGGTACATTCGCGTCATTGCACCAGACCTATCCAATATGGAATAAGGGAGAGACGCGATGTCGCAACCGGCGCTGAAAGTGGTCGAGAGAGAAGGCATGGACAAGTCGAAAGCGTTGGATGCCGCTCTCAGCCAGATCGAGCGGGCCTTCGGCAAGGGCTCGATCATGCGTCTCGGACAGAACGAGAATGCGGTGGAGATCGAAGCCATCTCCACAGGCTCGCTCGGTCTCGATATCGCCCTTGGCATCGGCGGCCTGCCGCGCGGCCGCGTCGTCGAGATTTACGGCCCGGAAAGCTCGGGCAAAACGACACTCGCCCTTCATGTGGTGGCAGAGGCCCAGCGCGCCGGCGGCACCTGCGCCTTCATCGATGCCGAACACGCCCTCGATCCCGGCTATGCCGGCAAGCTCGGCGTCAAGGTCGAGGATCTGCTGATTTCCCAGCCCGACACCGGCGAGCAGGCACTTGAGATCGCCGATACGCTGATTCGTTCCGGCGCCGTCGATGTCCTGGTTATCGACAGCGTCGCGGCCCTGGTGCCGCGGGCCGAGCTGGAAGGCGAGATGGGCGATTCCCATGTCGGCCTGCATGCTCGCCTGATGAGCCAGGCGCTGCGCAAGCTGACCGGCTCGATCTCCCGTTCGCGCTGCATGATCATCTTCATCAACCAGATCCGCATGAAGATCGGCGTCATGTTCGGCAATCCGGAGACGACCACCGGCGGCAACGCGCTGAAATTCTATGCCTCGGTACGTCTCGATATCCGCCGCATCGGCTCGATCAAGGATCGCGAGACGGTGGTGGGCAGCCAGACCCGGGTAAAGGTGGTGAAGAACAAGGTGGCGCCGCCGTTCCGCGTCGTCGAATTCGACATCATGTATGGCGAGGGCGTCTCCAAGACCGGCGAGCTCGTCGATCTGGGCTCGGCCGCCGGGGTGGTGGAAAAGTCCGGTGCCTGGTTCTCCTATAACGGCCAGCGCATCGGCCAGGGCCGCGAGAATGCCAAGCAGTTCCTGCGGGAGAATCCCCAGATAGCAGCGGAGATCGAAAAGGCAGTCCGCCAGAATGCCGGCCTGGTGGCCGGTGCCATGATGGATAGCAAGTCCGACAAGGCTGACAAGGAAGAGGCCGCGGAAGAATAACGCTTGGCATAACGCCTCGGGCCGCCAATCGGCCAAACAGGGTGCCGGCGGTTTCCTCCCTGCCGGTTGCCCTCGCGAAAACGCGCGATTCCCCCGATCGCGCGTTTTCCTTTTGGGCCGACGCAACCCCTCCTGCGCGATCGAGCGCTTCCCGCCTGTTTTGCACCTGCGAAGGCTTGCTGGAAGGGCGGATTTCGCCCACATTCAAGGTTTGAATGGTTCTAGGTGAGATTGTCGGTGCCTTTCGCCGGCCTGTCGCCTGGGCAAGCCGGAATTGAGGACGATGCAGACAGCCAACGAAATTCGCCGGACCTTCCTGGATTACTTCGCGGCCAACGGCCACACGATCGTGTCCTCGAGCCCGCTGGTGCCGCGCAACGACCCGACGCTGATGTTCACCAATGCCGGCATGGTCCAGTTCAAGAACGTCTTCACCGGCATGGAGAAGCGCGACTACAGCCGCGCCACGACCTCGCAGAAATGCGTGCGCGCCGGCGGCAAGCATAACGATCTGGAAAACGTCGGCTATACGGCGCGCCACCACACATTTTTCGAGATGCTGGGGAACTTCTCCTTCGGCGACTATTTCAAGGACCGCGCCATCGAGCTGGCCTGGAACCTGGTCACCCGTGATTTTGGGCTGTCCAAGGAAAAGCTGCTGGTCACCGTCTATGCCGAAGACGACGATGCCTTCAACCTGTGGCGCAAGATCGCGGGCCTGCCGGACAGCCGGATCATCCGCATTCCGACCAGCGACAACTTCTGGGCGATGGGTGATACGGGCCCCTGCGGCCCGTGCTCGGAGATCTTCTACGACCATGGCGACAAGATTCCCGGTGGCCCGCCGGGCAGCCCCGATGCCGATGGCGACCGTTTCATCGAAATCTGGAACCTCGTCTTCATGCAGTTCGAGCAGGTGACGAAGGAGAAGCGGGTCGACCTGCCGCGCCCCTCCATCGATACCGGCATGGGGCTAGAACGCCTGGCAGCGGTCCTCCAGGGCAAGCACGACAATTACGATATCGACCTGTTTCGCGCCCTGATTTCGGCGTCCGCGGATGCGACCGGCACCTCACCCGATGGCGCCCATGCGGTCTCGCACCGGGTCATCGCCGATCATCTGCGTGCGACCAGCTTCCTGATCGCCGATGGTGTGCTGCCTTCCAATGAAGGCCGCGGCTATGTGCTTCGCCGCATCATGCGCCGCGCCATGCGCCATGCCCAGAGGCTGGGGGCCAAGGATCCCCTGATGTGGCGCCTGGTCCCGGCGCTGACGGCCGAGATGGGGCAGGCCTATCCCGAGCTGATCCGCGCGCAAGCGATCATCACCGAAACGTTGCGGCTGGAGGAGACGCGCTTTCGCCAGACGCTGGAGCGCGGCCTCAAGCTGCTGGACGAGGAGACCGCCCATCTCGGCAAGGACAAGGTGCTGAACGGCGAAGTCGCCTTCAAACTCTACGATACCTACGGATTCCCGCTCGACCTGACCCAGGACATCCTGCGCGGCCAGAATGGCAGCGTCGACACGACCGGCTTTAACGCGGCGATGGAGCGCCAGCGCGCGGCCGCCCGCAAGGCCTGGGTCGGCTCCGGCGAGGCGACGACCGACCAGATCTGGTTCGATATCCGCGAAAAGGTCGGCGCTACCGATTTCCTTGGCTACGCGACGGAAGTGGCCGAGGGCCAGATCACGGCCCTGGTGAAGGACGGCAAACAGGTCCAGCAGGTGCAGGCCGGTGACGACGTCGCCATCATCGCCAATCAGACGCCCTTCTACGGCGAGTCCGGCGGCCAGATGGGCGATGCGGGCGATTTCATCGGTGCCAAGGGTGTGGAGGTCGCGATCGCCGACACCCAGAAAAAGCTCGGCGACATGCATGTGCATTTCGGCCGCGTCACCTCGGGCACGCTCGCCGTGGGCGATGCGGTGGAGATGCGCGTGGATGGCGAGCGCCGCGCGCGGCTGCGCGCCAATCACTCGGCAACCCATCTGCTGCATGAGGCGCTGCGCCGGCGCTTCGGCGATCACGTGACCCAGAAAGGTTCGCTGGTGGCACCCGACCGCCTGCGCTTCGACTACAGCCACCCCATGGCACCCTCGGCCGAGGACCTTGTGGCCGTATCCGCAGAGGTCAACCGCCGGGTGCGCAACAATGCCGAGGTCCTGACCCGGCTGATGACGCCCGATGAAGCGGTGAAGCAGGGCGCGCTCGCTTTGTTCGGCGAGAAATACGGCGATGAGGTCCGTGTCGTCTCAATGGGCGGCGAGGATGATGGACAGAATTTTTCGACCGAGCTCTGCGGCGGGACCCATGTGCGGCGTACCGGCGATATCGGCCTGTTCAAGATCGTGGGCGAGGCGGCGGTGGCATCGGGCGTGCGCCGCATCGAGGCGTTGACCGGCCCCGGCGCGGAAATTTATGTCGGCGAGCAGGAACGCTTGATCGGCGAGGCGGCCGCGGCCCTGCGGGTGCAACCGGCCGAGCTGCCCCAGCGTGTTGCCAGCCTGATCGAGGAACGCAAGCGGCTGGAGCGCGAGTTGACCGAGGCCCGCAAGCGCATCGCCACCGGCGCATCGGCGGAAGATTCCCCGGTGCGCGATGTCGGCGGCATCAAGCTGGCGACACGCCTGCTGGATGGCGTTCCGGCGAAGGAGCTCAAGGGCATGGCCGATGTGCTGAAGCAACAGATCGGCTCCGGCGTGGTGGCGCTGGTGGCCCGCAGCGAGGATCGTGCTTCGCTCGTGGTCGGCGTGACGAGCGATCTGACGTTGCGTTTCAATGCCGTCGATCTGGCCCAGCTCGGCAGCAAGGCCATGGGCGGGCAGGGCGGCGGCGGGCGTCCCGACATGGCGCAGTCCGGCGGCCCCGACGGCAGCCGCGCCCAGGCGGCGCTGACGGCTATCGAACAGGCGATCCGCGCGGCGAAGGCCGCCTGAAGCGGCCGGGGGGCCAAAAGGGGGATGTCGCCAAGGGAATGCCAACCGGGATGATGAGCGCCGTATATGCCGCGCTTAATCCCGGCGAAAACCGCAGCCGGGCCTCCGATGCGTTGAGAGTGATCTTGATCCTCGCGGTCGCCGGCAGCGTCTTCGCCGCGGCCTGGGGCACAATTCCCACATTGTCGCCGGCCTTCGATGCGGTGTTGCACCGCGTCTCGCAAGCCGCTTTTGTCATCTTTGTCATTGAATACCTGGCGCGGCTCGCTTCCGCCCCGGGGCGCGATCCGGCCGCCGCAGCAGCGCCAGCCGAGTCAATAGGCCACTATGCCCGCTCGCCGCTCGGCCTGGTCGATGCGCTGGTCGTGCTGCCGCAGCTCGCCAGTCTTGCGGGTCTTCTCGGTGCCGATTGGGCGCGGCTGGGCGGCGTTCTCGCGCTGATCAAGATTGCCCGCTATGCCCGCGCCATTCCGCTGGTGACGACGGTCTTTCGCAATGAAGGCCGTTCCTTGCTGGCAGCACTCAACGTGATGCTGGTGCTGCTGCTGATCGCCGCCACCATCATGTACATGCTGGAGCATACCGCCCAGCCGCAATTGTTCAGCAGCATTCCGGCCACCCTGTGGTGGGCGATCGTCACGATCGCCACGGTCGGCTATGGCGACATGACGCCGATCACCATCGGCGGCCGCATCTTTGCCGGCATTACGATGCTGATCGGCATCGCCATGTTCGCGGTGCCCGCCGGTATCCTGGCGACCGGCTTCGCTTCAGAGATCCGCCGGCGCGATTTCGTCGTAACCTGGAACTCGGTGGCCAAGGTGCCGCTGTTCGCCGGCCTCGATGCCGCCAGCATCGCTTCCATCGCGCGGCTGCTGAAGCCCGAGATCGCTCCCGCCCACTACGCCATCGTTCGCCGCGGCGAGCCGGCGACGGCCATGTTCTTCATCATGTCGGGCGAGGTGGAGGTCGATGTCCAGCCTCATCCGGTGCGGCTGCGCGCCGGCCAGTTTTTCGGCGAAATAGCCCTGCTCAAGGAAAGCCTGCGCACGGCGACGGTGACGGCAATGACCGAGGTCCAGCTTCTGGCGCTGGAAGCCAGCGACTTCCGCAGCCTGATCGAGCGCTATCCCGATCTCAAGGAACGGGTGGCGAGGGTTGCCGAGAACCGAATGGGCGGTTCGAGCCCGCCGCCATCGGAGCCGCCGAAGAGTTAGCCAGGATTTTCCCTGTCCGGCCCCCAGGGGAATAAAGCCGCGACTGATTCACGTCTTAAGCTCGAAGGCTTAAGACGATCAGGCGCGTGGGCGGAGAGGCAAGCTGAGGTGGGGAACACTCCAATATTGATGAAGCCCAACTCACCCCGACCCTCTCCCCTGAAGGGCGGAGAGGGAGAATTACGCGACCTCGGCGCCTATTACTTCACGTCCGCGGCCACCTGCATCTTAATGATCGTGTCCTGAGGTGGCGTCACCATGCCGTTCGGATCGTCGTCGCCCTTCTTGATCATGTCGACGAATTCCATACCTGAGACGACCTGGCCCCAGATCGTGTATTTGCCGTCGAGGAACTCGGCCGGCGCCAGGCAGATGAAGAACTGGCTGTCGGCGCTGTTGGGATCATTGGCGCGGGCCATGGAAACAGTGCCGCGCACATGCTTGGCCGAGGAGAATTCGGCAGGCAGGTTCTGGCCCGATCCGCCATAGCCGGTGCCCTTGGGATCACCAGTCTGGGCCATGAATCCAGCGATGACGCGATGGAACACGATGCCGTCGAAGAAATGCTGGCGCGTCAGCTCTTTCATCCGCGCCACGGTCTTGGGCGCCAGATCGGGGCGCAGTTCGATCACCACGCGGCCGTATTTGAGATCGAGATAGAGGGTGTTCTCGAGGTCTGCCGCCTTGGCGGTCGTGCCGGCAAGGGCACTCAGCACGACGGCCAGTGCCGCCGCCTTGATCGATTTGTTCATGATTACGCCACTGCCTTTTTCAGGTTGCTGTCAAGTTTGTCGAGGAACTGCGTCGTGGTCATCCAGGTCTGCTGGGGGCTGATCAGCAACGCCAGATCCTTGGTCATATATCCGGCTTCCACGGTATCGACGCAGACTTTCTCCAGCGCCTCGGCAAAGCGCTGGACATCGGGCGTGCCATCGAACTTGCCGCGATACCAAAGGCCGCGGGTCCAGGCATAGATCGAGGCGATGGGGTTGGTCGAGGTTTCCTTGCCCTTTTGATGTTCGCGGTAGTGCCGGGTCACCGTGCCATGAGCGGCTTCGGCCTCCACCACATCGCCCGTGGGCGTGAGCAGGACCGAGGTCATCAGGCCGAGTGAGCCAAAGCCCTGGGCCACGGTGTCCGACTGCACATCGCCGTCATAATTCTTGCAGGCCCAGACGAAGGCGCCGCTCCATTTGAGGGCGCTTGCCACCATGTCGTCGATCAGCCGGTGCTCATAGACGATGCCCTTGGCCTTGAACGCGGCGGCGAATTCCTTGTCGAACACCTCCTGGAAGATGTCCTTGAAGCGGCCATCATAGATTTTCAGGATCGTGTTCTTGGTCGAGAGATAGACCGGCCAGCCGAGGGTCAGGCCGTAATTCATGCAGGCGCGGGCAAAGCCGCGGATCGATTCATCCAGGTTGTACATGGCCAGCGCCACGCCGCTGCCCGGAAAATCGAACACCACATGCTCGATCGGCGTCCCGCCGCCCATGGGCTCGAATTTGATCGTCAGCTTGCCCTTGCCGGGAATGATCATGTCGGTGGCACGATACTGATCGCCGAAGGCGTGACGGCCAATGACGATGGGCTGGGTCCAGCCCGGAACCAGGCGCGGCACATTCTTGCAGATGATGGGTTGGCGAAAGACGGTGCCGTCCAGGATGTTGCGGATCGTCCCGTTGGGCGATTTCCACATCCTCTTGAGATTGAATTCCTTCACCCGCGCTTCATCCGGCGTGATGGTCGCGCATTTGACGCCGACGCGATGCTGCTTGATCGCATTGGCCGCATCGACCGTGATCTGGTCCGATGTCGCTTCCCGGCTTTCGATCCCGAGATCGAAATAGACAAGATCGATATCGAGATAGGGAAGGATCAGCTTTTCCCTGATGAAGCGCCAGATGATGCGCGTCATCTCGTCGCCGTCGAGTTCGACGACCGGCTTGGCAACCTTGATCTTGCTCATGGGATCGAATCCTGGATTTGGCGGCGGCGGATCATAGCGGGCGGGTCAATGGGCCGCCAGCGTCGAAAGCTCTGTTTCCATGCGGTTTACGTGATCTTCGAATGCGAAATATCGCCGCAGGACCTGGCGGCCTGCCTCGCCAAGGCGGCGGCTGAGCGCGGGATCGTGGCGAATGCGGGCGATGTTGGCGGCAAGTGCTGCGGCATCGTTCACCGGCGAGAGCAGGCCGGATTCGCCATGCTGGATCGCCTCGGGGATCGGCCCGAAATCGCTGGCAATGACGCAAGCGGCAAAGGTCATCGCTTCCAGGATCGAGAGCGTGATGAGATCGTCGCGGGTGGGGAACAGCAGCCCATCGCAATGCTGCAGCCAGGCATTCACCATCGCCTCGGGCTGCGAGCCCAGGAAATGGACATGGGGCCAGCGGTTGCGTATGGCCTCGTAATAAGCCGGGTTCGCATCTTTCCGGCCCAGGCAAAATAGTTGAATGCCGGGATCGGCGAGCCGGCGCAGCGCTTCGATGGAGATATCGTAACCCTTGCGCTCATCGACCATGCCAAGCTGGAGGAGATAGAGTTTGCCCGGCTCGCGGGTAAAGGGGCAGGGCTGCACCGACAGGTCGGTTCCAATGCCGTAGGGCACCACCGTCCAGTTGTCGCCAGTCAGCCAGTTGCGATAGAGCGTCTCGGCCTGCCAGCGGGTGGGAAAGACGATGCGCCGGGCCGCCGTGAAGGCGCGCATATCGAAGCTTTCCTGAGCCATGAATTTGAGGCCCATCTGGGGCTCGTGGATCCACCACAACACCGGCAGGGATTGCGCCCCATGCACGACGACGGGGGAGGCAGGCAATGTGTTGACCAGCATGGCGTCGTAGCCGGTGGGATCTGGCCCGCCGATCAGCGGGATGCCGATGTGCCGGTAATCTTCCACCAGCGGCTCTTCCGGCCGCTTCAACGCCATCAGATGAATATCGTGACGCTCGCGCAAGGCGCGCAGCAGGCGGAACAGGATGATGGGCGCGCCTTCGCGCCGGAAGTTATGGCTGTAGACGAGAAGCCGCACCTGGCTTCAGAGCCGGTCCGGCTGGTCCGGAAGTTGTGGCGCCGGAGCAACCTTCAGCGCCGCCAGCAACTGGGTGACGGTACTGACGACGCGATAGAGATCGCGATCGGCCGGATGGGCAAAGCCCTGGCCGATGACATGATCGATCAGCGTCAGAAGCGGCTGCCAGTAGCCGGCGATATCGACCAGGAAAACGGGCTTGTCGTGCAAGGCGAGCTTGCGCCAGGTAAGAATTTCGAACGTCTCATCCAGCGTGCCGAAACCGCCGGGCAGGACGGCAAAGGCATCGGACATCTCGAACATGCGCTGCTTGCGCTGATGCATGCTGTCGACGACGATAAGCTCGCTGGCGCCGCGATGGCCGACTTCGACCTTGTCGAGATGGCGCGGAATGATGCCGACGACTTCGCCGCCGGCGCCCAATACCGAATCGGCCAATGCCCCCATCAGCCCGATCCGCGCCCCGCCGTAGACCAGGCGGATGCGCTCGCCGGCCATGGCACGGCCGAGCTCGCGCGCGGCCTCGATATGGCGGCTGTCGATACCGCTTCCGCTGGCACAGTAGACGCAAAGGGACGTGTCGAAGCGCATTCAATCAACCTTCAAACGGGCAGGGGAATAAAAGGCGGCGGGCTGTTGTCTAATTGATGGCAGGCCGATTGTGAAGCCTTGTATGCCCCTCGGGCGTGCCTCTCGCGGCAATCGGTTCACGCATTCGTCATTGCCCCGTGGTTGCCCCTGCCCGCGAACGGATGTTAGCTGATGGTGCTTACGTGAATAGAGCGATGAAACGAAATCCAGTCTCGGTGCCATTCCTCGTTGGTCTTCTCCTGGCGGCACTCATCGCCGGGATCGAACCCGCTCGGGCCGATGCCGGTTCCGTGGAGCGGGGCGCCTATTTGTTCGTGGTTGCCGGCTGCGGTGGCTGTCATACCGACGAGGCACATCACGGCGCAGCGCTGGCGGGCGGCGTGCCCATCGACACGCCTTTTGGCACATTCTTCGGTCCCAATATCAGCAGCGATCCGACTTATGGGATCGGCAGCTGGAGCGATGCCGATTTCATCCGCGCGCTGCGTCAGGGCCTGCGGCCGGATGGCGGCCATTTGTTTCCGGCTTTTCCCTATCCTTCCTTCACGCTCATGTCCGACGCGGACATGCTCGATCTCAAGGCTTACATCTTCGCCCAGCCGGCCGCGGCCCAGCCGAGCAAGGGGCACGATGTCTGGTTTCCCTTTTCCTGGCGCTGGCTGCAGACATTCTGGCGCTGGATGAATTTCACTGAAGGCCCGTTCAAGGCGGACACTGCCAAGACCGCGGCCTGGAATCGCGGCGCCTATCTGGTGCAGGCGGTCGCCCATTGCGGGGAATGCCACACGCCGCGGGGCATAAGCGGCGGGCTGGAAACCGACCTCGCCTATTCGGGCACCAAAGATGGGCCGGGGGGACAGAAGGTCGCCAATATCACCTCGGATAAGGATACCGGCATAGGCCGTTGGTCTCATTACCAGATCGCCCATTTCCTGAAGAGCGGTATCCTGCCCGATGGCGACGTCGCCGGCTCGCTGATGGGCGAGGTGATCCGCCGCAGCACCAGCCAGATGACCGATACCGACCGCGATGCGGTTACGACTTATCTGGAGGGCCTTCCCGCCATCGCCAATCCCGACGCCAAGGCCACCCAGCCCGGTTTCGATTGATTGCTCCGGGCGCCTTGGAGTATTAGTTTAAGGTCTTGGATTTTCAGCATATTGGCGAGGGGCCTTGAATTGGTTCGCAATCTTGGGCGCGATGGGGGTCGCGGTAATTGTTGCCGCGCTGCTGCTCAACTACGCGATCAATCGTGACGAGGGGACGGACAACTCCGCGCCCACGACCGTAGCCACGACCTCCGATACCACGCAGCCCGCCGCCGGCGACCAGACAGCCTCAACAGGCACGAGCGGCGCAGGCGCCAGCACAGGCACCACCGGCACGAGCTCGAGCGGGACGGCCACCACCACGGGGACGAGCGGAACAGCGGCAACGACGCCGGGGGCCACGTCGGGCAGCTCGACAGGTACGTCGGCTTCGGCGGGGGCTTCGACAGGTTCGGGTACGACCGGCGCACCGGCTGCGGGTTCGCCACCGGCGCCGGGTTCTTCCGGCGTCATTGTGCCGAGCTTCGATATCGTCCGCATAAATCCGGATGGCGGCATGGTCATCGCCGGCCGGGCGGCACCCCACAGCATGGTCAGCGTCACCGCCGATGGTCAGAAGATCGGCAGCATTGCCGCCGATGATCGCGGCGAGTGGGTGTTGTTGCCCGATACCAAGCTCGCGCCCGGCAACCACCAGCTCGCTATTTCCTCGCTGCTGACGGGCCAGACCGCGGTGGCGTCGCAGGATGTGGTCGTCGTCGTCGTGCCGCAGCCCCAGATCGCATCCAACGGGCAGACGACCGGGCAGTCCCAGACGGCAGCCGCCGCCAATCAGCCGACCCAGCCTTTGGCGGTGGTCGTTCCCGGCAACAACCAGGGAAGCGTGGTCCTGCAGGCGCCAGCTCCCCCGCAATCGGGTCTGTTAATTCTGCAATCGGTCGATTACGACGCCGATGGGCGCCTTATCATCGGCGGCCAGGCCCCGCCGGGCGAAGAGGTGCGCGCATATCTCGACAACCGCTATCTGGGCGTCGCCAAGGCCGATCAGGCTGGCCGCTGGCACATCAAGCCCGAGGATCTCGTGGCGCCGGGGCTGCACAGCCTGCGCATCGACGAGGTGGATGCGGGCGGCAAGGTGATCGCCCGGGTCGAATCGCCCTTCTCGCGCGCGCAACCGGTGGATGTCGCGGCGGGCAGCCAGGTCGTGGTGGTTCAACCCGGCAACAGTCTCTGGCTGATCGCCAGCCGCACCTATGGCAGCGGCTTCCGCTACACGGCGATCTATCAGGCGAACAAGGGTCAGATCACCGATCCCGATCTGATCTATCCGGGCCAGATCTTCAAGCTGCCCAACAACACGACCACACAATGATGCATCGCCGCGGCCGGGGCCCTACGCCCACACGGCATCGCTGACGGCAGTTATCGCTTGCCGCCGGGCTTTATTCCTCCGCTCGATCGTGACGGCTGGGTGTTTCTCGCCCTGTTCGTCTTCGTCACGGTGCTGTTGTTCTGGCTCTGGTGGCCGCTGGGCTGGATCGGGGTCGTCGCCAGCGCCTGGTGTGCCTATTTCTTCCGCGATCCGGCGCGCGTCTGTCCCAGCGGCGCGAACTGGGTTCTGAGCCCCGCCGATGGTGTCGTCTCGGCCATCGGACCCGCTTTGCCGCCGGCGGAGATCGGGCTCAGCGAGACGCCGCTCACCCGCATCAGCGTCTTCATGAATGTGTTCAACGTCCATGTGAACCGCTCGCCGGCCGATGGCGAGATCGCGGCGATCGCCTATCGCAAGGGGCGTTTCTTCAACGCCTCGCTCGACAAGGCCAGCGAGTTCAACGAGCGCAATGCGCTGCGCATCACGACGAGTGCCGGTCCCTCGATCGGCGTGGTCCAGATCGCCGGATCTGGTGGCGCGGCGCATCCGCTGCGATGGGAAGATCGGCGACATGGTCTTCGCCGGACAGAAGTTCGGCTTGATTCGCTTCGGCAGCCGTGTCGATGTTTATCTGCCGGCGGGTATTGCGCCTTTGGTCAGCCCCGGCCAGATCATGGTGGCGGGTGAGACGGTGCTGGCCGATCTTGCCGGCGGATGCGGCGAACGGCCGGCTGTACTGCGCTAAGGAAGGCGGAAAGCAATGCCCAGAATTCAACGCCTGCCCATGTCGCGACTTCGCGACCAGTCGTTCAACCGGCTGATCCCCAATATCCTGACGCTGCTCGGCCTCTGTGCCGGTATGACCTCCATCCGGCTTGCCTTGCTGGAGCGCTGGGAGCTTGCCGTGGCGGCCATCGCCGTTGCCGCCGTGCTCGATGCGCTCGATGGCCGGATCGCGCGCCTTCTCGATACATCCAGCAAGTTCGGCGCCGAACTCGATTCCCTGTCCGACATGGTGTGTTTCGGCGTCGCGCCAGGCCTGCTGCTCTATATCTGGACGCTGCATGATGCCGGCGGCATCGGCTGGGCCGTGACACTGTCATTCGGGGTTTGCTGCGCGCTGCGTCTCGCCCGCTTCAACACCAAGCTCGACAATGCCGATCTGCCTGCCTGGACCGGGCGCTTCTTCGTCGGCACGCCGGCCCCGGCCGGCGCCGGACTTGTGCTGACGCCGCTGATGGCCCGGTTCGAATTCGGACCCGGCTGGTGGGGCAGCCCGCCCTTCGTCGGCCTCGTCGTGCTGGCCGTAGCGGGATTGATGGCAAGCCGCATCCCGACATTCTCGTTCAAGCGTCTCAAGGTGCCGGCGAAATCGGTGCTGCCCACCATGCTGGGCATCGGCCTGCTGATCGCCTTCGTCATCAGCACACCCTGGATCACGTTCCTGGCTCTGTCGGCCGCCTATCTCGGCACCATACCGGTCAGCATATTGGCCCACCGGCGCCTGGCCGCGCGCCGCGCGATGGCGGAGCCCGTCGACCACTCCACCACCCCCCTGCCGCATTAGGCGGCAGGGCGGGCGGGGCGCGGCCCAGGGGCGAACAGCGGGCGCCATGCTCGACGGAACGCTGCGCCGCTTCATCGATCCGCCGCTCGACCGGCTGGGCCTAAGGCTGGTCCGTGCCGGCATCAGCGCGAATGCCATGACCCTGGGCGGCTTTGCCGTCGGGCTGCTGGCCCTGCCGCTTTTGGCCGCCGGCGTCTATGGCGGGGCGCTGGTGGCGATCCTCATCAACCGCCTTGCCGATGGGCTGGATGGCGCCATCGCGCGGCACCGGGGTGCCAGCGATCTCGGCGGCTATCTCGATATCGTCTGCGATTTCATGTTTTACGGGGCGGTGGTCTTCGGCTTCGCCCTGGCGGCACCCGATAACGGGCTTGCCGCGGCATTCCTGCTGCTCGCCTTTATCGGAACCGGCGGGTCGTTCCTGGCATTTGCCGCCATGGCAGCACGGCGCAAGATCGAGACCAGCTCTCGCGGTCCGAAGTCGCTGTATTATCTTGGGCGGCCTGACGGAGGGCACCGAGACGATCGCCTTCTTCACCGCCTGCTGCATCTTTCCCGGCGCCTTTGTGCCACTCGCCTGGATCTTCGCCGCGGCCTGCTGGGTCACGACCGCAACGCGCGTGCTGTCGGCCTGGCGAATGCTGGGGCCGGTGAGCTGACGGTAGCGGAGGCGGCGTTGAGGCAGGCATACGCATCTGTCAGAATTGCCAACCGTACCGCGCGAGCCGTTACCCGGCGCCCGAAGGAGGCGTTCCATGTCCAAGCCCATACGCCAGTCGATTGTCCTTAAGGCGCCGCCGGGTGCGCTGTTCGATGCTTTCCTGGATTCAAAGAAGCATTCGCTGATCACCGGTGCCCCGGCCAAGGTCAGCCGGCGGGCCGGCGCGCGGTTCACGGCCTTCGGCGGCGCGCTCAGCGGCCGCAACCTTCTGCTCGTTCCGCGGCGCATGATTGTGCAGGCTTGGCGATCGACCCAGTTCAAGGCGAGCGATCCGGATTCGGTCCTGGTCCTGACCTTCAACAAGGCGGCCGGCGGCACCCGTATCGATCTGGTCCATGTCAACGTCCCTGCCCATGACCACAAGGGCGTCACCAAAGGTTGGCCAAAATACTACTGGGCGCCTTGGAAGTCGCATCTTGCCAAGCGCTGAGCACCACGGCCCGGCGGCAGCGGGGATTGGCATGATCCGATGATTTCTTTTTCGGTTCTGGATCTATCGCCCATTTTGCAGGGCGGCAGCGCTGCGGATGCGTTCCACAACACCCTCGATCTCGCCCGCCATGCGGAGCGGCTGGGCTATCGGCGCTATTGGCTGGCGGAGCATCACAATATGCCCGGCATCGCCAGTGCCGCGACATCCGTGGTCATCGGCCATGTGGCCGGCGGTACATCCACCATCCGTGTCGGCGCCGGCGGCATCATGCTGCCCAATCACGCGCCGCTGATGATCGCCGAACAGTTCGGCACGCTGGAATCCCTTTATCCAGGCCGCATCGATCTGGGCCTGGGGCGCGCGCCGGGGACCGACCAGCGCACGGCGCGCGCGCTGCGCCGCGAACGCATGGACAGCGCCGACACCTTTCCCCAGGACGTGCTGGAACTGATGTCCTATTTCAAACCGGCTGTGCCGGATCAGGCGGTGCGGGCTTATCCGGGCGCTGGGTTGGGTGTGCCGGTCTGGATCCTGGGCTCCAGCCTGTTCGGTGCTCAGCTCGCGGCAGCACTGGGTCTGCCCTTCGCCTTTGCCTCCCATTTTGCGCCGGACTACCTGCTGCCGGCCCTGCAGATTTACCGGGAGAATTTCCGCCCCTCCGATCAGCTCGCGGCCCCCTATGCCATGCTGGGCATCGGCGTCTTTGCCGCCGACACCGATGAGGCGGCGCGCCGGTTGTTCACCTCGCTGCAGATGCAGTTCGTCAATCTGCGCCGCGGCCGGCCATCGCCGCTGCAGCCGCCGGTGGATAGCCTGGAGGGATACTGGACACCGGCCGAACGCGCCGGCGTCGATCATGCCATGGCCTATGCCGCGGTGGGCGATCCGGGCACGGTGCGCCGGGGCCTGCAGCAATTCATCGATGCCACCGGCGCCGATGAATTGATGATCACCGCACAGATCTATGATCACGCGGCCCGCAAGCGCTCTTACGAGATCGTGGCCAGCCTGCGAGAGGGAATCGCAGCATCATGATCAAGGACCTGTTCAATCCCAATTCGGCCGAGTTCATCCGCGATCCCTATCGCTTCTATGCCGAGCTGCGCCGTAACGATCCTTATTGGCGCAATCCGCAGGGTGTTCGCTTTTTGACCCGCGACCGCGATATCAGGGCGATCTTGAACGACCGGCGCTTCGGCCGCGATTTTCAGGGTCTGACAACCGGCGGACCAGAGATCGAGACGACGAATCCGATCTTCCAGGAAGTGTCCATTCGCGGCATGCGGCGCTGGATGCTGGTGATGGATCCGCCCGATCATTCGCGCATCCGGGCTCTCGTGGTCAAGGCGTTCACCGCACGCCGGGTCCAGGACATGCGCGCGCTGGTCGAACGCGTCATCGATCGCGTGCTGGCAAGCCTGGAGGGCCGCACGAATATCGATCTGATGGGCGATTTCGCCTATCGGGTTCCCCAACAGGTGATTTCCGAACTGCTGGGCGTCGAGGAAAGCGAGCGGCCGGAGTTCGTCTCCAATATCGACGGGCTCGTGCGCCTGCTCGATCCCGTGCCGATGACCCGGGCCCAGCTGGACTATACCAACCGCCAGGAGAAGACCCTTGCCGCGATCCTGCAGCGCCTGTTCGAGCGCCGCCGCCGCGAGCCGCGGGACGATCTGATCACCCATCTGGTCCAGGCAGAAGAAGCCGGCGACAGACTGACGGCCGAAGAATTAACGGCCAATGTCATGCTGCTGTTCGTCGCCGGTTTCGAGACCACCGCCAACACGATCGGCAATGCCCTGCTGGCGCTCTACCGCCAGCCGGAGGAACTGGCGCGGCTCAAGGCGGATTTCAGCCTGATGCCCAATGCGGTGGAAGAGTTCCTGCGCTACGATTCCGCCGTCCAGTTCACCACCCGCACCGCGCTCGAAGACGCCAATCTCGACAACATCGCTTTCCGCAAGGCTGAGATAGCGGTGGTCGTGCTGGCGGCGGCCAACCGCGATCCGGAGGCCTATGATCAGCCGGACCGTCTCGACATCGCACGCAAGAACATCAAGCCGATGAATTTCGGCGGCGGCATTCATCATTGCCTGGGCAATCAGCTCGCGCGCATGGAGATCGGCATGGCGCTTACCGGGCTGCTGCAGCGGTTTCCCGATTTGAAGCTGACCGACGTGCAGAATCCGCGCTTTCGCAAGACCATCGCGCTGCGCGGGATGGTCAATCTGCCGGCGACGCTGTAGCGCGGTTGACGGGGGCCAAACTGGGCCGCGGCGGGCCGCGGCGCTGCCGGAAGAAATTGAGCATCGGCCTTTCCAGATACAGATATGTGGCGATGCCGCCCAGCGTCCCGATTGCCATCGCGATCGACATGAATATGAGAGCGTTGAGCAGACCCTCGGTCGGCAGGCTGGCCATGGTCCAAACCTTCGCGACCACGATGATGACCATCAAATGCACCAGGTAGATCGAATAGGACGCATCGCCCAAAAACTTCCAGGCCGCAGAAAACTCGATGCGGCCGTGTTGATCCAGGCATACGGCGCCCGCGACCAGCGCTGCGGCGGGGATCCCGAAAAGAATGACCCTGGGTATATCCGGGCTATTCGCGCCGAAAATGGCGAAGGCCACGCGACGCGCCGACGATTCCCAGCCAGGCAACCGGCACTGAGACTCTGGCCAGGTGGCCATTGGCGTAAAGCCAGCCGATCGCGCATCCCATGACGAATTCAAAGAGCTGGCCATCGGCCCAGAACCGCAACGGTGTGAAATCGGGATGCCACAGCGCGTCGATGACGATCAAGACGGCGAATAGAATTGTCATCATCACGATCCGCGAGGAGAGCCTGCACGCCATCAGGGCCGCAAATACCAAATAGAAGAAAACTTCGAAGTTCAGCGTCCAGCCGACGGTTAGCAGCGGGCTGTAATTGAAGGGGGGTATCGGGGCCACAT
Organism: uncultured Alphaproteobacteria bacterium; assembly: GCA_963770335.1. Taxonomy (GTDB): domain Bacteria; phylum Pseudomonadota; class Alphaproteobacteria; order Dongiales; family Dongiaceae; genus DASXQK01. Next base: position 388,496 of record CAVYPG010000019.1, read on the forward strand.
GGGGAATGAACAGCAGCGACAGAATCAGATGCTTCCAGGTGAATGCGTTCTCGGTGAAGACGCCAGGTGCAACGAACGGCAGGACGGCCACCAGCAGCGTCACCACCCAATAGATCGGAATGATGCGGGCCGCCCGCCGCTTGAGAAACGTCAGAGGGGGATAGCCCGCGCGGCCGGCGGTCAAGGCCATCACGAACCCGCTGATGACGAAGAAGATGTCGACGCCGGAGACGCCAATGCCTGTGCCGATTGCGTCTTTGAATCCGGGGAATTGGCGCGCGTGATGGAACACGACCAGCAGTGCGGCAAACGCGCGCAGATATTGAATGGAGAGAACTTCGGATGACTTCGGCTGAGATCGTCGCTCCACGCTCATTCCCCCACAGGGCCTGATGACTTGCCGGTCGACGGCAGCATCCCGCACTCTGCGTTTGTTTCGCTCGCTATTCTAACCATTTAAGAGCCTATGGGCACCGATGTCTGCTTTGGGTGAATTGCGGACTTGGTGCCATTCAACTTCGATATCCGCTCCTCCCCCGATCGGTTTGTCACCGGCGAGCGTACTCAATCACCGGTGCAGCTGAGCCAGGGTTAAACCAAATACAATACTGTGATATGCTTTAACTCATGGAGTACCCAGGGCATCATCATTCGCAGGATCCCAGGGCTCGATTGCGTCTTTACCAGTGCAGAGAGAGGGAGCGTGGCAAATGAAAAGACCGACGCGCGCTGCAGAAATTCTCAGTCGCGGCGCAGTTAATGAAGTAATCCAATCGACCCGCGGCAGATTTGTGGTTGAAATCTCAAGCCGAGCGAAGCGTGGAACCATTGAGCAGATCAAACGCTACCACGTGAAATCCGACCTTACGCTAAAGCTCGGCACAGAAATGCGTGGCAGAATATCGTTCACGCTTGGTGGAGTGGCTCTCCAGGTTGGGCGCCGTGGGGCCACCGTCCGGCGCTCGGATCATAGTTGGCTGGCGGGCAGCATCGGCGTCTCTGACGGCATTGGAATTGCCGAAGGATCGCTGTTTAAGGGACCGGCGAGGACCGCGTCCGAATTGCCAAGCATGCGGTTCACCATAGGACTGCTGCTCGCTACGGGGAGCGTCGAGCTTCTTTCGGAACCCCAGCAATGGCGCCTCAAGGGCTATGAACCCATTGTCGCTGTTCGAGTCTTGTATTTGGGAACCTTGAAAGGCGTTATCGCTGGGGGCACGGGCCCGTGTGACATTAAGGAAGGTACGATTTGGGATTACTATTGCGAAGGCGTTTGTGGAAACCCCGCCAAAAGCTGTCAGATGCAGTCCAGGCCAACGGGTGGCGTCGGCGCCTGGACGGATCTGAACATAACGGAACTGTGGAAGAAAGCTGCGAAAACTGACTATCGATGTCATTGCTACTAGTCTGTCACCGGAGTTCTGACAAAGGGGTAAGGCCGCCGCAACCGATCGCAACGGAGCGGCCGTGGACCACGATTCCAGATTGGCAGCCTATTCATGGTCTGGTGAGGTAGGTCTGTCGCCTGCGAATATGCGCAAGCACGCCTGCTTAGCTACCCGTTCACCTATGTCCTGCGAGGCGCCGCCCAAGATGGCGTCCTCTCACCCAGCCAACTGGAGAAATGCCTGGAATGCCGCAATCGATTGGCGAACAGGGAGATCAGGTGCTCGCCTCTTGGGCCGCTCGCGCCCATCAACCAGTTTTTCTCTGTCCGCTCGCCGGGACCGGTCCACCGACTGCTTCTGGCATCCCGGCCCACCCTGCCCATCATCACCATCACGACCACCCCTGGCACTACCAATCATGGCCTTGCCCTAGCCGAGTAGTTGACGCTGCGGAGGCTGGTGAATTGACGGCGCGCGGCCACCCCGACGGGGGCACCCTCCTCGGCCCATGTCGTTATGACCCAACGGAATTTTCGGTAATTTTTGTACCGTTCCCGCCGTTGAGGCCGGTATTAACAGGCGGTAAAATTCTGACATTGTCGTTGACTTTGCGTGGGAGGTTCCCGTGGGTCAGTCAGCGTCATTGCCATTACACACATACGAGTGCCGGATACTGAACCGCGCCTTAAAGGTGGTTCGGACTGTTCCCCTGACATGCTCGACGGACGCGGAAGCGAGGGCGGTGGCGGCTGATCTCTTTATGCGACAGGAGCCCAGCGAAAACCTAGCCGGTTACGAGATTCGGAGAGATCAATTCCGGCTGCTGGTACAACTGATGGAGCGGCCTAGATCCTCGGTAGAGTACGCCGACTGATCGGATGTATTTGCCGTAGCCCTTAGGTGTCCCCGTTCAAGATTAGTCAGTCCTGCTAAGCGGTGCGGATGACGGCGACCGCGCAGGCTCAAGCGGATTAGTCGGGGGGCACTGGTAATCCTTTACGGTGACCGTGAAGCGGTCCCGCGGGTTCCACTTGGCGCACCGCAGCCGGTAGCGCAGATCGTGCAAGACAGCAAACGAGCGGAGGTCACACATGCAAGAGTTCGAAAGTATCCAGGTCCTGTTTGTTGCGGGGTTCGGACCAATCGTCCGCGATAGAATCGTGAGCCGAAAATTGTATGGCGAGGCTCTTCAGATCTCATTCAAGGAGGAGAAGGGCGGTTATCTCCATACTGAGGGTCTGAAGGGAGTTGGAAGCTTTGCCTTGTGGCCGCTCGATCAAGCTGCGCAATCCTGCTTTGGCAAAGATTCCTGGCCAGACAACACGCCCGTTCCCCAAGCATGGCTCGAATTTGATGTAGAGGATGTTGAAGGCGCAACTGCTGAACTGGAATCGCGAGGCTATCGCATGCTCATCAAGAACAAGAAAGAGCCGTGGGGTCAAACCGTCACACGGTTTCTTTCGCCGGAAGGTATGCTCGTTGGACTAACTATCACTCCGTCAATGCGACAGACATGAGAGTGGACCTGCCTCGCGTGAGCTTGGGAGCATCTGACGCGATGCCGATTTGAGCCTGCGGCGACCACGACTGAGTTGACCGAGACGTTCAAGGACTACGGCAGCTTGCAGTCACGCTTGCGTGTGCTGATCGTAGAGCGATCTCCGAAGCTCATCGGCATCGAAGGAACAGCACGACCAGTTCGTCACTTCGCGACAGAGACTTAATGGAGTAGGGCATCAGTGGCTGGGGGACTAGGATTCGAACCTAGGTTGACGGAGTCAGAGTCCGTAGTCCTACCGCTAGACGATCCCCCAGCAGGGGCCATGGCGCCGGCGAGCCCCAAGGGGCGCCGGACAAGGCAGGCGGCGCGCAATCTAGTCCGCAGGCAGCCGGGTTTCAAGCCCACGGCACCGGCACCCGGCCGTGGCTGGCTGCATCGCGCCAATACTTGCGGCCAGGCGCCGGCTGGGGTCTGATCCCGCCAACCAGGCCCGCGGGGCGCAATTGGGGTCGCTTCGATGTTCCTGTCATGACGGTGGCCAGCGTCAGCATCATCATCCCGACCTATAACCGGGCCGGCCTGCTGCCTGCGGCGATCGCCTCCGTCCAGGCCCAGACTTATGCGGCCTGGGAGCTGATCGTGGTCGACGACGGCAGCAACGACGCTACCCAAGAGGAGGTGGCGGCACTCGCCGCCGCCGATCCCCGCATCAGGCTGGTTGACAATACCGGGCGGCACGGTCCCGCGGGCGCGCGCAACGCCGGGCTTGCCCAATGCCGGACCTCTTGGGTTGCCTTCCTCGACAGCGACGATCGCTGGCAGCCCGAAAAGCTCGCTTGCTTCATGGCGGCGGCCGAGGCCAATCCCGCGGCGGTATTGATCGGCAGCGACTATTGGATGGTCGATCGCGATACGGGCCGGCGCGAGACGATGCTGGCCTTCCTCGCGCGCGAGATGCTGCCGTGGTGGGAGAACGATCCCATGACCGCCTGGGTCATTCCCTGTGCCGCGATCAGGGCAAATCCGGAATGTCTGGGAATGCGGGACGTCATGCTGGCAACCCAGATTGGCGAATTTCTCTGGGTGCATACGTCTTCGGCCATGGCGCGCCTGGATCAGGTGAAGAAGCTTGGCGGCTTCGACGAAAACCTTGAGCAGACGGAGGATATCCGGCTGTGGCTGCAGTTGAGCGAGCAGGGGTTGGTCGTCTTCATTCCCGAAGCCCTTGCCACCTATGACATTACAGGGCGCGATGTCGGCACGGGCGAGCGCTACGCAACCCATGATCCGGCACGCAAGCCAACGCTCTACAACACCCGCCTTCATCACCTCGAGCTGACGAAGTGGTTGCGCGATCATGTCCAGCTGAACGCGGCGCAAAACCGTCTGGTCCGTCGCGGGGTCATCGCCGGACACCGGCGCTGCGCCGAGGCTGCCCGCGGCGCCAAGCCCTTCGGCGTCTTTCTGTATCACCGCCTGGCCGGTTCGCACCGGCTGAGGGCGGTCTTGCGCTTTCTCGGCATCTAGCGTTTCCGCCGTTCTGTCCGCGGCGCGCCTTACGCCACCGTATCCCAGGGCAGGAATTGCAGGCGGCCGGGACGAGGCGGCGGCAGCGTGCGGCCAGCCAAGGGAATGTCGAGCGCTTCGAGTACCGCGGGCAGGCGCCGTGCCCGCGCGTGGTGCTTGCCGATATGGGCCGCGGCCCGCTGGCCCATGGCGCGAAGCTCGGCCCGATCGCGCGCGAAGACGGTGCGCAAGCCATCGGCGAAGCTCGCGGGCGTGCTCATATCGGCCACGAATCCGCTCACGCCGTCATCGACAAGCGCGAGCGTGCTGCCCATGGGATGGACCATGCCGGGCAGACCGCTGGCCATCGCCTCCATGATGCCGAGCGGAAATCCCTCAGCCAGGCTCGGCAGGACGAAAGCGTCGAGGGCGGCATAAATATGCGATGGCTCCTTCTGCCAGCCGACGAAATGTACGCGCCGGGCAATGCCGAGATGGCGCGCGGTCTCTCGCCACTCATCCGCCTTCCAGCCATCGCCGGCGATGATCAGCCTGACCTCGCCCGGCGCGTCGCGCAGCACCGAGGCAAAGGCCCGCAACAGGGTCTCGCCCAGCTTGTCGCCCGACAGCCGGCCGACATAGCCCACGATCAGCGCATCCGTAGGCAAACCCAGGCGATGGCGGGCCTGCGCCCGTTCGGCTTCTGCTGGCGGCTGAAACGAGGGCGATATCCAGTTGGTGCAGACGGCGATCTTGCGTCCCTCGATGCGGAAGGGGCCGGCGGCGACATCGCGAATCTGATCGGAGACGGCGATCAGCCGGTGCAGGCCGCGCCCCATGATCGCTCCGTGCAGTCGTTGATGCAGGGCTGATTCCCGGCGCGGCAGGCCGGCAGAATGGGCAATGCCGTAGAGCCGACGCGCGCCGCGAAGGATGACCGGCAGTTCCAGTGCTGGCGTCTGGGCAAAGGTGCCCTCGACCAGCACCACATCGCTGCCGCGATGACGGCGCATCAGATCGAACCAGCCGCGATAGCGGCCGGGGATGGAGCGGCGGGGCTGGTAGTGCTTTTGCTCGATGCAGAGCCTGTCGGCGATTTCGACCTCGACCCCGCTCTCGGGCAGCAGCGAGGAAAAGAAATCGATGGAAAGGCTGGCGATGGTGACCTGGCAGCCGAGCGCTGCGGCCGCTTGCGCCACATCGGCAGTATGCACATGCACGCCGCCGGGCTCGCGCGTTCCGCCCACGAACAGCAGCCGGCGCTTGCCTGAAGGTCGATCGGACTGCAGAAATTCTCTCCCCCCGCGGTACAAACCCATTATAGGCTAATCTCCAAGAGCAAGATCGGATCAGGTTGAAGCTGATTTAACTTGAGGCGATCAGACGCCAGGGGTCAATTCGCGGCGGAGTATCGGGCGTTCGGGGGGCCCGCCACACGATGGTGGAAGTGAGCGTCTGCATCGCCACCCGCGGCCGGCCGGCGGGCCTCGCAAGGCTTCTGGAATCTCTAGCCGCTCAGCAGGGCGCGCCGCCGTTCGAGACGGTCGTCGTCGATAACGATCCCGCTGGATCTGCCCGCGCCGTCACTGAGCGTTTCAGCGACCGGCTCGCAATCGTCTATGACATTGAGTCGGTGCCCGGCGTCTCCACCGCGCGCAACCGGAGTGTGAAGATCAGCCAGGCGCCATTGCTGGCCTTCATCGACGATGACGAGCGGGCGGAGCCGGGCTGGCTTGCCGCATTGCATGAGAAAATGTCGAACCCTGAGGTAGCCGCTGCGATCGGCGTGGTGACGTTCGAATTCGATACGGATGTGCCGCATTACCGCCGCAGCTGCCGCATTTTCCAGGGGCTGGAATTCGTCGATGGCGAAATCCTGAAATGGTGGGGTGCCTGGATCGGCAATTCCCTCATCCGGCGCAGTGCCCTTCCCGATCCGCCCTTCGAGGCCGCCCTCAATCTGGTCGGTGGGGAAGACAGCCATCTTTTCGACGACATGATCGCGGGTGGCGCTCGCATCGTCGCCGCGCGCCGGGCGATCACGGTGGAGCATCGCTCGGCCGCGCGCATGCGCCTCGCCGACCTTCTCGGCCGGGCGCTGCGGGGCGGGGCAACCGATCTCGAGATCGAGTGGCTCAAGCGCCACCGGCGTCTTCGCGCACGGATACGCTACGGCGTGCAATCAATCGTCATAGGTTCCGCCCATCTGGTGTTGGGAATCGTCTGCTGGATACCGGCGCGCGCCTTTGCGCTCAGCCGGCTGATGGATGCCGCGAAATGGAGCGGGCGCCTGGGGCGGCTCGTCGGCTGGCGCTACCGCGAATATCGCATCACGCGCTGATTCCATGGTCCATCTGATGACATCGCTCGCCGACTGGTTCACGCGAAAACGCGCCCCGCCAGGCCTTCCCGTTTCAGAGCGCGATGTGTATCTGGCGCCCCATTGCGACGACATCGCTTTTTCTCTCGGCAGCTTTGCCGCGGCGCGCGGCAAAGGCCGGCTGGTCACGGTCTTCACCCGCTCGAATTTCGCCCTGGACCCCGGCTTTGCCGATTTGTCGATCGAGGTGCTGACCGAGCGCCGCTGGCGTGAAGAACAGAGATTCGCCGCCGCCTGCGGCATGACGCAGGCCAATTTCGGCCTGTCGGAGGCGCCGCTGCGTGGCCGCGAGGCGATGGACCACAGCAAAGTGGGCGCGGAGCTGGCCGCTCTTTCGCCGGTCATCCTGCCGGCGCTTCTGGCGCTCGAGGACGAGCAGCCTGCAGCGCACCGTCCCTGGCTGTTCGCACCCATGGGGCTGGGCGGGCATCTGGATCATGTGCTCCTGCTGCAGCTGATTTCGGGCAATCGGGCCGCCTTGGCGCAGCGCTTTCGCCTCGCCTTCTACGAGGATCTTCCTTACGCCTCCTGGTACGATGAACGGGTTCTGGGGCTGATACGATTTCGCGCGCTGTTCGGCAGCCTCGCCTGGCGGCGCATGAGCTTTCCGCTGGGTGACGCGATACAGGCGAAGTGGGACCTGCTCAATTTCTACGAGAGCCAGCATGCGGCCCCGCCCGTGATGTCCGACTTTTCGCCCCATTGCCAGCCGCCGCAGCCGCCCCATGAGGCGGTATGGATAGGCGAGCGCCTTTAAGGCTGCAGCCTGCAGCCTTGATCGGCGGCCAAAGCCCGATAAGATCGGAAACGACACGTAGATTTGCGGCTGGGTTTCGCGGGCGGTATCGGGAAAGCGTGCCGCCGCGGTTTTAGGAGTTTTGAAGTGAACGGCAACGTCGACAACCAGCCGGTTCGCGCTAACGCGAACGGCCCTGTCGGCGACAGCGATGCTGTGCTGGCTGCGCTCGATCTCGGCACGAATAACTGCCGGTTGCTGGTGGCGCGCCCGCGGGGCGATACATTTCGCGTCGTCGATGCCTTCTCGCGCATCGTCCGTTTGGGCGAGGGCGTCGATGCGAGCGGCGCCCTCTCCGAAGCGGCCATGGACCGCACCATCGAGGCCTTGCGCATCTGCGCCGGCAAGATGCGCCGCCAGCGCGTCACCCATGCCCGCGCCGTTGCGACCGAAGCCTGCCGGCGCGCTGCCAATTGCGAGGCCTTCGTCGCCCGCGCGCGGCGCGAGACGGGCATCGAGATTGAGATCATTTCCAGCCGCGAGGAGGCGTCGCTCGCCTTCTCCGGCTGTGCGCCGCTGCTCTCGGCCGCACCCGCCAGCGCCATCGTCTTCGATATCGGCGGCGGCTCGACGGAGGTGGGTTGCCTGCGCCTTGCCCCCGATGCGCCGCCGAAGATGACGGCCTGGCATTCCGTTCCACTCGGCGTGGTGACCTTGGCCGAGCGCCACGGTGCCGGCCGCATCTCGCCCGAGGTCTATGAGCGGATGGTGAACGAGACGCAAGACCGCCTGATGGCCTTCGAGGTGGCCGAGGTCCTGGCGCCGGCGATCGCCGCCGGCGAGGTGCAGATGCTGGGGACGTCCGGCACGGTCACGACGCTTTCCGGCGTGCATCTCGATCTGCCGCGCTATGACCGCGCGCGCGTCGACGGCTCTTATCTCGACTTCCTCACCATCGACAAGGTCAGCGCCGATCTCGCCGCCATGGAATGGGACCAGCGCGCGGCCATTCCCTGCATCGGCCGCGAGCGGGCCGATCTGGTCGTGGCCGGCTGTGCGATCCTTGCCGCCATCTGCCGGCTCTGGCCCGTCGGGCGGCTGCGGGTCGCCGATCGCGGCGTGCGCGAAGGCATCCTGTTCAGCCTGCTGACGACGCTGGCCACGGCAACACCCGTTTTATGAGCTCTCCCCGTGAGCCCACCAACGTCGCGATCGGGCGGGCGGGGCGCTCGCGGCAGCCGGGGCGGGCGCGGACCCGCCGGCACGGGAACGCAGGCGCGGCCTTGCCCAGCGCGTGCAGACCGCTCATCGCCGCACGCCTCTCATCGACCCTGTGGCTCGAGCGCCAGCTGAACGATCCTTATGTGGCCGAGGCCAAGCGCCTGGGCTATCGCTCGCGCGCCGCCTTCAAGCTGCTCCAGCTCGATGACCGCTTCGGCTTCCTCAAGCCTGGCGCGAAGGTGCTCGATCTGGGCGCTGCCCCCGGCGGCTGGACCCAGGTGGCGGTGGAGCGTGTGCTCTCCGAAGGACGGCAAGCAGGGGCGGGTGGTCGGCATCGATCTGAACGCCCATCGATGCCATCGCCGGCGCCGAACTGATCACCGGCGATTTCCTGGCCGATGACGCGCCGCAGATGCTGAAGCGTGCCCTGGGCGGCCAGGCCGATGTGGTGCTCTCGGACATGGCGGCACCCTCGACCGGCCATGCCCCGACCGATCATCTGCGCATCATCGGCCTTGCCGAAGCCGCCCTCGCCTTTGCCGTGGAAATCCTGAAGCCCGGTGGGGTCTTTGTCGCCAAGGTGCTGCAGGGTGGCTCGACCCGCGATCTGCTGACGGCGCTCAAGCGCGATTTCCGCGAGGTTCGCCACGTCAAGCCGATGGCGAGTCGGGCCGATTCGGCCGAGATTTATGTCGTCGCCCAGGGCTTCCGGAAGGCCGATTCAAGCACCATTTGAGGGGCTCTAGCTTTCCCTTGGCTTAGAGGTCTCCATGTGTATGATGGCGCGCCATTACCTAAAAGGGGTTTGGCATGAAAATTCGCGAGGCTCTTACTTTCGACGACGTCTTGCTGGAGCCCGCCGCCTCGGCCGTTCTGCCCACAGGCACGGATACCCACACCCGGCTGACCAAGACCATCGAGCTCGGCATTCCGCTGCTCTCCTCCGCCATGGATACGGTGACCGAAAGCACGCATGGCCATCGCCATGGCGCAGTCCGGCGGCATGGGCGTCATCCACAAGAACCTCGACGCGCCGAAACAGGCCGAGGAAGTCCGCAAGGTCAAGACGATTCGAATCCGGCATGGTGGTCAACCCGCTCACCATCCATCCCGACCAGACCCTGGCCGATGCGCTGGGCCTGATGGAGCAACACCAGATCTCCGGCTTCCCGGTGGTCGAGCGCGGCACCGGCAAGCTGGTCGGCATCCTGACCAACCGCGACGTGCGCTTTGCCAGCGATCACCGCCAGCCGGTCAGCGAGCTGATGACCAAGGACCGGCTGATCACCGTGAAGGAGGGCGTCGAGCGCGACGAGGCCAAGCGCCTGCTGCACCAGTACCGCATCGAGAAGCTGCTGGTGGTGGACGATGCCTATCGCTGCGTCGGCCTGATCACCGTCAAGGACATCGAAAAGGCCCAGCGCTTCCCCAATGCCTGCAAGGACGAGAAGGGCCGCCTGCGCGTCGCCGCCGCGACCGGCGTCGGCGAGCGACGGCATGACGCCGCGCCGAGGCGCTGCTCGAGGCCGAGGTCGATGTGATCGTGGTCGATACCGCCCATGGCCATTCCGAGGGCGTGCTGCAGGCCGTCGGCGCGATCAAGCGCATCAGCAACGCCTGCCAGGTCATCGCCGGCAATGTCGCCACCGCGCGAAGGCGCCCAGGCGCTGATCGACGCCGGCGCCGATGCCATCAAGGTCGGCATCGGCCCGGGCTCGATCTGCACCACCCGCATCGTCGCCGGCGTCGGCGTGCCGCAGCTGACCGCCCTCATCGATGCGGTGGGCGAGGCGCGCAAGACCAACATTCCGGTCATCGCCGATGGCGGCATCAAATATTCCGGCGATCTCGCCAAGGCGATCGCCGCCGGCGCCGATTGCTGCATGGTCGGCTCGCTGCTGGCCGGCACCGATGAAAGCCCGGGCGAGGTCTTCCTCTATCAGGGCCGCACCTACAAATCCTATCGCGGCATGGGCTCGCTGGGCGCCATGGCGCGCGGCTCGGCCGACCGCTATTTCCAGCAGGAAGTGCGCGAGACCCTGAAGCTGGTGCCCGAAGGCGTCGAAGGCCGCGTGCCCTACAAGGGCCCGGCCGGCAACGTGATCCACCAGCTGGTCGGCGGCCTGCGCGCGGCCATGGGCTATACCGGCAACGCCACGCATCGCCGACATGCAGAAGAACTGCCGCTTCCTGCGCATCACCAACGCCGGCCTGCGCGAAAGCCATGTCCACGACGTGCAGGTCACCCGCGAAGCGCCGAACTACCGGCCGGATATGTGGACCCCCGGCGCCAGACTGCAGGCCGCGATCGAGCTGCTGGCGGAGATGCAACGGCGACGGCCCCGGCCGACCGCGTCTCCGCCGCCTTCTTCCGCGCTCGCCGCTATATCGGCGGCCAGGACCGCCGCGCCGTGCTCGACCGCGCCTATGCGCGTGCTGCGCCGGCGCGCCGCGCTCGACTGGTGGCTGGATCGCGCCGCGCCCGAGGCGATTCGATGCTGCCGCCCGATCGCGAGCGCGCCCGGATGATCGCGCGCACTGGCCCTGGTCGATGGCTGGGATCGGCGATCGCATCGCCGGCGCCTTCGATGGCGGCCAGTACCGCCCGGCCACGCTCGATCCCGACGAGCGCGCGTCGGCGCGGGCGCTCGAAGGCCAGACGCTCGACGATGCCGACCAGCCGCTCTGCGGTGCGCTGGAGATTCCCGACTGGCTGCGAGCCGCGCCTTCCGCGCGGCCTTCGGCGACCGCCTCGAGGCGGAGCTGGCGGCGCTGATGGACGAGGCCGCCACCGACCTCCGCGTCAACACGCTGAAGGCCAACCGCGAGGCAGGCGATCAAGCGCGCTTGGCGCACGAAGGCGATCGAGGGCAAGCCGACGCCGCTCTCGCCGCTCGGGCCTGCGCGTCGCCGGCCGGCCGCCGCTGGCCTCGCTCGCAAGCTTCAAGGACGGCCTGATCGAGGTCCAGGACGAAGGCTCGCAGCTGGTCGCCCTGATGAGCGATGCGCAAGCCCGGCAAGCGGGTCGTCGATTTCTGCGCCGGCGCCGGCGGCAAGACGCTGGCGCTCGCCGCGACGATGCAGAACAAGGGCAAGCTCGTCGCCACCGACGTGCTGAAGGGCCGCATCGAGCGCGCCGCCACGCGGCTCACGCCGCGCCGGCGTGCACAATGTCGAGCGCCGCGGCCTGACGAGCGAGCGCGATCCCTGGGTGAAGCGCCATGCCGGCCGGCTTCGACCGCGTGCTGGTCGACGCGCCCTGCAGCGGCACCGGCACCTGGCGGCGCAATCCCGATGCCAAATGGCGGCTGACGCCCGGCGATCTCGACGAGCTGGTCGATCTCCAGCGCCGCATCCTGGACAGTGCCGCGCGCCTGGTGAAGCCGGGCGGCCGCCTGGTCTATGCCACCTGCTCGCTGCTGCCGCGCGAGAACGGCGAGCAGGTCGACTGGTTCCTGGCGCAGACCGAGCTTCACGGCGCTGCCGGTCGCGGGGATCTGGCGTCGGTCGATCGGCGGGCAAGCGCCGGATTCCGGCACCGGGCCAGGTCCCTTCTGTCGCTGACGCCGGCAAGCCACGGCACCGACGGCTTCTTCGTGGCGGTGATGGAATGCGGAAAAGGCCGAGGCGGTTCCCGAGGCAGCGCCTGACGTACCAAGCGAGGCAGTCGGTCATGATCCGCCGCGCACCGCCAGCCGGCCGATGCCCGCGCGATCGCCCGCATCCATGTCGAGACCTGGCGCACCACCTATCCCGGCATGCTGCCCGACCGCGCCTGATCGACATGAACGATCGACGGCAAGGCGCGCTCCTGGCGCACATGCTGGAGCAGCCGCGAGACCGCCGGCGCCGTGCTGGTGGCGGAGGAGCGTCGGCGAGGGCCGTCACCATCGGCTTTGCCAGCGCCTGCCGTAACCGCCATCGCCCATGCTGCCCTATCGCCGGCGAGGTGTAGACCCTCTATGTGCTGCCGGACTGGCAGAACCAGGGCATCGGCCGCGGGCTGCTGGAGGGCTGCTTCGCCGCCTTGCGCGAGCGCAGGCCTGGCCTCGGCCGTCGTCTGGGTGCTGGCGGACAACCCCGCGCGCTTCTTCTACGAGCGCCTGGGCGGCACGCGCGCAGGCGAGCGCGACGAGCGACCTGTGGGGTGCGCACGCTGCACGAGATCGCCTATGGCTGGAGCCGACCTCGCCGAGCACCGGCTACGGGACAGCGGACGGGCAGGGGCGTCTTCGATACGCCATCCGTCACGCCCGGGGCGGCGGATGGACGCGAGCTCGAGGTATCCACGTCTCCGTCGTTCAGTCCGCGGCTCCGCGTGACAAGCTTGGGCGGATGGTCGCCGTCGAACGAGGCACGAGACTCATCTCGACGAGCAGACATACGCCAGCCATGACCGATCGCATTCTGATCCTCGATTTCGGCAGCCAGGTCACCCAGCTGATCGCGCGGCGGGTGCGCGAGAGCCGGCGTCTATTGCGAGATCATGCCCTTCAACACCGATCTCGGCGCGCATCCGCGACGTTCGCGCCCAACGGCATCATCCTCTCCGGCGGCCCCGCCTCGGTGCACGAACGACGACACGCCCGCGCGCGCCGCAGGTCGTCTTCGAGCTGGGCGTGCCGGTGCTCGGCATCTGCTATGGCCAGCAGACCATGTGCGCCCAGCTCGGCGGCGAGGTCGAGCCCTCCGACCACCGCGAATTCGGCCGCGCCTTCGTCGAGATCAGCGACAACTGCGCGCTGTTCGACGGCGTATGGCAGCCGGGCGAGCGCGACCAGGTCTGGATGAGCCATGGCGACCGGGTGACGCGACTGCCGCCGGGCTTTCGCGTCGTCGGCACCAGCGAGGGCGCGCCCTTCGCCTCGATCGCCGACGATGCGCGGCAGATATCTACGGCGTGATGTTCCATCCCGAGGTCGTGCACACGCCCGCAGGGCGGCAAGCTGCTGGGAACTTCGTGCGCCGACATCGCCGGCTGCAGCGGCGACTGGACCATGGCGGCCTTCCGCGCAGCAGGCGATCGAGCGCATCCGCGCGCAGGTCGGCAAGGGCCGGGTGATCTGCGGCCTGTCCGGCGGCGTCGATTCCGCGGTCGCCGCGGTGCTGATCCACGAGGCGATCGGCGACCAGCTGACCTGCATCTTCGTCGACCACGGCCTGCTGCGCGAGGGCGAGGCGCGAGCAGGTGGTGCGCCTGTTCCGCGACCACTACAACATCCCGCTGGTCCATCGCGACGCCGGCGACCTGTTCCTCGGCAAGCTCGCCGGCGTCACCGACCCCGAGCAGAAGCGCAAGATCATCGGCGGCCTGTTCATCGACGTGTTCGAGGAGGAGGCGAAGAAGATCGGCGGCGCCGATTTCCTGGCCCAGGGCACGCTCTATCCCGACGTGATCGAATCGGTCATCGCTTCACCGGCGGCCCCAGCGTCACCATCAAGTCGCACCACAATGTCGGCGGCCTGCCGGCGCGCATGCGCATGAAGCTGGTCGAGCCGCTGCGCGAGCTGTTCAAGGACGAGGTGCGCGCGCTCGGCCGCGAGCTGGGCCTGCCCGAGAGCATGGTCCGCCGCCACCCGTTCCCCGGGCCCGGGCCTCGCCATCCGCATCCCCGGCGAGATCACCGCGAGCAAGCTCGAATCCTGCGCAAGGCCGACGCGATCTATCTCGAGGAGATCGCAACGCCGGCCTCTACGACGCGATCTGGCAGGCCTTCGCCGTGCTGCTGCCGGTGCGCACCGTCGGCGTGATGGGCGACGGCCGCACCTATGACCATGTCTGCGCGCTGCGCGCCGTGACCTCGACCGACGGCATGACCGCCGACTACTACCCGTTCCCGCACGAGTTCCTCGGCCGCGTCGCCACCCGCATCATCAACGAGGTGCGCGGCATCAACCGCGTGGTCTACGACGTGACCTCGAAGCCGCCGGGGACGATCGAGTGGGAGTGAAGCGGCATACGGAAGGGAGTGTGTTATGACGAAAGTGCGCGTTGCAGGCTTTTCGATCTCGCTCGACGGTTTCGGAGCAGGGCCTGAGCAAAGTCTTGAAAATCCGCTCGGCAAGCGCGGGCGGGAACTGCACCAGTGGATGTTCGGTACGCGCATGTTCCGGGCAATGATCGGTCAGGACGGCGGCTCGGACGGCGTCGATCAGGCCTACGCACATCGTTCGATGGACGGGTTCGGCGCGTTCATCCTCGGCCGCAATATGTTCGGGCCGATCCGCGGTCCCTGGCCGGACGAGAGCTGGAAGGGCTGGTGGGGCGACAATCCGCCCTATCACGCGCCGACCTTCGTGCTGACGCACCATCCGCGCGATCCGATCGAGATGGACGGCGGCACCACCTTCATCTTCGTGACCGACGGTATCGAGGCGGCGCTGGAGCAGGCGAAGCTCGCCGCCAAGGGCCGCGACGTGAAGATCGGTGGTGGCGTCGAGACGGTGCGTCAATATCTTCGCGCCGGGCTGATCGACGAGCTGCATTTCGCCTTGTCCCCGGTCGTGCTCGGGCAGGGCGAAGCGATGTTCGCCGGGATCGACCTGCCGGCGCTCGGCTACCGCGTCACCGAACATCAGGCGACCGACCATGCCACCCACATCGTTCTCAGCCGATAGGGCGTGCGCGACTAGGCCGGGTACTCCAGCGAGGGATACCAGTCCGCGCCGCGCCCTTCGGGCGTCATGTCGAGCACGGTCCACAATGGGGCCAGGTCGGGCGCGCCGCGCGGGTCCTGGCCAGGGTCGCTTGCGATCATCTCCTGCGACCAGAAGTGGCGGATCGTGCCGTCCCTGCGGGTGAAGACGGCAGGCCCTCCACTATCCAATCCGCCGTCCGGGCTCCCGGCATAGTCTCGCGTGAAGGCGTCGGTGAGAGCGCTCGCCAGCCTGAGGTTTTTCCAGCCCCGCTCGCGCTTCACCGCCGCGAGCCGCTCCAACGGCGAACGCGCGACGACCACGAGCGACACCCTCTGAGCGATGTCGTCGGCGTTGCCGTCCCAGGCGTCGAGCAGGTTCGTGCACATGGGGCATGGCCGCTTCCTCTCGGGACCAAACATGTAGTTGTAGACCACCAGCGTCTGCTTATCGCCGAACAGGCCGGCGAGGTCACTTGGGCCGTCTTCGGTCTCGAAACGATAGTCACCGGTAACCGGACCTCCAGGCGGCAGCGCCCGGCGCATCGCCGCCACCCGCTCGATCTGGCGGCGGAGCTCGAACTCCTGGGCGAGCAGCGCTTGTCGCGCCGCCCGGTACTCGACGCTCTCGTTGGGGATGCGAATGGGACTTTCGCGGGCGAGCTGATCGGCGGGGACCAGGGTCTCGGCTTTGGCGTTCATGGGCGGTCTCCGGAGAGTGTCAGCCTCCAAGACGATTATGGCGCATCCGAGCCGACATGGCGGACGAAGTATTTTTTATCAAACGCATCGGACGGTCCGGATCAAGCGGCCATAACACCCTAGTTTTGGTTGCGATTTTTGTTGCCCTGCAACGGCCATTTCGGCAGTTTCCCCCACCTTCACCGGGCTGGGCGTCGCCCCTCACCGAATTCACAGACCAGAGTCGCTTCAGCCTCTTCCAGCAAGCACGGACCTCATGATTCGTCTCGATAACATCAGCAAGCAGCACGGCCATCAGATCCTGTTCATCGACGCGTCGATGGGCATCCAGAAGGGGGAGAAGGTGGGGCTTGTCGGGCCTAATGGCGCCGGCAAGACCACGATTTTCCGGATAATCGCCGGCCAGGAGCTGCCCGACGATGGCCAGGTGACGATCGATCCCGGCATGACGATCGGCTATTTCAGCCAGGATATCGGCGAAATGTCGGGCATGAGCGCGGTCATGGCGGTGATGGATGGCGTCGGGCCGGTGAGCGCGCTCGCCATCGAAATGGCCAGGCTTGAAGCCGCCATGGTCGATCCGGACCAGGCCGCCGATATGGACGCCATCGTCGAGCGCTATGGCGAGGTGCAGGGGCGCTTCGAGGAACTGGGTGGCTATTCGCTGGAAGCCCGCGCGCGCGAGGTGCTCGCGGGCTTGAGCTTCAGCCAGGAGCGAATGGACGGCGATGTCGGCATGCTCTCCGGCGGCTGGAAGATGCGCGTGGGGCTCGCCCGCATCCTGCTGATGCGGCCCGATGCCATGCTGCTGGACGAGCCGAGCAATCATCTTGATCTCGAAAGCCTGATCTGGCTGGAGGCTTTCCTCAAGAACTATGACGGCGCGTTGCTGATGACCTCCCATGACCGCGAGTTCATGAACCGCATCATCGGCAAGGTCGTGGAGATCGACGGCGGTTCGCTCACGACATATTCGGGCAATTACGATTTCTACGAACAGCAGCGGGCGCTGGGCGAGAAGCAGCGCCAGGCGCAATTCGAGCGCCAGCAGGCGATGCTCGCCAAGGAACTCAAGTTCATCGAGCGCTTCAAGGCGCGCGCCTCTCACGCGGCACAGGTCCAGAGCCGGGTGAAGAAGCTGGACAAGATCGAACGGGTGGAACCGCCCCGGCGCCGCCAGTCCATCCAGTTCGAATTCCGCAGCCCGCCACGCTCGGGCGATGACGTGGCGAGCTTCAAGAACGTCCACAAGGGCTATGGCAGCCAGCCGATCTACGCCGGGCTCGATTTCCAGGTGCGCCGCAAGGAACGCTGGTGCGTCCTGGGCGCCAACGGCGCGGGGAAATCCACGCTGCTGAAGCTGGTGGCCGGCGCGACCGGGCCGGACCAGGGCACGGTGAGCGTCGGCAGCAGCGTCAGGATGGGCTATTTCGCCCAGCACTCCATGGACCTGCTGGACGGCGCCGATACGGTTTTCGAATCGCTGGACGAATCATTCCCGCAGGCCGGACAGGGCGCGCTGCGCTCGCTGGCCGGTTGCTTCGGCTTCTCCGGCGACGATGTCGAGAAGCCCTGCCGCGTGCTGTCCGGGGGCGAGAAGGCGCGTCTGGTCATGGCCAAGATGCTGTTCGACCCGCCGAACTTACTGGTTCTCGACGAACCGACGAACCATCTCGACATGGCGACGAAGGAGATGCTGATCGCAGCGCTGGCGGAATTCGAGGGCACCATGCTGTTCGTTTCCCATGACCGCCACTTCCTGGCCGCGCTCTCAAACCGGGTGCTGGAACTGACGCCCGAGGGCGTTCATCAGTTCAGCGGCGGCTATACCGAATATGTGGCGCGGACGGGCCAGGAGGCGCCGGGACTTCACCCGGGCAGCTAGCAGAGCTCATGAAAAAGGGGCGGGACGATGTCGGCCTGCGAAGACCTCGTGCGTCGTTCCGATGCCTGGCCCATGAGGGCTGAAACAAGGAGGCCGACGATGCGTGTGATGGTGCTGGTGAAGGCTACCGAAGACAGCGAGAAGGGCTTTGTCCTGACGGCCGAGACGAAAAAGGCGATGGAGGCCATGGGCCGGTTTAATGATGAGTTGCGCAAAGCCGGCATCCTGCGCGCCGCCGACGGCCTCAAGCCCTCTTCTGCCGGCAAGCGTATTGCGTTCGATGGTGCCGGCCGCACCGTCATCGACGGGCCTTTTACCCAGCCCCGCGAGTTGGTCGCCGGATTCTGGCTCTGGGACGTCAAGGATATGGACGAGGCGATTGCCTGGGTGAAGCGCTGCCCCAATCCCATGCCGGGGCCGAGTGAGATCGAAATACGGCCGCTATACGAGATGGCTGATTTGCGATGAGACAATGAACGCGAGTGACGAGGCGCCCGACGGCACGGCAGCGCGGGTTGCGCTGTGGCGCGCGCTGCATGTCGCGATCGATCCGCCGCCCCATGTGCTGGCAGATGAGGTCGGATTGAGGCTGCTGGCGCCGGGGCCGGATTGGAGCCAGCGCGGCGACATGGACCCGCAATTCACCCGGCCGTTTCGCGCCGCAATCGTGGCGCGCGCCCGCTTCATTGAGGATCTGGTAGTCGAACAGGCCGGCCGCGGCGTCGGCCAGTATGTGATCCTCGGCGCCGGCCTCGATACCTTTGCCCAGCGACGGCCCGAGATCGCTTCGCGGCTTGCGATCTTCGAGATTGACCGGCCAGGCCCACAGGCCTGGAAGCGCCGGCGCCTGGTTGACCTCGGGTTCGGCATTCCCGATTGGCTTCGCTTCGTACCGGTGGATTTCGAAACTGGCCGGTCCTGGCTGGACGGGCTGAGGCTTGCCGGCTTCGACGAGGCCAAGCCGGCGATCGTGGCTTCGACAGGCGTCAGCATGTATCTGACCAGGGAGGCGAACGCGGCCACCTTGCGCCAGGTCGCCGCCCTTGCGCCGGGATCGACATTTGCCATGACATTTCTGGTGCCGCTGGAACTGGCGGGCCCGGATGTGCGTCCGGGCCTCGAAATGGCGGTGAATGGCGCGCGGGCCAGCGGCACGCCGTTTCTCAGCTTTTATGCGCCGGCAGACATGCTGGCCCTGGCACGCGAAGCCGGGTTCGCGGCCGCCGAGCATGTCTCGGGCGATGATCTGGCCCGGCGCTATTTCACCGGTCGTCGCGACGGGCTTCGTCCGCCCTCGAATGCCGAAGAGCTGCTGGTGGCAAGCGCAGGGTGAAACGGTCTTGAGCCGTGGCAAAAATGCGGTCAGCGATATAATCGGGCAATTCGATCACATCTAAGGTGCAGCTGAAAAATCCGAATATTCCCTGTCGGATCGGCAAGGGCTCATGCGTCCTCGGGGTATGAATCGGCAATTCGCAGGGAGCAGGGGCTGTGCCTAATAGAATTGCCAGCGCAGAAGCGGAGATCGAGGCCCTTATCGAATCTTGGGCTGCCGCCGTTCGGCGGCACGACGTGCCGGCAATTTTGGCGCATCACGCCGACGACATCGTCATGTTTGATGTACCGCCACCGCTTCAATCTCGCGGCATGGCGGCTTACGAGAAGACCTGGGATCTGTTCTTTACCTATTACCGGACCGGGCAGGCCTTCGATGTGGAGGAGCTGCAGGTATTCGCTGGCGATACCGTTGCATTCGCGGTTGCGATCATGCGCTGCGGATCGGGCGGCACTGTCTTTCCGTTCCGGCTGACCATCGGCCTGTGTAAAGCCGACGGATCCTGGCGGATCCAACACGAGCACCATTCGGTGCCGGCGACGGACTAGAATGTGTTCCGCCGCTTCGAGCACATAACAAAGGAAAGGAATCCACATGGCTACGAACGACACATACCTCGCCGTTTTTCTCGGCAGCAAGACCAGCCCCCGCATGAAGGCGTGGCTGGCGCTTCCCGAAGCCGAACGGAAGGCCAAGGAAAAGGCGGGCATTGCCGCCTGGAAGGCCTGGGTCGAAAAGCATCAGGGGGCGCTCGTCGCCATGGGCGGGCCGCTCGGCAAGACGAAGAAGGTCAGCGACAAAGGCATCGCGGATGTGAGCAACGAGCTCGGTGCCTTCACGGTCGTGCGGGCGGATTCCCATGAGGCCGCGGCCAAGATGTTCGAGAACCATCCGCATTTTGCGATCTTCCCGGGCGAACGCGTTGAGGTGATGCCAGTGTTGCCGATTCCCGCTGGCTGACGGCCGCTGTCTTCCATTCCCTGACGTCGAGGGCCCTTGCGTCAATTTTCCGGGGATAAACCAGCATGCCCAGCACCATACGCCTGCATCGCGTTCTGACGACGAGCCCGCAGAAAGTCTATCGCGCCTTCCTCGAGGCTGACGCGCTGGCGAAATGGCTGCCGCCCAACGGCTTTACCTGCACCGTGCATCATCTGGAGCCGAAGGTCGGCGGCATGCGGAAAATGTCGTTCCGCAACTTTACGACGGGTGGGGGCCATTCATTCGGCGGCCCCTATACCGAGCTCGTCCCGTATGAACGCCTGCGCTACGCGGACAAGTTCGACGATCCCAACCTGCCGGGCGAGATGCAGGTGACGGTGACGTTAAAGAAAGTGTCAGTCGGCACAGAGGTGAATATCGAGCAGGCGGGCGTACCGGACGTCATTCCACCCGAGGCCTGTTATCTCGGCTGGCAGGAATTGCTGAGAAACCTGGCGAGGCTGGTCGAGCCCGAGATCAATCAATAGCGCGCACCTCGACTGCCGCGAAAGGAAGGCGAGGCGCGACAAGGAGGCCGTCATGACCAGCTACGATGCCTATCGTGACGCATTCCCGAACGCGCGTTTGACGCGCAGGCCCAATGGCGTGCTTGAAGTGCGGCTGCACACCAAAGACGCCAAGCTCGTGTTCAACGGCCATACCCATGAGCAGTTCGTCGAACTTTTCCATGCGATCGGGGAGGACCGCGAAAACCGTGTTGTCATTCTGACCGGGACCGGCGAAGCCTTCATGGACACGATCGAACCAGATGGCTTCGATTTCTTCACGCCGCGAGGCTACGACAAGATCCTGCGCGAAGGCCGCAAGGTGCTTTCCAATATCCTCGACATCGAGGTCCCGATGATCGCCGCCCTCAATGGGCCGGTGCTGCTGCATTCCGAGTATGCCCTTCTGAGCGACATCATCCTGGCGACACCCCAAACCGTCTTTCAGGACAAGCCGCATTTCGACTTCGGCATCGCGCCGGGAGACGGGGTAAATCTTCTTTGGCCCGAGGTGATCGGTTCGGTGCGCGCCCGCTATTTTCTTCTGACCCAGCAGGTGCTGGATGCCGAAACGGCAAAGACGTGGGGTGTGGTCAACGAGATCGTTCCAGCCGACCTGCTGCTCGCCCGCGCCCATGAACTCGCCGACGGCATTGCCAGGCTTCCACCGCTCACCAGCCGCTACACCCGCATGGTATTGACGCGGAAGTTGCGGCGTATCGTGGAGGACGGTGCGGCATTCGGCCTGGCCCTCGAGGGCATCAGCGCTGCCGATGCAGGACGCGCCGCAGCCGGCAGCTGACGTCTGGCACGGCGCCATCGAGCGGGAATAACGCAGGCGACGAGGGAGGATAAGCCATGAAGATCGTTGTCATCGGCGGCACCGGCCTGATCGGCTCAAAGACCGTGGCCATTCTGCGTCAGAAGGGCCATGAGGTGATCGCTGGCTCGCCCAAGAGCGGGATCAACAGCATCACTGGCGAGGGGCTCAAGGAGGCTATGGCCGGCACGCAAATCGTGATCGATCTTGCCAACTCGCCTTCATTCGAAGACAAGGCCGTGCTGGAATTCTTCCAGACGTCCGGCCGCAACCTTCTCGCGGCGGAAGCTGCGGCGAGCGTAAAGCACCATGTCGCTCTATCCATCGTGGGAACCGACCGCAGCGACAATGGCTATTTCCGCGCCAAGGTCGCGCAGGAGAAACTGATCGAAGCATCCGGCATTCCCTACACCATCGTCCGCTCGACCCAGTTCCTGGAATTTCTCGGCGCCATCGCGGATTCGGCCGCGGACGGCAATTCGGTCAGGCTTCCGCCCGGCCTGTTCCAGCCCATCGCCTCTGACGACGTCGCGGCATTCGTTGCCGACGTGGCGCTGGCACCACCGCGCAGCGGCATCGTCGAGATTGCCGGTCCCGAAGGCGCACCGTTCAACGAGTTCGTTGCCCGCTATCTGAGGGCGGTGGGCGACCCGCGCCAGGTCATGCGGGACCCGGAGGCGCGCTACTGGGGCGGCCGTGTTGAGGAGCGTTCGCTTGTACCCTTGGGCGAGGCACGCCTCGGCCGCATCGGTCTCGAGGAATGGCTCAAGCGTCCGCGGCGAAAAGCCTGATCTGCGCTGCTGGCGAAAGATCGCGGGACATCCGTTGGAACCCTGCCGGAAGCGGCGTGTTTGCAACAGATAGGCCCGTACTCATTCTCTCGAGGAGGTGCAGTCATGGATCGTCCGCTGGTCCAGGTGGAAACCACCATCGCGGCGCCGCCCCACGCCGTCTGGGACGCAATCGTAACCAAGCCCTCGACCCTGTTCATGGGCGCCAAGGTGGAGACCGATTGGAAGATCGGCCATCCCATCACCATGTCCGGCGCCTTCAACGGCAAGCCGTTCAAGGACGCGGGCGAAATCCGCTCATTCGATCCGGAGCGTCAATTGAGTTTCACCCATACTTCCGGAGCTGCGAAGGATGCAAACCTGGTGACGTTCCTTCTCGAGCCGGAAGGGAGGGGTACCAGGGTGCGGGTGAGCCAGACGCCGATGGGTGAGACAAAGGCGAGCGACGAGCAGAAGGCCAAATACGCCAAGACCTGGTCGGCCATGCTCGACGCCCTCAAGAAAGAGGTCGGCCAACAGCACTGAAACCGATGCCTGCTCCCTTCACCATCGCCGTGCCGGATGCTGTGCTGGCGGATCTCATCACCCGGCTCGCTGCCACGCGGTTTCCGCAGCTGGTTGGCGATGATGGTTGGGATGACGGCACCGCGCCCCTCTATCTTCGCGACTTGATCCGCTATTGGCGCGACGATTTCGACTGGCGCGCCCAGGAGGCGGCACTCAACCGCTTCGCCCAGTTTCGCGAGGCCGTCGATGGTACGGCAATCCATTTCATCCATGAGCGGGGCAGAGGCCCTCAGCCTCTGCCTATCCTCCTGCTGCATGGCTATCCCGACGGCTTCCATCGCTTCATCAAGCTCATACCGCTGCTGAGCGATCCGGCCAGCCATGGCGGCGATCCGGCCGATGCCTTCGACGTCATCGTCCCCAGCCTGCCTGGGTATGGTTTCTCCGAGCCTCGACCGCAGGCGGGTGGTGCGTTCGGTTTCGCCGACGTGATGCACAAACTGATGACGGATACGCTTGGTTACCATCGCTATGGCGTGCATGGCGGCGACTGGGGCGGTGTCGTCACGGAGCTTCTGGCGCGCAGCCACGGCGCGCATCTGGCTGGTATCCATCTGACCGATGTGCCGTTCTTTCACATCTTCCGGAAGCCCAAGGATCTGAGCGCGGCGGAAAAGTCGTTCTTCAAGAAAACCGAGGCGTGGCAGCGTGAAGAGGGCGCCTATGCGATGATCCAGGGCACGCGGCCGCGCTCGATCGGGCCGGGGCTTAACGACTCGCCGGCGGGCCTTGCAGCCTGGATCGTCGAGAAATTCCAGCGCTGGGGCGATTGCGGCGGCGAGGTCGAGACCCGCTTCAGCAAAGACGAGCTGCTGACCAACATCATGATCTACTGGGCGAGCCAGACGATCGAGACATCGTTCCAGCCCTATCGCGACTTCATGAAGGCCGGTGCCCTGCGCTGGACAGGCGAGGCGGTCCGCGGCCTGATCGGCTCGCACACTACGCCGGCCGCCTTTGCCCGATTTCCCGCCGACATCTCGCATCCGCCACGGGAATGGGCGGAGCGGTTCTTCAATGTGCGGCGCTGGACCGAGATGCCCGCTGGCGGGCATTTCGCCGCCTTCGAAGAACCGCAATTGCTGGCCGAGGATATCCGGGCGTTTTTCAGGCCGTTGCGGTCGTGAATGCATCCAGCCATGAGAGGCTTGCCATGACCCTGCGCCCTGCCCGCTATCGCAACGCCATCGTTCTTCACATTTACGTCGCCGGGGCATCGAAGGCGATTGCCTTCTACGATCGGGCCTTCGGTGCGAGCGAGCTGTTCCGCATTGCCGACCCGGACGGCAAGATCCTGCATGCCGAGATCTCGATCTGCGATTCCGAGGTCATGATCGGCGATCCGGACAACAAGCTCTACGCCGAGCTGGAGCACTCGGCCCGTGTACGGCCGGCCTCCATATTTTCACCGACGACAACGAGGCAGGCGAGGCGTTCATGAGCGGCCCTGCGCGCATGAGGATTACTGGTTCGAATGAGCAGGCGGGTTGAGGGTGGCCCGCGCGCGCCCGCGCTTGCCGGTTCCGGCGCGTGGCGCGTCGACTCCCCGGTATTTGACATGTTCGATGAACGCACGAAGTTTGGGCAGAACCTGCCGCCGGCCCGGGTGATATAGAAAAACGCCCGGGGTCGTGACGGCGAAGGGCGTCAGCAACGCCCGCAACTGGCCCTTGGCAATCGGCGCTTTGGCCAGCGGGCCAGGCACCTGCGCCAGTCCCAGGCCCTGGATCGCCGCGCCCAGCAGCGTGGTATAGTCGTGCGCGATGAGCGGCCCGGAGACAATTGCCTCGACCGCTTTGTTGCCGTCGAGAAAAGGCCAGGGTGCGATTGAACCATCAGAGCGGCGCAGGCGCAGGCAGGCGTGGCCGCGCAGCTCGTCGATGCGTTCCGGCCGCTTGCGCCGGCGCAGATAACCCGGGCTGCCTACGACGACGAATGGGAACGACCGGGTCAACCGCACGATCACCATATCGGGCGCAATGAACTGGCCGAGGCGGATGCCGGCATCGAAGCCGCCCGCCGCCAGGTCCACCATCTCGTCGCTTGCCGCGATCTCGAGCTCGATATCGGGGTAGGCCTGGCAGAAAGAGCCGATCATCGGCTCCAGTACCAGCGGGACGACGGCCCGCGGAACAGTGAGGCGCAAGAGCCCGGCGGGGCGCTGCCCCAGCTCACGCGCGGCGTCGCCGGCTGCGACGAGCTCTTCGAAGGCAGGCTTTGCGCGCGACAGGAATTGCTCGCCGGCTTCGGTCAGGCCGACGCTGCGTGTCGTGCGGATGAAAAGCGCTGCGCCAACACGCGCCTCAATTGCGCGTATCGCCTGGCTGACCGCCGAGGGCGTGACACCGAGTTCCGCGGCCGCCCGGCGGAAACTTCGGTACCTGGCGACGCTCAGGAATGCCTCGACGCCATCGAGCGCACCCTGCCTGACTGTGAAGTTCTGCTTCATACCCCAACGATATTATCGCGGATAGTCGCTCACCGAAAGCGGCCTTACCTGTGTCGGGACAAATCAGAGTTCGTACGGGCTAACGGGCGGCGGCCGCTTGCCGCCAGCCTGGATCTTGACAGGAGGCAACATGTCGCCGGCAACCATCTTCCAGCTTCATCTCGTTCTGGGTTACGTCCCATGGCTGCTTTGCTTCGCGGCGTATATCTGGCCCTGGCTGCGCGCCATGGACCCGCTCGACGCGCAGCGCGCCATCGCGACGCTGCACAGCTTTCGCTTCTTCGGACTCGTTTTCATCGTACCCGGTCTGGTCGGCGCCAATCTGCCCGCCGGCTTTGCCACCTTCGCGGCCTATGGCGACTTTGCCACCGGGATCCTGGCGATGCTGGCGCTGCTGACGGTTAGGACACGCGCGCTCTTCTGGCCCTTTGTTGCCGCCTTCAATCTGATGGGAGCGGCCGACATTCTCATCGACTATTATCACGGTGTGCAGACGGGCCTTCCGGCGCTGGCGGGTGAGCTGGGCGCGACATACGCGATCCCGATCATCTATGTGCCCTTGCTGATGATCACCCACGTCGCCGCATTCTATCTGCTGCTGCGTGCCCGTCCCAAGGCGGCACGGGCGATGGCAGGCGCCGCCGCCGCATCCTGAACCGGATCGGTCGTCGTGGTAATGTGAGACTGTCGGGGTACGAGCCCGGAGAGAGGCGGCAGCGCAGACCGGTCATTGGGCTTTGGCCCGCGTGATGTCCGCCGTCGGCATTTCGCCGCCTTCGAAGAACCGCAAATGCTGGCCGAGAATATCCGGGCGTTTTTCAGGCCGTTGCGGTCGTGACGCATCCAGCCATGAGAGGCTTGCCATGACTCTGCGTCCGGCCCGCTAACGCGACGCCATCGTTTCTCGTGTTCTGGGCAGCAGACGAATGAGGGTGAGGGGATTTGCCGATCATGGCACTATGGATCGCAGCGAAGAAGGAGCGGTTCGTTGTCGAAAAAACCAATCACCAGAGGCAAGGCGCCGGCAAAACCAAGCCGTGTGACGTCAACGGCGAAGCCTAAACCCGTCAAGAAACCGGCGAGCGAGGAGCAGGCGAGCGGCAAGGCCGCGTCCAGGCTTATCGATCAGCGGATCCGCGAGCTGGGCGATTGGCGCGGCGAAACCCTGGCGCGCATGCGGGCGCTGATCCTGGAAGCCGCCCCGGAGGCGCTCGAGGAGTGGAAGTGGATGGGCACGCCCGTCTGGTCCCATCACGGAATCATCTGCACGGGCGAATCCTACACGAAAGTCGTGAAGCTCACTTTTGCCAAGGGCGCCAGCCTCGCGGACCCGAAGCGCCTGTTCAATTCCAGCCTCGAGGGCAACATGCGCCGCGCGATCGATATCCCCGAAGGGAAGATGATCGATGCGACGGCGTTCAAGGCGTTGGTGAAAGCCGCGGTGGCCCAAAACGAGCAATCGAGAAAGAAACCCTAGACCGCGGCCCGGCCGCGCCGGCATCGCCAACTTCCGCCGAGGAGAGAGGGCCATGATGGACCGTCGAACATTTTCCACCCTGCTCGCCGCCGGCGCCGCGGCATCGTTCCTGCCGCAGCTGGCGCAAGCGGCGGCTGTCCCGCTGGCCCGCAACGTCGTCATGGTCCACGGATTGTTCGCCGACGGATCCTGCTGGTCCGAGGTGATCCCGCCGCTGCAGGCGGCGGGGCTGAATGTGACATCCGTGCAGAACCCGCTGACGACGCTGGCGGATGCCGTGGCCGAGGCCCAGCGCGTGCTCAACCGGCAGGTCGGGCCGACGGTCCTGGTCGGGCATTCCTTTTCCGGCATGATCGTGACGGAAATCGGCGTCGATCCGAAGGTGTCCGCGCTGGTCTATGTCGCGGCGCGAGCGCCGGATGCGGGCGAGGATTATTCAGCCCTGGCCAACAAGTTCCCAACCCCGCCGGCCTCTGCCGGCATCGTGTATGACGGTGACGAAGGGTGGTTGAGCGAAGTGGCGTTCTTGCGCGATTTTGCGGGCGACCTGCCCGAGGCCAAGGCAAGGGTGCTCTATGCGGTCCAGCAGCCGTTTCACAAGGCGCTCCTGACCGGCAAGACCCGCCATGCCGCCTGGCGCTCAAAGCCCAGCTTCTATGCGGTTTCGACAGAAGATCGCACGATCAATCCCGATCTCGAGCGCTTCATGGCCAAGCGCATGGGTGCGACTACCATCGAGGTGAGGGCAAGCCACCTGTCACTTATCTCTCATCCGCAAGAGATTGCCGGCCTGATCCTGCAAGCCGCGGGACGAGGGTAAGGGCAGGGAGCCAGCAATGCCTGCCGGTCGCGCAGGCCTGGCACCTGACGCTACTGGCGCGGCCGCTTCACCGCCCTGACCTTGCCGCTATTGCCGCCGCCGCAGAAGAAGCGGTCCTTGCCGTCGGATTCGAGGCCGGAGATACCGGTATCGGCCGGCATGTCGAGCTGTTCGATCACCTTGCCGGTCTTGGGATCGATATGGCGCAGCTCACTCTGATCGCCTTCCCATGTCGCATGCCAGAGTTCGCCCTCGACCCAGCTGACACCGGTGACGAAGCGGTTGGATTCTATGGTGCGCAGGATCTTGCCCGTCTCGGGATCGATTTGATGGATCTTGCGCTCGCGATAAACACCGACCCAGAGCGAACCCTCGCCCCAGGCCATGCCTGAATCGCCGCCATTGCCGGGGGCGGGGATCGTCGCCAGCACGCGCCCTGTCTTCGGATCGATCTTCTGGATGCGGCTTTCCGCGATCTGCCAGAGATGCTTGCCGTCGAAGGCCGTGCCGGCATGGGCCGCCACATCGATCGAGCGCGTGGTCTTGCCGCTCTCGGGATCGAGCGCGTTCAGTTTGTCGCCCGAGGCAAACCACACCTGCCTGCCGTCCCAGGTGACGCCGTTCACCTTGGCCGCCCCGGGATAGGGTCCGTATTCGCGCAAGATCGTCGCGTTCGATCGTTTCATGGTGTGATGCTCTCTCTCTGAAGAGGTCCGATAATCAGACGCTAATCCCCCGGCAGGTGGATCGGGAGTAACAAGGCGGTCGCGAATAGTCCGGGTAGTGGCGGGGCAAGCCAGCGCCGCGCCCGGCCACGGCCGAAGGACTGCACCTTGCCCTGGCCCGCAAGCTCGTCGAGGGCGCGCTGCACCGTGCGCTGGCTGGATCCCAGCGCCAGCGCCAAGGCCGAGCTCGACCAGGCTTCGCCATCGGTGAGGAAGGCGAGCACGGATGCATGCTCTTCTTCTACCGGCCGGGCCAACACCATCACCTCGCTTGCGCGGCGCGGCGCCAGCACGAAGCCCTGCTTTGTCGCACTTACATCCGCGAGCCCATGCAGGGCCCGGCGCAGCCGCCCGATCTCCACGCGAAGGCGCGCGCGATGGGATTCGTCGGTGAATTTCGCCCCGAAGGCCTTGGCGAGAAGTTCGGCGCGTGAAACATCCGCTGGCCAGGCCTCGGCCAGCGCGCGGGCCAGTGCAAACAGCACCGGCCGGCGAGATAGATGCACTACGACGCCACGCTCCTGTACCGCATTTCGGCAGGCATCGATGACAAGCGCACCGGAACCCAGCAGCGCCTCGACATCGGCGAGCAACAGGGGCCGCTCGGCGCCCTGTGCGATCAGGCGCGCGGCCGGTGCCGCGAGAATCCGCGAGGCGTTCTCGACCTCCGCCGACAAAGCGGGAATGCCGGCCTCACGCGCGGCGCGGAATGCCCGGTCAATCGCATCGCGCGCCGCCTTCGCCTGAAGCCGTCGCATGGCGATACCGGCAATGATCAGCGCGTGGGCCGCCTTGAGCGCGGCCGGCAGGGGCGTGGGGTCGAGCAAAGCGAGCCTGACCTCGGCCTCATCCAGCCGGCCGATCAGCAGCAGGCGCCTGACATCGAGATAGCGGGCATGGGCGGCGTTCGCACGATCGCCATGGGCTTCGAGCACGGCCCGAGCCGTATCCAGCGCCTTCGCCGAAAAGGCAAGATCGCGGGAGGCGAGTGCCACCTCTGCCTCAGCAACGACGCAACGGGCGCGGGCGAGCGTCTCGCGCGGGCCGAAACCGCGCACTGCGCGCCGCAGCAGCGCCTTTGCCTTCACCAGATCGCCCAGCTGCGCCATGGCGATACCACGGAGCGCTAATGCCGGCGCGTCTTCGCGCAGCGCCACGCGATTCAGCGCACCGATAGGGTCGCCCGCCGCAAGTGCGCGGGCCGCGGCGGTGATCAGCGAGTCCATTTACCGCCCCTCGCGCCGATTCCCGCCAAACTTGTCACTCTTGCCATGTTGTGCCGGTTATTACGTTATCTCGCTAGCCTCATCCAGCCCGAGGAGAAGACCAATGCCCGACCCACTCGTCGTTCGCCGCGAAACGCATATTCCCGCACCGCCCGCCGCGGTATTTGCGCTGCTGACCGATCCAGAGAAGATCCTGCGCTGGATGGGAACCGAAGCGGATGTCCAGCCGGAGCCCGGCGGACTCTATCTCGTCAATGTGACTGGCGCCCGCAATGCGCGCGGCCAGTTCCGCGAGGTGGTGCCGGTGCACCGTCTCGCCTACAGCTTCGGCTGGGAAGGCAGCGAAGAAGTGCCGCCGGGATCGAGCCTGGTGGAGATCGACCTGACGGATCAGCCGCCGGACGGAACGCTGCTGCGCCTCACCCATACCGGCTTGCCGACACAGGGCCAATGTGACGGTCATCTGAAAGGCTGGACGCATTATCTCGACCGGCTGGCAATTGCAGCCGGCGGCGGCGATCCGGGCCCCGATCCCTTCCGCGGCCGTAAGGACTGAGTGATGGAATTGCCCGCGCCGATTGTCTGGCTGGTCGACGAGGCGACGGCATCGCCAACTCCCGAGGTGTTCCTGGCCACGCTCGGCGAACAACTGTTGGCCGATGGATTGCCATTGACCGGCGGCGCGCTGGCCATCGCCGTGCCGCATCCGATCATCGCCAGCCGCAGCTGGATGTGGCGGGCGGAAGGTGGCGCGGTGATTGAGGCGCTGGGCTTTGCCGGTACGCCACCGGGCCTGGCCGCGCGCAACTGGCTGGCACCGCTTGGGCCGCTGCACGAGGAAAGGCTGGGCCGTGGGCGTGACAGCGTGCTCGGTTGGGCGGGCAGGCGGCCCTTCGATGCGATTGAGATCGGCCGCCTCAGCCAGGTTGGGCGCTTTGCCGCGGCACCCATAGCCACGATTGCCGCCAAGGCAGCACTTGGCGCCTTGCTCGAAGCCTATCTCGGCCGGCGCAGTGCGGCGCGGGTACAGGGTGGTGACCTGAAGCGCGGCGCCGGCGAGACGATCCGTGCCGCCTTGCTCTATGCCGATCTGCGCGGCTTCACGCAGTTGTCGGAATCATACGAACCCGCTGCGGTGATCGCAGCGCTGGATGCCTGGTTCGACCGCATCGCAGGATCCGTCCATGCCTTCGGCGGCGAGGTGCTGAAATTCATCGGCGATGGCGTGCTGGCGATCTTCCCGGTGGCCGGAAGTCCCGACGCTGCCTGCAACGCTGCACTCCGCTCGATCGGCGCCGTGCGCGCCGGGATGGCGCGGCTCGATGCGGAGCGCCAGGCCCAGGGCCTGCCCGCGCTTCCCTTCGGGGCTGCCCTCCATCTGGGTGAGATTCTATGGGGCAATATCGGTGCGGCCGACCGGCTCGATTTCACCGCCATCGGACCGGCGGTCAACCTGGTCAGCCGGCTGGAGGGTCTCTGCCGGTCACTCGGCCATTCGGTGCTGATCTCCGGCGCCTTCGCCGCTGAGATCAATTCGCCTTTGGTGCCCTTGGGCGAGCAGCCACTGCGCGGCATTGCGCAACCCTGCGCGGTGTTCACGCTGCCGGGCGCGTGACTTCTTCGCTCTGTGGTAGCCGCAAAATCAAATCCCGACACGATTGTCACTCCCGCCGGTACGGCCTGCCGACCTAACTCTATCTCAAGGCGAGAATGCAGCGCTCACAGATGGAAAAAAGGAGACGGATGATGACGACGCAGAAGGTTGGACACAAAACCGGCACGCGCCAGGAATGGCTGAAGGCGCGGCTCGATCTGCTGAAGGACGAGAAGGCGCTGGTGCATCAAAGCGACGCGCTGGCGGTCCGGCGGCAGGAACTGCCCTGGGTCAAGCTCGACAAGGCCTATCATTTCGATACCGACAAGGGCGGTGCCACGCTCGCCGACCTCTTCCGCGGCCGCTCGCAGCTTCTCGTCTACCATTTCATGTTCGGGCCGGATTACACGGCGGGCTGCCCCTCCTGCTCGGCCATCGCCGACGGTTTCGCTGGTTTCACCGTCCACCTCGCCAACCACGACGTGATGTTGTGGGCAGTTTCCCGCGCGCCGCTGGCGAAGCTGCAGGGCTACAAGCAGCGCATGGGCTGGACCTTCCCCTGGGCGTCCTCCCTCAGCAGCGATTTCAACTACGACTTCAACGTTTCGATCACCGAGGAACAGCAGAAGAGCGGCAAGGTCGAATACAACTACGATATCAACCGTCACCCGATGGATTTGAATCCGGCACCGGCGCCTGTCGTCGAATTCGCCAGGACTTGCGGCGTCGACGCCCCCACTTACGTACGCGACAAGCCGGGCATGAGCGCCTTCGTGCTGAAGGACGGCATCGTCTATCACACCTATTCGACATATGCCCGCGGGCTGGACGGCCTCTGGGGCATGTATCAATGGCTCGATCGCGCGCCGCTCGGCCGCAACGAGCAGGGCATCTGGTGGCACCGCCATGACGAGTACAAAAAAGGCTGAGCCATGACCGCCGGGACGCTGACCCTCATGCCTTCCGGGCAAAATTCCCGGCGTGTGTTTATCGCCGCTGCCGCGCTGGTCTTCGTGATCAGCGCGGCGGTGACGATCCTCTGGTACAGGTCCATGGCAGCCATGCCCGGCATGGGAATGCCGGGCGGTTGGACCATGTCCATGGCGTGGATGCGTATGCCCGGCCAAAGCTGGGCCGGCATGACCGCCTCGTTCATCGCCATGTGGGCGGTGATGATGCCGGCCATGATGTTGCCTGCGCTGGTGCCGATGCTGTGGCGCTATTGCGAGACGCTCGCCAGGGCGGGCAGGGCGCGGCCAGGCTGGCTGATGCTTCAGGCCGGTCTTGGCTATTTCCTGGTCTGGATCCTGCTGGGTGCGGCGATCTTTCCCGGCAGGGGTGGTTCTCGCGTCGCTCGTCATGGAACGGCCCGATCTTTCGCAATATGTGCCTCTGGCGGCCGGCATCGTAATCCTGGCCGCCGGCGCTCTCCAGTTCACCGCGTGGAAGCAACGCCAGCTCGCCTGCTGCCGCGCGGCACCGGACAGCCGCTGCTTCCTGCGCGAGGATGCTGGTGCGGCCTGGGCCTGTGGCATCCGGCTTGGTTTACGTTGTGTAGCCTGCTGCGCCGGCCTGACGGCGATCCTGCTCGTCATCGGCGTCATGGATCTGGGCGCCATGGTCATGGTGGCTGCGGCCATCACCGCCGAGCGCGTGCTGCCCCGCGGCGAGCGCGTCGCGCGCGTCATCGGCGTCGCTGCTGTCGTCGCCGGCCTCTATTTCATCTGCCGCGCGGCGGGAGTTGCCTGAACGCAAGAAAGATGGATGGGCGGGCCAAGCCCGGCCACGACGATAGGCTGGCGGAGCAAAACATTACTTGAAAAGGCAACCAAAGGGTTGCATATTAAAGCCATGGGCATGGATGCTGTTTTTCGCGCATTGGCCGATCCGCTTCGGCGGCGGTTGCTGGATAGCCTCCATGCGCGCAATGGCCAGACGCTGGGCGAACTCTGTGAAGGTCACGACATGACACGCCAGGCAGTGACCAAGCATCTCGTGATCCTGGAGCAGGCGAACCTCATCGCGACCAAACGGCGCGGCCGGGAAAAACTGCATTTCATCAACCCGGTACCGATCAACGCCATCGCCGAGCGCTGGATCAGGAAATTCGAGCGTCGCCACCTGACGGCGCTCTCTGCCCTCAAGGAAAAGCTGGAAGGAGAGAACGATGAGTAACCAAGAGCAGCTTCGTCTATGTGACCTATATCCGCACGACGGCGGAGCGCCTGTGGTCGGCGCTGACCAACTCGGATTTTGCCCAGCAGTATTGGGGCGGTGCCAGGCCCGAGGCCGAATGGAGGCTCGGCGGGGCGTGGAAGCTCATCTTTCCGGACGGGCGGGTGGCGGATACAGGCGAGATTACCGAGTTCGATCCGCCCAGGCGGCTGGTCATCCGTTGGCGCAACGAGATCATGCCGGAGTTCAAGGCGGAAGGTTGGAGCCTCTGTACCATGGAAATCGAGGCTGCCCGCGGGCAAGCCGTCAAACTGACCCTTACCCATGTCATCGAGCGGGCGGATTCGAAATTCATCGGCGCCGTCTCCAGCGGTTGGCCGCAGATCCTCTGTGACCTCAAATCGCTGCTGGAGACCGGCTCCGCAGCCCAACCGCCGAAGTATGATTTTCCCAAATAGGTCTATGCGAATTTTTGCACTGATCGTGGAAGGGGCGGGGCCCTAGATTGAGCGGCAGCAAAACAGGCCGGCGCGGCCAAGGGAGAATCTCGTGGAACTGAAACGCAACGGCTCACAGCCATCGACAAAAGGCCGGGCAGAGACTTTCACCGGCAATGTCCGCATCGATCCGCTGTTCCAGTCGCCAGGCCCCGCCACATTTAGCGGCGCGCTGGTCACCTTCGAGCCCGGCGCGCATTCGGCCTGGCACACCCATCCCTGCGGCCAGACCCTGATTGTGATATCCGGTCTCGGCTGGACCCAATGCTGGGGCGAGGCAAAGGTCGAGATCCGGCCCGGCGATGTCATCACCTGCCCCGCGAACAAAAAGCACTGGCATGGTGCGACCGACAAGACTGCAATGTCGCATATGGCGATCCAGGAATCGCTGAACGGCAAGGCGGTCGAGTGGTTGGAAAAGGTCACCGATGAGCAGTATCGAAGCTGACCGCTGGACTCCGGGTTTCCGGATTAGAATGCTGTTTGGTTATTGAAAGGCAGAGCAATGCAAAAGCGAAAACTGGGCAACGGCGGTCTCGAGGTTTCGGCGATCGGTCTGGGCTGCATGGGGCTCAGCCATGCCTATGGCACGGCGCCCGACAAGCAGCACGGGATATCGCTGATTCGCGCCGCGGTCGATCGCGGCGTGACCTTCTTCGACACGGCCGAGATCTATGGCCCCTTCGTCAATGAAGAGCTGGTGGGCGAAGCGCTGGCGCCGATGCGCAAGCAGGTGGTGATCGCAACCAAGTTCGGATTCCACGTCGATCCCGCGACCGGCAAAAGCACGGGCCCCGACAGCCGGCCGGCGCATATCCGCGAGGTGGTCGAGGCGTCGCTGAAGCGCCTGCGCACCGATGTGATCGACCTGCTCTACCAGCATCGTGTCGACCCCGCGGTGCCGATCGAGGATGTGGCGGGTGCGGTGAAGCAACTCGTCGCGCAAGGCAAGGTGCGCTATTTCGGCATGTCGGAGGCGGGGCCGGCCACGGTGCGCCGCGCCCATGCGGTGCAGCCCGTCGCGGCGCTCCAGAACGAGTACTCGCTCTGGACGCGAGGGGTGGAGACGAACGGCACCTTCAAGGTCTGCGAGGAGTTGGGTATCGGGTTGGTGCCTTTCAGCCCGCTCGGCCGCGGCTTTCTCACCGGCACAATGGATGGCAAGACGAAGATCGGCGAGAAAGATTTCCGTGCGGCACTGCCGCGCTTCACCTCCGAGGCGATGGACGCCAACCAGTCACTGGTCGAGACCCTGAAACGCCTCGCCGCGGCGCGCAAGGCGGCACCCGGACAGATCGCACTCGCCTGGCTGCTGGCGCAGAAGCCGTGGATCGTACCGATCCCGGGCACGACGAAGTTGCATCGGCTGGAAGAGAATCTGGGTGCCGCGGAAGTCAAGCTCTCGGCCGCCGATCTCGCGGATATCGAGCGCGCCGTCGCCGCCGTCACCGTGACCGGCAACCGCTATCCGGACTACATGGAGAAGGCGGCGGGACTTTAGATCACGCCACCTGGTTCAGATATGCCTCGTAACCCTCGGCCGCCATGCGCTCCTTGGGCACGAAGCGCAGCGAGGCGGAGTTGATGCAATAGCGCAAGCCGCCACGATCCTGCGGGCCGTCATCGAACACATGGCCCAGATGGCTGTCGGCATGCTTGGAGCGCACCTCGGTGCGGACCATGCCGTGGCTCATGTCGCGCTTCTCGGCGACGTTGGCGGGCTCGATCGGCTTGGTGAAGCTGGGCCAGCCGCAGCCTGACTCGAACTTGTCGGAAGAAGCGAACAGCGGCTCGCCCGAGACGATGTCGACATAGATGCCGGGCGCCTTGTTGTGCTCGTACTCGCCGGTGCCCGGCCTCTCCGTGCCGCTCTGTTGGGTGACGCGATACTGCTCGGGCGTCAGTTTCGCGATCCTCTCGGGATCCTTGCGGTATTCGGCCATCCTCGTTCTCCTTGCTGACCCATCCAGCTGCTATCATTTGTCGGGTTGCGGCGAAAGGCGGGATATCGCGGTCATAGCCGCGATTTCAGCCGCCCAGGAACAGGAGAGAATCTGGTGAGAGTCGCGATCATCGACAAGGCCGATGGCGCCTTTCGCATCGCCGAAATCGAGAAGCCCGCCTTGCGGCCGGGCGAGGTGCTGGTTCGCCTGTCCGCTGCGGGGCTCAATCCGCTGGATGGGAAGATCCGCGCCGGCGCCGCACCCCACGCTCACCAGCCATTCCCCGGCGTGCTCGGCATCGACGGTGCCGGCGTAATAGATGCGGTCGGGGAAGTAGCGGGTGAGGGCGCGCGCTTTCGGCCCGGGGACGAGGTGTTCGGCATGATCGGCGGCGTCGGCGGGCATCAGGGCACGCTGGCGGAGTTCATCGCCGTGCCCGAAGCGCTGCTGGCAGAGAAACCCGCCGCTCTCGACATGCGTCAGGCCGCTGCCCTTCCGCTGGTCTTCATTACCGCATGGGAAGGTTTGATGGACCGCGCCGGGCTGCAAGCGGGGCAGAGCGTACTGGTGCTGGGCGGGGCGGGCGGGGTCGGCCAGATGGCGATTCAACTCGCCCGCGCCACGGGTGCGATCGGTTTTTGCCACCGGCTCCTCGGCGCGCAGCCGAATGGCCATCGAGCATCTCGGTGCGACTTTCATCGATCGCGCCCTGCCGGTCACCGAGTGTGCCGGCAGACATACCGGCGGCCGCGGCTTTGATGTCGTCTTCGATACGGTGGGCGGCGCCTCGCTCGATACCGCCTTCAATGCGGTCGCCCGCTTCGGGCATGTGGTGAGCAGCCTGGGCTGGGGCAGCCATGTGCTGGCGCCGCTCTCCTTCAAGGCTGCGACGTATTCGGGGATTTTTACGCTGTTACCGCTGCTGACCGGCGAAGACCAGGCGCATCACGGCGAGATCATGAAAGAGGCCGCGCGCCTTGCCGATGCCGGCAAGCTGGTGCCCGGTCTCGACCCGCGACGCTTTGCCTTGGCCGATACCGGCAAGGCGTTCGATGCGCTCACCGACGGCAGCGCCCAGGGCAAGATCGTGGTGGATATTATCTAGGCGCAGTTTGCCCGATCGGGGCGGGCGCGCTATTCTGAGTTGAGCGGTGCCAAACTTACTCGCGCCTTGCCGAGGGGGCTTTGCCTAAACTCTCCGTTCGCACGCTCGCTATTGTCGCCGGTGGCTTGATCACCCTCGTCGGGTTGGTCTGGTTTCTCATCGGTCATGGTCTGATGAGCGGCTTCCTGAGTCTCAATGTGAGCGCGTGCTACACCGATGACGAGGTAGCGCAGGCCGAGCGTGAGCCATACGAGGCTGCCGCGCTCAAATTCGCGCGAACGCTGCTGAGCGGAAACGCGGATGAAGTGTACGCCTTGATGTCCGAGCTTGCCCACAAGCAGGCAAGCAAAGATCATGTAACCAGCGCCTTGCAGACGCTGCGCGCTCTTTCCGGAATGGCCGGCGCTCTGCGTATCACCCACAGCTATCAGCACAAGATTTCAGCCACCGGCCAACCCGACGAGACGATGAGGAACGGTTGCACATTGGTCGCCCATGGGTCGCCGGGCAGCGGCGAGGGCGAGGTGCAAATGGCGGTGCTCAAGATACCGCTGCAGGCTTACGTCATTCTGCAGGGCGATCTGGCCGATACTCGCTATGCGATCTATCTTTGGCTTATGCCGCAGGGCGATAACTGGGTCGTCAATTCATTCTATGTGTCGCCCGCCGCGGTCTCCGGCCATTCAGGACCAGATCTTGGAAAATTGGCGGACGAGCAGGCGAAGAAAGGCCATATCTTCAACGCCCTCATGCTGTATCGCGGTGCCGTCGCGATGCTGGCGGGCGGGCCGAATTTCACGTACGGGCTCGAGGGCGTGATCGAGAAGGCCGCTTTAGGGCTCAATCTGCCAAGCGATGTGAAAGCCAATCCTCCCTATACGTGGAAGACGGGCGAACAGTCATTTCAGCTGATTGCAGCCCAGGCGGCAGGCTCGGGAAACGGCGTTGCGCTCCTTCTCAAACAGGAATTGCCCAAATCGGGCGATGACAGTTTCATTGAGGCCCAGAACCAGGCGCTGCTCAAACTGCTGCATGTCATGCATCCTGAATACAAGGACGCCTTTGCCAAGGTGGTCGTAGAGGCGGTTGTCCCGGGCCATGACGGCGCCTACCACACGATCGAAAACGTTCAGTAGGGGCTCTGTTTCTATCTCGCCCCGATCACCGCAAGCGCGCGCACGGGAAACGTGCCCATGCCCCTGACCTTCGGCGGCACGGCGAAGAAGCGGAAGCCCTCGGTGGGCAGGTGGCCGAGCCCGGTCATATGCTCGACGATGGGAATGCCGGCGGCGAGCAGGGTCGAATGCACCGGCCTGGATCCTCCGGTCGTGTCGTCGATATTGAGGGAATCGATACCCACGAGGGTGGCGCCCTGGTCGCGCAGATATTCCGCCGCCTTTCCCGTGAGAAAAGGATGACCTTCGAAATACTGGTCGCTACCCCAGTGGCTATCCCATCCGGTGTTCACCAGCACCGCGCGGCCCTTAACCTCGGCAGACGCAAACATCTGCCAATCGATGGCGCGGCCCTGCTGTCCGGTGACGCGGAAAACGATGCCCGGCAGATCGGCAATGCGGCTCATCGGCAGTTCGGCGAGGTCGATACCGTCGCGATAGCGGTGATAGGGCGTGTCGAGATATGTCCCGGTGTTCGACACCATGTCGATACGCCCGATCTGAAACTCCGTACCCGGCGCGTAATGCGAGTGCGATTGCTCGCGCGAAAGGTGATCGCAGATCAGCGGACCCGGCAGGCCCTTATAGGTGATCATGCCATTGGTGATGGTGTGGCTGAGATCGACGATGATCGAGCCGGTGCTCGCCTCCGGCGCGGCGCTTGCGGCGCGCTTGTGCCGCTCTTCGATGATCCGCTTGTTCAGAATGCGCACCGACCCCACCATGAGCAGGCGCAGATCGCGAATGATGCAAGGCCGCGAGATCGTCATCGGCCATGTCATCGCCCGGGATATCGAGACGGAAGCCCTGGCCCTGGATGCCGCCGCCATTGGCGAACTCGACCTCGAAATCGAACGAAACGCGTTTTTCCGTCATTTCCATCTCCGGCCACCGAGCAGACGCGTGACTTTTAGCGCCTGCTGGCGGCGGGTGGAAGCTGGCGCGATCAGTGCGGCCAGCCGTCGGGCCAGATCGGGTCGAGGCCGATATCCCGGCGCAGATGATTGTTGTCGAGATACCGCAGCGGCAACTCATCGGCCTTATCCAGCCTGCCGATCA
Source organism: uncultured Alphaproteobacteria bacterium (assembly GCA_963770335.1). Lineage (GTDB taxonomy): Bacteria > Pseudomonadota > Alphaproteobacteria > Dongiales > Dongiaceae > DASXQK01. The sequence continues at coordinate 427,696 of CAVYPG010000019.1, forward strand.
GCCAGGCTGTCAGCTTTTCCCGCCACGGCCGCAGCAGCGGCGCGGCGGTGGAACGTTCCACCGCCGCAGCCTGCGAGGGTGAACGCAGATACGCAAATGCAGGAGAACGGGAGGCACACATGGTGAAAGGGAATCCTTTGCTGTCGTTTGGCTCGTAGCGAACGGCGTTGCCGTCTTCAGCGCCGCGCGATGACGATCTGCAGATATTCGCTGGGCACGATCATCGTCTTGTCGCCGGAGCGGTTGAACCGCTCGATCACGCCTTTGAGGTCGTCGGCGAGCAGGACCTGTGCTGCCGGCTCCAGCGCGCCGAAGGCCTTCAACAGCGGGCCGTAATAGGCCTTGAACACCTCGATCCAATGCTCCGGTGAGCGGTAGCGGAAGACGAAGTTGCGCTGCTTGCAGACGATCGAGGCGGCATGCAGGCTGAACAGGTCCTGGATGCGCCCTTCCGTGCCCCATTGCAGGGGCGAGCGCATACCCGCCGGCGGCGGCAAATGCCGGCCGATCGTCTTGAATACCTCGCCGATGAAGCCGCCGGGTGTCCAGTTGGCAAGGCCGATCTTGCCGCCGCGGCGAACCACGCGGACCATCTCGGCTGCCGCACGCTCCTGGTCCGGCGTGAACATCACGCCGAAGGTGGAGAGCACATAGTCGAAGCTCCCATCGCGAAATGGCAGCGCCTCGGCATCGGCCTCGCGAAATTCGATCGCCATGCCTTCGGCAGCGGCGCGCGTCCGGCCGCGCTCGAGCAGGGCCGAGACATAGTCGGTGGAGATCACATGACACCAGCGCCGCGCCGCGGCGAGCGAGGCATTGCCGTTGCCCGCGGCAACGTCGAGCACCTTGAATCCGGCGCGAAGATCGACGGCCTCGCACAATTTTTCGCCGACGATCTGCAGCGTGGTGCCGACCACGGCGTAATCGCCCGACGACCAGGCGCCGTGCTGGCGCGCCTTGATGACCGCGAGATCGGGTGCCGCCAGATCGGCCGGAGGTGCTTTCGAATCGTTAACGAGCGCCGCGGATAATGCATTCATAGCTTGGTCCCTCATCTTCTGTTGGGTGACAAGTTCCGGCGCGAATCGGGAAACCGGTGCCTGCGTTAGCGCGGGGCTTGTCATCGCCACCGAATGTGGGGAGCGGCCGATCAAATGTCCTTGAGGAAGGCTTGATTTTTGCCCGAGAAAGCGGCCATTTACCGCGGCCCGGGGGAATGCTGCGCAAGGCCGTGGCCAGTTTTGATCCTCCGGCGGACTTTCTGCCCAAGAAGCCCCAGCAAGGATCCGGCGTATGCGTCTCATTTTCGGCGAATGTGTCATCGATTCGGCCCGGCGCGAGCTGTTGCGCGCTGGCGAGGCGATTCACATCGAGCCGCAGGTGTTCGATCTGCTGCTGTTTCTGATCGAAAATCGCGAGCGTGTCGTCAGCAAGGACGATCTGCTGGCCGCCGTCTGGCAGGGCCGCATCGTCTCCGAATCGACGCTGGGCAGCCGCATCAACGCGGCGCGCACGGCCATTGGCGATGACGGCCAGCGCCAGAGCCTGATTCGCACCGTCGCCCGCAAGGGCCTGCGTTTCGTGGGCGCGGTGTCAAATGAGACGGTACCGGTGGTGAACAGGCCAGCGGAGCCGGTGCTACCGCTGGCCCCTCCCGCCGCCTGCCAATGAAGGCCGGCCGGCGATCGCCGTGCTGCCCTTCGTCAATATCAGCGGCGATCCCGAACAGGAATACTTCGCCGATGGCCTGAGCGAGGACATCATCACCGATCTTTCGCGCGTCTCGTCGCTGTTCGTCGTGGCGCGCCATACGGTGTTCTCGTTCAAGGGCCGCGCCGTGCAGGTGCAGGATGTCGCCCGCGAGCTCGGCGTCTGCTACGTGCTGGAAGGCAGCGTGCGCAAGGCCGAGGGCCGCGTGCGCATCACCGCCCAGCTCGTCGACGGCGAAAGCGGCGGGCATGTCTGGGCCGAGCGCTATGAGAGCGGTCGCGAAGATATTTTTCGCCTGCAGGACGAGATCTCGCAGAGCATCGTCAGCGCGCTTAAGGTCAAGCTGCTGCCCGAGGAACTTGCCACCATCGTCAAGCGGCCCACCAGCAATGCCGAGGCCTATCGCTATTATCTGATGGGCCGCGCCTATTTCCTGCAGAGCGGCTGGGGCAAGCGCGCGCTCGACGTGGCCCGCCAGAAATTCGCCAAGGCGGTGGCGATCGATCCCGGCTATGCCCGCGCCTATGCGGGCCTGGCGAATTGCGACTCATATCTTCTTGCCATGGGCGATCCCGTGGTTCCCTTCGAGGAGATCATCGCCAATTGCGAGCGCGCTCTGGCGCTTGAGCCGGAGCTGGCCGATGCCCATGCCGCCAAGGGCCTGGCGCTCTATACCGCCGGGCGCCACGGCGAGGCCGATACGGTGCTGAGCGAAGCGGTGCGCCTGGGCCCGCGTTCCTTCGAAGCGCATTTCTTCATGGCGCGCAACTGCCGCGCCCAGGGCCGCTTCGCCCAGGCCGCGGAAATGTTCGAACACGCGGCCGATCTGCAACCCGACGATTTCCGCTCGCTGGGGCTTGCGGTCAATGCCTACCGCTCGCTGGGCCAGCGCGAAAAGATGCTGTCGGTGGCGCGCCGCTGCCTGGAACGTGTCGAGGCGGAGATTGCCGTGCATCCCGACAATGCCGGCGCCCTGGCGCTGGGTGCGGTAGCACTGACCGAGTTGGGCGACCGCCGCCGGGCCGAGGCCTGGGCCGACGAGGCACAGGAGATCGGGCCAGCCGATGCCATTACCAGTTACAACCTTGCCTGTGCCCAGGCCGGGCTTGGCCGCCATGTGCTGGCGCTGGCGCGCCTGCATCAGATCTTCAGCGACCCGCCGACGCGCCGGCGTTCCCATGTCGAATGGCTGAAGCATGACAGTGCGTTTGCGCCCATGCGCGGACAGCCGGGGTTCGAGGCGCTGCTGCGCCGGCTGGATGGCGACACAATCGCGTTGCCCACGCCGGCCGTCGGTCCGCGCGCGGCGGTGGAGGGTGTTGCGTTGACTGGCGCTGCCCAGAAATCAGCGGCGGGTGGGGTCGCGCGCGCCGCGCGCTAGCGTCTGATCGCCTCAATTATAATGGGTAGAGCAGAGATTCACGGATCAGGTTGCTTCAAGCTGATTCGATCTTGCTCTAGTCGTCTTCGATCACTGTGGCGGTGGCGTCGAGACGGCGCAGCAGGAAGGCACCAAACAGGATGCCGCCGACAACAAGCACGATGCCGCCGGCAAGATGAAGACTGTCGAACGCCTGGCCCATGAAAAGGGCCAACAGTTCCGCCCCGGCAAGCCATACCCCGCCGATGATCAGCCACAATGCAGCGACAAGCTGCGGCAAGGCGCCCAACTGCAATACTCCAAACCCTGGTGAACCGCCGGTTTATAGACAATTCGTCCCGGCAGTCCGCCTTTCTACGCTAGCGGCGGGGGTGCCGAAAGGGCTGTGGCAAATGGCACGAGGAGCTCTGCGACCATAACAGCGTCGCTGCGTTGCACGAAGCAGGCTTCCGATTCACTTAAAATTGCAGCCGCGTTCGCCATTGGGCGGCGGTGAAGCGGTTGCTTGCGCGCTTGAATGCCACGCCCGGGCGGCACAGGATCGGTCGCCTACAGGATCTGCCCCCATGTGCAATCTCTACAGCATGACTACGAACCAGGAGGCGATGCGCCGGTTGGCGCGCGTCATGCGCGACAATCTGGGTAATCAGCCGCCGCTGCCGGCGATTTTTCCCGACCAGCTTGCGCCGGTAATTCGCCGCGATGGGCAGGGGGAGCGGAGTCTCGATTTGCTGCGCTGGGGCTTCCCACCGCCACCCAATTTTGGCAATCGCCCGGTTACCAATGTGCGGAATACTGCCAGCAGCTATTGGTTGCCCTGGCTGGCGCGAGGATATCGCTGCCTGGTGCCGGCCACATCGTTCTGCGAATACACCGACAGCCTGCCCAAGGTGCCGCACTGGTTTGCGCTGGATTCCAGCCGGCCCCTGTTTGCCTTTGCGGGCATCTGGCGGCCCTGGACGGGCGAGCGCAAGAAAGAGACGCGCGAGCATCTGCTCTACGCCATCCTGACGACATCGGCGAACGATGTGGTGCGGCCGGTTCACGCCAAGGCGATGCCGGTGATCCTGACAAGCGAGCACTGGGATAGCTGGCTGGATGGCGAGAGCGAGCAGGCCCTGACCCTGGCGCGCCCGCTGGCCAACGACGCCCTCAAGATCGTTGCCACGGGCCAGCGCGAGGACGCCGCCGCCTGATCCGGCGGTTTGCCAGCGCTTATTAGTCTGGCGGCCATTTATCCACGCGAAGCGATATTTCGATCCGCTTGCGCGAATTGCATCGGCTGCATTTGAAGCGAAAGCGCAGGTCGTGGATCAGGGTATCGCTGGGGACGCGGTATCTGCGCTGAAGAAAGCCAGGCAGGAAATGCCCGCTCTGGCCGCAGGCGCAGGCAACCACGATCATCTCGCGATCCAGAAGGTCCCAAAGCCGCCGCTCGCGCCAATCCGCGTGACGTTCGGGCATATTGTTCCTGATATGTTCCTATCATCCAGACTATGCGAACGCGAAGGCGCAGGTCAATGGCCGGGAGGCGGGGCAGGTCGGATCTGCATGCCCGCGACCGGCGCGGGGGCGCCTCTGCCATTTTTCCCGAAAATTGGGCAGAATTGCCTGCCGCGGGTTGATGACCCGCGCGGGGGCTGGCGTCTGATCGCCTCACGTTAAATCAACGCGAGGCGTGAATCAGCCGCTAGTTCAAATATGTAGAGCAAGATTCACGGATCAGATTGCTTCAAGCTGATCCGATCTTGCTCTAGGGGGGAATGGGGATGATCGAACATCGTTTGCCGGTGGCAGCATTATGCTTGGCCGCGGCATTGCTGCTTTCCGCGCTGGTTTCGATGACGGGCCCGGCGCTGGCTGAGAACGCCAAATACAAGGTCGGCGATCGCGTCGCGGCACCCTTCGTTGGTACGCAGTATCTGGATTCCGTGGTTGTCCGGGTGGATGCCGACAGCCCTTATCCCTATCGCGTTCATCCGCTGGGCTATCTGGACACGATGGATACCTCGTTTCCGGCTTCGATGCTGAAGGCCCCGGGCAGCGTTGCGACCCAGCCCGTCGGCGGCATGGCCGATGATCCCTGGCTGATGAAGATTTCCGGCAAGACGGCGTTTCAGGCAGGCGCGCTCTATCCCGGCAAATACGAATGCTGGACGCTCTCGGCCGGCGGCAGTGTGTCGCTGGAAGCAGCCATGGGGCTGAATTTCGAGATTCTCAGTGCCAGCCAGTACCGCGACAGCGCCGGTGCCACGGCCAGTTATCAGTTCGACACCGGCAGCGGCGGCATCGTCTTCCAGGGCGGCGCGCTGGATGGGCAGAAGGCAACCTATGAGCAGGTGTCGGATCCGCCCACGGCCAACCAGCCGCCGACTGTGACCTTCGTCGTCTCCGGTGACAGTTGCCAGCACCCGATGTGACGAAGCTCTGACGGGTTCGCAGGACGTCGCGGCGAGCAATGCGAGGCTTCCTTCAGCACGGTGGTGATGTTCTTGCTTATGGCCGGGCGTTCCGGCGCCTTCTGGCCGATCGCCTGCTGGCCGAACGCGAGCGCTGGGCGCTCTGGGTTCCCACCGCCATCGGTATCGGCGTTGCCGTCTATTTCGCCTTGCCGGCCGAGCCGAGCCTGCTGCTGGGCGGCGCGCTCATTGTCTTGTCGGCAGCGCTTCTTGTGCTCTTGCGCAAATCGATTGCGGGCCGCGCGTTCACCATCGCGCTGCTGGCCGCAGCCGTCGGGTTCGCTGCGGCCGAACTGCGCACGGCAAGCGTCGCTGCACCCAGCCTCAATCAGAAGTTTGCGTCGGTGCGCGTGGAAGGCCGCGTACGCGATGTCGAGTTTCTGCCGGGCGGAAGGCGGTTGCGGCTGGGTGAGATCATTATCCCCGGCATCGCCGATCCGCCGGCAGAGCTTCGCTTGCGCCTGGCGTCTATCGATCCGCTGCTGGTGCCTGGCGATTGGGTGCGCATCAAGGCAGCGCTGGGGCCGCCCTCGCGTCCCGTGGCACCCGGCGCCTATGATTTTCGCCGCGACCTGTTTTTCGATCGCATCGGCGGGGTGGGCTTCGCCATGGGTCGCCCAAGGCTGATCGATCCCGAAATCTTCGGTGACGCGCAACCGCTCAGCAACCGGCTGTGGCGCAGCCTCGCCGATTTGCGCGCGCTGATCGAGCGGCGGATCCTGGCGGCAATTCCCGATCGCGCGAGCGCAGGTGTTGCGGTCGCCTTCGTCACCGGCAGTCAGACCGCGGTGCCAAACGATGCGCTGCTGGCCATGCGTAATTCGGGCCTGGCCCACCTTCTCTCGGTCTCCGGCCTGCATATCGGCCTTGCGGTGGGCATCCTGTTCTTTTTGATTCGCGGCGGCCTGGCGCTGGTGCCGGCGATAGCCTTGCGCTGGCCGATCAAGAAATGGGCAGCCGGTCTGGCGCTGCTGGGGGCTGCGTTTTACACGCTGCTATCGGGCGCCAGCGTTCCGGTGGTGCGCTCGTTCGTCATGGCGGCGATCGTGCTGCTGGCAGTGATCGCCGATCGCCAGCCGATCTCCATGCGCCCGGTGGCGATTGCGGCCGTGGCGGTGCTGCTGATCTGGCCGGACAGTCTGGTCGGTCCCAGCTTCCAACTTTCCTTCGCTGCGATCATTGCGTTGACGGCGGTGTGGGAGGAACTGAGCCCGCGCCGCACGAAGCAAACGGGCCCGGCGCGCCGGGGCTTGCGCTGGATCAGCGATCTGGCACTCAGCAGCATCATTGCAACGCTGGCAACTGCCGCCTTCGGCATCTATCACTTCAATCGGCTGACCGGTTATGGCGTGATCGCCAATATGCTGGCGGTGCCGATCACCGGATTTTGGGTGATGCCCTGGCTGATCCTGGCACTGATCCTGATGCCCTTCGGATTGGAATCCTGGGCGCTGGAGCCGGCAGGCTGGGGCATTTCGGCCATCCTGTGGACCGCCGAAACCGTGTCCGGCTGGCCGGGTTCAGTGGCGCTGGTGCCGGTCATGCCGCCCCTGGGATTGGCGCTTGTCAGTTTTGGCGGGCTCTGGCTTTGCCTGTGGCGCCAGCGCTGGCGCTATTGGGGAACGCTCGGGATCGCCAGCGGGCTAGCGACGATCCTGACCGTGCGCCCGCCCGACATTCTGATTTCCGAAGATGCAAAACTGGTGGCGATCACCGAGGCCGACGGTTCGCTGCGCCTGTCGACGGGCCGGGCCGACCGTTTCGCTGCCGGCGAATGGATGCGTCGGCTGGGCCAGGACCAGCCCATCCTGTGGAGTGCGGCCGTCGAGGGCAGTGATCCCCGCCTGGTCTGCGATCACGGCGATTGCCGCTTTCGCCTCGCTGGGCACGCCGTTGCCATTCTCCAGCATGCCGACGGTTTTGCCGCCGCCTGTGCCGAGGCCGATCTCGTCATCGTTCTGGTGCCGGCCGATGGCAACTGCCGCGCTCCGGTGATCGATCCGGTGTTGCTGGCGCGCGAGGGTGGTCATGCCATCTGGCTGTCGGAAGCGGGAATACGCATCGAGACTGTCCGGCAGGGTCAGGGCAGCCGGCCCTGGGTTGCGCCGCTCGATGGCGTGGACGACGATGATGAGTGATGCCGCGCGCTGTCGCTTACTTCGCCCCTGAGGAGATCAGGCCTGGGGGCGATCAGGCATCGACGGTGATCGGCTTTTCGCCTGGTGCTTCCGGCTCCGCCACATCCACCGTCTTGCCGAGGTCGACCAGGACGCGATCCACCCAGCCAAAGTGCTTCAACAAACGGATGAACTGGTAACCAAAATCGATCTGGTAGGGCTGTGCTGCCATATTCGCCGAGCGCGGAAAAGCATGGTGATTGTTGTGCCAGCCTTCCCCGATCACGGTCGCAAAAACGACGAAGCGATTGTTGCGGCTGAGGTCGGTGGTCACGAACGGCCGGCTGCCGAATATATGTGCCGCCGAATTCACGTACCAGGTTCCGGTGAGTGAGAAGAACAGGCGTACGGGCCCGCCGGCAAGGGCGCAGGCCCAATAACCTTCCCAGGTTCCGTACCACGCCAGGCCGATCAACCCCGGAACAACGACGCCGCCAATCACCCAAAGCGAATAATACCGGTCGACAAAGCGCACAACGGGGTCGCGCTTCAGATCCTTGATGTATTCGGGGTAGAGGCAGTATTCGCCGGAAACAATCCAGCCGACGAAGGCGTAAATTGCGCCGCGCGCAACGGCAAGTCGTCCGGGGCCACGCGGCCTCGGCGAATGCGGATCTTCCACCTCATCAGGATAGCGGTGGTGCTTTCGATGGATCGATACCCAATAGAGGATCGGCCCCTGCATTCCCATAGCGCCCCAGATCCCGACCACCAGGCGAACCCAAGGGCGGGCCTGGAGCGAGCGATGGGTGAACAGGCGGTGGTAGCCCACCGTAATGCCCAGTGCGTTCATCAGGAACATCAGGGCGAAGACAACCACCTCGAACCAGCCAATGCCATGGATGGCGAACCACCAAACCGCCACCACGAGAGCGGTGACTTCAATAGCGAGGCCGGCCCTAAGCAGCAGTGTTACGTGGTTGAAGCGAATGACGCGGTTCAACCCGGGAATTGTAATCCGGGTCGGCAGCGGAAGTCGGGTTTCCCCCACGTCGCGCCGATGGCCGGAGGGCATAGCGATGATAGTCTCGGTCGGCATGTGTAGGGGCAGAGGGCCTTGCAAATTCGGGCGCCACCGCAACCGGCGTGCCATGATTTCCATCGAATAGCACGTCACGGCCGATGAGAAAAGGCTGAGAGGATTAATTAATCAACGCGCGGCGAGCGATCAGGCCATGCTCGATCCGGGGCTGCGGTGATCCCAGAGCATGGCAGCCCTGGCGCGAGAACGCCCGATAGCGGATTGCCCAAGGACAAGTAGTCTCTTAAGGGCGAATTACCTGAATGCAATTTACCGGCGCCCCTTGCGGAGCGCCGGCAGAGTGAGACGATCAGTAGCGGCGCAGCAGTCCCGCCAGCTTGCCCTGAAGCTTGACCCGATCGGGGCCGAAGATGCGCGTCTCATAGGCCGGGTTGGCGGGCTCCAGCGCGATGGAGTCGCCCTTGCGGCGCAGGCGTTTGAGAGTGACTTCGTTGTTGTCGATCAATGCCACGACGATGGCCCCGTTCTCCGCCGTCTCGCAGCGCTCGATCACGACCGTATCGCCGTCGAGGATACCGGCATTGATCATGGAATCGCCATCGACCTCGAGCGCGTAATGCTCGCCGCGGCCAAGCAGGGTGGCCGGGATATCGATCCGCTGGCTGTTGTCGCGCAGCGCTTCGATCGGCGTGCCGGCGGCGATCCGGCCATAGAGGGGAAGCTGGATGGTCTCCGCCGGTTGCGCCACGGAGGCACCTGGCAGCGCATTGCCGAAATCGCCGCGGATGACATTGGGCGCAAAAGGCGGTCGCGCGGCGCCGGTCTCCCGGCTTGCAGCGAATTCGCGGACAGCGGCTGGTACGGCGGCGAGGTTCTCGGGTAGTCGAGCCACCTCGAGCGCGCGGGCCCGGTGCGCCAGGCGGCGGATGAAACCGCGCTCTTCGAGGCCGGTAATCAGCCGATGGACGCCGGATTTCGATTTCAAACCAAGGGCTTCCTTCATTTCGTCGAAGGAGGGACAGATACCGCTGTCGCCCAGCCGCTTGTTGATGAACAACAGCAATTCATGTTGTTTCTTGGTGAGCATCGCTGTCTCCTCCGGCGCTGCGGAGCCTGAAATCTTGGCCCCAGTAATAGAACAAAACCCAAACTCGACCCATGTTCTAGTTTGGTTCCAAAGATTCGTCAAGGGCTCGGCGACTGCGCAAGGACGGCAGCGCCTGAGAATCGCCCGATTTCTTCGCTAAGCTTCATCTCGTTTGGGGATCGCTTGGAGGGGCGAGTGCGAGGGACAGCACTGCTGCTGCCGCTGTCGTGGGCGATCGGTACGATCCTGGTCGTCTGCGCCTATGCCTATACCTATGGCGGCCTCCTCAACACCGTTACGTTTACCGGGCTGATGCTGCTGTCGATCCCGAGCGGCGGCCATCCCTTCATCCTGCTGACGGTGCTGTGGCTGATTGTTCCAGTCTGGGTGTTGGTGGACTGCCTCCACCGCTTCCTGCGGCGCGATTTTCGGCCGCGTTGGGACTGGGCAGTTCCGGCGCTCGCCGGGGTCGTCGTCGCGGGCTATCTGAGCCAGGGCCTCTTCGCCATCGGCGACATCCTCCGCTTTCAGATCGAGCGTGCCGGTTACCAGGCGAAGATCGACGGTGTCCGCTCCGGACGGTTGCCAGCCGATGACGACACGATCACCGGGCCCCCAATGGTTAGCGTCTTCCGCTGGGGCGGCTTTCTCAGCAAATGGGAAGGCGTGGTCTATGACGAGAGCGACTATTTCGGTGACGCGAAAAATAGTTCAGCGCCTGTCTGGACGACGTCGGGCCTCGGCGAGGAAATATTGGCCTGCCCATCGAGCGTTCGCTCGATGGGCGGCCATTTCTACGTCGCGCATTTCAGCTGTTAGGCGAGATCCTATTTGGCGGCGGTGACCGCGCGACCGGCCATGACGCCCACGAGATGGGCGCGGTATTCGGCGCTGCCGTGGAGATCGCTGTTCAAATTCTTTGAATTGGTCTTTGTGCTCTTGATGGCATCGGCGGAGAAATTGGCCGAGAGCGCCTTCTCCATGTCTCTTTGCCGGAAGACGCTTGCGCCGGCACCGGTCACGGCAACGCGCACTCCGCCGGCGGTCTTGGCCACCATCACGCCGACCATGGCGTAGCGCGAGGCGGGATTGGGGAATTTAGCGTAGCCCGCCTTTTCCGGCTTCGGGAAGCTGACGGCTGTCACGATCTCGCCATCGCCCAAGGCCGTTTCGAACATGCCCTTGAAGAACTCGTCCGCTTTGATCTTGCGCTTGTTGGTGACGACCGTGGCGTCGAGCCCCACAAGGGCGGCCGGATAATCCGCCGCCGGATCGTTGTTGGAGATCGAGCCGCCGATGGTGCCGCGATTGCGTACCTGCGGATCGCCGATGCCTTCGGCCAGCGCGGCCAGTGCGGGGATTGTCTTCTTCACATCGGCGGAGTGGGCGACGTCGTTATGCGTCGTCATCGCGCCGATGGTGACAGTACTGCCGTCGATCTTGATGCCCTTGAGCTCGGCGATACCGGCGAGATCGACGAGGTCCGAGGGCTGGGCGAGGCGCTGTTTCATCGTCGGCACCAGGGTCATGCCGCCGGCGACGATCTTTGCTTCGCCCGTGCCAGCGAGCTTCGCCGCCTCGGCAAGATTGGAAGGGCGGTGATAGGTGAAATCGTACATCTGGCTTTCCTCCCTTACTCGGCGGCCCGGGCCGCGGGCTTGGCGGCCTGGATCGCCTGCCACACCTTGGATGGGGTGGCCGGCATGGTGATGTCGTTCACGCCCAGCGGCAGCAGGGCGTCAAGCACCGCATTGATCACCGCCGGCGTCGACCCGATGGCGCCCACTTCGCCCACGCCCTTGGAGCCCAGCGGATTGTGGGTGCACATGGTGTTGTGGGTCGAGACGGTGAAGGAACAGAGATCGTCCGCCCGCGGCATGGTGTAGTCCATGTAGGAGCCCGACAGCAGCTGTCCCGTGCTGTTGTCGTAAACAGCACGCTCAAATAATGCCTGGCCGATGCCCTGGGCCAGGCCGCCATGGACCTGGCCTTCGACGATCATCGGATTGATCACGCGGCCGACATCGTCCACCGCGGTGAAGTTGACCAGCGTGGTCACGCCGGTATCGGGATCGACCTCCACCTCGCAGATATGGCAGCCGCCGGGGTAGGTGAAGTTCAGCGGGTCGTAGAACGAGGTTTCCTCAAGGCCGGGCTCGAGTTCGGTGATCGGGTAGTTGTGCGGCACATAGGCGGTCAGAGCAACCTGGCCGAAGGGCACGCTCTTGTCGGTCCCAGCGACCTTGAACACGCCGTCCTTGAACTCGATGTCGGCGACGGATGCCTCCATCAGGTGGGCCGCGATGCGCTTGGCCTTGGTGACGATCTTGTCCAGCGATTTGACGATCGCCGATCCGCCGACGGCAAGCGAGCGCGAGCCATAGGTTCCCATGCCGAAGGGGATCTTGTTCGTGTCGCCGTGGGAGATATCCACGCTTTCGATCGAGATTCCCAGCGTGTCGGAGACGATCTGGGCAAAGGTTGTTTCATGGCCCTGGCCGTGGCTGTGGCTGCCGGTGAAGACGGTCACCGAACCGGTCGGATGGACCCGCACATTGGCCGTCTCGTAAAGGCCGGCGCGCGCGCCCAGCGAACCGACTACGGCCGATGGCGCGATGCCGCAGGCTTCCAGATATGTCGACATGCCGATGCCGCGCAGCTTGCCGCGGCTCTTCGCCTCGGCACGGCGTTTCTCGAATCCGGTCCAGTCGCTTTGCTTCATGGCGATGTCCTGGGTCGAGTGGTAGTCGCCGCTGTCGTATTGAAGTGCTACCGGCGTCTGGTAGGGGAAGGCGTCACGGGGAATGAAATTTTTCCGGCGCAGCTCGGCGCGATCCATCTTCATCTCGCGCGCTGCTTTTTCCACCAGGCGTTCCAGCAGGAAAGTGGCTTCCGGCCGGCCGGCGCCGCGATAGGCGTCGACGGCCACTGTGTTGGTGAACACGGCGCGTACCTCGACATAGATCGCCGGCGTTTTATAGACGCCCGCGAGCAAGGTGCCGTAGAGGTATGTCGGCACACAGGGCGCGAACGTCGAGAGATAGGCGCCCATATTGGCGATGGTGCTGACGCGCAGGCCCAGGAAGGTGCCGTCCTTGTCCATGGCAAGCTCGGCATGACTTACATGGTCGCGCCCTTGGGCATCGGAGATGAAGGATTCGCTGCGATCGGCCGTCCATTTGATCGGCCGGTTGACCTTGGCCGAGGCCCAGGTCAGCAGCGCTTCCTCGGCATAGTGGAAGATCTTGGAGCCAAAACCGCCGCCCACATCGGGGGCGACGACGCGCAGCTTGTTCTCCGGGATCTGCAGCACGAAGGCGCCCATCAGCAGGCGGATGACATGAGGATTCTGGCTGGTGGTGAACAGCGTGTAGTCGCCGGTGGAGCGGTCGTATTCCGCCACCGCGGCGCGCGGCTCCATGGCATTGGCGATCAGGCGCTGATTGACCAGATCGATCTTGGTGACATGGGTCGCCTTCGCGAAGGCGGCGTCGGTTGCGGCCTTGTCGCCCAGATGCCAGTCGTAGCAGGTGTTGTCCTTGGCCTGCGGCCAGACCTGGGCCGCACCCGGCTTCATGGCGCCGGCTGTATCGATGATCGGAGTCATTTCCTCATAATCGATCTCGATCATCTCGGCGGCATCGCGGGCCTGGGCCTTGGTTTCTGCAATCACCATGGCGATATGGTCGCCCACATGGCGCACGATATCGGCCACCAGCGGGGGATGCGGCGGCTCGACCATGGGCGAGCCATCCTTGCTGTGGATCTGCCAGCCGCAGGGAAGCCCGCCCTTGCCGTCGGCGGCGTAATCCGCGCCGGTGAAGATCGCAACCACACCCGGCGCCTTTTTTGCCTTGGCGGTATCGATCTTCTTCAACTTCGCGAAGGCATGGGGCGAACGAAGGATATAGGCGTGGGTCTGGCCATGACGATTGATGTCGTCGGTGTAGTTGCCGTTGCCGGTCAGCAGTCGGTAATCTTCCTTGCGCCGTACGGCAGCGCCGATGCCGGTGTGTGTGTCGGTGTTGGCCATGGCCCTATCTCCTCATCGCCTTCGCGCCGGCCTGCACGGCCTTGACGATGTTGTGATAGCCGGTGCAGCGGCAGATGTTTCCTTCCAGCCACTCGCGCACTTCTTTTTCCGATGGATCGCCGTTGCGTCCCGCCAGATCGACGGCGCTCATCACCATGCCCGGCGTGCAATAGCCGCATTGCAGCCCGTGATGTTCCTTGAACGCGGCCTGCATGGGATGCAACTCACCGTTCGTTGCCAGTCCTTCGATCGTCGTGACTTTGGCGCCGTTCGCCTGGAGCGCCAGCAGCGTGCAGGATTTGACGGACTTGCCGTCGACATGGACGACGCAGGCGCCGCACTGGCTGGTATCGCAGCCGACATGGGTGCCGGTAAGCCCGAGTTGATCGCGCAGGAACTGAACGAGCAGGGTGCGGCCCTCGACATTTCCGGTGGCCGCCTTGCCGTTCACTGTCATGGAAACAGCGGGCATTTCTTACTCCCTGTTGAGGAGGGCCGGCTGCAAAGGACCGCGCCCGTTTTTTTCAGAGTGAGTAAGAAAAGCGTATAGCCGCGATCACAACCGATCAACCGTGATCGTGTCGAAAGAGCGCGCTAAGTCGTTGTTTTCAACCGTATATAACGAGTAGGCCTATCGCGATTAGAATCAACGCGCTGACCCATATCCACGGCCTCAATCCGCCAGAGCCGTGACCGCCCGTATCGATATCCGGCTTCATTTCCGCTGGTGCCGCATGGGGTGCCGGTGCCGGTGGCGGGTCTTCGTCGAGCGATGCCTCGCTGGGAGCATCGTCGATGTCCAGCTCACCCGCTGCCGCGCTCGCTGGCGCAGCGCCGGCGGGCTGTTGGCTGCCGACAAGCTGGGCGAACCTGGCGAAAAAATCCTCGGCCATCTTGCGCGCGCTGCCATCTACCAGCCGGGCGCCGATCTGGGCGAGCTTGCCGCCGATGGCGGCATTGACCGTGTATTTCAACAGGGTCCCGCCGCCATCGGGCTCCAGGCGCACATCGGCGCCGCCTTTGGCGAAGCCGGCCGCACCGCCCTGGCCTTCGCCGGTGATCTTGTAGCCATTGGGCGGATCGAGGTCGCTCAGCGTTACTTTGCCCGAGAATCCGGCCTTCACCGGCCCGACCTTGGCCACTACCCGGGCGGTGAATTCCGTGTCGGAATTTTTGGTCAACTCTTCGCAGCCGGGTATGCATTGCTTGAGGATTTCGGGGTTGTTGAGCGCCTTCCATACCGCCTCGCGCGAGGCGGGGATGCGAAACTCACCGCTCATATCCATGGGCTTGCCTCTTCTGTCGCGTCAGACCACACCCAGGAATATAGATCGCAGAAGCATGGAAAGGGGCAAGCCTGCAGGAATTCGTTTCGGACGCCGGCTTCAGGAATTGGTTTACGGGGCAGGGGGTGCCGCCATAGGCTGCGGCGCCCAGCTATGTCCCTGATGACCAAGCCCCCATGCCTCAGCCGCGCGCTCTCTCAATCCTTGTCCTTGGCGCCATCCTTGCCTTCATCCGGCTGGCCGCGGCCACGGATTTTTCAGCCCTCACCATCGAAACAGCCAAGGGCAAGCAATCCTTCATGGTGGAGCTTGCGACCACGCCCGATCAGATGCGCGTCGGGCTGATGTTCCGTAGTGACCTGCCGGCCGACGGCGGGATGCTTTTCATCTATCCCAGCGAGCAGCAAGCACAGTTCTGGATGCAGCACACGGTAATTCCCCTGGACATGCTGTTCATCGGCGCCGATGGCCATATCAAGCATATCGCCCAGCGCACGATTCCACTGGACGAGACGCCCATACCATCGGTCGAACCGGTCAAGTCGGTGCTGGAAGTCAACGGCGGCACGGTCGAGCGCCTGGGCATCAAGACCGGCGATATGGTCCGCTCACCCGCCCTGGGGAATCAATAGACTGGAGCGATCAGTAGCGGCTCGAGGCTCAGCGTTTGCGTGCCAGTGTCAATCCGTCACCGATGGGCACCATGCTGATGGCGACGCGCCTGTCGTCCTTGAGTTTGTCGTTCAGCGCCCGGATGGCACGCGTATCCTTGTCGTTTACCTTCGAATTGGCCACTTCGCCGCCCCAGAGCACGTTATCGATGGCGATCAACCCGCCGCTTCGCACCAGCTTCAGGCAGCGCTCGTAATAGGCGCCATAGTTTTCCTTGTCGGCATCGATGAAGGCGAAGTCGAAGCGGCCGGCCTGGCCCGCGGCCAGCAGCTTGTCCAGGGTCTGCTTCGCAGGCGCCAGGCGCAGATCGATCTTCTTGTCGACCCGGGCCTTGGCCCAATAGCGCCGCGCGATCGCGGTGAATTCCTCGCTGACGTCGCAGGCGATGATCTTGCCGCCGGCCGGCAGCGCCTGGGCTACGACGAGAGCGCTGTAGCCGGTGAAAGTGCCGACCTCAATGGTGCGCTTGGCGCCGATCAGCTGTACTAGCAGGGCCATGAACTGGCCCTGTTCGGCGGAAATCTGCATCATCGAGAGCGGCAGCTTCGCCGTCTCGGCGCGCAACGCCTTCAGCACCGGCAGATCGCGAACCGAATGGCTGACGAGATATTTATAGACGCGTTCGTCCAGATTGATCGTGCGGGACGCCATGACTACTCCTCCGTGACGCGCGCGTACTGTCCATCATGCTCCAGCACCGATTGCGAGACCGTCTTTCGGCGCGTTGCATCGGAGGTGCAGAAGATTCCGGCGTAAGGCATCCCATCGGTGCCGACGAAGAGGGAATAGACTTCCCAGACGATCGTCGGCGCATCGCGCCGGAAGTAGCGCGCTCCCACGGCGATGTCGGGAGCGCGTCGACGGCGGCGTAAAACCGAGAACATGGCGATTCCATTGGTAATTCGATCCATTAGTAGCATAGCTGCGCGGTTACCGGGAATCTCATGCACGGGATGTCTCACTTGTGATGGCGGGTGCTGATGGGCAGATGATCGCCCGCAAGCTCGGGCGGGTTGTGCGTTCGCAAAAGAGGGCCTGTTTTTATCGCCTCGCCCCCATGTCGGCAAGACGTTGCGAGTCGCGCGATGGCAGTGTCCACGCAGTCGCGCGATTGCAGTTTCCAATATGGGCTGTTACACCCTCTGCGCGCCGGGATCGGGGCGTAGCTCAGTCTGGTAGAGTGCCTGCTTTGGGAGCAGGATGTCGCTGGTTCGAATCCAGTCGCCCCGACCACACCAGTGAAGCATTACGAAGGATCGAGGAGCGCGGGGTCGATGAAAGTCCGAATTTTCCAGCCGGCCAAGACGGCCATGCAGTCGGGCAGGGCAGGCACGGAGAAATGGCAGCTCGAATTCGCCCCGGGCTCGCCGCGGGTTGCCGATCCGCTGATGGGCTGGACCAGCTCGACCGATACGCGCAGCCAGGTGCGGCTTTCCTTCGACACGAAGGAAGAGGCCGTTGCCTTTGCCGAGAAGCACGGCCTGCCTTATCTGGTCGAAGAGTCCCAGGCGCGCAAATTGCGGCCCAAAAGCTATGCCGATAATTTTCGCTTCGACCGGGTCGGGCGTTGGACACACTGAAGGGTACGCCTCACGGGAGACGGCATCGAGGGGGACGCATTGCGGCAGATTCCGGAACACGGGCGCCCGTAGCTCAGCGGATAGAGCAGCCGCCTTCTAAGCGGCAGGTCGCAGGTTCGATTCCTGCCGGGCGCGCCACTGCCGGACAGCAGTATCTCCTTGGCCCAGCTTGATAAGTCGCGCCGGTATCGGGTATGGCAGCGTTCATGCTGCGCTTACAGAATTCTGCCTAAACTGGGCTAAAGGTTAATTTTTCGACCGCGACCGGCGGTTGATTAGCCGGTGCAATCAATTGGTTAGAACAAAATCCTTGCATCTTACTAAGTCTGTGGCAAAATAAAGGCCAATCTTACGACTAATTTAAGTAGGAGTTTTTCATGCTTCGGCTGATGCGGCAGCTTGGGCGGGACCAAGCAGGGGTAACGATGATTGAGTACGCGCTTATTGCCGCTCTTGTATCCGTGGTTGCCATCAGCCTGCTGTCGGCGATGGGGAACAGGGTCAAAAACCTGTTCACCACCGTCAACACCGCACTGACGACCGCCTAGCAATGGCTTCCGGAAGGTCGCATCTCGGTCGGCCTTCGGTATGGGAGCGCTGCCGGGCATTCGTCTCGCAGAACGCCGCCGCTGCGGGACCGCCGCCGTTTGCAAAGGGAATTCCATGGATTTCGTCACCATCATCATACCGTTGTTGTTGATCATCCTCGTCGTTCAGCTCGGCATCATCGCCGTGAAACTGGATTCGATCATCGCGGCGCTGAAGTCGCGTTCCTAGAGGTCTCGGCCAGCACCCTTGCGCGATGCGGTCAGCGAATCCAGCGCGCGACACGCTCGCGGCATTTGCTTTGCGTTCGGTCCGATTTGTCTCTGGAGGTCGAAATGCGCCTGGTGAGACTCCCGCGAGCTGACGGCACCGTGGCTTATATCAACCCGCATTTGATCCGGGCGGTGATCGTCAACGACAAGCAGACCGCGATGATCCAGTTCGACAACGATCACGTCATCATGGTCCGTGAACAGGCCGACAAGGTGGCTGAACAGATCGAGGCGGTGACCACCGCCGCCGTCACGTCCGGTGAGGGTCAGTGAGTGTAACGAAGGCTGTGCCCGCAAACGATAGTTGGCGCTGTTGTTGGCGCGATTTTCCAATATCGCGCTGGCGAGGGCAAATTATTTGTATTACTTATAATTTAACGCGATTGGTTTCGGCTCCAGCCTGTCCGGAATTGCAATCGGCAGCGAAGAAAGAAGCCTCGGGGGAGGCACGGTCCAAGCGATGACACGAGTCCTGTTGGTCGACGACGATTTGATCGTTCTCGATACGCTGTGCCAGATTCTCGAGGGCGCCGGCTACGAGGTGCAGCCCGCCAATGGCGGCGCCATGGGGCTGCAAGCTTATCGCGCGAAGCGACCGGATGTGGTCGTGACCGACGTCATTATGCCGGAGATGGATGGCATCGAATTCATCCAGCGCCTTCGCGAAATCGATCCCGCCGCCAAGATCATCGCGATTTCGGGCGGCTCGGGTAAAGGCTATTTCGAAAACCTGGAAGCGGTCCGCCGGCTCACGCCTGTCGCCATTCTGCCGAAGCCCTTTGCCAAGGCGACGCTGCTGTCGCTGATTGAAAAATGCGTCATGGAAGGGGCGATCGAACATGATCGCGCGCGGCGCAGCTAGCCTCGCTCGAGCAAGCGCGAAGAAACCGGCCCATCACGGCCGCATCCCGACGGACATTTTTGCAGCCGGTTACGAAGCGGAGGGCGTGAACAGCCTAGCCGGCGTGAGCATGGCCACGAACTTGGCCCGGTAAATGCATGCCCAGGTCATGGCCAATCCGGCCAAGATCCATCGCGTAGTGCCCGCCGATAGGGCAGCCCGACAGCAACACGACCACGCACCATGCGAAGATCGGATAGCGCGCCCAGCGAGGCGTAATCGCACTCGGAGCGCGGAGGTCGGATACACGTTGACGGTGCTGTGCGTCAGGCGAAACTCCGACGCAAGGTCAGGCGCTGGGAGCTCGGCGCAGTCTTGTGCTGAGACGCTGATTGCCGCGCGTGGCGGCGGCCCTAGCCCGCCGATCGGCGATAAAGCGCCGGATCACGCGAAAGGAAAGCTCGAGCAACAGGGCCGATGCCAGGCAGAAATAGACGACATTGGCGCGCTCGCCGCTGAGGATCCAATCGGGCAGGTTGCTGAGCCAAGTCCAGACTGGCGTGACAACCGACATCACTATGTTCATCGCGCGCTATCCCTCAACGACTTGCAAAGCGATGAGAGTATAGCGCAAGTTTGTTTGAAAAATATGATTTAATATCAAATGCTAAGAGGGTATTTCTGACCTACTATTAGAGGCTCGATGTCGGACAGAACCCACTAAATATTCGATCGCGGTCGTGCCGTGGAATCGAAAGGCCTAGTGCTGGCGCTTGAGGATTCGGTTGACGACGATGACCAGCAGGATCAGCGCAATGGTCAAGCCGCGGTAGCCGGTGTTCAGCCACAGCGACAGATCCCAGAGGGATGACAGCAGTGAGTTCCACAGATCGCCGGGCCGCAGGTTGGAAAAGTCCAGTGCGGCCAACCAGCCGGTGAATTGGTGCCAAAGACTGGCGATGCTCTGCATGGCGATCTCGCCTCACTGTTATCGCCGGGCTATCCGGTGACGCCCCCAACTGAAGCGTAGCGCGATTCGCCGCTTCAGGTCCCCGGCGACAATACCCACGGATAGCTGTCGCCCTTGAGACGGTTGTTGCGCCACCACAAGGGCTGCAGATTGGCGATGTAGGTCATCCCGCGAAGATTGCGCGGCAGAATGTGATCGATTTCCCAGCCGTAATCGGTTTCCTCGGCGTGCTCATCGAAGCGCATCCAGCAGCCGCAGACATCCTTGCGAAAGATGGCCGGGTCATAGCCTTCCACCGCGATCCCCTTGTTCCAGATGTTGAGCTTCATGACGGGGTCGATCGCGAGGAAGGGATAGCCCTCATACGCCACGGTTGCGGTCTCCAGGATGTGGTGTCGTCGCCGCGCGCCGGATGACCGGCCCCACGCGTCGGCATGATATCATTTAAGTCCTACAAAATGGATCGAGCGAGCCGGAACGGCCGCTGGTGGCGAAAATCGAGCAATACCCTTGGGCCATTCGGTTACTCTCTGTTCTGGTTCCTGCCAGTTCCTTACCGATTGGCTCTAAAATAGCACTTTGATAACAAGTGCATTTTCAGGAATTCGGGCGGACGGCCGGGTGGCAATAGGCAGGCCGGCAGGCGCAAAATGATTAAGGCTAGTCGGTCGCACCGCAGGGAAAGTCCTTGATTTAAAATACTAATTCATATAATAGCATCATATATTCAATACGAATTTTGAGCCCGCGGAGACGATCTGGCAGATGAACTCGGTCAGCGAGACTTTTAATCACGGATTGAACGACGCCGCAAATACGCTTGGGGCCAAGGGCGAACTGCGTCCATCTTGTGACAAAAAAGAGATTCTCGGCAGCCGCGGGTCAAAGCTACCGCCGGCGCGGGTGCACCGCCGTGGGTTTTTTTCCCGACTGCGCGACACTGCGGATCACAAACAAAGCCACGGGCTGTTCGCGCGCTTCCTGCGCTCGCGCAGCGGTGTCACGATGGTGGAGTTCGCGCTGGTCGGGCCGCTATTCCTGCTGCTGACATTTGCCATCGCCGATAACGGACTCGTCCTGTTCATGCAGACGATCCTTGATAATGCGACGCGCGAAGCGGCGCGCCAGATCGAGATCGGCAAAGTCCAGCTCTCCGGCGACTTGACAGGCAACGGCCTGTTCAAAACCACGCTGTGCAACAATCTGGGCGGGCTTATTCCCTGCGCCAGCCTGCAATGGCGCGTGCAAGCGAGTACCGTCTCATTCGCCAGCCTTAGTGCCGGCGTGTCGGCAAATGGCGCCGGCCAGATGAGCACCACCGGCTTCGACGCCGCCACGCCGCAATCCTATGTGCTGGTCCAGGTGGGCTATACGCAACCCTATTTCATTCCGGCGCTGGCACGCATTTCCGGCTCAACCGGCAATCTTCTGCTGGTATCGACCGTGGCGCTGCAGACCGAGCACTACCAATGATCGCCAACCTGTTTCGCCGCGCAATATTGCCGTTGCGCGATCTCGCCCTCGACCGCAGCGCTGTCGCCGTTGTCGAATTCGCCATCGTCATGCCGCTGATGCTGATGCTGACGATGGGCACATTCGAAGCAACCCGCGCGGTGCGGGCGAAAATGAAGGCCGATTTCGCCGCGCAGACCCTTGCTGATATGATCGCCGCACAAAACTCCGTGAACGCCGCCGCGCTGGCGAATTTCTGCAGCGGCACCCAGATGGTCATGGTGCCCTATGTCACGACATCGCTGAAGGCTGCCGTCGCCAGCGTGACCAACGGTACCGTCGACTGGACGGATAACACCTGTGGCTCCGCCACGGCGATTTCCAGCCCGGCCGCGATCGCGACGACGCTCAGCGGCGGCGGCGGCAACAGCGTGATCATTGTACAGACGACCTATTCCTATACCTCGCCATTGTCCTACCTCATGCCGGCAAGCATCACCCTGACGCAGACCGCTTTTGCCCGGCCGCGCAATGTGACGACGGTACAGAAGAACTGAAACCGAAGCTTCGAACGGAGAAATTACAATGCGGCGCTCTTTGATGTCGGCTTTGTCCCTGCGGCGCTTTCTGGCGGACCGCCGGGGTAACGTCATGATCATGTTTGCCGGCATGGGCGTCGGTCTGGTGCTGATGGTGGGCGCCGGCGTGGACTATGGCCGGGCGATGCAGTTCAAATCGTCGCTGCAGGCGCTGGCCGATGCCAGCGTGCTGGCCGGTGCGTCAGTCTATGTCAGCAGCAGCCCCGATACTGGCCCCAACGCCATCATTATGGCGCAGAAGTACTGGGACGCCGGGGTCGGCCGCCTGCCGCCCAGCAATCCTGTGGGGCAGCCGGTCTTCACGACCTCATTCGATACGACGGGTTATTCCGTTCACGTCACCGTGCCGACCACCACCATCAATACGACGTTCCTGTCGTTGGTGACGACCACCATCGGCGTCGCCGTGTCGGCGACGGCAAAGGACCCGATCGTTACCGCGACGATCAATCTGAACGGCTGGACCAGCGATGCGGGCGACGGCAATTCGATCTATTGGTACAAGGTGCCGCAGGACGATTCGATACCGGTTTTCAATACGGCCAATGTCAACAATGGCAGTAACAACGGCACCTATAATCTGATCTTCAGCAATGTCGTGACCACGCCGGCGACGCTCAGTTCCTCGATCGCCGCAGCGCAGCAAATCGCCTTTGCCTTCGTCAACCAGACTGCGGGCCATTCGCCCGGCTGGAACTATACCAACCAGTATGGCGGTTCCACCGGTTCGACCCATGTCTTCTATTCGCAGCTCATCAACCCCAATGGCGCCAGCTCGGCCGACGTCCCGGTTGGGGCCGATGGTTATGGTTACGCGAGCGGATCC
Source organism: uncultured Alphaproteobacteria bacterium (assembly GCA_963770335.1). Lineage (GTDB taxonomy): Bacteria > Pseudomonadota > Alphaproteobacteria > Dongiales > Dongiaceae > DASXQK01. Next base: position 450,569 of record CAVYPG010000019.1, read on the forward strand.
AGCTACAACGGGGGTGCTGTAAAGAATTGCAGCCTCGAGGTTCAGAGCTACACCGGTACGGCGCCGGTCAATCCGCCCACCTTCGGCGCTACGCCGGGCACAAGCTGCAGTACGCCCCCGACCACCATCAATCCGCTGTTCTCGCCGAGCTGTTCATCGCTCAGCGGCCAGAGTGTGCATTACTCATGGAACGACATGGGCGGCGGCACGGACGATACGGACTACAATGACGGCCAGTACAACTTCAGTTGCGCCGGCGGCGGTGTGACTACCGGCGTGATCCTGACCGATTAAAGGGGATATTAACCGGGGCGGGGGAGGAATGCTCATGGGCCGGTTGTCTGTGAATTGTATCGGGATTCGGATTGGGGTGTTGCGGCCGCTCGTGGCTGGCGCGCTGACGCTCATCCTGGCGGCGAATCTCTCGGCCTGTACCAACACCCAACAGGCGGGTTCGCCGCCGCCATCAGGCACCGTCACGCCGGACACGATCATGCGGCTGGCCGATACCACGCGTCAGTCCGGCGACCTGGGGCAGGCGGCCGGCCTCTATCAGCGCGCCGCACAGCTCGATCCCAAAAATCCAAAACCGCTGATCGAACTCGCCGGCATTTACGCCCAGCTGCAGATGCCCAAGGACGCGGCTCAGACCTGGATGGCGGTGCTGGCACTCGATCCCAAGAACACGAAGGCGCTGCGCGGTCTTGCCAATACCCAGCTCCAGACCGGCGATACCCCTGGCGCCATTCAGAACCTGCAGGCAGCGCAAGCGATCTTGCCGGACTGGCGCAACGACAACAGCCTTGGCGTCGCCTATGACATGCGCGCCGAGCACGCCTCGGCGGTGAAGGCATATAAGGATGGTCTCAGCCTCGATCCCGGCAATCTGCAACTGACCAACAATCTCGGCCTGTCGCTGGCGCTCAGCGGCGATTTCGCCCAGGCGCTGCCTTTGCTGGAATCGAGCGCTCATGATCCGCGTTCGACGCCGCGCATGCGCCAGAATCTGGCGCTGGCCTATGGCCTGTCAGGCGACGACAAGAAGGCGGCGGAAGTTGCCAAACAGGATCTCGATCCTGCCGGGGTCAAGGAAAATCTCGGCTATTACGAGTTTCTGCGCCTGCTTCAGGACCGCAACGCGATCGCCTCGACCTTGGGCGCGCATCAGACCGATGCGTTGAACTGAAGGCCCGATCCCTGAACTGGCGATCGACGCGTTGAACCGATAGGCCGGAATACCGGCCTTGCCTCAGTGCTTGCTGACGAACTGGTCGGCGACGCGCAGTACGGCCGGCCCGACCAGCACCATGATCAGCGGCGGCAGGATAAACAGCACCATCGGTACGGTCAGCAGCACGGGCAGGCGCGCCGCCTTTTCCTCTGCCTTCACGATGCGGTCGTCGCGGAACTCCGAGGCGAGCACGCGCATGGCCTGGGATAGGGGCGTTCCGAACTTGCTGCTCTGCTGAAGCGCATTCACCAGGGCGCGGACGCTGGGAAGGTTGGTGCGCTCCGCCAGGTTGACGAGCGCCTGGCGGCGGTCCGGCAGGAACTCCATCTCGATGCAGGCGAGCCCCAGCTCGTCGGCCAGTTCCGGGCCGCTGCGGACCATTTCGGAGGCGACGCGCTTCATCAGGGCTTCCAGGCTCAAGCCTGCTTCGGCACAGGTCACCATCAGGTCGAGCGCATCGGGCAGGGAAAGCTGGATCTTCTTCTGGCGCTTCTGGGCTGCGTTCTTCACCCAGATGTCCGGCAGGAAATAGCCCAAGAGGGCGAGCGCTGCAGCAAGCGCCAGGCGTTTCCAGCCGGCGTTCAGCCAGTCGATGCTCGTGGTGCTGAGCCATAGCAGGGTCAGCACCGGCACGATGACCGGCAGCGAGACCTTGGAAAAAAGATACATCGTCAGCGCATCGCCGCTGCGCCAGCCGGCTGTCGACAGCTTCTGCATCAGCACCTGCGCGCGCACGGTGCGAACCAGCTTCAGCCCGGTGACGACCCGATGCATGAAACCTTTGGAGGTCGGCCGCACGGCGTGGGAACGGCCGACGCGGCCGGCGCGCTGCAGCGACTGCTGGGCCGCAATCTCGCGCACGCGGCGCAGATTCGGCTGACGCATCCTGAGGGCGACCCAGATGAGGCCCAGCAGAAGGAAGCCCGCCGCGGTCACGACCGAAAGAGTGAGATTGTCGACATGGATATTATTCAGCATGGCCTTGCCTGGGCATTCAAAACGGGAGTTTCGAACCGGGGTGTCAAACCGTGTCCGTCAGATCTGGAACTTGGCGAGTTTCGTCATCACCGCGATGCCGATGCAGGTCATTGTCAGCCCCACCAGAATCATGGTGATGCCGCGCGGATCGGTTACCAGCACCATGGCGTAGTCGTGGTTGATTATGAAGATGATGACGAACATGACGAAGGGCATGCAGCCCAGGATCCAGGCGCTGGCGCGCGCTTCGGCGGTCACGGCCTTGATCTTCATCTTCATGGCACGCCGCCGGCGCAGCATCTTGCTGAGGTTTTCCAGCGTCTCGCCCAGATTGCCGCCCGTATCCTGCTGAATCGAGAGCGCGATGATGAAGAAACGGAACTCCGGCAACTCGATGCGCTCGGACGCCGCTTCCAGCGCCTCGTTCAGGGGCGAACCCAGTTTCATGGCGTCGACGATTTGCTGGAATTCATAGCCGAGCGGTGCACGCACCTGTTCGGCGATGACCTTGACCGCCTCTGATACCGGCAGGCCGGATCGCACGGCGCGCACGATCATGTCGATCGTGTCGGGGAATTGCTCCAGCATGCGCTTCAGGCGCCGCCTGCCCAGATAGCCGATGGTGAAATGCGGGACGATCAGCCCGACCGCCACCCCGATCAGCACAGTGATCGGCAACGACAGGTTGAAGTAGATCTTTGCCCCTTCGCCCGCCAGCGCGCCCACCAGGACACAGCTCACCAGGTAATAGTCGATGGAGATGTTGTATCCGGTGCGGCGCAGCCGGGTGCGGAACTTGGCCAGGTTCGGCACGACGCGACGGATTATGGCATCGACGGCGCCGTATTTGCTGGTGCCGGTCGAGAGGCGCAGGCTCGGCGTGTTCTTCGGCAGGTTGCGCAGCCCGACCTGCTTGGCGGCGCTGCGGTTGATGCGCAGGTCACGCTTGCGTTTGCGTTCGGACGCCTCGAGCGCGATCAGGCTCAGCACCACACCGCCGAGCGAGGCTGCGACGAGGGCAACGAAAACCAGCTGGATGTTGCTGCCTGGCTTCAGAATGGCATCGAGCCAGCTCACGACAGCGCCTCGAGCAGCGAGCGGTCCAGGCCGAAATACTGGGCCTTGGTCAGACAGTGGGGACGCAAGCCCGAGGGGACGAACTTGCCGATCAACCGGCCCTCGGCGGACTCGCCTTCGTATTCGAAGCTGAACAGGTCCTGCAGCGTGATCACGTCGCCTTCCATGCCCATCACCTCGACGACATTGGTAACGCGTCGCACGCCGTCGCGCATGCGGGTTACCTGAACGATCATGTCGAGGGCGGCGGCGATCTGCATGCGTACGGAGCGCGGCGACAGGTTGACGCCGGCCAGGCCCACCATGTTCTCGATGCGAGTCAGGGCCTCGCGCGGGTTGTTGGCGTGAACGGTGCTTAGGGAGCCGTCGTGGCCCGTGTTCATCGCCTGCAGCATGTCGACGGCTTCGGCGCCGCGCACCTCACCGATGATGATGCGGTCGGGGCGCATACGCAGCGAGTTGCGCAACAGATCGCGAATGGTGATCTCGCCACCGCCTTCGATGTTCGGCGGGCGGCTTTCCAGGCGGACCAGGTCAAGGTGATCGAGCTGCAGTTCGGCTGCGTCCTCGATGGTGACGATGCGCTCCGCCGGGTCGATCAGCTGCGACATGGCGTTCAGCAGTGTCGTCTTGCCGGAGCCCGTACCGCCAGAGATGATGACGTTGAGGCGGCAGCGTCCTGCCACCTTGATCACGGTGGCGAGGTTCGGCGTCAGGCTGCCCAGTGCCGCCATGGCATCGAGCGTGATGCGGCGCTTGGCAAATTTGCGGATCGAGATCGAGGGGCCGTCGATGGCCAGCGGCGGCACGATGATATTGATACGGCTTCCATCGGCGAGGCGCGCATCGCAAAGCGGCATCAATTCATCGATGCGCCGGCCGACCTGGCTGACGATGCGGGTAGCGATATTCATCAGATGCTGGTTGTCGCGGAAGGTGACATTCGTCGCTTCGATCTTGCCCTTGCGCTCGACGAAGACGTGGCGCGGACCGTTGACCATGATGTCGGTGATGGAATCGTCGGCGAGCAGGGGCTCGAGCGGCCCCAGGCCCAGCATGTCGTCGAGCAGCAGGCGGATCAGCTCTTCCTGCTCGGCGCCGTTCAGGCGCAGCTTGCGCTCGGACAGGATTTCGGCCACCAGGCCGGTCAGCTGGCGGCCCAGCTCCTCGCGCGAGAGGCGAGCCGCGGCGGTGACGTCGATGCGCTGGACGATGATCGGCTGGATCTCGAGCAGTGCCTGGTCGATGCCGCGGCGGCTGGCCCCGACCTGATAGATCGAATCGCTGCGGTTCGGGCGAATGTTGACGGGGGACTTGCCGGATGCGGCCGCACTGGCGGCATCGCGGGCTGGCTGCTGGTTTGCCAGACGCGTCACCAGCTGCTCGATCACCTGCCGGCGATCCCGCAGGCTGAGCTCGGCATGCAAGAAGTCCGCCTGTTCGGCGACGATCATGCCGACCTGCATGATCAGCTGGGAGCGCGGCAGATCGGCAATCGGCTGGCGTTCGAAGGCGCGCTGCACCGCCGGCCACATCCGCTCGACGGCGGAGCCAGGCGAGGCACCCAGTTCAGGCGTGGTGACGTCCGGCGCTGTCGGGGGAGAGGCGATTGCCATGTTCGATCATCCTTTACTCAACCAGCCGAATAGCTTGGAGCTTCCCGCAGCCTTTGGTTTTGTCTCGCTCAGCTGTGCCGTCAGCTGGCGCAGCGCCGATGTCAGCTTGCTGCCCTTGGCCGCCACGGCCAGCGGCTTGCCGCGTGCCGCCGCCATCGCTGCCGCCTTGTGATCGTCGGGCAGCACCATGGTCAGCTTGCGGCCGAGCGATTTCTCGAATTCGGCGCGCGTGACGCCGGCATCGTGGGAGGAAGGGCGGCAGGCCACCACCATCAGCCGGGCCGAGGGCGCCGATTTCTGCACCTGGGTGCAGATGCGGATGGAATCGCGCAGGCCGGCCAGCGAGAGATCCGTCAACAGGATCACGTCGCGCGCCATCGGCAGTACCTTGTTGCGATAGGTGGCCGGATAGAGGGGCAGGTCGATGACAATGAATTCGTTCTGCTGGGCCAGCTCGTCCAGCAGCAAGGTGAGAGCCGCCGGTTCGTAGCGGAAATCCTCTTCATGCGCCTCTTCGGCGGCGAGAAGGGCCAGGCGCTCCGTCACCCGCACGGAGGCGCTGTTTACCAGCAGACTGTCGATCCGGTTGGGCTGCATCATCGCCTCGCGCAGGCCGCGAGAGGGTTCGACATCGAAGGCCAGCGAAATGGTGCCGAACTGCAGATCGAGATCGAGCAGGGCGGTCTTGCGCCGGCGTTCCTCGGCCAGGAACCACGCAATGTTCGCGGCTGCGGTGCTGGCACCGACGCCGCCTCGGCTCGCCATCACGACGACGACGCGGCTGCGCTCGCTGGGCGGCACCTTGGATGCTGCATCCGCACCTTCGGCGCGGTGGATGGCACCCAGTATGGCGCGGTCGCCCAGCGGCTTGGCGAGATAGTCGGTGACGCCAGCCTCGACCAGTTCGCGATAGAGGCTGACGTCATTGGCATTGCCGATGGCGATGACCCGGGTGCTGTCGCCGGCCGCGGCAAGCACCGGCAGCAGCGCATCCATCGGCTGGTCGCTATCCGAGATGTCGATGATCAGGATGCGCGGCAGGGCGTTGCGGGCGACGAACTCCGCCGCGTCGCGGCTGCCGCCTTCATGCAGGGTGAACTTCTCCTGGCGCGGCTGGCAGACGGCCTGTACGGCGGCCCGGCTCTGGGGATCGTTGATGAAAGCCACGCAGCCGGCGCGGCCGCTGCGATTGGACTGTTTGGCGGACTGCGCCGGGGCAGCCCGTCCTGATGTCTGGTCGTTCATTGGCCGCCCGTCGTGACAGGCGGGTTCAGGACAGGCACCTTGCCTTCGTTGTAGCGCTGATTTCCCAACGCCATGGCCTCGGCACTGGCCGGCGACAGCGGCCGCCCGCCGGCGAGATCCGCGGGGTTGGAAACCATCAAATCGAGGTTCGTCTCGTTGGAGCAACCGGAGACGATGACAGGCTGGTTTTCCGTGTTCATGGTGACGGGGCCGCTGTAGCCGGGGCAGGACGGCGGCACGACGGTGACCGCCTTGGCCAGGATACTGACCATGCCGGCCTGTTCCTCGGGCATGCCAATGATTGAATTGACCGTGATGCCGCGCCGGCCGAGGTCGGCCTCGACGGCGTTGACGCGCTTGACGACGAGCGGGCCATCGCCTGGCTGCACCGGGCCAATGGCGAGATCGACGGTATGGCCATTGCCGATCCGGTTGGCCGCCAGGAAATCGTTCAGCGCCGTTTCGTTGGCGCCATCGATCGCGCCCTCCGAATCGCTGAAGGTGACATCGAAGCGCGCCGGCTTGATGGAGACCGCAGGTGTTGCGTCGGGCGGGCTCTGCTTCCAGGTGGCATAGGTGATGTGGTTGTTGATCATCTGGCCGCAGCCCGAGAGCGGCAGGGCGGCGGCGAGAAGCAAAAGGGCGATCGCTGTTCTGTGCTTCATGGCGCTCACTCGACTCCAAAGCCGGCCTGGCCGGCGAGGCCCCCGGTCTGGCTCTGCTGCGGGGGAACGGATCCAACCGGGGCGGGGGCGACGCCCGCCTGAGGCTGGGTCACGGCATCGGTCGGCGCCGCGAGCCTGCCGTTGACGGGGCTGACGAGATAGGGTGTGACGATGATGACCAGCTCAGTCTCGCTGCGCTGGAACTTGTTGGAGCGGAACAGCTCGCCCAGGATCGGGATGTCGCCCAGGCCCGGCGTGTTATTACTCGAGACCTGCCCGTTGTTCTGGATCAACCCGGCTATGGCGAAGCTCTGGCCGCTGGCGAGCTCGACCGTCGTATTGGCCCGGCGGACCGTGAGGCCCGGCACGACCTGGTTATCGATGGTTACCTTGTTGGTAAAATCGAGCGCGCTGACCTCGGGCTGCACGCGCATGCTGATGCGGTTGCCGGCCAGAAGCGTCGGCGTGAAAGACAGGCCGACGCCGAAATTCTTGAACTCGATGGTGATGACGCTGCCGCCGTTGCTCGCCTGGGGCACCGGCACCGGAAACTCGCCGCCCGCAAGGAAGCTCGCGGTCTCGCCCGAAAGTGCCGTCAGGTTCGGCTCGGCCAGAAGCGTCACCAGGCCCTCGGTCGCCATCGCGTCGATGAAGTTGTTGACGTCCCAGTTTCCTGAGGTCAGATGGTTGTGATAGGCGGCGCCGTTCTGGGCGAGCCCGTTAAAGGCCGCCGCTGCGGCGGGAAAACCGCCGGTGACCACGCCTACGGCGATGCTGCCGATATTGCCGGCTACGTTCCAGTCGATGCCTAGTTGGCGGACCACCGTGCGATCGACCTCGGCGATGCGGACCCTGAGATTGACCTGATTGGGCGCCGTGACAGACAGGCGGTTGATCACCTCTTCGCCCTTACCCAGGAACTTGGTGGCGACGCGCCGCGCATCCTCGGCCTCGGCGCCTGTCGCAACAGTGCCCTGCAGCATGATGCCGCCATCGATGGAATCGACGGAGATCTGGCCGGCCGGGATCATCTCCGTCAGCGCCTGCTTCAGCCGTGGCAGGTCATGGACGACCCGCACCGTAATATTGAACAGCACATGCTCCTGCGCATCGGTGGCATAGAGCGTCGTCTCGCCGGTTTTCTTGCCGAAGATGTACATGAGGCGAGGCGAGCGGATCGAGACATCGGCAATGTCGGGATTGGCGATGACGATGGATTTGGGCGAACTGTCGAGGCGCAGCAGCGTGCCTTGATCGACGGTGACGATGACGGGCTGCCCGGAGGTCGGAATGATGTCGAAGGCCCGGCTGCTGCCAGACACCACGCAAAGCACCAGCGCCGCGGCGATGGCGAACAGGACTTTGCTAATTGACAAGCGACTGCTCCACTTTACCGCCGCGAATGACCTCGATACTGCGCTGTACATTCCCGCGGGTGGCGACGGGGCGGGGCGGGGCGACGGCGAGCACGCGGCTGACATCGGTATCGAGCGTGAAAGTCGTGCCGCGGTCGGGGTCGGGAACGTCGCGGATGTCGGTGACGGTCGTGCCGCCATCGGGGCTGGCAAGGCTGCGAAGCGACAGCGACAGGGCACCCAGCGTGCCGGCGACGGCGACCATCTCGGCCTGCTTGGGATTGACCTCGATCGTTGCCGACCTGCCGACGACGGCGGGGCCTGGGTTCTGCTTGGCGTCAACCTGGTGGCTCAGCGACTGGTCGATGGCCAGCACGCGAATGTTTTCCAGGACCGTCTCGCTGGCATGGCGTTTTTCGCCGCCCTGGCCGCCCGCATTGGGCACGTCATGAGTCAGCAGAAGATCGACGCGATCGCCGGGGAAGACCAGTCCCGCGACGCCCGATATTTCGCTGACGCCCACCGTGATCGCCCGCATGCCGGGTTTCAGTGCCGCCGCCAAAAAGCCCTGCTCGCCCGGGCGAACGATGCGCGCATTGGTGATCGGCTGGCCCGCGGCGATGGGCAGGCGCGCGACGGTGCCCACCAGATTCTTCGTGTCATAGGGCGCCTGGCTGCGGGGATCGATCTGGCCCTGCACCATATAGTTCGGATCCAGCGTGTCGTTCGGCCAGGCCTGCCATCCCATCATGTCCTCGCGCAGGAAGGTGCCGACGGGAACGTCGGACTTGGCGACGAGCACCAAGGTGAGCGACGGGCTTGGGTGCCTCGGCCACGGGCTGGGGCGCCGGCGTATTCTGCGTCAGCAACCATGCCCTGCCGAAGAAGATCGCACTGGCACCCAGCAAAAGCAGGGCCAGGATCAGAAGAACGCCGCGGCCGCTCATAGGATTGTCCCCTTCACAAGGGTCAGGGCAACCATCAGCCCGCCGATCGCAATCGCCACGCCATAGGGCATGACCGCGGGCGCGGGGCTGGGGGTGCCGTTAGCCGCAGCAGGCGACAGTCGCCGGCGGCGTAGCAGAAGGATGGCCAGGCCGACGACGCCGCCGGCGATGGCTGTCAGGAAGATAAAGCTCGGAAAGATGACGGGACCGGCCCAGAGCGCGGTGGCGGACAGCAGCTTTACATCGCCGCCGCCGATCATCCCGAATGCAAAAAGGAAGAAACCGACCGCGAGTGACAGTGCCGCAACTGCTACAGACCACGGCCAGGCGACAGGAACCGGGCTGCTTAGCACATAGATCGGATAAAGCCCGACTATGGCCAAGCTGACCCAGTTCGAGATCGTCAGCCGATGAATATCCTCGCCCGCCGCCCATAACAACAGGGCGGCGAAGGCAAGTACTGCAGCAATATGCAAACCTGACATCGCGGCCGGTTTTTGTTCGGTACCAGGCCGCGCCCCTGTTACGCAGTCGTGAGCGCAGTATTGATCGATCCGAAAAGGTTCTTGACCGAATTGCCCATGGCGGTGAGCAGCGCAATGGCCACCACAGAGATCAGACCAGCGATCAAGGCGTATTCGATCATCGTCACGCCCTTTTTGTCTGACTTTAGATCGCGAATAAGACGAAGCATATCATTCTCCATACGATTGATTCCACGCGCCCCTAAAATGCCACAGCTAATCACAAGCGCAAGTGATTTCTCAGATACTGCTGATTCATAAAGATTAATTGCCGTGATCGCCGGCGTGCCAACCCCCTCGTCGTTAGTTAGCAGTATCTTAATACTATACATAGAGGAAGGGAATCCAAGCACCCCATGGCTGTTTTCGGCCACACGCGGCGGGAGCGTGATGTTTTCGCCGACGCTGTTGCGCAGATGTGACTGTTTGCGAGGCCAAGTAGAGATTTCAGCTCGCTGAATCAGCGGCGATGAATTGTGATGATCCCAAGCTTGAATTTGCCGCGGCCCGTGCTGGTTGATTTTTTTCGCCGGACCCACGCCCCGGTTGCGGGCCCATTGCGAGCGGTTAAGTCGTCGCGTAGTGTCAGCGTCGATTTGTACGATGAAATTGTCGCCAGCTGACGAGCAGCACAGATAATGGGCAACGAAGAACTTCGGGAGAAGATTTTCTCGCTCGTCGCCGAGTATTACGAGCGAACCCATGCCAGGCGCGAGTTCCTGCCCGGGGTTTCGAAGGTCAACTATGCCGGCCGTGTCTTCGACGCCGATGAGATGATCTCAGCCGCGGGCGCGGTTCTCGATTTTCAGCTGACGGCGGGCAAATACGCCAATCAGCTCGAAGGCGCACTAAAGGAGCATTTCCGCTCACGGCGCTTCCTGCTGGTCAACTCCGGGTCTTCCGCCAACCTGCTGATGATCTCCACGCTGTGCGCGAAGACGGCGCCGGATCCGCTGAAAGACGGTGACGAAATCATCACGCCGGCCACCACGTTTCCCACGACGCTGGCACCGATCCTGCAGAATCGCCTGGTGCCCGTGTTCGTCGATTGCGAACCGGAAACGCTCAACATGAATTTCGACCGGGCACGCGAGGCGGTGGGACCGCGCACCCGCGCTGTCTTCGTTCCGCATACGCTGGGCAGCCCCTGGCATCTGGCCGAGTTGCGCGACTTCTGCCGCGAGAACGAACTCTTTCTGCTTGAGGACGGCTGCGATGCGCTGGGCGCCACCTATGACGGCAAGCCTGTCGGCAGCTTCGGGGACATGTCGTCGATTTCCTGCTATCCGGCCCACCAGATCACCATGGGCGAGGGCGGCGGGGTTGCGATCAACAACCGTTTTCTCGTCAAGACCGCGCTGTCGATGCGCGACTGGGGCCGCGATTGCTGGTGCGATCCCGGCAATTCCAACACCTGCCAGAAGCGTTTCGACTGGCAGCTGGGCGACCTGCCCTATGGCTATGACCACAAATATACCTATTCGAACATCGGCTATAACCTGAAGCTGACCGATCTGCAGGCGGCAATCGGCGTGGAGCAGCTGAAGAAGCTGCCGGATTTCGTGGCCGCTCGCCGGCGCAATTTCGAGTTCTACCGCCAGGCGCTGGCGCCGCTCGATAACCACATCGAATTCACCCGCGCCGATCCCCGCGCCGATCCATCCTGGTTCGGCTTCGCCATGACGCTTCGTCCCCATGTTGAACGGGCAAAACTGATCCGCCATCTTGAGGAGCGCATGATCGAGACGAGGCTGCTGTTCGGCGGCAACATCCTTCGCCAGCCGGGCTATCGCGACATTCCCCATCGCGTGCATGGCGGGCTCGAGGAAACCGACCGGATCGCCGAGCGCAGTTTCTTCATCGGCGTCTATCCCGGTTTGACGCCGGCCATGCGCGACTACGTCGTGCAATCGATTCATGATTATTTCGATACGATCTGACCGTCGCTGACGCTAGCGACCATCCAGCCACTTTCGAGACACTCCGTGGCTCATAGCACTGACCGCTGCCCTGCCTGTGCTTCGCTGGAATTGACTGAGCGCCCCGCGATTATTTCGCCCTTTCTGAGTGAATATGTTTTCAGCGGCGAGGGGGGCGAGTGCACAATTGCGCAATGCCGCCGCTGCGGCCTGCAGTTCTTTACCAGCCGCCTGAACGAACAGGAGACGGCCCGTCTTTATGCGGGTTACCGGGGCGAGGCTTACTTCAAGGCACGTCACCGGCACGAGTTCTGGTATACGCGCCGCTTCCAGGACTTGTTGGGTTCCGGCGCCGATATTGGCCGCAGGCGGGAACTGCTCCACCAGACCCTGGCGCGTCATATCGATCCTGCCGCCATAGGGTCGGTGCTGGATTACGGCGGGGATCGCGGTCAAATCCTGTCCGATGGTCCTGGACAGCAGCGCTACGTCTTCGATCTTTCCGGCGTGGAGCCGATCGCGGGAGTCCAGGCTCTGCCCGACGAAGCAGCGCTCAGCCAGACCAGGGTCGACCTGATTCTTTTATGCGAGGTGCTGGAGCACGCGTCCGAGCCTGTCGATCTGCTGCAGCGGATGGCAAACCATCTTCTGCCAGGCGGCCTTGTCTTCGTGACCGTACCTTACGAGCAGATATCCCTCGCCGATATCCCCGCCGGCGCCTGGTATCGCGGCTACGTGGCGTCACTGCAGCGCCATCCGTCCCTGTTGAGGTGGATCGATTTCTACTCGACGGCCTGTCGGGTGAAGTTTGGACGCATCCCGCCATTTGGACTCGTCAAGATGCATGAGCATCTGAACCTGTTCACGGCAGCCGCCCTTGGATATGCATTGGAAGCTGCGGATTTCGAGATTCTCGAATGTGGGCTCGCTTCCCCTGCCGGGCCACTCGTGGCTCTGGCGCGCTGCCGCCACGGGGAGCGTCAGGGCAGCTCTGCGATATAGCTGCGAATCTGCTGCCGGCTAACGTCCAGCGGCGAGGCTCCATCCCGTACGGCGCGATACCAGGATGCGGTTTCGGCGGCCGCCCGCTCGAAGGGCCATAGGGCCTGCCAGCCGAGTTCGCGCCGGGCTTTTTCGCTCGACAGGTATATTGCGGCGGCCTCGTGAGGTTGTGCCTCCGCTGAGCCATGAGCGATATCACCGGAACCCCATCGGGCGATGATGGCGCGCGCCAGATCCTCGACACTCCGCACTCCCTTTTCTCCGGGGCCGAAATTCCAGGCGCCCGAAAAGCGCATTGGATCGCGCGCCAGCGCAGCAGCAAGCGCCAGATAGCCATAGAGCGGGTCGAGCACATGCAGCCAGGCCCGGATATGCGAGGGATTGCGCAGGACGACCGGCTTGCCAGTCTCCAGCGCGGCTATCGTGTCGGGAACGACGCGATCGGTCGCGCGGTCGCCGCCGCCGATGACATTGCCGGCCCTGGCGCTAGCGGCACCGAAGGCGGGGCGCCCATTCAGAAAGGATTCGCGATAGGCGCCAAATGCCAGCTCGGCACAGGCTTTCGAGGCGGAATAGGGGTCGCGTCCCCCCAACTCATCCTCCTCCTCGAATCCGTTCGACGTTCCGTCGTTGCGATAACACTTGTCGCTGGTGACGTAGACGAGAGCCGATATCCCCTCGATCTGGCGCACCGCTTCCAGCAGGTTGACCGAACCCAACAGGTTGGTTGCGAATGTGGCCTGTGGATCGGCGTAGGATGGCCGCACGAGGGATTGAGCCGCGAGATGAAAGACGAAGTCGGGGCGCACGTCGCGCGCGAGGCGCATCAGCGACGGCAAGTCGCGGATGTCGCCGTCCTGGTGCCGGATCAGCGAAGCGACCGCCGGAACCAAAACGTTGGACGGCGCGGCGGGCAGGGAAAGGCCGGTGACCTCGGCGCCCAGTTCGCTGAGCCACAAGGCAAGCCAGCTGCCCTTGAACCCGGTATCGCCGGTCAGCAGGACACGTTTGCCCTTGAAGATCGCCAGATCGCGTTTGTCGGTCATCGGCTCTGCCTGGTTTGTTTAACACGCTGACCCGATGGGCGCGATAGAGGGGCCTTGTTGCTTTCCAGGGCCAGAGCAAAGAATATGTCCGGCGTGGTTAAAAGACCGCTTGGGGAAGCAGTCAGACGGCGGGGAAATCCGGAGGAGCAAGCCAGGCAATGAAGGCCGTTATTTTGGCCGGCGGTCGCGGCAGCCGACTTGAAGAAGAAAGCGTCAGCCGCCCCAAGCCGCTGGTGGAAATTGGCGATCACCCGATTCTTTGGCACATCCTGAACATCTATGCGGCCAACGGCATCAACGACTTCATCATCTGCGCGGGCTACAAGGGCTATCTCATCAAGGAATATTTCTCGCGCCTGCCGCTTCACCACAGCGACATCACCGTTCGGCTTGCCGACAACCAGATTACCTATCACAACGTCCAGCCGCTCGACTGGACCGTCACGGTCGTCGACACGGGCCTGAACTCTGCGACCGGGGGCCGGGTCAAGCGCATCGGCCGCTATCTGTCGCCGGGCGAGCCGTTTTGCCTGACCTATGGCGATGGCGTGGCCGATATCGATATCCGCAAACTTGTCGCGCAGCATGGGGCGATGGGTGGCAAGGTAACCATGACGACGGTGTTGCCGCCGGCCCGGTTCGGTGCCGTGCAGACGGCAGGAAACACAATTACTGCCTTTGCGGAAAAGCCGATCGGCAGCGAGGGGCGAATCAATGGCGGTTTTTTCGTGGTTGATGGCTCGGTGCTCGATCTGATCGCGGGCGATTCGACGGTCTGGGAATCCAGATATCCTCGATGGCCTTGCACGCGCCGGCGACCTGCGTGCCTATCGCCACGACGGCTTCTGGCAGCCGATGGATACGATCCGCGAGAAGATGACGCTTGAAGCGCTCTGGGCCTCCGGCAAGGCGCCGTGGAAGACATGGGCGTAGCGAGGCGAGCGCCTGCGGCTGTTGCCAGCGACCGTTAGTGAACCGTTGATATTGGGAAAAAGTAAAGAAGCGGGAAGATTTCATCGCCAGGCTGCGGCACTGTCCGCATGCCATAACCGAAGCCCTCGAAGCATTGGCGAAGCTTCTCGACATCGATGACGCCGTTCCGATCCTTATGCGTTTCGATGAGAAAATCGGGTTGATAGCGCGCGACGAACGACTCCGAGCGCCGGAACGACTTCGTACTCGGCGCCTTCGATATCGACCTTCACATGATCGACCTTTGGTAAGCTGAGATCGGCAGAGATGCGATCCAGAGTAAAGCTTGCCACGCTGACGCGCCCCGGCTTGAACGGCGATACCTCAAGCACAGCCGAACCCATGTTCCCTTCGGAAGCGAAGTCGATCGAACCCACCTGCGACCAGACAGCGGCGTGAAGCGCGGTCACGTTAGGCGCAGGATTGTGTTGCAGATTCCTCTGCAGCGCGCCGAAGTTCCGCGGATCGGCCTCGATCGCCACGACTCTGCCGGCAGACCCGACAAAGGTTGAAAACATATACGCGGTAAGGCCGCAATAGGCGCCGGCGTCGATCAGGATGTCGCCCGGCTTGATCTTGAAGATATCCAGATAAGCCATGGCAATGTCGATGCCTTCGGGAAAGGACGTAAATTCAAATTGCCGGTCGGAGCCGCGCACCCGATGCAGACGCGGCTGGGAAAAGTCAGCTACTTCCCGGCCCTCGATAACTTCCGGAACGATGGCTTCGAGGTAATAGTCAAATCGCTGGACGGCATCCTCAATATAGGAATTGTGACTTGTGGAGAGGCGCAGCTCACGCTGGCCTTTTCGCAGCGAGAGATACCGACCATGCGGCCCCATCGCCAGTGTACAGCCATAGCGCCGACGATACTTTTGACCATAGAGGACGATCAGTGGACTCAAAAGTCGGGGATGGTTCAGTAGAAACGATACCAGCGGACCAAACAGCCAAAGATGACGCAGCAAGAATTTTCGAATTGTCAGATTCATGGTCGCCGAATTGCGCTGGTTTGATGTTGCATGTTTCCTGCCGGTACTTCGTTGATCATGCGGGGCCCTTGCCGCGACGCAGGGTCGTCGTCGGATGCAGATGCGAATCGATGTTATAAGAGTGGCGGGGACGTTGCCAGCCGGAGCGAATTAGTTGGAGCCACCTCCGCCAGCCTTGACAATTGCCATCCCGACCATAGGCCGGCTGGCGCTCTTTCGTGAGGCGCTGGCCAGTGCCCTGTCGCAGACCGTACCGGTCGACGTCGTTGCCTCCGACAACGGTTCCAGCGATGGGACGCAAGCCTATCTCGCGACCCTGACACCGGCCGGCAATTTGCGGATCTTTCGCCACGACGCCACCATGCCGGTGCAGGATCATGGCGCCTTCATCCTGTCCCAGATACGGACGGACTGGGTCGTCTTCCTGTCGGACGACGACAAGCTCGAGCCCGGCTTCAGTGCCGCCATTTTGGGGGCCATTGCCCGGCGTCCCGAAGTCGCTCTGGTTTATACCGGCTGCGACATGACTTATGCTGATGTGATTGTTGCCGCAAAAACCGGCCCCGACGTCGAATTTGCAGCCAGCTTCTTCTTCGAATTCATGAGTGGCCGGCGCAATGTATGTATGTGCGCGACCGCTTTCAGAGCCCGCGATTGGCGGTTCATCGGGCGCCAACCTGACCATTGCCTGATCGGCGATATGTACTATTGGATACGCATCCTTTTGCGCGGCGGCGATATCGGCTGCATTCAAGCACAGCTAGCCACCTATTCGTTCTATCGTCGCGGCGTTCGCACCGAGACGAGCCGGATATCGCCGCTGGCGTGGTATCGGGAAACCTGCGGCTATGCCGAGGAGATGACCAGGTTTCTTGCCACAAGTGCCGAGTTTTCTAACCGGCGGGAAGTTATCGAGATGGCGGGGGCTAAATTCGTTGCCTTAACCACTGCCAACCAACTCATCTGGAGTGCCCTTCGTGGCGCGAGCAAGGTGGAGATCGCGCGCTCTTTGAAGTCACTCGCAGGTGCGCTCGTTAAGGACAGGCGGGCAATTGTCCGATCGCTCGCAGCGCTCATCCTGCCTTCCGCCTTGCTTAATGCCGCGCTGACGATCGCTGCACGACGTCGGTCGGCCGGAAAGGCCGCGGCTTGAGGAAGCCCGAAGCCGGAGATGGGGGTATGGCGGCCTCTTCACTCGACCGCCCGCAATCGACAGCACACTATGCCCTCGGCACCCGGTTGGCCGGAACGCTTGCCTCCTTTGCCGGCAGCATACTCATTGTCGTACTGCTGAGCCCCGAGCGGATCGGCATTTTCCTTGCGGTCGGAAGCCTCGCCGCGTTTTCCGCGCTACTTGATCTGGGCCTCAACTACTCTTTTCTGCTGGCAACGGCAGCTCACGACGAGGAAAGAGGCGCAGAAACTGATTGCGTGCCGCCACCACGATGCTGATTCCGATAGTTGTCGTCAGCAGTTTGCTGCTGTTTGCCGGCGGCGCTATTTTCCTGTCGCAAGTTGGATTGCCGTACTCGCTTTGGCTCGCGCCCTGGATTTGCTACTGCACTCTCGCCGGGCCGCTCCAAATTCTCCTTCTTAGGGTAAGCCATGTCGAAGGCACGGGCCGTCGCGATGTTGCGTGGCGAGCCCACTTCTTTATCGAACTGACGGCAGGTCTGGGGTTTCTCGCCGCTATCGCCGTGAGGCAAGAACTATGGGCGTACGCCGCCGGAGCCTCCCTGCGGGTTGCAATGATTTTGTTGCTCCTACGCCGCGCATTTTTGCTGCCCGACGACCCTCGCAGCGCACAACGTCTTGCGCACAGGTTTTCGCTCTGGCGCACCGAGATCTGGCCGATGCAGTGGAAGAACTTGGTCAACAACCTCTCCGGCTTGCTGACCACCAGATTGCTTACCCCTATTCTGCTTGCAACCCAGGGCGCTTTAGTTGCCGGCCAGGTTGGCATAGCGATTTCGATAGCGTTAGCCATCGTCGGAATTACGTCCGCATGGCCGCTTAGCCAGACAGCCCTCTATACGAAGCTCTTTCAAGGAGGGCAGGGCAGGCAACTGCATTCCATATTTGCCGCCACGCTATTCCGATCCTCGCTGCTTGCCTTGGCAATTACAGCAGGGACTGGAGCAACCTGCGAGGATTCTCGAAGCTACAGCACGCACGTTCGGGAAAGACTGCCGAGCTCACTCGTCCTTTGGCTTGTTCTCGCCGCGGCACTCAGCGCCCACGCGGCTTATTCGTTTGCCATCTTTCTACGCGCACGCCGCACTGATCCGGCGGTGCTTGCCAACGTGCTTTGCAATATTCCCGCCCTGGCTTGCTACTGGTTCTCCGCCCAGACAGGCGCAACCCCGTTTGCCTTCTTTTTCTTTGGCACCAGCATCTTTTTTGCCTGTCTGTATGGCTACTATCTCTTTCGCGCAGTTCGCACCCCGGTCCAGGCGTCTTCCGCTAAGGCAGCTTTCTAGCGCACCTTTCTTCGGCCTGGGGTTGCCGGCGACCCTACGATCCACGCAAAGAACTGCGAAATGTCCCGTACGCAGTCGGTCGCAAAATTTCGTTTGTTGTACTCGACGTCTCTGACGCCAAGCTCCGAGACCGGCAGATTGCCCTGGTACCAAGTGCCAAACAATCGATCCCATAATACGAGGACCGACAAATTCATTCCGTAATGTTCCGAGACTTGAGCTGTGGTGAATCCGGTGAGCGGCCGGCGAAATGAAGACCCAGCGGCCGAACCAGCCCCAATCCCAGCGAACGCTCGAATGTACGAGCAACTGATAGAAATAATTCACCCCGAAAAGCACCAAGAGGGCCGGACCGGGTGCGGCCACAATTGTCGCAGGCCATGTCAGTATCAGCGGTTCAATCGCATGCTGGACCGGGTTGTTTCGATGGGTGACGAGTGGGTTCAGGCTTGTCGCCGAATGGTGCATGCGGTGCAGGAACCAGAATGGCCCGATGTGAAACAGGCGATGGTTCCAATATTCGAGGAAACTGAAAATCAGATAATAGATTGCGAAATTCAGAACGGCACTGTGGGTATCGATCTGCAGGTTCAGTCCGGTCAACTCGGCAACGCCGCGCTGCACGCCTTGCCCGATGAGAAACGCGCCACCCAGCGAAAACAGCATGATGAGCGCCGGCATGGTGCTGGTCGCATAGGCGATGAAGAAAGCGACATCGGAGGCTTGCGATCGATCGGATTGCAGCAGCATCCGGCGCAAGGAGGATTTGATCCAGCCAACGGCGATCCACTCAACCGCGAAGACCAGGATAGTCACAGTCGTGGCGAACAGGATCCAATGCGCGTAGTGCCGAATTGCATCCGTATCCCGCAGTAGAAGACGCACCACCGGGTTTCTGAACAGAACTGATGCGCTTTGGGCCTCGACGGCCGGGAACAGCGCGGCTATGGCCGTTGTTCCCGCGGCGGCAATCATCATGGCGAACAATCAGCAATTCAGTGTGCTCAACCGCTTCGCTGGCTGCTCTATCTGCGCGCTATGCTGTTGCGGTTCTGGCATCGCCTTGCGCCCTAGCTGCCAGGAATGCCGCCGTCAGGGCCACTTGCTTTGCCAACAAGCGCGGCCGCAGGCGAGCCCGATCACACAGGGCAGCCCAAATCTCGCCGTCTCCGACATATCTGTCCGCCGGCTCATTCTTGTCAAACTGGACCCGCACGATGGGCGATCTTCGGCTGAGCAGCTCGCTGACACGCTCCGCCAGCTCGCCCATCTCGACAATCCGTTCGCCGGCAGTATCGAAGGCCGCGGGAGCGGGCTCTCGGCCGAGCAAGCAGGCGACCGAGCAGAGCGTTACTACTTCGCCAACATGAATATAGGAGCGCTCGACACGTCGGCGTCGCCCGCACCGCGATTGGCCGTCCAGCCAGTGCGTCGAGAATGAACGAGGAAAGCGCGTAGCTCGACAGCTTGTTGATGTATTCGCCGGACAGATTGAACACCCGTGCCGTCACCAGCTTCGTGCCGGTCGTCGGCGCAGGCTTCGGCGAAGACCATTTCGTCACGATGCTTCAGCACGCCATAGGGGTTTGCCGCGAGGTCGGTCTCGATGCTGCGGTCGGCGCGATAGACCGCGCCCGATGAGGTGAGGAACATGCCCGCCGGCTGCAGCCTTGCCACGGCGCGGCGGACGATTTCCGTGATGCGGGCATTGGCGGCGACGTAATCGGCCAGCGGCATCTCCGCCACCCGCTCCTTGCCGAGGAAGGCATAGTGAAACAGCAGGCAGGGACCGCGCGCGGAGCTCGTCGAGCGCCTCCAGTTGAAGCAGCGGCACCTCGGTTCCATCGGTCAAGCGAAGCGTCCGCTTGCTGCCGGCAAACGCGTACACCCGGTGCCTGAAGGATCGGGCCCCAGCGCGCCGTTCAGCATGTGCAGCGTGGCACTGCCGATCCAGCCGCTGGCGCCGGTGACAATAAATCGGTGATCGGAAGATCGCAGAGCCGCGGCGAGATGATCGGGCAGCCCGAGACCACTCACACGTCCTGCTCCGCTTCGGCGACGATGTTCTCCGCCAGCTCCTCGCGGGAGAGGAAGGGCGCCATATCCTCCAGCGGGGCCGAGACCATCCGGCCGTCCTCAAGCTTGCGCGAGGAGACACGCGGCGCGAAGCCCTGGGCCGGGTCGAGCACGATCTCACAGAATTGTGGGCCCGGCTCGTTCAGCGCCGCCACGATGGCGGCCTCCATTTCGTCATGCCGCTCGGCCCGGTGGAAGGGAATGCCGAAGCCATGAGCCAGGCGCTCCCAGTTCGGCAGGGTGACGCCGGTGGCCGGGCTGAAGCCCAGCAGGTTGTCGGCGAAGTAGTTTTGCTGGGTCTGACGGATCGAGTGATAGCCGCCGTTATTCAGCAGAAAGATCTTGATCGGCAGGTTTAGCCCGACGATCGTCTGCAGCTCCTGCAGGTTCATCATGATGCTGCCATCGCCCGCGAAGCAGACGATGCGTTTGGCCATGTCGGTCTTGTAAGCGCCGATCGCCGCCGGCAGGTCGTAGCCCATCGAGGCGCTGCCGGAATTGCTGTAAAGCCGCTGGCCTTGCTTCAGCCGCAAGGCCTGGAAGGCGGTGATACAGGCGGTGGCATCGCCCGTCACCACCACATCGCCTTCATCAAGGTGATGAGAGATCGCATCCATAAAACAATAAGGATTGATCGGCGAGGGCTTGCTCCAATAGACAGGCAGGCAGGTGGGATAGCGGGCCGCGCGCTGGCGGCACCAGGCGACCCAATGGGCATGGCGCTGGGCCGATTTCGGATCGGCGAGGGTGGAAAGCCGGGGCAGAACCTGCGCCAGATCGGCATGAAGCGGAAGGTCGACCGAGAGCGTGGGCTTGGCCAGCTCGTTGCGGTCGATATCGACCATCACCAGCTCGGCCTTCGGCGCGAAGGCCTGCCAGTTGTAGCCGATCTGCCGGATGTTGAGCCGACAGCCCAGGACCAGCAGCAGATCCGCGTTCTGCACCGCGAAATTGCCGCTGCGATTGCCTATGGTGCCCGCACGTCCGACAGCGAGCGGATGATCGCTCCCGATCAGGTCATGGGCATTGAAGCCCGTGGCGACCGGCAGACCCGCCGCTTCAACGAAGTGCAGGAAAGCGTCGGCCGCGTCCGCAATCCGCACGCCGGCGCCGGGCAGAACCACGGGACGCTTCGCCATGGACAGCATCGCCGTAATGCGCCGGCAGGCTTCGTCGAGATCGGCGCCGGAGAGCAGGCCCAGGCTTTCATTGTCCGGCGCCTCATCCGCGGGATCGAAGCCGCGCAGCACCGACGGGTCGATAAGTGCGCCTTGAACGTCGACGGGCACGTCGATCCAGACGGGACCGGGCCTTCCGCTGCGCGCGACATGAATTGCCTTTTCGATCAGATAGCGCGTATCTGCCGGATCGTTGAGGAAGGCAGAGAACTTCGTAATGGGCCGAACGACGGGAAGGATGTCGACTTCCTGGTCGCCGAGCTGGCGAAGTTCCAGACCCAGATGGCGGATGGAGGTTTCGCGCTTGGTCTGGCCGGAGACCACGACCATGCCGAGGGAATCGGTCCAGGCGCCGAACACACCATTCAATGCATTGAGGCTGCCGGGCCCGGTCGTGACATTGACCGCGGCCAGCCGTCCGGAAAGGCGGAAGAAACTCTCCGCCGCCATGGCGCAAGCCTGCTCGTGATGGCAGCACACCGGAGTCAGCCGCTTCTCGCGCCCCATGGCATCGTTCAGATGCATGGCGCCGCCACCCGTCACCATGAAGACGGTGTCGATCCCGTGATCGGCGAGGCTGCAGGCGATGTAGTCGGCAACGCGCATCGCTCAGCCCGGGTCTGGAATCGGTTGCCTAGCGCGCGCGGGGCGAGACAAGGCGCGGCTGCTGGTCGCTGGCCGGCGGCTGCGGATCGATGCCGCGATTCTCGATGCTGCGGCGCAGCTCCGAATTGGCGGAGTAGGGGCTATCGATCTGGGCGAAGGTGATCGCGCTATCCTTCGCCACCGCATTCAGCAGCACCTCACCGCGCATCAGCTCGCGGCAGGAGATCTGGCCCTTCTGCAGCGGTACGGCGAGATAGAGATCCTGATCGGAGAGAACATGGCCCACCGGCAGGTCGCGCTTGGCATAGACGCCGCGCACCAGGTGATCGAGATAGCGAATCTCGCGCTCCGGCGGGATGCGCTTGGCGACACCCGGGCTGCCGCACATCTCCTGCGCCTTGCGGAACGATTTGAACCACACGTCGATCTGTTCGGGCAGCGAGCAATAGGGCGAGACCGGCACGCCCTCGTAGTTGATATCGACATGGCGCTCGAAGGTCCGTGCGCCCATGGCATAGGCCATCATCAGGGAATTGCTCCAGTCATGATATTCATGGCTGGAGAAGCCGATGACGTTCTCCGGATACCGGTCGATCAGGAAGCGGACCTGGTTCAATTCCAGCTCGCTATCCTCGGTCGGATAGAGCGAGACGCAGTGATTGATCGCCAGCGGAATGTTGCGCCGGTTGAAGAAGGTCACGATATCGTCGAGGTCGCGCAAGCTCGAGCCGCCGGTGGAAATGATCACCGGCCGGTGCGTGGTGGCGATCTTCTCGATCAGGAACCAGTCTTTGATGTCGGAGCTGGCGATCTTGATGATCTGCACGCCGAACTCGGCGCATTTGTCGACCGAGGTCTCGTCGAAGGGCGTCGCCATGGTGATCATGCTCCATTGGCGGGTCGCCTTGATCAGCTCGTGGTAGTGCTCCCACGACATCTGGGTATCGAGCGTCTTCTTGATGTAGCGGATGTCGGTCCGGTCGCGGAAATCCTTGTGGATGAAGGTGTCGACGTCGCGGAACTGGAGCTTGAGGGCGGCGCGCACGCCGTTGAAGCGCACCACCTTGCCGTAATCGGCAATGATCTTCAGCCCCCGGTCGAGCTTGCCCCAATGGTTGCTCGCCAGCTCGAGAACGAAGAGATCTTCAAAGATCGGTGCCCGCATACGCCATTCCTATGACAAATCTACCAATTAAATCCTAATACCATTTTTTGTTTAATTTTTGAACCTGATCGATTAACGTGTTGATTTGGCTCGATTTCCGATCAAACCGCGCTGCCCTGATGGTCGGAAGGTGGGCTATTGCGGGACACTGTCCGCCGGGATTGCCAGGCTTACGTCCTCGCCAGACAAGAGCGCGCGAGTCAGTGCCTCGGCTTGCGTGCGAAGCACGAGCAGATTGGCATACTGCCCCAGCGCGTTGCGACGGCCGGCAAGGCGAAACGAGATCGCCTGGTAAGCCGCCGTGAAATCCGGGGGCGGTGGCCCGCTTGCCGGGCGATCCTGGAATCCCTGACCCGAGAGGAACACGATCTGCGGCAGGCGCGAGGCGACATAGGCGTAGTCGTGGGCGATATGTCCCGGCCAGCCCGTCTTCTCCCGCTTGCCGAAACGCGCAATGTGCTCGTCGGTCAATCCCAAGACGTCGATCGTCGGCAGGCCGTCGTAATACGACAGCGCCCCGGCGGCGAAGGCAGCAACCGGCGTGCCGGGAGGCAGCGTCTCGCCAAACCAGCGGCCAATATCCGCCAATCCCTTCGTCTGTTGCTGCCAGTACCTGAAATGAGGAATCAGGTTCGGGTGCAGCCAGGAAGCGCCAAACAGTAGGCCGGCGGTGACGATGAACCCGCCGAGAAGGCGCGGCTGACGCTCTTCGCGCCCCAGCTGGGTCATGTCGGTGCACCACACGGCTGCTAGAATTGCGATTGCCAGGCAGGCGACGAGAACGATCCGCAGGTCGAGCGCGGGAAGCCAGTCCCTGGGACTCCTGGCAGCCAGCAGCGCGACACAGGCAACGAGCAGCGCGGCAGCGAATACTTCAAAGACCAGGCGGCGCCTCACCGCAAAATCGGCAGAGGGCAGATAGCGCCACCATAAAGCAGCCGTGATCAGACAGATCGCCGGTAGCGCCGGCGCTGCGAAGCGCCAGCCCGGCATCCAGTCGCCCCCGATCACTGCAACGAAGAGCAGGAGCAGGCTGGCCCAGATCGCAAGGAACAGCAGCGTCCCCTTCAGCCAGCGCAACGCGTCCTGCCTGACGGCGGTGAAAAGCGCGATGCCAAAAAGGATGAACAGGGGAAGGGCTGCGATCACGAAATGCCCGACATAGGCAGCGCCTGATGCAAGCTGATAGGCGAGATCCATGCCTCGCTTGGCGATAATTGTGTTTGGCAAAAGCTGGCCGTAATACCAGACGCGCCAGATCGTCCACGGCAGGAGCAGGCCAATGACAGGTGCCAAAAACAGGCCGAGTGTTCTCAATCTGCCAGGCTTTGCCGTTTCACCAAGAATCTGAATCAGGCAGGGTACCGCCAGCAGGCAACCATCCGGCCGCGTCATCGTGGCGAGGGCCACGCCCAGTGAGGCCAATGCCCACCGTCCGCCGGCGGCAAAGGCGATCACGGCGCAAACCAGCGTCGTGAACAGCGGCGTTTCGAGTCCGCTGGGACCGAAGGCCATCACGCTGCCGGATCCTGCAAGCAGCACGGCGGCAGCGATGCCGGCGCGGCGATCGCCGGTGAGTCTGCACCCGATCGAATAAACCAAGACGATCGACAGCGAATTGCAAACGATGCCGAACAGACGTGCGGTCTGGGGGATGTCCCAGGCGAACCAGCGATAAAAGGCAGCCAGCAGAATCGTCAGCAGAAAGTTGGAGTAACCTTCCACACGTTCGCCGGGGTTGAAAACCAGCCCCGCGCCATCAGCGAGGTTCCGGGCGTAGCGAAAACTAATGTAGGCATCCTCCGCCATCACATCGAAGGCGAGCTGATGGGCGATGCCTGCCGCCACGATCAGTGACAAGGCGCACCAGGCCCAGAACCGGCTTTGCGCGATGCGGCTTTGGCCTGCGATCAGCAGAACGAGAACCATGAGAAAGACAGCGGCCTCGCTCATGATTGCAATGCAGCCCTTCGCCGGCGTGGTGGCGCGATCCTGGCGCCGCAGGCATGACGCCCTCGCATCAAGGCCGCGATGTCATCTGAGGGAACCAACCAGTGAAACCTGGGCGGCAAGCCAGCCAGAGTCCGACCGGCCAAGCCTTGCGAAAGGGCATGTCCACTATCGCTCGCGAATCCCGTCTGCGCGATTGCGTCGGATATCTCCATACCATTGTTTATTTCAACATTGGAGCATACTTTGATAAGATATTGTTCTAGCGCAGTTTTGGAGTCGGATCAGACGCGCGAGGGTGAGCGGGGTGATTGGAGGTGGTCCGATCGTGACGGGAAGCGATGGCCGGCAGATAGCAACGGCGGAACCAGTTTCCGCGCCGGCGGTTGCCCGTTTGCCGGCGCCAGGATCGGGCCGCAAGCTCACGATCCTCACCCCGAGCTTCAACGAAGAGGCCGGCATCTCGGAATGCTACGAGCGGGTGCGCGATGTCATGGCCTGCCTGCCCGGTTATGCCTATGAGCATCTCTTCATCGACAACGCCTCGACGGATCGCACCGTCGTTATCCTGAAAGAGATCGCAGCAGCCGACCGGCGCGTGAAGATCATCGTCAATTCACGCAATTTCGGCCATACCCGTTCGCCCCATCACGGCATGCTGCAGATGACGGGCGATGCCTTTATCCCCGTGCTCGCCGATCTGCAGACGCCGGCCGAACTGATTCCGGCTTTTGTCGCGAAGTGGGAGCAGGGCTTTAAGATGGTGGTTGCCGTGCGCCGCAGCATGCAGGAAGGATTCTTCCTGCGCCTGGCACGCCATGCCTTCTACCGCCTGATTGCGCGCCTCTCGCATATCGAGCAGATCCGCAATTTCATGGGCTATGGCCTCTATGACCGCTCGGTGGTCGATATCATCGGGCGCCTGAGCGAGCCCGATCCCTATTTTCGCGGCCTTGTTTCGGAAATCGGCTTCGAAAAGGCCTTTATTGAATACGACCAGCCGGCGCGCAAGCATGGCCACTCGAGTCACAGCCTGTTCGACCTCATCGAGATGGCGATGCTGGCCATTACCACTTATTCAAAAGTGCCGCTGCGGCTGATGACGGTCACCGGCATCGTCATCGCTCTCGTCAGTCTGCTGGCGGGGCTCGGCTATTTCATCGCCAAACTGATCTTCTGGAACACCTTCTCCGCTGGCATCGCGCCGCTCCTGCTGGCGACCCTGTTCTTCGCCTCGGTGCAGCTCATCGCCATCGGCATGGTGGGCGAATATATCGGCCTCGTCCTGCAATATGTTCGCCGCTTTCCGCTCGTCGTCGAAAAAGAGCGCGTGAATTTCGATTGAGAGATCCAGCGCTACAGACGACAGGCGCGCCTGTTCGGCCTGAAATAGGTGAGGGCGGCCGGCTTCTCGGCTGCGGCTTGAGTCTGCCGGACGCTGCCGCGATCATCTATCTGGCGCTACCTGTCGCGCTGTTTTTCCTCTCCTGGTTCAGGTTGGGCTTCGGCATTCCCCTGGCGCTCGCGGCCATCGCCGGTCTGCCCCGGTTGTGCGGCGCAAAGCCGGGGCGGCTCTCGCGCTTCACCTTCATCTTTGCTCTGCTGCTCGCACTCGCCTGGGCCTCGCTCAGCGGTGCCAGCCATTTTTTCTATGCCGGCCAGGCGCTGAACTGGCCGATCCGCGATGCCGTGATGCGTGATCTCGTGCTGCTGGATCAGCCCGTCACCTATGGGGCGAATACCGGCAGCGCCACCATCCTGCGCGCGCCCATCGCCTATTACATGGTTCCAGCCCTCCTGGGCCGGCTGGTCGGGGTGCAGCACGCTTTCCTGCTGCTCTATCTCTGGACGGCGCTGGGCGTTGCCATCTTTCTGATGCAGGTGTTGGAGGGCGCGCCGAGCGTCACGCGCCTGTTGCTGAGTGCAGCAGTGGTGGTGCTGTTCAGCGGCATGGACCTGCTGGCGCCGCAGGAGATGATTGCCGATCCGGCCAGCCACGGCATGTGGCAGGCCTTTTTCTACCAATCGACCTATAACGCCAATCTGCTGATTGGCTTTCCCAATCACGGCATTCCCGGTTGGTTGGCAACAGCACTGCTCTACCGCTGCCGCGACGATCCGAATTTCCTTGGGCTCGCCGCCTGGTTGGGGGCGTTGACGCTGCTCTGGGCGCCGCTGATTTCAATCGGCCTGCTGCCGTTCTTTGCCGCGCTCGCCTGGCGGCACTGGCAATTGGGCACCATCCGCGCCCTGTTCTCCTGGCCCAATCTTGCTGCAGCGCCGCTGCTCACGATCGCCTCGGCGCTCTATCTCATGCTAGGCGCCGGCATCATCGCGACAACCGGTACAACGCCTTCACCGCTCGCGCCCGGTTGGCAGGCCTTCTTGCCGGTCTACATCCAGTTCATCATCCTGGAATTCGGCGCGCTAGCCGCGGCACTCGCAATCGCCCATCGCGGCGCGATCGACCCGGTCTATTTCACCATCGCGATCCTCTCACTGCTGCTGCTGCCCTGGTTTCACTTCGGGCCCAACAACGACCTCGTCACCCGCGGATCGATTCCCGCGTTTACCATCCTCATGTTCACCGTCGTCGATGGTTGGGCGCGCCCAGCGAGGGTGGCCGGCCCCGGCCTTATCGTGACAATCCTGCTCGTTGTCGGCGCGATCATGCCGGTGGCCCGGATGGGCCTCGTCTTCGCGCGGCCGGCCTGGGCGCCCGATCTCCAGCATTCGCTTTATGAGGTCTCGACGGGCGTGTCGCCCAATTATCTGGCTGACGTAGCGAAGGGTTCGCTTCTGGGACGATTGCTGAAGGATGTCCCGCCACGGGTCAAATGATCCGCACAGCGGCGCCGTCGGCGCGCCGTTTCGGAGCGCTATGTGGCGAGCCTGCCGGTAAAGGTCATCCTGCTTTGATTGTGTCCGATATTCGGGGTGTGTCGTTTCAAGACGAAGCCGCCCCTTGCGAAGATTGGGACCAAATCGGCCTCGTCATACTTGAATAGCCCATGATCCCGCCGAAGCTTGCGATAGTCGGACAGCAAGATGCGAAGAAGGCCCATGATCGCGGCGAAGAGGAAGCCACCCTCCCAACCGAAACGCAGAAGCGTCATCGCATCGCGGACATCGCTTGAATTCGCGGGGATGACATCGCCGATCACCAGCAAACCCTCGCTTTTGAGCGTTCGCCGCCATAGCCCCAACAGTTCGTGAAGTTCATTGCTGCCAAGGTACTGGATGAGGGAATTGGCGACGGTGAGGTCGATCGATCCGCTTGGCATCGCTTGCAGTTCACTCGGCGTCATTACTGAAATTTTGGGGTTTTGCGCATACCGTTGCTTCAGGCGCTTGAGGAGGGAAGGTGCGGTATCGCAAAGGATCAGTTTGCGGCAGTGCTGCGCAACCTCATCGGCGACGCGATTGTCGCCGCAGCCGTAGTCGAGGATCGAGGCCGTCCCGTGAGGAATGAACGTTTCGATCGCGCGGCCAATCAGCTCGCTTTCCAGCTGGCGGTGCCGCTCATTTATGTAGGTCGTGCGCTCTCGATCCCAAAACTCGCGCCACGTCATGGCCGCATGCATTCCCCCGAGTCGCAGCCAACAGTATCATTTGTAGGACTTTTGGAGCAATCGCGCGACAATGCAGCCAAGGAACATGGGGCTATCGAGCCGTTTCCTATAGCGTCACGCCGCCCTTGCGGACGAGCCGGATCGAAGTCGGCGGGCTGTTTCGACGAGATCAGCGTGGGTATCGGATATGTCTGAAGCGTTCGGCGATTGGCTTCAATATCACTATCTTTCGGCCTTGCTCGTCGCCTGTATTGCGCTGGCCGTCCTCGTCGCCATCGTCGATGCCCGTTTCAATCCCAAACGCGCCTTGCCCGCAGTATCCGGCGCGAGCATTGGGTTCGCGGCACCTCTCACCCGAAATGCCGTCTTCCTCCTCCTCGGCATCGGCCTCGGGCTGTATTTCTGGCTTATGCTGGCCTGGGAAGACTTCACCTTCTACGACGCGCATATCTTCTTTCAATCGCTCGCCGGTGGACCGCAATATGCCCCGCTGCAATTGTTCCCAAGCCTGGGTCTGCTGCGTCCGCTAAGCCACCAGGAATTCTACCCCCTTTCATTCCTGGGAAACTCGGCGCAGGTCTACCAGGCCTTTGCCGCCGCCGAGATAATTCTGGCCGGCTATTTCCTGACCCGTGTCTATCGCGTTCATCGGGCCATCACGATTGCCATCTGCATCGCAGTCCTGCTGACACCGCCCATCGTTTCCGCGGCGTTCCACATCGTGAACTCGGAGCGGAACATTCTGGTTTTGCTCTGCCTGTTTTTATGGGCGGCGCTGCGCTACCAACAGTCGCGCCGGACCAGCTTCCTCGTCGCGGCAAGCCTCGCCAGTTTCGTCATCCTGCAATACAAAGAAACAGCGTTCGTGATGATGATGGCCTGGGCCTGCTATCTGTTGGCCGCCGCCCGCCTGATGAAGGATCTCCCAAGCGCGGATCGGCGCTGCTTCACCTTGCTCGCGGGAGCAGTCATTGGCGGCTGCGCGATCTGGCTTGCCGTCTACGGCATCGCGATCCTGCCGCAGATTGGGCGCAGCTATCTCGTCGGGCGCTCGCATGATCCGTTCCTGGTGTTGCAGGTGCTCGCCTCCCAGGTGTGGGTCCTGATCCTGATCGGCTCGATCCTTTTCCGCTTTATGCTGGCGCGGCGGGGCATTCAAGCTTCACCGGTCTGGGACGGGATGCCGGTAGCGGCTCTGGCGTTGACGGCGGCCTATGTGAAACTCGGATTCATTCACGAGTATTATTACGCGCCGGCCGCCTTGCTTGCCTGGCTCTATGCCGGCCGCGTCGCCGAGCTGGCGTTGGCAAATAGCGGTCCGGCACGACGGCCCGCCTTGATCGGCATCCTGGCGCTGGTGATGCCGCTGGCGCTGTTCCAGACATTGGTCAGCTTCTGGTGGGTCTATGCACCCTGGAAGGAGAATGTTGCTTCCAAGGCGGATGCCGCACGATTCATCGACATGCTGCACGATGCCCGGCCACCCGATCGGCGCGGGCAGCCTTTCCGCATCGTCTTTCCGCGCAGCAGCAATTACGAGGCGGCGTTCTTCATCGGCTATCTGGAGGCCCGCTATCGCATCCTGGATATCGAGGTTGACATCGGTGATCTGGGGCGCGACCGCCTGCCAGGCGAAACCTCGCAATGCGTCCTCTGGGTTCCGGTCATGTGCAATTATGGGCTTTCGCAGCGGCGCGGCGATGTCGCTGTCTATTTCGGCGAGGAGGGCGACGATCTGGCGGCACTCAAGGCAACCTATTCCCTGATCCATGTGTCGCCGGATATCGGCTTCTGGGCGAACCGGCTGCGCGCCTATCTCTTCGCGGTGCCGTCATGAGTGCACGCTCAAGAGTTTGGCGCCCGGTGGGCGAGATCCTCGGCCATGCCGTATGATCCTGGCATGAGCGAGTCGCTGCCCGGGCATCCGGCGACGCTGGCGCG
Source organism: uncultured Alphaproteobacteria bacterium (assembly GCA_963770335.1). GTDB lineage: Bacteria > Pseudomonadota > Alphaproteobacteria > Dongiales > Dongiaceae > DASXQK01. The sequence goes on from CAVYPG010000019.1 coordinate 481,106, forward strand.
GCGCAAAATTGGCGCGACGGTTGCCATCGTCGTCATGTGGGCCGCCATCCAGGCGCTTTTCATCAAAAGCGGTGTTGTATCTCCGTTCGAGGGAAACCTGGTTGACTCCGACGCGTATCTGCAGCTGTTGAATGTCTCCCATCTTATGCATGGCGGCGCCTGGTATGACGGTCTGCTGCCGCGCAGCAACTGGCCCTTTGGCGAACCGCCCACCTGGTCGCATGCGCTGGACATCATTTTGCTCGCCATGGCGGCCATTCTTCGGCCTTTCATGGATTTCGAGCGGGCGCTGTTCTGGTCGGGCGTTGCCGTATCGCCGCTTCTTGGCCTTGCCTGCGCATTTGGCGCGCGGTGGATGGCGCGGCCCCTGCTCGGCGAGAAAGCGTGGATGGCTGCACTGTTGCTTCTGCTGCAGCCTGGATTTCTCGGATATACCGGCGCACGAGGTCCCAATCACCACGGCCTGATGTTCCTGTGCTTCATCGTCACGCTTGGCTTCATGCTGCGCAGCCTTCTGAAGCCGAATGACCGGAATGCCGCCCTGGGTGCCGGTGCTGTCATCGGTGCCGGCTTGTGGGTTTCGCTGGAAATGATCGTTCCGCTGGTTCTGGCGCTCTCTGTTATGGGCCTGCTCTGGCTGTTCCAGGGGCAGCGCTGGGCAGCCGCCAATCGCAAACTTGCCATCGGTTTTCTCGCTGCGACGATCGTCCTCCTGCCCGTCGAACGCGCGCCGGTTTGGGGCCTGTTAACCGTAGCCTACGACCGGCTGTCCATCGTGCATGTCGTACTGGGAATCCTGCTGGTTGCCTTCTGGTCCGCAGTGCCGGCCGTCGCGCAGCGGCGCAATCAGGGCGTCCTGGCACGCTCGCTCACGGCGTCCGGTGGCGTGGCGCTCGCCTGCCTGGTCATGTTCGCGCTGTTCCCGTTGTTTTTCGCGGGCCCGCTCGCAGCCGCGGATCCGCAGATGGTGAAGATGATCATTACCCAGAATCAGGATTGGCAAGCGACCGTGCCGTGGTCGCGGCCGGCGGCGGGCCGGTTCCTTTTCTATTGGGGCACATGCCTCGTCTCGATTCCCTGGCTGTTGCCAAGGGTCTGGGAAGAGCGCGGAAGCGAACGCGGCGCTGCCTGGTGGTTCATCGCGCTCGTCCTGCTGTTTTTTGCCGGCATGACGCTGTGGGCGCTCCGCTTCTCGGCCTTTGCCGAAATTCCTGGTTTGCTTGTTCTTGCGGACCTGATCGTCTTCCTTCAGAGCCGGCTGATGACGCAGGCAGCACTGTTAGGCGTGATCGCGCGCAGTCTCGCCATTTCAATCCTGATTGTCGGGCCAGCCTATGTCGGCAGTCTTTTGCAGGCGTCCGGAACATCGAACGCAGAGGCCGCCGCGGACGGATGCGCTCTTTCGAAGATCGCGCCGGTGCTTGACGATCCGGCCGGCCTGGGATCACGCCAGCACGTGATTGCGGCCGCCATCCACAGCGGTCCGGAAATCATGTACCGCACGCCACACGCCGTGGTGGCCACGCCGATGATCCATAACGAGGGCATCCTCGCCGTCTATCGCATGATGTCGGCACCCGACGACGCTGCCGCCAAGGCTGCAATCGATGCCCGGCAAGTGGACCTGATCTTGCTTTGCCCAGCCTCGGGCGAGCGATACATATTCGATTCCGACAACAAGCAGGACACGTTCTACAATCGGCTGGTTGCGGGGCATTTGCCGGCCTGGGTGAAGCCCATTCCTCTCCCGGGCGATGTTGCCAATCATTATTATCTTTTCAGCGTGAGCCACGATGCGTCATGACTTATCCGGCTTTCGGTTTCATCCGTGATCGACATGGTGGATAGGGTTCCGTTTTACCGGCACGATCTCGATGCCAGTCATGCGCGGGCCATCGGCGAGGTGCTTGCCTCGCCCTATCTCACGACCGGCGAGGTATGCCGTCGCGTCGAGGCGGATCTGTGCCGGTTCTTCGACGCGCCGCATGCGATCATGGTCAACAGCTGGACCAACGGTGCGGTAGCGGCACTGCTTGCACTCGGCATCGGGCCGGGCGACGAGGTGATCGTTCCGGCGATGACCTTTATCGCCTCGGCCAACGTTGCCGAACTGGTGGGGGCCAAGCCTGTCTTCGTCGATGTCGATGCGGACACGCTGAATGTCACAGCCGCGGCGGTGAAGGCGGCAGTCACGGCGCGCACGCGTGCGGTAATTCCCGTGCACCTCTACGGCCAAATGTGTGACGTCCGCGCCGTGCGCGCCGCGATCGCGGACGCGGCCGGACATTGCGATTGTCGAGGATGCCGCCCACAGTTTTGAGAGCACCATCGAGGGCGAGCGGCCCGGCGCTCATTCGGATGCGGCAATCTTTTCGTTCTATGCAACGAAGAACGTAACCTGCGGCGAGGGTGGGGCGATCGTGACGCGCGATGGCGATCTGTATCAGAAAATGCTGCAGACACGCCTGCATGGCATGTCAATGGGCGCCATCGACCGGTTTTCCCGGAATCAGTACCGGCACTGGGACATGCTGCGATTGGGCACCAAGGCCAACTTGCCTGATATTCTCGCTGCCTTGCTGCCGTCGCAGATTAAAACCATTCGCGAGCGTCTCGCCCGGCGGGAGGAAATCGCCGAGCGCTACGAACGGGCCTTTGCTGGCAATGTGATTCGCCTTGCCCGCGTCCTGCCCGGTTGCGTTTCCGCTCGCCATCTTTTTCCAATTCATGTGCCCTCGCGCATCCGCGATCGTGCGATTGAGGCGTTGAACAGCCGGGGGGTCGCCACGACGGTGAATTATCGTTCGGTACCCACCCTGACCTATTACCGCCAGAAATACGGCTACACCCCTGAGGATTTTCCGGTGAGTTACGAATGGGGCGAGGGCACGATTACGCTGCCGCTGTTCCCTTCGTTAACCCGCGAGGAGCAAGACTTCGTAATTGGCGCAGTGCTCGGGTCGGTCGTTCCCATGGCCCAGGAATGATTGAAGGTCTGCGATGAAAAAAATTCTGGTGACAGGTGCCGGTGGCTACATCGGCAGCGTTCTGACCAAGACCCTGCTGGAGGCAGGCTACGCCGTCATTGCCTATGACAGATTCTTTTTCGGCGAAGACACGCTGAAGGATGTTGCAGGGAATCCGGCGCTCAGCGTTCTGCGTCGCGATATCCGGGATATCTCCAGCGGCGATCTCAAAGGCGTGTATGCCGTCTGCGACCTTGCAGCACTTTCAAACGACCCCAGCGGCGATCTCGATCCCCAGCTGACGCTTCAGATCAACCACGCCGGGCGACGGCGCGTCGCCGAGATGGCCAAAGCCGCCGGCGTCACACGCTATGTCCTTTCCAGCTCCTGCTCCGTGTACGGTCAAAGCGAAGGCAAGGATCTCACGGAAGATGGACAGAAGTCGCCGCTCAGTACCTATGCGCGGGCAAATCTCAAAGCCGAGGAAGATACGCTGCCGCTGTCCGACGCGAATTTCTGCACGACCGTGCTGCGCAACGCCACTGTCTTCGGCCTTTCGCCGCGGATGCGCTTCGATTTGATCGTCAACCTGATGACGCTGCATGCGGTGGAGAGGGGCCGCATTACAATCATGGGCGGCGGGCGCCAATGGCGGCCGCTGGTCCATGTGCAGGACGTCGCCGACGCCTTCCGCATGGTCATTGAGGCCCCGCTGGATCGCGTCCAGGGCGAGATCTTCAACATCGGGCACACGAATGCCCAGGTGCTGACCGTGGCCTACACGATCCGCGAAACGCTGCCGTTTCCCTTGCAGATCGAAATCGCGCCGGACGATCCGGATCGGCGTGACTACCGCACTTCTTTTTCCAAGGCCAAGGAGAGACTTGGTTTCGCACCGACGCGCACACTTGCCGAGGGCACGCGCGAGATCTATGAGGCGCTGAAGACCGGCGCGGTCGAGAACGCGCCAGTGACATCCACCGTCAAATGGTACCGCAACCTGATCGAGGCCCAACGACTTGTCGACCGGGTCACCCTCGACGGGCGCCTGCTTTAGGGGCTGCGGCATGGCGAATAATCAGCGTCGTCGCCCCGATCTTCCGTGAAGAACTGACCCTTCGCGAACTCTACCGGCGCCTCAAGGACGCGTTGTCCACCATCACCCAGGATTTCGAGATTGTCCTGGTCTCCGACGGCGGCGGCGATCGCTCCTGGGATATAATCCGCGAACTGGCAGTCGCGGACGGCCGGGTGAGGGGCCTCATGTTCACCCGGAATTTCGGCCAGCATGTGGCTATTTCGGCCGGCCTCGATGTCTGCGACGGCGACTGGGTCGTCGTCATGGACGGCGACCTGCAGGACCGGCCGGAGGTGATTCCTCAACTCTATGCCAAGGCTCAGGAAGGCTATGAGGTCGTCTTCGTTCAGCGCGTCGACCGTCCGGAATCGGCGGCCTATCAGTTCGCTGCGCGCATGTTTTACCGCCTGTTCCGCATGCTGGCGAACACCAGCTACGATCCCAAGCACGGCAATTTCTCGATCATCTCGCGCCGCGTCGTCGAGCATTACCGCTCGATGGGGGATCACGGTTCTACGGCGGAATCCTCGATTGGCTCGGATTTTCGCCGCACGTCGATCGAAGCGGCCCACGGCCAGCGATTTGCGGGCGCGCCCGGCTATGATCTGGGTAAGCGTTTGCTGTTGGCCTATCAGATCATCCTCGCCCATTCCGACCGGCCGTTGCATGTTTCCATCGTCTTCGGCTTCGTCATGTCGCTGTGGTCGGGTCTGTCCGGGCTTTGGATCATCTTGCGTGCGCTGTTCATCAAGGAGTACTCGGTGGTTGGCTGGGCCAGCCTGATGGTGTCCATCTTCTTCATGGGCGGCATCATCCTGATGGTGCTTGGTATCCTCGGTATTTACGTCGGCAAGATTTTCAGCGAGGCGAAGGGTCGGCCGCTCTATGTCGTCGGCGACCGGGTCGGCCTGTCACAGCCGATCGCTCCCGTCAGAGGGCTACGAAGTGGTAGCAGTTCGTGATCTGCACGAGCGTGAATCCGCAGCCGAGATAAAGCTGCCATGCCGCCCTGTTGGCTGCCTCGGTGACCACGCGAACCGACGTCATCCGACGCGCATGCGCACGCGCCAGAACGGCGAGGACGAGGCTGCGGCCCGCACCCTGCCGCCGGTTCAATACCGACAGCAGGTCTATGGTCGCCTGACTTCCCTTTTCGGTGAAGCTGCAGAAATCCGTTTGATGCCAGGCGATTGACATTCTTCCGGCGAGTGAGTTGGCGATCCATTTTTCGTAAAGCCTGTCGTGGCCGGCCTTCGCCAGCAGGGGATCCAGGGCGAACCTATCGGCAGTGAAATTCTGCGCGTGGCGCGCAATCACCTCGCCAGAAAGCGCCAGACCATCGGTCACTTCCACCGCGTGCCTTGGCTTTTCGGCGTCCTTCAGATGGTGACGCAGTTCAAGTTGAGTGCAGACATTGCGGAATTTGTGGCGCTGCAGAAAGGCGTTGCGTTCAAGATCCTCCGCCGCCGCTTTGGCATCGATGACGACCGGCCGCTGCTTCTGCAGCACAGATAGTTCATGGCCCAGGCCGGCGCCTTCCCATCGGACGATCCGGTAAAACGGAACGCCGAACGCTTCAGAATCGAAATCTTGCGCGACGATGTGCGACATCCAGGGCGCTCTAACACAAATGCACCGCACCTTCCATCACTGGCCCTGCTGTAGTGGCAGCGCCGGATAAGGAGCAGGGGCCGGCCCGCAAACAGTGTGATAGGGCGCGGGAAAGCACCGTAGTTTCTGGGATGCGATGAACGCGATACGTGTCACATGGAAATGAAATATCGCAAAAAATGTAGGTTATATAGTGCTACAATTGAATAGGAAGGCATCGAGTGCTACTTGTCCCCACGTAACCCGCCCGTGAAGGGCCGGGTCAGGCCGGGAGTGAGAATTGGATTTCAGGACGAATCTGCTGGGCGGAATTCTGTCGCCGGTATTCGACCTGGCCTGGAGTTCGTCGTCGAAGGTCTACTGGCTCTATCTGTGTTCGGCGCTCGTCATTGCCGTCCTGGTTTATCTGCGGACGACGGATGGGCCGTCCCTTCGCGGCGCCTTCGCTTTCCTGGCCCCCCGCTCGGTCTTCACCCACGGCTCCGCTTTGGCGGACTACAAGATCTGGCTGGTGAACGGATTTCTTCTGATCGCCGTCTTCTTTCCGTATTTCAGCCTGTCGACACTGACGGCGGCCAACGCGACCAAGGCCGCACTTTGCGCCGTCACCGGCACCGCCGGGCTCGGCTGGCAGGTCGGCTGGGGAACGACGGCCGCTTATACGATCTGCGATCTGTTGGCGATCGATGCGGCCCTGTTCCTGGCGCATTACCTGCAGCACAAGGTCCCGCTGCTGTGGGAGTTCCACAAGACGCACCACTCGGCCGTCGTCCTGACGCCGGTCACCGTGCTGCGCATGCATCCTGTCGATCAGCTGCTCAACTTCACCCTCGCGGCGGCGCTGCCGGGGTTCGTGGCCGGCATCTTCTCCTATCTCTATGCCCAGCCGGTGCCGGTCTTCACCGTCAGCGGCCTCAACATCGGCTTGTTCCTGTTCTATCTGGCGGGCGTGCCGCTGCGCCATTCCCACATCTGGCTCATGTATCCGCGCTGGATCGCGCGCCATATCAGCAGCCCGGCCATGCATCTGATCCATCACAGCAGCGAACCCCGGCACGCCGACAAGAACCTGGCCCAGATGTTCAACTTCTGGGACAAGCTCGCCGGCACATTCTATTTGCCGAAGGAAAAAGAGGTATTTGAGTTGGGCCTGTCGGGCAGCGAAGGCGCCCGGTTCAGGACGCTTGGCGATCTCTATTTGCAGCCGTTCCGCAATGTCTGGACAAGGGCAGCGGGGCTGTTTGCTTCTCGCGAAGGTGCTGCCAAGCCGCGTTGAGCGACTAGCCGCTCAAGCGGTGGTGAGGCTCGAGTTGATCGTCGTATAGAACGACTTCAGCGTGACGCCCATACTCGTAAGCGCCGTGATCAGGGTGCGTGGCGATCAGCGCGGCAATCAGCGCGTACTCGATCATCGTGAGCCCTTTTTGGTCACAAAAAAAATCTCTGAAAAGTCTGACCATTTGGTTCCCTCGCTCACTGAATCCGCTCCGGCAGCCTCGCGACAGCGCCAGGGAAGCAGGTTCGGCAGTCCCTTGTCATGCGGTAATCAATTGAACTGTAAGATATTTCCTTGGAGAAGTAAACCGCCGGTTGCGGTCTACTCGCCGCGTAACTCGCGTCCCCCGGCGCGGCGGCCACTCATAAAATAGGACAAGTCGGCCGGCGCGGCCGTCAGCGTTCGCTGGAGCTTCCATCAGGCGGCAGCAACAGGCCAATAGCCCTTGAGAAATCAAGAGGTTTTTAACTATGCAGGCCCATGATTGAGCCGGTGGCTTTTTTGGGCGTTGACGGATTCATAGCAATATTAGATAGTTATGAGGATTACATAATAGAAAGGTTGAGAGAAGGTCAGTCAGATGCGGCTTGAAGAACTTCTCGTAGCCAACGGAATTGTCGACCCTGCCGACATAAAGCGGGCCGCTGAGCGCCGCCAGAAGTGGGGCGGCCAATTGTCCGATAACTTGCTGGCCCTGCGGCTGGTGAGCCTCGAGCAGCTCAACGCCCTTCTGCAGATGACACCCCCGGTCACGCCGGGTTCGATCGCCGATACCGGCGTTTCCATGCGCGCCCTGATGAATCTGATGCTGAAGGCCGTGCAGTCCGGCGGCGTCGATACGGTTCCCAAGCTGGTCGAGGTGCTGAAACTGCCCAGCAACCTGGTGCAGACCATGGCCCAGGAAGGCGTCAATCAGCGTCTGCTGAAGATCGTCGGCTCGGACGGCATGGGCGGCAGCCTGCCGGTTCTGACCTACGCCCTGACCGAGCTCGGCCGGGGCGCGGCTGCCGAGGCCAACGCCCAGAACAAATATGTCGGCCCCGCGCCGGTGGCGATCGAATCCTATATCGCCCAGGTGAAGCGCCAGAGCATCACCAACGAGCGCATCAACCGCGAGCGCATCAACCGCTCCTTCGCCGATCTGGTCGTGAGCCAGACCTTCGTCAGCCGGATCGGCCCGGCGATCAATTCCGGCCGCTCGATCCTGCTTTACGGACCGCCCGGCAACGGCAAGAGCACCATCGCCGAGAAGATCGGCCGCATCTTCACCGACATCATCTACATCCCCTATTGCATCGAGGTCGACGGCCAGATCATCACCGTCTTCGACCCCAGCGTGCATGAGGAGATCCGCAAGCCGGTGGCCACGGGGCGCGAGCAGATCGAGATCCGCAGCGCCGATTTCGACCGCCGCTGGGTTCCCTGCCGGCGGCCGATCATCATCGTCGGCGGCGAATTGACGCTGGATATGCTCGACCTGCGCTACAGCGACACGACGAAATTCTACGAGGCGCCGCTGCATATCAAGGCGCTGGGCGGCACCTTCGTGATCGACGATTTCGGCCGCCAGTTCGTGCGCCCGACCGATCTGCTGAACCGCTGGATCGTGCCGCTGGAAGAGCGCATCGACTATCTGAAGCTGCAGACCGGCGCCATCGTCCAGATGCCGTTCGACGAACTGATCATCTTCTCCACCAACATGACGCCCAACGATCTGATGGATCCGGCCTTCCTGCGCCGCATTCCCTACAAGCTCGAGCTGACTCCGCCACCGGCCGAGGATTACAAGAAGATTTTCCGACAGATCCTGGCCCCCCACAATCTGGAGATCACCGACAGCATGGCGAACTGGGTGGTCGACGAGCTGCAGGGCCGGCGCGGCCTGACGCTGGCCTGTTACCAGCCCGGTTTCATTGCCGCCCAGATCCTCAACGCCTGCCAGTTCGAGGGCCGCGCGCCGGAGGTGACCGAGGAATTGATCCTGGAAGCACTTTCCAATCTCTATGCCGGCTCCAAGACCATGACCAACAGCATGCCCGAGCGCGGCCAGGTCACGGCGCTGCGGCCGGTCGCATCCCACTGACGCCTGCTCAACTGATCAGCCCGACGGGACCTTCGCCATGACAACTCTTGCATCGAAGGCGAAGGAGCCCCGGCGTCTGCTGGTGATCGATGACGAGCAGAGCATCTGCGATTTCGTCCGGCGCGTGGCCGAGAACGAAGGCTATGAGGTCGTGACCGCCATCACGCACGACCAGTTCAAGGCCGCCTACGATTCCTTCCGGCCGCAGGCCATCCTGTTCGATCTGATGATGCCCCAGGTCGACGGGGTCGCTCTGCTGGGGCAACTGGCCGAGCGCCAATGCACGGCCAAGCTCATGATCATGAGCGGCTATCATCCGGAATTGCTGAACAGCGGCCAACGGCTGGGCAGCAACTATGCCCTCGACATGCGCGGCACACTGCGCAAGCCGTTCGGGGTTGCCGAGCTGAAGGACGCGCTGCTCTGGCTTAACTGAGTTCTGTGCGCACCGTTCATATCGCCACCCCCTCCCTGACCCTCCCCCGAACGGCCTGATCCCGGCGCCGCAGGCGCGGGGTGAATCAGGCCGTCAACAATAGCGATTGGTTCGATTCAGACGTCGGAACAACTCCCGACGGCATCGAACCAATTGGGCGCAAACCTGTCGGTTTGCAGGGGGAGGGGATTAGTGGAGAAGTGCTTCCCTTACTTCCCCCGCCCCCTAGCACGGCGAAGAGCCGTGCGAGCATGAGGGGGGCGGGATGGGGTGGGGGTGGCTATAGTCCTATGCGGATTTCAACTTCAGCCGATAGCGATTGCGCCGCAGGAAGTCGGCGAAACGGTCGGTCAGGAAACCGCGGCCCGTCACAAGCTGGGAAAGATTGAAGGCCGAACCGGTATTCACCTCGACGACCACCGGGCCCGCCGGCGTCAGCGCGATGTCGAAGGATTGATAGCCGAGCCCGCTGAAGATCGCCGCGCAATCGAGGCTGAGCGCGACGGTCTTCTCCCAGTCGGGCAGCACGAGCCCGCGCAAGTTGCGCCCGCTATCGGGATGGGTCGTCAATTCCTCGAATTTGAGGCCGAAGCCGCGGATCACCCGGCGAACCGTCCCCGTGGCCGCGTCGATATCCGCCAGCAGATTGCCCGGCCGCCAGAAATTGTCGGCGACATTGCCGGCCGCCGGAATTTTCCAGATCGTGTGCAGGATCTCCGGCCGGCCATCCTCGAGGATCAGGATCACGCGCACCGTGGGCGTGCCGGATGTAATTCCCTGCAGGGCCGGGTGGGGCAGCAGCACGGTCTGGAACAGATAGGCCTGGTCGTCTCCCATCTGACGCGCGAAAGTCTTCCAGCGCGAGCGAGCTGCCATCGGCCAATATCAATCGGCCCTCAGCGAAAGCGGTGAAACAGCAGGCGCCGAAACTGCCGACGCCGGTCAGCGGCTTGGCGAAGAGGGGGAAGCGGGCGCCATGGGCCAGGAACTGGGCGAGCTGGTCGAGGGTGGCGAGTTTCTCCGCCGGCTTGAAATTGCGGCCCGAGCGGCTGAACACCGCCTGGGTCTCGGGCACCGGCACGCCATAACCGCGCAGGATCGCCGCGGCCAGGAACTTGTCGTCGGCGGCCGCCCACCAATGGACGTTGCAGCATTTCAGCAGCAGGCGATGGCTGACGCTCTCGCTAAGGAAGCGCTTCTTCTCGTCGTGGGGATAAAGCGCATCGTCGTAGAGGCGGTAGTAGTAATAGTCATGGGGCATGATCCGGCCGTCGCCCAGGCCCAGGCTGAAGATCTCGCGGATCTGCGCGCCATAGGCCTTTTGCTTGACGCGGGCGGCATGATGCATGGCTTGCAGGATGTCGAAGCGGGGCTTCGACCTGCCGAAATCCTGCATCAATAGGCTCGCCTGATCGGCCATCCGGGATTCCGCGCGGTGGCCGGCAAACGAATCGCCGGCTGTTAACCCCAAGAATCCCCAAGACAGAAACTATAGCAGCGCTGTGAGCGTCGGGTTAAGCGCCTTCATGCGAAGGCGGGCGGGTTAAGCGCCTTTGCGC